>NZ_JAERLY010000023.1 GCF_018256155.1 Gluconobacter sp. Dm-62
ACCTTACCCATAAAACCCGTCCTCGTTCAGGCCAGATGATAGCTTATCGCCCTGTCCGAAAAATGGGGACCACCTCTGACCTATCCACAAGAACATGCCCTGCTTCTGTGACTCTGTCGGCCAAGATCTTACCGGAAATGTCGGTTTCTAAATTCCGACTATCCGAAATGGTGAGAATTGCAATCCGAACGGGTATAGAGTTGTTCAAGTTATTATCTTTCTACTTTTATTCCGGACGCGACTTTAGCTTCCCCGACTCAAGTTCATCCGCAAGAGCATCAGCGTGATACACTGTCCTCAACGCAGCCATGATGGCACTTGTATCCGTGGAAACAGCACGATTGCGCTCGATGTCGTAATAAAGATCGCCCGCCAGGCTATCGAGGTTACCGTCAAAAATCAGGCCAACGACATCGCCTTGACGGTTAATAACAGGGGAGCCTGAATTGCCGCCGACAATGTCATTGGTCGACACATAATCAAGCTTCGTAGAGAGGTTTAGATGTGGCTTCGCATCCAACCAGACTTGCGGCAGACGGAACGGATCACTGCCCGTTGCATGTTTGTACATCCCTGCAAAATCCGTGAAGGGTGCAATGGCCTTTGCGCCATCCTGGAAGCCTTTAACCGTGCCGTAAGACAGTCGCGGCGAGAACGTGGCATCCGGATAAAGTGTATCAGCCTTTCCTTCTGCCTGAGCACGCGCGAACTGGGCCCGTGCAATCGTACCCTGGGCTTCGTGCATCGGTGCTTCAATCTGGTCACGGCTGCGATTGCGGATCGTGTCCAGAACCAGCTGTAAGTGACGTGCCAGAACGATCATTGGATCTTTGGATGCTTCAATGGCCTTGACGCCACCTTTGTAAAGCGCAAGACGCTCTGCGGGATCCGCCAGTTTCGTGCCCTGTATCAGTTCTACGGCGCGCTCATCCGGGCTTTTTGTTCCCAGAATCAGATGGACCGCTGCATCATCCTCACCGAGTATCTGGCGCATGGTCGTCATACCTAACGCCAAAGTCGTAGTTTCCAATTCAGTATGCACCGGCACTTTCGCAGCGATCTCGGTTTCAAGTGCGGCTAATTCCGCCTCATGGTAACCGGCCCGACGCTCTGTATCTGGCTTCTTTCGTTCATACGCCGCTGACACCAGCATAACAGCGTCCCCCAGCAGACCATGGACTGTGCGTGTTATGGCATAATCATGCACATAATACTGACGCTGCACAGCAAGAGCGGCTTCTACTTTTTTGTACGGCTCACCATAAGTCTTGCGACGTTCTGCATCTGCGTCAATCCACGCCTGAAGGGCTTGATCTTCCGCCTCGCGCTTTTCTATCACTTCAGGTTCACGCAAAGCCTTTGCTGTACCAGACAGAGATTTCAGTGCGTTCTGAACACCGAAAAGCGTGTTCTGTGCGTCAATCAGATGGGTCTTGCTTTCTCTGGAATATTGCCACAGCGCTCCTTCAAGGGTCGAATAGGCAGCAATAATGGTTGGCAGGCTGACATCTCGTTGAAATGTCAAGGCGCTGGCCGGAAGGGACCGTTGTGTGCGTCCTGGGTTTCCGGATGTGAAGACCAGATCACCAGCCTTGGGGCCCTTTGGATCGAATTTAAAAAACGGCGTATGAACCGGCTTGCCGTCTTCAAACACCCGCAGCATCGATAGATCAATATCATAACGCGGGAATGTAAAGTTATCGGGATCACCACCAAAGAATGCTATATCCTGATCAGGCGCCATCACGAGACGGACATCCTGATAACGGCGGTAGCGATAAAGCGCCGTCTGTCCACCATGATAGAGTGTCACGACATCGCAACGCCAGTGTGAGGCATCACCCACCGCGCATTCCTTGGTCAGGACACTATTGGCAACCTGCAAAGCCTTGGCATATTCCGCGCCATGTTTTCCTGCGGTCATTTCTGCGACACGACCCGTTACATCTTTCACCTGATCCAGACGATCCAGTTCCATCCCCGGACACTGAGGCTCTTTTGAGACCTCTCGAGCCGAGAAACCATCATGGAAATAATCGTGATTTTTATCAGACAGATCCGTGAGACACGTATTGGCACAATGATGATTTGTCATCACCAAACCATCACCTGATACGAACGAGGCAGAGCAGCCTTCCGCCAAGCGTGCCGAAGACTGAATGACATGATTAATCCATTCTACAGAGGGTTCAAACCCATATTGCTGCTTCATCTGACGCACAGGCAAATGATCAAACGTCCACATGCCTTCTTCAGCCTGAGCGGATCCAATAAACGCAGGGATAACCGCAAACAAAATTGATTTTTTTCTCATAAATAAACCCAACTAAAAGACCTTAAAGATACGTTAATATAAATTTTCTTAACGTTTTACATTGTAATAATTCCCGTTCCTTGTTTAACGAGTCGTAGTTTGTTGATTCGCGTCGAAAAATTTTATTTTCGGTGGCAACAAATACGTTATAACATAACGAATAGCCCTACCTCTCAATGTTCGTCAAGCATGAGACTAACGCATTCGATCCCAGACTTAAGTTGCGTAGAAATAATCAAGCGTTTCTGTGTATCGATTAGGCTTTCGAAATCGACGTCGGGAAGTAGTTAGAAATTCAGGAATTATTATAAATATTGTTCGTATAATAATTTATCCCGATGATGACTCACAACCAAAGAAATCGTATCTACAAGCTAAAAGACTTGTGCCAAACGAGACTCCGATGCTTTGGAGATTAAATTGATAGCGGAGTCCATATCCAACATTGGTGTTTCTGAGCTTCCATATTCCCGGATAGACACGGTGCCTGCCTGTGCTTCCTTCTTCCCGACGATCAGCAACATGGGTACTTTCGCGAGGCTGTGTTCGCGGATTTTGTAAGCGATTTTTTCATTGCGCAAATCGGGCTCTGCTCGGACTCCACGTTGGCGGAGCGCTTTAATCAGATCGACTGCGTAATCGTTCGCAGCGCCGGTGATTGTTGCCACCACGACCTGAATGGGTGCAAGCCAGAAAGGCAGGTGGCCGGCATGGTGTTCAAGGAGAATGCCGATGAAACGTTCAAGCGAACCGAACAGGGCGCGATGCAGCATGACGGGCGGATGTTTTTCTCCATCCGCGCCAATATAATGCGCGTCCAGACGCTGAGGCAGATTGAGATCGACCTGAACGGTACCGCACTGCCAGTCCCGGCCGATTGCATCACGCAGTACGAACTCCAGCTTGGGACCGTAAAAAGCGCCTTCTCCTGGATTGCGTGTGTAGGAGAGGCCTGAAGCTTCGACCCCGCGCTGTAACGCTTCCTCCGAGCGATCCCAGATCTCGTCCGATCCGACACGTTTGTCAGGCCGGTCGGAAAATTTGATACGGACATCTTCAAAACCGAAGTCCTTATAGATCGAAAGCACGAGATGGCAGATCCGCTGCGTCTCGGCCTCCATCTGTTCCGGTGTGCAGAAAATATGTGCGTCATCCTGCGTGAATGCACGTACGCGCATCAGGCCATGCAACGCTCCTGACGGTTCAAAGCGATGGACTTTGCCGAATTCGGCCATCCGCAGGGGCAGGTCGCGATAGCTCTTCAGGCCTTGGCGGAAAACCTGCACGCCACCAGGACAGTTCATGGGTTTGAGGGCATAGATGCGCCCTTCGGTTTCGGTGGTGAACATGTTCTCCCCGAATTTTTCCCAATGGCCGGAGGCCTGCCAGAGCGACAGATCCATGATGTCGGGTGTATTGATCTCCACATAGTTCTCGGCCTTCTGACGTTCGCGCAGATAAGCGAGCAGGGTCTGGAACAGTGTCCAGCCGTTCGGATGCCAGAACACCGCGCCTGGAGCTTCGGCCTGGAAATGGAACAGATCCATCTCGCGCCCGAGACGACGATGATCACGCCGTGCTGCTGCTTCCTGACGCTGCTCCCACGCGGCGAGTTCGTCGGCATCACGACAGGCCGTTCCGTGAATCCTCTGCAGCATTGGATTGCTGCGATCACCTTTCCAGTAGGCACCAGCCGTACCGAGAAGTCGAAAGGCGTGTCCGATCTGTCCTGTGCTGACGAGATGTGGCCCTCGGCAGAGATCGACGAAGTTGCCTTGTCGATAAAAGCTCAGGGTGGCATCAGCAGGCAGGGACATGATGATCTCGGCCTTGTAGGGCTGTCCATTCTCCCTGCACCAGGACAGCGCTCTCTCGCGATCCCATTCTTCCCTGACGATTGTTTCATCACGATCAATGATCTCGTGCATGCGGGATTCGATCCGGATGAGGTCGTCATCAGTAAAAGCGTGCTCAGCCGCGAAATCGTAGAAAAATCCCTGCTCCGTGGCGGGTCCTGTCGCGAGCGCGGTATTGGGAAACAGTTCACTGACGGCCTGCGCAAGGACATGCGCTGTGTCATGGCGGATCAGGGAAAGCGCCTCAGTGTCTGAACGGAAGACAGGATCAGCCAGTTGGTCACCAGCTGTGGACGAGAGATCGTTGATAATTCCGTCCACACGGCAGGCAAGCATATCCTTTGGTTGATGGGATGAAGGACGGGAAGAGATGGTGGTCGATAACATGAGAGAGCCTTAACGGAGAAGAGCGGCGAGGGGCCGCGGTTCATTTGGGCGCGCGGGTCGGAAGCTTGTGCTTTTGTTGTGTCGGCAAGAAAGACGGGCAGACGCTGCATCGTGCGCAGACGCCCTGGACTTCGATGACCCGATGCCGGACCTGAAATCCAAGGGTCTCGGCCGCAGCGTCGATCAATTGACAGGATAGTGTATTTTCCACTGCTTGCGCGGCACCACACTGGTCGCAGATACAGTAGACAAGGCGAGAGGGGTCGTTTGCCCGGATCCGCACGAAGGCATTTCGGCTTTCGAGCCGCCCCACCAATCCGCTGGCGATCAGCTTTCCGAGAGCTCGATAAATCATAGTCGGGGCGATTCGTCGGCAATCCGGATGACTGACACACCGAAGGATGTCGTAAGCCGAGAGTGGCACATTTGCCCTCGTCAGCACGTCGAGCACATCATTCCGTAAAGCCGTGGCCCGCCTTTTGAAGGCATCGCAACCTTGATGTGCGTCGCGAGACGACGGCATGACACGCTCTATCATCGGGAAATTGTATCCATCACGAGGACCGGCCCAGGCCTTGTACCGTTTGCGATATTTGCCGGGAGACGATGAAGGCATCCGGGTTTGCCTTCAGCCGCCCCTTTAATGAACGCTACTGCGAACGGTGTCAGGGTACTGACAATACCACTCTTTGGATTTTGACTGCCGCACCACTCTGGTCCGGCGCTTCCATAGGCGCAGATCAGCCGAAGTGCATCGGGGGGTAACTCGAACGCAGTCTCCTCACGGGATGGCGTTATTAGCTGGATGTGCTGCCGGACGCCTCCTGTCAGCGCACCGAACAGTGCGGATAGGTCCCTGACATCAGTCAGGATGAGCGGAAACCAATCCTGCTGCAAAGCCGGGTTTACAAGGGAATCCGAGATTTCCGAAGGTGTGCCGGCGAGAGTGAAAGCAGATGGGGCTTGTGAGCAGTTTGTGAGAGCTCCTTCCCATGTTTCCGGAATCCGGCGCCCCCACACGACCATATCGACATCCGGTCGCTGCAGATCCATCAAGACTGTCGCGTGGGCACAGGCGACCACATGCGGTGCAAGACGGCCCAGAGTACTGTTTTCCGGTGGGTCGATTGTTGGCGCGGGCCAGCTCTCCATGAATAGTATGGCGCCGAGACTTTCCTCCGGTGCGCGCGCGGGTGGAGTCATATCCGTCGAGACAGGATGTTGCTGTGAGGGAGGGGGCATGGTTCCCGAGCTTGACGATAGGTGGCGAACGTCCTTATGGTTACGTTATAACATAACATAGTCAATAGCAGATAAACCTCAATGGACACACTGATGGACATTCCACGGCAAGTGAGAACCCGGCCGAGCCGTGCTCAGGCGGAAGAGGCGGTGCGAACCCTGCTCGCCTGGACCGGTGACGATCCTGATCGCGAGGGGCTTGTCGATACGCCTGACCGCGTGGTGCGGGCCTATGAGGAGTTTTTCGAGGGATATCAGGACGACCCGGTCGCTCTTCTGGAGCGGACCTTCGAAGAGAGCGGTAACTACAACGAGATGGTGGTGCTACGCGATATCCGTCTGGAATCCCATTGCGAGCATCATATCATTCCGCTGATCGGTAAGGCGCATGTGGCGTATCTGCCCGACAAGCGGGTAGTTGGCATCAGCAAGCTGGCGCGTCTCGTGGACGTCTTCGCCCATCGTCTACAGATCCAGGAAAAACTGACGGCCCAGATCGCGGATACAATCCAGAGCGTGCTTCAACCGCGTGGCGTCGCGGTCGTGATCGACGCGGCTCACCAGTGCATGACCACACGCGGAGTACATAAGCCAGGCGTGAGTATGGTGACTAGCCGCCTGCTGGGCGAGTTCGAGACGTCGGAATCTCTGCGGCGCCAGTTCTTCACCATGGCGGGAATGGGTGGCGTGTGATGGGCACAACTGTATCTTCTGTGTCCACGGCATTTGGGTCGCGCGTCTCAATTGAGCAGGTCGAGGAGGGGAGCGATCTCGCCCCACGTTTCGACGCCAGCGGACTGCTGACCGTGGTCACAACGGACGCAGAAAGCGGTGATGTCATGATGGTTGGCGTCATGAACGCAGAGGCGCTCGCACGCACTATCGCAACCCGTGAGGCGCATTACTGGAGCCGGAGCCGTCAGTGTCTCTGGCGAAAGGGCGCCACGAGCGGGCTGGTCCAGCATGTCCTCGAAATGCGGATCGACGACGATCAGGACGCGATCTGGCTGCGCGTTCACACTGCGGGCACAGGAGCGAACTGCCATGTGGGTTATCGAAGCTGTTTTTATCGGCGTGTTGATCTCACTTCTGAGGAAGGCATTCCGTCATCATCGGCAGCACTCCTCTTTTGCGAAACGCACAAAATATTCGATCCGCTCGCCGTCTATGGCGACGCCCCAAACCCGACAAAGCTTTAGAGGAAAAATCCCCATGGATGACCAACTTCCCGTTACCGTGCTGTCCGGCTTTCTTGGCGCGGGAAAGACGACCTTGCTCAATCACGTACTGAATAACCGCCAGGGCTATAAGGTCGCGGTCATCGTGAATGATATGAGCGAGGTCAACATTGACGCCGCTCTGGTGCGCGAGGGCGGCAGCAATCTGTCGCGTACCGATGAAAAGTTGGTTGAAATGACCAATGGCTGCATTTGCTGCACGCTCCGCGACGATTTGTTGCAGGAAGTACGGAGGCTCGCAGAGGAGCGGAAATTCGATTATCTGCTCATTGAATCTACAGGCATTGCGGAACCGCTGCCCGTAGCCGCAACGTTTGAGTTTCGTGACGAGAGTGGCGTCAGCCTGAGCGATATCGCACGGCTGGATACGATGGTGACGGTCGTTGATGCGGTCAATCTCCTGCGCGATTATTCTTCCAGCGATTTCCTGAAGGATCGGGGTGAAACGGCCGGGGAGGACGACGAGCGTACCCTGGTCGATCTGCTCGTCCAGCAGATCGAGTTTGCGGATATCGTGGTGATCAACAAAGTCTCCACCGCTACACCGGATCAGGTTGATGCGGCGAGGCAGATCATTCGTGCGTTGAATTCGGACGCTGATATCATTGAGACCGACATGGGGTCTGTTCCTGTTGAGCGGATCCTGAATACAGGCCGTTTCGATTACGACAAGGCACATCAGCATCCGTTGTGGTTCAAGGAACTTTACGGCTTTTCCAGCCATGTTCCTGAAACAGACGAATATGGCATCCGTAATTTTGTCTATCGTGCGCGCCGTCCGTTCCAACCAGCGGAATTCCAGGCCTTCCTTGATCGGAGCTGGCCTGGCGTCGTACGCGCCAAGGGCCATTTCTGGTTAGCTACGCGCCCGGACTGGGTAGGTGGAATGAGTCAGGCTGGAGCTCTGGTTCGAAGCGAGGCGATGGGGCTGTGGTGGGCGGCGATCCCGAAAAATCAGTGGCCGGATACTGATCAGTGGCGGGACTTCGTATTGGGAAACTGGGATCCGGTCTTCGGCGACCGTCGTCAGGAAATCGTCTTCATCGGCAATGGAGATATGGATGAATCCGGACTTCGGCAGGAACTTGATGCCTGTCTTGTTCCAGATCTCGGAGACACCCCTTTTGAGCCGTCACGCTATGCACGCCTCCCTGATCCCTTTCCGCTTTGGCGTCGCCAGTCGGAAAGCCTTGAGTTGGCCTGAACGAATTACCACACGCTATTATTGAGGAATATTTTCATGAAAACCCGAGCTGCAATTGCGTGGGAACCTAACATGCCGCTTGAGATCGATCTGGTTGATCTCGAAGGCCCGAAAGACGGCGAGGTTCTGGTCCGTATCGTGACCACGAGCCTGTGTCATACGGATATGTTTACCCTGTCGGGACATGATCCGGAAGGACGTTTTCCATGTATTCTTGGTCACGAGGGGGTGGGGATCGTCGAGGATGTGGGTAAAGGTGTTACCTCTGTCGCTCCGGGTGATCATGTCATTCCGCTCTATATTCCCGAAGACCCGAACTGCCCGATGATCCGTTCGGGCAAAACCAATCTCTGCTCGACTATCCGCGAGACACAGGCGCTCGGTCTGATGCCAGACGGCACCAGCCGTTTTTCATATAAGGGCCGCCAGATCTTTCATTACATGGGCACCAGCACGTTCAGCGAGTACACCGTGCTGCCCGAAATTGCCGTGGCGAAGATCACCAAAGAGGCGCCGCTTGCGAAAGCCAGCGTCATGGGGTGCGCCGTCCCGACAGGTATGGGAGCCGTGCGGAACGCCGCGAAAGTGGAAGCGGGATCGACTGTGGCCGTCTTTGGTCTCGGTGCGATCGGCATGGCCGTCATTCAGGGGGCTGTCATGGCCGGTGCTGCAAGGATCATCGGCATCGACACCAATCCGGCGAAGTTCCTGCTGGCCCGAAATCTGGGGGCGACCGATCTCGTCAATCCGACCGATCATACCGATCCAATCCAGAAAGTTATCGTGGAGATGACGGGTGGCGGCGTGGATTATTCCTTTGAGGCGATCGGTCGGGTCGATGTCATGCGAGCGGCCCTTGAGTGTTGCCATAAAGGCTGGGGTGAATGCACAGTCATCGGTGTCGCTGGGGCTGGCGAGGAGATCTCGACGCGGCCTTTCCAGCTGATCACGGGACGGGTCTGGCGGGGCACGGCCTTTGGGGGGGTAAAAGGGCGTTCGCAGTTACCCGGTATGGTCGATGAATGGCTAGCGGGGAAGTTTAGCGTTGACCCTTACATCACCCACAACATGACTCATGATCGGATCAATACGGCATTTGACCTTCTGCATCGGGGAGAGGCCATTCGTTCTGTCATGCACTATCAGCCAGGCGAAACCCTGTCGAATAACCTGCCCGGCAAAATTCTGACCGATCTTTAAGGAGACGAAACGTGGCTATGCTGAGACCTAATCCACGTGGTGATTTTCCCGTGGTTTCTGAAAGCGCCTTTGTCGATCCGACCGCGATCCTGTGCGGTCATGTGATTGTCGAGGACAATGTGTTCATCGGTCCTTATGCTGTTATTCGTGCCGATGAAGCCGATGAAAATGGCCATGTCGAGCCCATCCTGATCGGGAGTGGATCAAACATTCAGGATGGTGTTGTCATCCACTCGAAAGACGGCGCGGCCGTGACGATCGGGTCGCGCACGTCCATTGCACATCGCTCGATCATTCACGGTCCCTGCGCTGTTGGAGACGAGGTATTCATTGGCTTCAATTCCGTGATCTTCAACTGCACGGTCGAGCGTGGCTGCGTTGTGAGGCATAATTCCGTTGTCGAAGACTGCGTCTTGCCGGAGCAGTTTTATATTCCGTCCACGACAACAATTCATTCGAATACAGATCTATTGACGATTACGCAGGTCACTCAGGATGCGACGGCATTTTCTGAGAGCGTCGCGGAGATGAATGTTAGTCTGGCACACTCCTATCGACGTATAGCCAATCAACTTTAAAACTTCCGTCAAGGGACGCAATTAAAGAGGTACGAACCAATTTTGGCTGAATGGGGACCTTATTCTCCTGGAAAAACCGGAGGGTTTTTAGAGCCCTCCGGTTTGTCGGTTCGGTGAACACCACGGGCGCCAGGAAATCCAGTTGGAACCGCATATCTGGCGATCATCTGCTAAGTGGACACTATCGTACCATGAGCAGTGGCCCACGAGGTTTTGCCTGACACGCCAGGATGTAGCCCGCCTTCTTGTCTGCCGCCGATAGACCGACTTCGCAACCGGTTGTGATGGTGCCTTTTATGAGCTTGACTTTGCAGTGTAGGTTGTGCCCGATAGCGAGAAGCTGATCGGATATTCCTTGGTGTCCGGCAGGTTATCTCCGTGCGACAGAACGCCGCCGAACGATTCACAGGCGATCCGTTCAGGTGAAGTCCCGAGTTCATCACACAATACAAGCGCCGCGGCGACCATAGCAACTGGGCCGCAAATACGCATATGATGATCGGCGATAAAACGGAAGGGAAGCCGTTCACCTACCAGCGGGCGTCGTCTGAACGAACGGATATCTGGCGTTTCGGCTCGCACGTGAATGATATACATGGTGCCCGCTCAGAATCCTGCGGGGCGTTTGTTTTCTTCCAACGCCGTGCATGCCGCTGCATTGTTATACGTTGTAACGATATCGTTCAGTGCGATCCTTGTGTTAACGCCGGTGCGTGCAGACCGAGTATTGATCGCTACACGAAAAAAATGATTAAAGCGCGCGGGATTAGACCATGCCGGCTGCGTCCGGCGCCTGTACTCTGCGAAGCGGCGGGCAAAAGCATTGTCTCTCTGACCAGTTAGCGGATCGCGAGACGGCACGACACAACGCTGACAGGGGTTTATTCCCAACCACTCTGTGCCACCAAGGTGAAACTCGACTTCGTCTCCAAGTCCTCCGAACAGTGCATCTTCCCAAAAAGCCGGGACGCCCCCGATCTCGATATTGGTCCGAAAGCGGGCCCGAACTTGCTCGACTGGCAACCCGAACCATATTCCAATCGTCTCTAGCGTCGCAACGCTGATGATAGTCGGACCAGGCGAATCCGTATCATCAGGATGTCCCGTAGTGGTATCCGCCCGAAGGTGGACTGGAAAACCGAAAAACCGACTTAGCCATGCCTCTATTGGTCTTGCAGTGCCATCAAGATTGAACAGAACAGTAGGCAGACCTCGACCAGAGTCATCTCGTAGGCTTACGGTCCGTTTATCAAGATCGAAACCAGCGCGGATGCGATGAATCTCTGCGTGGTTCTTGCCGTTAACCACACGCCCCTGTGCGTCAAATAGAGCCCAGCACCGGTCGTCTGCCAAGGCCCCGCTAGTAAGAACCCGCGCATTTGTGACTTCCACCGGATCCAATGATTTAATCGGAAAGATCAGAATGCGGGAGATAAACGGAACCGATCTGGTCATTTTTCATAATCTCGCGAGGAAATTTCAGATGTTAGAAACTATGTTGGAGCGGCGGATCTAATACGTCATGGCAGCCTTGTTTTGAGGACTGTATTGGTGATTGCAATGAGACGCCGTACGATAGCGACGATCACCAGTTTGTGTGGTTTACCCGATTGTTTCATGGGTTTGGAAACATCTTTCAGAAGGGTTTATGGCACGCAGTTGCCAATCCTGCCTGAAACAGGGGCTGACGGAGAAATCTTCCTCCCCTTGAAATGACACGTTTTCTATGCATCACGCCATTGTCATGAGCCATTGGTGCAAGTCCGGCCATGGCAGAGGCTTCTGTTGCCAGAATACGATCAAGTCCTGGCATTTCAAACGGATAGTGTTTCTTTTTCTAACTGATCCTGGCCACTCGGCCCCTCTGTTCTGACGTCGACATCCAAGGCTTGAATCACATCAGACCGATTTTCCAAACAGACTCTCAAGCCGTCGATGCCCGCCCGAGCCTGATCTTATACGGAAAAATGGAATAAGCGCTTGAATATAAGTGAGCGTTCACTTACCTTACTTCCGTAAGGAGAACCCATGCCGACCTCACGCCGTTCCAGATTGTCCGCGACTGACCGCAAGCAGGCCATCCTGTCCGCTGCAGCTCCCATTTTCGCCCGGCTCGGTCGGGACGGTGCGACGACCAAGGAAATCGCCAGAGCCGCTGGTGTTTCCGAAGCTTTGCTTTATCGGCACTTTACCAGCAAGGACGTGCTTTATGCGGCGCTTGAAACTCACTGCGTTGAAGCGAATGCAGTTGGCAGCCGTATTCTCGCCGAGGCGACGCCTTCGACTGAAACATTGGTCATGGGTGTTGCCATACTCGTACACGCGGTGTTTCCCGGGATTGGCGATGCGCAGTCTCACGAAGACACCAAACGCCTTGTGACGGCCAGCCTGCTTGGCGATGGCCAGTTCGCAAAGGCGTTCCTCGACCAGCATGTAAAGCCGTGGGTCAGCGTTTTTTCGCAATCATTCAGGGCGGCTCAAGACGCGGGAGACGTCGAATCTGGCATTCATATCGGTCATGCAGAGATATGGTTCGTCCATCATCTAGCGAATACTTTGCATCTCATCAGCCTGCCCGACATCACGGTCGTTGAATACGGCATCACACGAGACAAGCTGGTCGAGAACACTATCCGGTTTCTGTTGCGCGGGCTCGGCCTCCAGAACGCCGTCATAGACCGGCATTACGACCCGAAAAAACTCAAGATGATCATTATATCAATGGATCAGAAAATATGATGGAACCGATCAGGACTATAGGCGTCATCGGTGCAACGGGGCGGCTTGGCGCGCCAGTTGCAGCGGAACTGGCAAAACATTTTCAGGTGAGGGCAATCGTTCGTTCGCCAGACAAAGCTCGGAGGATACTGCCGCCTAATGTCGAAATCGCCCAGGCAGATCTGCGGGACATTGCGGGGTTGCACAAGGCGCTCGACGGGGTGGATGCGCTCTATCTCAACCTTGCGACCGACACGGCGGATTTGACGCTTCCCTTCTACGAAGAGAGGGAGGGTGTGCGGAACTTGATGAGCGCCATCAAAGGGTTGAATATTAATTATATTGCTAAAATCGGTGCTCTGGGCGCCTATCCTCCCGCGCTCAACACTATCAGACATAACATCGTGCCCAATATTATTCGGATGGAAGGGCACAAAATCATCGCGGATTCCGGTATTCGTCATACGTTTTTCGCGCCGACCCATTTCATGGACCTGCTCCCAAATATGATCAGCGGTCGAGCGCTCCAGTGGATCGGGAATACACACATCAAAATCTGGTGGATCAGCTCCGCCGATTATGCGCGCTGGGTGATTGAGGCGTTTCAGAATCCTGAGGCAATGCCTGTACATTGCCCCGTACAGGGGCCGGAAGCGATCTCCGTCAGGCAGGCGCTGGAGCGGTTTGTCCGAAATTATGATCCGACACTTAAAATTCGCGTGGCTCCACTTTGGATCATGCGGATGATCGGTCTTTTTAATCCGAAAATGAAGTTCGTCGCGCATTTGTTTGCGTATTTCGGGGATCACGAAGATCCGTTCTATGCCGAAAAAATCTGGCAGGAACTGGGCAAGCCCACAACGACGCTCGAGATGTTCGCGCAGGAGCTGCGGCAAAGTCGGCATTTACAACAAGGCGCGAAATGAGCGGGTCAGGGAATAAAGCGATGATCACACCTAAATGTCTGAAAGACGGCCAAACAGGACGGGTCATGCCGGTCGTAGACTTTAATCGCTGTGAGGGAAAAGACGCCTGCGTCGCCGTATGTCCTTACGACGTGTTTGAAGTGCGCAAGATCGATCCGTCCGATTATCGCGATCTTTCATTTGTGGGCAAAATCAAGAGCTATGTCCACGGAGGGATGGTCGCCTATACCCCGCATGCTGATCAATGCCGTGCTTGTGGTTTGTGTGTGAAAGCATGTCCTGAGCGCGCAATCAAATTGGTAAAAATTTGACGTTCATACAAAGATGACTGCGCATTTTTTTCTATAATCAGAATTTCTGCTGATGTAAGTCGTCATGACTCCTCGTGCTTTGGGGAAGCTATGACAGCCTATCTCTTTCTGGAGAGATTTATCTGTCATAGCTATTTTGAGCGCCCATTAAAAATCTCACTTTACATGACTACCCAATACTGATGCGACAGCATCGCGCAGCCATACTGCGGCAGGATCACGATCACTCCGGGCTGACCAGATCATCGATACTGCCGGGATACGCAAGTTCAGTGGAACGGGACGGATCGTTAAACCGAAATGCGCGGCATGTTGCTGAGCGATCCGGCTGGGAAGCGTAGCCAGAACGGGGGCGGCTGCTGCGGCAGCAAGTGCCGTCAGAAAATCTGATGCAGCGAGGACCACGTTGAGTTCCTGACCAATCTGCATCAGTGCGTCTGACAGGCATCCCTGGATGTCATCTTTCAGCGTCATGAGAACATGGGGCAATGCAAGATAACGCTCAACCGTGATTGGAGCATCCGGATCGATCAGCTTCGGGTTGAAGCAGCAGACGAGAGACTGCTCATACAACGATACCCCACAATGGCGTTCCAAACCGAAATCAAAACACCCAACTGCGATATCCAGCGCCCCCGTATCCAGTAATGTATAGACCTCACTCCGAGGAGATCCACGTGACAGCAGTCGTATTCCAGGTGCATGCCGTTGCAAATAGGCCGTCAGTTTAGGCATCAGAAAGACTTCAAGTTCGGACGAAAAGCCGAAACGAAAGATGCGCTGTTCCGTCGCAGGATCAAATTGTTCCTCAGACATCAGGATGTGCTGAGCCTGCCTTAACAACTCCGCAACATGTGACGCCATGGTTGACGCTTTGGCGGTCGGTTGCATGACAGCACCGGTTCTGACGAGCACATCATCGTCCAGTAACATTCGGAGGGTGGCGAGTGCATGGCTCATTGCGGGTTGTTGAATGCGAAGGCGTCGTGCCGCCTTTGTGACGCTGCGTTCTGAAACGAGGGCGTCGAAAGCAATCAGAAGATTGAGATCGAAGGAACGAAGATTGAAATGATCAATGGGTTTCATATTTCAAATCGATTTGTATGATGTTTGCGCGCACCCTAACGTCTGATGCGACGTAAAACAATCGTATTGAGTCAATCATGGCAGCAGCTTTTCAAGTGGGTGACGCCCGTGTCACGCGTATTCCCGAACTTCATTGGGATAACGCGCGCCCTCACAAACTGTATCCGGATATCGACGCTGAGGCACTTGCAATATTCGGTCCGTATTTGACGCCAGGATCATTTAACCCCGTGACCGGTGGGCTCGCGCAGGGAACTCATGCGTGGCTTGTTCAGGTTTCTGGTCTCAATATCCTGGTTGATACCGCCACAGGAAACGACAAGCCGTTACCTGCCGCACCGGCACTGGATCATCTGCATACGTCGTTTCTCGAACATCTTGCAGCCGCAGGCGTACAACCGGAGCAGGTTGATACCGTTCTGCATACGCATATTCATGCCGATCATGTTGGATGGAATACGCGTTTGCACAACGGAAAATGGGTGCCGACCTTTCCGAAAGCCCGTCATGTTTTCTCAGTGATTGAGGCCCGATACGGCGCCAGCAATGACGGTATTGACCCTGCTCCAGACCTACCTCCAGAGATCTTAGGGCGCCCGGACCATCGCCCACTCCCACGTGTCTATACAGACAGCATGCTCCCCGTTATCGAAGCCGGGCTGGGAGAGGCGATTATCATCGACGGTCAAGATCTTCTTGCAGGTTTCTCTTTTCATCCGACCCCTGGGCACAGCATCGATCATGCCTCGATCCGGCTGCGGTCGGATGGTGAAGACGCGTGGTTTACAGGAGATGTCATGCACCATCCTCTGCAGGTTTATCGTCCGGATCTGCGGTCCGTTTACTGCGAATTCGTTCAGCCTGCCGAGCGCTCGCGGCAGTGGTTTCTTGGAGAAGCGGCTGAAAGCGGGAGTCTCTGCTTTACCAGTCATTTCGCGGAAACGGGTGCCGGATATGTCAGGCGTCGTCCAGAAGGTTTTGCATGGGAATTTGCGCAACTAAATGTAGGAGACGCCAGATGACAAATCTGCTTATGGAAAACCTGTTCATTCCGAGTGATACGGACAATATCTCGCTTCATCTGCGCCATAAACGACGTGCAGACATCCAGATATTTGGTTCACAGCGCACTATCTTGCTGATGCATGGCGCGACGTTGCCGGCAGAAAGTCTTTTCGATGTTCCTGTTGGGGAGGGGGCATTCATGGATGTTCTCTCGCGGGAAGGATTTGACGTTTATGCGCTCAACGTGCGGGGCTTCGGAGGATCAACGCGTCCTGATGGAATGGGAGGTGCACCTGAAGCTGCGCTGCCTCAGGTCAGGACCGAAACAGCAGTACGCGATCTGAGTACTGCTGTTGACTATCTTCTCGCAACGCTTGCCATCCCACGTCTTTGCCTGATCGGAATGTCCTGGGGTGGCACGGTTACCGGCGCATATACGGCTGCTCACAATGACAAGGTGGAGAAATTAACGCTGATTGCACCGCAATGGATCAATGACGGGGTTTCTCGTCTGGATCCGGGTGGTCCAGTGCCTGCTTATCGCCGCTTTAATGTTCAGGCATTTCGCCAGCGCTGGCTTGAAGGCGCACCTGAGCAGAAACGCGAAGAGATTCTGCCAGCAGGGTGGTTTGAACAGTGGGCCGCAGTTATTCTTGCGAGCGATCCCGCAGAGCAGGATGGAGTGATCCGGGCGCCTGCGGGTGTCATTCAGGATGTGCGTGACTACTGGTCCGCAGGGAAGGCGTTTTACAGTCCCGAAAAGATCACGGTCCCGGTTCTTCTGCTTCATGCTGAGTGGGATTTGGATGTAACTACTCAGCAGATGGGAAACCTGTTTCCACGTTTTCTCAATGCCCCGTATCGTCGCTGGACGGAGATTGGGGAAGGAACGCATATGGTGGTTATGGAGAGAAACCGATGGCAGGTGCTTGAAGAAATTCTGATCTTCCTGCGGACTGCCCCTCATTCAAAGGGTTAAATTCTAGGAAGTGTCCTGATCTGTCGCGTGTTTGACCTGTTCTAGCGGGATAGACGCGATCCATCATTGAAGTGGATCTCGTCGGGATTGCTTGCAAAACGAGCTGCTTTCTCGTCCAGGAAAAATGAGCACTCTCAGGTCGCCTCGGCCGCAGCATTTCGCCTGATAGCCTGAGGCGGCTGATGGAACTCCCGCAGGAAGGCGCGTCGCATCCGTTCGGGATCATGAAAGCCTGTCATGACGGCGATGGCTTCAATGGGGAGGGTAGATCTCTCCACCTGCTCGCGTGCGGCTTCGAGACGCAGTCGTTCGACTGCTTTTGCGGGGCTCATCCCCACCGCTGCCCGGAAACTGCGAGAAAAATTTCGGGGGCTCATGCCGGCCTGACTGGCCAGAATATCCACGGTCAGGCGCTGTTCCAGGTTGGACCGGATCCATCCCAACAGTTCGGCAAAGCGTTCCTGAGGGCTCGTCATCTCGAGGAGTGCCGAGAACTGGGACTGTCCTCCGGGACGGTGATAGAACACCACCATTTGCTGCGCCGTACGACGGGCAATATCGGCCCCAAGATCTTCGGCAATCAACGCCAGCGCCATGTCGATGCCAGCGCTGATCCCCGCAGATGTCCAGATCAGGCCATCATGAATATGAATGGCATCTGCCGAAACCCGGATTTTAGGGAACTGTGCTGCCATGGCCGGGGCTTGTTGCCAGTGTGTCGTCACACGACGGCCATCAAGCATGCCAGCTTCTGCCAGCAGGAAAGCCCCTGTACACACACTGCAGATACGTCGCGCATTTCTGGCCTGATGCCTGATAAAGTTCAGTAATTCTGGGCAGCTCATAGCCTGCCTGTGGCCTTCGCCTCCGACAACGATAAGCGTATCGAACGACCCTGCCGCCGCGAGCGGAACCGTCTCGATCGTCATCCCGGAAGACGACCGGACCAGACCACCATGGTGGGACAGGGGCGTCATCTCATACGGAGCCGCCCCAAATCCTCCGGCAAGCTCGAAGGCTGCCGTCACTCCGGCAGCGTCGAGCAACTGGAAGTCTGGATAGAGAAGAATACCGATCTGTCTGGTCATGGCTTGAAATGAGGGATCGTTGTCCTTTCGTCAAATGCTCTTTTGGAAAACACTGACAGGTCTCGGATCAACTCGTGATCCGTCCCCGAACCAGAGGCGGAATTCCCTATGTCCCGACCCCCATTGCCTCCCTTCAATGCTGAAACGGCTGCTCAGAAAGTCCGCCTCGCGGAAGATGCCTGGAATGGCCAGGATCCTGAAACGGTGGCGCAGGCCTATACGACCGATAGCCAGTGGCGCAATCGCCTGGAATTCATCCACGGACGAGAGGACATCGTGGCGTTCCTGACGCGCAAATGGGAGCGCGAGCAGGAATACCGCCTCATCAAGGAACTCTGGGCTTTTCAGGAGAACCGGATCGCGGTCCGCTTTGCTTATGAGTGGCAGGATCAGGCCGGGCAGTGGTTCAGGTCTCATGGGAATGAAAACTGGGAGTTCGATGAAAACGGGTTGATGCGTTACCGCGCAGCGTCAATCAACGACCAACCCATTTCAGCGACCGACCGCCTGTTCCGCTGGCCTGAGGGACGGCGTCCGGACAGTCACCCCGGTCTTTCGACACTGGGATTGTAACTGTCCGGACGCGCTTCCTTAAGGCGTTGACTGGAACGCCTTGCGGCCTTCTGCGTCCAGCGCCGCGAAGTCTTCATCGGATAGGGTGATGTCGGCTGCCGCGACATTCTGTTCCAGATGGGCGACCTTGGACGTGCCGGGGATCGGAAGCATCGCCTTGCTGCGCATCAGGACCCAGGCAAGAGCAATCTGGCTTGGATGCGAGCCGTATTTCTTCGCCATCGTGTCCAATATGGATCCCGGCCTGGCGAGGTCGCCGGCGGCGAGAGGGAACCACGGGATGAACCCGATGTTCTGCTGCGTGCAGTAGTCGAGTACGTCCTCGCTGGTGCGATCGACGAGATTGTAGCGGTTCTGGACGGTCGCGACCTCGAAGAATTTCGATGCTGTTTTGATGTTGTCGACAGAGACCTCGCTCAGTCCTGCATGACGGATCAGTTTCTGATCAATGAAGGAGCGGATCGCGTCGAACTGTTCGTCTGCCGGGACTCTGGGATCGATCCGGTGGAGTTGCCACAGATCAATCTGCTCGACGCCGAGGTTGCGCAGGCTTTTGTGCACCTGCTGCAATAGATATTCCGGCCGTCCGACCGGTTTCCAGATGTCGGGGCCGGATCGGGTGAGGCCGCCTTTCGTCGCGATGACCAATCCTTTGGGATAGGGATGCAGAGCTTCCCTGATCAGCCATTCGGAGACGTCCGGACCATAGGAATCCGCCGTGTCGATGAAATTGACGCCGAGTTCTGGGAGGCGCTTCAGTGTGCGGATGGCCTCGTCGTGATCGGCGGGCGGTCCCCATATACCCTGGCCAGTGATGCGCATCGCACCGAAACCAAGCCGGTTGATGCCGAGATCGCCGCCAATCCTGAATGTGCCTGATCGGGAAGCGTTAGAGGGGGACTGGATCATGGGTTTAGGTTCCTTCATGACAATGTCGTCTCTGAGGCCAGTATCTCGGCCAGTCTGTCGAAAGCTGGCTGGTAGATCTGTGTCGGCATCCGGGCCTCCATACTGGCGGCATGTTCGGCTGGGGCCTCGAACTGCCCCCGCCATTGGATGAACGTGTGGTCGCTCTTCGTTATGGGAAGAAGGCTGATGGTAGAGCGATAGTTCCGGACCGGCAGGGCTGATTCAACGATCGAGAACGTGACCGCGTGATCCACGTCGGAGAGTGCCAGAAGCTGTTCGCGGATGAGTCCGACATCCCCCATCTCAACCAAGCGGATTGCGCCGACGCGGTCACCGGACTCATTGCCTTCGATCGCGCAGCTTCTGACGCCCGGCAACCAGCGTCCAAGGGCGCCAAAATTACGGACCAGCCGCCAGACAGAGGGAAGGGATGCAGGAATGATACTACTGGCCATAACGTGGATCATGAGGCTGGCTTCGCTTGGAATTGTGTGGCCCTCATAGCGACTGCCCTCCCGTCACCTCGATGCGTTGGCCATTCATCCAGCGCATGTCGTCCGACAGAAGGGCACGGACCGCAGCTCCGATATCGTCGGGCTGTCCGACACGCCCGAGGGGTGTGATGTCTGCAAGGCTTTTATTGATCGTGGCATCGTCACGGACCAGACCACCACCGAAGTCCGAGGCGATCGCACCAGGGGCGACGGCGTTGACGGTAATGCCTCGCTCTCCCAGTTCTTTTGCCATGTAGAGTGAGATGACTTCGGTAGCGGCTTTCATGGCTGAATAAGGTCCATGATCCGTTAGGTAGAAACGGGTCGCGGCAGAGGTAATGTTGAGAATACGACCGCCGTCCCGAATCAGGGGCAGGAGGGCCACCGTCAGAAGATAGGGGCCTTTGAAATGGATGTTGTACTGGTTATCGAGCTGTTCGGATGTCGCAGCATCGAAGCGAGTGTGAATGATATTGCCTGCGTTCTGAACGACATAACTCAGTGCACTGTGCTCGAACTCATGTGAGAGAAGTGCTCTGACCTGTCCGGAAAAATCCGCGAACGATTCATGGTCCACGATATCCAGCTTCAGCATGCGCAGTTTTGCATTTTGGCCGACGAGGGCTGCTTCGGCAGCGTTCGCCTCGTCTTCGTTGGAGTGATAGGTCCCGATCACGTTGATGCCCGAGGCAATCAGATGTTTCGCGATACTGTATCCGATGCCGCGATTGGCACCCGTGACGAATGCGATGTCCTGTTTGCTCATAACTGGATTCCTTGGCCGAGACACGGCGATGTGTTCCGGAATTTAATTCCGTACTGGATGGTCCATAATATGTGCGCAAAACAGGGTCAAGGAGTTATGGAGTGGTCGATATGGAATTAACGGCATAAGGCTTGGCCTGTTGCAGGCTCATCAATGTCTGGCAGACCGTTTCACGGCGTGGTGAGCAGCGCGTTGGCATCCCATAAGGTCAGAAGCGAAGTGATGGCGGCATCCAGATGTGTTGACGTCATCCCGTCCCGCGCTTCGCATGTCATGCCATGGAAAAATGTCGCGAAAATATCGGGCAGGGCCGCTGTTGTCGCGCAATCGCGCAGTTCGCCGCGGGCAATCGCGCGCTCCACGCAGACCCGGATTCCGGTCCGCGTCCGCTGGCGCTCTGCAGCGAGAAGGGCCTGAACGGCTTCGTTTTCGGGCGAACAGTTACTGGCGCCCGAGACGACCAGACAGCCACAGGGATGCGTCCGGGTCGCCTGCATACGCGCTGAACCGCGCAAAGTCCGTTCAATCGCATCCCGCGGTATCAGGTTTTCGTCCCATAAGGGCGACATCACCTGTCCGTAGGTCGCCAGATAATGCTGCACGACTTCGCGAAACAAGGCTTCCTTCGAGCCGAACGCGGCATAGAAACTTGTCGGCGAAATATTGCCCATGCAGGATTTGAGCTGTGTCAGGGAGGTCGGTTCGTAGCCCTGCGCCCAGAAAAGCGTCATGGCGGCATTGAGTGCTTTGTCCCTGTCAAACTCCCGGGGACGCCCTGTTCGCGCCATGGTATTGCTCCTTTTGAAAGATTTTCATATTAAGTGATCCAGAAGTAATTGCCAAGAATTTACGCTCTCATATATAGATCATTCGATCCATATATGAGAGCCGCATGACCTCCAAGACGATACCCCTTCGCAGAAGTCCCGATGACAGATTACCTATGGCCGGCTTACTCGCCTTGGCGATGACTGGCTTCATCTGCATTATGACTGAAACTCTTCCTGCAGGTTTGCTGCCTGAGATCGGGGCTGGGCTGCATGTTTCCCCCGCCTTGGCAGGGCAGATGGTCACGGCTTACGCCTTGGGCTCCCTGAGTGCTGCGATCCCGCTAACATTGGCCACACAGCGCTGGCGGAGAAGGCGGGTTCTACTGCTGGCGATCATTGGTTTTGTAGTTTTTAACTCCATCACAGCATTCTCGACGGATTATGACCTGACCCTCGTGGCGCGATATGGCGCGGGTGCAGCGGCAGGGCTCGCCTGGGCCCTGCTGGCCGGCTATGCACGCAGAATGGTGACACCCGCTCAGCAAGGACGTGCTCTGGCTATCGCCATGGTTGGCACGCCGATCGCGCTTTCTGTAGGTGTTCCGGCGGGCACTTGGCTGGGCGCGGCTGTGGGATGGAGACTGGCCTTCTGGATCATGTCGGGTGCCACCTTGCTGTTAATTGTCTGGGTTCTGGCGAAGGTTCCTGATTTTCCAGGCCTTGCACATCATGAGCGCCAGCCGTTCGGTCATGTCCTGCGAACACCGGGGGTGCGATCTGTTCTGGGCGTCGTGGTAACATGGATGCTCGCGCATAACGTTCTCTACACTTATATCGTACCGTTCATTACACCGGCAGGGCTGGCAGGAGAGGCGGACCGCATCCTCCTGCTTTTTGGCCTTGCTGCCCTTGCAGGCATCTGGCTCACCAGTTGCACGGTCGATCATGCCCTCCGGCTTTCTGTTCTGGTCAGTCTGGCAATATTCGCTGCTGTTGCAGTTTTTTTTGCAATTGGATCAGCATCGCCTGCGGTGATCATGATTGGCGTTACGATATGGGGTCTGACTTTCGGAGGGGCCGCGACGTTGCTCCAGACGGCTCTGGCTGATGCAGCCGGGGAGGGTACAGATGTTGCGTTATCGATGAATGTCGTCGTCTGGAACAGCGCCATAGCCGGCGGTGGCCTGTTGGGTGGTGTGTTGCTGGAAACGTGGGGAGCTCTGTCATTCCCCTGGATTGTGATGGCACTCGCTGCTGTAAGCTTCCTGATCGCATGGCAAGCCCGCTCCTATGGGTTCCGACCTGGCCATCGGCTCGGGCATGGAAAAGAAAACTGAGTATTCGATGACAAGCAGCGGATTGCGTTACCGCGTGATCACGCCCTGGCTAAAGATTGGTGCGCCGCTATACCTGCCAGGACACCCGACGCTGCTGCGACCGTTGCATTATGCATCGGGCTAGCCGCATCCCCAGCTACATAGACCCCGGACACAGAGGTTGCGCCCCAGGTATCGACCTTGATGAACGGACCGGTAGGTCCGTTTTCCAGAATACAGCCCAGATCCTCGGCAATCGGGCTGGCAGGTCTGGTTTTCGGTACCGTGAACACAGCTGCGACTTCAATGAGCCGTCCATCCGCCAGCTTCACGGCATCCAAACCAGGAGCATCTCCGATGAGAGAAATGATTGGAGTACGTTCGATCACGACGCCGCGCTTGTTAAGCAACATTGCCTGCTCTGGATCAGGCTCGTAAATTCCCTGAGTGAAGTAAGTTGTTGGCCCCCAATCGGGTATTAATGTTGCCTGATGGATTGACATTGGGTTTGTGGCGATAATTCCAAGCTGATGATTGCGGACCTCATATCCGTGGCAATAAGGACAATGAAGAACGGTCTTGCCCCATCGTTCCGCTACACCAGGGATATCGGGCAAAGTATCGGAAACGCCAGTAGCGAGTATCAGCCGCTTCGCCTGAAATTTTGCTCCGTTGGCTAGAGACACAGTAAACGTCTTGCCATTCCGTGCCACCTTCTGCGCGTCGTTCTGCAAGATCTGCGCAGTTGGATATCGCCGTAATTGTGCAGTGGCTTCACGCATAATGGTGTTCGGCGCTTTGCCGTCCTGGCCGAGGAAACCATGAGACGCGTCTGCGAAGCGGTTTCGCGGTAAGCCAGCATCGATCAGCAAAACGCTCATGCGAGCCCGTGCCAGCTGAATAGCTGCCGCTTGTCCGGCAAAGCTGCCGCCTATCACGATCACATCATACATGGTTAAATCCTATTCAACTTCATATGTAATGTCTGAAGTTACATATATGCATATCAGCTTTTTGCAACTCTTGATGTGACATGATAGAAGAGCCTAAAGGGCAGGCGATGCAACTGGACGGGCGATTATCGAGAATGATGCATTTGCTGATCCATATGGATCGCGCGAATGGGCCCATCACCTCCGGTGAAGCAGCGGAAATGCTGCATACCAATCCGGTTGTTATTCGGCGTACGATGGCAGGCCTGCGGGATGTGGGGTTCGTTCGTTCCATCAAGGGGCACGCTGGCGGGTGGACGCTTCTGAAGCCGCTGGAAAGTATCTCGATGCTTGATGTCTACAAAGCCGTGGGGCAGCCACGTATTTTCGCAATTGGCCTGGCCGACCCGGCGCCCGATTGCCTCGTCGAGCAGGCCGTAAATGCGTCAATGACTAGCGCACTCGAAAAAGCTGAGGCGCTTCTGATTGCTCAACTAGGCGAGGTCACTCTTGCAGCAATCGCCAAAGATTTTGACCGGCGCTTTTCTGCGTCTTGTGCGAACTCTCCCTGAACCAGGGTAGTCTGCCGCTTTAGAGCTCAAAAAGCTTTGCAGTTACTCGATGGAATGAAGCTCAAACGTAAAGCCGCACAATGCATAAAAATGGTAGCGGCTGTTTGCACGGGACCCTTCTTCTATGTGAGGTGTGCTTTGAGAGACCTTTTTGCCATAAACCTGTCTTTCATTGCGGAAACAAACGTTCGAACATTTACGGACTGACGTTCTTTGGCAGGGAACAGGATGAAGACCGGAAGTACTGAGGCGGGGGTGTCAGTCAAAATTCTTCGAAGCTGCCCATTTTCAACAAATTGGTGAGTTTGGTAGGATAATGCCGTGACGATGCCTAGATCTTCGATGGCGGCTGTGAGAGCCGCATCGACACTGTTCACGAAAAGCCGGGGCGAGACTTTTATCGAAAAACCAGATTTCCCGCCCTGTCGCCACTCAGAATATCCCGCTGCATATTCATTAACCTCAATGAGGCTATGCGTTGCGAGATCCTCAAAGACCTGTGGCTCTCCGTGTTTCTTCAGATAAGCTGGGCTGGCAACAAAAATTTTCTGGACCTCTCCGATTTTCTGCATCTTCAGGGCGCTGTCTTGTGGAGGCGCAATCCGGATGGCGAGATCAACTCCTTCTTCCACAAGATGAACAACCCGGTCTGTCAAAAAAAGCCTGATGTTCAATTGCGGCCAGACTTTTAAAAGTTCTGTGACAACGGGAAGGACGTGTACCCGTCCAAAAATAACGGGAGCGGTAATCGACAATACTCCTTGGGGAGCAGTCCTCGCACCTTGCGCTATAGCAATCGCACCATCTAGGTCGAAAATCGCTGCCCGACACCGAGCCAGAAACTCCACGCCTTCAGTGGTCAGATGTACAGAGCGGGTTGTACGGTTGAATAAGGAGATTCCGAGAGCTGTCTCGAGGCTTCTCACCGTCCGTGTTACCGTTGTTGCGGAAAGACCCAGCTTTCGGGATGCTCCGACAAAACTGGCGTGATCGGCCACGGCCATAAAGATCCGCAATGCCGGAAGGTCGATCAGATCTCTCTCCTGTAATCAACAAATTATAGCCACAAAACGCAATAATGAAGTGCGCTTTTGGTAGATTATCGCACGCTTTGTTGCGTGAGAAGACAACGTATCTGTTCAACCGTTTTTTTCGGGAGTTCCCCATGAAGCTCTATTATCATCCCCTTTCGGGGCATGCGCATCGGGCGCACCTCTTTCTCTCTCTTGTCGGCTTGCCTCACGAATTGACGCTTGTCGACCTTGCCGCGGGTGAGCAGAGAACTCCGGAATTTTTAAGGCTGAACGCCTTTGGAGAAATTCCCGTTCTAGATGATGACGGGACTATCATTGCGGATTCCAATGCCATCCTTGTTTATGTCGCGCGAAAAATGGGGCCATCTCATTGGCTGCCAGAGGACCTAGTAACAGAGGCGGAAATTCAACGCTGGCTGTCTGTTGCGGCAGGAAAAATCACATATGGATGCTGTGCTGCGCGTCTTGTGACAGTCTTTGGAGCCCCCTTCAATCCGGAAGAGGTCATCCAGCGTGCTCATGACACACTCAAAGTGATCGAGCAAACCTTGCTGGGCCGGACCTGGATCGCAGGAACCCAAGAACCGACAATCGCGGATGTCGCGCTTTACAGTTATGTCGCGAGAGCTCCGGAAGGAAATGTTGATCTATCAGAATACAAGGCCATTGGTAGATGGTTGCAGCGCACGGAACGCCTGGAGGGATTTGTTCCATTCGCGAATATTGTAGCGGATTTAAAAACAGGAGAGGCGCAATGAACTTCTCTCATCTGAGTCTAGATCATGTAGGCATTCGTGTGACGGATCTCGCCGTTTCCGAACGGTTTTATGCCAAATTTGGCTTCATCCGTGATCCAGAAGAATACGCTCCAGCGGTGAAAGCCTGTGGTCTACATCACCCATCCGGGCTTCGTATTCATCTTATTTTTAATGGTGTGTCAGACCCGGCTGGTAATATTCTGATGGATGTTCCTGTCAAATATCCAGGATACACACATGCGGCATTTATTATCGAAAGTATGGTGGGTCTTGTGGCCTGGCTGAAACAGGAACGGATTACGATCACAGAAGGCCCAGTGCATATGGGGCATGACAGACGCGTCGTCTGTTTTATTCGTGATCCAGACGGGAACGTTTTGGAATTTAACGAAATTCTCCAGTAATTTGTCTTTCTGGAACTCTGAATTTGATAGCCGAATGAGGACACCGATAATAAAATTCAGCCGATATCACTTAGATCGAGTACTACCAAGGTAGATTGTTCGACGCATACGCTGAACGAATGAATCAAGAAGGTCGACGCCGGTAAGCAGACTAGTCTTGAATTTCTATCTGTTCGTGCATTTTAAACCAGATCAGGGACGGAGAGAATGGAGCAGGGTTCATGAGGCGGCATGCCTACCATTCGTGGCGGCAAAGAGCGCGAGGGAGGCGAGGCACATGAGCGTTCCTGCGATCGCAAAGCCCCACCAACCTGCAATGCTGTAGAGTGCGGCCCCGCAAGACGATCCGAGCGCACCGCAGACGAACACACCGCCCATATAAGCAGCATTCAGGCGTCCGCGCGCAGTGTCGTTGAGACTGTAAACCACGCGCTGGCTGATGACCTGATTGGTTTGCACCCCACCATCCAGCAGCAGCGCAAGTACCGCGAGGACGATAATCCAACCTGCAGCGACGGCCCAGCCCGAGGTGAGAGACGTTGCGCCTACGAGTGCGATTGCGCTCAGTGTCGCCGGACGGGTCAGTCCGGCGTCAGCCAAGCGTCCTGCGAGAGGAGCGGCCAGTGCGCCGCCTGCTCCCGCGAGTGCGAAGAGGGCAATCTTGCTCTGGCTAAAGCCGAACTGGGCATGAAGCAAAAGCGGAATGGCGGTCCAGAACATGTTGAAGACAGCGAAGACGAGACTATGACAGGCGATGCGAACCCTTAACGTCCTGTATTGGACCAGAAGATGCATGATCGACCGCAAGAGGCTTCCGTAAGACATGCGACGGGTTGGGGCCTGAACGGGCAGAACGCGCGCCAGCCCAAGACCCGCGAGCATCATGACGACAGCAGAGACCCAGAACACGGCTCGCCAGCCGAACGCGGCCGCCATAGCGTTTGCGACGGGCCGCGAGAGCATGATCCCCGACAGCAGACCGCCCATGATATTGCCGATCGTTCTGCCACGTTGACCGGGTTCCACGAAATGCGTGGCGAGCGGCAGCAGAATCTGCGATCCCACGGAACACAGACCGATGGTGACGGAAAACAGCATGAATGTCGCGACTGAGGTGCTGAGCGCCGCTCCGATCAGACTGACGACAAGCCCGGCAATCGTTAGGAGGATCAGACGACGGTTTTCGGACTGGTCGCAGAGCGGCACGATCAGGACCAACCCAGCCCCGTAGCCGAGTTGGGTCAGCGTGACGATACTTCCCGCCCATGTGGAGGAAATGGCCAGTGCACCCGTGATGGGGCCGATCAGAGCCTGCGCGTAGTAGATGTTCGCGACCGTCAGGCCGCACACCCCGGCGAACAGTCCGGTTATCGCCGGTGTCAGACGGAATGTCGTGTGAGCGGTAGCGTTTGTCACGGGCAGCTTTCTGGTAACATTAGACCGGGGTAATGGCTCAGAACGTATTTCTGAAAATAATCTCGTTCGTCGGAAGGATGCCGCCCGTCGGGTGAGGAGCCTTGGCGCATTTGCCGACCGCGACGAACATGACGATTTCATAGTCCGTGGGAAGATTGATGAGCTTGCCCACTGCGTCGAAGTCAAACCCGTCCATCGGGCATGTGCCGTAGCCCATGCTTTCGGCCTGTAGCATGATGGCTGCCGCTGCCATACCGCACGAGCGCATGCCTTCGTCGCGCTGGACCTGTTCGCGTCCACGATAATACTGATCGATCGCGCCGGTCATGAATTGCTGCACTTCGGTGGAGGCGTTTTCCCAGTAGCGCGTGGTGGATTTTTCCCACGCCTTGATGTCAGCGCAGAGAACCAGAAGCACGGAAGAGTCGGTAACCTGAGCCTGATCCCATGAGACGGCGCGGATCTTGGCGCGCAATTCTGGATCGGTCACGGCGACGAAGCGCCAGTTCTGGATGTTGAACGCCGTTGGCATACGACGGGCGAGACCGAGCAGTGTGTCGAGTTCAGCGTCCGTCATGCGGTGGTCGGGATCGAAGACTTTGGTAGCGCGGCGTTGCAGAATGGCACTGGCGACGTCGAGGGACATGAAATTTCTCCTGTTGTGTGGCTCTGTTGTACAATTTACCCTGTCAACGCGGAGAGGGCATTAAGGGTGCTTAGGCCTATGAGACGGCCTGTCTGATGGGTGTTCCATCGTTCCCCTTGGCCCGTCCGGGATAGCCGTAGGCCTACAGAGTTTCATTTCGGGTGATGGCATCTTTGCTGATGCGAGGCGCCATAACACTACATTCTTTTTGGGAGGTATGATCAACCATGTATCAGGGCTGGTAATGGTTTCATAAGATCGCCTTGTGTCATACACACTATCAGCCGTGACGCTGACTGGCGATCTCTTCATCGTCGGGGATCTGTTCCCGAGACTTGGGCCGGAGCAGAGCATCACTGACATCGCTTCCTATCATGTCTATGCTCCTGATTTATATGGCTATTCATGGAATTTTTCAAATGTACGGAAAGAAAAAGAAAGGCATGTTTAAGACATTACTATTTCCTAACATGCCCTTCAGGAAGAATACTAGCGCGTCATAGATTTAAACAATTGTGTCTGTTCGACCAGCGCGCGTTCGGTTGGCAACCGTTCCATACTCGATGCACCATAAAATCCATGGCAATCAGGGCAAGCCTTGAGGACTTTTTGGGCATCTTCAGGCATTGCAATCGGTCCGCCATGGCAAAGAACGATGACGTCGTCTCTCACACTTTTGGCAGCATCCGTCATCTGGTTGATCAGCGTTATACAGTCGTCCAGTGTGAATGCTGTTTCTGCACCAATATTGCCACCAGTTGTCAGGCCCATGTGGGCAACCAGAACATCCGCGCCCGCTTTTGTCATGCTGATAGCTTGCTCTGGGTCGAAGATATAAGGGGTCGTGAGCAAATCTTTCTTGCGGGCCCGAGCGACGACATCCACTTCCATAGCATAGCTCATGCCGGTTTCTTCAAGGTTTTTCCGGAATGTACCGTCAATCAGCCCGACTGTCGGGAAGTTTTGTATACCAGAAAAACCCACTCTGCGTATTTCGTCGAGGAATACATCAAAGTCCACAAATGGATCAGTCCCATTCACGCCGGCAAGTACTGGTGTGTTTGGGACAATTGGCAGCACCTCACGTGCCATATCCATAACGATCTGATTAGCATTGCCATAGGCAAGCAACCCCGCAAGTGAACCGCGTCCAGCCATGCGGTAACGACCGGAGTTGTAAATGACGATCAGATCGATGCCACCCTCCGCCTCACATTTGGCGGAAAGACCTGTTCCTGCTCCGCCTCCAACGATAGGGCGCCCTTCTGCGATGAGGCCGCGCAAACGACCAAGAATAGTTTCGCGTGCAATGCTAGGCATTGAATTCTGTCTCCTTGAACATTGTCTGAAATTCGTCCGCCATTGCCTGAGCAAAAGCAGAATCATTGAGCGCATATGGCAGGCGTATCAGCCTTCGCCTTGCGCTTTCGCGCAGCATCCCTGATAACGCCGCGACGAATGCTTCATCGGCTTCGGGATCGAAAAAGACCTCTCCAGCCGCATCAAGTAAAGAAAAGCCGCCTTCCGGTATAAAGAATGCGACGGGGCCTTCGCAGTGATTCAGGCGTTCGGCAATCATTTTCCCAATCTGACGACATTCTTCGGCTGATGTACGCATCAGTGTGATGTGTGGGTTATGCTCTACCAGAACACGATTTCTATAATTTTGTGGAACCGTATCTCGGGCAGCGAAATTGACCATGTCGAGACCACCGCAACTGCCGATATAAGGCACTTTAGTGCGTGCAACTGCGCCGAGCCGGTCTTCTCCACAAGGAAAAATACCATTCGCAATGAGGTCGCAGAATTCCGTTGTCGTAACGTCAATTACACCGCGTATGACTCCACGATCAATAAGCTGTTCCATCGAACGACCACCCGTGCCGGTGGCGTGAAACACCAAACAATCAAACTGATGATGCAAGGTATCAGTCAGGTGTGTGACGCAGGGTGTCGTGACACCAAACATCGTCAAGCCAATCGCAGGGCGTTGGTCTTCGGGTTCATGCGTCGCAGAACGCACCATACCGGCCATGGCATTCGCTGCGTTTTCGAGCACCCGCCGCGACACACGGTTCAGCCCTTGCATATCGACCACGGAATATAGCATTGCTATATCGGATCCACCAACATAAGGCGCAACGTTTCCAGATGCCACGGTGGACACAAGAATTTTTGGAACACCGATGGGCAGTGCCTGCAAAGCAGGTGCTACCAGTGCGGTGCCTCCAGACCCCCCGAGTGCCAGTACTCCTGCCACATCAGGGCGCGAGGAGAGATAGTGCAACAACGCATCAGACATTCCTGCAATTGCTGGACCTCTGACATTCCCGAATACGGCATCGGGCCCACGCGGGTGGCATGACGCGACGTCCCATGCCACGACATCGGTGGCTTGAATGGCACCGGTGCAATTGCGTCCTGTGGAGACATCGACAACTCTGGAGAGCACACCACGTTCCGACAATTTGGTTTGCAAATAACAGAGTTCTGCGTCCTTGGTGTCTCGCGTTCCGATGATATAGACGTATTTTGCCATCGTCAGGCCATCCGGGGACACGGCTCAAGCAATGTGACCGTCAATGGTCTTTCCAGTCCTGCCGTAAACGTCTCTTTCATGGCCAGGAAATGTGCCGTCTTCTCATGAATTAGAAGCGCGTCGAGGCTCTCCCACTGTTCGATAAACACGAGATGCTGCGGGTCGTTTTGGTCACGCTTGCAGTCATAGGAGATATTGGACGGCTCTAAACGCGACGCGATAACGCATGCCGCAACCGCGCCGAGGACGGCATCTTGGTGTTCAGGTTGGATGTAAATTTCGGCAATGATAGTAAGGACATTTGTTGATAGGTCTGACATGCTTTCTCTCCGCCGCCTGACTGTTCTTGTCAGACTAACGTGGAGTGACACTTTCAGCCTACGACTATAGTGTCGCGTGACACTTTTCTTTCTACTAGTTCGCATGCCTGACGTATGCGCGTCAGCGCTACGGTCAGATTTTTGAAGGATACGGCACCCAGAGCGAGCCTCACGCCTGTTGTTTGCAGGGTGTCGCAACTGGCAAAAGCGCTTGGCGGTGCGATTGACACACCGAGTGCCCTTGCGTTTGCAGCGACGTTTTCTGCTGTGGATACATCCATGGGCAGCCACAGGTGAAAGCCGTCTCCACCCGGTTCTGTCATGCGTTTACCCAATATATTACGCGCAAGATTCCGTCGTCTTACGGCTTCGGCACGTAATGATTGACGGATGCTGCTAGCCGTCCCATCGCTTAACCACTGAGCCATCATCGCATAGGACAGGGGAGCGATCATCAGGGATGATGCAAGCAGTACTGGAAGTGTCTGCGCTGCGAATGCAGCTGGGGGAGCCAGCGCGCCTATGCGCAAACCTGGACTGATGATTTTTGACAGACTGGAAACATGAAAAGTCCGTTCCGGAATGAGCGCCGCGAGAGTGTGATTTAGCTTGCTCTGTCCAGCATAGACACCATCTTCGATGACCAGAGCATCGAACCGGCGGCATAACTGGGCAATGGCATGTACTCGATCGCTATCCATGCAAGCGGTGGTTGGATTATGCAGGGTGGGCGTTACATACACTAATGCCCGTCCAGTTTGGGGTGACGATAAGGCGGCTTCCAGCCCATCAGGCATCATCCCGCGCGCATCCATGGCAATACTTTGCAAGGTTTTTCCTTCGCGACGTACTGTGTCCAGCATGCCGGGGTAGGTCACCTCTTCGGTTATAACGCTGCGCACATGTGGGCGCGCGACGGTGAACGCCACGCTGAGTGCCTGTTGCGCTCCACCAGTCAGTAACAGATTTTCCGGATCGATTTCGATACCGCAACCTGTCAGCCAGTGCGCCATAATTCGACGGTGTTCGATATGTCCAGCAACAGGTGGATAAACGTTAAAAAGGGCGGCGTCGACGGTACGGGCCAGACGTGATAGGGTGCGAGCGAGTGCTCGATCACTAAACATGGGCGGGGGCATATTGGTGGACATATCCAGCAAAATCGACCGATCATCCGCCCGTGCTGCAACGAAAGATCCACGCCCATGCTCGGCCCGCACTAATCCGCGTCTTTCAAGAATGGCATAAGCACGCGTAACGGATCCAATGCCGATGCCCAGACGCCACGCGAGGTCACGGTGTGCTGGCAGTCGATCGCCAACAGACAAAATACCATGGAGTATGTCTGATCCCAGCACGTCGGCTAGGCGTTCCGCCGCCGGTCCAGTTCCGTCTGGGAGACGTGCATTCCAAGGTGACTGGCTTCGCATTGTTTTGCCTAATTAATTTTAGAAAGCTCAATAGTGGGGGAATACCCCACTATTGATGGCAGATGGAGAGTGGTTAGGACTATTCTATCGTATCGTCCCGCCCCCGCGAAGCAAGAAGCCAATCGTCATAGCTCCCTAATTATACCAAACGAGACGAAATATTAGGTTCGGGATCTGGAAGGGTTCGAAGAACCTATCTTAGGAAGATAGAGGTGGTCCCCATTTTTCGGACAGGGCGATAAGCTATCATCTGGCCTGAACGAGGACGGGTTTTATGGGTAAGGTTACGCGGAAACGGTATGCGGCAGAGTTCAAGTCACGGGTTGCGCTGGAGGCGATCCGTGGGGAACTGACGCTGGCGGAACTGGCTTCGAAACATGGCGTGCATCAGACGATGATCGCCCAATGGAAACGGCAGGCGATCGAGGGCATGGCAAGCCTTTTTTCTGGTAAGTCAGTAACGGAACCTTCAGTCAGCCCTGCTGATGTAGAGAAACTGCACGCCAAGATCGGCCAGTTGCTGGTGGAACGGGATTTTTTGCGGGATGCCTCTGCTCGGTTGGGCGTGATCAGAGGCGGCAGATGATTGACCCGAAGAGAGCATGCCTGCCGATAATCCGGCAATGCACGCTGCTGCAACTCAACCGGTCGGGCGTTTACTATCGGCCTGTGCCACAGAGCGAGGCCAATCTGGAGCTGATGCGGCTGATCGACGCCCAGTTCCTGGAAACGCCCTATTATGGCTCACGGCAGATGACATGGCATCTGCGCCGCCTGGGACATGAAGTGGGCCGCAAGCGGGTCCGGCGGATCATGGCGATCATGGGCCTGCGGGCGATCTACCAGAAGCCGCGCACGACCGTGCCTCATCCGGAGCATCGGAAATATCCATATCTGCTGCGGGATCTGGTCATCAATCGGCCTGACCAGGTCTGGTGTTCCGATATCACATATATTCCCATGAAACGGGGATTTCTCTATCTCGTGGCGATCATGGACTGGTTCACGCGCAAGGTCCTGTCCTGGCGTCTATCGAACACGATGGACGTGGAGTTCTGTATCGAGGCGCTACAGGATGCCCTCATGCGTTATGGCGCCCCGGACATTTTCAATACTGACCAGGGGTCGCAATTTACGACACCCCGTTTCAGCGGGATACTGGAAGAGCGTCAGATCCGCATCAGCATGGATGGGCGCGGTCGCTGGCTGGACAACGTGTTTATCGAGCGTCTGTGGCGGTCGCTGAAATATGAATGCGTCTACCTGCACGCGTTCGAGACCGGATCAGAGCTGAGGGCCGGGCTTGGCAGATGGATCGCCCATTATAACGAAAGGCGTCCGCATATGGCGCTGGCTGGACGTACGCCCGATGAGGCGTATCATGACGTGCCGACATCATCTGGTCCGGGGTTAACCCCGGACCAGATGGCCAACAGCAACGCTGTCAGAAGGGCGGCATAACGACAACCGGGTATAGCTTATCAAGCCCGCAAAACTGTCCGAACGGACGGGACCACCTCA
>NZ_JAERLY010000024.1 GCF_018256155.1 Gluconobacter sp. Dm-62
CGACCTCCCCGAAGCCTGCGCCCGCGCGATCCGTCAGGCACTGGCGGAAGAAGACGAGGGTGGAAGACCGCACCCCCCTTTGACAAGCAGTTCACCAGGCTGCGCAACAGCGCCGGTTAACGGAGAAACAGGCGCCATCACCACCGTGTCAAACACACAACCCGTTACGACAAGATGCTCTCCATCCCCTTCAACCGGCTGAAGGACAACATGCGTTCCGGGAGAAGATGGACACGCGATCCGCAGGTCCCCGGCATGCACGCCGCCTGCATCCGGAATCCAGCCTGTTTCAACATTTTCGGGCTGGATGCGAACCTTTACGGCATGATTAACAGGATCAACGGCCGAGACGATTCCAAACATCGTATGCGCTGTCCTGCCTTGCAGAACAGCGGCATCAAAACGGGCATCACTCATGCTCCACCTCCGCGATCCCTCAGAACAACCTGCTGCACAAATCCCTGCTCCACGGAAAACCGGGAAAAAACCTGATCAATCCCCAGCGTTTTTTCCCCATTTCCCGTCGAGACAGTCATAAAGGCCCTTGGCGCAATTCCGAGAACACCCGGAATCCTGACCCGGACAGACAGCGCATGAGCAGCAATGCGCGCATGCTTGCCCTGCGCCAGCCTCTGCAACTCGTCCAGCCGGCGTCCAGGAACACGAAATGTATGAACGCTGGCATTCCCGACCGGAGCTTCCTGAGAAAACGAAACGCCATCATAATAAACCTGTGTAGTACTTCGCTGCCGTGAGTCCCACGACGCCATATGCACAACGACACCAGACAGAAGCTGCAGATCACGTGCCACATTCGTTTCGAGAACAGCATTCCGCATATCCGTAACATTCGCATCAGAAACGGAACCCAGAGGCTGGCAGACAAGAGATGTTCCATCTGCGTAAAGATCACAAAAAGCATCGCGTGCAATCGTAAATGCGAGATCTGCGGCTGTCTGAAAACGGTGCTGCCCCATAAGCGCGCCTCGTTTGTGTTCAATCTGCCAGAACTGCCCAGCCATCAGCGTGGCCTGGTCGGAAGGCAGCGCGATCGTTGCATTCAGCCCCGCAGCCTGCGCCATGATTTGCAGGAGTTCCTGCTGGGTATGATTGAGCCACGCATCCTGAACACGCAGATCCATCAGAGCCGCAAGCGCATCCCGACACTCCATCTCCAACACGGCATGCTCAGCCGCGTAGTCGATATGATCGAGACGGCCTTCAAACAGCGTTATCCAGGATGACACAGCATTCTGGGTATCCCGCATCTGGAGCGTCACCCATTTTCGTGTCGGCTGTTCCGCTTCAAACCAAAGATTCTGTTGCGCCTTAGTCCTGACTGCAAAACGCATAGACGCGACGTCACAGGCTTCATACCGGCTGGCATCAATCTCGAATTGCAAAAGCGCCAGAACAGGATCGACCTGCCCATCAAAAAGAACCTGAGCCTCCAGATTTCTGATGCTCATTCCAGCACCTCATTAGGCAGCCCAGAGACCAGATCGCGCTCGACCAACGGCACTTTCAACACAACAGTTTCGGAAATCCACCCCAGATCCGGATCAGTCATCCCGTTGACCTGCGCAATCCTCCACCACTGGGACGCATCTCCCAGCTCACGCGCAGCCACATGAAAAAGGGAAATATCCGCAGCACTGACAATAATATCCTGCATTATTTCCTCATGCGAAAACGAGCGGCAAAGACGTCCCTTGCCCCTGCGCTACAGCAACATTTGCCGCAGAGCGGTTAACCAGACTCCCCGCATCGGCCGCGACACTCAGAAGAGCCGCATTCTGACCAAGTGCGTTCAGGGAAACACTGTTGACCGGCTGGATAGACTCGACGTTCTGGCCAGAACCCGTAATGACGGACTGCAAGCCACTTCCCGCACTCTCCAGCCCCCCTGCGACAGATGCCAGCGCAGACGGAACCGTCGCGAGATTCATCCCGCTCTGTGCCACGCCGTTCACCGTTCCCAGCGCGTCCGTCACCTTCGAGGCGAAACCTCCCGCTCCAACCAGGCTGGCCAGAGGCATCACCTGTCCAACAACCGAAGACACCTGCCCCGCCGCAGTGAAAACACCTTCAGACACCTCTGAAACAACACCGGAAAAACTGTCGAGAGCACTCCCCACATCGTCTCCGAGTAATCCGGATAGAGTACTGGAAGTCTGAACAGGTGTGGTTTCCTGAGGCCTCTCGAGAACCAGCGTATAGGAGCAGACCGCACCTTTTGCCTGATAGACATATTTGAACTGGGCGATCCAGACCTGAACGGAAAGGCCAGCAGCGGAAAAAGAAACCTGTTGCCCCGCCATCCGCATGCGTTCAACCGCCTGCGCCCGCATCTGTGCATCCGGCCCAAGAAAGCGGCCTTTGAGTTCGAGACGCCCCGGATCATTACCAAGCGCGTCAACAACCCGACCACCTCCAGGCAGACGATGCACAACCAGCATCTGCCGACCACCAACCTCCAGCATGTCAGGAACCTCAATTCCCGTCAGAACCAGATTACCCAGTATGACAGGTGATGATGATCCCAGACGCCCTACAGCACCAATGGCATTTTCTATGTCAGAAAGGCCAATACCCATCAGGGAACATCTCCTCTGTCAGAAAAATCCGATACTTCGACCCGGATACTGAGGCTGCATGATTTCATCCACGCCCCCGCCAGAACGGCGGGCAGCAAGGCGCCCCCTGCGATTGCCCGACGAGAAATCATCAGTTCTCACTTCATGCTCCGGACGATGGCTCAAGGCCTCGGCCTCATAATGATTTCGAGGGACCGCAAAATCCTGAAGCAGGTCATGTTCCGGCCCGGACCACTCAGACGTTTGCACCTCAACAGGCTGTTTCCGAACTAGCGGCACACCCACTAATCCACCATCCGCCTTAAGGGCGAGCCGAACAGCAGAATGCATTTTTGCCCCAGTAGGCTTCACAAGACCCTTAGGGCGCATATGCGCAATCGCAACCGGGCGACGCTTTGCTGACAGCGCCTCTCGCCCGGCACTACAAGCAACCCTATGGCGCACAGCAATAGCCCGCACCTGCTTTACATTCGACCGCGCAATCCGCTTGGAAAAAAGCGCAATTCCACTTGGAGCCGTACGTCTTATCGTCTTCTCCACAGGATCGGGATTAGACTTTGAAAAAGAGAAGTGCGGCCGTAAGACCAGAAGAGTGCGTTGTTTTTTCGATTCCGGAAAAAAGCCGGAATCGGGCTTTCCGCCTAACGCCAGAGCACGCGCCTTCTTTCCATTTGATTGGCTGGAAAACTGCTCCCTCCGCGCCGCGACAATGGCACCCAGATGCCCTTTGACGTGCTTTGATATAACCCCAGCCTGTTTTTTCGGACGGGGCACAGCTGAAACAGGAATCAACTTTCGCGCGCCTACTCCGGAAGAGGCGCGAAAGAATGTCCTGACAGAGAGAAGTGACCGCCAGATATTCCGCTGCATCATACATCTCCCTGATAACGCATCATTCCCCAGTCAAAACAGTGTCCTTCCCGCTCACCGGTAATGACACAGGCCGCCAGACGCCGTGCGTTCGACCACCCTCGCAAAACATCCCACGGCACCCCATGATCCAGCAGATACAACATCTCCTGAAACCCGGAGTGCCGACTCAGTTTTTTGCGACGTCCCGCAGATCTTCATCCGCGTCCCGCTCGAACAACGGTGTCAGTGCAGCAATCCCGGCCTTCCCGACACGACGTGCGAGGTCACGGATTTCATCCTTGCTCTGCGGCATCTGAACCGGCACACCATCAATGGCCGTCACCGAGCAGATCATTTCCGCATAACCAAGCCATGTGGATGCCGATGCCCCGTTGACCGCGCTTCCCGCCGCCTCGATCAGATCCAGCATATCCGCCGGATCGATCTCACGCAGCGTCAGTCGCCGGTTGTCAGCCAGAACAATTTCTTGCGGAAAATCATTCACGAAATCTTCGTCCTCGTAGAAGCAAAGAACTGAACCGTCTGATGGATCATATGATCCGCCTGCCAGGGATCACTCTTCATCTGCATGGAAACATTGCTGAATTCCCAGGTGCTGGTCGATCCATCCGGTTCGGTCACGTACTGATAAATCGTCCCGCTCCCGACCGTACCGGCATTCCAGTAAGCCGCCTCGACAGCAGCCACCAAATTGTCCAGAGCCGCACTGGCACGCGCAATCTGAAACGCTCCCCGCCAGCCATTCGGAACATTGAACTCCAACGGAACACCATTCAGTGGATTAGCACGCAGGGCATGCGTCTCCTGAGCCGCGCTGAAAGACGTGACATCCCTCAGATCAACCCGTTGACCATTCCACAGAACCGTAATCCGGCAATCCCGGCCAATGCTGTATGGATTTGCCATTTAGCCGACACTCCCCGACGCAGAAGACACAGTAACAGACGCGCCACCCTGCAGATTAACGATGAATTTCTCGTTGATGCCCTGGTAGCGAACGGCCACATCCGCCTGCACATAGCCCAGCGCCGTTCGGGACTGCGGATTGTTGCTCGAATCACAGACCACGCTGTACGGCAGCTCACCATTCTGAACGCCAAGAATGCCCTGCGACAGCAGCGAGGACAGAAACCCCAGAAGCGTCGAACGGATATCACTGAACAGCGTGTCGTTGATCACCTCACCGACATAACCGCCCATGCCACCGGCAAGGGAAGACGCAATGTAGTTCGTCAGACGCGTATAGTTGTCACCGTTCATGGTGCTCTTGCTGGACGAATTATGCCCACACCGCACTGCCCAGTAAGCCCCACCCGGCGCCGGATTACAGATCACGTCAATTCCGGCCGTAAACAGCACGGACAGTTCAGCCGTAGAATAGGTTGCACTACTCCCTGTCAGACCCGCTTTCTGGCTTCCCACAATCCCCGACAGCGCCTTGTTCAGGCTGGACTGCTCCGGAGAAAGGGCTGCCAGTCGGCCACCCGCAAACGCCTGCGGACTGACCAGCATCACACCGTTGCTGTCATCATTCCACCACAACCAGTCACCGAACATGAGCTTGACCGACGCCGCATCCAAGCCACTCGCTGCCTTGACTGCAGTCGCATTGGTCACCGTATCGGATGCCGGCCCCACAGCGATCATATAGATCCCCTCGGAAGTCCCGAAAGCCGCCTGCGCCGTATAGGACGTGCTGTCCGTCACCCCATGCAACAACGCCACCGCACAGCCCTGCCCGCGCAGCGCATACATGCCGGTCCGCACCATACTGTCCTGCCCCAGGAACTGCGCCGTCGTCGGCACACCACCATCCGTGCCACCCGCAAGCGTCACACTCGCAGCGGCCACAGCTGGCACCGTTTCCGGCAGAACGACCTTCACCAGCGCACCCAGATCCTGCGCCACAGCCGCGGCAATGGCAGACCAGTCCGCACCCGCATACGTCGCAGAGCCAAGCTCCGCATGCGTAACAGCCAGCGCATATCCGGAACCCGTCGCCGTCACCGCAGCCACGATCCCGTTACCCGCGCTGCCGGTACAGGCGGCCTGAACCGTCACACCATCAAGCGTGCCGGAAGCAGCCACATCCGTCCCGTCCGTCACCCGGACAACAACGAAAGCCGAAGCCCCCTGCATCACCGCAATATTGACGGCCAGCCCCGCATCCGTCGTCCTGTTCTGTTTGGCGCCGAACGCCGCGACATAATCGCTCATGCCCCCCATGGGCAGTGGCATCCCCACAGGCCCCCAGCCCGCAGTTCCCACAACACCCAGTTGCGAAGACGATGCTCCCGCCAGGGCCAGCGTCTGCGGCTGGGCGATCTGCACATAAAGATTTGGCACGGTCAGTGCCGTGGTATTCAGCGTTCCCGCCTGATAGACCAGAGACATCCCCGGATCGCTCTCCAAAATGCAGAAAGCGGGCGCCTCCAGTAGAAGCAGCCCGCTTTCCTGATGAAATTTCAGCCTTTTGAGTCAGATTCTGCGTCAGGCAGCGGCAACCACTGTCCCGAACTGATCAACCCCCAGCCCCGGATAGGCCGTGGCGGCAGCCTGCGCCGCAACCACAGCCTGCATGGCGTCCAGAGCCGCCCTCACCGTCTGGTTGGTCGCCCCGGAAGCCAACTCCCCGAAAGACACCGCCGCTCCATTCTCTCCGGACAGGTTCCCGATGCCACACAGCATTTCGGACGCCCACTGAACCTGAAGGGTGTCAAAAACCAGCTCATAGAAATAATCCCGCCGATACAACGCCTCGTTCTGCATCGTGTCGACGTCTTCCACGCTCTGGAACCGGAGCTGAGCTTCCCGCCCGTCCAGAGTGCTGATCCAACTCTGCTCCGCCAGCGCGGTATCCAGAACGGACGCCAGCGTTTCCCGCGCCGTCGCATCCGCAGTCCAGATTGAAACCCGATAAAGCTGCGCCTGCCGCCGCGTCACCCGAACCGACTGCCCATACCCACCAGCATGACCATTCAGAACCCGACCCGGCACACGGACCGTCACCCCGCTCGCCACACCATCTGTCAACGCCGCCGCCAGAGCCGCCGCAACCGTCACAGGCGTATCCTGCGCCGTCACCGCATAAGCTGCGGAAGGAGCGCCCCCACGCGGCATATCATCCAGCCAGACCGCCACCACACCCGCAGGCGTGGATGTCCCGGAAAAGACGATCTCAACCGTCCCATCCGTAACCACAACCCCGACCGTAGGTTCAACCTTTTGCTGTACCCGCCAGGGTCGTCCCAGAGGTTCCGCCCATTCCGGCATCTTCCGGGGCGCCATGGTGACCGTAACGAAATCGATATTGTTGCGAATGTTCTGCGCCGCGAAAAGATCGCTCGGCAACAGCCACCCCCGCCGCAGCACCACCTGCCGTCCCGTCACCGACGCTCCCGAAAGACCATCCGGATAAAGGACCTGCACACAGTTATAGGCCAACGCCAGCCCGACCTTGGAGGCGTCTGTCATTCTTATCCTCCTCAGACCTGCTGAAGCGACATGGTGCACCGGATACCGAAGCCGGAGACCTCTACCGCATTAACCGTATAAGTTGTTCCCAGATCCGTCGTAACCGTCACGTAGGGTGTAAGCACCACCCCCGGCAGAAGCGGAAGATACATCACGGATTGTCCCGGCCGCGTCGCACCGGGAACACCACTGCCCGAAGATTCCCCCTTCGCACGCATGATAATAGCCGCCGGACAGTCCGAGACCAGCGTCTGCACCGTTCCCGTTACACCACTGACTGACACCGTCCGGCTACACACCACACACAAAGGCGGCCGCAACGGCTCCACGGATGCCACGAAATAAGTCCGATCACTCGCCACAAGAATATCGGCAACCTGCGTATCATCCCGCCGATCCGTCAGGACATATTCTGTCGGAATCCCCCATCCGATCGGCCGCGCAAACGAAAACTCTGCATCCACGTCAAAAGCCAGCATAGGCTGCGCATAAGGAGTTTCCATTGGCAGCAGGCCGCTCAAAGGCCGATATTGCTGCCCTGAAGCCCCCAACACTCCTGCGGCTTTCGCATATCCCCGGGAGAGCCTGGCTGCGATCATTGCCTGCTGCACATCGCTCTCCTCAAACCACGATCGCCCGGCCGTCCTGCAACTCCAGCCCGCCCGTTACGCCCAGAAACGCACACAGACGCCGACGCCACAGCGTAAACAGCATCACCCGGTCCTGCACTTCCCGGCCATTGTGATACCAGCTCGCCGCCTGCGCCGTATCCAGATTGTCCGAAGCCCCCGTAATCGCGGTTTCCAGCGGATAAAGCTGCGACAGATAGAGCCTAATCTGCTGAAGCTCGGCACCGGACAGACAGTTCATCCGCCATTCCAGCGCCCCTTCCACCTGAAAGAAACGCCAGGATTCCTGGTTCCCTTCCCGCGACCCGATCGCGGGATAACCACAAAACCGGCGGATATCCATTTTCTCTCCTTCCGAGAGAATATCCGTCGATAAACCAACCGTTCCGGACATGTCATTCTCCCCGCAAGAGAGGCCCCCGCCTCATGGACAGGGGCCGGAAAAACCTCAGAACGTCAGACCAAGAGCATCCGTGCCCAGGCTCTCGATCACAACACCACGCTTGAGATAGCTGTTCGTTGCCGTTGGAATAACGGTCACGTCCGCCGTCACGTCCGTCGGCAGCGCAAAACCGCCAATCCAGTACCAGGACTGCGCAATGATCTGACGCAGTCGATCCAGCGGCTCACGCGTCACCATCGCCACACTGTCCACCATCTCGATCAGCGCACGCTCCGCATCCGGAATATCGGAATGACCCGTCAGCGCGCAGTCACCTTCGATCAGCGCACCCTGACCCAGCAGCAGCGCACGATGAATGGAACCACTCCCGAGCGAAGCCTGCTGCGGCGCCTCGGTCGTCGGAATGAACCGCACACCCAGAAGCTCTATAACCTGTCCGGAACGATACTCCTCCGAACCATATGCACCACGGTACAGATGCTTGAAATCCGGATCGCGGAAAAGCGACAGAAGCTGCAAATCATCCAGATAACAATGATACGCGCCATTGATCATCGGCACGTTATTCCGCCGCAGCGTCGCCACACCCGCCAGAACCTGCTGGATGCCCAGCGTATCCGCCAGACCGCTCGCACTGGCCGTCTGCAACGCGGCGGTCGTCAGCCGACCATTCGGACGGATCACCATCGGTGCCGTAGACGCCACAACGGCCTGACCTTCCGTACCGTCCGCAACCGACACAGCCGCAGAAAACGTCATCTGGCCCGAAACACCGCCCGGTGCCGTGGAAACATTCGTCCCGTCCGCCGTGACACTGACCAGCGTATAAACATCGCCGCCCACTGTCACCGTCATACCATTGGTCGCACTGACCGGCGTCACCTGACCGTTCACGATCACAGACTGGAAGCCGCGGATATCGTCAACCGCGATGGTATTTTCAGCGCTGCCCAGCGTCGCGGTCACACGCGTATTGCCGCCCAGATAACCACCCACACCATTCTGCGCGCCACCAAACAGCGTATTGCGCGCCAGACGGTCCAGAGACTGCATGGCCTGCACACCATTGGTATTGGCGTTGGCCAGGAACTGCGACGCAATCCCCACACCACTGGTGACCATATTCAGGTCGATCGTATCACCGTACTGATTGATGGACAGCGTATACTGCTCGATCGACCAACCGGACGGACTCAGACCATTATCGAAATTCGTGTTACCCGTCGGGTTCAGCGGCGTCGTCACCGGTGCCTTAAGACTTTTTCGGGTTTTCGTCAGTGTCTCACCGATGGCGTTTGGAAACACTTCACGATCGGCAACCTGCCGAAAGCCCAGACGGGACTTCAGACCATTCTCAAATTCACGGGCCAGAAATCCCTGCTGAATGGCGGCCTGAAGCTGAACCGGAAAATTATCAATGCTCATGTATTTCTTCCGTAAATGTGTTTTCTGAACCCGGCCTGCCATCAGACCCGGTCAAATATCGTCCCGGGCCTCAGCCCTGAGCCAGAAACTGCCATTTGCGCGTTTCGTAATCCGCCTCACTGGCGGCGCGCGCATTGAACGGTTCGATCCCACCCGGGCGCGGCGCCGCCTGCCCAACGGTGGTTCCGCTCGAATAACCGGGTCGCAGCGCCTCGCCGAACAAATAGGCCCGCTCCTGACGGGCCTGCTGCAAAGCCTCGGCCACACCGACCACAGACCCATCCTCGCCCCGATCAATCCCCTTCAGGTCAATCAGCCGCACAACATCATCAGGATTATGCGCGCCATTCCGGATCGCCTCCGCCCGAAGCGCCGACACAATAACCTCCCGGTCACTGTCCTCCCGCATCCGGGCCAGTGCCTCCTCATGACTGCGCTGAAGCGTCTCCTGCCGCGTCACAACATCCGTCATTTCCTGACGGACCGCCTCAACCTCGCTCCGCGCTTCATTCAGCGCCTGACGCAGAGCCTCCACATCCTCAATGGTGTCATCAGTTCCGGACATCATTCCCCCGTCAACACTCATGCTTGTTCAGAAGCACACCATTGCTCCAGCATTTTCCATTCCGTATTCGGATCAGAATTTCCCGATGCCATCGCAAACATCCGAACCGCCGTTTCGCGGCTCAGAATTCCATTGGAAACAGCCGTCACGAGCCCCTGCACCAGCGACAGAAGCTCCGGATCCGTAGACGGAAACCATGCCGGCCACCGCAGACTCATGCGGCAATACGGCAGGTCCTTGACCAGCGTTCCCCCGATCCGAAGCCCGTTTTCCAGAACACAGGAAAACCGGCACGCCATCCGGTAAATCGAAAGGAGCGCACCCTCGCCGTACGAATGCCGCAGACGATCCACCAGCCAGATCAGCGGCTGACACATCATCTCCATGGCCTTGCCCGACTGCGCACCTCCAACCCGATCGCCATGCGCCCGATTGCCATGCAGCTGTTCCAGCACCACTAGGCGCAGTTCCCGATAATGATCGAGCACCGCCCCTGCCGCATTCCCGTTGATTTCCAGAAGCTTGGCATCACCCTCAGGCGGCAGCGTCAGGGCCGAAGCCGCGCCCCCCTGATGCGCAATCCCGTCGGAAAATCCACCTGTCTTTAGAACCAGTGTCGGATCTGAGCCATATTTCAGCCCCCGACCTGCCTGTGACAGCAGATAATCCGCCTCGATCACTGTATCGATGGCCCGCTCGAACGTGCACTCACCTTCCGGATCACGCCCACAAGGCCCACCCAGATTGCGTATCCACACAATGGGCACGAACCCCAGCCCATGGCGAACGGAGCGGCTTTCGTCCCGAACCCCACCATCCATTCCCACCAGCCAAGGCACGGAAACCGCACAATCCAGCGGCGTCCAGACCCGCTGCCACCAGAACTGCGCGCCCAGAAGCTCATCCGCAATCGGATAACCCTGCGTCGCCAGATCCCGGCCCCGGACCAGAAACCGCTCCTCAACCCGAAGCAGTTCCCCCGTCGCATCATCCCAGAACGGCGTCAGATACGCCGTTTCCAGCACGGACAACTTCGGAACCCCGGCAGAGACCTCGAACAGGATCGCAACCGATCCCACCGATCCCAGCCGCGCCGCTTCCATAAGAAGTGACGCCAGCCGGGTCTGCGAAGCAAAAGCACTCAAGGCATGCGCCACCCGCGCATCATCCGTCACCAGACCCGGCCAGTGCGTATCCCCGAACAGCAGCGAAACCGACTCATCCACAACCGTCCGGCACAAATTCGTGCGAACAGAAGGACGCCGGCTGGACAGCGGAATATATTCCCCCGCCCCAGACTTCTCCATCGAGAACGGATGCGGCAACGCATCATACTGCGTTCCGTCCAGAACACGCTTGAGCGCCAGCAGCCGCGCCGTCCGCGCGGACGCACCCGCGGGAACAGCATAACGCTGTTGCAGGGACAACCAGTCCATGTGTTCTCCATTGTTTCAGGCCGCATCCCGACCCGCAAAGATCGGTTCAGCGCGCCAGCGAAAATCCAGACGAGCTCCAGCCCGTCATGCCGCCGTTTCCGGCCAGCATCAGTTCACTCAGCCCCCAGACCATCGCATCCGCCCGGTCCGGAGACCGTGGCCCGCGATATCCACTGACTGAGAAATGGCAGAGCTGATCCTCCAGAGCCGGAAACCGGCCATGATGAACAACCCTGTCAACTTCGTAGAGCGCCGCAACAGGTTCCGCGCGCGCCGCCTTGCCCCGCGCCGCCGTCACCAGCTTGACGGAAGCATGCGCCCGCACACTCCGGATCGTGCCCTCTACCAGAGCCCCCCCGAAGTTCCGCTCCGCAACAATGCGTTCAGCACCCCATTCATCAAATGCCCGCAAGGCCCTGGCAGCCCAGCCCGCCGGGCTATCCCTGGCAGACAGATCTTCCAGAACATGCCCCACACCAGCCGCATCAACGCCACAGACCACAATTCCGATCTCGTCGGACCTGTAATCTTCTGGTCCCGCCGCACCCGAAGGATCAACAGACACCAGAATACGCCGCATCCGAGCCGCAACATCCGCCCGGCTCTGCGACGTAATCGCCGCCTCGCGCCGGAACATCTCCAGCCGCCACAGCGCGCCTTCAACAACCGATTGATATTCACCATACAGAAACCGCCGCTTCTCCCGCTCAGGAAGCGCTTCAAGGCTGGCGAGATAATCCTCGCTCAGATTATCCCGGTTAGCCTGCGGATTAAGGATCATCGTCGCATAAAACGACTTGTCCCCGACCGGTTCCCCCGACTTGGGCTCGATCCCGCTTTCGAAAAGCGCATAGAGCCAGTGCCCCATGCTCGGCGGGTTGGCATCGATATATTCCTTGACCGCAAGACCCGTCTTCTGCGCCAGACGCGTCAGAAGCATGTTCCGCGCGCCATAGCTGATCTGACTGGCCTCGTTCAGATAAACCGTTGCAAACTCCAGACCCAGGATCTTTTCGGTCCGCTGCTCGTCATCCAGTCCCCCGAAAAAGATCGTCGATCCATTCGGGAACGTCACAACACAGTCCTGCCGGTCCAGCTTCCAGCCAACCTGCGGAAAACACATCCGCATGACCTTCGGAAACGTGTCCCGCAGAACCGACGCCTTCAGCGCCGTCAGCCGATGGCGAAAAATGCCATGCCGACTGTCGGGTGCCTTCAGCGCCCGTATTACAACAGCCCGAACCAGAACAAAGGTCTTCCCCGACCGCGATCCACCCCTCAGAAGAATATGTCGTGCCGGCCCACCAAGCAGCCGCACCGCTTCACGCTGCGAGTCATTGAGCCTAAAGGGCGCTGTCATCGCTGCTGATGCTGATCGAGATCGTACCCGACCGCCCATCCTGATCCATCCCCGCCCTGAAACGGGCAGGACGGTGCGCCCGCAGCAGAAACGCCATCAACCCGTCGCTATAGCGTTTGCGAACAATGGGATTTCCCGTATCCGGATCACAGACAACACGCCCCGCATACGTAATGGGCTCGTCATACCCTTCGACAGCCCTGCGACGCGCCTCCGCTTCCAGAGCATCAGCAGCCTCTTCCAGAGCATCCTCCCACCGGGAAGAAAATTCCTTATCCGTATCTTTCCAGAGGTATAACGTACTGCGCCGGACCTCAGCGACCCGCCCGGCTTCCGAAATATTTCCACTCACAGACAGATGTTCGAGAAATCTCTTCTTCCGTTCCCAAGATTGTTCCCGTCGCAAAGAACATTTACCAGATATGTCTTCATCCATCTGCCTCAACCTTTTCCCCCAGCTCGACCCGAGACCCAATCATCAGCCGGCTCTCAGCGAAGTCTCCCTGCGGCTCATCATCATGCCACCTTCCAGCCAGACAGCCCGGACCGGCTTCTGACGGGGCCGATCCCTGTGACCCGTCCCTCGCCGCGCCAGGGTTTCCACATTCCGCTGCGCCTGCTCACGTTCGGCACGCAGCGTCACACGGGAAAGGGTTTCCGGAGCGATCCACCCGATCACCCGGGCCGAAAGCACCGATCGCTGACAGGGAATGGACCTGCACCGGACATCCAGCCGGGAAAGCCCCGCGTCCACCAGTTCGTGCCACTCCAGCGCGACATCTGCCCGATGAACCGGTTCCCCTTCGTAAACGAGAGGGCATCCGACAAATGAACCGGCATCTTCCTGAAGAACAATGAATGTCTGCCTGCCAGACAATACAACGCTACCAGAAGAAATTTCACACTTTTCCATAAATCAGGAAACTTCCAAAATAAAAGCCGGCCTTCTTTCGAAAGGCCGGCTTTAGATTTTCATGTCGTAATTCTTCAGTATGCATTTTTTATATCAAAACCGCGTTCAAATATCAAGCGGTAATTTATCGTTAACCAGATTTTTTCCGGTTTTTCTTCTTGGACATCGCCTCATAAACATGCGCCAGCTGTTCCAGAAGCAGAGCGCACTGAGCCGACACCTTCATCCGGGCACGCCCCTCCGACAGCGCCGGATAGAGATGCCGCGCCATCGCCGAGAAAGACATCTCCCGTGCAAGCAGCATCTCAAGACGGACATGCGCACACAGTCCCAGCATATCGCGGATCTGCGTAATCCGCGCAGAGCACTGCCCCCGCCCCATCATCCATGTGTGAATATCGCCCCGTTCCCTGACCCGGCCATCAGAAGGCGCGTCTTCCACCACACCAAGAGATGCGAAGATATATTCACGATACCAGCGATCTGCAGCCGCCAGTTCATCATCCCCGATATCGCCCGCGTCATACATGGACTGCACGGCATTCACGACCCGGAACGTATTACCAATCTCACGGATCTCCGAATGCCGATACCGCTCCACACTCGGCCTGACCATGGCATTGGCCATCCCATATCCAGATGTCGACACTTCCTGCACCATCTCGAGCATCAATTGATCTCCAGGCCGACGTCACGACCACCCATTGGCTGCAACCCCGGAAAGACCGGCACCAGGTCCGCACCCCACAAGGCATTCCAGCTCACAGGATGTCCCGCAGGCAAAGCCTCGGCCGTTTCCCTGTCTGTCACCATCCGAACGCGCGAAGTCGACGTTTCAGATGTTTTTCTGGCAGAACGTCCGCGCGCCTTGCGCACGCCTCCACGCTTGGGTAGCCAGCCGTCAGACGCCAACATGGCTGCAAGAGCGCTTGCGGAGACCCGACGGGGTACGGAACCTGACTTGACCTGCCTCATCTCGACATCCTTTATTAGTACAGAACTGTTACCAACTTTGGCAAAATGCCATAGCATGTGATAAAAAAAAACTTCTTCTGGATTTGGCATAAAGCCATTGCTAAAAAGGCCTCATGGCCAAACACAAGCGCCCGGACTCTCTGACTGTACTCCAACGAGCCATCGGAACTCGCATTTCCTGGGCTCGTGAACTCGTCATGCCCAATCAGAGCGAATGCGCCCGCCTGCTGGGCGTTGATGCTTCCACTCTCAACAAGATCGAACGTGGAGACCGGGCGCCCAGCGTCTTTCTCATTGCGGCACTCTCGAACCGCCTGCGCGTCTCGACAGATTTTCTTCTGAAAGGCGTCCTGAACGGTCGTACCGACGAAGAACTGGCCTTGCGGCTGGCTGCCCTCCACCCAGAACTGGTGCTCCAGCGGCAAGACATGGCTCCGAGCACGGACAGAAACACGCCTTCCGACACACCTGATCCGCCCAAGAGACCAGATGAGGAGATCCATTAGTGGCCGTTTCACTGGTTTCCGTACGCATTCAGGCGCCCCCCATTCGATTCGGTGCGATTAATTCGCTTCATCGATGGAATGAACAAATCAGAAACATCCCCGGTCATCAGATATCCTGAATTCATTGACCGGCTCCCTTCCTTCCTCGTTGACCACCCCCATGGCAACCACCGATTAACGATAAATTAATGGCACTGTGCCACTGGGTCAAGGAACAAATGTGGCTTTGAGCCATTAATACTGGTTTTGGCTGCTGCCATTTTTTCGCATTGCAGCCACAGCCCGTCATCGCAGACGCGCTTTCTCGCTCACCTTTTAGGAAGAAACCACACTGAAGAGTTTCATATTACAGCTTTTTTCGCACAGCAGATTTTAATGAAATCTGTACTTATCAAGTATTAATTGAAGATTTGCGACATTCCATGTCTGTTCTTGCCGTTTTTTTAAAAAAAATCTCAATGATTTTTTTAACGATCAAAGCTTCCAGATGGATGTTTTTCCATCCGGAATATTGCTCGCATCCATAAAGTCGTCTGATAGCACATACAGCACAGCCTAAAACAAAGCTGCGCTCGAACGCGCTATTCGTGAATGACGTCCAGATCCCCGAAGCGAGTATATTCGCCCTCGAAATACAGCTGGATCATTCCGGTAGGCCCATGACGCTGCTTCTCAAGAATCAGCTCTGCCTTATTGTGCACCAACGCCATTTTGCGTTGCCACTCTTCTGTCGCGACCTGAAACTTGTCGTTGCTATCATAAGCGCTGTCTTTGGGCTGACGCTGCTGCAGGTAGTATTCGTCGCGATAAACAAACATGACCGCATCCGCATCCTGCTCGATCGAACCCGATTCGCGTAGATCCGACAGCATCGGCCGCTTGTCCTCACGCGATTCGACCTGACGTGAGAGCTGGGACAGGGCAATCACTGGGACGGAAAGCTCTTTCGCAATGGCCTTGAGCCCCTGCGTAATCATCGAGATTTCCAAAACACGACTGTCAGGCTTTGTCCCGATCGCCGGCCGCATCAATTGCAGATAATCCACCACAACAAGACTCAGCCCTTGCGTCCGCGCCAGACGCCGACACCGCGTCCGCATAGCCGAAAGCGAAATCGCGGGTGTGTCGTCAATGTAAAGCGGCAACCGCTGAAGTTCACGCGCCACCCGGACAAACCGGTCAAACTCCTTCTGGCCAATGTCGCCACGACGGATCTTCTCACCCGAAACCTCGGCTTCACCCGAAAGAATACGTGTCGCCAACTGCTCGGACGACATTTCCAGCGAGAAAATCGCTACCGATCCCTTGGGCTTCTCCCCACTGTCCTCAGCATCCCGCAGGATCGAGCGCGCCGCCGAGAACGCGATCTTGGTCGCCAACGCCGTCTTACCCATCGCCGGACGACCCGCCAGAATGATCAGATCGGAAGGATGCAGGCCACCCGTGCGCTTGTCGAAGTCCCGCAAACCAGACGTCAGTCCAACCACGTCTCCAGTTCGCTGGTAGGCCTTGGTCGCAACCTTAACCGCTTCCGTCAGCGCATTGGTGAAGGAAACAAATCCCCCTTCCTGACCACGCTCTGTCGCCAGCTTGAACAACGCCTCTTCAGACGCCGCAATCTGATCGGAGCCATCCAGATCCGGCCGAGCCCCGAACGCATTGTTGACGACCGTCTCACCAATATCGATCAGCTGCCGACGAACCCAGGCATCATGGATCACGCGCCCATAATCGCCCGCATTGACGATACCAACCATCGCCGTCAGCAGCTTGGCCAGATAGGCCGGTCCACCCGCAGCATCCAGAACACCGGTGTGCTCAAATTCCGCCCGCATGGTCACTGGATCGGCCAGCTGCCCGCGCTCAATGCGCCGGGCAATGGCCTCATAGATCCGTCCATTGAGCGGATCAGAAAAATGAGCCGGTTCCAGAAAGTCTGAAACCCGCTCATAGGCCTTGTTATTGGTCAGAATGGCGCCAAGAAGCGCCTGTTCAGCGGCCGCGCTGGAAGGCGGACTGCGCCTCAGCAGGACACCCAGATCTCCATCGTTCGAGGAAGCATCAGATACGGTCGGAGAGGAATGCGATTCGGTCATATTCACGCTGCCCTTCTACCATCCCGCCCCGCGACCAGAAACGGATTACCTCGCGATCCACCCATCCTCTGCGAGCACCACACCCGCCAGATAAAGACTGCCACAAATCAGCACGCGGGCAGGCACACCACCCCCAGCCACCAGGTGCGCCAGAGCGTCCCTGACAGTCGGGCCAGCAACCGCCCGCCCCCCCGAAGCCGCCACGATCTCCTCAACCGACATCGCCAGATGCTGCCCCGGCTCTGAAACAGCCTGAACAGACGTCGCCCGTTCAACAATCGGCCTCAGAAAACCCGACGCATCCTTCGTCTGCTTCACGCCCGCAATCACATGAACAGGCCGGTCCTTCCAGCCATCCAAAACCGTCCCCAGCACCTGCCCGGCATCCGGATTATGGCCGCCATCCAGAAAGAGCTCCCACCCGGCAGGAAGCATCCGGGCCAGCGTTCCATCCAGTTTCTGCAACCGCGCAGGCCAGAACGTGCTGGAAATACCCTGATACGCCGAAAAGGGCAGCGCCACGCCCGAAACCCGAAGCGCAGCCACAGCCAGCGCCGCATTCCCAGCCTGATGCTGACCTTTCAGCGCAGGCAGCGGCAGGGAGAGCGTTCCGTCTGCATCCTGATAGTCCAGACCATCCGAACGCTCGGCAAACAGGATATCCTGCCCCACCACCCGAAGCGTCGCATTCAATTCCACAGCCCTGAGGCGAATGACATCCAGAGCTTCCGAGGACTGAGCTGCCGAAACAACCGGCACACCCTCTTTGATGATCCCGGCCTTTTCGCCAGCAATAGCCGCGACCGTACTGCCCAGAAACGCCTCATGATCCAGACTGACCGGCGTAATCACGCAGGCCGCAGGCCTGGGCACAACATTGGTCGCATCCAGCCGCCCCCCAAGCCCCACTTCCAACACCACAAGGTCGGCTGGCACCTGCGAAAACAGCAGAAACCCCGCCGCCGTCAGAACTTCGAAAACCGTAATCGGAGCGCCCGCATTGACCTGCTCGACCTTTTCGAGCGCAGCAACCAGAACATCCTCATCCACAAGCCGCCCCGCCAGCCGGAAGCGCTCGGTCACGCTCACCAGATGCGGGCTGCTCATCACATGAACACGTAGTCCACCCGCCTCGGCAATGGCTCGCAGATTGGCACAGGTACTGCCCTTGCCATTCGTCCCGGCCACATGAATGACCGGCGGCAGATGACGCTCGGGATTGCCCAGCTTCGCCAGAAGCGCCTCAAGCCGCCCCAGCGAAAGATCAATCAGCGCCGGATAAAGCTCCTGCAGACGCGCAAGAACAGCCCCCGGCCGCCCCTGATATTCGCCGGACAGCCGAACCGGCGCCCCACGCTCCGCAGTCATCAGGCCGCCGCGTCGGACACGGTTTTCTGGCGCATCATAATGCCCAGAATCCGCCCCAGAAGCTCCGGAAGCTCGGACCGCTTGGCCACGATATCAACCATTCCATGCTCACGCAGATACTCAGAGCGCTGGAAGCCTTCCGGCAGCTTCTCACGAACAGTATCCTGAATGACACGCGGCCCAGCAAACGCGATCAGCGCATTGGGCTCGGCAATATGCACATCGCCCAGCATCGCAAAGGACGCCGAAACACCACCCGTCGTCGGGTTCGTGAACACGACAACATAGGGCAGACCCGCTTCCTGAAGCATCTGCACACCAATCGTCGTACGCGGCATCTGCATCAGGCTGACAACACCCTCCTGCATCCGCGCCCCACCCGAAGCCGTATAGACCACCAGCGGCGCTTTCTGCAGAACCGCCAGACGACAGGCCGCCACAAAAGCCTCGCCCAGCGCAGCACCCATCGTCCCCAGAAGGAACTCAGGCGCCATAACCGCAACAACAGCCTTCTGCCCCTTGATCATCCCATGGGCAACGACCAGCGCCTCATCGAGATGCGACTTGTTCCGCGCATCCTTCAGACGGTCCGTATAACGCTTGGAATCCTTGAACCCCAGCGGATCGACCGGCATCTTCGGTAGCTCGATGGTGGTGTATTCCCCGCCATCAAACGTCCAGCCCAGACGCTCCTTCGCCGTCGCCCGCATGTGATGCCCACAATGGGGACAGACCTTCTCGGACCGCTCCAGCTCCTTGGTGAGCATCATCTGCCCGCAGGATTCGCAGTTGGTCCACAGATTGTCCGGCACGTCCCGCTGAAGCAGGCCACGCAGCTTGGGTCGGACGTAGTCGGTCATCCAGCTCATGTCGTCTCGTTACTTTCTGCCCGCCTTCAGGACAAAGGACGGAATTGGGGTGAAAGCCCGGCGAAGGGCCATATTCTCTGGCGCGTTTTAACGCCGGGAGGCCAAATATGCCAGCCCAACCATCCGCACGCCCGTCTTATCTCTCCCGCCCACATCACAAAACATGGCATCTTCCCCAACAGACCACGTCCCTGAACGGAGAAGACCATGTCCGACAGTTTCAACACCATCCGCTTCCCCGGCCCACAGGGCCTCAAGCCTGGCTGGTTCATCGGCTTCGGTGCCTTCCTGATCATTCTCGGCATTCTGGCCGCCCTGGATACCGTCGCGACCACACTGACCAGCATGGTCATCCTCGGCGTCCTGATGATCATCGGCGGCGTCGCACAAGTCATGCAGAGCTTCGCCCATCGCGGCCTTCCCGTCCCGAACAAGTGGCTGTCCGGACTGATCGGCGCCCTCTACATTTTCGGCGGCCTACTCCTGATCGAAGAGCCCGCAACCGGCTCGATCTTCCTGACCGCCATCCTCGCAGGCTGCCTGATCTTCGCTGGCCTCGCCCGCACCTTCTGGGCCGGCGGTCACCGCAACAACAGAAGCTGGCTCGCCCTCGCCATCAGCGGACTAGTCACACTGCTCATCGGCATCATGCTCTACATGACGCTGCCCTGGTCCGGCTTATGGCTGATCGGCATGTTCATCGCCGTGGAACTGCTGATGGCCGGCGTCGCCACGGTCCTGTTCGGACTATCCCTGCGCAACAACGCCTGACCAAACACATTCCGGCAGGCCACAGCCTGCCGGAACACCACAATCAGGCCCTGACGGCCGCCGCCAGACCTTCAAGCTGCTTCAGAACCGCCGGAACCGTCTGCTCCGTCGCCTGACCATTCTCCAGCGTGGACGCCATGGTCTTGATTAACGCAGACGCCACAACAGCCGCATCCCCGATCCGCGAAGCCGTCCGCGCCTGTTCTGGTGTGGAAATTCCAAAACCAACAGCCACCGGCAGATCCGTGGCTTCCCGGATCCGCGGCAACGCCTTCTCCAGATCCGCAGCACTCGCGCTGTTCGTCCCGGTGATCCCGGTAATGCTCACATAATAGACGAACCCGCTCGCCTCCCGCAGCACATGGAACAACCGGGAATTGGACGTCGTCGGCGCCACCAGCGTGATGATGTCCAGCCCGGCTTCCCGAGCATGAGCATCCAGCAAATCTGCTTCTTCCGTCGGCATATCAACGACGATGATCCCGTCCACACCCGCCTGCGCCGCATCAAAGCAGAACTCGGCCGGACCATAGCTGTCGATCGGGTTCAGATACCCCATCAGCACGATCGGCGTCTCACTGTCGGTCTCACGGAACGCCCGAACCATCTCCAGCACCAGTCCCAACGTCGCCCCGGCCTTGAGCCCACGAAGCGCCGCAGCCTGAATCGTCGGTCCATCAGCGGACGGATCGGAGAACGGCACACCGATCTCAATCAGGTCCGCCCCCGCCGCCGGCATCGCCCGCAGCAGTTGCAGCGAGGTATCATAATCCGGGTCACAGGCCTGAAGATACGGAATCAGGGCACCACGCCCTTCCTTTTTCAGCGCTGCAAAACGTGTCTGAATACGGCTCACAGCTTCACTCCCAGATGATGTGCCACAGTAAAGATGTCCTTATCCCCACGGCCAGAGACATTCAGGACAATGATCTGATCCTTCGCCATCGCGGGCGCGATCTTCATGACATGCGCCAGCCCATGCGCACATTCGAGCGCCGGGATAATGCCCTCCGTCCGCGTACAGACCTGAAACGCCTCAAGCGCCTCATCATCCGTCACACCAACATATTCGGCCCGGCCGATATCATTCAGCCAGGAATGCTCAGGCCCGATCCCCGGATAATCCAGCCCCGCACTGATGGAATGAGCCTCTTCGATCTGCCCGTGCTTGTCCTGCAGCAGATACGTCCGATTGCCATGCAGCACACCCGGCCGGCCACGGGAAATGGACGCAGCCGTCTTCCCGGAATCCAGCCCACGCCCCGCAGCCTCGACGCCAATCAGCCTGACGGACGAATCATCCAGAAACGGATGGAAAATCCCCATCGCGTTCGACCCGCCACCAATAGCCGCCACGATCACATCCGGCAGGCGTCCTTCGGCCTGGGTAATCTGTTCCTTGACCTCAACCCCGATGACGGACTGGAAATCACGAACCATCTCCGGATACGGATGCGGCCCGGCCACCGTGCCGACGAGGAAATACGTGTCGGCAACATTGGCCACCCAGTCACGCATGGCCTCGTTCATCGCATCCTTGAGCGTCCCCGCCCCGGCCGTTACGGGCTTCACTTCCGCCCCAAGCAGATGCATCCGAAAGACGTTCGGCTTCTGACGCTCAACGTCGGTCGCGCCCATATAAATGGTGCATTTCAGCCCGAAAAGCGCACAGACGGTCGCCGTCGCCACACCGTGCTGCCCCGCGCCCGTCTCCGCAACAATCCGCGTCTTGCCCATCCGCCGGGCCACAAGGATCTGCCCCATGACGTTGTTGAGCTTGTGCGAGCCCGTATGGTTCAGCTCTTCACGCTTGAAGTAGACCTTTGCGCCGCCAAGCTCTTCCGTCAGATGCTGCGCAAACCACAGCGGGCTCGGACGACCCACATAATCCTTGAGGTAGTAGTCCAGCTCCTTGCGAAACTCCGGATCAGCCTGCGCGGTGCGATAGGCCTCATCAAGCTCCAGCAGCAGAGGCATCAGCGTTTCCGCAACAAAGCGACCACCAAAAATCCCGAACCGTCCCCGGTCATCAGGGCCGGAACGAAGAGAATTGGACAGGGGGAAAGATGTGTTCGTCATACCGCACTCGGTTCCACTTCAGGGCACCAATGCGATACCAAGGGCAGCCCTCGCCGTCCATCCATCTCGCTGATTTCCGACTTATCCTGCAACAAATCAGGGACAGGACCTTGCGATCCCGAAGCAGGCAGGACATGAGAGAGCCTCACAGCCTTTTCATTTGTCCCAAGGATCTGCCTGATGTTCCTCGTGCGCCCCGCTGGCGTTCCGGCCTGGGAAATCGGACCGGACGTCAATATTTCCAAAGCGGTCTGGCTCGACCTCATCAACCCGACCCCCGAAGAGATCGACCGCGCGGAAAAGGCCCTTGGCACCCATATTCCCCGCCGCGACGAACTTGAGGAAATCGAAAGCTCCTCGCGCCATCACGAAGACGGCGGCGTTCTCTATCTTTCCACGCCCCTCGTCAGACGCGCGGACGACACGGCGTTTTCCCTGCCGATCGGCTTCGTCCTGACAGACACACGCCTCATCACCGTCCGCTACGCCGACTATTATGGCTTCGACATCGTCGGTCGCCGTCAGGCCGAACGCGATCCCACCAAAGGCGAACCCTCCGCCAACGAAATCCTTGTCGAGATCATCGAGGAAGTCATCAACCGTCTGGCAGACATCCTGGAAGGGCTTGGCCGCGACCTCGATGCCATCTCCAAACGGGTCTTCAACACCGATCGTCCCCGGGATCCGGCGCGCGCGGGCGAAATGCTGCGCGAAACCCTGCGCCGCCTCGGCCATGGCGGCGATCTCGCCTCCATGACCCGCGACAGCCTGCTCGGGCTGGACCGGATCCTGATCTATATCGGCGACAGGACAGAAAAAGACCCGCAGGCCCTGAAAACCCGCATCAAGGTCGCAGGGCGCGACATCGCATCCCTCAATGACTTCGATGCCCAGACCGTCAACAAGGTCCAGTTCCTGCTGGACGCCACACTCGGCTTCATCAGCATCGAACAGAATGACGGCATGAAAGTCCTGACCGTCGTCAGCGCCATCGGCATTCTGCCAACCCTGATCGCAGGCATTTACGGCATGAACTTCCACAACATGCCCGAACTGTCATGGAAATACGGCTACCCCTACGGCCTGACCCTCATGGCGCTTTCGGTCATCCTGCCGCTACTCTGGTTCTGGCGTCGGGGCTGGTTCGGCGCCCGTTAGGACGCCTCTTCCACCCGCAGCCCCGGCCCCACGGACCACTCCGGCAGCACCGAACGCTGATACGCAACCGGAAACTGCCGAAGCTGCTTTTCCCACAAAGCCGGATCGCCATTGCCGTTCTTCGGCAGGACAACACTGTCGACCCCACACCGACGCAGAAACGCCGCCTGATCCGGCAGGATATGCCCTTCCGCCCGGATCTCGCCGGAAAACCGGAGATATTCCCGAAGCTCACGGGCCTGCGTAAACCCACGCCCATCCCGGAAAATCGGGAACCGCAGCACCACAAGCTCCAGCCGGTTCAGATAAGGCTTCACAAGCGCCGGATCATCCGCACTCTCCAGCAGAACCGCCCGCGCATCATCCCGATCCGCAAGCTCCGCAACCGTCACCAGCACATCATGAACCTGCGCGGTCCGCTCGCCGAGTTCAAACAGTTTCATATGCCGCCTCCCTGAAAGGCTCATGCCCCAGACGCGTCAGGGTATCGAGGAACGTTTCCCCACCCTCCCGTCGCCCGAGATAGCAATCCACAAGCCGCGCAATCGCATCCACCGTCTCGTCTTCCGGCAATGCCGCGCCCAGGATCATCCCGATCGCCGCCCCATTCTCGGCCCGGCCACCAACCGTCAGTTGGAAGAACTCTTCCCCGCGCTTGTCCACACCCAGAAGCCCGATATGCCCGGCATGATGATGCCCGCAGGCATTGATGCAGCCCGAAATATTGATCCGCAGCGCCCCGATTTCCGCCTGAAGCGCCGTATCCGCAAACCGCGCCCCCAGCTTCTGCGCAATCGGAATGGACCGCGCATTCGCCAGCGCACAGTAATCCAGCCCCGGGCACGCCACGATATCACCGATCAACCCGATATTCGCTTCCGCCAGCCCGACTTCAGCCAGCCCGAGCCACAGATCCCGCAACCGGTCCTTGCGCACATGACCCAGAACAACATTCTGCAAATGCGTGATTCGAATTTCGCCAAACGAATACGCATCCGCCAGATCCGCCAGACGGCCGATCTGCGCCGAGGTCGCATCCCCCGGAATCCCGCCCGCAGGCTTCAGCGAAATCGTTGCAATGATATGCCCCGGATCGCGATGAACATGTGTGTTGCTCCGCACCCAGCGGTCAAAAATCGGATCCGCACGCCGCTGCTCCGCCAGAACAGCATCCGCATCTGACGGAGCCTCCAGCAGAGGCACGGCAAACCGCGACCGGATCGCCGCAACCGCCTCGGGCGTCAGCCGATACCGCTCCAGATCCATCTGGGCGAGCTCCGCTTCAACAGCCTCGCGATAGGCCTCTACCCCGATCGCCTGAACCAGAATCTTGATCCGCGCCTTGTAGATATTATCGCGGCGCCCATGCGCATTATAGACGCGCACGATTGCCTCAAGCGTCGCCAGCAGGTGCTCTTCGCGCACGCTGTCAAACAGCTCTTCACCAATGATCGGCGTCCGCCCCAGACCGCCGCCCACGAAAATCCGGAACACCGGCGCCCCATCCTCACCCGGACGGGCCAGAATCCCGATATCATGAAAGCGTGCGGCCACACGGTCATTCGGACTGCCCGAAATCGCAATCTTGAACTTGCGCGGCAGGAACGTGAACTCGGGATGCAGCGTGGACCACTGCCGCAGGATTTCCGCATGAACCCGCGGATCCACCAGCTCATCCGCCGCCGCGCCCGCATACTCATCCGCCGTCACATTGCGGATGCAGTTCCCGCTGGTCTGGATGGCGTGCATGTCCACTTCAGCCAGTTCACGCAGGATGGCGGGCGTATCCTCCAGCCGGATCCAGTTGAACTGGATATTCTGACGCGTCGTGAAATGCCCGTAATCGCGATCATACCGCCGGGCGATCTCACCCAGCTTACGCAACTGCCGGCTGTCCAGAATCCCGTAAGGAATGGCGACCCGCAGCATATAGGCATGAAGCTGCAGATAGAGACCGTTCATCAGCCGCAGTGGCTTGAACTCATCTTCGCTCAACGTCCCGTCCAGACGACGGTTTACCTGTCCTTCAAACTCGGCAATCCGCGCCTGAAGGAAATCCCGGTCGATCCGGTCATACTGATAATGGCCGACAGGAAGGCTCACTGTTCGGTCTCCACTGCAAATTCGGGATGGACAGTCGGGCCATACGCCCGGATCTTTTCACGCACCGTGACTGGCTCGGGGGGAGTAACAGCCTTAACGGCCGCATCATACACCCCCACAACGCCATCATGCTGGGCCTGCTCCACTGCACGCGAGAGTGCAGCTTCTGCGTCATTCGCATCCAAAAGGGCCGCGCGTCCAATGTGAAGATCCCACGTCCCGTCAGCGCCCCACCAGACAGTGCGACCATCCAGCAGACGGTTGGCAGTCAGAACCAGTTTCTGGCCAGGTTCAAGTCGGACAGGACGTTTCATCAGTACTTACCTTTCTGATGAATCCCGATCACACCCTGCGGCTGGACCCATCATGAATCCGTCCCTGTCCCCACGCCTGAACAGAAGACAGCGGGTACGTCCGGGACATAGGTTTACCACCACAGATCAAAACATTGATCCATTATGGTAAGATATCCAGCCCTCTAAAACCCATTTCGTGGTTTTTACAAAATACTTTTTTTATTAGTTATATGGAAAAGGAGATCGGCGCTCTGCTGGGGCGCTGCATTCCAGCCTCTTCAGCATTCTGGAGCAGGTGCTCCAACGTGACAGACGCCATCTTTTCCGAGACTTCCTGATCCACCGACTGCCAGAAAGGTTCCAGAACTTTAGTCCGAAGAGGATTTGTCCCATCCTCCGAGACATCCGAATCTTCCGTCACAGTACAAACAATCTCGTTCAACGTAATGGTCCGGGGAGGGCGTCCGAGACGATATCCTCCCTTCGGCCCCCTTACGCTGGACAAGAGCCCAGCCCGGGAGAGGGCCTGCAACACGGGCTCGATCCCCCGGCGAAGCATATCACCCCGTCGGGCAATATCCGCCCCGCTCACGACCCCGGATCGACCTGCATGGAAAGCGACATCCAACATAATGGATATGGCGGTCAAAGCTCTATCACGACGGAGATACATGAGGATTCCGATTTGCTACGAAAGACCGTGCCATCATGACATAGTCCGATTTCAGTTCGTCTATCTTGTTTTCCATGCTGGAATGTCAATCACCCCGTAAGGGATGCTTCCCGATTTCCAACATATTCCCGGTGGAAACGATGCCCAAGAGACGTCAGGACTTCGTATCCAATCGTTCCCGCTGCTTCCGCAACATCGTCTACGCTGCGTCTGGGCCCGATCAGATCGACCATCATGTCAGGACCAAGTTTTCCATCCGGCACGTCTGAAATATCCACAATCAGAGAATCCATCGAAACCCTTCCGAGAATAGGCAGCCGGATATCCTCAAACCATGCACAGCCCTTTCCGGCACCATGCCGGGAAAACCCATCCGCGTATCCGGCAGCCACCGTCGCGATCCGACGCGGCTGGTCAGGTCGATATGTCAGCCCGTAGCCAACCCCGTCACCCGGACCAACCTCGCGGATTTGTAGAACGTGGGCCTGAAGCCGCACAACCGGAGACAGGGGATTAGGGGCAGCCTGGTTGGGAGCAAGTCCATAAAGTGCGGCCCCAGGCCGCACGACATCCAGATGATAGTCTGGCCCCAGAAAAATTCCTGAAGACGCAGACAGACTGAGAGGTGCAGACGGTAACTGCGCAGACATCTCCAGCATCTGTTTTTTCTGCACGGTGTTGGCCGGGTGATCAGGCATATCCGCACACGCCAGATGACTCATGACAAGACTAACCCTCAGCCCTTCCATAAGCCCTTTATCCTCATGCAAAGCGTCCAGATCAGCCCGGGAAAGACCAAACCGTGACATCCCACTGTCAACCTGAAGAGCTGCCTCTAACGGCTTTCCTGCCTGAGAAGCAGTCGAACGCCACACCGCAATCTGATCGAGGCTGTTCAGAACCGGTCTCAAACCATAACGCACACAATCTCCAGCCGCATCATGTCGTGGGCCATGCAGAACTGTAATCCGGGCCTTGTCCGAAATCACGGACCGCAACCTGATTCCTTCATCGACATGCGCGACGAAAAATTCCGTAGCTCCGGCATCCTCAAGAACAGGGGCGACATGCTCGATACCCAACCCATAGGCATCAGCCTTGACGACAGCCGCACAGGAAGCCTTCGCAGCCAGAGACTGGAGATAACGGTAATTGGAAGCAATTGCGCCCAGATCCACCGTCAGGCGGGCACCTGCACGATAGGAAGGCCACAAAGGATCAGGAGATGCACTCATCATGAAGAATGAGATTATCCTCTATTCATTAGAATATCCTGCCGGATAATCGCATAATCTTTCAGATAACAAAAAAACCATGACTGAATCTGCGAAAATAGACCGATAATTCCACCATGATCTTCGACCGTATCACCGAATCCATTCTGCGAATCCTTCAACACGACGGTCGCCTCAGCAATGCCGAACTGGCACAGCGCGTTGGTCTCTCGCCATCAGCCTGCCTCCGACGCGTACGCCTGCTTGAAGAACAAGGCGTCATCCGGGGCTACCGTGCCGTCATCGACGAGCGCTCGGCCCATAAGCTGACCACAGTGATCGTGCAAATCACCCTTGAACGCCTGACAGATGAAATGCTTCGCCGATTCGAAGCACGTATCCGCGAATGCCCTGACGTTCGGGAATGTTATCTCATGACAGGAGAGGCCGATTACCTCCTCCATGTCGCCGCCCGGGATCTGGCTGATTACGAACGCATCCACAAGGAAGAGCTCTCAAGGCTACCTGGAGTCGTCCGCATCCAGAGCAATTTCGCAATCCGCCCCGTCGTCCAGCGCTGGATCAGCCAGGATTCTCCATGATTCGTCGAAAAGCAAAAATGCATTTGCGAACCATTTGCATTTGAACTAGGCTTCAGTTCTATCAGTCCCCGTGAACGGAAGCCTGCTTCTCCATGATCGTCTGCTCATGTAACGCGCTGTCCCACCAAGATGTCGAAATCGCCATCCATAACGGAGCATCCCGACCGGCGGAGATCTACTCTGCCCGGAAATGTAAGGCCAAATGCGGCAATTGCGTCCCAGGCATCGTCTGCCTTCTACGCTCCGCCATGAAGAAAGCTCAGCTTGAGCAGACGCAGCTCAACGCCGCATAAAAAACAACCCGGACAATGCCGGGTTGCTGGAACTCACACTATAATGCCGCTTCAGTCCTGATCAGGCGCCGAAGCAGAATTCTTCTGGATATAACGCTCGATACCAACCTGCTTGATCAGGTCGAACTGGCGATCAATGAAGTCTTCATGCTCTTCTTCATTGACGAGGATTCTCAGAAGCAGATCACGCGAGACATAGTCTCGGACACTTTCACAGTAAGCAATCCCATCCCGCAGATCCTGAATGGCCTTCTCTTCAAGCTTCAGATCGCATTCCAGAATTTCCTGAACTGTCTGACCAATCAGAATCGGGTTCAGGCGCTGAACATTCGGCAAACCACCTAGGAACAGGATCCGCTCGATCAACCAGTCTGCATGACGCATTTCCTCAATGGATTCGTCATATTCCTTCTTCCCCAGATGGGTCACACCCCAGTGCCGCAGCGTCCGTGCATGAAGGAAATACTGATTGATCGCCGTCAGCTCATTCGTAAGCTGCGTATTCAAATGCTCGATCACGACAGGATCTTTTATAGCCATCTTCCATACCCTCCAAAAAAGAAGAGGATATCGAACGCATGGAACAAAGGAAAATCATATTCCTCACAGTTTCCACTGCTATTGCTTTACCGAGCTCGCGATAAAAACCCCTGATGAGCAGGGGCTGAGGGGGGTTTTGAGGATTGGATATGGTTGCGGGGGCAGGATTTGAACCTGCGGCCTTCAGGTTATGAGCCTGACGAGCTACCGGGCTGCTCCACCCCGC
>NZ_JAERLY010000025.1 GCF_018256155.1 Gluconobacter sp. Dm-62
CAAACTCAGTATATCGCTACTCGCCTAACAATGTCGGCTTTCGGGAAGCCGTCACATCCGCTTGGATATCTGAAATGTAGGCGAGAGCTGACTTTCTACCAGACAGTAAATTCACTCTGTTCGTTTCGATGCTAATTCACAAATCTCATTATCGGCTCTCTGGCCAACGGCGACCACATAAATAACGATCCGTTCGTCGATGACCTGATAAACAAGGCGGTAGTCATCTTTCAGAAGTTTAATCTTGTAACCTCCCCGCTAGATCGCGATGAAGCTCGTTTCCTGGAGAGTGTGGGTTCCAGATCAGCTTTTCCAGCTTCTTTTCAAATTTCTTCCGCACATTGCCGTCAAGAGCATCCCACTCCCTGAGCGCTCTATCGTCGAATTCAAGACAATACTCTTTCATTCGCGATAACGGCTCTTAAGCTTAGCAAAAGCCATACGGTGCTTTTGGGCAGGGTTTTTGAGACGTTCGCGCACAATCTCGATCAGCTGCGCATCCTCGTCTGTGACAAGCGTGCGTTTGACCGGAGAGCGACCCGTTTCAGCAATATATGCGAGAGTATCGCGCAGTACGTCAGAAAGCGAAATGCCTTGAGCGGACAGCTTCTCAACAGCTGCTGCCTTCAGTGTTTCATCTACCCGGAATGTGACAGCAGACATACTAAGCCTCCTTGCGTGTATATACATATGTATCACATTCGTTTATACAAATGAAGCGAAAGGTGGCCAATGCTGATGTCTGCATTCGGGAATGACAGATCGGTTCCGGAAACAGCAGAAAAGAAGCGATTACCGCCTGTCTGCTGTGTTTTTTCTGAGTCGACAGACGGTCAATCATGGCGAGTAAAAAAACTCATTCATGAACTCTTCTCTCATCCGTGCAGCGCAGATCTGACCCGTCAATATGCACACCAGGTCCACACTGAGTTACTGGAGGCGTCTGAACTGTGAGCGTGCTTTCAAAGGAACGTCCGCTAACATGACTAAGCTGCAGCCCCTTCCGGGCCGACAGTCGAACATGTCTCAGTGTCAGACCCTCGATCGGTGCCTCAGGCAAACCCAACACAACGCCCACCGTCCCCGCATTTGTCGCCGTCATATCTGTTATGGTGACATCATGAATATGCGGGGTCGTTGATGTTACCGGAGCAGCGGGCTCGGTCATCAAGGCAGTCTGCTGCGTTCCCCCCGGCTGCCCTGCATAATAATCACTGATCGACAGCGGAACCCGAACATGGTCCATCGTCAGATGTTCTGCGCTGATCCAGCCAATATCTCCGCCACGATCCCGCCCAGACTTAATTCGCAGTCCGGACAGCGTGTTCTGAAATGAAACGTCAGAAATTCTAATATGATGAGCCCCATTGGCCAGTTCACTACCAATGGACAGACCGTGTCCTTCGCCAAAGCGAGACTGTGTAATGCTAATATCGCTCGCAGCTTGTCCTGGCTGCGTCAAACCGGACTTGATGGCGATGTTGTCATCCCCTGTCGCAATCTCAAGATTGCTCATCGTGACATGATCCGAGGAGACGAGATCAATACCATCGGTATTCCGAGACGAGGCCGGGTTGCGGATCGTGAGATGGTCAATCCTGATCTGGCTGGACTCCCTTACAACGACCGTCCACATTGGAGAATTGGTCGCCGTAACGCCTGAGATCCGTCCATGCTGCACATGCGAAAACTCAATCAGCCAGGGGCGTGGCAGACCATTCGCAGCAGGAACCCCTGGATAATCTGGCCCGTAAGGTAAAGGACCTGAGGTCTGCGTCTTGTGCGCCCGCACCGCTTGAGGCCACCAGACAGCAGCGCCATTCCCATCAATATGGCCCTGACCGGTTATAGCCACGTCCTGAACATCAATCGCAGAAACAAGGGCTTCACCGGGCTGCGCTGCTTTCCCCAGAAAGGCCCAGTGGAATAGACGCGTGTCCGAACTCCCCAGAAGGGTACTTCCCTTCTCTAAGTTCAGCGTGACGTGGTTTTTGAGAGATAAAGGGCCGCTCAACCATATTCCAGACGCCAACGACACCACACCACCGCCAGCCTCGCTACAGGCTGTAATGGCACGTTGAATGGCCGGACCGTCATTGGTGCGGCCATCATGCCGTGCACTATAAGTAACAGGATCACAGCGAGACGAAGCGGCATGACTGGTCATGGGCATGCACAACAACGCCGCGACCACTCCACCTAAAACGAGGCGCCTGCCTCTCATAGAACAGCTGCCTAAAACAGACCTTTGGTCCGACTGGTTGTGTTGTTGGCCAGCAATGCCTGTCACTTCCGCAGCCCCTTGATACCCAGCTCTTCCCACATCCAGTCAAAGCTGAAAGAGGCCCCTGCCCCCTCACGCCCCAAGCCTGCTGTCGTGGCTTCAATCTGCTTCAACCAGGCCGCAACTTTCTTCTTCCCCGCCGCTGTTGTAACAGCCTGCCTCGGCGTGACATGCCCAAGCCCCGGAACAACCTCATCCAGAACACGGCGATAATGCTGCTCCAGAACAGCAGCCAAAATTTCCGCTTCCTCTTCAAGCGGGATCTCGTCTTCACGCACATCCCCTCGACCAGAGGTCCGCTGCTCTTCTATAGCCTGCTCAGCGGTCATAATCTGTGTCAGAGGGGATCCAATCAGACATCCCAAGGCGTTGCAGAGTAGAGCCGTGCCTTGCTTAGCCCGCGTTTCTGAATTGACCTGCAATCTCAGCTGACGGCCTTTCAGTTCCAGCGCCCCCAGAACAAGACCACCATCATCCAACGTCGTACTCAAAAACTGAGCTTTGCTGTCTTCTGCCTTAGAATGGGCCTCAGGAATATGGTCACCCGCCTGACGCGTCCAATTCCAGATCATGCGCCCCGCATGCTGCAAACAGGGTATCGTATTCAAAACCTCGGCAATGCTCTTCTGAGTGCTTCCCTTGCTGAGAGGAAAACATACGTCATGAAAGACCAGGTCTTCGCCATCGCTGTTAAACAGGACAGGTGGCTCGGAGGCGCTCACCATGTTTTCCATGGTTCTAAAGAGCCAAGTCAGCGTGAAGACCGGAGCCAGATCACGGAGCACCTCTGTCTTGATCTTTGGAAACTCAGCCTGACCTCGCTTACGCTTGAGAACATCGCGCATATTCTCAGCCAGATCTTCGCAAGCCTGCTGAGAATATGCCAACAGACTCCCTGCCAAAACCATTTTGCCGTCTTCTGGAACAAGGCGTGCCGCGATGCGCTCCCAAGGCTTCAAGGACTGTGTGGCTGAGCGTTCATGAACCAGAACAGGATCACCACCCCGCAACAGGTCACGCACCATCATGCTTTGACCCGGCACGATCTGCGAAACCTCATACAGGCTCATGACGGCCTCTTTGAGGCCCCGCATATAAGCGCTTTTGCGTGGACCTTCTTTCCAGCCCCGTCGTTTCAGATAGACCTCAACGAAATTTTCATTATCCCAGTCCTGTCCCAAGAAATCTTCGAAGGCACAGCCCCAGAGTGACATTGCCGCACCCTGCCCTAAGATATCTCCCAGGTCTTCGAAGCTGATATCCGCCGCCTCTAAAGCCGGTCCCAGATGCTCACCCAACACTTCTTCAAAACAGGATTGCCACTGATCCTGTTTCAGATATCCGATAAGCCCTGTCAGATTGTCAGCGTTCATAAATGCGACGAACTCCACTATTTTTCTGCGGTGGAACGGCAAACACCCTGTTTACCCGAGACGAAGAGAATATCGTGCATAGCGGTTTTCTCCTGTCCGATTAAGAGCACCGAGAGACACCAGATCGGCCAGGTCACGCGTCGCCGTGGCAGATGTGGCGCCTGTGATCGAACGATAGTTCTGGGCACTTAGACCGCCTTGGAAGCCGTCAGGCCCTTCTGCCAACATCCGAATCAGAGCCTTTTCCTGACGAGTGTTCAGCTTGTCACGGAGGCCGTCCAGAAAACGCGTTTTCTCAATTAAAAAACGAATATTCTGAAGCGTGCGAGACTGGGCTTCCAGAACGACATTTCCAAACCACCCCATCCACGCATCAATGTGGTTGGTTTCGCTGGCACGATGCAATTCGAGATAATAGGCTTTCTTGTTTGCGTTGATGATTGCAGCCAGTGCCGTAAGCGTCGGGGCCTCAAGGCTTTGCGCTAATGCCTTCTCAGCAAGAGCTCGTCCGATACGTCCATTCCCATCTTCGAAAGGATGGATGGTCTCAAACCACAAATGGGCAACCGCCGCCCGTTCGATAGCAGGGAGAGGCTCCGCTCCGGTTGGCGCTGTTTTGTTAAACCACTCAACAAACTGCGCCATCTCGCTCGGCACATTTTGTGACGGCGGAGCTTCAAAGTGGATATGCGACGCATGGAGAGGGCCTGAGATAATCTGCATAGCTTCTGCATGCGTCCGATATCCACCGATGACGTCCAGATCACGGCGACCATTCATCAGCATGGCATGCCAGTCGAACAGGAGTTGGTCGGTTAAAGGAGCCGCATAATGTCGATAGAGATCGACCATCAATTCCGCGGCCCCAGCCTCCGCTGGCGTGGAGCGCCGCTTGTCTGGAGCAAAGCCCAACTGGCGGGCAATCGAAGATTGCACACTCGCCCGATCAAGAACCTCACCCTCAATGGCAGAACTCTCGACCATTTCCTGTGAGATCAGCTGAACAATGAGCTGCTGATTGGCACCTTTGTCCAGATGTTGCATCGCGCCCACGACAACGCCCGAACCTTTCAGAAACTGCGTTTCAGCCTCACGCAAGAGACCTGTCTCAAACTGAAACTGCGGCCAGTCCGGACGCTGCCAATTCCAACGCATGATCGATACTCCAACCTTCTATCAATCACTTTAACTGTAAAATATGATTGATAGAAGCGAAACTTATCAATCACCTGGAGGGATCGAAGAACTGTTGGTTGATACGCTTGGCTGGTGATTTTTGGCTTTTAGCGCTTTGATCGACGGTGCTTTGGGTTATTTTTGATCTGCGTTTTGAGCAGATCGGAGGCTGTTACCCTCTGGATAGCTATGCTTTGGTGCTGATCCTCTCGAGGAAGAGGAAGCGGCGTATATTGTAGACGATATTGACTAGCTGTCAGGTTGTGAGACGTCATTGGCGTAAACCATGATACGGTCGACGTCGTTCATGATACTGACTTCTGTCATAGTTTTATAGCTTCGATTACGCAGACGTGGTCTCTGCCTGAGGCGCTCGGCGACTTTGGCGGTAGGCGAAAGGCCGCCCAGAACCCGCTGTCGGCGCAGGTTATAAGCGTGATTGAACCCATGCAGCAGGACTTCGAGATCCGTGTGGTGTGCGACGTTGATCGGCAGAACCTCGGTTGCGATGCGACCGTTGAACCGCTCGACCATACCGTTCGTCTGAGGGGAATACGCTCTGGTTCGCCGACGATCGACATTCTGACAGGCTTTCTCGAAGGCGTCTGCAGTGAAGCACGAGCCTCGGTCGGTCAGGATATGCGTGATCCGGAAAGGAAAGGCGGTTTTGACGGTCTTTAGAAAATCGACGGCATTGACAGCATTCTCGGCGTCGTAGACGGCCAGATGCACGAAACGTGAGCAGCGGTCGATCGCGACATACAGGAAGCGTTTACGGGCCTCGCCATCTTTGGTTTGCAGCTTCGGCAGATGCTTCACGTCGATATGGACATAGCCCAGGTCGTAGTACCGGAATGTGCCGTCGCCGCGCACGGGACAAATTTTCTCCTTCGGCGGCCGTCGGTTGAGCCCTGCGTCCTTAAGAATACGCCAGACGCTATCTCTGTTGAGGTGAGGCAGGAAGTGCCGCAGCACGAACGTCAGGTCATCGAGCCCGAATTCGGTGGCGCGACGAAGATGGCAGACAATCGCGCGCTCTTCCTCGGTCGTTTTCCAGGCCAGTAACCGGGGCTTACTGCTTCGATCCGTGCACCCCTCGGCTCCACGCCTGCGCCATTTGCGCACCGTCTCGTCGCTGACGCCGAAGCGTCGCGCCAACACCCCGGTCCCTTCCATCGAGCGTGCGATTTGGGCCCGGACGACAGGTGTGGTGCGGGCTTGCGGATGGATCTGATGCATTAACAATCACTCCGGCGTTCAACGTCAAACCCGGGGGGCGTAAGCGGCAATAGCCCACGATACGCCGTCCCAATGACGTCTCACAACCTGACAGCTAGGTCGCGTTGACAAAAGATTCAATCCAAAGCCTCGCGGCGGCGATATTGAGGAAGCTCATGAAGGACAAGGCGGTTTTGTCGTATCGGGTCGCGATGCGTCGCATCTGCTTGAGTTTGTTGAACATCCGCTCGATGCGGTTGCGGTCTCTGTAACGCCGCCAGTCTGTTTTCTGTGGAACACTGCGGCCTTTTCGTGAGGGAATAACCGGCAGGATACCACGGAGCAGCAGATCCTGGCGGAACCAGTCGCTGTCATAGCCCCGGTCGGCCAGCATGGCTTTGGGGTTTGGAACCGCAAACGCCATCAGGGTATCTGTGGCTTTGTAATCCGAGAGCTGACCTCCGCTAAGGGCAAAGCCGAAAGGACGTCCTTGATTGTCGCACCGGGCGTGGATTTTGCTCGTAAAACCGCCGCGTGATCGACCAAAACCTTCCGTATGAGCCCCCCTTTTGCACCCGTTGCCTGGGAGTGGGCGCGAACCACGGTACTGTCGACCATATGCTGCCAGTCATCACTCAGTCCCACGTCCACCAGAGTTTGCAGCAAGGCATCCCATACACCCTGTTCAGCCCAACGCCGGAACCTGACATAGACCGAGTTCCATTTTCCGTAGCGCTCATGCATGTCCCGCCACGGACAACCGGTGCGCAGGACATACAACATGCCGTTGAGAAACCGGCGATTGTCTCCGGATGGTCGTGCCCAACGGCCACGCTCGGATGGCAAAAGCGGACCAATCAGCGCCCATTCACGATCCGTCAGATCCCCTCGTGCCATCCCCGCTTCACCTTATCGCCTTCGTTAAAGACAACAGTGAATCAGATCTCAGAATGAGCGTATAGACCTTTTGTCAACGCGACCTAGTGAGATAGAGTGCATGAACCCTTCAGGGCCGCCCCGATCTTCTTTTCTTCTGCCCTTCAAACCACCCACGGGTCCGTGTCGAAGAGATGGAAAAGACCGGCCTTTCCCTCCCGGTTCTCCTTCCTCGTCTTCCTTCTCAGAACCCTGCGTTCCTGACGGGCCTTGCGCCTTTTCTTCTCGTCAGCCTTCCAGCAGTCCCGCAGGACAGCACGCAGTTCAGGACACTGTGCGCTGATCTGTCCATAGGCCTGACGCCGGAACCGGGCCACGCCGCCGAAACGGTCGATACCTGTCAGCATGGTACTCCTGCCGATCCCCGGATAGAAGATCACGCCGAGGCCATCCTGCGCGGCGGGTGTTGAGGGCGGTCGGAGGAACAGGGTGGCGAAGCCATCCGAGGTCTGAACCCATCCGGGCGCTGGCCCACCCAGTTGCCGCAACGGCATCAGGTCAAAGTCCGGGCAGTTCTCGGCTATGGCTGCCGTGAGAGGCGGAGACCTGTGCCAGAAGCTGGCGCTACAGCCCGGCCAGTCTTTTGAGGCGTCGGTCGGAAACAGGATTCCGAAAACGGTGATGAGATCAGCCTCATAGACAAGCTGACCGCCCTGCCATTTGGCAAGGCCCGGATCATCGAAGCAGTCGAAATACTCCATGCTCCGGATACTGACGTCGGGATACTCGTCAGAAAGCCCGTCTCCGTGACGGAGGAAGGACGTGCCGATGCCGTTTTCGAGGGTCATCACCAGTGTGGTGTCGTTCTCCCACGCCATCTGGTCCGGTGCGCAGGTCCGGTAGGCGCGCTCTTCGGCGATCTGGCGCAGACGATCCTGCGGGCCGGTGAGTGTGAAGACTGTTGTGACGGCAGTAGCCACGGAAAACATCCTTTTCTTTTTTCAGATGCTTCCCCGCGAGGCGCAGACGGCTGGACGGGACAATGGCGCGCCCTCCAGGGCGCGGGCCGCGTACGGCCGAACCATTGTGGCGGCCAGACGGCCTGTGGCGACTGGACTTCCTTTTCTCGCCCCTTCCCTGCCTGTCCCCACCTGCAACTCCTCTAACCTTCATCTGTTTCTATGGATGTTCAACGATCCGGCCTCGCCGGAGCCTATTGAGAAACAGGATGCTTTTATGAAAACCTCCCTGATGATTGCCGCTGCTGCCGGACTTCTGGGAACAACACTTGCATCCGCCCAGGCAGAGCCGGGTGGATGCCTCAAGTACGGTGCCGCAGGCGCCGTAGGTGGCCATGTTGCCAACCATCATGGTGTTCTGGGCGCCACGGGCGGATGCATCACCGGTATGTACGTCCGACATGAATATCGGAAGGAAGCACGTCAGAAGGCGGCGCTTTATGACAAGGATCATCCAGGAGCCAAAGGCTCCTATGAAGAGAAGGCCACGGCCTATGACGTGGAGCATTCCACAAAGCCGGGTCAGATGAATGGGACTGCTGCCGAAGCGCCGAGCGGTCAGCCGCAGTAAACGCCACTCTCCCGTATGGGATCAGAAAGGCCGGGCTTTGCCCCGGCTTTTTTTGTCTTCTTTTTCTGCTTTGGCGCTGCTGGATGAGTTTCTGGGTACCGGTCCGTAAGAGCACTGTCCCTCAGCGTATAAGTCGCAGGCCGAACGCCTAGTCTTACCCTCAGTACAGATACAGGGAAGAACAGGATGACGACTTATTCTCACAAACGGGAATACCACCAGTGGTTCGCCTGAGGCTGAGGCCCCGGGGTGGGCCTTCGCGCGTTGAGCGGAGCAACAACGCGCACGCGGCCTGGAAGAGCCTTCAGGCAGAACTCAAAGGTGCGAAAGGCGAAGACAGGATCCGAACCCTCCTGAACGATCTGGGACGGCCAAGCCTCCATGACGTTCGTCTTCCCAAGGCCTCTGGTGATGGCACAACCCAGATTGATCATCTCGTCCTTTTGCCCCGTGCCCTCATGGTCATCGAGACCAAGCACTATGCGGGCCATTTGAGCGGGCATCCGAATGACGAATACTGGCGCCAACGTCTAGGCAAAGAAGAAGAGGGCCGCCTGATCTACAGCCCTCTTCGCCAGAATGCGGGTCATTGCGCCGCCGTCCGCGCTGTGACGTCACAGGCCTGTCTGGATGTGGAGATCCTGAATCGCGTGGTCCTGACAGGGCGCGCCAGCGTCAGCTCAGCCCTTCAGGCCTGTGTCAGAACCCCGGAAGCCCTCGCCGACGAACTGCGACACAACTGCGGAGAGGCGTCAGGACTGATGATGGGCTTGTGGCAGAGGATCGTGCGCGTCGCCCATCACACAAAGAGATAGGCGATAGCGTCTTATTCCACGGCAATACCGATGGCGGCCGCTGTATACCGGGTTGTCGGCAGGATCCTGACCACCACCTCCCCGCTAACGTCGGAGAGATAGAGAAGCCCGTCTTTCGGGCAGCCCAAAGGGCGCCCATCAGGATCGAGCACCAGGCGAAGGCTGGTGATCGGGCTGACTTCATAAACATGATGCTCGTCCCAGGAGACGAACGCATGAATCCGCCCTTTTTCGACCACCGTATGCAGCGTTCCCGGGAGAATACCTCGGGTTTTCTGCTTCAGACGCTCTGACATGAACTGACCAACAGCCTCTTTCTGCTGCTCGGTCAGGCTCTCATATGTGCAGGGGGCGGGATAGATCGGTTCACCAGTCACGCGGCCAGTCCTTCCTTGCTGAGATGGATAAGGAAAGCCACAGAGGGGCCTCCCTTATCGAGACAGGTCAGTGTTTTGCCGACGCCTGGCGTTGCTCGTCAATAAAGTCCGTGACGTCTTTCAGGACGCCATCCGGAATTTCCTCACCGTCATCAAGATCGACTTCCAGACCTTCAGCCGGTGCCTCCGTGCTGCCAGCCGACAGGCCCAGGCAGAGATCCGGATCTTCAGGATCGTAATCGACCCGCACAGCCCATCCATCCGACAGGAAGACGATATCGCTGAGCAGTCCGTCATCCTCAAGATCGTCGTCATTCTCAGCCTCATCGGCGTCTGACGACAGATCAGAGGCCTTGCAGACACCCGCATACAGGCCAGGAAAGGCCGTGTTCAGCGCATCCACAACCTGCTGGGTCTGCAGACGAAAAGGCCCGGTCTTTGAGACCGGCATCGCATCACACATCAGTTCAGCTTCCAGCAGGTGGAGGTCACATGCTGACTGAAGGTCAGACGCGTATTGCCGTTGTGATCACCAATCAGCTCGCACCGCACCCAGGTGTAGGGTCGTGCCGGGCCATTGTCCTTCTGAAGGATCAGGATGTTGCCTTCCTCGCCCGCGCTGGAATGGATGAGGTAATTTTTGTTCAGAAGATCCTGAAGACTGTCAGGGACGACTTCAAATGCGGTCGCGACAGAGGCCGTATGGCCTTTGCCCGACAGGTTGGGTGTCGCAGGCCCCATACTCCCGAGCGCGGGATCGAGGGCAAAAGCTGGCGAAAGAGCAGCGGCCGTGAGGCCGGCGGCCAGGGCAAGAGAAGAAAAATAACGGGTCACGGTCGATCCTTGCGGTTCATTGGATCTGAAAAGATCGCTTTACCCCGCAAAGGTAAAGACCGCTTCTGCGACTTCCTAAAAGAGACTCAGCCCTTTGCAGGGCGTCCGCGACGCTTCTGTGGGATTTTCCGCACGGGAACCTCAGGCTCGGCCTCTTCGGGCTCAGGTGTAGGCTGGCTCCGACCACCCTTCGCGGTCCCAAGACCGATCTGATGAGCCAGCTCGGTCCGATGCCGTGAATATCCTGGCGCGGTCATGGGATAGTTGGACGGCAGTCCCCATTTTGAGCGGTACTCATCCGGGGTAAGATTATAGACGCTCTTGAGATGGCGCTTGAGCATCTTCAGCTTCTTTCCGTCTTCGAGACAGATGATGTAGTCCTCGAACACGGACCGCTTCGGATGGACGGCCGGGACCAGCTCAACTGGTTCTGGCTCCGGCGGCTGGCCGGCCGACGCAAGGGCTGTATGAACACTGCAGATCAAATCAGAAATCTGCTCTGCGGGAAGTTCATGGGCACTCACATAGCTTTCCACAATATTGGCTGTCAGACGCCGAAAATCTGTCTCACTATTTGAGGTCATTGCAAATTCCCTTTTCAAATTTCGACTGTGCAGGATCGCACCCTATACGAAAGATAACCTGACAGGTCACTGCGGCCGCGTGGTTCGCGGCATGGGGGCCGGAGCCACGCCTCGTCCCAGATGACGGTGCTCGGAGCAATAGTGCGTATCGCCTTTCGGTCCGGTGAACCCGAAAGCCGCCCCCTTCCCGCAAACCTCGCAGTCATAAAGCCAGCCAGACTTCGTCCTGGGCCGCTGAGAGATGTAAGGCCTGTCGTCAGGACTGTGATGATCGGACATCCCTTAAAACCCCATGGCATCAAGAGCGGCCGCCGTGTGCCGGAACCGGCCCCCTGTCTCTCTCTTCTTCGATTGCCCCTGCTGGCGCAGCCAGCCCGTCACGCGATGCTCGGCTGGGATTTCCTCAATGAAGCCTGACGGCCTCGCTGAAACACCCTGACGATAGCCGACACTGCTGATCGTGGCCTGCTGCATGGCACGGGTCAGCGACACATAGGCCAGACGGCGCTCTTCCTCATAATTGCGCTCGCCCATCCCCGGAAAGACTGTCTCCTCCCAGGCTGGCAGGAAGACGTGGGGAAACTCCAGACCCTTGGCCCGATGCATGGTCATGAGCTGCACCCGGTCGCGTCCGCGCTCATTCGGTGAGGCCGTGGCCAGGGCTGCGTGCTCCAGAAGATCCTGAAGCCGGGTAAAGCCCTCGGCCAGCCCGACCAGCTCGGACAGGTTCTGCAAGGCCGTCTCCCCCTCTTCGGACGCGGCCTCCCGCCACATCGTGTAGTAGCCCGTCTCTTTCAGAAGCGTATCGAGGCGATCGCAAAGCCGCATGTCCGGGATCTGCCCGATCCGGGAGACCGTCTCACGGAAAGCAAGCAGGCTGTCACGCACCTTGGAGGGAAGCGTTGCCGTAGTGACGGCCGCACACAGGCTGAGGCCGCGATCCTGCGCCTCCTGCTCGATCTGGCCAAGCGCCTTGGCGCCAAGGCCGCGCCTGGGCACATTGGCCACGCGCCGGAACGCCTCATCGGACTGGCGACTGTCCGGACAGGCCGCCAGCATCAGGAAAGCCAGCGCGTCCTTCACCACGGCGCGATGATAGAAGCCGACATCGCCGATGATCTCGTACGGGATGCGCGCCTTGAGCAGCGCTTCTTCCAGAGAGCGGGACAGACGGTTAATCCGGTAGATCATCGCCATGTCATGCCAGGCCACGCCCTCTGCCGCACGACGTCCCATCTCGGCTGCAATCGCGTCAGCCTCATCTGACGCATAATCGTAGCTCAGCACCTCGATCTTCTGACCGTCGCCCTTCTGGGTAAACAAGGTCTTCGGGATCCGGCCCGGGTCTCGCGCGATGATGGCGTTGGCGGCCTGGAGGATATGATGCGTGGAGCGGAAGTTCTCTTCGAGCTTGAAAAGTCTGGCCCCGTCAAACTCCCGAACGAAGTTCCGGATGAAGCCAATTTTGGCCCCACGCCAAGAATATATTGATTGCGAATCATCGCCCACGGCAAAGAGTTCCCGTGAGTATTCAGACATATAGGTGAGCCACAGCATCTGTGCACGGTTCACGTCCTGAAACTCATCGGCCATCACAGACGTAAAGCGCTGCGACCACCTGTCACGATAGGATCGGTCATTCATCAGCGCAAGCGTTGGCCACATCAGCAGGTCCGAGAAATCGGCGGCATTCTGCTCGCGCAGGGTCGCCTGATAGATCTGGTAGAGCCGGACCGCAAACTCCCAGCCTTCAACATCGACCATCTGACGCGCTGCACGGCGGCGCTCGATCAGCCCGCGCACCCAGGCCGGTGCGGCCTCAGGTGTCACGAGGTTCTCCTTCATATGCCCGATCCGCTCGCCCATTTTCTTGACCTGCCGGACGTCACACTTCTTGCCTGTGTCCGGTTCGGGCACAGTATCCGGGTCCATGGCCTTCATGAGACGACGGATCAGAGCCGTCGCATCGTCTGCATCGCGGATGTCAAAGCCCGGGTGTAACTGGGCAACCTCAGGCTCCGCCCGGAGCTGCCGCGCGCCGAGGCCGTGAAAGGTGCCAAGCCAGAACGGAGCCTGTCCCTCGCCTAAGACGCTCGTGATGCGCTCGCGCATTTCCTGAGCAGCCTTGTTGGTAAAGGTCACGCACAGGATCTGTGACGGGCGCATCCCGTACATCTGAATCCGGCACGCCACACCAGCCGTAAGCGTCTTCGTTTTTCCCGTTCCGGCCCCGGCTAGGACCAGCACGCGGCCAAGCGCCATGGCGGCCTCACGCTGCACCGGGGTCAGCGGATCCAGTACGGATGCGAGGGTTTGGGGATAGGCGCTCATGCGGGCACCTGCTCAACCGGATAGACTTCAGACGCCACTGGATCCTCGACGGCCACGACATTGCTGCTGTCAGTAAAGAGGGTCAGCGGATGATAGAGATTGAAGCCCTCATGAGGGCCGTCCCACCGTCCGGCAATGACGAGGGCCAGTGCGCGGTTCAGGCCGCTGCCCAGCCACACAAGCTGATGCGGGACCGGCATCTCCGGCGCTTCAGGATCCGTACAGCCGAGGCGGCGCGCATGATCCATCCAGATCGCAGAGGCCTTTTCGTGGCCCAGCATGTTGAAGGTCAGGCCGCTCTTGAGAACCATCTGGTCGATATGCTGGCGGGCCGTTGATCGGGTGTCGTTATACATCATGACGTCCTCAAAAGCCTTGGGGCAGGCTGACAAAGTGAGCGTTGAGAGTTCAGGTCCGTTCAGACGGACGATCGTGGATTTGCGGGTGAAGACGACCAGCTCGCCGTCGCGGTCCCAGGCGTCGTTCAGGCGATCACCGCCGATCACGACCCCCTGCACCAGACCCTCGGGCGTCTGCGCCTCACAGAAGACTTCAGGGGCAGAAGATCCCACCCCGGCACGCTTCCAGACTTTCATGGCCTCTGCGTCCTGCCGCCACAGGATCAGGGTGATGGCCTGCCAGCTCAGACGGGATTTACTCTGTTTCATGCGGCCACGTCCTGACGGGCGCGGCGCTGCAGGACGGCGTTCCAGTCCTTGTCCCGGGCACTGGGTGAGTAGCGCAGGGGTTTCAGCCCGGCCTCACGGATCATGGGCGCATAGATCTCTTCGTAACGGTCGCCCTGGGCATCGCAGTCCACGGCAATCATGACACGGCCGCCTGCCTCAATGGTGCCGAGAAGAGCACGAAACTCCTCCAGGGCCTCGGGGCTCATGCCGCCACCTGTTGAGACATACAGGCTGGGTTCGAAATTGAACGGGTCCATGGCCGCATAGGACAGCACGTCGATGGCAGACTCACCGATGACCAGACGAACGGGCGTTTCCCCTTTTTCGCCAGTCCTCATCCGAAAGAGCATCTTGCCACCGCCGCCCGAGGAAAAGCCGCGATATTCCGGCCCGCGCATCTCCATGCCGGTCAGCTCACCTGCGTTGTTGCTATGGCCGAACCAGGCCGTGCCCTTCATGCCCTCACGCAGAAGGCCCTGCTGGATCGCCAGATGAAGGATGCTCTCCGGCAACGCACGGTCGCGGGTCAGATAGATCCAGGCGGCCGACCCCGGACGGGGAGCCTGACGGTTCTTCCACATATATTGCGGATCACGCGCGGGCTTGCGCTCCTTCGGTTCCGCCACATACTCGGCGCCGCTCGGCGTCAGGCCCAGCATTCCACGGAGTTCAACGCGCGCGTTGCCAAGGGACATTCCCGGATTGAGGAACCGGACCAGGTCGATGACCGAGCCTTTGACGATCGAAGAGGAATTGTGCGGATCCCACCAGCCCTTGCCGCCGTGGGTCACGATGATGCTCTCGCCCTTCTGGCGACGAAAGCGCATGTGCCGGGCGGAGCTTTCGGACCGGGCGAACCTGTAACCGGCATGTTCCAGAACAACGATGCAACTGATCTCGTCACGAAACCTCTGGAGTTCGTCGTTCATCTGCTGAGGCGAGTTCTGGTAAGCCATGACGGAAAATCCTCCGGAACGTCCGTTACTTTCGATCTTTGGAAAGTATAGTAAATTAACGTCACAATATCCACTAAATACAACGGAATACCGTGCAATATATTTACTTGATTGATTGAAATAGTTCTTGCGTCCAGAGCGACAAAAACCGGTTTTTCTTGTTCGTCCTGCGGGGGTTTCGGGGGCAGCGCAGCCCCCGGTGTTGCCGCTGAAAGGAGCTGTGTGGAGACGTTTTTCTCGTCCCGTCCTGCCAGGAACACGACAGTTGCGGGCCGAGGGTGTCAGGACCGGAAGACTGCGGATCGGCAAAAGCGGGTTGCGGGCAGCGCGGGACACCGTCCTGCGATGAACGCGGCCCTCTTTTGACGAAAGACGCGGTCTGGAGCCCGAAGGGTTGTCTTGAGACCCTCGGACCGTGACTGTCACACTGATCGCATGACGGCGAGGTCGGAACACAGCTCCGTGCCACCCCGCAAGGGGTGGTTGAAGCGGCAACGTCTGATGGTTCGGCATGAACGGATCCTTCAAGAAGTGTCACCAGTCTGCCCGCGCCATCTGCGACTGAAGCGCTCGGCCTCAGCTTTTTTTCAGGGATCGCGCATCCTTCCTCTCCTCATCGTCCTTCTTCGTCTGCCCTTTCTGTCGCTCCAGTTCCTCCAATGTGCGTCTCACGGCCTGTGAGAACCGCGTTTTTCCGTCCCAGAAACGGCGTGAATACGCGCGGCGGTCCACCGTCGCCGTCCTCATGCCACACCTTCCGGACGATCAAGGCTGTCCAGGAGCTTCTCGTGTGACCGACGGCGCAGGGTCGCGGCCTTGCGGCGGAAACCGGCCGTCAGGCGCGATGGCAGCATGAGGGACTGATCCGTGTCTTCCAGGAGCACGGCCTCTGCCATAAGGCGGACGCTCAGGGCGCGCGCCTGACTGCGAGGGACTGTGAGGGGAGCGGGCGTCGAATAGAACATAAAACCTCCTGAGACCCGCCTCTGTCAGGAAGCGGGTATAAAAAGACCGGCTCCAGGGCCGGTTTGCGTGCGTGTTACGAAGAAAGAGGACGTCAGCGGCCTGTGTCGGTGAGGATCCTCACATCCCCGTCCTGGGCGCTCACGACGATCTCGGGTTCAGGCGGCCCCTGATCGGTACCCGGGCGGACTTCGTAAGCGCCGCGCACGAACACGAGCTGGCCCTTGCGGGCGCGTCGCTCCAGAAGATCTGTCAGAAAATCGTTGTGGCAGACGATCCTGTGCCACACGGTCTGGGGGACGCGGCGGCCGGTGTGCGGGTCGGTACGGTGGCTGTCCGTCGCCAGACGGAAAAGGGCCACGCGGTGTCCGTCCTGTCCTGTGCGGATTTCAGGATCCGCGCCAAGGTTGCCAATGACGATGGCAAGGCTGAGGGTCTGAGCCATTGCTCTGTCCTTTTCTCTGGCCCGTGTCAGAAGAGCTCGGCCTGCACGGGCGCGGCAGGGAGAGGCTGGTGTTCGGATGGCAGGGAGATCCTGAAGCGCTGTGCCAGACGGGCCAGATCGGCCCGGTCGCGGGCCTCCTGCTCGGCGGCAAGGGCGCGCGTGTAAGCGTCGATCAGCCCGCTGCCGATGATGCGGTTGCGGATGTCGCGTTCGACGTCCGACCAGGTCCAGGCCGGATCGCCATAACAGCCGTGCAGGACGATGCCGCGCAGGAAGCCCAGACGCGCCTGTGTCGTGGAGAACTGCGCGCCCCAGAAGCCGTGGATGTCGAAATGGGCGATATGCCCGAACATCTGGCTCAGGCGGTTGTAAAGTGTGCGGTTCCACGCGCTCTGCGGAAACCCGCGTGCGATGAAGGACAGGAGCGCGTTGCCGATTTTCGCTTTCTCGGCCGTGTCACTGAACTGCGTCGCGGTGAGGCCCTGAGGCCCGATCGGCGGCCGCCGCAGGGACGGGCACGCAATGGACGCTGGCTCCAAGCCGTTCATGACCGCACCTCGCGGGCGAGCATCGCCTCGACCTGAGTGAGGTAGGCTTTGAACGGCGTCTCTTCAGGAATCACTCTGATCCACTGCTCGGTGCCCAGAGATCCTTTCCAGCGGGCGTCGCAGAAGCCCTCGGGATGATCGCTCCCACGCTCGGGTGTCACTGACACAAGAAAGGAGGCTTTTGGATAGTCGCCGCGCAGGCGCGTGCCGTACTCGGCAACGGCCGCCCGGATCCCGGCAAGATCAGGCGCCTCGATCCGTGTCTTTCTGTAGCGGCCCGGAGATGAACAGGAGATTAAGCTCCCGTGAGAGGCCGCAGGAATAGCGGCCAAGGTGTATGTCGGCATGGTGATCTCCACACAGAACAGCGCCGCCCGTGAGGGCGGCTGATCTCGGATTGGTCAGAGAAAGGCGGGAAGCACCACCACCAGAACGATGAAGGCTGCGAACAGCGCTGCACCTCCTACGAAGCCCGCGACTTCGAGCCATTCTGTGCGGTTGCGGGGACGCAGATCGGAAAAGTCGGCCATGTCATTCTCCTGTTTTCTTTCATGACCTCTTCCGGCGACCGCAGCGGAGACTGGCTGGCAAAGGCGCTGCAACGCAGCGGGATCGGACGACCCGCAGCGCAGCGAGGACACGGCCGACCCACCCTTTGCCAGACAGGCTCCGATGTGGTGCCTGCCCTCTCCTTCTCCCCCTTCCCCCTTTTTCTTTTCCCGTCTCCTACTGCGCGAGATTGGCGACCTGCCGCGCCAGGCGGGCACAGAGCGCGCGCGTTACGGAATCGTCCTCGTCCACAACCGCACCGGTCAGGACGGGAAGAAGGCGGCGCGCTTAAGGTGCCGAGAGATCCAGATGCCAGCACGCGCCGATCTGCGTGGCCACCGCATCCGGCTGATCGACCGGGCGGACGGACACCGAGACTTCATTTCCGTCCACGTCTCCGGGTTCGAGAACGGTCTTCTGACCGTCTGGCAGGCGAACCGGGCGCAGCCCGCTCTCGTTCGGCTCGTCGGCCGTCGCGTCCAGCACAAGCTGACCGGCTGCCTCGGCCGTCTCGGCCTCGACGTGAAAGTTGACGCGATCGGAGAGAAGCTGGCGCTCGCTGAGCGTCACAATAAAAACGGGCATGTCAGGGCTCCGGAACTGAAAAAGGCCGCTCCGGAACGGGCGGCCTTGAAGGGCGAACAGAAAAAGAGAGGCTCAGTCGCTCACAAATTCGGAGCTGCCGAACACATCCTGCCAGGGGCTGTTGCTCGTCAGATGGCAGTCAGACTGCCAGTCGTAATATCCGGACTTGAACCGCGAGGTGATGGCCTGGAGGGTTTCGGTCGCCGTCTCGTCCAGATCCTCCTCAGTCCGCACAGTCACACTGCCGTAGTGGCTTTTGCGGACGGAAAACTTCACCTTCGGGAAAGCCTTCTTCAGCATCCGGCGGATGTTTTTAGCCGCCAGCGTGCCGCTGCTGTCATCGCCCTGCTCCAGATGGGCATAGTCCGGATTGACGCGGAGTGCTGCGACCTCGGCGGCATGTTCGGCTTTCGCGCGCGCTTCGGCTGCCACCTTCTCGGCCTCGACCTCTTCGGCATGGGTGCGGAGAAAGGCAATCTCCTCGGGACTGGCCAGTCCCTTGTCGGCGTCGATCCGCCACTGGACACCGCGCAGGATGGCCTCGGGCAGACGACGGGAGATCGAGCCACAGGCAAAGACGATGTCGTAGGAGGCGCTCCCGCCCGACACGATGGCCCCGCCACGCGACAGGGACCGCACGGTGGTCGGGCTTTCCTTGCCGTAAACAGCCATGACGATCCCGGCTCCCCGGCTGTAGAGATGGGTATAAACGCGGGTGCCGACCTGAATGGGAGCGAGAGAGGGAACGAACATCGTCTGATCCTTTTCCTTTGGATTTTCGTGATGTCTTCTCCAGCGTCAGCGCGGGAGGGCCGGGTCAAAAGCGGCGCGTGCGCCGGCACCGGAAGCGGCGAAGCCGGTGAGGAGCCACCTTTTGACCCGGCCGGAGCGCGATGGCAGCGCCCCTCCCCTCCTTTCCTTTTCTTTTCCCGCTCCCTGCTTCAGGCCACGACAACGATTTCGAGGTGGTCCCGCATGAACTGCATGGCCTCGTTGTGCTCCGACGGCTCGGGCTCGGGCGCTTGCAGAGAGAAACTCTCTTCTGAGTCCGGCTCCGTCACTGGCACGACAGGGCCGTTCGACAGGTCGGCCTCATCATCGGCTGCTCCATCGAAATCATCTTCAGGCATCTCGTCCAGGTCCTCATCGTCCACCACGCTTTCCAGCTCCCGGATCTTCGCCTGTTTTTTCTTCTGCTTTTGCGTCCAGACGTCCTGCGCCTGCGCAAACGATGCGACCTCGGGCAGCCAGTGGCCTTCCCCGACATGGTTCATGAGGACCGCACGCATCTCCTTGCCGGTGTTCTGCGGCGCAAGGCCTTCGGTTTGAACCGCTTTGGTGATGCCGGGCTTGCTGTAGCATTTGAGGAACGCCTCAAAGGCCATGCTGGGCATCTTCTGGTCGGCACCGAACAGAACGCCCACGAGCTGCGCGGGCAGGCCACTGCCGCTGTGCATCGACACGTCGCAGTTCAGGATGCTTTGCAGGACGGTGACGGCATGGCGGCGGATCAGCTTTTCGTCGCGGACAAGGCTGCCTTCGGGGAACAGGTCAGCCATCGCAAGCGTGCGGGCGGTTGGCTCTGACCAGTTGTTTCCGCTGGCATCGCCATGCACACGGACGTTCTCGGCTTCCAGCGCCAGCAGGAGGGCTGCGATCAGCTCCCATGGATCGGCTGTCTCGGCCACCTCGCCGAGGGCTTCGCGCAAAGCGACGGTGCGGATCTCGCCGATCATCTTGTGGCCGGTCCCGGAAACGTCCGGTCGTTCCTTCGGGGCTTCGGGCGTGGAAGAGCCGCCCGTGTGGTCCAGCTTTGCTGCGCTGTAAGGACGGCAGCGTTCTTCCACGATCTTCAGGGTCCGAGGATTAAGGCCGTAGCCCATGACCTCCCCCTCCTGTGTCGCCATCCAGGTGCCCATGGTGATGAAGCCCTCGGGCGCGCGGACGTATCCGTACTCGTCCGAGGTCAGGACAATGGAGTTTTCGGGCCGCTCATTGTCCAGCCAGTCCTGCTGTGCGGCCGCGTAAGCCGTGGCATCGAGCGTGTAGCGGCCGTCCGTTCCGGGCTCGGCAAACAGATCTTCCATCCAGACAATCTTGTGCTTGCGGGCAAGATCGTCGCCAAACCTGGCGTCGCGGGCGTACCATTCCTTCTGTTCGAGATTTCGGGCAAGTGCGCCCCAGGCCACGGTGTCCTCCGGATCTTCGGCCTTCACGCGATACTCGGCCGGATCCTCGTCGTCTTCCACGCTCTCGGAAAACATTTCCGCCCATGCGGCACGCTGCTCGTCCAGAGAGGCCTGCGCGATGATCTTGCGCTGCCGCTCATCAGGGCCTCGGCCAAGGGCGATGGCATCCAGAATGGGCGGGTGCAGCTTCGCCAGAAGGCTGAGACGCTTGAGATAGCTCGGCGTGACCATCAGGGCGGCACAGACCTGCGGGTCTGTATAGCCGAGCTGCTCGCGCAGGCGGGTGACGCTGTTCCACTGTTCCGGCTCCGTCATGTCCAGACGCACGAAGTTCTCACTGACGGCGGCCAGGGCATCAAGGTCTTCGCTCTGATCTCCGACATAAACGTCGATCTCGGTCAGACCGGCATAGATGGCGCCTTCTGTCCGACGGTGGCCTGCCACGATCATGAGGCGGCCGTCTTCCAGTTCCCGGACGGCCGGAGGATGGAGGATGCCAATCGCCTTGATATTCAGGGCGAGTTTGCGCAGCTCCTCAAGGCTTCCGATGGAAGAGCGCGGATTGTTCGGATTGGGCACAAGGGTTCTCGGATCAACGCGGCGAAGCTCGGCCATGGGACGCTCTTTCTATAATTTTTCAGATGTCCCTCCCGCGTCACGGGCCAGCCAGCCGCGCAAGGCCGCGCGAAGCGCGCCCGGCCTGAGCCTTGCGCGGCTGGCTGGTTCGTGACAGCCCCGCCTTTCCTCTTATTCCTTCACCCTTTCAGAAATTGCATCAAATCGGTGAATGCTGTATTTTATGTAAATAAAGGAGAACGCTATGCGCACATTCTCGACAAGCGATTTGTCCCGCAAATCCGGAGACATCATCGCCAGTGCCCTGCAAGGGCCAATTTCAATTAATCAGCGCGGCAAACCACGATTGGTCATGCTGAGTGTCGAACAATACGAGGCATTGGTGGGAAGCGCACCAGAGCGTACTGCCGGTGCCACTACGGAAATGCCTCAGGATCTGGTGCACGACGTAGCAAATGCGATTGATGGTTACCTGCTGGAAACCCGCACAGAACCATGAGTCAGACTTTTAGGCCCGGGATGGTTCTGCGATACCCCTATCTCTGGCATTGGCAGAGCGGGAGTGGCGAAACAGAAGGACGCAAAAATCGTCCAACGGCCGTGGCCGCAGTCTTTGTGGGACGTGATGATCGTCAATACGTTCTGCTCCTTCCCCTGACGACGAAACAACCCTCTGGGCCACGCATTGCAGTCGAAGTCCCGGCAACCGAGAAAAAGCGGGCAGGCCTTGATCAGGAATTGCGCCAATGGATCCTGTTGGACGAATACAACCTGGATCCGACCGCTACCTCGTATTACTTGCAGCACACGTCATCCCTCGGTCAGTTCAGTGATGCGTTCATGCGTCCCGTACTGACACAATTCCGGGAGCTTTTGCCTACGGCAAAGCGAGTTTCCCGCTATCCATAAACAGCGGCTCAATTCCTCCTGTCAGTGCACAGATTCGTCAAATGCGGAAGAAATCTACTAATTGCGCCTCACATCAGGCCTCTTTATACATAATTTACTGGAAATGAATTTCGCGCGTTTATTATATTGGAACACATAGAATGAAAATTTCTATTTTTTATACCACACTATTTTTAATTCTTGGTGCTTGCGCGGCGAGCAGTACTGATGATCCCAGAACGCATCGTCACAGTGATTACATTAGCCAATATGAGCAGTCTGGAATGATGGGAATGGGTCCTGGTGGTCCGGGACATCATAATTGAAAAGTATTTTTTATCCCATGCTTCAGCTGATTTAGGAGAAGTCCCCTTTTCCTCTAGAAACTAACTTTGCTGTCGTTGCAATTTTTATAACCAGACACATTCCGACGCGGCGCCTTTCAATTTTACTCTCTTTTCCCGCCTGCTTTTCGAACCCCTCACTGTGTCCATTCCGGACACAGTAAGGGCAGCATCAGGCGGCCTCTACGGCCACGGCCTGATCTTCCAGCGCTGCCTTTGCCTCGGCTGCTTCAGCCTCTTCCGCGTCCTTACGGCGTTGCGTATCGGCTGCCAGATCCGCCTCAAGGGCCGCCATGGCCTCGCGCTTCTCCTGCAACAAAGCCGCCTCCGGGAA
>NZ_JAERLY010000026.1 GCF_018256155.1 Gluconobacter sp. Dm-62
CACCCGCCTGACTGTAAGACAATTCGTACACAACGCTCCTCGCTCAGCCACAACGACTCCCACTCAAATAAGGAGGGGTTATGGGCTGGCGACGTGCTTACGCCATTACGCTGGGGCTGACTATATGGCTTTGACCAATATCAGCCACAAAATGTCTTATTTCCTGAGGCCGATCAGATTCCGCACAATGCCGAGGAGGCGTTTGATCGTGAAGCGGCCTGCTGGCCCGAAAACCAGTCCCGTCAACGCAGCCATGGCGACGGACTGCTTGAACTCGGCCAGTTTCCGATCACGACGGATCCGTGCCTCGATCTCGACCGGGTCCGGAATGGAGCGGGCCGCCAGAAGTCCGAAAATCACAACGAACAGGAGGTCGACGCCTATGACGCAGAGTGCGGCCTTCACGAGGCTCAGCCCAGCGACATCAACAAAGAACGCCCACAGGAACCCGTGAAAGGACACAGCCGTAAAGAGCAGAAAGACTGCTGCGACAATGCCGTAAGCCACCCGACGACCGATTCGCATGGCAGAGCGGGAAAGGATCTGTCCCTGGGCAGAAAGGACATCCTGTCCGAGTTCGATGGGCTTCATGGAAATGGTTTGCCTCTTCTTCAGGACGGGGTCGGACGAGATACCGTCCGCCCCCCGCCTGGAAAGACCCGGGCTATTACTTGGAGAAACGTCCGGCGAAGAAACCGACCACGGCCGAAATCAGGACGGCTGCAATCGGACGCGCCCGCACACGCGTCGAAACATTTTCAATTTCATGATCCGTGATTTTGCGTGCATTTGCAACGGCATGATCCGTACGGTCTGCTGCATCGAGCAGGGCGGGGTTGATGCGGTTGTTCAGCAGTTCCTGCAACTGGTTCCGCAGACCATCGATCTGAGCCTGCGTGGTCTCGGTTGCCACTTCAATGTTATCCTTGACGCTTTTACGGCTCATGTTCAAACCCCTTCTTGAATATCCGGTCAGATGTGTTCTGGCCTGATTTTGTTTCGCCTATAACGATCCATTCTCCCAGAGGTTGCATGTCAGGCCTGTCAGGCATTTCCCGCATGGCTCCCAAGCAGGGGGGCCGCCGCCCTCCCCGCCCGAAGCCCGTGCTTGAGGTCGCCGGCCTGCGCGCGGCGATCGACGCTCCGCCTGTCGATCTGTCACTTCAGCCCGGAACAACCCTGACGCTTTTCGGCAACCAGCCTGCGGCCCTGTCGCGTCTTCTGGATGTTCTGGCAGGGTTTCTTCCCCATCTGGGTGGCACCATCACGGTGAGCGGCGAGGACGTGACGTCACGCCCACCCGCAGCCCGGCGGATGCGCATCGTCAGTTCGCGGGATCCGCTTTTTCCGCATCTGGATCTTGGCGACAACATCGCTTTCAGCCTGCGCGCGAACCGACAGGGCAGAACCGAAGCCCGGGCGGCCGCAGGACGGATGATCTCGCTGATGGGGCTGGATGGGATCGCGGGTCTTCGACCAGCGGAACTGAATGCCGAACAGTCGTTACGCGTGAGGCTGGCCCGCGCCCTTGTCACATCCCCGGATGTCCTGCTGCTGGATGATCCGCTTCATGCGCTGGATCCCCATGCCGCGCGCCGCATCCCGATCCTGCTGGGTACACTCTCCCGGGCATTGAATCTCAGTGTGGTCCACGCCGTATCCCGCCGCGAAGATGCGCTCCGCTCCGGCGGGGAAATCGCAGTCTTTCAGGACAATACACTTTTGCAATGTGCAGACGCGACGCGCCTTTATGACCGTCCGGCCTGCGCTGAAGTGGCGACTCTCTTTGGCGAAACCAACACTCTGACGGGCCAGGTTCTGGACATTGGAGACGACGTGGCCCGCGTTCATCTGGCTTGCGGCGGGATCGTGGAGGCGATGGTTTCCGAAGATCTCGCCGAAGGACAGGAATGTCTTGTCTGCGTCCGTCCGGACCGGATTTCGCCCTTTTTTGGAAGTCAGGGGCTGGGCATGGAGGAGGATGGCGATACACCTGTCCGCGGGGTCCTGACCGATAGCACCCATCTGGGCGATCATATCCGCATGCGGGTCCGCTGTGCCGAGGGAACGGAAATCGAGCTGCGGCGCCCTCCGCTTCAGGCCCAGAAAATTCCGGCTTCCGGCACCTCTGTGCAGCTCGCCTGGCCCGCCGCACATGCGACAGCCTTTCCGCTCGGCGCCGGGATGTATTAAAGTGTGGGTGTCCCATCAGGACATGCCTGAATTAGTCCCTTTATCACACACACTCACTCCCTGAGGATGCTCTCGTTCTGACCCGGCCCGCCTTCCCCCTGCGACATGTCCTGAGGACATCTGGTCGGGCCTCCCGCAGGAGTGCCCCGCGCCATGCGTGGCTCTGTGCGCTGCTGCTTTCATCCATGATGCCTGCGGCACAGGCTGCCGCGCATTCAGCGCACGAGACTACAGGTGTAGGGGCGTTTTTCACATCTGTCGGACACGGCATTACGTCGGTTTTCGTGCCATCCTCGGCGTCGGCACATGGGCATGCACGGCCCCGGCACCATCGCAGAGTCATCCGGCACCGTGCGCCTGTACCTGCTCCGCCTGAACCCGGCTTTGGCGTCCCTGAAGGCACAATCGATGCCCATGCCCTGACCTCTGGTGACAACACCCTTCGTCTGGTGGAATGGGACGGGCGCACGACGACACTTCAGACCGGAACACATGCGACAAAACCCGCGTGGATAGCTGTTCTCGTCACCGGCACACAGCTGGCTCAGGCCTGTGAAGGAAAATGGGTCCATCCGGTGGATGACAGTCCGACCTGTGGTATTCCGGGCGGCGTCAGTGACCTTGCCCTGACCTGGGATCGCTCGCGACTGGCAACAGCTCCGAGTTGGCAGGATTTCTGGGACGTGGCCCGCCACCCAGGGCGACGCGGTTTACATTTCGGCGCCCGGACCACACTGGAAATCACTCTGCTGGCTGACGGGGTCGCGCCGCAGGACGTCTATACCGTGCTCTCCACGCAGGCTGGCGTGGACCGTGCGCTTCGCAAGCTGGATCTGCTTCGTCCTTATATTGTGTGGTGGAATACTCCGGCCGATGCGGCCCGCATCATGGAACAGAGTAGCGCACTGATGTTGAGCGCCCCCAGTTCGGAGGTAACCAGCATCAGTTCACGGGTTCAGGCCGGCGCCGCCACGTCCCTGTTCGTTGCCGGCACCCGGGATATTCTCCGCTCCCCTCTTTTCTGGGCCATTCCGGGCAATGTTCCCACGGAAAGTGCGCACCGAACGCTTGCCCAGCTCAGAATGCATGCGCCACATCTGGAAGACATGCCCGGCCCTGTTCCTCCCGGAAATACACCTACTTTCCTGATTGTCAGTGATACGTTCTGGTCCCAGCATGGCGAGGCGCTTGAGCAGCAGTTCGAAACACGCTTCGGACCGCAGACACCATGATGTCCCTCGCGCTCCGCCTGAATCTGCCCCCCATTCTGACTGGCCTTCTCGCTGCCTGTGCCGTGATCGCGCTGTTCATGCGCATTCTGCCAGCGCCCGTCGTGCGTCGCTTTGGCCTGGTGCTGCTGCTGCCCGGGCCGGGGTTGGCACTTGCATTGACCAGCATTCATTCCGGGCTGGGCTGGCTGGAAGGTATGCTTATTGCGCCGGCCGTCGTCTTTCCGACGGGCGCGACCCTCCTGACGCTCCCACCGGGCACAACCCGTGCAGCCGTTGGGCTGGGAGCTGATCTTCCGACACGGCTGCGCCTGATCTGGCTCCCGCTCCTTCTGCCCTCCGTCTTTCTTTCCATCATTCTCGCAGTCGTTTTCTGCATCGCCTGCGCCCTTCTGGACCATTCATGAGCACCCCATCCGCCCCTTTCTGGCAAACCGTCCCTCTGGACCAGATGTCTTCCGAACAGTGGGAATCCCTCTGTGATGGCTGCGGCCGCTGCTGTCTCAACAAGCTGCGTGACGAAGACACCGAAGAGGTCATTTATACAAACGTCGCCTGCCGCCTGCTGGACACGCATACCTGCCGCTGCACCGATTATGCCGACCGTCATCGCAAAATCCCGGATTGCGTGACCCTCACGCCCGAACTCCTTGCAGATATCGACTGGCTGCCGCCAAGCTGCTCCTACCGCCTGCTGCGCGATGGATTTGATCTTCCTGACTGGCATCCTCTGCGGACTGGCAACGAAAAAGGTGTGCACAGCTCACGCGCCTCGGTGCAGGACCGCTGCATCAGTGAACGTCGTGCCGGACCGCTGGAAGACCATCTGGAAGACTGGCCAGGAGAATGGCCGGACCGTTCCCCTCTCTGCCACGCTCTGAAGCGCAAGGCCTGACACCATGCTTCCCCCGACCGTTCCACTCATCTGGAAACGTTCGACACGGGCCAAGCGCATCACCTTGCGGATCGAACCCGTCCGGGGCGAAGTCATCATAACGGTTCCGCATCGTATCAGCCGCGACAGGGCACTGGCCTTCGTCCACCAACAGACAGAATGGATCACCAATGCTCTGGCCGCCCTGCCGGAAAAGCAGGAACTCGCGGCCGGTTCACATGTCATGATCGAAGGGGAAAACATCCCTATTCTGCATGAGCCCACAGCCCGGCGCGGATGCTGGCTGGATGCGGACGGACTGCATGTCAGCGGAGAAGCCTCTCATACGGAACGCCGCGTCCGCGACTTCCTTCAGGCCATGGCAAAAGAACGCCTGACACAGACCCTTCAGACCCATTCCGTAAAAATGGACCTTCGCCCCGTCCGGCTCGACCTGCGCGACGTCCGGACCCGATGGGGAAGCTGCACCAGACAGGGCCGCATCATGCTCAGCTGGCGCCTGCTGATGGCCCCCAAGGAGATCCGGGATTATGTGGTCATCCACGAACTGGCGCATTTGCGGCACTTCAATCATGGTTCCGATTTCTGGGCTCTGGTCGACAGTTTTATTCCTAAAGGCCGCACAGGACGTCTTGCAGCAGAACGCTGGTTGAGAGAAAACGGTACCGCTCTCCTGCGCGCTGCATGAGAGCTGTGCGAGCTTGGCGGAATGGTAGACGCACGAGACTTAAAATCTCGAGTCCGCAAGGACGTGCGGGTTCGAGTCCCGCAGCTCGCACCACATATAACCCACTGATTTAACTAGGTTTTTTGAGGTTCCCGAAACCTCACCCGCTGAATCTTCTACAGTGGGTATCTACAGTGTGGCTTATGAAACTCGTCAGAATCGGGTCCGTATATAATCTTCGCAGATGGGTTCCGCTGGACCTGCGTAAGATTCTCAAAAAAAATGAGATGTGGCACTCACTTGAAACTTCTGATGTTGAAGTTGCAAAAATTCGGGGATGTGCAATTTTTGGCTTAACAAGTCAGTTTTTTGCAACCGTGAGAACCATGACCAAAAGCTACATATATGATGATGCTTTAGAAGTGGCAGATGGTTCTCCAGATAAATCCATCATTAAAGATATTATTGACGCCTATGAAGCACACGTCATTGAGTTGAAAACTCAATATAAGCTGGCTCAAGCCGAGCATTATCTTCAGCGTATGGAAGATTATCAGCGATACAAAAAAGTTGAGAATATTATCGATGTTGCAAAGCCAGAACTTGATGCTGTTCTGGCCTATATGAAGGAGCATAAGGATTTTAATGCTTATGCCTCTATCCAGAAAATGCAGCAGCAGTTCGCTGATATTCAAGGATGGGTTAAACCTCCTGAAAAGAAAAAATCACCTACCTTCTCTGTTGCCGTGGATGAGTATCTGAAAGCTCATTCAGAGAAAATGAATAACTCTGATCAACGTGGCTTTCGTAATACTGCACAACGCTTCATAGAGGTTTGTTCGGATAAGGACATTCGGGATTATACAGGTGAAGATTCCGGTAAGTTTAAAGAGCTTATGGAAAAGATGCCTGAGAATTATGGTAAGAGCAGTAAGGACGTTAGAACCGTCCAGGAGCTTGTTGCTTATTGCCAGAAAGCAAAGCTTCCACGTATCTCCGAAAAAACTATCAAAAATCACTTTGCAAGATTGTCCGCAATCTGGCGGTATTATCTCCTGCGTGAATTAGTCGATAGGAATATCTTTGTCGGCTGGAAGTTTGATGCCAAGCCGAAAATTAAGCGTATCCGTTGGAATGATGAACAGTTGCAGGTGTTGGCATCTGCACAATGGAATAGCACTGTCATTAACCGTCAGACGTATGGCTATGTAGTAGGTCTGGGCTCGTACTGTGGAATGCGTCTCGAAGAGATATGCCGCATCAGGACAGAGGATATCCAAGAAATTAGGGGTATCACCTGCATACTTATCAGAGAGCATACAGCACGAAAAAATAGACCATGGGAAAGCTGGAACCCAAAGACCGAAGCTGGTGAACGTGTGGTTCCCATTGGGAATGCTCTTATTAATGCTGGCTTTCTGGATTTCGTGAATAACAATAAAAAGAGTTATTATCTTTTTTCAGAACTGAAATTTATGGGAAAAGATAAAAAAAGATCCCAACAGTTTCAGCAGTCGTTTTCCAAGTTTAAGCTGAAGCAGGGTATTCCTCGTGGAGTAGATTTCCATAGCTTTAGGCACAATGTCTCTACAAAGCTGAGAAACATTTCCGATAGTGGAAATGGTGGATTGCGTGAAGTGTGGATTGATAGCTTCTTGGGTCATGAAGGTCAAAATAAGTCAGTTGGTAATACTGTTTACTTAGATGAAATTGATGTTGAGAACCTAAAAAAGGTAGCTGATAGCCTTGTGTATCCTGAGTTTTGGAACATTGAGAATCTCATGACCTAAATCAGTCGGGTATGATAAAATTCTCATGGAGGTATCAATGTCTGAACAAAATCAAACCACGTCTGTGAAATCATTTTCACTCGAACAATATGAGAAGGCAATTTCTGATGCTATTTCAAAACTTACAGGATATACTGAAGTATCCTGTAGCTTGAATAATTTTGAGTATGACGTTGAAACAGGTTTGTATAAAGATTTATTGGGAAAAGAGAGCTTCAATTGTTCAATTAGAATTGAAGCCAAGTCTCATAAAGAACTTTTGGCCATAATAGAGGCACAAAAGGAAGATGAGATTAAAAGAAAAGAAGAAAACAATAAAAATGGAATGGTAGATTTTTAAAATCATATAATATTAAGGAATAAAATTATGGCGCAGTGGGGAAACTGGTCCTTGAATAAGGACAATTATTGCTTAGAGCATCCAGGACCAGGATGCATGTCTTATCAAGTTCCACTAGAAGATATGAATAATCCAGCAATCATCTTGGATTGGATATATCAGATGAATGAAAAAACTTGGATGACCAAGGAGGACTCAGGAAATCTCGTATCTGCTCTGCAAGATATTTTTGGAAGAGGTATATGCGGTGGAGGTTCTTTTAAATCCATAAATGCAAAAGACTACCTTAAAGCAAGATATGGATAAAAATCTAAAATAAAAAAGGGATAGATTTCTCTATCCCTTCACATTCCATGCTATAATGTTAATAACGACAAAAACAATTATAAGGAGTATGTGTTGTTTCTAATAATAGCATGTACTTCTGAGGATTTGTAAAGCTTTCTCGTAAAAGGAGTATTTTGAGTTATGAACAACTAGAGCAACACATATATGAAAACGATATCAGAACGTACGATATCCTTACCGCTCTTCACCCATTCTATCGCTATAAGATATACCAGATAACCGCAGAAAAGTGCCGTTTATCCTTGGAATATGATGTCCAAGAGCTGGCTTTAAACGTCATCAGAATGATGGGTATGTTCCCAAAAGACGTTATCGAAAACTTCGAAATAGCATCATTCTCCTATTCAGAATTATTATCTTATCAGCGAATCCTAAGCAAAAAATCAGCTAAAAAAGTTAGATTATCTCGAAAAGCCAATCGTGCTCGTGTTGAGATTAGACGAAACTTAAAGATTAATCGTATTGATGATGAAGTCCAAAAAGATTTTGATGAAAATAAAAAACTTCGCTATCAGCATTTAAAATATAACGAACGTTCAGTTCAGGATTCGTTAGATAGGAAGACATCGAATAATAGAAAAAGAGACTGGATGATATCTTGTTGTCTTGAATCATCAATGCGAATTGCGTGTATGACACAAGACCCATGTAGTTCTGGATGGTTCCTATCCCTAACATTGCCTAAAAAATATCATGGATTATCTTTTGAACAGGCAAATGATGAAATTAATCGCAGACTGAATATGATTAAGAAATATGCGGAACGATATGGGATAGACTGGAGCGGTATATCCGTTGTCGAATTGCACAAAGATGAAACGCCGCACCTGCATATTATATATTTCGTAAATAACGAAAAATCTTACATATCCCAAAAAACTGATCGTGATCAGCTATTGGATATCGTTTTCAAGTTCTTTGATAATGAAGACCCTGAAAAATATGAGTTGAACCAGAACGTTACCGACTTCGAAGGTGTGTTGGGATATATCTTCAAAGACTACGGAAAACCTAACACCAGGCACGGATTCATAGGACTACGTAGAGATATAAGACGTGTATGGAATAATCTCTACATAGGAAACTATGGAGACCCATCGCTATCATATCTATCATCAGACAGATTGTTCAACACTCACAGGTTGATGAAGAAGAATTCATGGAATGATGTCGTTGATGGAATTCCAGGATATGTTCTGTTTTCTCTTTATGGATTTAAATCTGATTATCTCAATAATATCGGGAAGAATGATGAACCTATCAGGTGGGTAGGATTATCACGAGTTATCTTGAAAATGAGAAAATGTATTAATTTCTCATATAAAACCGTTCGCAATTTACTGTTGAAAATTATTCGAAGAAGTTATGTAACGGATTTTGGTTATAGTTATATATATATAAATACATATAGTGTATTTTATTGCATTTCAAGATTTGAAACTATTAAGAGTAAAGGCCAACCTCCTCCCGAGAGAGGAGATTGGATGATTTTCAAACCATTAGCAGGAACATATTAGCACACATCAGGACAAGATTGAGGAACTTGTAAAGTGATATGAGAAAATTGTGGATCTCTATACCCAAAGACAATCAAATCAGAACCATTAGGACACCTGCTTCTTCATTGAGACGAAGCGGGACAACCCTATAAAGCCTCTTAATCAGTTGATTCTGTTATGATTCATATTGAGCAGTTACGAGACCTCTCTTGTCTCAAAAACGTGCCACATGAGATGAGACAGGATAATGACACGATACGGATATGTAAGAGTAAGCACTCATAAGCAGACGACTGAGCATCAAATTAATGACCTGATTAAGGAAGGTATAGCTCCTGAGCATATTATCTCGGAAACAATATCAGGAGCAACATCTTGGCAGTTTCGTCCAGAGTTGCGAAAACTATGCAGGAAAATGCAGACAGACGATACACTGACAGTAGTAAAGCTTGATAGGCTAGGAAGAAATGCTCTTGATGTTCTAGGGTTTATAGATAACCAAAAGAAAAAAGGGATCTCTATTCGTATATTAAATCTTGGCATTGATACCAGTGGAGCAGGTGGAAAATTGTTCTTATTGCTCTTGGCCGGTTTTGCAGAATTTGAGAGAAATATCATTAGAGAACGCATTATGTCAGGATTGGAAACTGCACGTTTAAAGGGTACGAAATTAGGAAGAAAACCCACTTTATCGGAGCAAGATATTGCTCTTGCAAAATCCTATAAATTGCGAGGCTTATCATCTAGAGAAGTAGGACAGATTATGAATATCTCGAAAATGACAGCTTGGAGAGCGATGAATGCTCAGTAATCTGTACCAGATTCTCCATAACATATCTTATAATATCTTGATTTATTTATGAATTACAGAATCAACCCTTTTTGATACATGTTTTTTATAAAATCCTGGGTTCGGGAACTACAAAGAATAGCGTTATTCACGCCATTCTTTTGAGGATATCCATTAACATCCTGGATTGCTTCTGCTGTTCGTCGCTGATGTCAGGTACTGCATCGCTCTTGCCGGAAAATAAAGCATCAGTTCCCAGAGCATGGCCTCCAGAATGCAGAAAACTGCGATTTATACCCTTCCCAAAGAGGGCCTCTGATATCTCGATAAGAGCATTCCCAGAAAAATTTGAATTGGGGAATAATTTGTGAATAACAAAAATCTTACAATTCTGAAGAAATCTCCTTTTTAATCCGCCAAGCTTACCACCAAGTTTACCGACTTCTATTGAAAACTCATCATTGTATTCGCCCTTTAGGCTTTCAACGGCAATAGATAACAGTCTCTTTAATATAAACTTCTCTTCTTTATATATTGTTAATAACGAATCTTCATGCTCAACTTCTTCTTCATCTGGATAAAGACAATCTATTGCCTCCTGAAGCTCTTCGGGCGTAAGTGGAAGCTTGGTAATATCATTGTATATTTCTTGAAACTGTTCATTTAAATCTTCTGCTGTATATTTTTTCTTCCTCATATCTGTGTTTCCTTTATTTTATGGGTTGAAGAACTGGTCTCCAAACCCATAAAATTATTATAACACAGAACGATGAATATTTTTTGTTTTCGTGAATAACGCATATAAAATAAGTAAAAATTACACCTCAAGTTTGAGTTTTATAGCTTTCACATTATCTTTTTTGTGAATAACATTATTGTTGGATTTCTGCTGCTCATGCATTTTCTGAATTGCTAATGCCGGAGATTTTGAAGCCAACAATAGAAGATCTACATCCCTCCTTTCTCGGATGCAGAAAGCCAAATTATCTATATCTTTTTTGTTATTAACATAATTAATGACATCTATATTTTCAGACCATTGATCATGTTTCTTTTGACGTGATGCTGCATACTGATCAGACATGTTGTTGATCACATAATTATAGTTTTTTTCGTTATTCACGATATCAAGACCCGGAAAGTCTTTAAAGTGAAGAGCTCTGATTTTGTCATTGAAAGCTCTCAGCTCTTCCTTCGCTGATGAAAACCATGCAGATTTTTTGGAATGATACGCGGATCTCAAAGGATCTAACTGTTCATGAATTCTTTGGTTGATAATACGTGAATCACGATATTCAGGTTTAGCAAAAGGCTCTGGTGGGAGATGCTGATATCTCCTCTGGAATGATGAGATGACATCATCAAGCATTGCTGCAAACTTCTTCTGATCCTGCAAAAGCTCCCTGATCTGCTGGTCTTTTTGTGATTCACGCTCATTGAAGTCATAGATGGATTGACGTTCTTCCTGTGTCATCCCCTCTGTTGCAACAGACTTCTCTGAATTAATGGATATAGGTGTAGATCCAAGCCAGTGACCTGCGGGTTTAGATGTTGGCCTTGATTGAGAAGCCTGTGTTTGGGTGCCTGGTGCATTATCCTGATGAGAGGATGGAATAGGCGTTGAAGGCTCTGAAGCAGGCTGTGCAGGTGTGTTTTCTACTGATGGGATAGCAACTGTTGCTTGTAATGATTCAAACTTCGTGTTTTGGCCATTTAGGTATGATTGATACTGCTGATTGAAGTCAGATTTTTTCATATTGAAAAGACGGTTTGCTGAACCCAGAACATTACCATTATCGTTATTCACAATAATATATGTGTTGACTTTATCACCCTTCCGAATTTCTAAATTATGGGTATCAAGGCTTTCAATCATCTGACCAAAAGATTTAGAATTGATACGGAGTTCTTTCAGGGTTTGCCTGACCTCATTCAATGCAGTTCCAGATATTTTTGCTCTGCGAAATTGCTTGTCTGAATATGAGGCATCTGGTGCATCTTTTGCGTCTAATGATGGTGTGTTCTTCCTGATGATATCTGCATAATATCTCTGATTGGATTTTTCTAAATCTTTGATAACAGATGCATTATGCTTTCCGACAACAGGAGCATGACTAAAATCTATCTCAGCAATTCGAGCAATTTTCTCTTCCCTGATTTTGGAAAAAGATGAGTCCATGATTTTCCCGTTCCGAAGAACCTCAGGGAAATATACATGATAGTGATGACCTGATGCTTTGCCATCTGCGCGAGGTTTATCATGTCTGACAATAGTTGCTTTCGATGGGTCTGCTTTGAACTCTTTTGCATATGTTTTGACTAACGAAAAAAGCTGCTCATCAGTCATATCTTCGTAAGATGAGATTTTGACGTGACGTACTGCATACTGAGAACCAACCGCTTTTGCTCTGCCAAGCTCTGCTCTAACGTCAAATTCTGAACCCTGAAGAACCGTAATCTGCTCATTGTCAGAACCATGAAAGACATGCCTACAGGTGGAAGATATTCCCTGCGATGATGTCTTCATTCGTGCTGATTTCACTATCATAGATCATCTCTTGATAGTCGCGATCATGCTATCGATCTGAGCCAGGATTTTCAGGCACTGCTTCATGTTTGCATTGGCATCATTGAACCCTTCTCCACCGTTCAATGCCTTTGCAATCTGATTCACATTATTCCCTATACGAGCAACTTCTTCACGAGTGTTTTTTAGTTCCGTGATTAACAAAATCTTTTCAGATTGAAGCATGGGAGCAGAATTCATGAGGCTCCTAAAATAGTTTGCAAGGGTCTTATGACCTGCTGACCTGGCTGTATGATTCCATGCCTCAAGCTCTTGCTTTGATGCTCTGACTGATAACCTGGTCTCGGTTCTGTTTAAGTTTGATTTCATATCTTTCTCCTAAAATACTTGAATACTTAAAAGCGGGTCCACGGGTGCAACCCTGGCCAGATGGCTTATTGCTGGCCCTATAGGGGTAGCCATAAGCCACCTCTGGCATCTGATTATAGTATTCATTATAGCATATTATGATTTTAATGGATATTTCTGATATAATATACAAATATAGATATGGTTCTTATTGAAGTTTATATAAATTTATGCTATAAATGGATATATTAAAGGAGAGTATTATGAGCGTTATTTATGAAATAAAAGCAATGAGCAGAGCTATCGACAACGAAAGACAAGAAAGAATACAGTCTTATCGTGACTCATGTTCTTCAACGTCACACCGTCAACTTTTTAATACTCTAAACCATGATATTGATGTCAAAGCACAAGGTCTTATTGGTTCCAATAGGGCAGAATATGAAGCTCAAAAAGCTGCAAAATTGGCTGCTGCTGATGCAAGGGATGCAGAAAATGAAGCGTTCTGGGATAGCTTGATGTGAATATCGTTATTCACATTTATAGGTTGAGAGAGTAGTCTTTGAAGCCATATGAGTAAACTACAAAAAAGAGCCCTAAGGCTCTATTTTTGTATTATGTGAATCACATTATATTTCTAACGATGATGTCTTTTTCTCTTTAGCAATAATCTTGCCATCAGGCGAAACATCAACTTTTCCAAGCATCTCCATGACCTGACCAGAATGCATTCCATAGGTCTTTTTCTTAAACGACTCTGCCATATCACTGCTCACAATAGCTTCGAATTTTCTTTTTAATTCAATAGCATTCAGAGCTTCAGGACGGTTTTCCCATTCTTGGATTTTTTGTTTACGATCAGAATTACATTGAACAATAATCTTTTCCATCGCATCCCTGACATTTCCGTCAGCCGTGACGATCTGCATCAACTCATTCTGAGAATGCTCAATTTCAAGTTCATTCATTTCATCTTGAGTTAATGAACGACGATACGGACCAGGAGCATCAGCCAAGCCGAACTGATGCATTATTGTTCCGACGATAAAGCGAGCACACTCGGCAATGTGAGCAGATAATTTTTTCATATCCTCTGCCATTTGAGGATCTACAGGATACTGACCCCCCTTACCCATTTGTTGCCATTCCTGCTGTCGCTTAGCTTGTTGCTGCTGAATGTGAGATTCAAGCTCTTTGCGTTGGTTCTTGAACTTTTTAAGCTCATTCGATACGTCGTTAGTCGTATTAAAAATATCATGCCTAATTTTATCCATATCCAAATCTTTGGCTTTGATAGTAGGATGAGGCTTATTAATTTCCTCGCCAAGATTACGCATCAAACTCGAAGAAATGACAAAGAAGCTCTTCTCAATCTGCTGTTCTTCAGTAAGCTCTTTCTTTTTAAATAGTTCTTTGTAATTCATTTTCGCGATTCCTTATATCATTTCGTTTTTTGATTTATTGTGCTCTTTAATTATTTTCATGAATTCATTAGCGTACCATGCTTTAAAAAATTCACGTTGACCTGATAGCTCAACATAATTTTTCTCTAGAACGTCCCAGCACTCACCAATATTCTGACATTCATCATTCGATGGAATGGAAATAATAGAATCAGGATGATAATCATTGTTAGCAAACCTAATCATTGTATTTTTTTCATAATCAGAATAATCCAAAGTCCTGAGATAAATCTTTAACTCAAAGTCATGATACTTTTCATTGTCTAAATTATTTAAGTCCATAATAATCTCCATTTTTATGGTCATTTAAGACCCGATAACTATTATAGCACATGATAGTGTATAATACTCTCTACGGGCGTAGAGGATATTATATATGAATAGATTTATTAGTTATTATAGAGTTTCTACAAAGAAGCAGAAGGAATCAGGGCTTGGATTACAAGCTCAAAAAGATACCGTAAAAAATTATGTTAATCACAAAAATGGAATTTTACTTCAAGAATTTCGGGAAGTGGAATCTGGAAAGAAAAATGATCGGCCAATGCTAACCCAGGCAATGGAACAATGCAGATTGTATGGGGCTACATTACTCATTGCAAAATTAGACAGGCTCTCACGTGATGCCGTCTTTCTCCTACAACTTCAGAGAGGAGATGTGCCATTCACTGCATGTGACATGCCTGATGCAAATGTCATGACCGTTGGGATAATGGCTCTTCTAGCTCAGCAAGAGCGTGAGATGATTTCTCGAAGAACAAAAGAAGGGTTAGCCGTCCTGAAAGCAGGAGGCAAAAAATTAGGAGGATGGCGTAAGAAAAGCCACCGCTTCAGCCAGCAGGATATCGAGAAAGCCACTGTCGCAAGGAATGAAAAAGAATCCGCATATCGTTCAAGGGTTATTCCAGTAATCAGGGATTTAAGATCTTCGGGAATGTCCTATAGGAAAATATGTGATCAACTCACTGAGTTAGGCATAAAGACATATCATAAAAAATCGAACTGGCATCCGAATGTAGTGCGTAGTTTATTTCTATTGTAATGATATATTCAATATATAAAAATACCCGAAAACAAAGCATATATACCAATTAAATATATACCATAAAAGTACGGTATAATACGCCATTAAAGGGGTATTATATTATGAAGGAAATTATATTAGACGTAGAAACAACAGGAATATCATCATATGACGAAGTTATAGAAATATCTGTCTCAGACTTGAATGGAGATATTCTTTTTTATTCCAGAATCAAACCAACAGTGAAAATCTCATCCGGTGCCCTGAGATTGCATGGGGTCTCTGATGAAATGCTTAAAAACGAACCCACGATAAGGCAAGTGCTTCGCAGATTGAAAAGCATCATTATGGATGCTGATAAAATCTACTGCTGGTCCAGTGATTTTGTTATTCACAAATTATTTAAAACTGCACGTGCGATGAATGCTGATCCAAGAGTTTTCACACACATCCAAAAACACGCTGTCGATTTAATGTATGTTATTGGCAAAGGAGATTACTGGCCCAGGATGGATGATGTTGCTCAAAAGCACAGCATATTATGGGATGGGCGTAGGTTCTCATCTATCAACGATTGCAAAGTGATATCCAAAATCATTAAAGCGATTGATAAAAAAGAATAATCAAACGTTGCATATTGATTTCCAAACTCCTATTTTCGTTATTCACGAATAGGAGTTTTTTTATGTCTATCTTCGACGATCTCAAAAGAAAATTCACATCCGAAGACGAACATGAACGCATTGATGCCATCCAGGCAATGAAGCCTCATTTCTATGAGAAAGGCTTTACATGCCTCATATATGAGGATGGACGGATGGAGATAAACAAGATTGAAGATCTTCATGGTTTCAATGCAGAGATCAATCTGTTTGATGACCGTTTCCATACCATTGAAGATATTCTGGGAGAGTACCAGAAGCAGTTTGAGGCACACCTAAATCTGTAAAACTACAAGAGCATCATTAGGCAGAACAACGTTCTGCCCTGCCCAGTACAAGCCTGAACAGGCTTGTATATAGTTCTATGATTTCTATTATGTTATTCAGAAAAGGCATTATTCTAATGAACGATGAAGTAGTTCCTGAACCCAAGAAATCCAGAGGCAGACCTACAAAGCATGGGAAAGCCATGTCTAACAATGAACGTCAGAAAAAAAGGCAGGCTTTAACAAATGGCGTGTTTAATGCCGTTGTAGATATATCATCAACAATAAAATCTGGATTGGGATATTCAGAAAGATTTGATAGAGACAATTTCACGTTCGATTATGCAATTGAATCCGATATTAATGTGAATAACATAATATCTTTATTGTCCCCTGACTTACAAGAAGAATTTAAATCAAGAGTTAGAACCAATCTCGCTAAAAAGTACTTTTTAAGAGATTTGAGTGTCTATAAGAATATAATCTCAGAAAATAAATCGTTACACGAGTTCGGGAAAAGATTCCAAGATATTTATATATGGGAGATTGTGCATGGAGCAATGCATACTCTTTATAAATATGACAATCCGACAAAAAGAACGATTGAAGCTATTCCTTTTTTGTTAGATTTCAATAATGCCCATGAGCAAAAATATGTAGACGCATACATTAAATATCGAATGATATATAGAAATTACTGGAATGGTATCTCTCGTATTTTATTAGAAAAGAAAGATGAAAATAAAGAATACTCTCAGTCAGAAAAATCTCATATCACAAGAATGGCAAATATGAGAAAAGATATTATTGACTTCGAAAAATCTAATAGGAAAAAGATTATTAAATATGGCAATGCATTAGATAACGATGTTTTTTATGAGCAGATTTTACATGATGTAATGATGCTCGATGATGACGCTTTGAAAACCCGACATAAAGAAATTAAGAATATTGTTAATCACAAAAAAGATACTGCTGATGTGATTCCTGTCAGGCAGGAGTCTGAAAAAATAGAAAAACCTGCTGTTCCTGATGCTCCTGTCATACAGCCTCCTGCTGATGTCGTGGATTCATCTGATAAGGCAGAGCCTAAGCCTTTTGTACGACCAGTTTTTAAAAGAACACCCAGGAAGAAAATCGAACCCGAAAAGCCTAAGCCTGTAGAATACGATGAATTGGGAGAGCCTATTGTCTATCCTGATTTTTCAGATTCCGTGAATGACGAAAATAAAGAAGAACCTACACGTCCGCCTGTTTTTAAGAGGGTTCCTGATCATCTCAAAAAAGATAATTCGTGATTCACAAATAATTATACCTAAGGATTCCTAGAGAATTAGATATTAAATCAAATCTCTCTCTTGGTATGTGGAAACGAACCGGCTACGATCTCAACATGAAAGTAGCCGGATATATTAAATGAGCAAGCAAACTGCTGACCTACCCAAAGTGATAACTATCAATTCTCTTGATAAAGAAGACCGTTCTTTATTCCCAGAAAATTTTTTCGATTACTATGAAGTATTAAGTTATAGGAATGCTGCTCAAATTCTTGCATCTTCATGCCAAGAAGATTTTAAAGAACTCACTGAGACACTCATGAATTTCAGTATATTGCCTGAAGATATTATTTCAGGTGGTGGCAATAAATCCAATATTGCCAAAGGTGTCGAGGGATTATTTCACCCACTAGGTTGGAGAGAAACTCGTGTTACTGCCGATTTGCTAATTAACCGCATTACCTATATTGACCCAAGCAAAAGAGGCGATAAAGCACCCAAACAAATCGAGCAATATAAAATTGACTCTTTTGTCGATGGTCACAAAATAGATTTCGTTAAAAATAGAATCGCTTTTGATATGGAGTGGAACTCGAAAGATCAAACTTTCGATAGAGATTTATATGCACTCCGCAGCTTCTATGACTGCAATATTATTTCTGCCGGAGTACTTCTGACCAGAAGTGCAGAACTTGTTCCGGCATTTAATGAGCTCAAACAGCGTTCCCCAACGCCAATGAGCCAAGGAAAGTATGGAGCTTCAACAACTTGGATGGGTAAATTAACCTATCGAATTGAGGCTGGTCGAGGTGGCGGTTGCCCCATTTTGGCTTTGGGTATCAAACCATCATTAATCAAAGATTTTGAAGAGTGGAAAAATAAACATTCCGTAAAACGAGATGCTACGGATGACCTATCAGCATCGGAAATTTCATCCGACGCCGATGATAGCGATGACGACAATTAATCGACGGTCAAGCGTAGTTGTTCATTTGCAAGGGATGCCTTCAGCTTACGTTCACTATGGCTATTGTGCTTGTAGGTATCCCATGAAGGTTCATACTCTTCGGATTGATTACCCCACACATTCCACCCCTTACGAGGACCACGAGCAAACATCTCTAAGTATGGCCCTGGAGAACATGACTCAATCAGGTCATATTGCTCGTCGGGTTTTCTGCTGTGTTCCCTCTTACGAGTAGCCAGATAGTTTACCTGTGTTCTGCCAGCCTGAAGGGTTCGAGCATTTTTTCCTCTTACACCGAAAAGTATAACCTCGGTGACGTTCCGAAAATAGAACCCCACGCCCCTGCCATCAGAACCGCCGTCTTTCCTGATTTTATGCCAAATCAGATTAGACTTATAGGTGAAGCCCCACTCCTGCATTACACGCAATCCATCAGGCAATAATGCATTTGGAACCCATAGATATAAATGAGCCGTAGGAGCTGTGATATCGGCAACAGGCAAGGCACAAATATCATCAAGGTTCATAGTAGGATATCGAGTAAGCCGATGATGCTCTGGAGCCACCTTGCCTGTTCTATTAGTGAACTGCCACGGGGGGTCAGCCAGTATTGTAGCTGGCTTTACTCGCTCCCCTAGATCCAGTAGCTCCTGACGAGCATCCGAGAAATCATTTTCTGTATCCACTGGATGACCGTCTTTTCTACGCATATCTGTATGTTCGCACTCTGTTCACGTTGACACTGACGGCATGTTCTAATCGTCGGCTTGCTGTCAAGGATACAGACTAATCTGATACCCGGCAATCTCATTGAAAATGAACTCTGACCTGCACGATTGAGACACATGCTTTAAAAGTTGTCGGTTTAGGGCACTTGAAAAACCTACAGAGATTTTCTACAGTGAGACTGCAAAACGCTTCAAAATATCTACTTAAATCAACAGGTTATGCGAAAAATTGGGACTCACTGTGTATTCGAGTCCCGCAGCTCGCACCACATAACTCTCTGATTTCATTGGAAACAGAGGACCTGCCCTGCAGAATGCGGGTTGGTTCTGCAAAGCTTTTCTCCTGGGTCAGAGAAGGCTTTAATTCCGTCTCTGTGATGAGACCTGTGTCGTGTGACGGACGAATTGATGGATCGGCTGTGAGTCTTTTTTCTCAAAAGCTGCAGATTATTATGATGGGGGCGCTCTCTTAAACTACATCCACGTTTCCTAACCTGCGGATAAAAAAGAGAGCCGAGGTGACTGACCAAATTAAGGATGGAATGGACACGAAACTGCATGGTGCACAGCCGACCAGAATGAACATCCGTTCCGCGTCTTCATGACAGCGCGTCACTAATCAGTAATTGCATGGAACTGACTGCGTTTCTGGACGCCGACCTAGGACAGCACGGCCTTTGGCAGGTCAGAGATTATGTTGAGCAGCGCCCGGGATAGACCGTGTTTTGCCAGATGCTTGGATGGCTTCCTGACGCACTTCCGCTCGGCCAATACGCTCCGTAGCAACTGTTATGTTCTGGCTATGCTCTCTGCACCTCAACTTTTACGCAAATCGTTGAACAAGGTTCGGATAACCGGGCGTATGCCATGACCCGAAAACTGTTCGATGTAATAGTTTCCGAGCCCTGGAATGGCGGGAAGCGTGTTACAGACAGACAGCCCCAGCGCTTCAACAAGATTTTGGGACGCAGGCCACGGGACCAGAGCCAGGGCAGAGCTTTCCTTGACCATCATGAGGGCCAAAGGCGTCGTATCTACTGATTCCACCACCAATGCGGGATCATCAGAAATACCCGGATACCGGGATAGCAACGTATTCCAACCGACGGCATGGGAGCGGACGTCAAGCAGTTTGAAGCCTACGACTGCTTCGGCCGCGGTGATGCGTTCCACGTCCTGCGGCTGTCCGACCACGACGTGGCTGATGCCCATCAGCCATCCCGGATGTTCGCGCGTGGACATAACATAGTCGAAACGGATTGCGAGATCCGGCTCACCATGGCGCTGGGAGTCTTCGAGGATGAGGTCCACGCGAACCGAGGGGTGTTTCTTTTCAAAAGCGCACAGACGCCGGGGCAGCCAGCTCATGGCCATCAGCTGGCTGGCGACGAGGGAGACCCGTTCCACGTCCCGGCGGGGAAACAGGGAGGCCGATTTGGCCTCGATGGCCCTCAGCGAGACCTGAACGGTCGGCAGGAACTCGTTGCCTTCCAGCGTGAGGCGGACCTTGTTGGCGCTGCGCAGGAACAGGGGCTTTTTGAGATAGGTTTCCAGCGCCAGAATCTGCTGGCTGACGGCGGCGGCAGACATGTTCAGCTCCCGCCCGGCGGAGGCGAAGCTCTGGTGCCGGGCAGCGGCATCAAAGACGCGCAGCCAGTTCAGGGAGGGAATACGGTGGGTCTGCATGCTTCAAGCGTAAGCTCAGCTTACGCTTTCTGCCAAGAAGAAAGATATTCCGATATCGAACTCAAGCCCATAAAACGGTCAGTGACCCTCTTTTCAGACGCCTTGGCGGGGACTTCATGAATGCCTGTTCGTGCGACATGTCTGCTTCTTCCGTTTCTGCTGGTGCTGCATGCAGCCTGTGCCGTCGCGGGGGAGCCTGCGCGGCGCATCACGATCGCTACGGAAGGCACCTATCCGCCCTGGGCGTTCGCCAGACCCGACGGAACCTGTGCGGGGTATGAGATGGATCTGCTGAAGGTTCTGTGCGAGCGGATGAACGCGCGCTGCACGGTTGTCACGCAGGACTGGAACGGCCTTATTCCGGGGCTTCGCGTCGGGCAGTATGATGCCATCATTGCCTCCATGGGCGTGACGGAAGAGCGCAGGCGGGTTGTTTCGTTTTCCCATCCCTACACCCATGCCCCGAACGGCTTTCTGACGGCGGGCGGGGGATCTCTGACCCATCTGGCGCATACGGGCGAGCCGTTTGACCTGACGGCCGCACCCCGCGAGGCGCAGGTCGCGCTTTCAGAGCTGAGGGCTGCGCTGGTGGGGAAAGTCATCGGGGTTCAGACCGGCTCCACGGCGGCGGGGTTTGCCGAGGCCTATCTGCCGGGGCTGAAGGTCATGGAATATCCGTCCGTGGACCAGTTGGGGCTGGAACTGATTGCGGGGCGGATCGACATTGCGATTGCCAATGTCACGACCTTTGCGACCATGATCAAGGCGGCGTCCAAAGGGGCGCTCGTCATGACCGGGCCAAGCTTTTCGGGCGGGGTTCTGGGATCGGACACGACCAATATCGCGTTCCGGCCGGATGACGACGTCCTGCGCAATGCTTTCAACACCGCTCTGACATCGGTCAACCGCGATGGCACCAATCAGGCGTTGTCAGAGCAATGGTTCGGAACGGATATCTCGATCCATGAATAAGCCCATGACAGGCGCCTCCCCTGCCCCCGCGCAACAGGAGCGCAGGATGTTTTCAGACCTTGGCCCGATCCGTGATCCGGTGACGCTGTTTGTGGATGGCCAGGCAATGACTGCCAGTGCGGGGGACAGTGTTGCGGTCTGTCTGCTGCGGGCGGGGATGTCTTATAATCGGCTGACGCCGGTTTCGGGGGCGCCGCGCCTGCCCTACTGCATGATCGGGCACTGTTTTGAATGTCTCGTCGAAATCGATGGGATCGGGAACCGGCAGGCCTGTCTGACGATGGTGCGCGACGGCATGAAAGTGCGTCGGCAGGCCGGTGCGCCGCCCGCGCTGGAGGGCTCCGTTCCATGACGCTCAATGCGCCACTCCCTGATGCGGATGTTGTGATCGTCGGCTGTGGGCCTTCCGGGATGACGGCGGCGGTGACGCTGGCGGAAGCGGGACGGTCGGTCATTGTGCTGGATATGCAGCCCTGTCCGGGGGGGCAGATTTTCCGCAATCTTGAAGCCAATCTGTGTGATGCGAGCGCGGCCGGTCAGAGCCTGCTGGCTGCGCTGGGGCCAGCCTATCGGGCGGGTGCCGATCTGATCCGGCGTTTCCGTGTATTTTCCGGGGCCTGTTCCGGGATTGATTACCGGCCTCAGACCACCGTGTGGGAAGTGCGACCCGACGGAACCTGTGCGGGGTATGAGATGGATCTGCTGAAGGTTCTGTGCGAGCGGATGAACGCGCGCTGCACG
>NZ_JAERLY010000027.1 GCF_018256155.1 Gluconobacter sp. Dm-62
ACCGAAAGACCATTGCCCTTGGACTTGCTGATCTTCTGCCCCTGCGCATCGAGGAACAGCTCATAGGTCAGCCCTGCTGATCCCCGAGGAACCCGCGCCGGACAACCCGTCCGAGGCCTTCCTTCGCGCTCTGAACCACCAGCTCCGCGCACGCCAGACCAAGGACAGCCGCGACGGCTATATTTCGGCGGAATGTGACCTTCACCCCGTCAACGCCGATGTCGCCAGCGCCGCCGAAACCCTCAGCCGCGCCCTGACCCGCCTGCGCGATCCCATCCGGATGCTGGCCGACCGCCTCGCCGGACAGGCCGAAGATGACGCGGAAATGGATGCCCCGACCCGCCAGCGCATTGAGGCCATGATCCGCACCCTGCACCGCCGCGCCATCAGCCGCCTGTCCGGCTGGATCGGCATGCTGGACGCCCTTCAGACGCCCCCCGAACCCGACGTCACCCCCACTTTCGTGGACTTCATCCGCACCGAACGCCTGCCCCGCACCCGCGCAACACAAGGCGACCATGACATCGGCCTGTACCGGCACTGGCTGGACCCGACCATTCCCTTCGTCTCGACAATCCAGACACCCGCCCACGGCCTGCTCATGACGTCCGCCACCCTGCGCGACCAGACCGGCCACGGAGACAGGGAAAACGAGGCAAGCTGGCACGCCGCCGAACTGCGTCTGGGCGCCACACATTTCCTGAAACCGCCGATCCGCGCCTCGGTCATGAGCCCGTTCGACTACGCCACGCAAACACGCGCCTATGTCATCACGGACGTCTCGGGCGAAATCCCGTCACTGGCCCACGCCTTCCGCGCCCTGTTTGAAACCGCAGGCGGCGGTGCGCTCGGCCTCTTCACAGCCATCCGCCGCCTGCGCGAAGTCCATCGCCGCATCCACGAACCACTGGAAACGCAGGGATTCCCGCTCTACGCACAGCATGTCGATGCCATGGACAACGCCACCCTTGTGGACGTCTTCCGCACCGAAACCCATAGCTGCCTGCTGGGAACGGACGCGATGCGCGATGGCGTGGACGTCCCCGGCGAGGCCCTGCGCATGGTCGTGTTCGAAAAAACGCCCTGGCCCCGCCCCGACATCCTGCACCGCGAACGCCGCCGCCTGCTGTCGGAAGGCCGCCCCGGCGATTATGACGACCGCATCACCCGCATGCGCCTGCGTCAGGCTTTCGGCCGCCTGATCCGTCAGGGCACCGATCGCGGCGTCTTCGTCATGCTGGACCGCCGGATGCCCTCACGCCTGCTCTCCGCCTTCCCGGACGGCGTGGACGTCCGACGCATGCCACTGGCCGGAGCACTCGAAGACATCGCCCGCTTCCTGCGTCCCGAAGAGCAGGAAAACGGACCACCCCTCCTTCAGGGCTGACTTAAGGGCTGAACGGACTGCTGCGCCAGACTGCGCATACTCGTTGCCAGACGGTCGCGCAGCTGATGCAGTTCCTTTTCCTGCTCCTGCGCCCGTTCGGCCGCGAGCCGGTCGTTATGCGCCATCTCGCCCAGAGCCTGCGTCACCTTGTCCGCTGCCTGCGCCAGCGCTTCCATCTGCCGCGGGTCCACACCCCGGCTCGCAGCCGTCGTCCGCGCCGCATCCAGCGCACCATCGGCCACAAGCCCCAGGATCTTCCGGTCCGCATCGTTCAGCGCATCGCGCGCCGTGGCAGCATTGCGGTTGTCCACCTGCCCCACCGCCACCGCACAGGCCGCCTTCAGATTGGGAATGGTTTTCGTCAGCGCCGAATGCAGCGCCATGATCCGCGCTTCCGCCGCCTCACGCGTGCTCTTGATCATCGGAATGGTCAGGGCAGCCCGCATCAGTCCTTCGCGTTGCTCACTCAGATGTCCCGAGAAGTTCGCCAGACGCCCGCGCAGCTCCATGACCTCGGCCGCGTCCACAGGATCCTGCGTCTCCATCGCATGCTGACGCAACGTCTCGACTTTCCGCTCGCCCTCTTCAAGCGCAAGCTGCCCGGCCGCGATGTCAATATTCAGCTCCCGCACACCCTGCCGAAGCGCCTGATACATGTCCTCGAACGACGTGATGTTCCGCTTGAGATCGGCAATCGTGACCCGCGCCTTGGCTTCCTGCTGGTCCATCAGGGCATTGAATTTCTTGCGGTTCTCGGCAAATCCGCCAAGCGCATCCTTCGCGCCCCCCAGCAGACCGCCCATTTTCGCCAGAAACCCACCCGGAGCCCCGCCTTCGCCCCGCGCCAGCTTCTGCAGATCCCCAATCCGCAGGATCTTCACACCATCCAGAACCCCCGCCGCGATTTCACCAACCGCATCGCTTTCGCCCAGCGTCCGCCCGGCCAGCATCCGGTCCGAAACCTTCGCAAGCTCCCCAAGCGCACCCATGCCATGCGACAGCAGCGTGTTCAGATCCGCAAAATCGATCGTCCCGGCCCGCCGATGCGCCTCCTCAACCATGTCCGCCGGCAGACGGCTGATCTCCACCAGCCGCGGAAAAGCCGGCATTGGCTCCAGCGCCACCGGCACAGCCCCCGTGGCAACCGGCGCTTCAACCTTCACAGGAGCAGGCGCAGGCTCGTCGGCATAAAGATCACTCAGATCCAGCGGTCTGGTCTCGTCAGCACTCATGTCAGTCATCCAGCGTCAGGGTGAAAGTCGGATCGATGCGGAACTCCGGGTCCGGCTTACCGGTATCGTACATGGCTGTCCCGACTGCCAGAAACTCGACGATATGATCGCCCCAGACATGCGATTCCTCTCGCAACGTCGTCCCAATGATCTCATTGGCCCCGACCTCCGCCGCATGGGCCGACATCCGCTCCATCGCGTGCTCGCGCGCTGTGTAATAGGCCTGCGTAAACAGATCGAGCTCCACGCATTGCATGGCCTGCTTGAGCGTCGTCATCAGGCTGCGGCGCGGAATATGCTGCACGCAACACCCCAGAACCAGATCCAGCGGCCGCCGCCCCGCCCGCAACGCCAGCGCGAAATCCTGCCCTGACAGATCGGATGTGAACGGCCGCCCGTCCGGCCGCCGATACCCCGGATGCCCCTCGGCATGGACGATGGCCGTCCCGAACGCCCGGAACTCCAGCATCCCGCTATCCGCAAGCTGCGAAATCTCCAGCCGCGTCCCCACGATCCCGTCCGCACCAAGCTGCTCGGCCTCCTCGCGCATGATCTCGACCGCTTTCTCACGCGCGCCATACATGGCCCCCGTCAGATCCGTCAGCTCATAGGACGTGTTGCGGAACTGCGTATTGGCCTGCACCTTCCAGATGCTGTTCCCGAGACACAAGCCAAGCGCCCGGAACCCGGCCTGCTCGACAACCAGCAGTTCGCGTACGCTGAAATCCGACGTCGCAACCCGCCCTCCAGAAGCTCTCGCCGGGAGCGCTTCGCCACCCTGAGCCGGTTCGGACGCACCGCTGCCGCCCCAGCCCGGAGGAAGACTGTCAAAACCCGGAACCTGATCAAAGATACCCATGGGAATCCCGCTGCAAAATCCAAAAGAATACGAGGCCGCTCAAAACGCGCCTCAGAAAAGATCACCCAGCCCGTCGAACAAACTGCCAAGCCCTTCGGCCACTTCGCTGACGACTTCGCCGCCAACCTCAAGCCCCAGAACAGCCGCCTCGACGCGCCCTTCCCCAGCTTCTTCCTCAACCTCGATCCGGTTGGACACCCCGGCAAACAACGGCCGATGCTGCACGCCTGGACGCACCGTCTCCTCAAGCCCACAGAGCATCACAGGCGAAACGGAACCCTGCCCACCAATCCGCCGATAGCCCAGAATACTCACCGCCGCCCGCACCTGGATCGACCGCACAACACCCCGCTCCGACCGGACCATCAACCCGACCGTCTCGTCATGCCCCAGCGCACCGTCCCAGTCCTGACACATCGGATCGTTCCGCAAACTCAGCGCCGCCGCATCCCGCGCGTCGCGCTTTGCCTGCGTCAGAAGTGCACTCTCCCCGATACTCACCGCATCGAAAAAACCTTCCAGAGGCCCCGTATACCGGACCTCTTCCCACGTCCCGACACCGTAGCTCACCGGCACGATCCCCGCCGCAAGCGCCACGTCCAGCGTTGCTGCGTTCCACGGTACACAGGGCAGCACACCCGCACCGTCAAGCTGGGGAACCCGCACGGCCTCACCATGCAGCATGAACCCAAGCGCGCCGCCATGATGCTCCAGCCGGTAACGCAGGTTCAGAACCGCATCCGCCCCCAGCGCCCGCGCCTGCCCCCGGATCCGGTCCGTCGCCGTCCGCCAGCCGGCCTCATGCACCGCCTGCCAGCCCATCCCTGACTTCCACCAGGTTTCAGCATGCACATTCCCCAGCGGCGCAATCGCCATGGACGGCGTCAGAAGCGCCTGCCGCACCGAGCCCAACCGCACTAGAGGCCGGGGCCTGCCGTTCATCTCATGAAATGCCTTGGACTCTGGTTCCTTTTTCGAACCGGAAGACCACGGAAACAGCCCCATCACGGCTGGAAATCCGTTAGTTCCGCCGCAGCCTGCCCCTCGCCTGTAACCGCCAGCCCTGCCTCGTGCATCTTCTGGCGCAACTGTACGATCCAGTCCCGGACAGGAACCTGTTTGCGGCTGATGACCACGCCGCGAACCTCATGTGCAATCTCGGCCACGACCGCGGCACCCTCACGCCGGAGCCCAAAAACCCGCGTCTCGAACTGAAGGGAAAGCCCCTCGATCTCCACCGTCCGCTTCAGCCAGCCCCGCGCTCTGCGCGAGACGATCGTCTGACGCGGAAAAGCCTGCTCGCAAAACACAGCGAACTTCTCCAGAAAGCGCTCACGGCCGCCCTCGGCTTCCCTGATCAGCGCTGCAAGATCATCGATATTCCCGCTCATGAGCCCCTCTCCGAGATCCCTGTTACACTTCGACAGGTTTCCCTGTCCGTCAATCAGGAAATTCCGCTCCCGGAAAGTTCGCACAAAAAAAGCCCCTGACCCGTAGGCCAGAGGCTTTTTTGCAACATATCGGGCGTCCCTCGCCCCTTCCGTGGAAGGAGCGGAAGACGGACCGGACTTCGATCAGAAGTCCATGTCACCCATGCCGCCCATGCCACCCGGAGCGCCGGCCGGAGCCTTCTTCTCGGGACGCTCGGCAACCATGGCTTCCGTCGTGATCAGCAGACCACCAACCGAAGCGGCATCCTGCAGAGCCGTACGCACAACCTTGGTCGGATCGATGATGCCGGCCGCGACCAGGTCCTTGTACTCACCCTTCTGAGCGTCGAAACCAAAGACATAGCTGTCGTTCTCAAGCACCTTGCCAGCAATGACAGCGCCGTCTTCACCGGCGTTGAAAGCGATCTGGCGCAGCGGAGACTGCAGAGCCTTGCGAACGATCTCGCCACCGACGCGCTGGTCGTCGTTGTCGAAGGTCAGACCCTTCAGAGCGGACGATGCGCGGGCCAGAGCCGTGCCACCGCCCGGTACGATGCCTTCTTCAACGGCAGCGCGGGTAGCGTGCAGAGCATCGTCAACGCGATCCTTGCGCTCCTTCACCTCGACCTCGGTGCTGCCACCGACGCGGATGACGGCAACGCCACCAGCCAGCTTTGCGAGACGCTCCTGGAGCTTCTCGCGGTCGTAGTCAGACGTCGTTTCCTCGACCTGCGCACGGATCTGGTTGCAACGGCCCTTAATGTCGTCGCTGTTGCCAGCACCCTCGACGATCGTGGTGTTTTCCTTCTCGATGTGGATCTTCTTGGCGCGACCCAGCATTTCGAGCGTGACGGATTCCAGCTTGATCCCGATGTCTTCGGAAATCACCTGGCCGCCCGTCAGGATGGCGATGTCCTCAAGCATCGCCTTGCGACGGTCACCGAAGCCCGGAGCCTTGACGGCAGCGATCTTCAGACCACCACGCAGCTTGTTCACGACCAGCGTGGCAAGAGCTTCACCATCGACGTCTTCGGCGATGATCACCAGCGGGCGGCCGGACTGCACAACGCTTTCGAGAAGCGGCAGCATCGGCTGAAGCGAAGACAGCTTCTTTTCGTGGATGAGGATGTACGGGCTGTCGAGATCAGCCGTCATCTTCTCCGGGTTCGTCACGAAGTACGGGGAGATGTAGCCACGATCGAACTGCATGCCCTCGACAACGTCGAGCTCGGTGTGCAGGCCCTTGGCCTCTTCCACCGTGATGACGCCCTCGGAACCGACCTTCTGCATGGCAGAAGCAATCATTTCGCCGATTTCGCTCTCGCCGTTGGCGGAAATCGTTCCGACCTGGGCGATCTCTTCCGGAGACGTGATCTTCTTGGTGTTGTTCTTCAGTTCCTGAACAACCACGCCGACAGCCTTGTCGATGCCGCGCTTCAGATCCATCGGGTTCATGCCAGCGGCAACAGCCTTGGCGCCCTCACGGATGATGGACTGTGCCAGCACGGTTGCGGTCGTGGTGCCGTCGCCTGCGATGTCGTTCGTCTTGGATGCGACTTCACGGACCATCTGGGCGCCCATGTTCTCGAACTTGTCGGCCAGTTCGATTTCCTTGGCAACCGACACACCGTCCTTGGTGATGCGCGGTGCGCCAAAGCTCTTGTCGAGAACAACGTTACGACCCTTCGGGCCGAGCGTCACCTTGACGGCATTTGCGAGGATATCAACGCCACGCAGCATACGCTCGCGGGCATCAGCGCCGAACTTTACGTCCTTGGCAGCCATAATTCTTACTCCTGAATGAGGTTTTTACGAGAGGAAACGGGGACGGCTGTTCAGCCGATCACACCCATGATGTCGCTCTCTTTCATGATCAGCAGCTCTTCGCCGTCGATCTTGACCTCGGTGCCGGACCACTTGCCGAACAGCACCTTGTCACCAGCCTTGACGTCCAGAGCCACGATCTGGCCCTGCTCGTTGCGGGCACCCGGGCCGACGGAAACGATTTCGCCTTCGGTCGGCTTGTCCTTGGCGGTGTCAGGAATGATGATGCCGCCAGCGGTCTTCTCTTCGCCCGTCAGGCGACGGACCACTACGCGGTCATGAAGGGGACGAAACTTCGTCATGGATCGCTCCATTATTGGCCATACCCTTGTACAAAGCAGCATGGCCGGGTTGCTGCACTCAATGACTGCAGTGCATTTGGCACTCTCACATGGAGAGTGCCAAAGACATAGGCCCCCAACCCGTTTCCGTCAAGGTTTTCCGCTGCCGTCCCCGGCCGGTCCGGAAGAAAGTTTCCGCCCGTCAAGCAGGCTCACCACCCGCTGTTTTTCCATGTTTTCGGCCAGTTTCTGCCCCTTGGTCCGTCCATGCAGACGGCGGTTGGCATCCGCGACCTTTGCATCCTCGACGCTCTTGCGGCGTTTGCGTTCCCGGCGGAGATTGATGACGTCGCTCATGGCTCACGGCCTTCCGGGCATTACAAGACTGGATACACAGACATGAAACACAGCTCTTCGGACAAGAAAACCCCCGTGGCAGGCCGGATGGTCAAGCTGACAGCCACGGACGGACACAGCTTTGGCGCTTGGGAAGCCGGCTCTGCGGAGTCGCCCCTCGCCCTCATCGTCGTGCAGGAAATTTTCGGCCTCACCGACCATATCCGCAACGTCTGTAACGACTTCGCGGCCGAAGGTTTCCACGTCCTCGCCCCGGCCGTGTTCGACCGCACAAAACCCGACACCGTTCTGGAATATTCGCAGGCTGGCGTCACCGAAGGCCTCGAACTGCGCAGCCAGATCCCGTCGGAGAAAACACTGGCCGACATCACCGCCTGCGCCAAAGCCCTGCGCGATGCCGGTCATCAGAAAGTCGGCATCATCGGCTTCTGCTGGGGCGGCCTGCTCGCCTGGCTCACCGCCACCCGTACCCATGACGTGGATGCAGCCGTAAGCTGGTACGGTGGAGGCATCAGCAACCATGTCGAAACCGCACCGCACTGTCCGGTCGAGCTACATTTCGGCGGCGAGGATTCCTCGATTCCGCACATCGAAATCCAGAAGATCCGCGATGCCCGTCCCGAGATTGAAGAATATGTCTATGACGACGCCGGTCACGGCTTCGGCTGCCCCGAGCGCCCGAGCTTCAACCGCGATGCCCGAGACCTTGCTTGGTCCCGCAGCGTCGATTTCCTGAAAACCAACCTCGCCTGACACGACCTCCCGCCACGGTGACACAGACTGTCGCAAAACCGAGGAAGGGGTTTATACTGATGACAAGCCCGGCAAACCCAGCACCGGCTCAGACAGGAGTTCCAAGATGAGCACCAATCCGCTCAAAGACGACCCCAAGCACGACGCCGCAATCCGTCACGAAGCGCGTCTTCTGTGGGAAGCCGACGGCAAGCCGGCCTGTGGCCCCGAAGGCTATCTTGAAAAAGCGACCGATCTGATCGCCATCAAGGGCGTTCCCGAAGGTACCCCGGTCAAGGACCTGCCGCCGGTGGAACTGGACGGCGTGGAAATCGATGATGCGCGTGCAGGCATCGACCTGAACGCGGACCCGAATCACAATTTCGACTGATCCATGACATCCGCCGCGCCCGCTTCACGCCGGCGCGGCTCTCAGGGCCTCAGCCCTGCTTCAGAACACGTCCGGCAACGGCATCGAGCTTGGCCACCAGCTTCGGATCACGTGCAGCCGGCGCCGTAATGATGGCATGATCCAGCGCCCGCTCGGCCGTCAGATCCACAGCACGCTTCTTGCCCAGCACTGGAATGACAGCCTTCACAAGACGGCGCGCATTCTCGGCATTCCCCGTCATAACCTTCACGACGGCCTCAACCGTCACGCTGTCATGCTCGGTGTGCCAGCAGTCGAAATCCGTAACCATCGCAACGGTCGCGTAATTCATCTCCGCTTCCCGCGCGAGCTTGGCTTCCGGCATGTTCGTCATGCCCACAACCGAACAGCCCCAGGAGCGATACAGTTCGCTCTCAGCGCGCGTGGAGAACTGCGGACCTTCCATTACAAGATACGTCCCGCCCCGCGTGAACGGAATGCCGAGCGCGCCCGCTTCGCCCTGCACCACATCCAGCACGCGCGCCGAAACCGGGTCCGCCATGCCGACATGCGCCACACAGCCCGTGTCGAAGAAGCTCTTCTCACGCGCGAAACTGCGGTCAATGAACTGGTCCACCAGCACGAAATGCCCCGGCGGCAGCTCTTCCTTGAGCGAACCTACAGCCGAAAGTGACAGAATATCCGTCACGCCCGCGCGCTTGAGCGCATCGATATTGGCACGGAAGTTCAAACGTGAAGGCGGGATGGGATGCCCCCGCCCATGACGCGGCAGAAACACGCACTGCACGCCCTCGAACGTCCCAAACAGCAGTTCGTCGGACGGCTCGCCCCACGGCGTTTCAACCCGGCGCCATTCCTTGTTTTCGAGTCCGTCGATGTCGTACAGCCCCGAGCCACCGATCACACCGATGACGGGCTGGATTTCCTGTTCCGAAGACATGTCTGTTCCTACTGTTGGTTATTCCGCTCTGCCCGTTCTGGACCACGAGAACGCCCGGCGCGCAAGCCTTGCAATCCGCACCCGCTTTCCCCCGCATCCGGAAAAACTTTTTCACAAAAACCTGCCGCTTTTACGAAATGAAAACGTCTTTGCGCCATCGTCCCGCCACGGATGGCCGCCACCAATGAGCGTCAGTCATGCATCAACCAACTGTTCGGCGACGGTACGATTTGCTAGGACACTGCGCGTAACAAAGTTTTGTCCTGTATAGACGGGGGAAGAAAAAATGGACCAGATCAGCCCCGGTTTCGTTGAAACCGTTCGTCCAGACGTGCCTCACGACGCCCTCAAGCGAGACGCCAAAGCCTGGTTCGAAACCCTCCGTGACCGCATCTGCGCGTCCTACGAAAAACTCGAAGACGAAGCAGCCGAAGGTGGCTCGCAGGTCCTTCGTGACCGCACAGCCCCCGGCCGTTTCGAGCGCACTGTGTGGAACCGCCCCGAAGGCGGCGGCGGTGTCATGTCCGTCATGCGCGGCCGTGTGTTCGAAAAAGTCGGCGTCAACGTCTCGACCGTCTGGGGCGAATTCTCCCCTGAATTCCGCAAGAACATCCCCGGCGCCGACGAAGACCCGCGCTTTTTCGCAACCGGCGTCTCCCTCGTCGCCCATCCCTGCAACCCCCATGTGAGCGCCGCGCATTTCAACACGCGCATGATTATTACGACAAAGGGCTGGTTCGGCGGCGGAGGCGACATCACACCGATGTTCCCCGACAGCGCAGAAGCCCGGTCTGACGCGGATTACTTCCACAAATCGTTCGAAGACGCCTGCAACCGCCACGATCCGGAACACTATCCCCGCTTCAAGGAATGGTGTGACCACTACTTCCTCCTGCACCACCGCAACGAACCGCGCGGTCTGGGCGGCATTTTCTATGATCAGTTCTATACCGGCGATGAAACTCTCGATTTTGCGTTCACGAAGGACGTCGGCATGGCGTTCCACGACGCCTACCCCGCCGTCGTACGCCGCCGCATGTTCACCCCCTGGACCGAAGCCGACCGCGATGCCCAGCTCATCCGCCGGGGCCGTTATGTGGAGTTCAACCTGCTCCATGACCGTGGCACGCTGTTCGGCCTTAAGACCGGCGGTAACACCGAATCCATCCTCATGAGCATGCCGCCGGAAGTCCGCTGGCCGTGAGACTGACCCGACGTGCAGCCCTGAAGGGGCTGGCGGCCCTCACTGGAACCGCACCCTTCCTGAATATCTCGGTCCGCGCCGGGACCCTGACGGATGTCCAGCTCCTTCTGGGCGGCACGCTCGCCTCCATTCCCGGTCAGTTCGCAGAACTCGCCAGCGGCACCCTGTCACGCGCGCTGGACCTGGAAACACCGCTCGAACTGACCCCCGATATCGGTCAGGACGGCGTCCGGGCTGCCAATCTGTTCGACGCCAACAGCGCGCCCGACGGCAACACGGCCCTCGCCCTGCCCGGCGCCACCTTGATGGCTTCCCTGACCGGCGATTCCCGCGTCCATTACGATTTTGGCCGCTGGACCCCCGTCCTCGTGGCGTCCACCACGACCGTCGTCATCGCACGCACGGAACTGCACAAGACCCTGCGTAGTCGCCTGACCGGATTTTTTCACGATCATCCCGTCCGCCTCGCCGTCTCCCGCATCGGCGGCCCGGAACTCAACGCCCTGATGGGGCTGTCGCTCCTGGGCCTGCGTCCCATTCCCATGCCCGGCTACGTCGATTCATCAGCCGCGCTGGTCGCCCTTCACGCCGGAACGGTCGATGCCGTCCAGATTTCGCCCTACACGCTGGACCGGCCGCTCGATGACGTCCTCGCCAACCTCCCCGAAGGCACGAGCGCAATCTATTCCACCGGGGATCTGACGGACACGCATTCGACGACCATCCCAATTTTCATGGAAGCCTACCAGCAGGCCCGGCACCGCCCGCCAGAGGGACCATTCTACCATGCCTGGCAGGCTGTCTCCGCCGCCGCCGATACGGCTATGGCCATCGCACTGCCGATGCTGACACCGCCGGAAATCGTCACCCGATGGAGTCATGCCTGCTCTGCCGCCGCCGCGGATTCAGGCGTGCGCCGCTGGGCCGACATGCATCATTTCAAGCTGGCGACGGGCGAAAATGCCGCTCCGTTCCTGTCACGGACAGTCCCGGATCTGGGGGCCACGCTGGCCCTGCGCCGCTGGCTCGCCGTCAATACGCCCCGCTGGCGCGAGGGGCAGGAAACCCGCCACATCTGACGCTTTCAGCGACGGCGGGTCTTCAGCAAGATCCGGACCGACCCGTGATTGGCCGCATGGGGATGCACCACGGCCAGCACCATGGACCGCAGATCCCCGCGCTGAAGCCACAGCGGCAGTTCGCGCCGGATCAAACCGCTGGTCTCCCCGCTCCCAAGCCCGGTCACGACTTCCACGCAGCGCCAGTTCCGCACCCGGGCGCGCTGCATGAAATCATACAGCCGCTCAAACGCCTCCTGTACGACATATCCATGCAGGTCGAGCCGCGCATCCACCTTCATCTGCCCGCGTGACAGACGCTTCCAGCTCGTATCATCCAGCCCCGGCGCCCGCACGCCGACAGACAGCTCCGCCGGACGCGGCGTAGATCTTGGAGGCGACACCGGCACGAAAGACCGCCCCGTCATAACAGGCAAAGAGCGCGCCACCTCCGCCGCGGGTGCAGGCGGCTCGGCCTTCGCCACGGGCAGCATGCGACGCGGGGAGCGCGGAGACCGCAACGGCTTGATGTCACGGACAACCATCCGCCACAGCGTCGCCTCCTCCTCCCTCAGATCCCGCTTTGCCACACTGCCCTCACTTCCTGTCCGGCCACCCTTGTCCATCAGACAATTCAGGCCTCGAGCATGTAACGGCTTCCGGCATCATTGAACAATGTTCTTTCCGGATTTCGGCACTTCCCCAGCACTGATACGTTCAAACTTCAGGTTCCATTTTTCGAAAGAACAGAACCATGACCCACCTCACCCAGAAAGAACGCGACAACCTGCCCGACAGCGCCTTCGGTCTCCCCGAAAAGCGTGCCTACCCGATCGACACGCGCGCCCGCGCCAGTAACGCCAAAGCCCGCGCCACACAGGAATACGAGCGCGGCCTCCTGACCGCGGAAGAACGCGACCAGATCGACAAAGCCGCCGACCGCCGCCTCGCCCGGGACGATTAGACCACCCCCGCACTGGTAAATTCACTTGACGTTAAGGGACATGCCGTCAGTCTCGCTTCCGACCGATGCAACTTTCACCGGCCCCTGAAGCGAGACTGACAAAAGGATCTCCCATGTCCCTGCCTCTCCTGCGCAAGATCCTGCCTCTTCTTGCAAGCACGGCCCTCTGCGTCTCCGCTTTCACAGCTGCTTCCTCAGCACACGCCGCAGCCCCGCCCAGTGTCCAGAAGCCCGGAACCGTCACGGCCTCAGCGCCGCTCGCCGCAGCCCTCGGCCTTCCGGACGCCGGACGCGCCCTGCGCATCACCTATCTTTCGACAAACGGCATCACTGGCAAAGGCCTCGTTCCCGTCACCGCCGAAATCATCCTTCCCCCCGGCCCGGTCCCAAAGGGCGGCTGGCCGATTGTTGCCTGGGCCCACGGCACCGTCGGTGTGGATGACAGTTGCGCCCCGTCCCTCAATCCTTACAGCGACCGCAACAGCGTCTATCTCTCCACATGGATGAAACGCGGGGTCGCCATCGTCGCCACGGATTATCAGGGCCTCGGCGGCCCCGGCACCCACGCCTATCTGGACACGCGCGTCGAAGCGTACAGCGTACTCGACAGCGTCCGCGCCGCATTGGCCAACGTCCCGGACCTGAAAAACCAGATCATGATCGTCGGCCAGTCACAGGGTGGCGGGGCCGCCGTCGCCACAGCTGCCTTTGCACCAGCCTATGCCCCCGAACTGGATATCCGCGGCACGGTCGCGACCGGCGCGCCCTATGTAACGCCCGAACTCCTCGGCAACCTGCTCAAGGCAGCCTCACAGCCCGACGCCGGCTACAGCCCGCTCATCAATTACGTCCTCTACCTCGCCGCCGGTCTGGAAGGGCGCGACCCGCATTTCCGCCCGGAAGAGGCCTTCACTCCCAAGGCGCTTCCGGTCTATCGCAACGCCGCACATGAATGCCTGACGTCGCTGTCCCAGCAGGCAAAAGATGCGGGCCTGACGCTCCAGAACAGCCTCCAGCCGACCTTCCTCAAAGCCATGAGCCCGGCGCTGAAGGGTATGGAATTCCCCACCCTCAAACTGGCCCAGCCGCTCTTCACCGGCACCGGAACAGAAGACCGTGACGTTCCTCCCGCGCTTCAGCTCGGACTGGTCAAAGCCGCCTGTGCCGCCGGTTCCGTCGTTCAGGCCCATCTCTACAAGGGTCTGGATCACAGCGAGACGGTCAACGGCTCCCTGAAGGACTCCGCGATCTTCACCACCGAAGTCATGACCGGCCAGCCTGTCCCCCCGCAGTGCAACCCCGTTCCGCAATAAGCCCCTCCAGACACAGCCCATAAAAAAACGGCCCCGGATCATCCGGGGCCGTTTTTTATTCAGTCAGCTTGTGCTGACTTCAGTTCGAAGCCGGAGCCTGCAACGGCTGGTCAGCCTGCACATCCTTCAGCGGAATGCCTTCATACTTGCCCGTCAGCGTCTTGAGGAACGCCACGATATCCGTGACATCCTGATCGGCAATATCCGTATCTGGCGTCTCGTAACGTGCCATCTCCCGTACGACCTGCTCCAGCGTGGTGGCCGAGCCATCATGCAGCCATGGACCCGTCAGTTCGACATTGCGCAGGTTCGGAACCTTGAACCGTGCCCGGTCGCCTTCTGCATGCGTCACAGCCAGACGTCCTTCGTCCGCAGCCGTCAGCTTCGTATGACGGTTCTCGAAATACGGACCTTCCAGACCAAGGATTTCATACGCGTCGCCACCCACGGCAATGCCGCTATGGCAGCCCGAGCAGCCGATTTCCTTGAAGCGCTCATAGCCGCGCTTTTCCTGCGCCGTAATCGCCTTCTGGTCGCCCTTCAGATACAGGTCGAAGCGGCTGTCCGGCGTGATCAGCGTCTTTTCATATTCTGCAATCGCGCCCGTGATCGTGTCCTTGTCGATCTGGTCGGAGCCAAATGCTGCCGTGAACTGCCCGGCATAACCCGGCGTGCTGCGGACATGATCGGCTACGGTATTCCAGTCATGCGAGCCCATTTCCAGCGGGTTCATAACCGGACCGGCTGCCTGTTCCGCCAGATCCTTCGCACGGCCGTTCCAGAACTGCGCCATGCTGAACACGGAATTATAGACGGTCGGCACATTGATCGGGCCTTTCTGGCCACCAATGCCCGTCGCGGTCGTCAGGTTGTCCACGCCACCCTTGTTCAGACCATGGCAGCTCGCACAGTTGAGCGTGCCATCACCGGACAGCCCCTTGTCGAAGAACAGCGCCCGGCCCAGTTCGGCCTTCTTCCAGTCCACGTTCACACTCTCGGGGATCGGCTGGATCGGCTCGCCACGGAACTGTGCTGCCACGCCTGGTGTCGCATAGTAACGCTCGCGCTGCTCACGCACCCATTTCAGAATATCCGCGCGCTGCTTCTCGTCCAGATGCGCATGCGGATGCATCAGCAGATAGGCAGCCGGCGGCATGCGGTTCTGCGTGATGACTTCCTCGATGCGCGAAAGCTGCTCGACCGAAGGCGGCTTGCCGTCCTGCAATGCGGCCAGAACCGGCGCATATTCAAAGTGACGCTGCCCCTGCACCAGATCGCGCTTCATGATCTGGTTAGCCAGCGGCAGGCTGAAATAGAACGGCAGGTTCGCATTCTGCGTATGGCAGTAATCGCAGCGCACTTCCCGCAGAGCCGCGAACGCCGCCATCGCTGTCGGGTCCTGACGCGTCGGGCTGCTGGCTGACAGCTGCGGTGCTCCAGCATGATCGAAATGCTCGAGATATGTGACAGTCCCGCCCCAGACGACGACGCCCAGCGCCACCAGACCGGCAATTCCCTTTGTAATCGTGCTGGAACGCACCACTTTTCTCCTCATACTCACGGTGTCGTGATAATGTCGAAAAGTGACATGCAAAGTCAAAGTGATTGAACCTGTTAGAAAAACAGGTGTTGTCGATTAATCCTCATCCTCATGATCGATGGCCGCCCGCACCCGCTTGCGCGCCACGTTCACATAAGACGTATCGGTATCAATCCCGATCCCCACACACCCCATTCGCTCCGCCGCCACCAGCGTCGTCCCCGACCCCATGAATGGATCAAGCAGAACGCCGCCCGGCCGCAGTCCGTGCAGCCGGATACAGGCTTCAGGCAGCGCTACCGGGAACGTCCCCGGGTGGCTAAACTTCTCCTTGCGGCTGCGCACCGTCTCGTAAGGAATAAACCATGTATCGCCCCGGCAGCGGCGATCCGTGATGTGCTGACGCCGCACGATATTGCTCTTGTCCGTAAACGGCACACCCGCATCCAGCCGCTGAACCGGCACATTTCCCGTCTTGGTCAGATGGAACACGTGCTCATGGTTACGGTTGACGAAGCGGGCCGAATTCAGCGGCTTGAAATGGCCATACGTGATCTCGCCCACGGAAATCGACTTGATCCAGGTGATGTGGTTCTGAAGCACAAACAGCTTGCGCAGCCGCGTCATCAGCTCGAACGGCAGCCAGGGTTGCGAGGACGACCCCGCGATATTGAGGAAAAAAGAGCCGTCATCCTTCATCACCCGGCACAGACTGGTGCAGACATCCTCCAGCCAGTCCAGATACGCATCTTCCGGCAGACGATCCTGATACGTCCGGTACGGCACCCCCAGATTATAGGGCGGGGACGTCACCACCACATCCACACTCTGCGACGGCATCCGCTTGAGAACCGTCGTGCAGTCTCCCCGGATCAGCGTATGGACACCGAGCTTCTCCCGGCGACTGCGGATCATTGCGCCGCAGAATCCGCAGGCGGCCGCGGCAGAAACAGCACCATCCGGCCATGAGCATGCAGGTTCCCCGCCACGGACTGCGCGGTCGCCCCCCAGCCCGTGAACAGATCGGCACGTCCGGCACCCTTGATGTCCGTTCCGATATCCTGCGCAAACACCAGATGATCCCAGCTCACAGGCTGGCCCGCGCCGTAAGGCAGCTTCGTCTCTACCCAGAGCGGCATCGCAAACGGCACCATGGACCGATCGACCGCCACGGAACGCCCGGCCGTCAGCGGCATCCCGAACGCCCCTTTCGGTCCCTGAGCCAGATTGCCGTCATCGCGACGGAAAAAGACATAATTCGGATTACGCTCCATGACGGCCGTCATCCGGTCCGGATGCGCCTCAAGCCAGTTCCGGATGCTGTCCATGCTGACACCATCCGCAGGCAGTTCCCCGTCCTGTACCAGAACACGACCAAGCGGCACATAAGCCTGCCCGTTGCGCCCATCATAGCCAACACGCACCTGACCACCATCGGGCAGGATCAGCCGCCCGGAACCCTGGATCTGAAGGAAAAACAGATCCACAGGACTTTTCAGCCAGGCAATCTCCAATCCCTGCCCCGCCAGCGCTCCGCCATCAATCGCGGCCCGGTCGTAATACGGCGCAAACTGCCCGTTGACCCAGCGCCCGTTGACCATCTGGCCATTCGTCGCCTTCGCCCGAACCAGATCACGCGGACGCCCGTAAACCGGCGTCTGATACGCACCACCCTGTGTTAGGGATGCCGGGATCTGCGGCTCGAAATACCCGGTATAGAACGCATCCGTTCCCGCTTCGTAAGGCTGGAACCACGTCTCCAGATAAGTCCGCGCATCCGCAGCCGTCGCCAGTGCCGCACAGGCATTGCTCCAGTCTGCGGCATGACGCCCATAGGTGATGGCCTCGCTCCCGCCAAGCACCGTCTCGGGCGGCAACTGCGCCAGACGATGGCACTCATCGCGCAGCAGCGGCATCAGGGATGCGAAATCTTCCTGCCCCCAACCGGCAAGCGATTCATATCCAACAGGAAAAAGCGAAAGCGACGACGGCGCGTTCTGCGGCGTGCATCCGCACAGCACGCCGAGCGTCATCAGGGTCAGCAGTTTTTTCATCGGACCGGCAAAAAACTCGAAGCAGAAAACTCAGGCAGAAAATAAAAAAATCCGGCAGCAGCGATCAGGCCGGGCAGGACGCCGACAGGCGCCACCGCGCATCGGACTGACCAGCCACACGCTCGAACATCCACATGTCGTGGAATTCCGTCACGGCCTCGGTCCCGACCATCGGCTCACCCTGACGATCCGTCAGGATATTCACCTGACGCGACACGATCTTCACTTCGATTCGACCTGTCCGTGCACCATCCTCGCCGGAGACAATCATCGCATCCAGAATGGACAGGCTCTCGATCCCACGCAGATCGCTCCGCTGCGTTTCGCCAGCCTGCACGCGCGCATCAATCGCTGCCGAGAAAGCCTCAAGGGCGGCTGGCGTGAGCAGTTTTTCCAGTGCGCCACGATCCCCGACCGCAAAAGCCGGAACCACCTGCCGGAACGTCCCTTCAGCATCCTTCAGGAACCCGGAAGGCGAAAATCCGGGAAAAGCTGCCGCAATGTCTCCCAGAACGGTGCCAACACGTGTCGCGGGTGCGGGAATTTCATAATCCACATCCGGTGCCGCAGCCGCTTCAAACCCCGCGTTTCCGGCACCCGCTTTCCCCGCAGCCTGACCCGGCAGCGGCGGCGGCGCGCCCGGACACGCAGTTTCAGGTGCGGCGCCCTTCTGTGGGCCCTGCCCGAACCGCCCGACACCAGGGCGCTCCTGCCGTACGCCCTGCATCCCGACGCGACGGCCGAGCACACGGTACAGCCTCACCCCCAGCGCCACGGCGATCACGAACAGGACCACAAGGTCCCAGGGAAAATAATGACCCGCATGCGCCATGAGGCCCGCGGGGAGGTGGATGTCGTCAGAAGACATGAAGCCCTGTATTTCGCAGTGTTCGGTTAAAGATCCGTTGACCTACAGATAGGGTGCAATCCCTCCGATCTCAACCATCTGTCCGCCAGAAGCCTGTCTTGGCGTTCAGCAGACATCATGCTACCGCCGAGATATCGCAATCGTTCCAATCGATGTCCGCCACGGGCACAGCCCCTGCGGAACCGGAGACTGTATGTCAGAGAACACCACCGACAACGCTGCCCTGGGCCAGGAAAACGTGCCGGCCATGCCGCTGGCCATCAACCTGCAGTACACGAAGGATCTCTCCTTCGAAGTACCGGCTGGCGCCTCCATCTTCGCAACCCTGCGCTCTGCCCCGCAGATTTCCGTCAACATCGACGTCCAGGCCAACCGTCTGGAAGAAGATCAGGCCGTGTATGAAGTCGCCCTGGCCGTTCGCGCCGAAGCTGCCGAGCCGCCGGCACAGGAAGGCGGACAGGCCGGTCGCACGGTGTTCATCGCCGAACTGACCTATGCCGCCGTCGTGACGCTGAACAACCCGCCGGAAGAACTCATTGAGCCGATCCTGCTGGTTGAAGTACCGCGCCTGATCTTCCCGTATGTCCGCGCCATCGTCAGCGATGTCACGCGTGACGGCGGCTTCCCGCCGGTCGTGCTGCAGCCGATTGACTTCGTTGCCCTGTGGCAGGCCAAGCGCGCCCAGCAGTTCCCGGAACCCGCTGGCGAAGCCTGATCAGACTGCCGGCGCGAGCTGCTTCAGCGGATCGGGCCACATCACCGCGCGCCACTCCTTCGGGTCCAGGCGCGCGGCAATGGCCTCTGACAGACAGAGCGCCCGCACGGCAGACAATGCGGTCACCTCTTTGGCCCCGAGCGCATCCCTGAACGCCTCCGCCGTCTTTCCTGAATACAGCAGCACGGAATCGACTCGCCCGCTCCGCAGAGCCCGAGCCCCATCGTCAGGCAGAGCCGCACGCTTGCAGGCCGCATAAACCTCGATCCGCTGCACACCCAGATCCCGAGCCAGCTCCACGCCATAGCCTTCGCCACTGGCCAGCAGAACATCCGCGCCCGTAATGCTCCGCGCCCGACAGAACGCCGCCAGAGCCCGCGCATCCCCGTCCGCCGCCGTAACATTCACAAACCCGGCCTGCCGCGCCCGCGCCGCCGTCTGCCCCCCCACCGCGACCACCAGCCGATCCCTCGGCCAGTCCCGCAGCGCAGGCAGCGCATTCGCACTCGTCACCAGCACGGCACGGAACACGCCGGGCGCAACAGGCTCAAATGTCGTGATGTCCAGCATCGGACACGCCACCGCATCCCAGCCGAGCGCCCGGACCGCCGCCATCGTAGCGGACAATCCGGGCTCAGGCCGCGTCACCAGAACCGCGCGTCCCGGTTCAGGGCGGGACGGTTCAGGCTGGCAGAGCTTCAGGGACGCCTCATTTCATCAAAAATATGCGCCGGCGTATCGCGGCGAAGTTCGTCCGCAAGCTCGGTGCCCATCCGTGCGGCCTCAAGCGGCGCACCTTCAATCTCACGGCGCAGCAGAAATGTTCCGTCTTCACTGGCGATCATACCGCTCAGCTTCAGCACACCGTGCTCGATCCGGGCATACCCGCCGATCGGCGTCCGGCAGGAGCCATCCAGTTCCGCGAGAAGCGCACGCTCGGCCGTCGAAACCGCCCGCGCTTCCGGATCTTCGATCGCAGACAATAGTTCGCGCAGTTCCAGATCGCTCTCACGAACCGTCACACCCACAATACCCTGCCCAGAAGCCGGCAGCATCTGATGCGGCTCCAGCACGACGTCCACCCGGTCTTCCATACCCAGACGCCGCAGCCCGGCCAGCGCCAGAAGCGTTGCCTCGCACGCTCCAGCCCGCAGCTTGTCCAGCCGCGTCTGGACATTGCCACGCAGCAGACAGAACCGCAGATCCGGTCGCACATGCAGCATCTGCGCCTGACGCCGCACAGACGCACAACCGATCAGCGCCCCTTCTGGCAGACAGTCATACGGCCGCTCCGGATCCACCGTCACGGTCCGGTCCCGCAAAATTAGCGCATCGCGCGCGTCCTCACGCTTGAGCGTGCAGGCCAGCACAAGGCCCGGCGGCAGGTTGGTTTCCAGATCCTTGAGGCTGTGGACCGCAAAATCGATCCGCCCGGCTACCAGCGCCTCGTGAATTTCCTTGGCAAAGAGACCCTTGCCGCCGATTTCCGCCAGACGCTGCGCCTGATTGCGGTCGCCCTCGGTGCTGATCTGGTATTCCTGAAACGCCCCCATATCGCGCAGAACGGGGCAGAACCGTGTCAGGCGCGTCAGAAAGTTCCGCGTCTGGACCAGCGCCAGCGGAGACGCCCGCGACCCGACACGAAGAGGGAGCTTGCGGCCGGTAGGCGGCTCAGCGGCATGGGAGCGGCGGACGGCTTCCGCGGCGACTCTCTGGAGCGCCTCGGAAGGCAGGACGGGAGCGTTCATGAGCGGCAGCTTTAGCCCATTCACACGGGACTGTCATGATATGACAGACTCGGCCATAATAAGACCCATGTCAGCCCCCGCTACTTCTCCATCGACGCCCACACGCCCCCTTCTGGCCATCGAAACCTCCTGCGACGACACGGCCTGCGCCATCCTCGCTTACGACGGCACGATCCTGGCCGAAGGCGTCCTGTCCCAGACCGACCACGCCATTCTCGGCGGCGTCGTCCCGGAAATCGCGGCACGCGCCCATCTGGACGCCCTGCCCGCGCTGGTCGCGGAAGTGCTAAAAAAAGCCTCGCTGACGCTGGCCGACATCGACACTTTCGCAGGCACGACCGGGCCCGGCCTGATCGGCGGCCTGATCGTCGGCAGTTCCTACGCCAAGGGACTGGCCATGGCGCTGCATCGCCCCTTCGTGGCCGTGAACCATATTGAGGCCCACATCCTAACCCCGCGCCTCCCCAGCCTCGGCGCGGATTTGCACTTCCCTTACCTGACGATGCTGGTCTCGGGCGGCCACTGTCAGTGCGTTTCGGTCGAGGAAACCGGCCGCTACGTCCGCCTCGGCGGCACGATCGACGACGCTGCCGGCGAAGCCTTCGACAAGGTCGCCAAAATGCTCGGCCTCGGCTGGCCCGGCGGCCCCGCTCTGGAAAAACTCGCCACCGAAGGCCGCGACGACGCGTATGCACTCCCCCGCCCCCTCAAGGGCCGCGAAGGCTGCGATTTCTCGTTCTCAGGCCTCAAGACCGCCGTCAGCCGCGTGATCGACGCACAGGACCCGACCGGCAGCCGCGACGCCCTGCCCCGCCAGTTCGCAGCAGACGTCGCTGCCTCCTTCCAGCGAGCGGTTGCGGACGTCATGGCCGACCGCGCCGAACACGCCCTCGCCCTCAGCCCGGACGCCACGGCCCTGGTCGTCGCAGGCGGTGTCGCCGCCAACAAAACCCTGCGCCACGCCCTCGAACAGGTCGCGGCAAACCACGGCATCCCCTTCTTCGCCCCGCCTCTGCGCCTGTGCACGGACAACGCAGTCATGGTCGCCTGGGCCGCCCTCGAACGCCTGCACGCAGGCGGGGCGGCCGTCGATCTGGACCATCAGTGTCTTGAGAACGTGGTCCGGCGACAGGCCGAGTGCTGCGG
>NZ_JAERLY010000028.1 GCF_018256155.1 Gluconobacter sp. Dm-62
TTGCGCGTAACCTTACCCATAAAACCCGTCCTCTCTCAGGTCGGATTATAGCTTAGACACCTGTCCGAAAAATGGGGGCCACCTCTCCACGTATTTGCGCAACAAAACCGATCCTGGGCCTAAGTCAGATTCTCAGAGATCAGTCGTGATAGAAAATTTGAATGTGCGTGGCATGCCCTGAAGCAGATATCCCCCGAACGACGATGCCCAATAACGCGTATTCGCAAGGTTCTCGACCCCGAAGCGCGCGGTTAGTGCCTTGTGCTCGACAACAAACGTGTAACGCGCACCTACGTCGAAACGCGTCCAGCCCGGCACCCGCAGGGTGTTGGCATTATTCGCCCACTGATGGCCTGTCCGGATCGCCTGCCCGGTGAGCGTACCACCCTTCAGATAAGGCAGGTCATATTCCAAATTGGCGTTGATTGTATAACCCGGAACGCCAATGGCACGATTGCCGTTATACAGCCCCTGAGAAGTGCGTCTCTGATTGGCGTCGATGATGGACGTGCCGCCATTGAACCGCAGCCCTTTGACGATCTGGCCGTTGACTGTCCACTCGACACCCCGATTGCGTTGCAAGCCATCGACCGAGAAAATGGACTGACCGGAATTGCCGAATGGCACGGCATAACCATTGGGCTGGGAAATCTGATAGAATGCGAGGGACGTACTGAACCGCCCGATGTCGTATTTCGCGCCCACTTCATATTGAACGGTCTGGTAGGGTGGAAACATCTGCCCGGTGTTCACAACATTCCCGGTCGCCTGCGGCCCTTGTGCCAGCCCTTCGATGCGATTGAAGTAAAGTGAGGTTTGGCGTGTCGGGTGTACGACGAAACCTACAACCGGTGTGAATGCGTCCCGGTTGTAGGAGGTAAAATATTTCCCGTAGCCATAATCGTTGGCGAGAATATTCTGATAACGAAAACCTGCTGTCAGAGCGACGCGATCATGAAACGCCGATACCGTATCCGAAAAAAAGAGACTGTAGAGACGGGTATAACCATTCTCTTTTGGATCGTTGACATTACCGCCGACGTAAGTCTGTGGCTGTGATTGTGCATAAAATGTCGGTGTATAGAGGTTGGACGTAACCGACTGCAAAGACATCGCATAGGCCGTATCTTTTTCGGACCAAAGGCTCGAACCGCCCGTGTTGATCTCGTGCTTCAGGGGCCCCGTATTGAAATGCGCGCGCAAGCCCGCTCGCAAGCTCTCGTTGGTCTGCACGTACGGAACATACATGGACCCGTTTGTCGCAGCCCCCGTCACTGAATTGCTGACTGTTAGTGACGAATAATTGCCCTTTTCGTTACCACCGAGTCCACCGAATGCCGCATAGGCTGTCAGATGTCTGGAAAAATCATGTTCGACATTGAGCATACCGAAAATGTAGCTCAGGTCGGTGTAGGTCCAGGGTTGCCCGTAATTGCTGGAAGGGCTTGGTACACGCGGGACTTTCGTCAGGCCCGCACCCAGAAGCACACCTGGACGCCCCTGGCGAACCCCCTGGTTTTCATAATCCATATCTAGGGTCACGCGTGTTGCGCCATCGCGGCTGTGCCAGTCGAAACCGCCACCGACCGCCACGGAATGGCGGCGCTCCCGATCAATCGCTGTTTCACCGCTCTTGCCCGCAACATTTACGCGAAAACCGAACTGCTTGTCCGCGCCGAAGCGACGACTGACATCGATATTGCCCCCACCCATCGCATTGCTTTCATAATCGCCCGTGATGCGAGTAATCGGGTCTTGCGTGGCGTGTTTGAACATCAGATTGATGTTTCCGCCGATGGACGAACCGCCCGGAGCAGCACCGTTCAGAAATGCGCTCGCGCCGTTAAGCACCTGCACCTGATCGTAAAGCTGCGGAGAGATAAGCTGACGCGGCACGATACCGTAAAGCCCGTTAATCGAGACGTCATCGCCATAAACTGGAAAACCGCGAATGACGAACTGTTCTGAGAAATTGCCGTATCCGTAGGTCGTACGCACGGAAGGATCGTTCTCCAGAACCTGCCCCAGAGTCTGTGACTGCTGATTGAGGATCAGCGCGGAGGTGTAGCTGCGCACGTTGAATGGAACATCCAACCCTTTTTTCGTACCGAGCGCACCAAGCTGGCCTCCGGAAATCACTTCCATCTGGTTACGCCGCTTGGCCTTCACGATAATCTGCTCGTCGGGAAGGCTCGTATCTTGAGCGGGGTTGGTTTGGGGAGAGGCAACATTCGTATTGCGCTTTACCTGCGGCGTTGCTGCAAGGTCCTGACCGTGAGCCACACTCAGCAAAACGCCGCAAACCATCGGAAAAACCGAACAGGAAACCGAAAGGCCGAAATAACGGGAGTACGGTCGGAAATTCAAAGTCGATCTCATTGACAAGTATGAAAAGGAAAGGGCAGCTATACGCAAATGAGAAACAATCGCAATATCATTGCATATTACATACCGTTAAATGTTAACCTCCTCGTCTCCGATTCGCCTGAAAGCCAGCCTTGCCCCAAAAACACACGCCAACATCTCGCGCGCGCACAGCAAAATCCGACATGACAAGACCGACGCTCTGGAAGCACTGGCTCCTGCGTTTTGTCGTCACTGTTGTCTTTATCTACGGTGTGGCGCTCATAGCCATGCTGGCCTTCGGTCGGAAACAGGGCGCCTATAATCCGCTACTTGCGCACAGCCTGATTCTCGCGCTCATACCCGTTGCTATTATTGGGGCGTTTGCACTGCCTGGCCGGAAGAAACGACCTCTCTCGCTCGTATTCCTGACCCTTCCCCTGCTGCAAATGGCAACCTGCTGATGCGTGACCTGCTCCGAAACCGAATGACATGGCTTCACGGATGGGTGGGTTTTATCGGTGGCCTCGTCCTTGTCGTCACATTCACTGGCGGCACGCTGGCCCTGTTCGACACCGAAATCACGCGCTGGATGCAGCCTGAACTATCGAATGTTGCATTCTCTCCCATGACGGACGATGCGCTGAACCGTGCAGGCGACCTGGCCTTATCCATGCGTCGCAATGGCCTGATCGTTTTCCTGAACCTGCCGTCTTCGCGCGATCCTGTCCTGCGTCTCTTGCACTATGACGGTCACGCGTTCGTCGGTACTGCCGTGAATGCCAGTGACGGTGCGGACATTCCGCTTCGCGATACCACCGGGGGGCAGATCTTTTTCGATCTTCACCACTCGCTCTACCGCGGCCCATCCATCGGCAACTTCGTGACCGAAGCGGCGGCAGTTGGCCTAATCATTGCGGTCATTTCAGGCGTTATTATCCATTTTCGCAATCTACTACCTGATCTGATCCTGTTCCGGCCTTTCGCAGCACCGGGGAGGGCCTGGATGGACGCGCATATCATGGCAGGCGTATTGCTCCTGCCCTTCATTACGATGATGGCTTATACTGGAGCCGTCATTCACGCGCCGCGTCTCTTCCCGTCGGTCGATGGCAAGCATGCGGCACGTCCTGGGAGCCTGTCGCGTTCGGACATTGAACGCGCGGCGGATTCTCATGCTCCGCTGGCACCCATGCTGCACCAAGCCGAGACCGTTTTTGGTCGGGGGAAGATCGGCTTCATCATGTTCGACAAGAACAATGTCATTTTCACCAAAGCTGATACCGCTACCTTTGCCATGACCCGCGATCATGTAGATTTTTCGGCTCAGGATGGCAGACTTCTCAACGTTCAACGCCTCCACAGCACTGCTGACCGTCTTGGGGGCAGTATGCGGGGCCTTCATTTCATCCGTTGGGGCTCCCTCGGATTGCGATGGCTGTATTTCTTCTGCGGTGCAACCGGAAGCATGATGATGTCGGCAGGCCTCATTCTGTTTCTCAGACGATACCGCCGGACACACGGACAAACGACGCTGCTGAAGCTTGCCGAGACACTCACACTGACGATTGTTCTTGGTCTTCCCGTCGCAGCGCTGGGACTGCTCTGGAGCAACCGCCTCCTTAATGCCGGCCTGCCGCACAGAAGCGATATAGAAGTCCATGTCTTTTTCGGCATCTGGCTGGCGACTGCGATTCATGCCGCGACCCGGGCCTTTACATACTCAATCCGCACGGCATGGCGTGAACAGGCATGGGTTATCGCGTTCCTCGGATGCGGGCTTCCGGTTCTCGACGCTCTTTCCCGCTCATCTCCGATACCCGGGTGGAACGCCTATACAGGCGTTAATCTAACTGCCTTTGCTTTCGGGGCTCTTGCGCTCTGGGGCCAGAACAAACTGACTGGTCCGCTATGATCACCGTTGCCTCAATGCTTTTCTGGGTCGCGGCACTCACCGCACATGCACTTCTCCAGCCTAAAATCCTGCGCCTCCTTCAAATGCGACTTGCATCGCCATGGCCACTTATTCTGCAGACTGCACGCATCGTGCTGCCATTTTCTGCGCTCGGCATCTGCCTAATGGAACCGATGCCGCTGGCATTGCTCATCTGGGTTGGCACGTTCTCAATCGGAGGTCTCGTTTCAGGCGGCGGGCTGGCAACTGTCATGACACGACGGAACGTACGCCTAGGCCTGCGTTAGATTAGCCGCAAATGACCGATTTCGTGCCAGACACACGATGGCAAAGGCTTTTGTTCCCTAAACAGGGTCTCGGCATTCACGAACAGGAGGGTTCGAAAAACCCCCTAGCAACTGTGTTTAAGCGGCGGAGCTAATGCGCCATGGCAGGGCGGTTTTGAGGACGGCATTGGCGATTGTGAAGAGGCGCCGTGCGATAGCGACGATCACCAGTTTGTGTGGCTTACCCCGCTCTTTCATACGCTTGGCAACAGCTTTCAGAACTGGATTATGGCAGGCAGCTGCCAATCCTGCCTGGAACAGCACGTGGCGGAGAGATCTTCTTCCCCCTGAAATGACCCGTTTCCCACGCATCGCGCCACTATCATGAGCCATTGGCGCAAGACCAGTCATTGCAGCGGCTTCTGTCGCTGTCATGCGGCCGAGCTCTGGCATTTCGGCGAGAAGCATGGCGACTGATACCGGGTCAATACCAGGAATGGAACGGGAGGGTTCGAAGAACCCCCTGTCTCTGAACAGTTGGCTGTGATTCTATCCTTGGTGTGATGACGGGAGGATGGGATGAAGCAGTCTGGTTTCTTTGATGTTGAAGAGCGCCTGGCTCGTCTGAGTGGGCTTGGTGACCAGCACGAAGCGTTTTCGCGGACTGTGGATTTTGAAGTCTTCCGCCCTGATCTGGACAAGGCTCTGGCCTATGCGGATGGGAGCAAAGGCGGTCGCCTGCCCTTTGATCCAGTATTGATGTTCAAGATCCTGGTGATCCAGACGCTGAACAATTTGTCTGATGAACGGACGGAGTATCTGATCAACGACCGCCTGTCGTTCATGCGTTTCCTTGGTCTGGGACTGTCGGACCGCGTGCCGGATGCCAAAACACGCTGGCTGTTCCGGAAGCGTCTGACGCAGGCGGGTGCGATTGAAAGGCTATTTGATCGCTTTGATGCTACTCTGCGGAACGCTGGCTATTTACCGATGTCAGGTCAGATTCTGGACGCAACGCTGGTGGCGGCTCCAAAACAGCGCAATACCAATGCTGAGAAAGCGGATCTTCGGGCAGGACATATCCCACAGGACTGGCGGGACAAGCCCTCAAAGCTGTCCCACAAGGACCGTCATGCGCGCTGGACGTTGAAGTTTACCAAGGCGAAGCGGCAGGAGGACGGGACGATCCCATCAACAGATCTGGCCATCCCGTTCTTTGGCTATAAATCCCACATTTCCATCGATCGGAAGTTCAGGCTGATCCGGAAATGGAAAGCGACAGATGCCGCCACCAGTGATGGCGCCCGATTGCGGGATTGGCTGCTGAATAAAACCAATACAGCCTCAAGCGTATGGGCCGACACGGCCTACCGTTCGAAAGCCAATGAGGATTTCATGGAAAAGCAGGGCTTTGTCTCGAAGGTCCACAGGAAAAAGCCTCATCTCAAGCCCATGCCACGACATATCCAGAAGTCGAATGCTGGAAAGTCGGTCATCCGATCGCGCGTTGAACATGTTTTTGCTGATCAGAAATCGCAGACAGGACTGTTCGTCCGAACCGTAGGTATCACGCGAGCCACCATGAGGATCGGACTGGCAAATATCGTCTACAATATGCGTCGCTTTCTCCTCCTGGAGCGGATTAACGCCGCGGCGTAGCAATCCAGAGCATGAAATCCTCTCTCTGCTCAAAACGTAGAGCGAAAATCATCATCCAGAACCTTCAATACCAGCCTGGCGCCCGCAAAATCAGGAAGAAAGGTCTTCAATTCACGGTTCTTCGAACCCTCCAGATCCGGAGGCGACACCGGCCTGCCCCGTCCGTTGAACCAGTGCCCTATCTGCGGATGTTTCCACCGTCCGCTCGAACCGCACCTGTTGGGTGAGGTCCGCCCATTTTGATGGGTAGAACGCTTTCAGTTCCGATCGGATTGGCATCACCCCCGCCTAGTATACAATCATAACCCGAGAAAGACATCCCGGACTCTGGCGGAAAGCGGCGAAGCGGCCCTATGCTTCATGTCATGACGTCTTCTTTCCCCGATCCCGTCCGTCTGGCCGAGGCCCTCCTGTTCCAGAGCAGCGGCCCTGTGTCCCGGACGATGCTGGCGCGCGCCCTGGGAGAAGATAAAGACCTCGCCCAGATCCTGAGCGAGGTGGCCAGACGCACCAAGGAGTTGGGGTTTGATCTGGTCGCGGTCGGAGACGGCTGGATGTTCCGCACGGCCCCCGACCTCGCGGAGGCCCTGAGGGCTGTGCGAGAGAAACCGCCGGAACGCCTCCCCCGCGCAGTGCTCGAAGTGCTCCTGCTGATTGCCGCGCGTCAGCCAGTCACCCGACCCGAGATCGAAAGCTTCCGAGATGCCGCCCTGCCTCAAAAGACCCTCACCCTGCTGCAGGAGAAGGGTCTCATTCGCAGCGTTGGCCGCAAGCCGATACCGGGTCAACCCCAGCTCTGGGCCACGACCGAAACCTTCCTCGTGACCTACGGTCTGCGCTCCCTGGTAGACTTGGATCCGTTGCTCGACGGCCTGAGAGGCCCGCTCTAAGCCCTTTGGGGCTCGTTCTACGGGGATTTTGAGTCTGTTTTCTGTCGTTTTAACACGTGGTAATGTTCTCTTACCACGTGTTAGATCAACGTTGCCTTAATTGCTGTTTCACGGCAGACTTATTGGCTGTTTCAGAAGGAAGATCACCGGCATGACAGTCCCAACAGAGTCTGCAGAGCGTCTTTCCGAGACGCCCTCCCCCGCTCTGCAGAGTGCTCTGGACGCCGCAAAAGACAGTGCCCGGACCGCGGCCTATGCATCCGAAACCCTGCGATCGTATGCCCATGACTGGCAGGCCTTCTGTCAGTGGTGCGACGAGCACGGAACGTCCCCTCTTCCGGCCGCTCCTCCCGTCGTCGCGGCCTGGCTGCACAGTCTGGCACCCCGTTTCAGCTGCTCGGCTCTCAACCGTCGCCTGGCGGCCATCGGCTATCAGCATCGCATGCGGGGGCTGGAGTGGAGCTCCGGCCATGCGGCCATCCGTACCACCCTTCGCGCGGCAGGACGTGTGTACGGCGCACCGCAGAAGCAGGCCGCTGCCCTCACCTCCGAGGAAGTCCGCAAACTCGTCGCCCCCGCACAGAGCAAAACCGCCGAAGCGCTGGCGGATCTGCGCGATCGGGCCCTTCTGCTGATCGGCTTTGCCGGGGCGCTGCGCCGTTCAGAGCTGGTTGCTCTGACGACAGAGAGCGTCCGGATCGTGGCAACCGGCTTGAAGCTCCATATCGCCCGCAGCAAGACAGACCCCGAACACCGGGGCGAAGAAATTTTTCTGCCGCGCGGCAGGCATCGCGAAACCTGTCCGGTTCTGGCTCTGGAGCGCTGGCTGAAGAAAGCCGAGATTACGGATGGTCCCCTCTTCCGGTCCATCAATCGCTGGGAACAGGTCGGACGTGATGCCTTGCATCCGGATGCGGTCCGGCAGATCCTGCTGCGTCGTGCCAGAGTGGTTGGGCTCAAGGTTCCCTCCGGGGAACGCCTCAGCCCGCATGGACTGCGCGCCGGCTTCGTTACCGAGGCTTTCCGGGCCAATGCCCGGGACGAGCAGATCATGGCGCATACCCGCCACCGGGACCTGCGCAGCATGCGCCGCTATGTCCGTCGGGCCCGTCTGGACCTGGACTCTCCCGCCCATCTTCTGGATCTGTAACCGGTGCCCCAAACTACTGCTGAGATCATCGCAGATGTTGATGCTATGGTCGCCCGCCTGGAGGCCTATCGGCTGGAGCTCGAAGCACGACCGGTGGCGCACGGCTACAGTGAAGCGGTCCCGACCGACGATGAGGACGCTGAGACCGGCTTTCGCCTTCCCACCCGTCCGACGCTTCTTCGCCATACCCCCAGGCCACCGGCGATCGGCACGGCGTTTCCAATCTTGGGATCAGGGCGTGCAGAACCGGAGACCCTTTCCGCTCCGCCTCTTTTCAATCCCCAGCCGGACTGGTTAGCGCATGTCTTGACCGTCACTGGCCCAAAAGCTGTGCTAGGCCGGTTCCGGGCGGAAGCGGCTGGTACCGGCCGCCTACCGTGGGGGCCAGATGTCAGCGATCCCGAAGATCTGGGCCGGAGCTTTCTTACCCAGGATGCCCGAACGGCCGCATTAATCGATCAGATTATCAAAAGCCAGAAGACCCTTCTCGCCCGAGAGGCGGGACCGGGCTCTGTTCCCCTGGATCTCAATGCCCTCTGTCCCATGCCTTTGGATCTTCTCTCTCTTGGCCCTACCGCCTCCGCGACACAAGCGTGGCTCTGGGCGCACTGGGGCACTTCGCGACCATTACAGCAGGTCGAAGTCATGGGCGGACATCCGAAAGAGAGCACCAACTGCTGGAGTGTTTCTTTCTGGTCAGCGGACTGGACACCCTGGTCGGCTCTTCAGACCATTGCGACCCGATGGCCTGACCTCACCTTCTCCATTCGCCCACTTTACGATGTCTGATGTCATCCTTCTGGAGGCTGGCGTCTGGCAAGGTTCATTAGACGCGTTGCTGCAGGCCGTACGCCGTCATGCCCTTGATCTTCGGACCCTGCCACTGACTGCACTCATTGACGAGTTTCTGAACTGTGTAGAAGAGCGGCTCAACACCCGTCCGCTTGAGCAGACGGCAGATGAGCTCGTTTTGGCTGCAACCCTTGTACAGATGCGCTCGGCCCTTTTGCTTCGGGACGATACTGAAGCGCACCTTGCCGCCCACTCAGCAGCTGAGCAGCTCCAACGAGTTCTGCTTCGAAAGGACGCGCTTTTGCAAGCCGTGGAGTGCTTTGAAACTCGGCCTGTGCTGGGCGAAAGTGTTTTTGGACGCGGGAAGCTGCCCCCCTCGCCTTCTGCGGCTGAGGCGACATCCTTCATCCTCACCCGGGATCTGCTTGACGCGCTTTTGTCTGTTTCCCGTCGGCGGGCGCAGCTGATGCCTGAAGAAAGCATTTTTCTTCCCTCAGCTCTGCCCCGTCTATCCGTTCAAGACGCCGTCGCGTGGTGGCAGCAGAAGCTTTGCGAACATTCGGAGAGCGCGTGGGACCTCATCGAGGGCGTGATGAGTCTCTCTCCCACGGAAACCCCTCAAAGCTTGACACACCGCAAGGCCGCGTGGGCTGTTCATCTTGCGGCAGTTTTGGAGCTGGCAAGGGAAGGAGAACTGCTACTTACCCAGCTAACTTGCTACGAGCAGCTTAAAGTCGTCAACGCGAAAACCAGCATGAACCATTGTTGAGCAGGATATAGGGCACATTGGACTCTACGCACGGCTGGGAAAGCAATTAGGAATTGGACTCTACACACACTTCAGCTCTCAGATATCTGTGCCTGATTCGGTATTGGACTCTACGCACCTCGGTATCATCAGAAAAAAACTTATTCACAGACGGAAAATTGCCCTTCCCGGTTGTCCTCTGGATTCTACACACGCCTAGTTTGGACTCTACTTACCAAAACCCGGGTTATCCCTTGGATCCTACGCACACCATCTAATAAGATTACTAATATCTTTTTCTAGAACAGCGTGAGCAGAGTCCAAACTAGGCGTGTGTAGAATCCAAGCGCCTCAATGTGCGTAGAGTCCAAATTGACACATTTTATCCTCTCGCCGATGGTCTGCTCATGGGAAGAATCCACAATCTCCTCGAACTGCACGGTTTAGAAGAGGCAAGACGCCAAGCATCCTTGGAAAGTAAGGTGCAACGCTATTGTGTGGATGCCGCACATGAAGTGCTGGCCGATGAAGCAATGTCGATCGGAATAACCCATTCTGGCTTCGCAATGGCGGCACTTCCTCACAAAAAAACCACTGAGACAGTTTGGGAACGTGATGGCGGTAATATAAAGCTTCTGATCGAGAGCGGGCTAGATAAAAATAAAGATGCCGTTGGAATCCCCTATGGATCAATGGCTCGTATGATTCTGCTTTATCTCCAGACACAAGCCGTTAAAACAAAGTCACGCGAAGTAGAGCTTGGAGCATCAATGAATGCTTGGCTCAAGGCAATGGGTATTGCTGTTGGTGGAAATACCTACAACGCAGTTAGGGATCAAGCAAAGCGTATTAGTCGATGCCGACTAACTTTTTTTCGAAGCAATGGCAGAGAAGAACTAGTAAGCAATGGGGCATTCATTAGAGATGCAATTTTCCCCATAGATAACGACTTGAATCAACCTTCTCTATGGAGAGAAGTTGTCAGATTGGATGAAAGTTTTTACGAAAGCCTTATTGATCATCCACTACCGCTAAGAGAAATTGCTATAAGGCAGATATCCAGCAAATCAAAAGCAATTGATATTTATATTTGGTTGGCTTATAGACTTCACGTACTCAAAGACCCGGTTAACATTTCATGGGCTGCCCTTAAAGGGCAATTTGGTTCTGAGTATAGTCAGCTACGAGGGTTTAAAAGAGATATTATAGCTCCACTCAAACTCGCTCTTTCCGTTTATCCAGAGGCGCATGTTGAAGTTGATCAAGAAACAGGAATATTGCTCTACCCGTCTCCACCACCTGTACCCGAAAAGCGAATGATCGGTCGGTGAGAGCACAATTCATAGTCAAAGTATAAGATAGACATGGCTAAGAAGAAGACGAATAAGTCTGACTTCTCCTGCATCCCAAACATAGAAATGCCTTGGGCTCAGGCCCCTTTGATATTAGTGGCTGAATATAATTCAGGCCTCCTTAAAGAAACTGTAGATGGAGGGTTCGAAAAACCCTCTGGTTTTGGGCTTTTCTGTGTGATTCCATCTTTCCTGCGTTGATTGGGTATGGTGGAAGATGAAGCAGCCGGGTTTCTTTGATGTTGAAGAGCGGCTTGCTCGATTGAGCGGACTTGGTGATCAGCTCGAAGCGTTTTCCCGGACTGTGGATTTTGAAGTATTCCGTCCTGATCTGGAGAAGACCCTGGCGTATTCTGACGGAAGTAAAGGCGGACGACCGCCATTTGATCCGGTGCTGATGTTCAAAATTCTGGTGATCCAGACGCTCAACAATTTGTCTGATGAGCGGACGGAATATCTGATCAACGATCGCCTCTCCTTTATGCGTTTCCTTAGTCTGGGGCTTTCAGATCGGGTGCCGGATGGCAAAACACTCTGGCTGTTCCGTGAACGCCTGACGCAGGCGGGTACGATCGAGGGTCTGTTCAACCGCTTTGACGCGACCCTGCGGAACTCTGGTTATTTGCCGATGTCAGGCCAGCTGGAGGGTTCGAAAAACCCCCTTTTAGGCACGCTTGGTGCATAACAATATCAATGGCTTATGACTCTTTATCGGTTGAAAAGGAGGGTTTTTCGAACCCTCCAGCTGCGATAGACCGCGTTTGAGAATTCCTGTCGTTCCGTACCAGATCGACACAGGGCAGCTTACAGCGGGTGCGGTCATTCTGTGAGTAACCGCGGTAGGATAGTTTGCCCCGGACTGGTCGAGACAATGGCACGCCTCTCACCGTGCGCCGAATGCATCGGTCGAGCGGACAATGAAGAACGAGGCCGTCAATAAGGGAAGCAAGCTCCACACCAGCGCGACCGGACCCAACCCACCGAGGATGAGACCGCCCACTATGCCGCCGCCTGCTATCGCAAGGTTCCACACTGTAACGATCATCGATTGCGCGACATCTGCTCCGCTACGCGCAGCCTTGGCAGACGCCGTCTGAAACAAGGTCGCCACGCCGCCAAACGCAAGTCCCCAAACAGTGACGCCGCCGTAGACCGCCATCGGCTCGGATCGACCAAGGCCTAGAATCAGTACTGCCATGAAGAACAGAGTGATAGCGCCGAGAGTCAGAAGACGCAGCCGGCGATCGATCAAAGCGCCGACCACCCATATGCCTAGCAGGGCCGCGACCCCGAATGCCAGCAGAACGCGATCCGTCTGCGCGACCATGCCGGATTGGGCCAGGTAGGGCGCGATATAGGTGTAGAGGATATTGTGGGCGAGTACGAAAGCTAACGTCACCATCAAAATCGGGCGAATGCCAGGCATTGTCCAAACCTTCGCCAGCGATATTCTCTTTTCGCGGTCCGCACCGGGGAAGTCGGGCACCTTCAAGCAGGTCCATCCGATCAACAGTAACGTCAACGCGCTCATAATGCCGAAGCTGATCCGCCAACCCACCCAAGCACCCAGAAATGTGCCAGCCGGTACGCCGATCGATAGAGCGAGCGGAGTTCCAACCATGGCGACAGCGATCGCGCGTCCTTCCAGATGCGGGACGACCATACGGGAGGCATAGCCTGCGAGCAGCGCCCAGAGTAGTCCGGCCGATACCCCAGCCAGCAGACGCGCGGCCACAACGACCGCATAAGAGGACGCGATGGCTGTGACGACATTGGCGACGGCGAAACCGGCGATTGCCATAAGCAGCAACGGACGCCGCCGCATACGCTGGGTCGCACTTGTCAGCGGAATGGCTGCAACCAGCGAGCCGATCGCATAAACCGTCACCAATTGACCGGCTAACTCCTGTGAAATGTGCAGGCCGTCGCTGATCTGCGGAAGAAGACCAGCGGGTAGCGTCTCGGTGAGGATGGTGAGGAATCCCGCGGCTGCCAATGCGAGTAGGCTGGCGAGAGGTAGGCGCTCTCGCTCTGCATTGGCCTCGCAGGCCAGTGATATTTGTTCAAGCTGCATTAAAATCGTCCTGCAAATCGATGAAGGGCTCGGCAGGGCCAACACTAAGCTCAATACAATTACAGAAAAATTAGCTACAGTTCCGAACAGTCAGGACATCATTGTCCGCAATGTGAGGCTTGAATGATGGACCGGCTTGGCGCTCTCAACGTCTTTATGCGCGCCGCCGAGACCCGCAGCTTCGTTGCGACAGGCCGCGATCTCGGCATTTCCGCTTCCGCTGTAGGCAAGGCCATCGCGCGTCTGGAAGAGCGGTTGGGCGTCCGGCTGCTCCATCGCAGCACCCGCAGCATGACTTTGACGGCCGAAGGCAGAACCTTCCTCGATCATTGTCGGCGAATCTTCGACGAAGTCGATGCCGCCGAGGCAATGCTATTCCAGGCCAGTGACACGCCCTTGGGGGTGCTCCGGGTAAGCCTGCCGATCGCGGGCATGCTTTTGATGCCCGTGATTGCTGCATTTATGAAAACATGGCCAGACATCCGGATGGACATCGATTTCACAGACCGCATGGTCGCGGTAATCGAGGAAGGTTTCGATGCGGTGATCCGAACCGGAGAGATCGCCGATACCCGCTTGATGCACCGCAAACTGGGCGTCTTTCGACACCGCATTGTCGCATCGCCTGCCTATTTGGCACAGCACGGCACGCCGCTTACCCCGGAAGACCTGTTAGACCACGCCTGCCTGCATCACCGCTACATGAACAGCGGAAAGCTGGAGCCGTGGCCGCTTACACGGAATGGCGTAGATCTGAATCTCGATCTGCCGCAGACGGCTGTCGTCAGCACGATAGAACCGCTCCTCTATCTTGCTGAACAAGGTTTTGGCGTTGCCTGCCTTCCGCCATTCGCGGTGAACCGGCAAATCGAGGCTGGCACGCTGGTCGCGCTTCTCGATGGTATGCTACGCGATGTGGGATCATTCAGGGTGTTGTGGCCGGCGAGCCGTTACATGCCACCCAAGACTCGCTTGTTCATTGATTTTCTAGCCGACCATCTGTCGCTGGGATAGGCTCATCTGTGGCAGTGGCTTGGTTCTGAGCCGCACCCCGTCGTCCGCTTCAAACAACCTGATTGATGCATTCCGTTATGAACTGACGTTTAGTTCAACAGATGAGAACGACCGGATGTGATCGGTAGCAGTCATGACGTGGAAGCTGCAAATGAATACTTTCAGTCATCCCTCCCCAATAACCGTCCTGCTACTATCCTCTCCTGAACTGACTGTCCGCTCAAGGAACACGGAGCGGACAGGCGGCAGACGCCTCATCTCGGACATACAGCCTTCCATTCGCTACGCCCCGAAGCGGACGTCGGTGAATTTGATGGCGTTTACATTCAGACGGCCAGCTTCTCTCCTTGTTGTTCTGCAGGAGAGCTTATCGCGGAGGAAAGCATACACTTCCTATCACCCACATTGAAAACCAGGCCAGTTCAATGATGTATTTGCCGTGAGAGCCCAAAGGTGTGCTCAAGATCAACCTTGACCAGTATGCGGTTAAGGGCCAGCCTGTGTGAGGCCTTCGTCGAAGACGCGCACGCCCTGAGTGATCGTATGCCCGAGCAGCGGCAGCAGGATGCGTTCGGTCAGATCGGCAGCACTGCTGAGCGTCATGACACTTCTAGCTTGAATCGTAAGCGATGAACTACGCCCAACTTCGCTCTCTATTAACTCCGCTCATCATGTCCTTAAAGGACATCGGCTCGCATTCCATGCTGTCGATGCTTTGCGAGAAATTGGGGTTGCCCGCGCCTATCACTGACGGCACCAAGCATGACCGCATGGCCTCCAGTTTTGAGGCAGTTGCCGATGCCGACCTGCCTGAGGTTGCACGCAGGCTGTTGATTAACCATCCGCCGAATGCCACGACGCGCAACCAGATTCAGGATCTTCTCTGGAGCGACAATGCGGGGCCAGCGATCCCAAAGCGTTATCGGCGTGACGTCGCTCGAAAACTTAACGACGAAGAGCTGTATGGGGATGCTCGCAATTTCGATGACCTTCTGGATCGGTTATGGGTTTTGGATGCCGATGAATGTTTTTACTTAACGAGTGGCAAACCAAGTGGGTTGCGCGCGGATATTCAGCAGCACGTCCACCAAAATCCAGAAGACTGGTCGGCGGAAATGCTGTTCGACCAATTGGGCGCCTATAACGCTTCCGATCGGCGCTTTGCGCTGTTTCTTGAAGGACTGGCTTCGGCCGATGTGCGGCCCGACGAGGCAGCACAACGCCACTTCGTAGCGTGTGTTAACGAAACGCTACGCGACTGCGGCGCCGAGTTGCGCGAGACGGATTTAGAGGGAGGTTACCCGGTCTTCTCAATGGTTTCGTCGCATGCGGCAGTCAAAGGCCGACCAAAAAATCTTATCTTTGCCTCACCAGACAAGCCCGATCTACGTTTCCGTGACGCGCTGGATAATGACGTTGAGATTGTCACGAATGCCGATAAGGTGCTCGTCTATGATCGTCCCATAGGTAATGATGGACTGCGCTGGAGTGATCTGCAGCAGTGGTGGAGTGATACAGAGCAGATCGCTGATGCCGAGCAAGCCAAGCGCTCGCTGTATTTGCGCCTCAAAGCCAGTTTGCCGCGGAATTCTCCGCCACAGACCTTGCTGTTCAAGGCCTTCTTTGAGGGGTTCGGCAGTGCCGTAACGAACTTGCCAGCACTGCTACCAGAAGTATGGCTTCATTGGGATCCACTTACTGTTAAGGAGCGGGGGCCGGATGCACTTCTGCGCTTTCGCATGGACTTCCTGTTGCTGTTGCGCCAGGGGGTTCGGGTTGTCATCGAAGTAGACGGAAAGCACCACTACACGGACGGCATAGGGACCGCCGATGTGCAACGCTACGCACAGATGGTCCGGGGTGATCGTGAGCTCAAACTTGCGGGCTATGAAGTCTTTCGTTTTGGAGCTGCGGAATTGCAGACGCCAGATGCCACGGCAAATGTGAAGGCTTTCTTCAACGCTCTGTTCAAGCGCTACGGTGTTCCAACGAGTTGATACCCCAGCTTCGTGCTGACATCGGCAATTCTTTGGAAAGAGCAGTCCAGAAGCACCTGAAGTCTGGTTGCCTACTTGAATTGATTGATAGGACGGCGGCAGTCCGCAAATCATCCCAAATTTTACGCCAGAAAGCAGATCCTTTTAAAGATACAATCAAAGTATCAACCCAAGATAATAACATGTTCTAAGAGCCTGAATCAAAAGAGCATTTTGAATAGTTTTTGGCGGAAAACTGTGCTTCGTTTGAATTGAAAGCCGTCAGGCCTGGGAAGTCTTGCCCCCGACTTCATGACCATATCTCGTGATTGAGGGGATAAAATACCTATGTGGCCTTCACACTAAAAATCATCCCCCTATAAGTATCTGAAATAACTCAATTAATTTTCGGTCAGGCTCTAAAAACTGAATGCTTGGCGCTTCAATTTACGGGGCCCTGCAGACGAAAACGTTGTTTCGCCATTCCTCAATTTTGGGGAGAAGAAGAGATATTTCTAGCCTCTGTCCTTCCAATATTATGGCCAACAAGTTTGAGCATGTATATTCTCGCCATGGCGTTATAGCCGTCAGTTGATTAAACGTATTCAGAGCATTACCCGTCAACTCGGCATCGATCGATTTGTTGATTTTTTCAGTCCACTCTTCCACATGTTTCCAATAGTTCGCCCCTAAGTTAATTGCTGTGACGAGGGACACCCCATGGCTCGTCATTGGCGGTATGCCAAACGCTTCATTCATTCCGATACCAAACCCTGTTCGCGTCGCGGTTAGGTAACGTTGAATGGCTACGAAGCCATGTCCAATAAAGTATTCACCGCTGTCACGGAGTCCATCCACTTCAAGACCGTCAGACACATCAATAGCCGCATTTAGTCTGGCCAATTCAAGGTCGAGGAGACTCAAATGTCTACGAAGTAGGAGGAAATCTCCGTCGGTATAGCTGTTGTCAAGCTTAATAATTGACATGATAAGTGTGGACCATTACGTGACGAAAAATGTATTCAAATGTAAATATCATACCATTTCAATGTAAAAGGCCTCTGTAAAAAAATAATTTTTGAATATCCGTGCTCATCCAGTAAGAATGCACCACAAACGTCAGTGCTGCAAATGGGTTCCTTCCGATCACTCATATCCAATAGCCAACATGACCGCGATCCGCGCGACGAGCATGCCGCCGACGAGACGGATGATGAACGGTAGCCAATCCTTTGCTGAGACCTGTACGCGGGTGGTAGATTTTTCGGACAAAAAGTGATTCTCTTTTGTCTGATATCAAGCCTGGAGCAGGACGATGGCGCACCGGTCGATTGGTCAGGATTGCCTGGCATTTTCGCGACGGGATCAGAAGTCGTCATCATTGGATGACATCTTGGCCCTGATCGACTGGCAGCCGATTACGATGCTGCTGAACCCACTCTACGCCGCACCGAAAGGCGAAGCCGCATGGCCACCGCTTACGATGTTCCGGGCGATGCTGCTTGCAGTCTGGTATGACCTCTCTGACGTCAAATTGGCTGAAGCTTTGGACGATCGAACATCCTTTCGCCGGTTCTGCGGATTTTCCGCACACGAACCCACACCGGAGCGCACAGCCTTCGTGCGGTTCAGACGCGAACTGGCCAGCCGCTCGCTCGATCGCGCTCTGTTCGAAGCTGTGACGGGTCAGTTGAAAGCACGGGCAATCCGGATCAAGACCGGCACGATCGTCGATGCGACGATCATCGCCTCGCAAACCGAACGCGATGACGAGGCACGGTGGGTCAAGCACAAAGGACGCAAGGCCGTGCATGGCTTCAAAGCTCATGTCGGTGCCGATGCCACGACCGCTTTGGTCGAGCAGATTGCGATTACGCCAGCCAATATCAACGATGGCCGGGCTGGACCGGATGCCATACCCAACGACCCGGGCGAGGTTTTTGCCGACAGCGCCTATCGGGGCAATCATTTCCGCGACGCAGTCCGCTCAAAAGGCGGTACGCTCCGCGTTGCCGCAACGTCGATGTGGGGGCGGGACGAACAGGAAACGCTTGCCCAACTGAAGGCATGGAACGATGACGTCCATCGGACCCGGGGCCGGATCGAGAAGATCTTCGGCACCTGGAAGCGCAGCTATGGGTTACGCCGGATGCGATGGCGCGGTCTCGCCAAAGCCGCCATCCAGATCCTCGTCACAGCCATTGCCTACAATCTCAGACGGACACTCAATATCCTCGCTGTAGCGGCGTGATATCGTTGACACCATCCCCCCCCATGCAACGCGTTGTGCAGCGCCCTCGGCAGTAAGAAAACAGGTATCAATACCGCGTTTTCTTCATCAAATTGAGATGCACCGACAATATCCACCACCCGCGCACAGGTCTCATTATCTCCCGATGTCAGGCCAGATCTTGGATGCCACACTGGTGGCTGCTCCCAAGCAGCGCAACACGAACGCCGAGAAAGCCGATCTTCGGGAAGGACGTATTCCTGAAGACTGGCAGGACAAACCCGCAAAGCTGTCGCACAAGGACCGTCATGCGCGCTGGACACTGAAGTCCACCAAAGCGAAGCGGCAGGATGATGGAATCATGCCGTCAAGTGATCTCGCCATTCCGTTCTTTGGCTACAAGTCGCACATTTCAATCGACTGGAAGTTCCGGTTCATCCGGAAATGGAAGACGACGGATGCCGCCGCCAGTGATGGCGCGCGATTGAGAGAGGGGCTGCTGGATAAAACCAATACGGCCTCAAGTGTCTGGGCTGACACAGCCTTTCGCTCAAAAGCCAATGAAGACTTCATGGAAAAGCAGGGCTTTGTCTCAAAGGTTCACAGGAAGAAGCCGCATCTCAAACCCATGCCACTCCATATCCAGCGGTCCAATGAAGAAAAGTCCGTGATCCGATCCCGCGTCGAGCATGTCTTTGCTGACCAGAAATCGCAAATGGGTCTGTTCGTCCGAACTGTCGGTATCACCCGGGCCATCATGAGGATCGGCCTGGCCAATATCGTCTACAACATGCGCCGCTTCCTCTTCCTCTTCCTCAAAAGGTTGAACGCGAGCGCATAGTCATCCAGAGGGGGCAGCACTCGATTTGCTCAAAACGCAGATCAAAAGCGAACCCAAAAGTAGCAAATCAAATCGCTTCGAGCCTGAAATCACCAGCCAAGCGTATCAATCAAGGGTTCTTCGATCCCTCCAGGTGCAAACGTCCATTTTGACACTGATACCCCGCTGAACACAGCCATGGGATAGCAGAAATTCCCAATAATGTCATAGATATTTGATATACAGTAACGACAATCTCCTAAATATAGATTTTCTCTATTCCCATAATTATTCAGAAACTCGCATTAATTTTCTTCCGGTGTAGAATAACTATGAATTTCATCATGTTCTTTTTCTGACATCTATCACCTGCCATTGTGGCGTTATAGCTTTGTCATGGATTTTATCATAATGCACTGTTTGATTTTGCAGGAAACATGTTATAAAATTTTTATAATATTTTCAAGGTATTCCCATGACGCAATTTAAAACTATTCCTGACGTATTTATCATTGAGAGTCTACGAGATGAAGATGAAGAGAGAAGTCGATATGAAGGGTATCGCCTAGCTGAACTACTTCGTCTCAGCGGGAAAAAGCCTAAATATTTCTATTTTAAATCCAAGGAGGAACTATCCGTATTATTTAATTTATTTAAATTATCGAATTATAGATATCTCCATATTTCGTGCCATGGCACTTCTCTCGATATTGAGGTTGGTGAAAGTAGAATTAGTTATAATGATTTCAGTAAACTTTCTAGTGGATATCTGGAACGAAAGAGGGTATTTTTTTCTGCTTGTGAATTAGGAAACGAATTATTTTCTACTTGCTTGGCTGGAAGAAACAAAGGGATGCACTCTATTGTTGCACCTGCAGAAGAAATCAATTTTGATCATGCGGCCGCAATTTGGTCGGCATTTTACGTATCCGTATTTGCTCGGAAAAAAAATTCTATGAAAAGTCAGGATATTTTAGCGAGGATACAGAGTTTATGTACTTTATTTCCTGTTGATTTTCATGTTTCGTTATATCGCTCTCAGAAAGATAATTGGGAGCACATAAGAGTTAATAAAAAGAAATTATCACTGCAACGTGGCAATAAAAAATCAAAAAAATCAGCTTCAGATATTAATTCTTCTGATATAGTATATGTTAAATGATAGTTTTCGTTTTATATATTGTTTATTCGGAATGTAACTCTCTTTCCATATACTAAGATCCTGATTCGAAATTTTTCAATACTGACAATGTTTTGCTGTCTGTCGTGTGACCATGCGGATTGAGGCGATCAGTGTCCACGCGGTGGATGATGCCAGGGCCTATCCTGAATTTCGTGTGTTTGGTGGGATGCTGAGGAAGGAGAAGCATCATGGCCCGCCCCAAGAAGCCGGTGATCCCTGACGACGTTCTGGACCAGGTTCTGGCTGGTCGCCTGGTCCGCACGATGTCGGACGCGGACGCCCTTCTGGGCGATATGAAGAAAGCCCTGGCGAAGCAGTTGCTCAACGCCGAACTGGACCACCATTTGGACGGCGAGGCTGTGGTCGACCGCTCGAACTGCCGCAATGATTGCGGGCAGAAGACCATGCCGACCGGATGCGGCTGGAGATCCCGCGCGATCGGACGGGAACGTCCGATCCGCAACTGATCGCATGCTACCGGCGGCCGTTTCCTGGCTTCGACGATCGGCTCATCTCGATGTATGCGCGCGGGATGAGCTTACGCGATATCCAGGGCCATCTGCTTGAAATCCCGCCGCTTTCCGTGGTTTTCACCAAATGTCTATCGATCACGCCCGCGCTCGGAGGGCTTCACGCCCCTCAATCTCGCGCAGGCTCATGACCTCGAACAGTCCGCCGTCAAGAGGTGGACCCGTCTGTTCGGACAGTTTTTGGGTTTGAATAAGCTATACCCGGTTATTGTTATGCCGCCATTCTGACGGCGCTGCTGTTGGCCCTCTGGTCCGGGGTTAACCCCGGACCAGAGGGCGTCGGCACGTCATGATACGCCTCATCGGGCGTGCGTCCAGC
>NZ_JAERLY010000029.1 GCF_018256155.1 Gluconobacter sp. Dm-62
GGTCCCGAACCCGTCCTACCCGATCCATCAGTTCGGCTTCATCATCGCCGGAGCTTCAGTCCGCTCGATCCCGGCCAGTTTCCAAAGATTGGCGACCTGCCTCCTCCGCCGCCGCAGTTTCCGGGCTTTGACCTGCCGCGCGATGCATCGGTCAGCGATCCCGTACACCCGGACATCGACACAACCACCCCCGAAGGCACCCTGATCCGCTTCCAGCCCGCAACCGATCATGTGATGGGCACCCCACAGGGCGACTACCAGCACATCATTTCCCAGCGTGGAAACCAGCGCCTGACCATCCGCGGCTTCGGCGCCTTCATGAGCGCCGATGCAGCCCTGGCCCCGGCAGACCAGAACCGGGAGATCGCACTGGGCCTGCTGCGCGCACGCGTTGTTGCCCGCGCCCTGATCGAACGAGGCGTCCCCGCCTCAGCCATTGTTCTCAAGGCCGAAGCCATCGGCGATGGGGTGCGCGTCACGATCGGAGGCTGAAGCCGGAAGAGGCCCGAAAGACGACATTGTGCGATCAGTCACAGTCAGACTGTTCCACTCCTGAAAAAACCTGTCTATCGTCGCCCCTCCCTTTCACCCCCTGTCCCAGAGCTGGTCATGACCGAAGAGTTCCACCGCATCCGCCGCCTGCCGCCCTACGTGTTCGCTGAAGTGAACAAGGCCAAGGCCGCCGCGCGAGCCGCCGGTGACGACATCATCGATCTGGGCATGGGCAATCCCGACAGCGCGCCCCCGGCTCATGTCGTGCAGAAGCTGATCGAGACGGTCGGCAATCCCCGCGCTCACGGCTATTCCGTCAGCCGCGGCATCCCGGGCCTGCGCAAGGCCATGGCGAACTATTACGAGCGCCGCTTCAACGTCTCGCTGGACCCGGAAACCGAAGTCATCGCAACGCTCGGCTCCAAAGAAGGGCTGGCGAACCTGTCCGCCGCCATCACAAGCCCCGGCGACACGATCCTGGTCCCGAACCCGTCCTACCCGATCCATCAGTTCGGCTTCATCATCGCCGGAGCTTCAGTCCGCTCGATCCCGGCCACGCCGGACGAAGACATGCTCCGCGCTCTGGATCGCGCGGTCCGTCATTCCGTGCCCAAGCCGACGGCCCTGATCGTCAACTTCCCGTCCAACCCGACGGCTTTTGTCGCGAACCTTGATTTCTACAAGGAACTCGTGGCCTTCGCGCGCCGGGAAAACATCTGGATCCTGTCCGATCTGGCGTACGCGGAAATCTATTTCAACGAGAACGAGCCGCCCCCGTCCATTCTCGCCGTTCCGGGTGCGAAGGACGTGGCCGTCGAATTCACGTCCATGTCCAAGACCTATTCCATGGCGGGCTGGCGCATGGGCTTTGCAGTCGGCAATCCGAAGCTGATCCAGGCCCTCACACGCATCAAGTCCTATCTGGACTATGGCGCCTTCACCCCGATCCAGGTTGCCTCGGTCGCCGCACTGAACGGCCCGCAGGACTACGTTTCCGAAATCCGCGCCATGTACAAGGACCGCCGCGACGTCCTGCTGCGCGGCCTGCAGAGCGCAGGATGGGACGTCCCGGCGCCCGCAGGCTCGATGTTTGCCTGGGCCCCCATCCCCCCCGCCTTTGCCGAAATGGGCAGCGTCGCCTTCTCCAAACTCCTCCTCAAGGAAGCTGGCGTGGCAGTTGCACCCGGCCTCGGATTCGGGGAATACGGCGAGGGCTTTGTCCGGATCGGACTTGTCGAAAACACCCAGCGGCTGCGTCAGGCGACGCGGGCCATCAAGGGCTTCATGTCCCGGCACGGCGCCGGGGCCGGAACCGCTGATCTTCTTGGAGCTGCATCATCGTGAAACCACTGCGGATCGGACTGGCTGGACTCGGAACTGTCGGGATCGGTGTCATTCGTCTCCTGCGTGAGAACGCTGACCTGATTACCGCCCGGGCTGGCCGGCCGATCGAAGTCGTGGCCGTCACGGCCCGGGACCGCAGCCGCGACCGTGGCGAGGACCTGTCCGCCATGCGCTGGCACGACAGTGCCCCCGCCGTGGCGCAGGACCCGGACATCGACGTCGCCGTCGAGCTCATCGGCGGTTCCGATGGTCCGGCGCATGACATGGTCCGCACCGCGCTCGAACGTGGCCTGCCGGTCGTGACCGCCAACAAGGCACTCGTGGCCCTGCATGGCGACCGTCTCAGCCGCCTGTCTTCCGAAAAGAAGGCGCCCCTTCTGTTCGAAGCCGCCGTGGCGGGTGGCATACCTGCCATCAAGCTCGTGCGTGAAGGACTGGCCGCAGACCGTCTTCTCAGCGTGGGTGGCATTCTGAACGGCACCTGCAACTATATCCTGACCGAAATGCGCGCCACGGGCCGGGACTTCACGGACGTCCTGACCGAAGCGCAGGCCAAGGGCTATGCCGAAGCCGAGCCGTCAACGGACGTGGATGGCTGGGACACGGCCCACAAGCTGGCCATTCTTGCCGGTCTGGCTTTCCAGCCCGTCACGTTCGACACGCTTTCCGTTCAGGGCATCCGCGACATCACCGCGACCGACCTGAAATTCGCCGACCAGCTCGGATACCGCATCAAGCTCCTCGGCATGGCCCATCAGGCTGAAGACGGCAGCGTTGCAGCCTGGGTCCGCCCCTGCCTCGTGCCGCTCAGCGCGCCCATCGCGAGTGTTGATGGCGTGTTCAATGCCGTCTCCACACAGGGCGTCTTCAGCGGCCCGATGACCATCTCCGGTCGCGGCGCAGGCGAAGGCCCGACCGCCAGCGCCGTCGTGGCCGATCTGATCGATCTGGCCCGCGGAAGCGCCATTCCGGTCTGGGGCACCTCCACTGTTCCGGCTGCTACTGACTGTGCCGATCTCGCTGATTTGAACGGTGCATTCTATTTACGTCTGAACGTTCAGGACCGTCCGGGCGTAATGGCTGAACTGACATCGGTTCTCCGGGACCACGATGTCTCCGTTCACTTCGTTTCCCAGCATGATGCTGCAACAGGATGTGCCGACCTGGCGATCGTAACCCATCAGGTTCCTGAAAAAGCCATCCACGCAGCTGCAACAGCGCTCGCCGTCCTTCCTGTCGTGACCGGAAAGCCGCTTGTGCTCAAAATCGAGGATCCCCTTGCGTGATCGACCCTCAGAATGTTCTCCCGTACCGCGTCACTGACCGTAATCTGGCTCTCGAGCTCGTCCGTGTAACGGAAGCGGCCGCAATCGCCTCCGCGCACTGGACCGGCCGCGGCCAGAAGAACGAGGCCGACGGCGCCGCCGTGCAGGCCATGCGCGCCGCCTTCGACACCGTCGCCATCGACGGCGTCGTCACCATCGGTGAAGGCGAGATGGACGAAGCACCGATGCTCTATATCGGTGAAAAAGTCGGCTCCGGCGGCCCGGCGATGGATATCGCGGTCGATCCGCTCGAAGGCACAAACCTCTGCGCCAAGAGCCTTCCCAACGCCCTGACGGTCGTGGCCCTCGCCGAGCGCGGCAACTTCCTTCACGCCCCAGACATCTACATGGAAAAGATCGTCGTGGGCCCCGACCTGCCCGATGGTGTGGTGGATCTGGACGCGTCGATCGGCAACAACCTCCGCTCGCTGGCAAAGGCCAAGAAGCGCGATGTCTCAGACATGGTCCTCTGCGCGCTTGACCGTGAAAGACATGAGGAAATGATCGCCTACGCCCGCGAAGCCGGCGCCCGCGTCATGCTCCTCAGCGACGGTGACGTCGCCGCCGCCATCGCCACCTGTATCGACGGCGGCGGTGTGGATCTGTACGCCGGGTCCGGTGGCGCGCCCGAGGGCGTTCTGGCCGCCGCAGCCATCCGCTGCATGGAAGGCCAGATGCAGGGACGCCTGCTGTTCGAGGACGACAGCCAGCGCGAACGTGCCCGTGAAATGGCCAATGGCCTCGACCCGGCCCGGAAGCTCTTCCTCCACGATATGGCCTCCGGCCACGTCCTGTTCTCCGCAACAGGCGTCACATCCGGCCCGCTCCTGAAGGGCGTGGAACGTCCGAGCGCAACCCGCGCCCGCACACATTCCATCGTCATGCGTTCAAAATCCGGCACGGTGCGCTATATAGAAAGCCACCACACCTTCAAACCGAAGGTACAAGCCGCTTCCTGAACGGAGAACCATGCTCGCAGACGATACGGGCGCCGTCCTCGGCGTAACCCGAAGTGCAGGAAACCGCCGCTGGATCTGGCGCGATCCCCGCCTGGCGGAAGCAGACAACCGCCTGGCCCTCGCACTGGCCCAGCAAGCCGGAATTCCCGAACTTCTGGCCCGTATCCTCTCGGCACGAGGCGTCGCACCCCACGACGCCTCTTCGTTCCTCAACCCGCGCCTGCGCGACGCCATGCCCGACCCCTCCTGCATGCAGGACATGGACCGGGCCGCGGAACGCCTCGCACAGGCCGTCCGCAATCACGAGCATGTCGGCCTCTTCGGCGATTACGACGTGGACGGCGCCTGCGGCACGGCCCTCGTCTGCGACACACTGCGCGAACTCGGCTGCACCGTCAGCACCCACATCCCCGACCGCCTGACCGAAGGCTACGGCCCCAACACCACAGCCCTCGAAAACCTGCTGTCAGACGGCGCCACCCTGCTGGTCTGCATCGACTGCGGCACAGCTGCCATCGACATTCTCAACGGCCTGACCGACCGCGCCGACATCGTCGTTCTCGATCATCACAAACCTGATGGCGCGGCCCTGCCGAAAGGCATCGTGGTCAACCCAAACCGGCTGGACTGTGATTCAGGCCTCGGCAGCATCTGTGCCACAGCCGTCGCGTTCCTCACCATGGTCGCCACAATCCGCCTCCTGCGCCGCACCAACTGGTTCGACGAAGGGCAGGCCATCCCGGACCTTCTCAAACGCCTCGACCTCACGGCACTGGCCACCATCTGCGACGTCATGCCACTGACCGGCCTGAACCGCGCGATGGTCATGCAGGGCCTGCGCGTCATGTCACGTGGCGAACGCCTCGGACTGGCGACACTCTCCTCCGTCGCAGGCGTCAAGGAAGAAGCCAGCGCCATGGCCTGTGGTTTCGCACTCGGCCCCCGCATCAACGCAGGCGGCCGCATCGCACAGGCCGATCTGGGACTGAAACTCCTGCTGTCAGACGATGTCGTGGAAGCCCGCGCCCTCGCCGAACAGCTCGACCGCGTCAACCGCCAGCGCCAGACCGTCGAATCCACAATTCTCGATTCCGCGATGGAACAGGCGCAGCAACAGCTTGATGCCGGCCATGCCGTCATCTTCCTGCATGGCGAAAACTGGCACCCCGGCGTCGTCGGCATCGTCGCAGGCCGCCTGAAGGAGCGCTACAACCGCCCTGCCCTCGTCGCGGCTCTCACGGATGGCGTCATCAAAGGCTCAGCCCGATCTGTTCCCGGACTGGACCTCGGAACCGCCATCATCGCCGCCCGCCAGAACGGCCTCCTCCTCACAGGAGGCGGACACGCCATGGCTGCAGGCTTCTCCCTTGCCGCAGACCGCGCCGAAGAGTTCCACGCCGCCCTGAACACACAGCTCTCAACAGCGCTGGCCCTCCCCAAACAGGACGCGTTAAAACTCGACGGGATCATGACTTTGGCTGGCGCATCCATCGCCGTGGCCGACCAGCTCGCCCGGCTGGAACCCTTCGGACCCGGCAATGAAGAGCCCGTCCTCGCCATCAGCAATGTCCGCTGCGTCAAAAGCGAGCGCATCGGCAAGGACGGCAATACGCTGCGCGTTATCCTTCAGGGCGAAGACGGAGGCACCCGTCTGCGGGGGCTGGTCTTCCGTGCCGGAGACAAACCTTTTGCAGCACTGCTGGAAGACCGAGGCATGCCTTTGATCCATGTGGCGGGAACATTGCGTGCCGAGACATGGCAGGAAAGAAAAAATCTGTCTTTTTTCATTTCTGATGCATCCCCCGCTTGACGGACACAAACGCCACCCCTATACACCCGCTCACGCCTCCAGTCCCGTTCGTCTAGAGGCCTAGGACACTGCCCTTTCACGGCGGCAACACGGGTTCGAATCCCGTACGGGACACCAAATTTATTTGGTAATGGTATCAGCGATTTAGAGCTGTATTGGGCGTAAAAGCCAAAAAAAATAAGCGGTAATTTTGGGCCAGTGATGTCCAGGATACGCAAACTGGCCAACGATCAGCGGATCGTCAGAACATCTGACACCGCCCATCTCGCCCGTGAGTGGCTTGAGAAATTTCAGCCACAGTGCGCAACGCGCAGACGATAATCCGAAAATACGCCGCCCTGCCCTGCCGCCTGTGCCATGCGCTGCGCTGACACAGGCTGCAACGGCGTTTTCGGCCCGGAAATATTAGCCGTCTGTTGATCGGGTTAATTCCTCCCAATCCTCAATTTCTCTTTCCAAGCGGAAAAGGCGTTCACGAACCAGTCGCAGAGCATCGCTACCCAAAAGGAGTTGCGGTGGCGGCGCGTCCGACGCAATGAGTTGCAGCACTGCAGCGGCAAGTTTCGCCGGGTCACCCAACTGCTTACCGTCCTTCTCGTGTCGTGCAGCCCGGATCGGATCGAACAGAGCATCATAATCTGTAATTGAGCGCTCGGTCCTGACCATCGAGCGCCCGGCCCAGTCGGTGCGGAATGATCCCGGGCACAGCGCCGTAACATGAACGCCGAAAGGCGCTATTTCCACACGCATGACGTCCGAAATGCCCTGCAAAGCGAATTTGCTGCCACAGTGAGACGCCAGGCCCGGCATCGTGATCAGACCACCCATCGACGTCACGTTCACGATGAACCCGCGACGGCGTTCGCGAAAACGCGGCAGGAAGGCTTTGGCAACCGCGACAGCTCCGAAGACATTCACGTCGAACTGGTGGCGCATTTCCTCGAGAGAAGATTCCTCCAGAACCCCTTCATGTCCATAGCCGGCATTGTTGATGAGCACATCGACCGGGCCGTGGCCTTGTTCGGCCTGTGCGACGATGGCGGGGATACGGTCGAACTCGGTGACGTCACACAGGACCACGCAAACATCCGGCAGTTGCTCCAGTAAGGACGCTCTTGCGGTTTGCGACCGGACCGTACCAATCACCCGATGACCGGCCTCAAGAGCGGCCTGTGCAATGGCCAACCCAAACCCCGAATTGGCGCCGGTGATAAAGAAAGTTTTTTGTGGCATGGCTCTGCTCGACTGAATTTCGTTCATGCCTTGACCAATAATAGCGTGTTACCCTGCCTTCTACTGCGATTTCTCTAATATCCTTGCCTGATCCTATGAATCATCAATCCGATACCCCGTCACTCCTGGCATTGGCCGCGGAACTCGCACCGCGACCTGGCTACAACGCCACGTCTTTGCCGAGTATTCGTATCCTGCGTTCCGAGACCATTCTTGAAGATGTTCCGGTTCTTTATCGGCCTGGGGCGGTTTTCGTCTTGCAGGGGTTCAAGCAGGGTTTCCTCAATGGCGAGATCTACCGATATGATGCCGAGCATTATCTTGCCGTTTCGGTCCCTGTGCCTTTCCGGATGGCTTCGCAGGCCAGCCCTGCTCAGCCTCTGCTCGCCATTTACTTCGATTTTGACCTGCATCTCGCTGCTGAAATAGCGACGACACTGAAGGGACAAGCTGGTCATGACGAAAAAATGCGTGCGCGAAGTCTGATTTCAAGTCGGATGGCCCCCACCATTACGGATGTACTCCAACGCCTGCTCCATACTCTCCATCATCCACAGGACCTCACCATTCTCGGCCCGGGGCTATTGCGTGAGTTGCATTACCGCGTTCTGGTAGGGCCCCAAGGCGGCTCCCTGATGGCAGCATTGCATCGTAATGACACGACAGACAGGATCGTGCAGAGCCTCGCGCTGATCCGCGAACGCTACAAGGAAGGCCTATCGGTTTCGGAACTCGCTGTAGCAGCCAGCATGAGCGTTCCGTCATATCACGTCGGCTTTAAGTCTCTTATCGGGAACACCCCGATCCAATATCTCAAAGCGCTGCGGCTGCACGAAGCAAGGCTGATGATCGCACGACGTCAGGGAACACTTGCCACGATCGCCTCAGAAGTCGGCTATGCCAGTCCCGCCCAATTCAGCCGGGACTTCAAACGCCATTTTCATCGCACCCCAAGCAAGGAGGCCAAATGGATGCGAGAACATCTGGGAGAGCCAACACAGGCTTGACGCAAAAATCTCGCGCCCGAAGTCAGATAATTGTTTGCTGGCCCCTCGCGGACCGAAAAACCGTTCTTCGCATGACAGCTGCTATTCTGCGATAGCTTTGGAAAATTGACAGAAACTGCCGGGTGAAAATTAAGGTCATGAACAATATGAATAGAATTTTTCTGACAGCGCTCCGCCCTGAAGACGCAGCCGATATGTTTTCTGGATTATCAGACGAGCGTGCTTATCGCTTCATTCCAGATGATCCACCAGTAAGTCCTGAAGCTCTTCGTGACAGATATGTATTTCTCTCGGCAGGTGGAAGACCAGACACTAATGAGATCTGGCTGAACTGGATCATCAGGCGAACTGCGGATCAACAGGCTGTAGGATATACGCAGGCCACACTGACAGGAAAAGAAGCGCTGATCGCTTATCACATCTTTCCGGATTTCTGGCGCCAGGGCATTGCAACGCAGGCGATGACGCTCACCCTGAAAAATATCTTTGACTGCCATGAAATCCGGATCGTACGCGCCTTTGTTGATACGAGAAACGCAGCGTCCATCGCGCTTCTGAAAACGCTTGGTTTCAACCTGACCCGAACAATCCCCGATGCAGATTTCTTCAAGGGATCAACAAGTCACGAATACGAATTCAAGCTTGAACACACCGGCTCACGGTGACAGAGGATCTGGCCCATAGCATGGCGGCAGCAAGCTCATGAAAAACCACGCAGTCTTTCATCAACGTGAATCAATCGGGTTTTGACTCCGCAGGAAGCCCCATATCCTTGATTAGCCGACGGCACGTATGAATGACCTGAGCGCCGGTAATCAGACGGGTGCACTCGAACTGCCTGTCTGTACCCTTATGACGCGGGCACCACAGATAATCCTGATGATCGAACTGAAATGCCGGATCGTTCCAGCACGAATTGCAGGTATGCCAGTTAATCACACGATACGGCGTCGCAAACTCATTATCGGGATGTGTGAAACCGGAAATCATGACGACTGGCGTTCCCGCTGCATGGGCCAACCATGCCAGTCCACTGGAAAGACCAATGAAAAAACTCGAATGTTTCAGCCAACGCGCCCGCTCGGACAGAGGTCGGCTGCCCGTTTCGTCCTCGGCTCCATGAGGAATATGGTTATAAACGTAGCCCGCCCCGTGAAACGTCTTCTGGTCAATGCAAATGACGCGATAGCCTGAAGACTTCAGAAATTCGATGACCTCTTTCCATCCTGCCGGATTATTCCAGTACTTGCACTGTGTACTGGCTTGTGTGGCGATAACGACATATCGCTCCTGGATAGGAGGTGTGTCCTCTTCCTGTATCATGATATTCGGAGGGCTGTCGTTCCAGGGGTCGACCCCCAATATATATGCGGCAGTCCGGTGTAATCCGACATGTCTGAAATCGGTTGGCTGGTGAGTGAATTCAGTGTCTGAAAAGAACAAGCCCAACTTGTAACTTGCGTAAAAACCCGTTGTGAAACCTTCGTTCTTCTTGGCTTCCTCGTGACCAACGAGTGTGATTTCCGGGTTGGCGTCCTTAACAAGCGGGAGAATTACGTCTGCCACAGAACACGAAACTTTGGCTTTACTGTTCTGTGCAAACCGCAAAACAGCAGGAAGCCACGCGATTGTATCTCCAAGTGTCCCCACTGGCAGCTCAACCAGAACAGGCATTCCTTCAAGCTGCAACTTATGGTGCAGCACAGTCTGCTTTGTGCCATCCGGCTTTTTAAGCCAGACCTCGATCAGGAAGGGCACAAAGAATTTTTTTGTTGAAGCGACCATGCCTCCCTGGAGGTGGGCATCGAACAGGATGTTTCCTGTCTCGTAATCGGATAAACGAACATGCCACTGGCCAAGCTCCTGCATAATATCCGGCAACATGACCCACGCACCATCGTTGAAGTCGAACCGCACGCTCTGGGCGCTCTCGAATTACGGGAATGGCCGGTGTAACAAGGTAGGGACTTTTCTCGTCAGCTTCATTACTGCTCATGACGTTTTGGGGCGCCAGAGCAGCAGGTCCGTCGGAGCTTTGAGAGTGTTCAGACATAAAACCCACATCAGACATCAATAAAAAAAAACTTTTCGCTCTAAACGAGTGAGGCATCAACATAACGAGTTTTAATTCATGCACCACGATTCGAATTTTTTTTGAACACAGGAATGTCAATCCGTACCGATATAACCCTAGATTTTGCTGTCATCTTTATCACTTACTTTGGAAGAAATGAAAGAAGCCTCCATCACGGACCGAGATACTTCTTCCCTCCAAAAAAAAAGAAAAAATGCGCTCATTTCAATAATTTAGGAAAATGGAACTTTTCACCAGACGCAAACAGAAAAGGTTTCTGTAAAAAAATCGTTAAAGTAAGATTATTTTTATGTTCGAAAAAACTTGAATTAACCTCTTTTAAGTATCTACACTTCCTCAGGTGCGACGACGTCAAGTATTTGAAAGCGTATGCGCACGGGTCTGGGTATCAGACGAAACGTAAGCGCCGTTGCATTGCGCTTCGTGGATTATCATTGAGGGCGTAAGCACAATGGCAACTTACAATGTTTCTTCCGGGCAGGTAGCTTCCAATACTCTTGCATATGGAGATGTCGAAACCGTTTCCAGCGGTGGTATCACTCAAGACCAGCATAATGGCGGGCAGAGATTTGTTCTTTCGGGCGGCACTGTTCGAAATGGCGTCGTCAGCAGTGGTGGTAAAGACTATATTTCCAGTGGCGGGTCCTCGTATGAGGGCGTCATTGTCGGTGGCGGTATCAGATACGTTTCCAACGGCGGAACAGCAGACAATCCTTATATTGCAAGCGGTGGCACTGTCAGCGCGGCCAGTGGTGCTACGGTTTTAGCGGTTAACGCTTACAGCGGTGGTGTGTTGAGCGCCGCAAGCGGTGCGATTATCAGTGGCGGTACCGTAGCGACTGGCGCATCCATCACTGCGGCGTCAGGCACAATACTTACGGGCACAATCACAAATGCAGCAACCATTTCTGGCGGCGTACTCTCTGGCGCGGGAACCACAGAAATCGTATCTTCACGGTGCAACTCTCGCTAACCAGACGATCGGAAGCGGCGCCTCTGCAACTCTTCAGGCCTATGCAAGCGCTGGAAATAATCTCGTCATAAGCGGCGGTACGCTCGACCTGTACACCAACAATACGACAAGCACGACGATTGTTGGTACAGGCGGCAATTTTATCCTTGAATCTGGTGTAACCTTTACGGCCACCAGTGGAAATTATGCCACCAGCGGCAATACGATTACGGTTAATTCGGGTGCCGTTCTTTCTGGATCGCGCATTTCTGCTGGCGGTGTCATCAATGCAAAGGGCGGTGTTCTATCGAACACAGTAGTCGATGGTGGAACATTCAATGTTTACACAGTGACAAGCGGGACAAACAACACAACATTCACGTCAAACGGTGGTGTTGTTAATCTGGAATCCGGATTCAAGGATACCAGAACCTGGACTGTCTCCAATAACGTCACCTTCAATGTACTGAGTGGCGCAGCAATTTCCACCCCCACTATTCAGAATGGTGGCACGGTAGACGTTGTTTCTGGCGGTACGATCGCAGGACAGGCTGTTGTCTCTTCTGGTGGCACGCTCGTCGTTAACGGCAGTGTCGGTAGCAATAGCATTTTGCTCTCCGGCGACGGTGCACATCTGGTCATCAGCGGCACAACAATGCCGACCAACACCATCTCTGGCTGGTCGCCAGCAGATACGATCGATCTTGCCTCAATCCCGCAGTCCAGCGTCACCAGTGTCACCACGACAGCTACCGGCATCACATTCTACACCAAGGGCGGCACCTATTCGCTCAACGTCCCGAATGCCAGCAAATACGGTTACACCCTGTCGTCTGACAGCAATGGCGGTCTGATCTACACGACGTGCTTTGCAGAAGGCACCTCGATCATGACGCCGGACGGTGAAGCAACGGTTGAGACCCTCGTACCAGGTACGCTGGTCATGACACCCAAAGGCGCCATGCCCGTCAAATGGCTGGGTCATCGTTCGATTACGGTTTCCAGCCAGCCCGTCCCCGAAGAAAACTGGCTGGTGCGCATCCGCAAGGGCGCTTTGGCTGACGGTATTCCGTCCCGTGACCTGCTGGTAACGCAGGAACACTGCATGGTCTTCGAGGGCAAGCTTGTTCCGGCCCGTATGCTGGTCAACGGGGCCTCGATCCTGATCGATCGCACGATCAACAGCTACACCTACTATCATGTGGAGCTGGAAAGCCATGAAGCAGTCTGGGCTGAAAACGCACTGACCGAGAGCTATCTCGATACGGGGAACCGCAGCCAGTTCGACAACCATACTGTGACCGCGATCTTTGGTGGTTCGAAGCCACAGGGTTCGAAAACGCTGCCTCTTGATACCTCCCGTGCATTTGTCGAACCCATCCATATGGGCATCACAGCACGCGCCGGAAGCGTTACGCCCAAGGTAGCGATGACCGATGATCCGGATCTGCATCTGGTGACAGATCTGGGACAGATCATTCAGCCTCTTCGTCAAACGAATGATCGCACTATCTTCATGATCCCGGAGAACGTAGCGACAGTACGCCTGGTCTCACGGACCGGTCGCCCCAGCGATACGGTCGGACCTTTCGTGGATGATCGCCGCGATCTGGGGGTCCTCATCGGAGATATTTCATTTTTCGCGTCCCGCAAGACGGTTGCCGTGACAGCTCATCTTTCCCAAAACGAGCTGGCAGGTTGGCACGGTCTGGAAGCCGCCGCGTACCGATGGACCGACGGGGATGCCGTTCTGCCTTTGCAAACTGGAAACACCCCTGACAAGGACGCTGGAATTCTGTCCATTCAGATTGTTTCCGGAGGACCATATAAAATGGATCATCACTCTGAAGACACTGGCTTGCGTCAAGCTGGCTGATTGATCTGAAGTTTCGACCAGTAACAACAGACCTGCTTCCTTAATGATCTAACTCACCTTGGTATTGTCTTTTCAATACCAAGGTGAGTTAACAGATCGGGAACAGGTAATGGCAGGCAATACAGTCTGTAAAACAGCCTCTCAGACCCCCTGTTCAACCCAACACCGGAACCGGACAGAGACCGAGTTCGACTTATCGTTGAGAAACAGGCATTCACCACAAAACCCAGCTGTTAATGGAAGTTGCGTGATTTCACCACTATCCGTTCGGATCGGTATTTCCTCTGCTTTATATTGGCAACATCGAGGGTCCGGTTCCCGACATCTGCGAGCAGCTCCGAAAAATCCTCGATTTTCTTCGCGATGAGATGCACGACTTCGCCTTCCTTCTGAAGGACGCCTTTCACCGCCAGCATCTGCCCGCCAAGTACCACCCGTCGGTTCGCGTCGAACATATCCGGCCAGATAATGACATTGATATGGGCAGTCTCATCCTCCAGCGTCATGAATACCACGCCTTCCGCTGATCCAGGTCGCTGCCGCACCAGCACCAGCCCCGCCACTGCCAGCCGTGCTCCGTCCCTTGCTGCCCGTGCCTGCCGACAGGAAATAATTCCCCGTTCTCTCAGGTCGTCGCGCAGAAAGGTCAGTGGATGATCCCGCAAGGTGAGCCCAAGCCGGTTATAATCCCGCACGACTTCAGCTCCGCCATGCATGGGCTGTAGCAGCACATCCGGTTCTTCTGCTTCCCGCGTCACCTCCGCAGCAGCGAACAGCGGCAACGGCTCATCACGCAAAGCCTGAATGGACCAGAGCGCCTCACGCCGCGCAAGCCCGAGCATAGGCCGAAATGCATCTGCTTCCGCAAGATGCCTCAGCGCTCCCGCCCTGACACCAGAGCGTCGCCACAGATCATCCACCGACACAAAAGGCCCGCTGCCCCGCGCGACAACAATCCGGGCCGCATCCCCATTTGCCAATCCCTTCACCAGACTCATGCCCAGTCGAACAGCAAACATTCCACGCGCAGTTTGCGGTTCTTCAAGCGTGCTATCCCAGCGTGACGCATTCACACAGACAGGCCGCACGTCCACACCATGCTCCTGCGCGTCACGGACCAGTTGCGCTGGCGCATAGAACCCCATCGGCTGACTGTTCAGAAGCGACGCAAGAAAGACATCCGGATGGGTGCATTTCATCCATGATGACGAATAGGCCAGAATGGCAAAACTGGCCGCGTGGCTCTCAGGGAAACCGTACGATCCGAAGCCCTGAAGCTGCTGATAAATCCGTTCGGCAAATTCTTCCGTATAACCGTTGATGCGCATCCCTTCGATCATCCGGGTCTGGAACTGCGTGATGGTGCCGGTATTTTTGAACGTTGCCATGGCCCTGCGCAGCTGATCGGCCTCAGCGGCCGTAAACCCTGCACACACCATGACGACCCGCATGGCCTGCTCCTGAAATAACGGGATACCCAAAGTACTTTTCAGAACGTTTTCCAGCTCCGGAGTAGGATAATCCGGTTTCTCCAGCCCTTCCCGACGGCGGAGATAAGGATGAACCATATCCCCCTGAATCGGTCCGGGCCGCACGATGGCAACTTCAATGACGAGATCACGGAACACACGCGGTTTCAGCCGGGGCAGCATCGACATCTGCGCACGGCTTTCAATCTGGAACACACCGATCGTATCGGCCTTCCTGATCATGGCGTAGGTACGCGGGTCTTCGGCCGGAATAGTCTGAAGCGTGAAGTGCTGGCCTTTATGAGCCGCCAGCAGATCCAGCCCCTTCTTCATACAGGTCAGCATGCCCAGCGCCAGAATATCGACCTTCATGAATTTCAGAACATCAATATCGTCCTTGTCCCATTCAATGATCTGACGATCCTCCATGGCCGCCGGTTCAATGGGCACCAGCTCATCAAGACGGTCATGCGTCAGAACAAAACCGCCCGGGTGCTGCGACAGATGCCGGGGCGTCCCGATCAGGCACCGTGCCAGATCCACAGTCAGACGGATGCGCCTGTCGGACAGATCAATCCCCGTTTCATTCAGGGCATCATCACCCAGACTGTGCCCCCAGCGTGAATTTGCCCCGAAAGGGTGCGGATCAGGTCTTCAGGCAATCCCATGACCTTGCCGACATCCCGCAGCGCCCCCTTCGCCCGATACCGGATCACCACAGCCGTCAGCGCCGCCCGGTCGCGTCCGTAATGCTCATAGACCCACTGAATAACCTGCTCGCGCCGTGCATGCTCGAAATCGACGTCGATATCCGGCGGCTCGCCCCGCTCTTCAGAGATAAAACGCTCAAACAGGAGCGAATTGCGGGCCGGATCAATGGCAGTGATACCCAGTACATAACAGACCGCACTATTGGCTGCCGATCCGCGACCCTGACAGAGAATATCCTGACTGCGGGCATAGCGGACAATACTGTTCACCGTCAGAAAATATGGCGCGTAATTCATACGCCCGATCAGCGTCAGTTCATGGCGCAGGATCTTGCGGACATCCCCGGGAATGCCCTCGGGGTAGGTCCGTTCAGCCCCAATCCAGGTCAGAGCCTCAAGCGCCTGCTGCGGTGTCTGGCCAGGCACCGACACCTCATCGGGATACTGATAGGCCAGATCGTCCAGACTGAAGCGGCAACGGTCCACAATATCGATGGTCCGGGCAACTGCTTCGGGATAGCGGCTGAACAGCCGGCTCATTTCCTGCGGTGGTTTGAAATAGCGGTCAGCATGGCGTTCCCGGACAAAGCCTGCCTCATCAATGGTGGTGCTGTGCCGGATACAGGTCACAACATCCTGCAGGATGCGCCGGTCATAGGTATGGAACAGCACATCGTTGGTGACGACCACGGGCACCCGAGCCTGATGCGCGAGACCCGCCAGTTCATGCAACCGCATCTGGTCATTGGGCCGGCGTCGCAGCGTCAGCGCCAGATATGCCCGATCAGCAAAGACCTCCTTCAGCCTGCGTAAATGCAGGGCGCAGGCCTCATCCGCAGTCTCCGGGATCATGACAACGATCAGACCATCGCCCCATGCGACCAGATCCTCCCACAGAAGATGACACCCCCCTTTTCCAGCCCGGGCCTTCCCCATGCTGAGCAGACGGCATAACCGGCCATAGGCATCCCGATCTGTCGGATAGACCAGAACAGGCGGGAAATCAGCCGGATCGAGACGACAGCCCACCACAAGCCGGAGCCCGACCTGCTTCGCGGCCACATGCGCCTGCACCATCCCCGCCAGGGAATGGCGGTCACAAACGCCCAGAGCGTCGATCCCCAGCGCCTTCGCCTGTCCGAACAGTTCAATCGGTGACGATGCCCCACGCAGGAACGAAAAATAGGTCGTCACCTGAAGTTCGGCATAGCACGCGCTCATCCGAAAATTCCGTGAAGAAACCATCTCTGCGAGCCGGTTTCTCCATGCTCTCCATCCCCCGCCCGATACAGCCAGAAGCGCTCGCCACTGGTGTCCTCCACACGAAAATAATCCCGGGCGATGGTCAGTTCGGCGTCATTCTTCCACCATTCCCCAAAAACCCGCTCTGGCCCGTCAGCGCATTTCACCTTCCGCCGCACACCCCGCCAGATGAAGAACAACGGTGGCTGATCGGGCAGTTCCGCCATGGCCTGCACGGGCTCGGGCCGCGCCAGCAGACGTGTCGGCCGTGGCCAGTGCCCGGGCCAATCCTCCGTCTCTTCCGGCGCAAGAGCATGAACGCGACAGAACGAACGCTCAGGCAGATCACTTTCAACTGGCGCAAAACGGTACAGCGCCTGAGCCCCGACACGGTTGGCCAGAGTGTCGATCAGGTCGGACACGTCGGCCTCTTCCACCGAGATCAGGGAAGAAACGGTCTGTCGCCGGTCCATGGGCTCTGCCAGTGAGGCAGTCAGCACCATACGCTCAATGCCAAACCCCGGATCAACAGTTTCAATCTTTCCGCACAGCAGTCGGGTCAGACGTTTGACATCCCGCACAGGCATGGCCGTCGCCACGCGGATTGCTTCCGTACGACTGTCCACCCGATACAGCACCAGATCAAGACACCGCACGCCCTGCCCACGCTCCTCCAGTCTCTGACAAAGCAGCGGAACCAGCTTGCCGATATAACGGGCTATGGTCTCGGCAGCCCCGATGGGCTCGGCAAAATTCCTGCTGACTTCGACCGGAACAACCGGCCGCACTGGAACAATGGCTTCAGTCAGACGGCCAAAGGCCTGATCCAGCCTGCACACCACCTCCGGGCCAAAGCGCAGCGCCAGCGGCGCCCGTGGCATGGCAGCCAGCGACCCGATACGGGACACCCCCAACGCAGCCAGTCCTTCAACAACCATGCCCGACAGGCGCAGGGCCTCAAGAGGAAGATCGGCCAGTGCCGAAACCACTTCACCCGGTGACACAACCGCAACCGGTGCCCGTCCATAACGCGCCAGCGCATGGGCCGCGCCCCAGGTCTCAGCCACTACGGCTTTTGCCCGAAATCCGGCCGCCGCCATGCGATGGACCATGTCCTCGAGCATGGAAAGTTCACCACCATGCAGGTGATCCGCCCCCGTCGTATCCAGCACCAATCCATCCGGAGCATCAACAGCCACGATGGGCGCAATACGGTTCTGGAACCACAGCGCCAGCTTCTCCAGCCCCATCTGGTCCCCGGCAGGGTCAGCGTCCATCAACACCAGATCGGGAAACAATCCCTGAGCCCTGGCAACCGGTATGCCAGGACGCAGACCAAGCTTGCGGGAAGCCAGATCGACCGATTTCACCACCCGTCGCCGTCCCTCGCGACCAACCAGCACCAACGGCACCTCAGGCGCGGGCGCGTCTTTCCCCAGCCGCTTCCTGATCCGATTGGTCGACCAGAGCGGCAGGTAAAGAGAGACGACCCTTGCCATCACAGGCCTCCACTTCGAAATCAGTACAACCACCCGCCCGGGCACGAACCAGTTCCAGCCGCCAGTGGGAACAGCCCACGCCGGGCACCGGCAACGACCCTGATGGCAGGACGGAAACCCGCCAGCGTGTGACTGAAGCCGTCGGCTGGCCGAAATCGTCCGCATCCCCCGACTGCCGCCGGCGTCTGATCGCGATCCCCAAAGATCCGGATGTCTCTGCCGCCAGCTGCAAACGACGGGAGGCCGTCATGGACAACCGGGAGACTTCACCCACGACAGCCCCCAGACCGCCATGCCGCAGCCCTTCCTCGAAACAGGCCAGTACATCAATGTCCGATCCCGCCTCGACATAGATGATCCTCCGCGCTGACAGACCAACCTGCTTCAGGGAAGGCGCGAACATGTCCTGACGGGTCACAATCCACAGCACCCTGCCGCGGGTACGGGCCGCAATATCGGCACAGAACTGAGCCGCCGCGGCACCGTGCAGGGCATCATTGCCACCCCCCGCCACCTCATGCAGCGCGCCCAGCGCCAGACCACCCCCCGGCAGCCAGCGGTCAATCCCGCTGATGCCAAATGGCAGCACCTTACGTCGGCGATCACTGTGTCCCTCCAGACACCTGATCGCTGCCCGCAACGTCTCCAGACCGGGCTTTTTCTGGATTTCCACAGTCATTTCCCGGCTCGTTGCCCCTCATACAGACTGATTTGATGATTTTATGTTCCCGTTTTGTTCTATTCAAGCGCTCAAAGTCAATGCAAATCCCTATTGCCTGAGCCACAGACCTCATCACCAGAAACAGCAAAGGGAGAGCTTTCGCCCTCCCTTCGCTCCAGAACGAACCCGCCGTCCAGCTAGACGGAGGGCCACTCACATTCTGAACCAGCCTCCCCCATCCCAGCAGAAAGCAGCAGCCCGGGAGGACTATCCAGCCCGACTGGTCAGGGAAGGCTCCCCTCCGGCAGAAGCCAGACCCGCCTTCAGATCCTCGCCCACAATCCGCGCACAGAGCGCCAGCGAGAGCGCTCCCGCATCCGGATGCCCCTTGCTGCGTTCGCCATGCATTTTCGCACGTCCCATCCGCGGCAGCAGATCACGCGTGGCCTGCGCGGCTTCATGAGACGCTTCCGCCCCGATCCGCCAGGATTCCACAAGCCCATGCCCGGCGGCCAGCGCCTGCTCCATCGTCTCAACGAACGGCACAAGCGCATCCACGAGCGTCTTATCGCCGGGCTTCGCCCGACCCAGCTCCATGATCCGCTCCATGCTGTTCCGTGCACCCCCTGAAAGCTGCTGCGCATCAGGCAAACTGTTGTCGTCGAGCGCCAGACTGAACGCCCTTAGCCCCTCGCCCCAAAGCGCCCCGGACGTTCCCCCGGCCCGATCCGCCCAGGCATCCGCTGCCGAAGCAAGAACCGTCGCAGGACCAGCCCCCGCATCCGCCGCAGCCCGCGCTGGCTGGTTCTGCGGGGCCGGCATGACGAGGCTTTCGACGTTCTGCACGGTTTGCGCGGCAATGATG
>NZ_JAERLY010000002.1 GCF_018256155.1 Gluconobacter sp. Dm-62
GCAGCAGCGGGGACGACACCCGGATCGGCAGCAGCGGGAACGGCGCCCAGATCGGCAGCAGCGGGGACGGCGCCCGGATCGGCAGCAGCGGGAACGGCGCCCAGATCGGCAGCAGCGGGGACGGCGCCCGGGTCAAGTGCGAAGGCAATAATGCGGTTGTCGCATCTGCAGGTAGGCGAACTCAGGTCACCTTGGGTGAAAGCGGCTGTGCCTCACTTGTCTGGCACGATGGCAAACGCTCACGCTTCACACCTCTCTATGAAGGCGAGGATGGAATTGAGGCTGGTGTTGCGTACCGGCTGGATGATGCCGGGAAGGTGGTGCGAGCATGACCCACACGATCCCCACCCTAATCGAGGCGCTGGCTCTCGTGATCCTGTTCCACTTGGCGGCCGGTCCGCGGCCGGGGAGTGTTTGAGATGACCCAGAACCCCAAGGATTTCGATGCGATCCGTCCAGGCTGTGTTGTGGTACTGGAAGTCCCGTCCGTGGCAAGACGCGCGCCCTTCACCATTATTCCGTGCGTATCGCCTGACCTGCGCCAGTTCCTTCTGCCGGATGGCAAGCCTTACACCTTCGACCGCAAGGTCTGGGAAGCGTGCGGCGGTCATATCGTGAGCTGGCCTGAGGAGGCTTCTGTTGAGACGGAGCAGATGCGGGAGTCCTTCTGCGGGTATCTATTCCACAACCCGGACACAGGAACGGAATGGAATATTTCACATCCCGTTGAAAGCGGTGAATGCGAAGACGCGACAGATATCCAGCATGCCACTTTTCCGCGTCTTATCTCGCAGATGCAGGAAGCATGGCGAGCGTTGGAGGAGAATGAAGCCGAACGACAGCAGGACATCAAAAGCGCCGAAGCCCGAGGCGCGGCGGAACAGCGCCGGAAGGATGTGGAGGGACAGGAGCCGGCCGGATATGTTCCTGCGGATACACCCAATTTCTTTGCTATATCAGAAGCAAAGCACGCATCGACCGCACTACATCGGAAGCCATTTCCGAACGATGTGCCGGTTTATTATCGCCCCGCCAACGTCGCCGCGCTGGAAGCGGAGTTCGCCGCACTAAAGGAAGCCGAGCAGCTTGCGAGGGCCGATGCTGAGGCGAGTAAGGCGCGGGAAGAAACATTAAAAGCGGAGGTTGCGGACAAGGGGCTAGCCGCAGTTCATCTGCTGGCCGTATTGCATCGTCCTGACTTAACCAAGACCCAAAAGATCGAGGCGGCTAAACGCCAGTTGGATGCTCAATTCATTACGGGCGAATTGCGCGGCGCCCTCACACGCGAGGGAGGGGTGTGATGTGGAAATATCGCATTGGTCCTTGGGCACCTTGGCGTCACACATCAAGCCAATCAGATGCCGATTTTTTTGAGCGGCACGGATATGAAGTCGTCTGGGCTCCATTCGCAGGAGACCCGGCATGAGCGGGCGGACGGATACAGAGCGGCTGGATTGGTTTGACCAGAACTGCGCGCGTGCCCGATCGAGGTGGAATGATTCTACCAAAGGTGTGGAATGGGACGTCCGAGGCGGAAACTGGCGCGCCTCATTCCGCGCCGCGATTGATGCAGCCATGGACGCGGAGGAGAGGGGATGAAGGCGGAAAGTATTCGTCAGGCCCAATCCTTATGCGCGCGACTGCGAGAGCGTAAGGACGGTCTTTGCACAGAAGCCGCAGAGGAAATTGAAGGCACTCTGACTGCGTTCTCATGCTTGGTGGATCAAATAGCCCAGCTTCGAGAGGATCTCAGAGACACGCGTAAGAATCTCGACAGTACACACAGACTACTCGCACGCATTCCATTGGCTGCGAGGTTGGAAGCCGTGCATGGGGAAAGAGTGGAGGAACGGGGATGAGTGAAAGCCCGAAGATTAAGTACGACAACTCTGGGCCTCTGCACTTCATGGTTCAGAAGTCAGGCTGGGTGATGTGTCGGAGAATGGGAGAAATTCCATTCGTCATGACGGTCAAAGAATGGAACGCGCTTTCGAGCGTCCCTCGCGGGGAGGCTGCTAATGCAGGAAACACTTGAGCGCTGGCTCAACAGAGAAGCCGTAGCCAAGCGTCTATGTACTCAGCCCCATCGCCTTCCTCGCTTGGTTGCGGAAGGGCGCTTGCCGCAACCGTCAATGCACCTAGGACCACGAAGCCCGCGATGGGATATCCATGCAATCGACGCCATGATGCTTGAGCAAAGCGGCGTCTCATTTTCTCCATCAACTGAAGATGCGGTAGCCAAAGCCTGTGAAGAAATCGCCACCACATCTCGACGGCTTCAAGATCGTCAGAAAGACGTTGTCCGACGGATCCGTTAAGGAGTACCGCTACCCAAGAGCAACGAAGGAGACCCCAAAAGCACCGTCCGTCGGAACAATTGGCGCGGTGCTGCGCCTTTATTATCAAAGCCCGGAGTGGCGCTCGACAAAATTAAGCTCGCAGCGCAGCCGGATCATTTATTTGAAGGAGTTAGAGCGCATCGAACAGGTTCCCATCCGGGAACTGCGCCGGCGTGTCATTCTCCAGTTCAGGGATGCGATTGCTGCCGGACGCGGAACGGGTGCCGCAAACCAGTTCATACAAGCCAGTAGTGCATTCTTGTCCTGGGCGCTTAATCGGGAGTGGGTGGACGCGAACGCCGCGGCTCGGATCGGGATGCTCCCATATACTCCGCTGCCCGCATGGACGAAGGAAATGGCCAGAGACGCGATCCGCGATCTGCCACCCTATTTGTCGCGAGCGGTTATGCTTGCGCTCTTCACGGGGCAGCGCCGAAGCGATTTATGCGCCATGCGTTGGAGTGACATTCAGAACGGCGCAATCTTTGTCCGGCAGATTAAGACGGGGACCGAACTCTGGGTTCCTATCCATCCCGTTCTCGCGCAAGCAATGACGCAATGGCCGAAGACCTGCGACCATATTCTGACAGGCGTGCGCGGCGGTCCGATGACAATTCATAACATCACTCGCAGCATGAACGACGCCCAGGCGAGAGGAATAATTCCGGCAGGTTTCAATATTCACGGCTTGAGGAAATTAGCCGCAACGCTCTTGGCGGAGTCTGGATGTTCGACGCACGAGATCGCAGCAATAACCGGCCACAAGACGCTCAAGATGGTTGAGCACTACACCCGTTCAGCCGACCAAAAACGCATGGCAGCGGAGGCAATTTCCAGAGCGGAAACCAGTTTTTGGAAACCGGAAGAAACCGCTATGCAACCCATTGAAAACAAACGAACTCCGTTACTGAACCAGTAAAAATAGAAGATGAAGCCTTCGATCCCCGCAGCGCGGGCCATGCTGGCCTGTCGTTCAAGGATTTCCGGTGTGTTTAACGTATAGTGGCCCAGGTCCCGCGGGATCCGGGGTTGGTAATGGTCAGAAAAGCGCGGGATACCTCGGGGCAGGTTGGTCCATTCCGTAAACCCGTCGCCCCACCACGCATCATTCTCCGGAATGGTATGAAATTGTGGAAGGTAATAGGCCAGAACCCGGGCACGCCGAATGGCGCTGCTGGGTAAAGGTCGGGCTTTCTCAAAAAGTGGTCCTGGTTTGCTCCGGCGTTTGATCTCGGCAAAGACCGATATTTCGGTCCCGGGGCTGCTGGGGTGGACGTCTGGACGATCCCGGTTTTCAAGGTAATGCAGTAGTGGATTGCTGTCCGGGGAATGGCGGAGGTGTTTTCGTCTGTAATAAAGCGGATCGAACCCGTCGAAAGGTCGGCGTGCTTCGCGAAATCCCTGAACCATGTAGTGCTCGAGCGCATCCAGGCCAGCTTTGGCAACATCGGGATAAGAGCGCAGGTAAAAATCCGGATCGAACTCGGGGATTGGGCGTAACGGCGTGTTGTGACGGTTCTTGAGGTAATGGGCGAGGGACAGCATCCGCTCCGGGACACGGTAGGTGCGTGCGTACCATACTGGATCAAACCAAGCGATCGGACGGCGGCCTTCACGCTCGCCATGCAGAATATAATGAAGCAGGGGATCGCCAATGACGTCGCGGTTCTGGCTGAGATACCAGTGGGGGTCGAAAAAGGGATTTGGTTTCCGACCCTCGCGCCAGCCGTGCTGGTGATAGTGCTGCAGAACGGCGGTTCCGAAGCTCTTCAGGTCTGGATTGGTCTTCAGGTAATAAAATGCGTCAAAAATGCCGGAATGGCCGAGGATCTGTAGCGGAGAGGCATCAACCGGAAATGGTGATATCCGTGATTCTTCAGCGGGCGAATGTGAGAATGCGTTCGGCATGGGTAACTTTTTTACGGTTTTTTAACTTTATTCAAGTCGTTAATTCATCGTCAATCCAAAAGGGGATTTGATCGCATCGTCAGGCAGTGTCATACCGTGGCGCCCGGGAGGCATGCTGCCTTCAGTCATGGCATCAGAGGCAGGTCAGGGATGGACATCAGCGCGTCACAGAGCATCGCAGATGGTCCGGTCTATACACATCGGACTGTGCGGCTGGATGACGGTCTCGATCTGGAGTGTGGGGTGCATCTGGCGCCGCTGGAGATTGCCTATTGCACGTACGGGACGCTCTCCCCGGCGCGTGACAACGCCATCCTGGTCTGTCATGCCCTGACGGGGGATCAGTATCTGGCGGAGCAGAACCCACTCACTGGAAAGCCGGGATGGTGGGACCGGATGGTGGGCCCCGGTCTGCCGATCGATACGGATCGCTATTTCGTCGTATGCTCCAATGTTCTTGGTGGATGCATGGGGACCACGGGGCCGCGATCGATCTGCGCGCAGACGGGGAAGGCATGGGACAGTGAGTTCCCACCCATTACCATGCACGATATCGTGGCGACCCAGGCAAAACTGATCGATTATCTGGGAATTGACCGTCTTTTTGCAGTCATCGGTGGATCAATGGGTGGGATGCAGGCCCTGACCTGGGCTGCCGACTTCCCGGACCGCGTATTTGCGGCGATGCCAATTGCGACGTCTCCCTTTCATTCGGCCCAGAATATTGCCTTCAATGAAGTCAGCCGGCAGGCCATTTTCGCCGATCCGGACTGGCATGACGGGCATTACAGGGATTTCGATGCCATTCCGGCGCGAGGGCTCGGCGTCGCGCGGATGATGGCGCATATTACCTATTTGTCCGAGGAAGCGCTTAGCCGTAAATTCGGACGGCGGGTCCGGCATGATGCGGCTACAGCGGTGCCAGCGTCCAGCAGTCCATCGCTGTTTGGGGAAATGTTCGAGGTCGAGAGCTACCTGCGGCATCAGGGGTCGACGTTCGTGCGTCGCTTTGATGCCAATTCGTATCTGACAATCACACGGGCGATGGACTATTTCGACCTGGCTGCCGAACATGACGGTGATCTGGCCAACCCGTTCCGGAAATCACAGACCCGTTTCTGCGTGGTGTCCTTCAGCTCGGACTGGCTGTTTCCGACCTCCCAATCCCGTCTGCTGGTGCGTGCTCTGAACCGGGCGGGGGCGAATGTCTCTTTCGTAGAAATCGAAAGTGACCGCGGACATGACGCATTTCTGCTGGATGAGCCTGACTTCGATCGTACCATCCGTGGCTTCATTAACGGTGCTGCAGAACATGCTGCCTTTCTGGCGGGAGAACGCTGATGCGTGTAGATCAGCGCCTGATTGCTGAAATGATTGCGCCGCGTGCCCGCGTTCTTGATGTCGGCAGTGGGGACGGCACCCTGATCGATTATCTGTATCGGACGCGCTCCTGTGATGCCCGGGGGATCGAGATCGATATGCAGAACGTTACCCAGTCCGTCGCACATGGGCTGCCGGTTATGCATGGTGACGCCGATCACGATCTGGCGGATTATCCCGATGACACCTTCGATTATGTGGTGCTGCAGAGAACATTGCAGGCTGTCGAACGGCCGCGTGAGGTCTTGCGCCAGATGCTCCGGATTGGTCGTCATGCCATTGTGTCTTTTCCTAATTTTGGACATTGGCGCCTGAGGCTTCAGCTTCTGACAACAGGGCGGATGCCGATGACGTCCGTGTGGAGCACGCCCTGGTATTCAACGCCCAATATTCATCCATGCACAATCCGGGACTTTCTTCTGCTTTGTGAAGAAGAGGGATATGTCGTCCAGCAATGGCTTGCGATTGACGAAGATGGTGCCCGCGCGCCGTGGCGCCGTTCCATCCGGTTGGCCAACCTTTTTGGCGAGCAGGCCATGTTCCTTCTCAGTCGGGCAGGGCACTAGCTGCTGCAATGTTTTGCAACCTTCGCTCCCGGCTTTGGTTAAAACTGGAGGCCGGATTCTGCTCTGGCAGGATCTGATCGGATAACAGTCAGAGCGGAGTTCCCAATTCATGAGTGAGATTCTTCAGGCCATCGCATCACGGCGCGCAACCAAGCATTTTGATCCGAATTATCAGATTCCAGATGCCGAATTGACGGCGATTCTGGATGCCGCCCGATATGCTCCGACAGCTTTTAATATTCAGAACTATCGCTTTCTGGTCGTGCGGGACGCAGAGCAGCGGCGTCGGATCCGGGCTGCTGCATGGGACCAGCCGCAGGTCGAGGACTGTTCTGCGCTGATTGTTATGTGTGCCGATATCAAGGCCTGGCAGAAAGATCCGTCCCGGTACTGGAAAGATGCTCCAGAATCCGTGCGAGAAGGGTATGTCGGGATGATCCGGTCTTATTATGAAGGCCGTGAGCAGGTGCAGCGCGATGAGGGGTTCCGTTCCTGCGGGTTGGCTGCTTACGCGCTGATGATGGCCGCCGCTGCATACGGCCTTCAGACCTGTCCTATGGATGGCTTCGATTTCGATCAGGCGGGCGAAATCATCAACCTTCCGTCAGATCATGAAATTGTTATGTTCGTCGCGCTCGGGCGTGAGGCATCATCGCCCCGTCAGCGTGGTGGGTTTTTGCCTCTTGATGCAGTGGTTCAGTACGACTGCTTCTCCTGATTGCAAAATCTCAAGAAATACCAATGGCTTTTTGCGACAACGCGTTGCTGTCTCCTTGCAATGGGACAAATGCTGTCCTACATCCCATGTGCACATCAGAGCCAGTTTTCTGGGGTGTGATGACAATTCATGATCCTGCCGGTTCTGTAAAGTCCGGGCCTGTTATGGGCCCGGTTTTATGGGCGGTCACAGCGTGGTGTCGTCTGCAATGAAAGCCTGCGGCCAGTTGGTCGGGCAGGACATATAGCGGCGCGGTTGCCTGAGCATGACCTTGCCGTCTCAAAGGAGAGGTCCATGACCAGTTTTGCCGAACTCAAGCTAGCCGAGCCGATTCAGAAAGCTCTTGCAGAAGAAGGCTACACCACGCCGACGCCGATTCAGGCAGGTGCCATTCCCTATCTGCTTGAAGGCCGTGACCTTCTAGGGCTTGCGCAGACCGGAACTGGTAAGACTGCGGCATTCGCGCTGCCGATTCTGAACCATATCTTTTCAAACCGTCGGCCTGCACCTCCAAAGGGTGTCCGCGCTCTGGTCCTTGCTCCGACACGCGAACTGGCTTCCCAGATCGGTGAGAGCTTTGCGGCCTACGCACGGCACATGAAATTCTCCTATGCCGTCGTGTTCGGTGGCGTAGGGCAGGGACGGCAGATCGAAGCGACGAGACGTGGCGTGGACGTTCTTGTTGCAGCGCCCGGACGTCTGCTTGATCTGATCGGGCAGAAATATATCGATCTCTCTACTCTGGAAATCCTTGTCCTCGACGAGGCTGACCGGATGCTCGATATGGGCTTCGTGCGCGATATTCAGCGTATCATGGCTCTGCTTCCTAAGCAGCGTCAGACTCTTCTGTTTTCTGCGACCATGCCGCCGTCCATCAGTGATCTGGCTCATTCGCTCCTGAAGGATCCGGCGACGGTTCAGGTCACGCCTGAGTCGAGCACGGTTGATCGCATTAATCAGGCTGTCATGTTCGTTGATTCGGGTAGCAAGAAAGATGCGGCTCTCATGCTGCTGGAAAGCCCTAGCGTTGCCCGCGCCGTGGTTTTCACGCTGATGAAGCATGAAGCCAACAAGGTCGCCGAATTCCTGAACAAGAACGGAATCCGGGCTGAAGCCATTCACGGCAACAAGTCCCAGGGTGCTCGCGAACGAGCCATGTCTGGTTTCCGCAGCGGCGCCATCAAGGCGCTGGTCGCTACTGACATTGCTGCGCGCGGTATTGACGTGGACGAGGTCAGCCACGTCTTCAACTACGATCTGCCGAATGTGCCGGAATCCTACGTTCATCGTATTGGCCGTACGGCGCGTGCAGGGCGTGAGGGCTGCGCAGTATCGCTGTGTGATGCTGAACAGCGCGCATGGCTCAAGGATATTGAAAAGAAGATCGGCAAGCCCATTCCTGTCGTGACGGATCATCCGTTCCATTCCGAAGAAGCGCGTCTGTCCACGCAGCGTCCGCCGGTCCTTGGCGGCGGTCGTGGCGGCGGCGGGGGCGGTGGTGGCCGTCGTCGCTCCGGGCCGCCCTCGGGTGGTCGTCCGGGTGGAAGCCGTGGTGGCGCTCCCGGTCGCGGCGGCCCCCGCTCAGGTTCGCGCTGATCTGTTTTTGGTCGGATGATTACAAAAAAGCCCGCTTCTGCACTTGCAGAGGTGGGCTTTTTTATTGCGTTCCAACAGAGATGCGCAAAATGCCCATGCTGCGAAAGCTTATTGATTCGGCGTTTTTTAGAAATTCTGGCGGAGAGGGTGTCTTCCTAAAATGTCAACTAAAGCATTGAAAAACATTATAATTTATATGGGTGTTACTATACCATACCACATAAAGTACCCACCTTTAATGCATCACAAGATGTGATGCTCCATGCCCGCTGTCGCCCTCGAGTCATACATGTAATTGGCTTTGACGATTGCCTGAAAGCAGACGTTGCCAAGCGAACTGCGATAGACAGATTTTGAGATTTAGCGCTCGATCGGCTCTGGAGAAGCATCAGCAGGATAGCAGACATTTCTTTTCCAGAGATGTTATCGTACCGGATGGCGTGAGCTCATCTCAAGGTAAACCTTGCGCGTACGTCACACCGCGTGCAATTCTGTTGCCCCTTGCTAGATCTAACCTCGGTAGTGCATTTCCGAGGATTAAGAGGCGACAGTGAACAGCATAAGATTTTTTTTGGCGCAAGTGATCGAAGTAAATGAAAAATGAGACCGTTGTCCAAAAAATCTGGAACTTATGCCATATCCTTCGCGGAGACGGAATCAGCTATCATCAATATGTATCTGAACTCACCTATCTTCTCTTTCTGAAAATTGCTGAAGAAAACGGCGTTGAACGGCTGCTTCCACCAAATTATCGCTGGACCGATCTCGTCCGCCATCCGAAGGAAGGGCTACTCGGCTTCTATCAGGAAATGCTGACCCATCTAGGCACCGCCGCCAAAAGCGACGTTATTCGTGCAATTTATGCCTTTCCGACTACGGTATTTTCGCATTCCGAGAATCTCTACGCAGTCGTCGATGGTATTGCGAAGATTGCCTGGCAAGATGTCAGCGGCGATCGGTTCGGTGAGATCTATGAGGGATTAATCGAGAAGAGCTCGCAAGATGTCCGGTCGGGGGCTGGTCAATATTTCACGCCGCGCGCACTGGTGAATTCCTTGGTTCGAGTTTCTAAACCCGATCTCGGAGAACTAATCCAAGATCCGGCTGTCGGCAGCGGCGGCTTTCTGATCACCGCTGATCGCTATTTGCGGTCCCGTCACTCTGCGAAGGCATATCGTGACAAGCCTCCTATATATCAGGGCGTCGAGATCGAGAAAAATACCCGTAGAATCTGTCTAATGAACATGTTTTTGAACGGGCTCAATGCGGAGATTGTGCATGGTGATGCGCTGACCGAAGACGGACATGGATTGGCCGCAGCTAGTCTTGTTTTGGCCAATCCGCCTTTCGGCAGCAAAGCGGGCAGCCGCCGAGCACTGCGCGCAGAGATTACTTATCGCAATACCAACAAGCAGCTAGCGTTTCTGCAGCACATCTATCTGACGCTGTGCGACGGCGGCCGCGCAGCAGTTGTGCTTCCCGATAACGTGTTGTTCGAGGACGGAGTTGGTCGCTCTGTGCGCCAGGATTTGATGGCGACGTGCCGGCTACACACTATCTTGAGGCTTCCGAAGGGCATTTTTTCTGGCGCGGGCGTCAAGACTAATGTGCTCTTCTTCGCAAAAAAAGCGGGTCTCGCTACTGACGATGTCTGGTTTTATGATCTGCGCAGTAACATGCCTACGTTCAACAAGACTCACCCACTGCTCGATAAGCATTTTGATGACTTCGAACGGGTTTACGGTAACGATCCCATGGGTACATCACCTCGCGAGGAGGAGGGCGATGACGGCCGATGGCGCAAGCTCTCGCGCGCGCAAATTGCTGAGCGTAACGACAATTTGAACTGGCTGTGGATGCGCGATGAAAGTGACGACTCGGACGACGTTAAGCAGGATCCAGGTGATATCCTCGTCGCAATCATTGGCCATCTACGCGCAGCTCTGGGCGAACTGGACGCGCTTAATACCGAGATCGAAGGCGAAGGCGAAAATCTTGAAGTGAATCTTGACTAATGAGCATTGCTCCCATGTCAAAGCTACATGTCCCGGCTGAAGGCCGTTCCGATTATGGTGTCAGCCACACTAGAACAAGACGGATGCTAAACGCGTGCTTGCAAGCAAGACGCACAGAAAGATGAGCGGGCTTCCGGCTGGTTGGATTCGTGTGAAGCTCGGCAACATAGGTATTCTCTATGCTGGGCAGTCTCCAAGCGCTAATACCGTGAACGAAGAGGGACGCGGCATCCCCTATATTACCGGCCCAGAACAGTGGGACGGACGCACGTTTTACAAGCCGAAGTGGACAACCGATCCGCGCAGGATAGTGCCAGATGGGTGCATATTTATTACCGTCAAAGGTGGCGGCGTCGGCAAGGTCTTCCCAGGTATAAAAGCAGCGATCGGACGTGACATCCATGCCTATCAGCCCAGTGTTGAGCTCGATTTTCAGTTCATGTTGCGAACCATCGCTTACCGCGCGAGTGAGATTATTGAGCACGCGCAGGGTGACATTCCGGGCCTCTCTAAACATCACATCGAAGATCATCTGGCGGCAATTCCGCCTGTGGCCGAGCAGCGCCGGATTGTTGCACGTCTCGAAGATTTGAGCGCGCGCATTGATCTGTCGCGCAATGAACTGCGCAGTGTCGCCCCGCTAGTCGATCAATATCGCATAAATCTTCTTCGGTGCGCATTTCGCGGCGAGCTTACTGCTGATTTTCGCGCAGAGCGTGATCTCGAGCCAGTTACCGACCTGTTGGCGCGTGTCGAAGCACCCAAACAAGCTCAGGGAGGACGGAAGCCGACGAATGAGATCATTGCCGGGAGGGGGGGGATATCCGTCAACAGCCCCGGCACCGTGCTCGCCCCGGGGTGGGGGTGGGTGCCTCTACTGCGCGTGGCGCGCCAGGAGACTGGACATACGCCAAGCAGGTCCCATCCTGAATGGTGGAACGGCGAGGTGCCGTGGATTGGGATCCCCGACGCCAATCTGCATCATGGCACCGTTATCCAGAGGACGATTCAGACCATCAACGAGGCAGGTCTTGCCAATTCTGCTGCACGCCTACTCCCGGCGGGCACGGTCGTGCTGTCGCGTACGGCCTCGGTTGGCTATGTCGCGATCATGGGGCGTGAAATGGCGACTAGCCAGGATTTCGTCACTTGGTCGTGCAGCAAGGCTCTTGATCCGAGGTACCTTATGTACGCCCTGCTGTCGGAGGGCGACGATATCCGCGATTTTGGTCGCGGTACAACCCACACGACGATCTATTTTCCTGAGATCAGGGCGTTCAACATTAAGCTCGCACCGCTCGATGAACAGCGGGAGATCGTCCGGCGTATCGAGAACGCACTTGCCAAAGTTGATCGCCTTACAACTGATGTCGAGCAGGCGTTGCGGCTAATCGACCGGGCAGAACAGCGGCTTTTGGTAAAGGCTTTTTCGGGGCAACTGGTCCAACACGATCCCGCTGATGAGCCTGCTCACCAACTGCTCGAACGCATCCAAAAAATGCCGGTCGTCCCTCTCGCCGTGCTGCCGAAACCTTCGAAAGCAAAGACATTGAAGACCGATCCAAAGCAAGCAGTATTGGCCGACAGCATTGAGTGGCCCGAAAAGGGGCTGCCATTCGAGGCGATCGCTCGGCGTGTGGTTCTGCCCTACAACGCTGTGCGGGATGCACTCTTCGAGCTGCTAGGTGGCACATCTCCCAGCCTTGAGCAGATTTTCGACAAGCAGGAAGGCCGCATGCTGCTTAGGAGAGCCGCACAATGAGATTGCGGCTGCTCACGATAGAGCGATCCGGAACGGGAGGCGGCCTTTATGACGGTACGCAGATATGGTTCGGCCGCGGTGGTGACGGCAAGGCGAACGAGGCCCTTGCGCCTCTGTGTATGATCGGCCCCAACGGGTCGGGAAAGTCTCAATTCCTCCAGTTGATAGCCGAGATTTTTCAGGCGGCGTGGCATGCGCACGCACCTGGCGAAGAGCGGCGCAGCGCGAACGACGCAGTCCTCTTCGAGTTGGAATATATGGTGAGGCTAGTCGGGACAGATTGCTATGAAACTGTGCGATTAATGCGCGGCAGGAAGGGCAAGAAGTCAGGGCCGATCGAGCTTGTCCGTGCCAATGGTGAAATCGTCAAGCCGGGAGAACCTGTCTTTGGACAGTTTCTCCCGCCATTGATCATCGGTTACACCTCTGGTGACAATGAGACGCTAAGCCTACCCTTTCTCGCCAGCAGGAGCGGTTATGCGCGGGATGTCGCTGAGGCAGCGCGCGGCACAGATGCGAAGACGGTACCTGATAACCGCTTGATGCTCATTGATTATGGCACCAATCTGGAGGTACTTTTCTCTAATCTCATGCTGGGGTCGGACTTTGTCCAGGCAGAACTGTTGCGTCACGCGGGCCTAGACGATCTTGCGTCATGTCGCTGCATAGTGCGGCTTGCGCACTCCGTTGTCCGTAACGGTGCAAAGGGGAAGCATATATCCCCACGCAAAGGCATCCAGCTCACCGATGAGCTTGAGACCGTCATCGGTAATCTCCAGCGTGCCGCAACATGCTGGCACATAGATGAGAAAACCGAGACCTACACTTTCGATTTCTTGATCACCCAGGCAACACGCGACGCGTTCAGACATTTTTGGGCCGATGCCTTCTCGCTCTATCGTTCGCTGCACAAGCTAGCACTTCTCAATGATCTTGCTATCCCGCGCCCGGCGCGCAAGCGGTTTGACAAGGCAGTAAAAGAGCGACGCTTCGCCTCCCGGCTGCCCGAACCGCAGCAGGAAGATATGGTATTCAGCTTCGAAGAGGTCCGCTTTTGGCCAGCGGGCAAGGCATCGGATCCGGTTGACTATGTGTCACTGTCAGACGGCGAACATCAGCAGGCGTTGATTCTTGGTATCTACGCGATGGTCGCCGACGCTAATGCGATCTTTCTGCTCGATGAGCCTGAATCACACTTCAACCCGAGATGGCGCGTCGAGTTTGTTCAGCAGCTTCTTAAAATGGTAGGCGAGAGAGAGAACCAAGAATTTTTACTGACGACCCATGCCCCGTTCGTGCCGTCGGACATGCCGAGAGATCAGGTGATGATTTTCTCGAAGGATGCCGAAAGTGGCAAGTTCGCCGTAAACGATCCGAAAATTGAGACGTTTGGCACTACTTTTGATCGCATCCTCGAAAGCTGCTTTGGCATCCGCCCTCCCCATTCGCATATAGCTGAAAGAGAAATTGAGAGCCTTCTCAAATCGAATGATTTGAGAACAGTCGAAGAGGGATTCAAAGATCTCGGCCCGTCAATCGGGAAAGCGCTTCTTGCTGATCATTTGCGAAAGCTGAAAAATCAGGCCTAGTGATGTTGTTCTCGTATCCGATTGGAGCCTTAAACCAGAACTGGCTGAATAAGGTTGTTGTCGACATGGTGCTTGCTGGTATGAACGCGATTGACGCGCGACACCGCCCCTTGTCATGGCCCGAGTGTTTGCCACTTGAGCGACGCGAGCTGCTTGCGCAGCGTACCGGCCTACGCTCAAAGCGCTCGAACTTTTTACGCGAATATCGCAAGCTGACTACTGCCGAACGATCGGAGGTGCGGACGGCCATTCTTCGGCAGACTGCGCTGCCGAACGTATTTAGCGACAATGCTCCGTGCCCGACGCTCGCTTCGCTTCCGCCCTCGATCCACGCGTCTGTGAGCGACCTCGCGACCTATCTTTTCGGGCAGCTGTCGAGTCTTAAGCAGGACGGCGGCTTTTTGCGCGATAATCAATATGGTGTTATCTATAGGAGTAATATTAGACATTGTCCGTTCTGCGGACTCAATTACTTCCGCGCGCCCGAAGCGCCGCGGCATGCACTCGATCATTTGATGCCTGTTTCTATCTATCCGTTTGCTGCCGCGGATCTGCGCAATCTGCCGCCCGCCTGCCACGAGTGCAATTCTACCTTCAAGCGTGATATCGACATATTGACCAGCAATGATGGGCTGCGCCGCCGCTGTTCGGATCCCTATGCCGGACCAACCTATAGTATCAGCTTGGCAGGCAGCCAATTTTTCAAGGGCAATACGGTTGGCGGCTATGTCCTGCCGCGCTGGGATATAGTCATGGTTGGCTGCGATTCTGACCAAGCTGAGACATGGGATGCGGTCTATCAAATCAAGGTGCGCTACGCGCGTGATGTGCTTGATGCCGATTTCCTTGGTTGGATTAAGCATTATGGCGGTTGGTTCCTGTGCGAAAAAGGATCCGGCCACACCCCTGATGCGGTTGCGGCTGAGATACCCCGCTATATCCAAGGCGTCATTCAAGATGGTTATGCGGATCGCGCCTTCCTCAAAGCAGAAGCCTTCAAGCTGCTCAATCAAGCTTGCTTGGACCCGCATATCGGTGAAGACGTTCGCCAATGGTTGTGGTGCTTCGTCGAATACGCGCAATGATGATGTGTATAGTTAGAGAGTTTTGGTCATGGACGCCAAGCCTCGGAGCTAAGGGGCAGCTATTCGAATAGCTGCCGGTCTGCTCCTCTTGTGTGAAAATAGGCGGCTGAATGACTAGGGTTGATTGGTTGCTAGCTGCCATAAACGTGAGCGCTACGAATGACAGCTATCGATCAATTCTCATCGATAGCCGACTGGCGGCTCTTCCTCATAACGGAAAAATCATTTACTTTTCGAGTTGCCGCACAAGCTCAAGTAATGCGTTGTTCAAAGCCACCTGGTCTGCCCAGCAATGGAATTTTCGATGACAATTAGGGCAGAGTGCGGCAACCGAGGCAGGGTGAAGCGGCCCGCCATCACTCAGTTTGTGAATATGATGCGCTGCGACAATTTTCACCAGATCCCCTCGCATGAGCCAGAAAGTAATCTCGTATTGCTTTGCTTCGTGCTCTGACGTTTGCCAATGCAACACGCGTGCTTGCCGAGTTAGGGGCAAGAGCCGCATGAGGACGATGATAGGATCGATTGAGTTCAAACGGCCAAAGCATGGCTCAATTGGTTATATAAGATTGCAGCGGGCACAATGGCGTGCCTCACAGAGCGAGACTGGCGTGCTGGACCTTTTCTCGTGATTTGTGCTGTCCCGCCTGCATATCGGCTCCGTGTTCCTTAAGCGCGCGAGCCGCCATTCCTGCACGCTCCTGGAGCCCAATTTGCATCTTCGAGCGGTCATCCGTGTAGAGCGCGCTCTCCAAGCTCAATGTCTCAATCCGGTTGCCTTGGAGTTTGACGCGGGCAAGGCTTCGGTCTGGGTCGATTGCGATCACGTCCCCAAGCTGCCCATTCACACGCTTCGCCGCTTTGTCGTTCCGGGTAAACTGAACGCGATCCCCCACGCGGAGCTCTAAAGCTTCCTCGCGATAGACCTGGGCCTGCGCTGCTCCCCATTGCCTGGGATGCCAGGAGAGCTCTCGTCCGCGCTCATCTTGAAGCGTAATCACATTTCTCGCCTCGTCCGCCTGAATGACCCGATAGGCACCATGCCGAGAGATGCCCTTATCCACGTAATCCTTCGCAAAGCGCACAATATCGCCGAGCTCATAACTCTCCGCCCGCTTGGCCTCCGCTTTTGTGAGGTCCTTGGAGACAAACTTCGTCGCCTTGAGAGCCTCAGCGCCAAGCTGTCCACGTTCAATGAGCTTGTTTCGAATGTCCTGGGTCAGAGCATCTCGTCCTTCGCGTGATGGCTCAATGACCAGAGTTTTCTGCCGTTCTTCTGCGTTGAGAGCCGCATAGTCCTCGGCAATCTGCGCGAAACGCGCTTCACGACTAGCAATCTCCACCACACGGCCGCCGCCGCGATCCAGGGCCTCCAAGGCCTTCTTGGCGTTCCCCTCCAAACTTGCCTCTACGGCTGCCTTTGTATGCTCATTGGTCTGACGTAAGATTGTCGTCAGCTTGGCCGTTTCCATGCCCGCCTCCTGAAGTTGTTCAAACGCCGCCCCAGCCTCAATAGAGCCAAGCTGTTTGATATCCCCCACCAAGAGCACCCGTGCCCGATGGCTCTGCGCTGTGCTCAAGAGCTTCGCCATGTCTTTGGCTGAAACAAGCGACGCCTCATCGACAATCCAGAGCTGAAGCTGGGAGCGGGGACGCCCTGGTGCCAGAAGATGCCGCGCCAAGGTATCGGCTCGACTGTCGAGAGCGTCTCCCAACACCTGCGCGGCTGAGGCGGTCGGGGCCAGGGCCGTAACGCGATAGCCTTGCACTTCCGCGCTTTTCGCCACTGTTGTCAGAACGGTTGAGGTCTTGGCCGTGCCCGCGTAGCCTTGGAGTCCAACGATCTGATTGCTGCTTGTGAGGATCTGAGCAGTCGCGGTACGCTGCTCCTCATTCCAGGCGTGCCTTTTGAGGGCTGAGCGCTGCTCAGCCTGAGCCACGGCTTTGCCCACCTCAAGAGGTGAGAGGATGGGCGCGGCTTGGTGCCGTCCGTCCTCTTCGAGCCGTAAGAGTGTCCTCTCGTGTGCGATATTGGTTGCGGTCGTCATGCCCTCAAAGGCGGCACCCCTATAATCGCGATAGGTCCGTCTCTCTAGCTCGCCAGCCGTCTCAGCCCGTATGATCGCCTCAGCAATCTCGGCCTGGCTGACCGTGCCGAGCCCAAAACGTCCTGCCGCCTCATGCAGCGCTGTCGTGGCAAAGACAGAATTGCGCTCGCCCAGCATCGCCGCCCCTTGAGCAACAGCCTGATCCGCCAAGAGCTCCCGGCCAAACGTGTTAGGGCTCTCTTGAGCGACTTGCGCCGCCAGGCGTCCCTGAGCCTCCGTCACAAGCTGGCGGCGCTTTTCCTCTGTCAGTCCCGCAGCCTCGGCGCCCTCACGCCAGGTTTTCACCAGGTCTGCCTGCGACACCGCCTCTTTGGCCAATCGTGTTTCTAGCGCGACAGTCTGTTTCTCTGCTGCACTGGCTTGGCCACGAGATTTCCCACGCTTTGCCAGTTGCGCCTCAATCGCCTGAGCTCTCTGACTGAACCTCTCCAAGCTTTCAGGAGAGAAACCGGCAATCTCAAAGCTGGAGTCTTTGCTTTTGGTGATCCCGTAGCCCAGCTCTGTCACCTCATGCGCCAATTCCTGGCGGTAGAGCGCGCCAAGCTGCTTTTGAAGTTGGTAAAAGGCCCGTGGCTCCAAACTCCGCCACTGGCCGTCTTGATCCTGCGTCATGTTCAAAATGACGTTGTGGCTGTGGAGCTGCGGATCGAGCGCGCGGCTGGTCCCGTGTCGGAAGCTTGCAATTACAAGGTTCTGCGTCACTTCACGGCGGACTTCTCCTTCTTCCCGGATGCGGGTCGCCGCCAGATGCTGCTCGGCCAGCGCCATTGTGCGACGGACCGCCGCGTCATGAGCTTTGATCAGGCGGCGATCGCCTGCCACCATGGCCATGACCGAGACAGATTTGGGGGCACTCAAGGTCACATCCCATCCCGGACGATGGACCCACTCCCCATCTTGATAGGCCCCTAATCGCTGATCCTTGTTGATCTGTCCGTGGAGGAGACGCGTAAACGTCTCAGAATCAACCGCACCGGAGAGACCGAGCTCTGCCGCGCCTTTCCCCTGCCAGACAGACGGCGCGTTGCCATCCTCAGAATAATAATCGTCGGCCTCATAATAGGCGCTGGCTTGGGCTGCATTTCTCAGCCCAGAAATGGTCGCCACCATCAGACAGGCCCCCGATCAAGAGCAGGTTTTGATGGAGAAGCCGCTGTCGGTTTTTGCGCTTTCTCAGGTTGGGTTTTCTCCATGGTGGCCACATCACGCGCCGCGCTCTGCCGGTCTTTCTGTCCCCAAAGTGTTTTGGCGGGGTCGATGGCAATAAATGCGGCCGCCCTCGCAGGACCTCGGGCCGCAATATGGTCTGTGCTCAAAGTGATCTGCGCCACCGGCAAGCCATCCGGGAGAAGCAGATAGCCGCGTCCTGGTGGCAGGCGGAACTGGCTCTCCATCACAGCGGGTCGGACTTCCCGTCGAGAGCTCACGGTGATCTGCGGCTTGCGGGCCTTGGTGTCCATCACGCCCGAGACCGTCTGGATCTCCACCTCGACCTTGCCAATCGTGGCAGAGGCACGCTCTCGGCTGTCTGTATCTGAGAGTTGAAGAAACAGCTTCGTGTTGCAGTTGCCCAAAATGGCCTGGGCATCTTGCTCGCCGTAACGGCTGCGCATCTGACCGATGGTCTGAAAGGTCAGAATGACCGCAGCCCCAAACTGTCGCCCTTGGGGGAGCAGACGCGTCATATTGTCAACGCGCGGAAGATCGGGGAACTCGTCGAGCACAAACCACAGGCGCCGCGTGTTTGAGGGCGGCAAGGCGAGCGTTGCTGAGGCCGCGCATTCGAGCCAAAGCGCCATGAGCGGTTTGACGGCTTCGAAGTAGTCTTCCTTGCGCGGCACAAAGACCCACGGAGCGCGTGTTCCACCTTTGTACTTGTCCAGGCCGCCGAAGAACGCAGCAAAGGAGAAGCCTTTGGTGCCAGGTTCTGGCGCGGCCCGCAGGAACATCAGCAGATTGACGGCCTTGGCGAGCATGAAAAGTACGCTGGCTGTGGCGCGTTCTGCATCTTCGGCAAAGGTCCGCGCTGAGGGGGTATGCGCCAGCCAGCGACCTAGCTCCTCACTTGTCATATATTGGAGCGCCTCGATTAGCGCGGTCGGTGTTCCGCGTTGTTCTTCCCAAAGCTGGCGCAAGATATTGGCGACCAGGATGCGCGCCGTCTCTAACCAGACGTCTCGATCCCGATCTCCGGTCTCGTTAATCAGGTAGCGCGCAAGACGCGCTGCATCCGCCGGATGCTGGATTTCGTCGAAGAGGTTCCAATAAACCCCGCGGGCATCAAAGGGGCTGAGGATGATGTCGCCCCGCACAGGGTTATAATACTGAGCGACGAAACTGCCGGAGATGTCATAGACGATCGCAGGCTCGCCACGGGCTTCAATGCCATCGAGCATCTGACGCATGGCTGTGGTCTTGCCGGAGCCTGTCGAGCCATCCAGCTCAAAATGGCGGGTTTCAAAGCCACGCGGGATCGGCACTGATCCGATGAAGAGCGGCGCAGGGTCGTTGGGATTACCTGTGGCCTGAGCCAGGACGTCTGCCGAGACCAGTTGTGTTCCACTGATATAGCGATCCGCCAACTCAGCCGCCGCTTTGCGTTGGCGGCTGGACGCCGTCAGCACAATCGCAATGGTAGCCAGACCCCCTCCAAGAACAGCGCCTCCAAGGGAAACGAAGAGAGTTCTTAGGGCTCGTTGCCGTGCGAAAGGCGATGCGCGCAGATCAGAGGCTGTCAAAGAATAAGACTGCCCCGTCCAGACAACGCTCAAGAGCGGGTCCTCTCCAGAGAGCATGGAGACCGGACGCATCATCTCCGCGAGCAGATATTGAGCGGTCATATGGAGTGTGTCTGTATCGATTATGAGCCAGACAATCATCCCAGCGCCGAGCAGTGCACTGGGGAGAACCCACAACAGAGCACGCAGAACGCGTGCCCGTCGTTCGGCATGTCTTAGAGCAAGGAGGGCGCTCGCATGGGCCCGCTGATCCAGGTCATTGCTCATGATGCCGCTCCTGCAAGAGAGAGCTGGCGCTGGAAGGCTGCCGCAATATCCTCTGTGAGATGCCTTTCATCTGGGCGCGCTGAAGCTGATCCCGCTCTGGCGTAAACATAGGCGGCACAGGAGACGTAAAGGGCACGCTCTGCGAGACGTTCAACCTGAACCAAGCGTGCACTCATGCTGCCCAGCTCCTGAGCCATCTCCTTGAGAAGCGGTTCCGTGTCATGTGCTTCGCAAAGTGTCTTCAGGCCCGTGCGGACACAGAGCTGCAAGAGAGCATAAGGCGTCGTCTCGCGGGTCGTTGCATGGTGACGCAGTGCTTTATCAAGGGCCAATGGTAGGCGCAGAGTGTGCTGAACAGTGCTCATGGCTGCACCTGCCCACGTAGGCGATGCGCACTCTCAGAAAACCTTGATAGTCTCCCACTTCCGAGAGGTGCTGACGCTGTGTATGCGGATCGCACTCGCAAAAACTGGCGGTCAAAAGCCATTGCTTCGTGAGTGAGGTGTGTTCTTCTCTCTGTGGCTCGATGCAAGGCATCGAGCGTCAAACAGTCGAGAGCGATTGTTCGATGATGTATCATGGGCGCTCGCTCTCCGTCGAGTGAGAGCGCGCGTCGCGCGCCTGAAAAACCGAGGCATCACCCGGGGGACGCGGGTGGTACGTCTTCATCCAGGTTTCGATTGCGTGGTCTATGGATTCCTGGATGGCTTGCTGAAGGGTGTAGGTCTCCAGGCCGTTTAGGTCTGTGACAACGTCTTGGGAGCAGACCCATCCACAAAGCGGGCGCTCCTCTCCGTAGTAAGTCCACTGGCGCGGACCGTAGATCCGGCACTCGCTCGTGGCTCCTTTATAGACGTTGAGTGGCGGGTGCGGCATCCACGGCCAATGGGCGATGCTTTGGCGATAGGTTTGTCCCGCAGCATCGTCTTGCAGCAGCCTGTTCAAGAAAGGCCGGATCTCATCGAGAATGAGAAGATGCGTGGGTTGGGGGAGATCGATCGTGATCTCATGATTATGAGAGCCTCGAAGCCACCACGTAATTTTCCGGAAAAAAGACATGCGAAACCGTTCACGTACCGAGCCGGCACGAAATTAAAATGTTCAACTTTTAAGAAAATGGCCCGAAGGCGTGTTTAAGCTGCTGGCTCGGACGAGCTCACTCTCTCCAGCTGGACCGGAAGAGCCTGGAGCCATTGCTCGATGTCCGCTGCGCGCCAGCGGACGCGGCCGCTGCCAATGAGTACAGGCGGCGGCGCCAGTCCGCGACGGACAAGACGATAGATGGACGAGCGGCTACGATAACCGCTCAGCCGCATAACCTCCTCCATCGTCAAAAGCAGAGTGGGCACAGGGTGTTTCATGATGGCGTTTCCTCGCTCGTTGAGAACGATTCCACCTAAACGGGGCCTTTGAAAAACTACGAGGCTTTTCGTTTTTTCAACTCAAAAAATTGCGCAGAGAAAGAAAAAATTTATATAAAACAATATGTTATATTTATTGTCTTTGAGCTTGCAAACGTAATGTATCTCGGACAGCTCGAACACGATCATAAGACACACCTTTTTTTCCGAACCCTAGAATCTGCGTCATAACCAAAGTGAAGTTTGGATTTTTCTGGTCGCGCGGCCAGATATCGTCGATTTTTTTTGGAGACATTTGTTTTTCGATCTCTTCAGTAGCTGTTGTCACAAGAACTTGAACCATCTCCCGATGCCCTTGGTTTTCGACGTATTCTGTGCGCGTCAAGGCCGCCATGACGCCTATTTTCCCGATTGCGGCTTTTGTTCCTGTCCATTTCAGGTAATCAAAGAGTTTTTCGCAGAAAATTTCTCGAAACTCAGGATGAATATCATGCCGCCAATGCTCGTGACGTTGCACGGGTAAGGCAGCAGCTGAGGGAGATCCCGCAGTAGAATTTTGAGGCATATCACCGCTTAGATCCGGACTTTCACTCAGAGCGGCTGGCTCAAATGGAACATAGAGCGGCCCTTTTCCAAGAGAGCGGTACCCTTTAATCGCGCAAAATCCCCAATCGCTTTTCCGGGACGAGAGAAGCAACGGAAGCAGTCTGCTGCTAAAAGCCTCTCCTGTAAGGGGGGGGCTCTAGTGTCACGCCTCTTTTACCAAAGATGGCCCGTAGAGCACTTTGGTTCGTACGGGGCTTCATCCACTGAGGATAAACCCGAATTTGCTCAGTTTTTAATAAATCGAAGAAAACCGTCAGGCGCTTAGGAATTTCAAAATTGTATATTCTTCTTGAAAGGAAGGAATTGGAGAAACTCAAATGCCATTGGATATAGAAATTCAATAAAAAATAAGGAATTGAATATATCGACATGCAGAACATATAAATTAAAATAGTAAAATATAAACTTCGTGATGTTGTATCTAAATTATAAATAATAAAAACAGACGGAATTGCTGTAATGAACAAGGAAAAATAGATAACATAATAAAATCTTTTTCGAAAAAGATTGGCGATTAGATCAAATTCTTCCAATATTTTCTGAAAATTATCTGGGTCTATAAATTTCGCGGCACAGACTCTCAACAATTCGACATTAACAATATCTAAATTTCTACTATTTTTCACAAAAAGATCCCCAAGAATTCATCATAATGCGCCCTTTTTCCAATAGGTTACCACGCCGATACGCAGCCTCGACTTTATTGCCAATGGCATGAGCCAAAGCCATTTCGGCAATATCGCCGTCAAATGTCGTCTCTTCAGCAACCCCGTCTCGAAACGATGATCGAAAGCCATGCGGGACAGCGTCAATCTGGGCGTCTCGGCAGATCTTGGTCAGGGTCATATCGGACAGAGGCTTGGCGGCCCTCTGTCCTGGAAAAACTAGCGGGCTGCGGGCCTCACGGAACCGAGCCGCTTTTTGAAAAATAGAGAGTGCTTGTGGAGAAAGGGGGATCACATGCTCCCGTCCGGCCTTCATGCGCTCCGCAGGGATGGTCCAGAGCGCATTCTCAAAATCAATTTCGTCCCAAGTCGCTCCACGGATCTCGCCAGAGCGTGCGGCTGTTAAGATCAGCGCTGAGAGTGCGAGGCGGCCTATCGACTCCCCTGACTGAAGGAAGGCAAAAAATTTTGGGACTTCCGCGTAAGGTAGCGCCGCATGATGAACGGGCTTCGTTTTGACCTTAGGGAGGGATTTATCCATAGCCGCCAAAGGCAAAGGGAGCGCGCGGTATCCTTTTCCGATTGCCCAATCGACGACGCTACCAATCCGCTGACGGACCCGCCGAGCTGTTTCTGGTTTCTCCAACCATATAGGGGCAACGACGTCACGCGCATGATGACCGTCTAGCTCGCCAATTGAGAGGTCACCAATGATGGGGAACGCGTAACGCTCCAACGTTGAGAGCCATTGCGCGCGATGCTTCTGATTTTTCCAAGTCGTCTTGTTTTCGGCAAAGACTTGGAGGACGGCTTCGCGAAATGTGGGAATGCCAGCCTCTTTGCGGCGCTCCAAGACGGGGTCAATTCCGACCTCGACCTGCATTCGGGTTTTGACTGCCCGCTCTCGTGCAAGTGCTAAGGGCACCTTTTTGACGCTGCCTAACCCGATATCGCGTCGCTTACCGTTTTTCTGGACGCGGCAGACCCACGACTTACTTCCAGATGGGGTCACCACGAGATACAGCCCGTCGCCATCTCCGTAGCGTCCAGGCTCCTTGGCAGCCTTTACGGCCGTGGCTGATAGCCTTCCCATTTATTCCCACACTCCATACCACGCGAGGTGTGGGATACAATGCGATTTGATGAGTCGGCATGCAACAAGAAAATAGCAGATACCCGCAGAGTTCTGCGAATTATGCGACGCTATAAAACTTGATTGTAAGGGTAAGTGGCGGAGAGGGTGGGATTCGAACCCACGATACGCTTTCACGTATGGCGGTTTTCAAGACCGCTGCCTTAAACCACTCGGCCACCTCTCCATCCGGCAGTCTTCATTTCTGAAAGATTCTGTTCGGATCGGGATGCTTCATGCGACGGGAGGCATCGTCCGTCAAGTCGCTGTGTTACATATATTCTGCAGCCTTACTCTTTGAAACGGAGGAGGGGGAGGTCAGCAACATTGAAGCATGCCATCTAGGAATGCATGGAGGCGCTGTGTGCGTCTCCGGCTGCCATAACCTTCAAGGATATGACGTCCATGACGATTTTTCGTCCTGTCGCTTTTCTTCCTGTCATTGCTGCCCTCGGTCTGGCAGCGGCTCCTCTTACGGCTTCGGCTGAAGGGCATCATGCTCCCGGTGGAGGGCAACATCCGCCGGGAGGCCCGCATGGCGGTCCTGGTCATATGATGCCTCCTATTCCGCCAGGCATTACGTTGACGGCTGCCCAGCAGGCAAAGCTCAAAACCATTTTCGAAAAGGCCCATCAGGATGAGCATGCGCTGCGTCTTGAAGGACATGTCATTGAAGGCAAAATCCATGATGCCCTTGATGCAGTCGGCGATCTGGACCGTGCCACGCTTGCGGATCTCGGCAAGCAGGAAGACTCGATCAAGGCTAAGGTCTCGGCTCTTCATCTGGAGACTATGGAGCAGCTCCATGATCTGCTGACACCTGCACAGCGTCAGCAGGCCAAAGAGACGATGGACAAGATCAAGGCGCTTCATGAGCAGATGAAAGCTCTTATGGGGCCGCCCCCGGAGGGTGAACCGGACGATATGCCCTGAAAGCTGCGGCCTCTGCGTCTATCGCTTGACGCTTCGGCGCCAAGGGGATAGACCGTTCCTGTTTCCGGACACGCCACCTCGCGAAGACTCGCGCAGTGGCGTTTTTCTGTTTGCTTTTAAGGTGACCCGTTGTTCGATCAACTCTCAGGCAAGATGTCCGGTGTCCTCGAAGGCCTTTCCAGAAATGGAAAGCTCTCGGAGGCTGATGTCACCGAGGCCATGCGTGAAGTACGTCTCGCCATGCTGGAGGCAGACGTTGCTCTGCCTGTGGTGCGGGACTTCGTCAACAAGGTCCGTGAGCGATCTGTGGGCCATGAGGTGCTGGAAAGCGTCTCTCCCGGTCAGGCCGTTGCAAAAATCGTCAATGATGCGCTGATCGACGCGCTTGGTGGGGCAGGGGCTGTTCCGCTGAATCTGTCCGCCAATCCGCCGGTTCCGGTGCTGATGGTGGGCCTTCAGGGCTCTGGCAAGACAACAACGTCAGGCAAGATTGCCCTGCGGCTGTCTGGTCGCGAGAGCAAGAAAGTCCTGCTGGCCAGTCTCGACGTCCAGCGTCCTGCCGCGCAGCTCCAGCTCCAGCAGCTGGCTGAGCGCGTTAACGCCAAGACAGGTCGCGTTCAGGCTCTGCCGATTATCGCCGGGCAGTCTCCCGTCCAGATCGCGAAACGTGCCCTCGAGACGGGGCGTCTTGAAGGCTATGACGTCGTTATTCTCGATACGGCGGGGCGTCTGTCGATCGATGAAGCCCTGATGGATGAAGTGCGGGAAATCCGCGCGCTCACCAAACCGGCTGAGACGCTGCTGGTCGTTGACGCGATGACCGGTCAGGACGCCGTCAACACGGCCAAGGCCTTCAACGAGGCTGTTGGCATTACCGGCGTTGTCATGAGCCGTATGGATGGCGATGCCCGTGGCGGCGCGGCCCTGTCCATGAAGGCCATCACAGGCGCGCCGATCAAGCTGACCGGCTCGGGTGAGAACCTTGAAGCGCTTGAAGAATTCCATCCCGAACGTGTTGCCGGCCGTATTCTTGGTCTGGGTGACGTTGCCGGGCTGGTGGAACGTGCCGCCGAAACCCTCGATCACGAGGAAGGTGAGCGCGTCGCCAAGAAGATGCTCGCGGGCAAGTTCGATCTGGATGACTACGTCTCCCAGATCGACCAGATCAACCGCATGGGCTCGATTTCCGGTATTCTCGGCATGATGCCGGGGATGGGAAAGATCAAGGATATGCTGGGTGACAAGGAGCTCGATACGTCGATCTTCAAGCGTCACAAGGCCATCATTTCCTCGATGACAAAGCAGGAGCGCAAGACGCCGGACATCATCAAGGCGTCCCGCAAAAAGCGCATCGCGGCAGGCTCGGGAACCACGGTTCCGGAGATCAACCGTCTGCTCAAACAGTTCAACGACATGTCCACCATGATGAAACGCATCAGCAAGATGGGCCTTGGTGGCCTGATGCGCGGCATGGGTGGTGCAGGAGGTCTGGCGGATCTGATGAAGGGCATGGGTGGCCCCGGGGGTAAACCCGGCGGACGCCCGCCTTTCGCCTGATCCGTCCCGTTTTTACAAGTCTGTCTCTCAGGAGTATTTCATGAGCCTCAAGATCCGCCTTGCACGTGCAGGTGCCAAGAAGCGTCCCTACTACCACATCGTTGTTGCCGACAGCCGCAGCCCGCGCGATGGCCGTTTCATCGAGAAGGTCGGTTCCTACAACCCGATGCTGCCGGCTGACCATGCCGACCGTATCCGTCTCGTTGACGAGCGCATCAAGCACTGGCTGTCCAACGGCGCCCTCGCAACGGACCGCGTTGCCCGCTTCCTCGGCAATGCAGGCCTGGCTCCGAAGCCGACCTACAACGAGCAGCCGAAGCAGTCCGCTCCGAAGGCAAAGGCTCAGGAGCGCGCCAAGGCTGCTGCCGCCGCTGCTGCCGCAGCCTGATTAAGCTGTTTTTCAGGAAGTCCGAGACGTGCCCCGCTTCAACCCTGACAGTGATGTCCTGATTGCCACCGTCGGTCGCCCGCACGGTGTTCGCGGTCTGGTGCATCTTCATGCTGCCACAGACGATCCGGCTACGGTCGAGATGCTGGGTGCGCTGCATGACGGGCAGGGGAAGGCGTGGACGGCGCGCTGGGTTTCAGCAGGCGTGGCTGCCCTGACGGATGCCGATAGGCAGGATCTTCCTGACCGTACGGCTGCCGAACGGATGGTCAACGTCAAGCTGTATGTTCCGCGCACCGTTCTTCCGGAAACCGGGGACGACGAGTTCTATCATGCTGATCTGATCGGCATGACGGCGGTCTCGGAAGACGGGGAAGTCCTGGGAACGGTTGCGGTGGTTCACGATTACGGCGCGGGCGTCAGCCTCGAAGTGGATCGTGGGCTGATCGTACCGTTCACACTGGCCTGCGTGCCCCGCGTGGACCTTGCAAAACGGGAAGTGGTTCTCATCCCTCCCGTTGAAGTCGAGGTTGAGGGAGATCTGTCCGGCGAGGTCCAGGTGCGGGCATGAGCTGGCGCGCGGACATCCTGACCCTTTTCCCCGACATGTTCCCGGGGCCGCTGGGGTTTTCCCTTGCGGGCCGGGCGCTGGAGCGGGGGATCTGGTCCTGTGAGGCGCATGATCTGCGCCAGCACGGACTGGGGCGTCACCGGGCCGTGGATGACACGCCCTTTGGTGGCGGAGCCGGCATGGTGATGCGGGCAGATGTTCTGGATACGGCCCTCTCGGCGCTTCCCGCGCTGGATGGCCGTCCGGTTGTCTATCCGACACCGCGGGGACGGCGCATGTCGCATGAAGATGCGGAGCGTCTGTCATCCGGGCCGGGGGTCGTGGTTCTGTGTGGTCGCTTCGAAGGGGTGGATGAGCGCGTTCTGGAAAAGCACGATATCGAACAGCTCTGCATGGGCGATGTCGTACTGTCGGGGGGGGAAATTCCCGCCCTGACACTTCTGGATGCGTGTGTCCGTCTCCTTCCCGGCGTCATGGGATCGGATGTCAGCGGTCAGGACGAGAGCTTCGCCGACGGGCTTCTTGAATATCCACAGTATACCAAGCCGGCAGTGTGGGAGGGGCAGGACGTGCCCGACATTCTTCTCTCCGGCAACCATGGCGCCATCGCCCGCTGGCGCCATGAACAGTCAATCGCCGTCACGAAGGCGCGCCGCCCGGACCTCTGGGATGCGTATCTGGCACGACAGCAGGTCCATTGAAGTTTTGTTTTCAGGAGTTTGGTCATGAACATTATCCAGCAGTATGAGGCGCGCGAGATCGAGCGTCTTTCCGGCGTCCGCGCTGTTCCCGAGTTCATTGCAGGCGACACGGTCCGCGTTGGCGTCCGCGTTGTTGAAGGCACGCGTGAGCGTGTGCAGAGCTTCGAAGGTGTTGTTATCGCCCGTTCCAACAAGGGCCTGAACAGCAACTTCACGGTTCGCAAGATCTCCAACGGTGAAGGCGTCGAGCGCGTGTTCCCGCTGTACGCACCGTCGATCGCCAGCATCGAAGTCGTGCGTCGCGGTAAGGTGCGTCGCGCGAAGCTGTATTATCTGCGTGGCCGTTCGGGCAAGTCCGCCCGTATTGCCGAGCGTCCCCGCGATCTGCCGAAGGCGGACAGCAAGGCCGCTTCCTAAACCGTTCGGAGTAGAGACAGGATGCCCGTTACCAATTCGCCCAGAACCCTTTTTGACAAGATCTGGGACGATCATGTCGTCGAACGTCTCGAGGACGGGACGTGCATCCTCTACATCGACCGGCACCTCGTCCATGAGGTGACAAGCCCGCAGGCTTTTGAAGGTCTGCGGCTGTCCGGGCGTCGCGTGCGTCGTCCGGATGCCACGGTGGCCGTGGTGGACCACAACGTCCCCACGTCCGACCGTTCCAAGCCGATCGAGGAGCCGCAGAGCCGCCTCCAGATCGAAACGCTTGAGAAGAATGTCGCCGAATTTGGCGTTCCCTATTTTCCGCTGCGCTCCGCATCGCAAGGCATCGTGCATGTCGTCGGGCCTGAGCAGGGTATTTCGCTGCCGGGAATGACGATCGTCTGCGGCGACAGCCATACCTCCACGCATGGAGCCCTTGGCTCGCTGGCGTTCGGGATCGGCACGTCCGAGGTCGAGCATGTGCTTGCGACCCAGACGATCCTGCAGAAGCCCGCGAAGAACATGCGAGTCTCCGTCGAGGGCAAGGTCGGCCCCGGCGTGACCGCCAAGGACATCATGCTGGCCATCATCGGCCGGATCGGTACCGCTGGCGGCACCGGGCATGTCATTGAATTTGCAGGATCCGCGATCCGTGATCTGGACATGGCCGGCCGTATGACGCTGTGCAACATGTCCATCGAAGGCGGCGCGCGTGCGGGGCTTGTGGCCCCTGACGAGACGACGTTTGCGTATGTGAAGGGCCGTCCCTTCGCCCCCAAGGGTGAAGCGTTCGAGCAGGCCTGTGACTACTGGCGCAGTCTGGCATCTGACGAGGGTGCTTACTTCGATACCGAAGTCACGCTCGCCGCTGAAGAGATCATCCCATCCGTCACATGGGGCACCAGCCCGCAGGATGTGCTGCCGATCGACGGTTCCGTGCCGTCTCCGTCGGACGTTGCCGATCCGGCCCGTGCGGCCCAGATCCAGCGTGCGCTGGACTATATGGGGCTTGAAGCCGGGCAGAAAATTGCCGGGACGCCTGTGGATGTCGTGTTCATCGGCTCCTGCACCAACAGCCGTCTGGAAGATCTGCGCGCTGCTGCGGATGTGGTCCGCGGACGGCACGTGGCCGAGAACGTTCGCGCCATGGTTGTTCCGGGCTCCGGTCTGGTGAAGCATGCGGCTGAAGCGGAAGGGCTGGACAAGGTTTTCCTTGATGCCGGTTTTGAATGGCGAGAAGCAGGCTGCTCGATGTGTCTGGGAATGAACCCGGACCGTCTGACGCCGGGTCAGCGGTGCGCTTCGACATCCAACCGTAATTTCGAGGGTCGTCAGGGCCCGGATGGCCGCACGCATCTCTGTTCACCCGCAATGGCTGCTGCTGCTGCCGTTACAGGGCATCTGTGCGATGTGCGTGAACTGGTGAGGGAGACCGTCTGATGGACAAATTCACGGAACTGACCGCCATTGCGGCTCCGATGCCGACTGAGAACATCGATACGGACCAGATCATTCCGGCCCGCTTCCTCAAGACCATCCAGCGGACCGGTCTGGGCAAGAGCGCTTTCGCAGCCCAGCGTTATGACGCCGATGGTAACGAAAAGCCGGATTTTGTGCTCAATCAGGAGCCGTACCGGCATGCCGAAATCCTGATTACCTATGATAATCTGGGATGTGGCTCCTCGCGTGAACATGCCCCCTGGGCCCTGCTGGACTTCGGCATCCGCTGCGTCATTGCACCCAGCTTTGCCGACATCTTTTTCAATAACTGCTTCAAGAACGGCATCCTGCCGATCCCGCTGCCGCGCGAGATCTGCGACGAGCTGATGGACGATGCCCGTCAGGGTTCCAATTCGCGTCTGACGGTCGATCTGGAGCGGCAGGTCATTGTGCGTCCGAATGGCGAGACCATTGCGTTTGAGGTCGATCCGTTCCGCCGCCACATGCTGCTGGAAGGGCTGGACGATATCGGACAGACCATGGCGCATGATGCCGAAATCAGCAGTTTTGAGCATCGTCCCAGCCGTGCCTGGGTGCCGTCAATTACCATAGGGACTGCAAAATGAGCGACGCACACAAGCTTCTGGTTCTGGCCGGAGACGGGATCGGCCCGGAAGTCATGCGCGAAGTCGCGCGGATTGTGCACTGGATGAGTGCACATCGCGGGCTGAAGCTTGAAATCACGGAAGAACTCGTTGGTGCAGCTTCGCTTGCCGTGCATGGCGTGCCGATCCGTGATGAAGTCGTTGAACTGGCTCGCCAGTCTGATGCAGTGCTGTTTGGTTCGGTCGGTGATCCGGCCTGGAGCCATGTCGGGTTTGACAAGCGTCCGGAAGTTGCGATCCTCAAGCTGCGCAAGGAATTGCAGCTGTTCGCCAATCTGCGTCCGGCCAAGCTGTTTGATGCCCTGATCGATGCGTCCGCGCTGAAGCCTGAAGTGGTGCGTGGACTGGATCTGATGATCGTCCGTGAGACGGTTGGCGGCATCTATTTCGGTGAACCGCGTGGGATCGAGACGCTGGCGGACGGTTCGCGCCGCGGCATCAACACGGAAGTCTACACGACTTCTGAAATCGAGCGTGTGGCTCGCGTTGCTTTCGATCTGGCCCGCAAGCGCGACAACCGCGTGTGTTCGGTCGAGAAGTGCAATGTCATGGAGAGCGGCCTTCTGTGGAAGGAAGTCGTAACGGACATTCACAAACGCGAATATCCTGACGTTCAGCTTTCCCACATGCTGGCCGATAACTGCGCGATGCAGCTTGTACGTGATCCGAACCAGTTCGATGTCATTGTGACGGGTAATCTGTTTGGAGACATCCTGTCTGATCTGGCGTCCATGCTAACGGGCTCGCTCGGAATGCTGCCGTCTGCAACGCTTGGTCCGGTTCGCGCCGATGGCAAGCGCAATGCTCTATACGAGCCGATTCATGGCAGTGCGCCGGATATTGCAGGCAAGGGGATCGCCAATCCGCTGGCGCAGATCCTGTCTTTTGCGATGTTGCTGCGTTATTCGCTCAATCGTGCTGAGGACGCGGACCTGATTGAAACGGCAGTCTCCAATGTTCTGGCTTCGGGCTTGCGTACCGGTGACATTATGTCGCCAGGGATGGCGCGAGTTGGGACTGAAATGATGGGGCAGGCGGTTCTTCGTGAAATGGAAAAGCTGGCCTGAGTTTTCCTGTTCTGGTTTTCCGATACTGTCGGCATCAAGGCGTCTTCCTGTCAGGGAGGCGCCTTTTTTGTTGAACTGAGCCAGGTGAGCTGTGGTCAAAGCTGTAGGAACGCGTTTAGGATCATGCCGCCAAAATGATCCGGAAACCTGTCATGTCTTTTATTGCCGACCGTCTGAACCGTATTCTCCCCAGCCAGACGATTGCCGTGACCCAGAAAGCGCGCGCCCTGAAAGCCGAGGGGCGCGATATCATCAGCCTTTCGGCAGGTGAGCCAGATTTCGATACGCCTGACTTCATCAAGCGGGCAGCGATCCGGGCCATCGAAGCAGGCAAGACGAAATACACGGACGTTGCGGGGACGCTTGAACTGCGCAAAGCAGTAGCGGCGCGTCTGAACGCAGATTTCGATCTCGACTACAAAGCTGAGGAAATCTGCGTCTCAACGGGTGGCAAGCAGGTTATTTACAATGTCATGGTCTCCACGCTGAATGCGGGCGATGAGGTCATTATCCCGGCACCGGCATGGGTCTCCTATCCTGATATCGTGACGCTGGCAGATGGAACCCCCGTCATCATCCAGACGGCAGCGGAAAACGGTTTTCGTCTGACGGCAGATCAACTTCGTGCCGCGATTACGCCGCGTACAAAGTGGCTCTGTCTGAATTCGCCCTGCAATCCGACAGGTGCGGCTTACGATACCGAGGCGCTCAAGGCGCTGACGGATGTGCTGCTGGACTATCCGGATATCTGGATCCTGACGGACGATATGTACGCCAAGCTTCTGTATGACGGGGCAGTTGCCAAAACCATTGTACAGGTCGAACCGCGTCTGCGTTCACGCACTGTGACGATGAATGGTGTGTCCAAAGCCTATGCCATGACAGGCTGGCGGATCGGGTTTGCAGCAGCGCCTGTTGAACTCACACGGCAGCTTGTCAAACTCCAGGGGCAGAGCACGAGCAATCCGTGCTCCATTGCCCAGGCCGCAGCCCAGGAAGCCGTATCCGGCCCGCAGACTTTCATTTCGGAAATGGTCGCGGTCTATCAGGAACGCCGCAATCTGGTGGTCGGGATGCTGAATGAGGCGCCGGGTCTGAGCTGTGCTCTTCCTGAAGGCGCATTTTATGCTTTCCCGTCCATCGCCGGAACATTGGGCAAGACCAGCAAAGGTGGTCGCCTGATTGATGGTGACGAAGCCTTTGTGACGGCTCTGCTGGAGGAAACAGGGGTTGCGGCGGTGCATGGTACGGCCTTTCTCACGCCGGGCTATTTCCGCATTTCCTATGCGACCAGCACGGAGCTTCTGATGGAAGCCTGCACCCGGATCCAGACGTTCTGTCAGGGGCTTTCATGAGCTTCACCATAGCCTCCCGTCTGGCCGATCTTCCCCGTCCCGCAACGATCGCCATGGCGGCCCGTGCGCGTGAACTGAAGGCGCAGGGTGCGGACGTCATATCTCTAGCGCTGGGGCAGCCGGATTTTCCGTCGCCTCCCGAAGCGATCGAAGCCGCTTATGCGGCGGCAAAGGCCGGGGATACGGGATATCCGCCGATCCCGGGTCAGAAGCCGCTGATTGAGGCCATCATCCGGAAATTCCGGCGGGATAACGGTCTGGACGTCACCTCCGATCGGATCATGGTTGCGAATGGTGGCAAGCAGGTCATCTTCAATGCGCTGATGGCGTCGCTGGAAGTCGGCGACGAGGTCATTGTCCCGGCACCATACTGGGTCAGTTATCCGTTGATCACCCGGATGCTTGGCGGGGTTCCGGTCGAGATCAGCTGTCGGGAAGAAAATGGTTTCCGTCCTGATCCTGAAGCGATCCGCGAGGCCATCACCCCGCAGACGAAATGGCTGGTCCTGAATTTCCCGAACAATCCGACCGGTGCCATCCTCGAACGGCAGGATCTGGAAGCCATTGCGGATGTACTGCGCGCGGCGCCGCATGTTCTGGTGATGAGCGACGAGATCTATGAGCATCTGACGTTCGACGGGAAGAAGCACCTGTCGCTGCTGAGTGTTGCGCCGGATCTGGCAGACCGTATCCTGATCGTGAACGGCATGGCGAAGGCTTATGCCATGACGGGCTGGCGGGTCGGGTTCGCCTGTGGGCCGGTTCCGCTGATCCAGGCCATGGTGGCGGTTCAGGGTAATTCCACGTCTGGCGTCTGCACGCTTGCGCAGGCCGGATCGGTCGCCGCTCTGGATGGCGATGCCGACGGGATCGCCCGAATGCTGGAGACCTATGAACGCCGCCGCGGTCTGGTCGTGGGTATGTTGCAGAAGGTGCCCGGCCTGACCTGTGTGGTGCCGGATGGTGCGTTCTATGCCTATCCGGGCATTGCGGCTCTGATCGGCAGAACGTCGGGGCAGGGACGCGTGCTCGACACGGATGTGGCTTTTGCGGAGGCGCTTCTGGACGAGGCGCATGTTGCGACCGTGCCGGGTTCGGCCTTCGGATACAGTCCGTATCTGCGTCTGTCTTTTGCGGCTTCGGATGAGCAGCTGGTCGAGGCCTGCCGCCGTATCGCGCAGTTTGTGGGTGATATCCGACCTGCCTGACAGGCATGGACGCAAAGGCGTGGGAATGGCAGAATTGGGCCATGACGAAGACAATCCCTCCCTTCTCCGAACTGTCTTTCCCCCGGCCTGACGAACAGTCTCTCAAGGCCCGTTATGACGCCATCGCGTCCCTGCTTGATGCCGGCGACCGTGTGGAAGCTCTACACGCTTTTGATGCTATCCGGCGCGAGTATGAGTCGTGGGCGTCGCATGTGCATCTGCAGTTTTCGCGCAATACGCAGGATGAAGCTGCGAAGGCTGGTCGTGACTATGCAGACCGGCTCTCCCCGGTCGCGACCGATCATGAGGTGACCGTCAAGAAGCGCCTTCTGGCCGATCCCGACCGCGAAGGCCTTGAGGCCATCGTCACGCTACATGTCGTCCGGCTCTGGGAATCTGACACGACGACTTTCGATCCGCGCATCAGCACGGATCTTGAAGAAGAGGCGCGTCTCGCCGGAGAGTACACGGCGCTTCTGGCTGCTGCGAAAATCCCCTTTGATGGCAAGACGCTTAACCTGTCCGGGCTTGTGCCTTACCTTCAAGGGATGGATCGGGATGTTCGCCATGCGGCCGAGGCGGCGCGCTGGGCGTTCTTCGAGGAAAATGGTACGGAGCTCGATGCTCTTTACGGCAAGCTTGTCGCTTTGCGTGACCGGATGGCGAAGACGCTTGGTTTCGAAAACTATATCGAACTGGGTTACCGTCGGATGCGGCGGACAGATTACGGTCCCGAGCAGGTTGCGACATTTCGCGAGAAAGTTCTGGCCTATGTCACCCCGCTGATCAGTTCGCTCATGGAGCGCCGACGCCTTAAAATGGGCTGGGACAAGGTGATGGCGTGGGATGAGGCCCTGATTGACCTGCAGGGAAATCCCGGACCTGCGGGCGATCATGATCTTCTGGTGGCGCGCGCGGAGGGTATGTTCCGTGACCTCGATCCATCAGGCGAAATGGCAGATTTTTACGCGCAGATGCGGGATCTGGGCTATCTCGACCTGAAGAACCGAGACGGCAAGGCAGGGGGCGGTTTCTGCACGTCCTTCCCAACGGTTGGAACGCCCTACATCTTTGCCAATTTCAACGGCACCCATAATGATATTGGCGTTTTCACGCATGAAATGGGACATGCGTTCCAGAACTGGAAAAGCCGTGACCTGCCGTGGATCGACCAGCTCTGGCCGACCATGGAAGCTGCCGAAATTCATTCGATGGGACTGGAGTTCCTGACCTGGCCGCAGATTGGCGAACTGGTTGAGGACGGTGCGGCGGATCGCTATCGTCGGATGCATCTGATCGATGCCCTGTCATTCTTCCCTTATGGCGTGTGTGTGGATCACTTTCAGCATGAGGTTTACGCGCATCCGGAGATGACGTCCGAAGAGCGTCATCAGACCTGGGAGCGGCTTGAAAAGCTTTATATGCCGTGGAGGGACTGGGGCGATCTGGCTTATCCGGCGAAGGGTAGACGCTGGCAGGCGCAGCTCCATATCTATCGGCTGCCGTTCTATTACATCGATTATGCACTGGCGCAGTGCTGTGCGTTGCAGCTCTGGCTGGGGTCACGTCTTGATCGGGAAGGGACACTGGAAACCTATCGCAAGCTTTGCGCTGAAGGCGGCTCAAAGCCGTTCGCGCAGCTTGTCTCTGAGGCCGGGCTGACCTCTCCGTTCGAGGCCGATGTTCTGGCAGAAGTCGTGCATGAAGCCGAGCAGGTGCTCGCCCTCTGAATATGGGATGAGGCTCCGGAAAAAAGCCGGAGCCTCAATGCGTTATCCGCGTTTGTTCCAACTGGAAATGAGGTCCAGAACAGCTTGCGGGGACATACTGCGGGCATTGCCCAGAGCAGTCGATCCGTCGCCATTCAGGGCGTGACCGTCTGGTGTCACGATGATGACGGTCGGCACTGCCTTGATGGTCACGCCGTAACGTGCAGCCAGGTCAAGATTGGTATTGATGCGTCCGACATTGACCGGGACCACGACAAACTGGCTATCGAGCCAGCGTGCGGCGTCGGGCAGGGCAAAAATGCCGCCGAGCATTTTGCAGTCCGGGCACCAGTTGCCGCCGAAATCCAGCAGAACCTTGCGATGGGTCCTTTGTGCCAGAGCAAAGGCCTGCGCTACCTGCTCACGAGCGACCGCTGTGTCTGGATAGGGTGTGGCGACAGGAGGGGCTGAAGTTTCGGTCAACTGAGGGGCAGGCACGGCTGGCACAGTAGATGCGGCCTGTGCCGGCAGAACTGCGGTGAGCGCCAGACCGAGGCCGGCAGCGGCAAGAAGGGAACGGCGCATGAAAAAGGCTTTCATTGATGTTGTCCTCTGCATGCCATAACGCAGAAAGACGAGAACAGATGATTAAAGCCCAATTTCCATGAAAGGTCATGCGTTTGAAAAAACCATCAGCACGTCCGCAAGCGACTTCTCAGCGTGAGGTCAGTGTAACGGAAACCCTGATCCGCACTGCAACCCTCGTCGTGTTGACGCTCGCATTCGCGTCGATATTCCGCTTCTGGCAGCCGGCGATCAAACTTGCGCAGCATGTGGCAGGCACATCAGCCTGGCAGGAGCTCTACAGCCTGTTCCATATTGAATCAGGCCTTGGGCGGGAACAGCTGATTCTGACCGGTATTATGATTGTCTGCTTCCTGCTTGCGCTCGCGATACAGTTTATTGGACTGATTGTTTTCCAGCGAATCAGGAAACGCTGGAGCTGACAGGCTCTAGCGCGGGAAGGGACGCCTCAAAGCCGAGGCAGCAGCCAGACACCAGGCGATCATGAGCATCGTGCCGCCATAAGGCGCGATCCGTCCGATTGATATGGAACCAAGTTTCAGGTTGAAGAGCGCGAGCAGGGTGACTGGTACGCAGAACAGAACCATGCCTATCGCCATGCACAGACAGGAAAGCCGGATCAGTTTTGGCGACAGGCGGGCTGCGTTTAAAGAGAGTATGCAAAGCCCCAGCGCATGCCACATCTGGATTTCAACAGCAGAATGCAGCATGTCCCGGCCGTTCGGAACGGCAAAAAGGCGGTCCGGAAGGTGGGCGGACAGTGCCCCCAGCATGACGCCCGCTGCGGCGGACAGGGTGGCGAAAACGAAACTTCCGCGGATCAGATCGGGCATATTGGAGCGGACAGGATTTGCGGACATGCCGTGAATGTATCATGTGTTGTCTGAACAGCGAATGAGAGACTGTCATGAGTGGATTGTCAGTCTGTCGCGGCCTGTCTCTTTGGGGCAGGCGCGTTTGAAAAAGGAAGCTTCGATGACTGTTTCATATCTCCGCCTGTGCCTGTCCGCTGGCCTTATTGCTGGTCTGGCTGCCTGTAATGCTCCTGATGCACCGCCGGCGCCTGCGCTTCCGAGTGTGGCCTCGACTTACAAGCTGACCACGGGGGATGCAGCGTTCATCCAGCAGGTCGACGAAATGGATCAGACCCAGATTGCCATTGCGACGCTTGCCGCAACTCACAGCAACAGCGACGTAATCAAAGCGTTTGCGACAACCGTGCAGGGTGACCACACGACCAACCAGAAGGCCGTAGCCAAGATTGCATCGGATGCCAACCTGACGTTAGCCGCCAAGATCGATGCAGCCGATCAGGAGCACGTCGATTCGTTTTCCCACCTTTGCGGGGCAGCCTTCGATCGCATGTTCCTGCGTGATGTCGTAAGCACGCGGACAGCAGATCTGGGTAAGGCCATTACGACGGCCAAGGCCTCAGGGGGCACGCCTGACGTGAAGACGCTTGCTTCGGACACAGACAAGATGCTGACAGATCACACGTCCCGGGCGCATGACCTGATGGGTGATCACACGATCAGCCATCATGCAAAACACAAACGAAACCGCTGAAAACAGAAACTGGTTAGAGCATGAGCATTCGCATCGACAGGATTGTGACCCGTGGTGGAGATGGGGGACAGACATCACTTGGAGACGGGACGCGTGTCTCCAAGTCGTCTGACCGTATCGAGGCGATGGGAACTGTTGATGAACTCAATGCCCATTTGGGGATTTTGTGCTGTTCCTTGGTGCAGGATCCCCGGACTGCCGGACTTGAAGGCGAGGTTCGGCAGATCCAGTCCTGTCTGTTCGATCTGGGCGCAGATCTCTGTCTGCCTGACCCCGAGCGGGCACCCAGTCTGACATCAGAAGCCAGCATTTGGCTTGAATCCAGACTTGAAGACATGCGCCAACACCAGCAGGAACTCAGAAGTTTCATCCTGCCAGGGGGGAGCGCTGTTGCAGCTCAGGCGCATCTTGCAAGAACGGTGGCGCGCCGTGCCGAGCGTCGGGTTGCCGTTTTGGAGCAGCCTCCCAAAGAAGCGCTTCGTTTTCTCAACAGACTGTCTGATTACTTCTTTGTTCTTGCCCGTCATGCCAATAATCATGGTGAAACGGATATTCTCTGGTCTCCGGGACGTTGGAATCAGAAGAAAATATAAGCATGCGGCCATTACCCTGATGACAGAGCACGCATGAAGTGCTAGGAAAATCGGGTCAGAACGCTGGAGATCCTCCAGGCGAGTCGACTTTTCATATCCTTGTCAGGACATGTCGTTGCTGAGTGGGCTGACGCCCGGTCAGCCTTTCTGTCTTTCGGCAGACCTGTCCCGCAGGGGAAAAATCTACAAATATCATATTGGTTGAAAAATACAGAATGCAGGACGAGCATCAGGTTAACGAAGAAGACAAGCTGCGGCAGGCTCTGGCCCGTCTGGGTGCAGGAGCATCTTCCCGCGCTCCCAAATCGCGGCCTGTCACTGCTACCCCCGAGCGTCGTCGACGTTTTGTTCGTGACGGACAGGTGGTGGTCGAACATCAGGGTAGCCGCGGAATTGCCGCGCGCAATCCCAGTCAGGAAGATCAAGAAGAAATCGAGCGCCTGCGGCAGTCGGTCAAGCGCGAGCAGCGTCGGTGGGAAGAAGCCGAGCGGAGCCTGATGGAAATCAGGTCCCAGCTCAAGGCGTTCGAAACGCGCGAAGCTCATGCGAAGATCCAGATTACGGAACTGAACCGCGAGCTGCGTGAAAACCAGGATGCGATCCAGACGCTGAAGGCTTCTCTGCATCAGGCGCGCGAACAGGCTGCCGAAGCGGCCCGTCGTACGCCCCGTCCGGTCGGGCGCCCCCGCAAGGAAGTTGCTCCGGAAGCTGTAGAGATGGCGGGAACAGAAGTTTCCGAACAGGAGCCTGTGCAGTGGTGGGTGAAGGCCTGATCACAGGCCTTCACGTTTCACTTATGCTTACTGTGACTGTTTGACCTGCCGCCCGAACCAGAGCAGCACCCCACAAAAGACAGCCCAACCCAGCCCGGCATTGAGCAGGGCTGGTATAGGAAGTGCCAGCGTATCGGCGCTTCCTGTAGCTCCCGCCATTGCCGCCAAAGCAACGCCGATCAGGCTTTCTCCCACGATAAAGCCTGATGCGATCATTGTTCCCTGTTCTTTGGGGAAACGCCGCAGTAGCCATCCAAGCCCGGCGCCAATGCCGATTGTGACGGAGACATCTGCCGGAAGGTAGATTCCCATACCAACGGCCAGCGGCGGAAGGGCCAGATTACGGCGGTGCAGCACAATATCCAGCACCACCAGAACCACGCCAAGTGCCGCTCCGATTTCCAGCATGAGCCAGTCAAGCTGGTGAGTCAGAATGCCGGTTGCGATGGCTGCCATCAGTGCGGGTTGTGGCGCGGCAAGGGCGCGTGACGGGTCCATATCCGCGCGCGGCATGGCGCCGGTAAAGCCATAAGCCTGATACAGGACCTGAAGCACCCAGGGGATGACGATCGCACCGACCGCGCAGCCGATCAGCAAGGCAATCTCCTGCTTCCAGGGGGCTGCACCAACGAGTTGGCCGGTCTTGAGGTCCTGAAGGTTATCGTTTGAAACGGCTGCCGATGCCGTGATTGCGGACAGGACGAACAGCCCGAAAGCAATGGCAACCGGGCGCTGCCCGACCGTGAGAAGGCCGCCGCTCTCCAGTCCCCAGAGGGCGACTGAAATCGCAATGATCGCAATGATTCCAACGCCGGAAATTGGCGAGGATGACGAGCCGATGATACCAGCCATGTAGCCACAGGCGCTCGCGACCAGAAAGCCCAGTCCGAAACAGGCGATGAGGCCGATCAAAATCAGGGTCCCCAGTGCACCACCATGCGGCATGACGGGCCACAGGAAATAGGCGAACAGTCCGGCAAGCAGAATTGCAAGCCCGGCACACAGGCCGATCAGCGTTCTGGGAGAGAGATCGCGGTCGCTGTCATCGCCGGTTGCGAGATGAGTGACGGAGAGAGCTTCTTTAAGGCCCTGCGCCACTGGCCGTGCAAGAGCCAGCAATGTCCAGATTGCAGCAACCGCAATGGTTCCGGCGCCGATGAACCTGACTTTGTGCAGCCAGAGACCTGTAGCTTCAGCCAGTGGGGTGGCTGAAGGGGCAAGATGACCCAGAACCGGCACCATGATGCCCCAGGCCAGTATTACGCCGAGCAACATGGCGATCCCGCCGCCGATCCCGACCAGGTATCCGGTGCCCAGCAGGGCAAGCGAGAAACTTCCATTCAGGCGGAAGGCTGACGACCCGACAACGGTTGCGGCAGAAAAACCGTCTGACAGGAGACGTAGTCCCGAAGTTGCAAAGGCAATCACGCCTGAAATGATTGTGCCCAGCGTCAGTGATCGCAGGCTTCTGGCATCTCCCTCTGGCGATGAAGCGCGTAGAATTTCTGCGCAGGCTGTTCCTTCGGGGTAGGGCAGGTCGGAATTGCTCACAAGCGCGCGTCGGAGCGGGATGGTGAAGACAACACCAGTCATGCCACCCGCCATGGTTAGCAGGAGCGTGATGACATATGGAAATTCATGCCAGTACCCGACCATGATGAGGGCTGGGAACGCCGCAAACACACAGGACAGGGTGCCCGCTGCGGAGGCCTGGGTCTGGACCATGTTGTTTTCCAGCATGGTCCCGCCGCCCAGGAGACGCAGGACCGCCATCGAAATGATCGTAGCTGGAATGGACGAGCCAAAGGTCAGTCCGATCTTCAGACCCAGATAGACGTTCGCTGCCGTAAATACGACTGTGATGAGGGCTCCGAGAATAATCCCGCGGAGGGTCAGTTCGCGACTGTCCATGTATTTCTGTTCCGAAATGATGGCAGATACAGAACATTCTGCTCTGTCCGCATGCCGGGCCGTTCAGGCGGCAACCGTTATCGTGGAACGGATTGCCGCTTTTGTCTGAGGTCTGTCAGGCCTGACGTTTTATTTACTGGGTGTGGCTGTGGAATGCGACCGGAGTGAGATGCTCGCGGTTATAGCCCAGCTCGCCATGGGTCAGCTGATAGCCGATTTCCAGCGTGTATGGATTTTCCTGCATCATGTTTTCGCTGCCGGGAAGATCGATCAGTCGCAGGTTGGTCCGAACCGACTGTGTGCTGACATTGGCCGGGAAGCGGAAGCTGTCAGTAAAGACTTTTTTGTCCACGATCTTGCCGTCACGCATGATGACGATGAAATATGGCACGTCGATCATGCTGCTGGTTGCGGCTGGCCCACGGGTCAGGTTCATCGCAAGACTCAAGCGCGTACGGACGGTCTGGTGGCCGTGCGGTCCATCCGGGCCACGCTCGCAGTCCCCGGAAAGGGAGGCGATCTGAGCGTGACTCACGAGACTGCCGATATCCGCACTCTTGCCGTCATAGACAAACTGGTCCGCTGCCGAACCCGGAATATCGAGCGCCGGACAGGCGGGTGCGAAGAAACTCGGGTTGGATTCGTCGCAGCCGGCCAGACTCGAAAGTGCCACGAAGGCAAAAGCCGGAGCAAACAGGGGCGAGGCGAAGCGCCGGATGGCTGGCATCAGCTGAAGAAACTCCCACAAAGCGGCCCGGACGTTGCGACGAGAGGCAATCCGGTCGATACTGGTCCTACATATCGAACTCCGCCCGCTTGGGGAACACCATGTCAGAACAGACGACTTTCGCTCCTTCCCGCACCGATGGTGTGGAAGCCCATAAAACCCTTCGCGTCCTGCTCGCCGGTCCGCGTGGCTTCTGTGCCGGCGTGGACCGTGCCATCCGTGTCGTGGAAGAGGCCCTGCGTCGTTATGGTGCTCCGGTCTATGTCCGCCACGAGATCGTCCATAACCGGACGGTCGTTGAAGGACTGGAAGCCAAGGGCGCCATTTTCGTCGAGGAACTGGACGAGGTTCCCGAAGACGGACACGTCGTTTTCTCGGCCCATGGCGTTCCCAAGGCCGTGCCGGCAGAAGCCCAGCGCCGCAACCTGCTGTATCTGGATGCGACCTGCCCGCTGGTGTCGAAGGTTCATCGTGAAGCCGAGCGTCACTTCGCAGGCGGTGGCCCGGACCAGCTTCATATCCTCATGATCGGCCATGCGGGCCATCCGGAAGTCGTGGGCACGATGGGCCAGCTTCCGCCGGGCGCCGTCACGCTCATCAACGATGCGGAAGAAGCCCGCACGATCCAGCCGGAAGATCCCGCAAAGCTGGCTTTCATCACGCAGACCACGCTGTCTGTCGATGATACGGCCGAGATTGTGGACATCCTGCGCTCACGCTTCCCGCTGATCGAAGGCCCCAAGCGCGAAGACATCTGCTACGCCACGACCAACCGTCAGGAAGCCGTCAAGGCCATCGCGCCCGAAAGTGATCTGGTGATCGTGATCGGCTCGCCAAACTCTTCCAACTCGCAGCGTCTGCGGGAAGTGGCCGAGCGGTCGGGCGCGCGCCGTGCGCTGCTGGTGCCGAAGCTCGAAAATCTGGACTGGAGTGTCCTCGAAGGTGTGGAAACGCTTGGCATCAGTGCCGGTGCGTCCGCTCCCGAGAGCCTCGTGCAGGAAATGGTGACGGCTCTGGCCGAGAAGTACACGCTCAAGATCGAAGAGCGTATCGTCAAGGAAGAGAACATCAACTTCCGTCTGCCTGGCCCCCTGGCTGGCGAGGACGACTGATTTCTCATGGCCGTCTATACGGAACTGGCGGCCGAGACGCTTGAAGCGTTTCTTGGCACTTACGAGATCGGGACGCTGGTCTCGTTTCATGGCATCGCCGAGGGTGTCGAAAACAGCAATTTCCTCCTCCGCACAACGGGGGGGGATTTCATTCTCACGCTGTTCGAGCGCCGGGTGAATGCCGCTGAACTCCCATGGTTTCTGGGGCTTATGCAGCATCTGGCGGGCAGGGGGCTGAACTGCCCACTCCCCGTATCGGACCGGAACGGAAATGCCCTCCGGATTCTTGCGGACCGTCCTGCCGCAATCACGACATTTCTTCCCGGTGTTTCCGCGACCCAGCTTGACGCGGGCCTGTGTCTGGAACTCGGCAAGGCGCTGGCCCGGCTGCACAACGCAGGCGAAGGTTATGACGCGGTCCGTCCAAATGCGCTGTCTCCAGCGGCATGGGGCCCGCTGCTCGAAAGCTGTGGCGAGAGCGGAGACGCGCTTTCACCCGGCCTGACGGCTGAAGTCCGGGCAGCGCTTCAGAAAATCGAAGGTGCGTGGCCGTCTTCGGAGGCTCTTCCGCGCGGTCAGATTCATGCAGACCTGTTTCCGGATAATGTTTTCTTTCAGAACGGGCAGGTGTCCGGGCTGATCGACTTCTATTTCGCCTGTACGGATTTTCTGGCCTACGATCTGGCTATCTGCCTGAACGCCTGGTGCTTCCGTGACGAAAAGACGTTCGAGCCGTCTTTTGCCGCTGCGATCCTTCAGGGTTATGAGAGCATTCGTCCGCTCAGCGAGGCAGAGAAAGCCGCGCTTCCGACCCTGTGTCAGGGCGCTGCCATCCGCTTCCTTCTGACGCGGCTGTATGACTGGATCAACACGCCAGCCAACGCTCTGGTGACCCGCAAAGATCCGCTGGCCTATCTGGTGCGCCTGCGTCATTTCGAAGGCGTTGCTCATGTCTGAGGCGTCAGCGGAACGGCCTCAGGTAGAAATCTGGACGGATGGAGGGTGCAAACCCAATCCGGGGCCAGGGGGATGGGGGGCGCTTCTGATCTGTCGCGGTCAGGAAAAGGAGCTTTTGGGCGGCCATCCGGAGACCACCAACAACCGCATGGAAATGACGGCTGCTGCCGAGGCGCTGGAAGCTCTCAAGCGCCCATGCATCGTAACGCTGCATACGGACAGCGAATATCTGCGCAACGGTATTACCCGCTGGCATACGGGCTGGGTGCGACGGAAATGGCGGAATGCTGCGGGCGATCCTGTGGCCAACATGGATTTGTGGCAGCGAATTCTGGAAGCCGCAAAGCAGCATGAAATCGAATGGCTCTGGGTCAAAGGGCATTCTGGCAATGAAAACAACGAACGTGTGGATCAGCTCGCAACGCGAGGGCGTGAAGAGCTTTGAAAAATGACGGTTTTTCTCAGGTCTTTGAAGGAAAACGAAAAAATCTCCAAAAAAAGTTCATTTAGGGGCTTTACCGACCCCGGCCATTTGGCTACATACCACCTCGCCGGTCCCGAATAGCTCAGTTGGTAGAGCAAGCGACTGTTAATCGCTGGGTCGTAGGTTCGAGTCCTACTTCGGGAGCCAGCCTTTTCTTTGAAAAGGCGCTCCGGCCGCAAAAAAGCTCCCTCTTGGGAGCTTTTTGCATTTCTGGCCTTACTGTTCCTCGGGAAAGACGTCTTCCAGTCGATCCAGCGTCCACAGGCGCGGGAAGAGGCGTGCCCAGACAACGGCCACCACAATGGTGCCGACGCCACCAGCAATAACGGCTGCTTCCGGTCCGATTGCGGTTCCGAGCATTCCGCTTTCAAATTCGCCAAGCTGATTGCTGGATCCGATGAATAACGTGTTCACGGCGGAGACGCGCCCACGCATCGAATCCGGTGTTGCCAGCTGGATCAAGGACGAACGGATCACCACGCTGATGACGTCGGAAGCTCCCAGAACCATCAGGGCCACAATCGACAGCCAGACAGTGTGGGATGCGCCAAAGGCAATGGTCGCAATTCCAAATATGACGACTGATATGAACATGATGAGACCAGCACGCCCCTTCAGAGGGTACCGGGACAGCCCCAGAGACATCAGGAGGGCGCCAAAAGCGGGGGCGGCGCGGAGCAGGCCAAGTCCAATCGGACCGACATGCAGGATCCCATCTGCATAAACTGGCAGCATGGCCGTGGCGCCTCCCAGAAGCACGGCAAACAGATCAAGCGTAATGGCTCCAAGAAGATCCCGGCGGCGATTGAGGAAAGATAATCCTGCGAAAACCGATGCGAAGGTGACCGGTGCCTTGGCCGGTACAGTGTGAGTCAGTTTCAATGACACTGTGCCTGAAAAAGCCACGACAAATCCTGTCGCAGAGAGCCCGTAACAGACAACTGGCCCGATGCCATACAGCAGGCCGCCGAGGCTGGGGCCGACGATGGAAGCCGTCATGAACAGTGACGAAAGCAGGGCCTGTGCCCGGGGCAGAAGATTGGGTGGAGCAATGGCTGGAAGGAATGCCTGCTGACAGGGCATCTCGAAGCTTCTCACAACTCCATAGAACGCCGCGAATGTGTAGATCGCACCCGTTGTCAGAACATGGAATGCAGCCGCAAAAGCGAGTGCCGCCGTGGCCAGGATTTCGCAGACCTGGCAAATCAGGACGATAGCGCGTCTGTTGAAGCGATCTGCAACATGGCCTGAAACGAATGTCAGCGGGACCATGGGCAGGAACTGAGCCAGTCCCAGATATCCCAGTGATGCTACGTTATGGGTCAGTGCATAGATCTGCCATCCAATGGCGATCGTCATGGTTGTTGCGGAAAGCTGTGAGAAAATTCTTCCGACAATCAGGGACGGAAGGCCGGGAAGAGAGCGTAGGGCCTGATCAATCATTGCGGCACTTTAGGCATTTCCGTTGCGCAAGTTTATTGCAAAATTGCGAGACGGAAGGCAGAGGAAGACCATGACAGCCAATCAGACCCCCCAAACCGTTCATTATGCGACCGTCACCTGGGACCAGCTCCACCGTGACGCACGCCTTCTGGCCGCAACTCTCATGCAGAAGCACGGGCCTTTTCGCGGAATCGTTGCCATTACACGTGGTGGCCTGATCCCCGCTGCCATTCTTGGTCGCGAAATGGGATGCCGCCTGATCGAGAGCGTCTCGGTCATCAGCTATGCAGGCGAAGAAGGCACGCAGCACGAGCCGAAGGTCGTCAAGCCGCCCGTCGCCGCAGGAGATGGCGAAGGCTTCCTGATCGTGGATGATCTTGTGGATTCGGGTGTAACTGCCCGCATTGTTCGCGAGCTTCTCCCCAAAGCCGTGTTTGCCTGCCTTTACGCCAAGCCGGAAGGCAAGCCCTTCACTGATCACTTCGTAACAGAAGTCGCACAGGACACCTGGGTCCTGTTTCCTTGGGATACAGCGCCACTTTTCGTACCCCCGCTTGTAAGAAGCGAAGGCGAATAAAAAAACCCTCTTGCCTCGACCGGCCAGACATCCTAGGTTTCGGCCGGTTCGGGGCGTGGCGCAGCCTGGTAGCGCGCTTGTTTTGGGTACAAGAGGCCCCCGGTTCGAGTCCGGGCGCCCCGACCAGTTAATGGCCTCATTGATGCGCCCTTAGCTCAGATGGATAGAGCAACAGCCTTCTAAGCTGTGGGTCGATGGTTCGAGTCCATCAGGGCGCACCAGCCATCTCATGGCGCGGTCAGCGCCCATTTGCGTTTAAATTCAGTCGGATGGATTATTATCCTGATAGGCTTTGAGCAGAACTTTCTGCATGTCTGCATCAGGTGCGCCCAGAAAATTCTGCCTGAGGGATTTCTCTCCCTTGAGGCTCAACAGGCCCCAAGCTGCTGAATGGTCCTTCGCGAACACGACTTCAAGTTGTTCTGCCGCGCAGTCATGTGGACGGCACATATGCCCTAAAAAGTAGGGTTTACCGCCCAGATTGAAATTACTGATTGGTACAGATGTCGCTTGCGCTGTCGTTACCCATGATGGAAGGGTCAACATAGCCTGATACGCCTGTCTGAATCCGTTGGTCTGAGCCAGTTCAGCCGTAGTAGATGGTGTGGCCGCCGACGCCATCTGAATTGCCGCGAATGCAAAAAAGGCGAGAAACCGTCTAACCGTCCGCATATTTATAACCTTCAGAAGTCGTGGAGGCTTGTCAGCAGAACCCCTTGGCTTTCAAGCTTTTCCAGAACTGTTCTGGAGTCGCCTGCGATCCCCCGGCATGCATCAGGCACTACGTCCGTTTGATAACCGCACAGCACCGCATCCAACGCTGTCGCTGTCACGCAGTAATCAAGAGCCAGCCCACAGATGATAACGTGGTTCACGTCCAGCCCCTTTAATAACCCGTCCAACCCGGTAGAGGTTGCACGGTCGTTATCGAGAAACCCGGAATAGCTGTCCCGTTCCTGCAAGACCCCCTTGCGCACGATATGCGTCACGGGTTCAGGCCGAAGTGAGTCGGGAAAATCGGCCCCATGAGTTCCTGCAACGCAATGAGGCGGCCAAGGGCCACCCTGCGGGCTGAAAGAGCAGTGATGCGGGGGATGCCAGTCCTGCGTCGCAACAACAGCCCTGAACGGACGTCTGGTGAGGGCATTGACGGCTTTAAGAATGCTGTCGCCATCCGGGACGGCAAGTGTGCCGCCGGGCAGAAAGTCATTCTGGATATCAACGAGGATGAGAGCGGAGCGGCTGAGATCAGTCATCTTACGATCTAAGCAGCCTCGTTCACGTACTGGAAGTCAGTTCAGCCGTGTTACCAGCAACTGGTTGATTCTGAAGCCTTCCACATCAACGACCTCGAACCGGAATCCGGATGACTGCACGCTGTCCGCCTTGCGGGCCATGCGGCGCAGTCGGTTCATGACGAAACCGCCAACCGTGTCGAAATTCTGGGCGTCGTCGAACATGGGGATGTCCAGTTCGCGAATGACGTCGCCGATGGGGGCGGCGCCGTCAATGAGCCAGGATTTGTCGTCGCGACGAACAATGGCCTGTTCTTCGAACGGGCTGACCAGACCATCCATCAGTGCGCCCATGATGTCTTTGTACGTGATGAGTCCCACCACAAGGCCATATTCGTTGACAATCAGGGCAAAGCCGGCCGAGTGCGCCTCAAACTGGGCCAGGGTCTCCCACAGGTTGAGCGTGTCGGGCAGGGACAGAACATCACGACGCATCCGGAAGAGCTGGCTCGCCACCGGAACCAGGCCCGTACTTTTAGGCTGCGGTTCATCCACGACTGCGACCAGCACGTCTTCGGCACGAATGGACCCGATAACCTTGTCGAGGCCACCATCGCAGAGCGGATAGCGGGAATAGGGACGCACCCTGACTTTGTCGCGCTGGCTTTCCGGGCTCTCCTGCACGTCGAGGAAGACGATTTCATCGCGCGGCGTCATGGCAGACGTGACAGCACGGTCCTGAAGGCCGAGCACGTTCTGGATCATCTGGTGCTCTTCTTCAAGAAGGACGCCAGAGGCTGTTCCTGCTGCGAGAATGGCCCGTAGATCTTCCGGCGTCACGGGCTCGACTGTTGCTGCAGCCGGAATCTTGAGAAGTTTAAGCAGCCAGTCTGAGATCTTCGAGAAAACAAGAACTGCCGGATAGAGAACCTTGAGGGCAACGGCCGGAAACCAGCCGACCCTGAGTGCGATCCGGTCCGGTGCGTTCATTGCAATCCGCTTGGGCAGCAGATCTGCAAACAGGACGAACAGACCGGTGATCAGAATGAACGAGCATGCGGAGCCAAGCTTGTCGGCCAGTGACGGGGTCGTTCCGAGAAGGCGGAAACCTTCCGCAATCGGGTCGCTCAGCATGGACTCGCTGATGATGCCGCCTAGGACCCCGACTGCATTGAGGCAGATCTGCAGGACCGTGATGACCTGACCGCTGTTGCGGCGCAGCTTGAGAAACGCAACGGCCCTCGGGTCCCCCGCTTCCGCCTTGGAACGCAGCCGCACATCGCGGGCTGCAGCAAAGGAAATTTCAGACAGCGAGATCAGCACAGAGACGCCAATCAGCGCGACCGTGGCGAGAAGGCCCAGCAGGAGGAGAACAATCTGGTGCTGGGAAGAGGGGGAGACTGACATGCGGGAGGCGTTATACCCTGAAAAAGCGGTATGTTACCAACTTTCTCACGGTTCTGGTTTTGCAGTTCTGTTACAACCCCGCCAACACGCGCCAGCCGGTCTCATCGACGGTCTCAATTCCGAGTTCAGCGGCTTTTTTTGCCTTGGACCCGGCTTTTTCTCCCAAAACCACCAGAGACGTCTTTTTTGACACACTGTCCGTCACCTGGGCACCCAGACGCTCGGCAATGGCCTTGGCTTCCGGGCGCGTCATGGTGGTCATGGTGCCGGTGAAGACAATGACTTTTCCAGAAAGATGCCCTTCCGACGGGGCTTCTTCGGGCATGATGTCCGTGAGTTCCGAAGCCAGATCATCGAGGGTTTCGATATTATGGCCTTCTGAGAAAAACGCAGAAAGCTCATCGGCAATTGCATCGCCCACGCCCATGATTGCGCCAAGTGCGGCACGTTCATCAGAGTCTGGCCGAGCGGCCAACATGGCCGTACGCCAGTTTTCGAACGTCTGATAGTGCCGGGCAAGAAGCTGGGCGTTGCGCTCTCCAATGCGTCGAATGCCAAGGCCGAAAATGAGCCGGGACAGCGGGATAGTGCGTCGATCTTCAATGGCACGGAACAGGTTGTCTACCGAAAGGCGTCCCCAGCCGTCACGCTGGAGGAGTGCTTCCTCGTGCGTGCGCAGGCGGAAGATATCGCCGGGCGTACGGATATAGCCGATTTCGTGAAATTCCCGGATGCTGCGCTCGCCAAGGCCATCAATGTCGAAGGCGTTGCGCGAGACCATGTGGATCAGGCGCTCCACGAGCTGCGCTTCGCAGGTCAGGCCCCCGGTGCAGCGACGAACGGCTTCACCATGCACGCGCTCGGCGAGCGATCCGCAGACCGGGCAGTGGTCAGGATAGACGAAGGGCTCCGAACGTGGCTCCTCGCTCGGGACAGGTCCCAAAATCTGCGGGATGACGTCTCCTGCGCGTTGCAGGCGGACCAGATCGCCAACGCGCACATCCTTGCGGGCAATTTCGTCCTCGTTGTGCAGGGTCGCACGTGAGACGATGACGCCACCGACATTCACAGGTTCCAGATGCGCAACCGGGGTCAGGGCGCCCGTGCGACCGACCTGGATCTCAATGTCCCGCAGGCGCGTGATGGCCTGTTCTGCCGGAAATTTCCAGGCTATGGCCGAGCGTGGCGCACGGCCTACGAAGCCGAGCCGCTCCTGCAAAGTGATATCGTCCAGTTTGAAGACGATGCCATCGATATCGTAATCCAGCTCCGAGCGCTCGCGAGCCAGTTTTTCCACATAGGTTGGGATGTCACGGGCATGGGCGATCATTTCGGAGAGCGGATTGACCGTAAAACCCCATCCCCGCAGCTTTTCCAGATAGTCCCAGTGTGTCGTCGCAACTGGCGAGGACGTGTAGCCCTGAGCATAAGCGAAAAGGGAAAGCGGGCGACTACGCGTGATTTCCGCATCCAGTTGGCGAAGGGAGCCCGCTGCGGCGTTGCGGGGATTGGCGAAGGGCTTTGCTCCGCGCGCGACCTGCTGTTCATTGAGGGTCAGAAAGCTGCTCTTTGAAAGAAAGACTTCGCCGCGGATTTCGATCCGTTCAGGAAAATCTCCAGGCAGTTCGCGCGGAATGTCCTTCAAGGTCAATAAGTTGGCCGTAACGTCTTCGCCTTCGATGCCGTCTCCGCGCGTGGTTCCACGCACGAAACGCCCGTGTTCGTAGGTCAGGCTGATGGAGAGGCCATCGATTTTGGGTTCAGCCACGAACTGGAGTGCCTGAAGTCCGTCTTCGTCCAGACCAAGAAAGCGCCCGACCTTCGAGACAAACCCGTCGAAGCCTTCCGGATCGAAGACATTATCGAGGGACAGCATGGGAACGAGGTGGCGATATTTGCCGAAAGCAGAATCGGGAGTGGTGCCGACGCGCTGGCTGATACTGTCTTCGGAGCGAAGATCCGGATGTGCTTCCTCCAGCGCCAGAAGCTCTCGTCTGGCTGCGTCATAGACCGCATCAGAAACTTCGGGTTCATCACGTCCGTGATAGGCCTCGTCCCACCGCGTGAGGTCCGCTTCGAGTGCAGCGTGACGCTCGGCGGCAGAAACAGGGGCGATGGTCATGAAATCTGATGTCCCAGAAGGCTGTCGGCAGCCCCTCGGGCTGCGTCGGTAATGATGTCGCCCGCAAGCATCCGGGCGATTTCCTCGCGCCGGGCATCATGAGGCAGGGGTTCTGCCAGCGTTTCGGTCCGCTCATTGCGGATATGCTTGGCGATCCGCAGGTGGTGGTCGCCGCGGGCTGCAACCTGCGGACTGTGGGTGACGACCAGAACCTGTACGTCCTGCGCGACCTTGTGAAGCCGGTCGCCGATCGAGGACGCCGTGGCACCGCCAACGCCGGAATCGACCTCGTCGAACACCAGTGTGCCGACATCGGAGCGTTCCGCCAGAACCACTTTCAGTGCGAGCATGAGGCGTGACAGTTCACCGCCTGACGCCACCTTGGCGAGGGGGCCAGGAGACTGTCCGGGGTTGGCGGCGATCAGGAAGGACGCCTGTTCCATGCCCTGACTGTTCCAGTGATCGGGACCGAGCGGCAAGAGGGAGACAATAAAGCGGGCGCGCTCCAGTTTGACGGGGCGCAGTTCCGTGCTGACCGCCTTCTCAAGTTTTTCTGCAGCTTTTTTTCGGGCAGCGGAAAGTGTGCGTGCCGCGTCTTCGTAGGCGAGACGCGCTTCGGTCAAGGCAGTTTCCAGACGCGCCAGTTCGGCATTTCCGGAATCGAGGGCTGCAAGACGTCTTTTGAGCTCAGAGAGGAAAGCGGGAAGTTCTGCGACGGAGATGTTGTGCTTGCGCGCCTCTGCACGGAGCGCAAAAAGCCGCTCTTCTGTCTCTTCCAGCAGGCGGGGGTCGCCTTCTGTGTCTGCGGCAAGCCGGCTCAGCAGCATTTCGGCTTCGGCTAGGGCTTCTTCGGCTTTGCCGAGAGCGTCGAGCGCGTCTTGTGCCTGTGTTTGATGACTGTCGGAAAGTGTTTCCGTTTCCGTCGGTGCGGGCAGCAGTCTGGCCAATGCCCGGCTTGCGGAGCGAAGAGCCGCGGCAGGCGCAGAGGAGCGGCGGTCGCGAGGGGTCAGTTCGGATAGGGCGGCAGCAACGGCTTCTCCACGTCGTTCGGCGTGTTGAAGGCTGACGCGGGTTGCTGCGAGAGCATCTTCTTCGCCCTCCTGGGGGGCAAGACGTTCCAGATCATCGACCGTCTGTCGCAGCCATTCTTCCTCGCGTGCCGCAGCCTCCATATCGTTGCGTGCGGCTTTCAGGGCGGTGCGTGCCGACGCCCATTGCCTGAAAGTACGAGCCGTTTTTTCCCTGAGAGGCGGGGCAGTCCCAAAGGCATCCAGCAGATCAAGATGGGTGCTCTGATCGGCAAGTCCCATCTGTTCGTGCTGACCCTGAATTTCCACAAGATGGGCACCCACGCGGCGCAGCAGCCCCACGCCGACCGGCTGGTCACAGATATAGGCGCGGGAACGCGCGTCGGGAGTTACAATACGCCGCAGGACGATCGGGTCCATTGGGTCTTCGCGGATAATGCCGTGCTCGTCGAGCAGGGCAAAAACCGGATGATCGCTGGCGATTTCAAAAATAGCCGACACGCTGGCCTGAGTGGCTCCCGAGCGCACAAGGCCACCGCTGGCGCGCTCTCCGAGGGCCAGCCCCAGACTGTCGAGCAGGATGGACTTTCCAGCGCCGGTCTCGCCGGTCAGGACCGTCAGACCAGGCGCGAGACCAAGATCGAGCTTTTCGATCAGAACGACGTCGCGGATCGAGAGATGTGTCAGCATGACAGCAATGTTGGGAGCGTAGCGCCCCGTTTCAAAGGGGAAATATCAGAAGACGCTGTGCCAGGCCCGCGAGAAAAATCCGCGATGGTCCGGCTGGCCCGGATGTACGACCGGCTTCTTGAGATCGCCCTTGAGCAGATGGTTTTCCCGAAGATCATTATAGGCATAACGATACCACTGGCTGTCGGGATAGTTGTAACCAAGGACGGCGGCCGTCTGGTGTGCCTGATCTTTCAGACCAAGGGCCAGATAAACTTCAACAAGACGCTCGAGGGCTTCGGCGACATGGTTGGTCGTCTGGTAATCCTGCACGACGCGCTGGTAGCGTGTCATGGCAGCTTCGTAATTGCGTTGCTGCTGATACCAGCGGCCGACCAGCATTTCTTTGCCGGCCAGATGGTCGCGGCACAGATCGATCTTCAACTGGGCATCGCGGGCATAGGACGTTTGCGGGAAGCGGGTGATGACTTCTTCCAGCGCGTCCAGTGCTTCAACTGTGCCCTGCTGGTCGCGTTCGACGTTAGCAATCTGCTCGTAATAGCAAAGTGCACGTAGATAGAAGGCATAGGCCGCGTCGGGGCTTGTTGGGTGCAGCTGGAGATAGCGTTCGAGCTGCTGAACCGAAAGCGCGTATTCGCCTTGAAGGTAGTAGGAATACCCCTCCATCAGCTCCGCATTACCTGTGAAGCCGGAATAGGGATAGTTCTGCTGCAGCAGCTCGAATTCACCGCCAGCCAGTTCGTAATGGCCCGTGTGCAGGGCGTCGATCCCGTAATTATACAGGGTCTCAGCGTCAGCGGTTTTCGGAATCGCGGGTTTTTCGTGCTGATGCGAAAACAGGGAGCAGCCGGACAGCAGCAGAAGCCCGCTGACAGCCGCAGCTCTCAGAATGAAACCACCATTCGTGACCGATGCTTCAAAATGACGCTGAGTGCTGCTTGTCATACCTGCTCTTCCCGTGGAAGCCCGTCTTATATCACGGGAATGCGCTGACGAAAGACCTGCCATGTGTCTCAGGCGGCAACGCGGGCGCGCAGGGTCTTTGTAACGGAACGGGAGGGGGCTAAAGGAACGAAGCACCAGTTGGCAGAATCTGAAAAAACCTTACGCAGAAGTTTGTTATTCAGCGTGTGTCCGGACTTGTGGCCAATAAATCCGGCCTGCATCCGATGGCCGGCACAATATAGATCGCCGATGGCGTCTAGGAGTTTATGACGGGCAAACTCACGCTCGATTTTCAGGCCTGCGGGATTGAGAATGTTTTCTCCATCAACGACAACTGCGTTGTCCAGAGAACCGCCCCGGGCGAGCCCTATACTCTGAAGATACTCGATGTCCTGACGGTTCACGAAGGTTCGGCAAAAAGCAACTTCCTCCATGAATCGCTGCTCGTCCAGCTGCATGGCATAACGCTGGTTACCGATAGCCTGCGCTGGAAAACTCAGTGAGATGGCAAGAGACAATCCTCGCTGGGCGGGACGGAGCTCAGCGAACGCGCCATTCTCCCCTTCAACCCGGACATTGCGCAGGATTTCAATGACCTGCCGAGGCGTATCCAGGATCTGGCGGCCAGCACAGCGGATCAGGAACACAAAGGCGTCTGAAGCACCATCGAGAACCGGGAGTTCAGGACCGCTGACGGAAATCAGGATGTTGTCGATTTCGCAGGCATTCAAAGCTGCCATCAGGTGTTCGATTGTCGCAACACGAAGGGACGGGTCTGAATCGGATGCCGCAACGGTCGAAAGACGGGTATCTATAATATGGTCGTAGCGGGCCGGGAAAGACGGAGAGCCTTCCACGTCCGAGCGCTGGAACCTGACACCGGTATTGGCGGTCGCAGGAGAAAGAATCAGATCGACGGTTACGCCGCTGTGCAGGGCAATTCCCTGACAGTGAATGGGGTTGGCGAGAGTTGTCTGCAGATTTTTTGAGCCGTTGCGTTCCAGGCGGGAAGGCGTCCCGTCAATACCTGAAACCGTTTCCGGCCGCTTTGCATCAACACTTTTCGTCGTGTTGCCACCATGCGTGGGCGTAACCTGCATAAAGCCTCCGAAAAATCTACTTCCGGAGACTAGAAAACAGATACCGGGTCCCAGTTCCAGTCAACGATTGTTGCCGGATATTACCCCCTCACCAAGTCAATGAGGGGGTAATCGTTCAGCGACGCAGATAGGTGGGAATATCCAGATTGGAATCGTCACCACCGCTGGAAGACTGTTCCTGATGCTGCGGTGCCTGGGGCTGATAGGGGTCGCGCGTCGTGTTGGGTTCCGTACGCTGTGTGGGCTGCTGTGCCTGCTGCGGCTGTGCAGGGCGGCTGCGGAAGGCCCCTGTGACCATCCCAAACAGACTGCGAGGTGCTTCGGCCTGTGGCGGAGGCGCATGACGGGACGGATCAGAAAACAGACCAGCCCGGGGGGAAGGCTCGTGTGTATTTTCCTGACGCATCGACTGCTGCTCTGCGTTGGAAGGTTGGGGAGCGGGAGCTTCCTGCAGAGGCTGGGGAGCCGTATTCTGTGCGGGTTGCTGGGGATCGAGCGTGAAATTCGGACGCGGCGGTCCGCCAGCATAGGTGGAACCCGGCTGGAAAGACGGCGCAGTTGCACGCGGTGCTGCATTGTCGCGCGGAGGGGATTGGGGAGCAGAGTTCGTCTGTGGCGCTGTTCCCTGGCGGCTTTCACCCGGAGCCGATGGATCCTGACGGGGCTGGGTGTCGATGCCAGTTGCGACGACAGACACACGAACGCGGCCATTCAGCTTCTCATCGATCAGCGCACCAAAGATGATGTTGGCGTCGTCGGCAACTTCTTCGCGGATGCGATCTGCGGCGGCATTGACTTCATACAGGGTGAGATCTTCGCCACCAGTGATGTTGATGAGAAGGCCGCGCGCGCCAGCCATGGACGCGTCTTCCAGCAGCGGGTTGGAAATTGCACGCTCGGCTGCGAGGACTGCACGGTCTTCCGCATCTTCTTCGCTGGATGCTTCGCCTGTACCCATCATGGCCTTGCCCATCTCTTCCATTACGGCCTTGACGTCCGCGAAATCGAGATTGATGAGCCCTGGAGAAACCATGAGGTCCGTAATGCCGCGCACACCCATGTTCAGGACGTTGTCGGCCATCCGGAATGCTTCACGGAACGTCGTGTTCTGTGTCGCAGAATTGAACAGGTTCTGGTTCGGGATAACGATCAGCGTATCGACATGTTTCTGGAGTTCGGCGATGCCGACTTCAGCTGCAGTTGTGCGGCGGCGACCTTCAAAATTGAAGGGCTTGGAGACAACGCCAACTGTCAGGACACCGCGTTCACGGGCCATGCGGGCAATGACCGGAGCCGCACCTGTGCCCGTGCCGCCACCCATGCCAGCCGTGATGAAGACAAGATTCGCACCTTCAAGCTGCCTGTCAATTTCCTGAGCGGCCTCTTCTGCTGCTTCCCGACCGATTTCAGGTTTGGCGCCTGCACCCAGACCGCGTGTCAGATGCGGGCCAAGCTGGACGCGGCGTTCAGCTTTCGAGTGGGCAAGCTGCTGGGCGTCGGTATTGGCAACGACGAATTCGACCCCCTTGAGTTCAGACGCGATCATGTTGTCGACAGCGTTCGTACCGCCGCCGCCAACGCCGATCACGGTAATCCGTGGCGCCAGTTCAACGTGGGAATTGGGAGTAGGAGTAAGGTTCAGCGTCATGATCTGGTCCGGAACTTCATGAAAGCGACAGGTGAGGGCGTTACGATCTGTAGTAGCTTATACATTATTGCGTATGAAGCCTACGAGACGTTTAACAAGTCCGCGAGGTCTTGGTTCGGGCGCGGAAATATCTCCGAAGTCCCGATCCGCACCCGCTGCCCAGGCCAGAAGCCCCGCAGCGGTTGAAAAGCCTGCCGAAGCCGCGGCCGTCTCTGGCAGGCCATAGATATTCTGGGGTTTTCCCATCCGCACGGGGCGCCCGAGGATGCGGGTTGCAACGGGGACGATCCCTTCAAGAAGGGAAGCGCCACCCGTGAGAACGACACGGCCGTTGGCCAGTCGGCCCAGCCCCGCATTGTCGAGTGACTGCCGGACGAGTTCCAGCGTTTCCTCGATGCGCGGCTGGATGACGGAAATGACCTTGGAGCGCTGAAGGCGCACCAGCCGGTCGCTGTTCTCGCCGATCAGGGGAACCGACAGGATTTCCCTCTGGTCATCGGAGCCCATCTGGGCTGCGCCATACATCGTCTTGAGACGCTCGGCCGTTTCCAGCGATGTCGACAGGACGCCTGCGATGTCGCGGGTCACGTGTAGGCCGCCGACGCGGATCTGGGCTGTGTGGAGCAGTTTGCCCTCGCAGAATACGGCAAGAGACGTGGTGCCGCCGCCCATTTCCACGACGGTCACGCCAAGCTCCCGCTCTTCGGCTGCCAGCACTGAAACGCCCGAGGCAAAGGGACTTGCAACCAGCCCGTCCAGCTTGAGTTCCGCATGTTGCAGCACGGCATCCAGAGTGCGCAGTGCGCTAGAATTCATGTCCACGACGTGCATCCGGGTGGCCAGTTCTTCGCACTGATGGCCGATGGGATCTGCAATTCCGGGAATGGAATCCACGACATATCCGATGGGGAGGGTGTGGATGACCTCACGGCCTTCCATCCAGGCACGGGCCTGTCCTTCCGCAATGAGACGCTGGACGTCTCCTGCGGTCACTTCACGGCCACCGATTGGAATTTGTGCATCAACCAGACGGCTCAGCGGCCTGCCGCAGGACAGGTTGACGACCAGTGAGTCCATGCGTCGCTCAGCGGCTTCCTCGGCCTGTCCGACCGTGGCCCGGATGGCGGCTTCGGCTTCGCGGATATCGACGATCGATCCTGAACGGATACCGTGAGAACGGCGCCATCCGTGGCCCAGAACCTGAATGGACCCGTCGGCCTCACCCTTGCCGATCAGGCATGTCATTTTCGTCGTGCCGATATCCAGCGCACCGAAAATGCCCGGACGCCATGCGATACTGCGATGCGTTTCCTCTGGCGGGAGGGGCAGGATATCACGCGGAACCCGATTGACGCTCGCATCACGTTCGCCGCCAACGGGGATGAGGGACCGGCCCCTCAGACCGCCCCGGCGACGGAATGCCGGAAGATCTGACATGGAGGTAAGGTCATTCATGGCTGCTTCGTGCTGTCTGCTGGTGGTGGAGATGAGGACGGATCGGTTTTCGTCCCTTCTGTCGGGGGAGCGGCCTGTGGCGGCTGGTGGACGACCATTCTGTCCGGAAGGCGCAGATCAATAGACTGCACCGGACGTTCCAGAAGGCGCATGCTCTGTTGGTAACGCGCAAGGCGCGTAAAGGCTGCGGCTTCTTCGCCCTCAGGCAACAAAACAGTGGTGCCGTCCTTGAGAGTTGCGTTCCAGCGGCGGTTTCCTACCCGGATCAGAGCTGCCACCTGGCTTTTGACCAGCGGTTCGTGGTTCAGGGCATCGATCACTGTTGCGGCGGCTGTATTCGCACCTTCGCCCACCACAAGGGGAAGCTGGAGAAATGCTTGTGCATTTTTGCCCGTCAGACCCTGATCAGACACTTCTTCACCGGCACGGTTGATCAGCATGAAGTGCCCCCGATCCTGCCAGACGGCGATCGGGGTGCGCTCCACGAGCGTAATGATGACCGTATCGGGCATGTGCCGTTCGACTGTTGCATGATCGATGAAGGGAAGCTCATCAAGCCGTTGACGCGCGCGCTCAACGGAAAATCCGAAAATCGGATGCCCGATGGTTGTTCCCAGAGCCTCATCAATCGAGGCTTCACTCGTCATACCACGGCCGTTGATAACGATGTGGCGGATGGGTAGCGGTTCCATCTCTACCAGACGCGCCCGAAGCGGGGCGAAGCGCTCTTCAGACGCAGCATCATACAACAGGCGGACGCCAGCACCGGCAATTCCCATCACAACCAGAAACACGATCGCAGGCCAGACCAGCCGCCGTTGCCGGCGCCAGAACAGCTTTGCCCGTGATGGACGGTCTTCCTGAGGCGGGAAGGCCCCGGAATACCGGTCCCGGACAAAATCGTCTCTCTGAAAGGACGGATCCTCCCGCATCAGCGCGTCAGTGCCTCCTGGACCATCCAGTCACACAGGTCCGGATAGGAAATTCCGCAATAGGCGGCCTGCTCTGGAAGAAGCGATGTTGGTGTCATGCCGGGCTGTGTGTTGACCTCAAGGATGACCAGCGTGTCGGTGTCCTCGTCGTAGCGAAAATCCGTACGGCTCGCGCCCTGACAGCCCAGCGTTTGATGGGCGCGCAGGGCGTAATCGAGTGCGTGCTCTGTCACGGCCTGCGGAAGTTCCGCAGGAACCACGTGACGCGAGCCGCCCGCCTTGTACTTGGCTTCGAAGTCGTAGAACGCAGCCGTTTCGCTGGGCAGGATGTCTGTGACTGCGAGCGCCCGGTCTCCCATGACGCTGGCGGTCAGTTCCCGGCCCGGGATGAAGCTCTCGACCAGCGCTTCTTTTCCGAAGCGCCAGGTCTGTGCGATTTCCGCACGGCGGTTATCGCCTGTCCGCACGATTTCGACCCCGACGGACGAACCTTCGGCCACGGGCTTGATGACGTAAGGTGCGGGAAGCGGATCGGCTTCGGCCAGTTCCTCGACCGTCACCACACGGCCCTGCGCCACCGGCAGGCCGGCTGCGGCCAGAAGAATGCGGGTGGCGCCCTTGTCCATTGCTACAGCCGAAGCACGGATGCCGGAATGGGTGTAGGGCAGACCGAGCCATTCCAGAACGCCCTGAATGGCGCCATCTTCACCACGCGGGCCGTGGAGGGCATTGAAAACTACGTCCGGAGCGGCAGTTTTCAGTTGGGCGATGGTCGTTGCGATGTCCGGTCCGACGTCAATCGGGGTGACGTCATGTCCCTTTTCGCGCAGCGCTTCGATCGCGGCCTCGCCACTGACGAGACTGACAGGCCGCTCACTGGATGTTCCCCCCAACAGGACTGCGACCTTCATACCGTCTGTTCTCCTTCGGACTGACGTCCGATCCTTTTGATTTCCCAATGCAGGTCCACGCCGCTCTGTGCCAGCACTTTTTCGCGCACGGCTTCACCCAGCGTTTCCAGATCCGCGCTGCTGGCCTGTCCCAGATTGAGCAGGAAGTTACAGTGCTTCTCGCTGACCTGCGCGTCCCCGATCTGAAGACCACGGCACCCGGCATCGTCAATGAGTTGCCAGGCCTTGTGGCCTGCTGGATTACGGAATGTGGAGCCACCGGTGCGCGCCCGAACAGGCTGTGAGGCCTCGCGCGAAGCCCGGATGTCTGCAATGCGGCTGCGGATAGCGTCTGCGTTGTCCGGTGTGCCGCGGAGGCTGGCGCGGATGACCACGCTGCCTTCGGGAAGCTCTGAATGACGATAGGCAAAGCCGAGGTCGTCATGTGACAGGCGAAGGAGTTCGCCTTCGGCCGTCAGGATGTCTGCCCATTCGAGAACGGCATTGATATCCGATCCATAGGCGCCCGCATTCATGCGGACGGCGCCGCCGATCGAGCCCGGAATGCCAGCCAGAAACTCCAGCCCCGCCAATCCTGCGGCTGCGGCGTATTCAGCTACCGTAATGTCGAGAGCGGCTGCACCCACGATCAGGCTGTCGCCCTGCACGTCAATATCCGCAAAGCCGCGCGCCAGACGGATGACCGTACCGGCAATGCCACCGTCGCGGATGATGACGTTCGAGCATGCACCCAGAATCGTAACCGGCATGGTCGCCGGCTTTCCGCGCAGGAAAAGGGTCAGATCGTCCCGGTCTTCGGGGACGAACAGCCAGTCCGCCGGGCCGCCCACGCGGAACCATGCGCGGGGGCCCAGCGGGGCGTTCGGGGTCAGCCGACCGCGCAGGCCCGTGACGGGAAAGTCGCTGTTGACCGTCATACCGCGCCTTCGGTTGCGGGCTGGCGGTTCAGGGCTTCGAGCTGTGCGGGAAGGGCCTGCGCCCACTGGGTGATGGTGCCGGCGCCGAGGCAGACGACGTAATCGCCAGGCTTGGCGATGGCGTTGATCATTTCCGCCAGATGGGCCGGATCGGGGAGCGGCACGACGGAGCGGTGGCCGCGGTCACGCAGACCTTCGACAAGCGCATCGCGGCCCGCACCGTCGATCGGTGCTTCGCCCGCGGCATAGACATCCGCCACGATGACTGTGTCCGCGTCGTTCATGCAGGTGCAGAACTCGTTGAACAGGACCTTCAGGCGGGAATAGCGGTGCGGCTGCATGACGGCGATGACGTTGCGCGCACCGGCCTGACGGGCAGCCTTGAGCACGGCGGCGATTTCGACCGGGTGATGGCCGTAATCGTCGATAATGGAGATGCCGTTATATTCGCCCGTGCGCGTAAAGCGGCGCTTGACGCCCTTGAAGGTCGTCAGGGCGGACGCGATCACGGAATCACTGATTTCCATTTCAAGCGCGACGGCGATGGCCGCGAGCGAGTTCAGGACGTTGTGGTGTCCAAGCATCGGCAGGCGGAACGGCCCGGCGCGGCGCGAGCGGTTGCGCTGGCGGTTGGTGACGACGACCTCGAATGTGGCGCCGCGCTTGTCCATGACAACCTTTTCGGCGCGCACATCAGCCTGCGGGCTGAAGCCATAGGTGATGACGCGATGATCCGACAGGCGAGGGATCATCTGCTGCACCTGCGGGTGATCCACGCAGAGAACGGCAAAGCCGTAGAACGGGATGTTCGAGACGAACTGGTCATAGCCGGCCTGCATGGCCTCTTCCGTGCCCCAGTGATCCAGATGTTCCGGATCCATGTTGGTTACCACCGCAATCACGGCTGGCAGGCGCAGGAAGGATCCGTCGCTTTCATCGGCCTCGACGACCATCCAGTCGCCCGAGCCCATACGCGTGTTGGTGCCGTAAGCCTCGATTATGCCGCCATTGATGACGGTCGGGTCCAGACGCGCATGTTCGAGCACGCAGGCCACAAGGCTCGTCGTGGTCGTTTTGCCATGCGTTCCGCCGATCGCGACGGACCAGCGCAGGCGCATCAGTTCGGCCAGCATTTCCGCGCGCCGCACGACGGGAATGAGCTTGGCGCGGGCAGCTACGACTTCCGGATTGTCCTTTTTCACGGCCGTCGAGGTTACGACGACCTGCGCATCGCCCAGATTGGTGGCGTCATGGCCAATATGCACGACAATCCCGGACTGGCGCAGGCGCTGCACATTGGCGCCCTCGGCAATATCGGAGCCCTGCACCTTATAGCCCAGCATGTGCAGGACCTCGGCGATACCGGACATGCCGATGCCGCCGATGCCGACGAAGTGAATGGTTCCGATGTTCAGGGGCAGGGCGCGCATGGGGCAGGTACTCTTGGGCAAGAACGAAAAAAACAGGGATCAGGACCGCAGGGCGGATTCAATCAGATCAGCGACTTTTGCGGCAGCATGAGGGCGCGCACACAGATGAGCGGCTTTTGCTGCATTTTCGAGCTTTTCGGGATGGGAAAACAGGTCTGTCAGCAGAGCCGTCAGGGCTGCGGACGTAAAATCGGGCTGGCGGATCATCCAGGCTGCACCTGCGTCCACGAGTGCCTGACCATTCGCACCCTGTTCATCGGACGCGGCGATGGGGAGTGGCACCAGAATGGATGGCAGCCCGACCATGGCCAGTTCTGCGACTGATGAGCCGCCCGCACGCCCGATCACGAGATGGGCATCTTTCAGGCAGGCCGGAACATCCGTGAAAAACGGTGCAGCCTCGACTTCGATGCAGGCATTTTCGTAAATTGCGCGGACGCGATCCAGATCCTCGGCTTTGATCTGCTGGGTGACTTTCAGGCGGGTGCGGAATTCTTCGGGCAGGGCGGCCAGCGCCTGTGGCACGATCTCGGAGAATACACGTGCACCCAGCGAACCACCCCAGACGAGAAGGTTTATCCTGCCTTCGAGAGGAGCATAGACGTTCCCGAACAGCGCCTCGATGCCCGCACGGACGGGCATACCGGTCAGCGTCTTCTGTGCGTTCTTCGGGAGCCGGGCAACGTTCGCGTAGGATGTGGCGATTAGCGGTGCAAAGCGGGACAGAAAGGCATTGGCCTGCCCGAGTACGGCATTGCCTTCATGAATGACCATCTCCGGACGTTTTGCGGAAGGAAGAAGGCGCGATGCGGTCAAAGGCGGGATGGACGGATAGCCGCCGAAACCCACGACAGCCGCCGCGTCCAGAGAGCCGAGGACGCGACGTGCGTTCATCATGCCGCGCAGCAGGGCGAGTATGCCACGGACTTTCCCGCCAACGCCTTTGCCAGCCACGCCAGCTCCGTCCAGCACATATTGCGGACGGTCTTTGAACAGGCCAGTTTCGCGGCGTCCGTGTCGGGCGTCCGTCATCAGGACAAGGTCGTGTCCCCGTTCCGCGAGTACGGTTGCGACGGCTTCGGCCGGGAAGAAATGTCCGCCCGTGCCACCGGCGGCGATAACGATGGGGCGGCTCACGGTGCGTTCCTCTCAAACAGTGGTCCTTGGCCATAAGGCGCAGAGGTTCTCTGACCAATCCGGCTCTGACCGACATGATGACGTGTCAGGGCCAGAACCATACCCATGGTCAGGGCCACCGACATTGCCGAACTGCCGCCATAGGAAATGAAGGGGAGGGTCATGCCCTTTGTCGGGATCAGATGCAATGTCGAACCCATGTTGACGAAGGCCTGAAGACCGAAACCGGTCACCAATCCGGCAGCAGACACGATGACGAACGGGTCTTCCTCGTGCATCAGCTTGAGCAGGGTGCGCAGGACAATGATCCCGAAAAGCATGATAATTCCGATGCACAGGATTAGGCCGTATTCTTCGCCGGCAACCGCGAAAACGAAGTCAGCATGGGCATCGGGCAGCAGATCTTTCACGCGGCCTTCGCCGGGCCCGCGTCCCAGCAGGCCGCCATTGCCGAACGCCCGTAGAGCGGTGTCGATCTGGTAGTGGTCACCGACATCCGGGTGCAGGAAGCGCTGCACACGGGACTGGACGTGCGGGAAGACGATGTAGGCGACAGCAAACGCTCCCGCCATTCCAGCGACGCACAAGCCGACCCAGTAGAGTTTGAGGCCATCCACAAACAACTGTGTCATGAAGACCATCGTGATGACGGACAGCATTCCAATGTCAGGCTGTGATTTCAGCAGGACCAAAATGAACCCGAAGCATGCGAAGGCTACCAGCATCCCGGGGAAGGCAATATTACCCCACATTACGACGGAACGGCGTGCGGACAGCAGCCATCCGGTCATAACTGCAAAGCACGGCTTGAGAAACTCGGAGGGCTGGACCGACATCATGGGCAACGCAATCCAGCGGCGCGCGCCCTTGATTTCCATGCCATGCACCAGCGTCATGGCCGTAGCCCCAAGAGCTATAATGCCACCGATGATCGCCAGCTTCTTGATAGCTTGCCGGGACAGGTAGGAGGTTCCGAGCACGATGGCTCCCGCCAGTGCCAGAAAGATTACCTGCTTGAGAATGAACATGTTGCGCGAGGCGCCAATACGCGAAGCCACTGCAGGACTGGCTGCAAGCATCAGCACATAGCCCAGACCGATCAGCAGGCCGACACAGGCCAGCGTTACCCGGTCCAGGTTTCGCCACCAGCGGGCAACAGCAGAAGTATCGACACGGGAAAGTCCCGACATGGTGTCAATTCTCCTGCTTCTGCGTGCGTGTGGTGCCCGAATGGCCTGATTTTACGATATTATCGCAAATCTGAAGGAAGTGTGAACCTCGATCCTCGAAACTGCGAAATTGATCGAAACTTGCACAGGCCGGTGACAGCAGAACGATGGGGATGTTCTGTTCGATAGCCGCTTCAAACGCGGCGGGGACAGCTTTTTCCAGCGTTTCACACTGCTGGAAGGGTACGCGATGCGTTTCCAGCGTGGCTGCCAGAATATCCGCGTCCTGTCCGATCAGAAAAGCCTGTGCAATGCGATTGAAAAAGGGCGCGAGACTCTCGATGCCACCAGTTTTTGAAACGCCGCCCGCAATCCACATGACCTTGTCATAAGCGGCGAGAGCTTTTGAGACGGCCTCGGCGTTCGTGGCCTTGCTGTCATTGATGAAAGAAATTCCGTCGCGTTCCGCGACTTTCTGCAGGCGATGCTCAAGCCCGGGAAAGGATTTGAGGCCGATCCGGATTGCCATTTCATCAAGGCCGAGATGGCGCGCAATGGCCAAAGCCGCGCCGACATTCTGGGCATTGTGACGTCCGGGAAGGGCAGGGCCGTCATAGGGCGGCAGGGTGTCGGCATCCAGTTCAACGACCTGCACGCCACGCGATGTAACCTGTGACGCGATGGATTGGCACCAATCATCATCCATGCCGATCACGGCCAGATCGTCCGGACCCATATTATCAAAAACATGGGCTTTGGCCGCCGCATAACCCGCCATATCACCGTGCCGGTCCAGATGATCGGGGGTCAGGTTCAGCAGACATGCCGCGTTTGCATGGAACTGGTCGAGGCGTTCCAGCATGTAGGACGACATTTCGATGACATACACGCCGTCGTCGGCCAGCAGGGGCAATGCGAGCGATGCCGTTCCAAGATTGCCACCCGCCGCGCAGGGCCGCCCGGCCGTTGTGACAAGATGGGCGATCAAGGCCGTCGTGGTCGATTTTCCGTTTGTTCCGGTGACGGCGACGAACGCGGCCTTTGAGCCAGACTTCCGAACGGCGCGATACAGGATCTCGGCATCGGACAGGATCTGGATCCCCTGCGCTCTTGCGAGATCCGCGACGGGATGGGCTTTGGGCAGCAGATGCGGAATGCCCGGAGACAGGATGAGGGCCGTCATGCCAGACAGGTCGGTCAGGGGAGCGACCGTCAGATTTGGCTGCGCAGGAAGATCGGCATTGCGATCATCCCAGGCCTGAACGTCCGCACCCATTGCGAGTAGTGCCTGCACGACAGCTGCGCCATTACGCCCCAGACCGCAGACGGCGTAACGCTCGCCCGCAAGAAGGTCGGACGGAAAGCTGCTCATCGCAGTTTCAGTGTTGCCAGACCGCACAGGCCCAGCACGATGGAGACGATCCAGAAGCGGATCACGATTTTCGGCTCCTGCCAGCCCTTTTTCTCAAAATGGTGATGCAGGGGCGCCATGAGGAATACGCGCCGTCCTGTCCGCTTGAACCAGAAGATCTGAATGACGACGGAAAGGGTTTCAGCCACGAAGACGCCGCCCACGATGCACAGGACGAGTTCATGCTTGGTGGCGACGGCTACGGCTCCGAGAGCGCCCCCCAGGGACAGGGAACCGGTGTCGCCCATGAAGACGGCAGCCGGTGGGGCATTGAACCACAGGAAGCCGAGGCCCGCGCCAATCAGAGCCGCGCAGAAAACCGCGAGTTCGCCGGTGCCCGGAACCGGGTGGAGTTGCAGGTAGTCGGCGAAGACGTGATTGCCGACCAGATACGAAATCAGGGCGAAGACCAGTGCTGCGATTACGACCGGGACGATGGCCAGACCATCCAGACCATCCGTGAAGTTCACGGCGTTTCCGAAGCCGGTGATGGTGATCATTGCAAAGATCGGAAAAGCGTAGCCCAACGGAAGCAGCACATCCTTCACGAACGGAAAGGCGAGCATGTTGCGCAGTTCCGGCGGCGTCAGATATTGCAGCCAGATTCCGGCAACCAGTGATGCCAGAAATTCGCAGCCCAATCGGGTGCGCTTGGAAACGCCGGTCGTGTTGCGCTTGGACAGCTTCAGGTAATCGTCAGCAAACCCGACTGCCCCGAAAGCCGCCGTTGTCAGCATGACGGCCCAGACAAAGCCATTCGTCAGATCGGCCCAGAGCAGGGTCGCCGAAAACAGGGCGATCAGGATCAGCATGCCGCCCATCGTGGGCGTTCCGGCCTTTTCCAGAATATGCCGCTCGGGCCCGACCGTGCGGATCGGCTGGCCTTCTCGCTGGATCCGCTTGAGCTGCGCGATGAACGGATTGCCCAGTGCCAGCGAGATGACCAGCGCGGTGAGGCAAGCGCAGCCCGAGCGGAACGTCAGGTAATGGAACAGGTTGAAAAACCCGCCATGGGACGTGTCGTGAGCGGCGATGAGATTGAAAAGCATCAGGAAGAAACCGGGCTGGAAGCGTTATCGAGGACTGAGATCACGTCACGCATCCGGCTGCCGAAGCTGCCTTTCACGAGCAGAAGATCACCGGGACGAAGGGCGTTGAGGAGCAGGGGCGCCAGAGACGCGGCATCAGCGGCGTATCCGCCCTGAAGCTCGGACGGAAGCGCGTCGTAGAGCGCGCGCATATGAGGCCCGCAGCAGAAGGCAACAGCTTTGGCAGACTGCACGGCATCGGCCAGAGAGCGGTGTTCGGCGTCGGCGAACGTGCCGAGTTCGCGGATGTCCCCGAGGGCCGCGATGTGACGCTGGGCTGGGAGGAGTGCGAGGGTTGCCAGAGCTGCGCGGACGCTGGGTGTGGAGGCGTTGTAACTCTCATCGAGCAGCCGCACGTTGTTCAGGATCGTACGGATCTGCCCACGTCCGGCAGCCGGTACAAAGTTCCGTAATGCGTTGGCGGCAACGGCGACGTCTTCGCCAAGGGCTGCAACCGCGCCGAGCGCAAGAGCCGCGTTGCGGGCCAGATGCTCGCCCGGAGCCGTCAGTGTCACGTTCTGGGTGCCGCATGCCATGTGCAGCGAAAAATGACTGCCGTCTGCTGAACAGTGCAGATTTTCGATCCGGAGCTCTGCGGCTTCTGAGAAGCCTGAACGCCAAAGAACGCAGCTTTCGGGGAGAGCCTTTGTGAAATAGGTCTGCCCGAGCGCGTCATCGGGAACGATGGCGGTGCCCTTGTCTGACAGCGCGCCGAACAAGGCGGATTTTTCCCGCGCAATTGCCTCGATGCTGCCCATATGGCCGAGATGCGCCGTGCCGATCGTGGTGATGATCGCAACAACGGGTCGGACCTGAGCGGCCAGAGGCGCGATCTCGCCCACATGGTTCATGCCGACTTCACTGATGCAGAACCGCGCGTCCTGCGGCAGGCGTGCCAGCGTCAGGGGAACGCCCCAGTGATTGTTGTAGGACGCCACGGCGGCATGTGTCGGGCCGATGGCGGACAGCGCGACGTTCAGCATGTCCTTGGTCGTCGTTTTGCCGACACTTCCGGTGATGGCGACGACTTTTCCGCGAAAGCGCGAGCGCGCATAGCGGCCCAGATCGACAAGGGCGGTCATGGTGTCCGAGACGATCAGAAGGCGCGGATCGTCCAGACCTGTCGTGTCATGCACAAGCGCGCAGGCGGCGCCTTTGTCCAGAGCTTGCTGGACATGGGCATGGCCGTCGCTCGTTTCGCCATGCAGGGCAATGAACAGGTCGCCCGGTGCCAAAGTTCGGGTATCGATCGAAATGCCCGTGACCTGAACATCTACGTTCAGCGTTCCGCCGGTTGCAGCCCGAAGGTCCGCGCTGTTCCACAGAGCGTTCATGCCGCACCTGCCCGTTCACGGATGACGAGACGGTCGTCGAAGGGCAGGACGTCCGTGCCGACGATCTGACCCTGCTCATGCCCTTTTCCAGCGACGACAAGGATGTCGCCGGGCTTCAGGGCTTCAAGCCCTGCTGCGATGGCGCGGCGACGGTCTGCGATTTCGAGCGCGTCGGGGCATGCCGTCAGGATTTCAGAACGGATGGATGCTGGGTCTTCGGTGCGCGGATTGTCGTCCGTCACGATGGCCAGATCTGCCATTCGGGCAGCGACTTCCCCCATGAGTGGGCGTTTGCCGCGGTCACGGTCACCGCCTGCGCCGAAAACCACGACCAGACGTCCTGCCGTATGTGGGCGCAGGCTGGACAGGACGCAGTCGAGCGCATCGGGGGTGTGGGCATAATCGACATAGGCTGCGGCGCCGTTGGGCAATGCGACGGCGCGTTCGCACCGGCCGTGGACGCCGGTCAGACGCGGCAGAAGTTCGACAACATGTCGGGCTTCGGCGTCGTCGTTCCAGCACATGGCGGCTGCCAGCATCACATTGTCGGCCTGAAAACGCCCAGGCAGAGAGAGGGAGATTTCAGGCAGCTCCTCGCCGTGCAGAGCCAGACGCAGGATTTGACCGGATGGCGTGGGACGCGCTTCGATCAGTCGGAGTGTGGTTCCGTTGCGTCCGACACTGCGAAGTTTCAGGCTGCGCCGGGCTGCAATATCCTGAAGGGCAGTGAAAGTCTCGTTGTCCATGTCCGCGTTGACGACCGCGATGCCGCCAGCAGGCAGAACGTCCTCAAACAGGCGCAGCTTTGCCGTCCGGTAGGCTTCCAGTGTCAGATGATAATCGAGATGGTCGCGCGTCAGATTGGAGAAACCTGCCGCCGTCAGCGTAATACCGTCCAGCCGATGCTGCTCAAGTCCGTGCGATGAAGCTTCGAGCGCGACATGCTCGACCCCGCTGTAAGCCAGTGCGGCGAGAGTTTGGGATAGCGATACGGGATCCGGCGTTGTCAAACTCGGTGGGGCCGGAACGTCCGTGTCTGAAATGAGGCCCAGCGTCCCAAGGCTTGCTGCCCGTTTTCCCTGAAGGATCCAGAGCTGGCGCAGGAAATCGGCCGTGCTGCTCTTACCGTTCGTTCCAGTGATTGCCGCAATGCAGGAGGGCTGCGGGCCTGCAAGGATAAACGCCATGCGGGCAAGCAGCTTCTTGGCGTCGGGGCGCATGATTACGGGGAGCGTTGCAGTCGGGCGCGCAATATCATGATCCACGATCACGGCAGCGGCCCCCTGCGAGATTGCCTGCGTAATGAAGGCACTTCCGTCCTGCTTCACTCCGCGCAGGGCAAAGAACAGCGTTCCCGGCCCAACTCTACGGCTGTCAGCCGTTACGGCAAGGATGTCGGGATCGTCTGTCAGGGACTGCGACGTGCCGCAAAGGGCGAAAAGCTGGGAAAGGCGCATGAGACGTTTCAGTGCTGTGTCTTGGAGGGCGGGGTCTTTGGGGCGTGTGGCTGATTGCGGGGATCGCCCGGATCATTCCCGGGACCAAGGGCACGGTATCCGGCGGGAACGGCTGGGTTCATTGGAATGGCCAGAGAAGCGTCGATGGCGTCCTTGTTTGCCAGATCCGGGAACTGGTTCAGGATCGGGCCGACGCGCGAGATGATCTTCTTGACGGTGGGCGCTGCGTTCCAGGCCGCTGTCGTCCAGCCATGCGTGGCGGCTGTGCCTTGCGGACTGTCGAGCATCACGTAAACCGCGTAGTGCGGGTTGTTCATCGGGAACACGCTGGTGAACGCTGAGACGTTGACGTGTTTCAGGTAGCCGCCATGCGCGCCAATTTTTTCCGCCGTGCCGGTTTTGCCGCCAACATAGTAGCCTGGTACCTCCGCGGATTTACCGCTGCCCAGTGTCACGTCGAGCCGCAGCAGCTTGCGCAGGAGTGCCGAAGTCTGCTCGGACAGGACACGGGTGCCCACGGGCGTTTCGGCACCGATCTCGTCGCTGTCTGCCCCCGGTCGGTAGGCGACAGGACGAACCTGTGCCGCATCGGCATCCGGAACGGGTTTGCTGTCGTCCTCGGTATCGCGCGCCACGAGGGTTGGTTTGAGCAGGATACCGCCATTCACGGTTGCTGCCGTGCCACGGACGATGGCCAGCGGCGGCTCGGCCACACCATGTCCAAACCCGACCGTCATAACCGTGGAAATGCCCCAGTTGCGTGATGCGGGAACGAGGGGACGTCCGGCTTCGGGCAGTTCGACGGGAACACGGTTGAAAAAGCCCATGTTCCGCAGCCAGTCCTGCTGCCGCGCCGCGCCCACATCGAGCGCAATATGCGCCGCTGCCGGATTGGACGAAAAGGCCAGAACGCCGGGCAGGGAGAGCCATGGGGCGAAATGGTCCGTCTTCATGTCGCGGATCGTAAAGCGGCCTACCCGGATCGGGATGGTCGAAAAGCGGTCCCACAGATGGACGACGCCGAGTTGCAGGCCCATTGCGGCGGTCTGGAGCTTGAAGGTTGAACCGGGCTCGTACATGCCAGTGACGGCGCGGTTGAAGCGCGCATCGTTGGGGGCGTGGCCGAAATCGTTGGCGTCGTAATCGGGCAGGCTGACCATAGCCAGGATTTCGCCCGTGCGGACATCCATGACGATCGCGCTCGCACCAATGGCCGAGAATTCGTCTTTTGCAGCCTGAAGTTCGTCATGTGCGACGGTCTGCACGCGGACGTCCAGTGACAGGCGCAGCGGCGACTTGTCGGAGTTCAGGCGCTTGTCGAAATACCGTTCCACCCCCGCAATGCCGTGATCGTCGATATCGACACTGCCCATGATCTGCGCAGCGGTGCGCCCCAGAGGGTAATGACGGCGTTCGCCAGCTTCGAAATAGATGCCGGGAATGCCCAGATTGTTGATCGCGATCTCCTGAACGGGCGAAATGTCACGGGCCAGATAGACGAACTGTTTCTTTAGCGACAGGCGACGGATCGTCTCGTCACGATCGAGCTGCGGCAGAACTTTCCGGAGCTTGTCGGCAGCATCAGCCGGATCGATCAGTTCCATCGGATTGGCATAGACCTGCGCCACGGGAAGCGAGAGCGCGAGGGCCTGACCTGTACGGTCCGTGATGGTGGCGCGCTTGACAGTCGGCAGGACGAAATCACCCGACATTTCTCCGCGAGGATCACTTTTGGGAATTTCCGGGACCTGAGGCGCAATCTGGCGTTTTTCAGGCTCCATCGGCATCAGGACAGTGGCGACAGTCGCCTTCAGGGCAACAGCGCCATAAATTGCGAGAAATCCCATCCCGACGCCGAGCAGACGCCCATGCATCTGGTCAAGATTCAGCCTACGAAATCCCCGCGGCGTTACGCTCTGCCGGAAACGCCCTGACGGCACATCCGGACGCTCGGGGCGCTGCGAACCGGAAGAAGGTGGCACGTCCTGAGGCATCGTGCGGGGGTGCGTCCTGTTGAAGGGCTCGCCCTAAGCTATCCGAAAATGCTGAACGAGCGGTTAACGATGGAAGAGCTTTCAGTTAGCCAACGGCACAGGCGCGGGCAATGCGTCATTCGCATTTCCCAGAGCGGAAAGTTGTGTGCGATGCGTATGTGGGCGTTCTTCGGCCAGACGTGTCACTGCTGCAGTATGGCTGACGCGCACGGTCTGTGGGTGCCAGGCGGCGACCATCAATGGAGCAGGATGGCTTTCACGATAGCTCACAAGGCGGACACCTGGCGCGCTGTCCGGATGAGCGTGGACAGGAGGCGTAGCCGTGCGTGGCGTAGCCAGAGCCAGTTGCGTATCCGCACTGCGAGCATGGGCGGTGTGCGGCTTGTCGATGGCAGGCTTCGAGACTGCAACAGGGTGACTGGCCATGGCCACGACCACCGGGTGAGAGGCGGGAGCAGTCTGAACGGGAGCAGGAGCATGTACGGCTGTCTGCGGTGCTGGCAGGGGAAGATGTGCTGCTTCGGCAGCGCGGTTCACGACTTCATGCAGCCCTTCGCGCGGGTCTGCCGGCTGTGCTTTCGAGCCGGGCGCAGGAAGATGCGCTTCGAGCGACGCCATGCGGATGAACTGGTCCGGCTCCATCGGATGCAGGGCGGGAACAAAACGTGCTGCCAGAGTATTCAGGCGATCCGGCTGGTTCAGGAGTGCCCATTCGGTGCGAAGCATGGCGGTCTGGCCGCGCACGCGCTGCGTCTCCTGCACGATCTTCGTGATCTTCTGATCCAGAACCGTGGTTTCATGCTTCTTGGTATAGAGAAACAGGCCAGATCCTGCGGCGAGGACAGCGCAGGCGACGGTGAAGGGCCGGATCATGAGGGCATTCCTGAGGCGGGCATCTTGGAGACGGGATTACGGACCAGTGCGCGCAGACGGGCGCTGCGCGCGCGCGGATTTTCCCGGGATTCCTCATCCGTGGCGGAGAGGGGACGGGAATGAAGAAGGGAAAAAGCCGGTGCTTCCTGACGGAGTGGCGCCGGTTCGTAACGGGAAGGGTTTCCCGTCCGGCCTGCAAGAACTGCCATGGCGCGTTTCGCCAGACGATCTTCCAGAGAATGGAATGTTACGACCACGAAAATGCCGCCGGGCGCCAGAAGGCGAGGGGCTGCTTCCAGCGCTCGCTCCAGTTCACCCAGCTCATCGTTTACGGCGATCCGCAGCCCCTGGAAGCTCCGGGTGGCCGGGTCGATATTGGCGCGGTCGCGGGGGACGCAGCAGCGGATAATATGTGCGAGCTGGCCGGTGGTCGTGATGGGGCCCTCAGCACGGGCGGCCACAATAGCGCGCGCGATGCGGCGGGAGAGTTTTTCCTCACCATAGCGATACAGGATGTCCGCAAGGTCGGTTTCTTTGCTGGTGTTGACCAGATCGGCTGCTGAAGGGCCGTCCGATCCCATGCGCATGTCCAGCGGCCCGTCATTGCGGAACGAGAAGCCGCGTTCGGCCTGATCGATCTGGAAGGACGAGACGCCCAGATCCAGAACAATGCCATCGAACGGACCTTCTGCCCCGACCAACGCTTCCATGTCGCCGAATGTGCCCTGATGCATCCTTAGCCGCCCGTTGGCCTGAATGGCCATGGCGTTTCCGCGCTCGATGGCGGCAGGATCGCGGTCAATACCGTCAAGGGTGCAGTCGGCTGCATTCAGGATAGCACGGGCATAGCCGCCGCCGCCGAACGTGCCATCCAGATACCGTCCGCCAGCACGCGGAGAGAGGGCTTCGAGCACCTCTTTCAGCATGACCGGAACATGGCCGGAATGAACCAGAGTAATCGCGTTCATTCTGCTGTTCCTGCTGTATTGCTGGCAGCAGAAGCGCTGACTGGCCGGCGGCTGGTCGCGAGCGTTTTTGCACGGCTGCGGGCAGCCTGACGGCGCTCCGCTGCTGCTTCCGGATTCCAGATCTGGAATGTTCGACCAAGGCCCATGAAGGAAACCTCGTCCGTCAGGACTGCGTGAGTACGCAGGGTTTCGGGAAGGATGATGCGACCTTCCTTGTCGCTGTCCAGCGGATAAGCGTCTGCGTAAAGGCTGGCGGCCAGATCTTCATGGTCTTCCGAAAAGGGATCGTATTCGTCGAGCGGGGTCGCAAGAGATGCGAAGGCTCCGACCGTCCAGCCCTCGATGCAGGGATGCAGATGGGAGGGGCGCAGGATGACCAGTGGATCTCCCGGCTGGGCCTGAGATTTCAGGGCTGCGCGGAAAGATGCGGGAATGGAGACACGCCCCTTGGCATCAAAACGGTTCTGATGCGTGCCGAGGAACATGCTCATGGATGATGTGCCTCCTTCTGCGTCAGAACCGGTCATGCGGTTGCTGGTTATTTGGCTTGGTCTTTACTGGGATATCATGGGATTTCATGGGACGTCAAACAGATATCGTCAGAAAACCGCAGAAAACTGCGACATTTTCAAAACGAGAAATGTGACGAAAATTTTTCCAGTTTGTTAGGGTTTATCAGGGATAATCGCGGAGGCGGATCTATACCTGCCGTTATTTGTTCTGTTTTTGTTCTTCTTTGGGGAGGGGAACAATTACTGGAAGAACAGATTTTTCAGAGGTGCCAGACGGCCTGTAAGCCGGGTTCTGTCCGCCCGAAAGCGGGACGATCATTCCTCTGGGACATGCATTGCTGCAGGCCTCACGCAACCAACCCGAACGACGGGGTGAAAAACCCTCGGCTTCCTTGCGGAAACCTGCCGTTCCTATTCGGTCTTGCTCCCGGTAGGGTTTACCATGACCATCGCCGTTGCCGGAGATGCGGTGCGCTCTTGCCGCACCGTTTCGCCCTTACCCGCAACATATTCCCCGGCGAATGAACGCGTGGGGTACAGTCCGGCGGGCGGTCTGTTTTCTGTGGCACTGTCCCTAGGGTCGCCCCCGCCGGTAATTAACCGGTACCGTTTTTCCATGGAGCCCGGACTTTCCTCCCTGTGTGCGATCCTCATCGCACACACAGCGATCGTCCAGCCGTCTGGCGGCGCAGACACTGCTCCGGGATGCCCTTGCGGTCAAGGGCAGACTTTTAGAGTGGCTCCCGGCATAATGGCGAGATGCGCCCGACCCTGACATTGCGGATCTTTCTGTTCTGGCTGTCCCGACAGGCACGTAGGCGGGGTGTCACACCGCGCCGGATGGTCCTTGACGAAATTCCACCTATTCCTTCCCCCCGGCCGTCCGCGGACATCCTGCGGCAGATTCGGCGGGTAACGGGACGTCCAAGCTTTCCGGTCGGCCTGTCATCGCTCCGTATCCGCCGCTGGTGTGAAATCCTTCTCCCTGGAGCAGAGGCGCCTCGCACCGCACGTCTGTATCGGCCGCGTGGAAAAACCCGTGGGGTTGTGCTCTTTCTGCATGGGGGTGGATTCGTTCATTGTGACCTCATCTCCCATCACGGGATCTGCTGCCGCCTTGCTGCGGCATCAGGAGCGATGGTGCTCTCGCTGGATTACCGTCTCGCACCGGAGCACCGGTTTCCGGCTGGGCTGGAGGATGCAAAAGCCGCGCTGAGCTGGATATTCCAAACGATCGCGCCAGATGTTCCCGTCGCGGTTGCGGGAGACAGTGCGGGAGGCAATCTTTCGGCTGTGCTTGCACAATGGGTTCAGGCGCAGGGCATGCGTCCGCTCAGCGCCCAGCTTCTCTATTATCCTGCTCTGAGTGGCCCGTTCGTCCCGCCGTCCCGGGAGGCTTATGCCGAGGGGTATATGCTGACTGCGGAGCTTCTGTACTGGTATTGTGGCCAGACGCTGAGCAGCCCGGAACAGCTTTTCGATCCCGCGTTCTCTCCGCTGCTGGCCAACAACTTCAAAAACCTTCCGCCCGCCATGATCGTGACGGCAGGATTTGATCCGCTCAGGGGGGAAGGGGAACTTTACGCCCGCTGTCTCAACGATGTCGGTGTTGCGGTCAGGCTGAAAAATTTTCCACGCATGATCCATGGCTTCCTGAACGGCTATGCGCTGTTTCGGGATGGGCGTCAGGCGCTGAGGGAAGGGGGAGCGTTCCTGCGCGAGGCTTTCGCGAAGGAAACGGGCGGAGCCTTGTAGAAGGCTCCGCTCTTTCAAGAAATCTTAAAGTGGCAGATCATGGAACGCGCCAGGCGTTCCCGCGTCGGTCTGCACGGTTCGTGCGGAGCGGTTGATCTTCAGGCTGAACAACTTATCAGCCGAAGGGGTCGTGCCGGGACAACCATTTCCGTGCCGTCCCAGAACATCCATCGTCGGCGTGTTGTCAGACGCATTGCCGTTGACCACGAAGACGAGACAGTTGCGTGGCAGATCGGTCAGGTTGTCCTTCACCACTGCCAGGCGCAGATGCTCCACCAGAGCCGTGTTGTCGAACCAGCTCAGCTTGCTGAACGTGATCTTGTCATAGGACATGTCCAGCAGCCCGGTGCGGACTGCAATGAACATCAGCAGAAAAGCCGGGATAACGATCAGAAGCCGCCGCAGCAGGAGTTGTTTGAAGCTGCGGGGCTGGCGGCGTGAGCTTCTGCCCGGCGCGCGGCCCAGACGGGGCGTTGCGCTCTTATCATCGTTCAAATGGTGTCACTCCGAGGCTTCATGCCAGGTATCGTCATGGTCGGCGAGCAGGCGTGTCGCCTGATCAGGGCCGTAAGAACCCGCACTGTAGGTCTGCATGGGCACCTTGTCATGTTTCCATGCATCAAGGACCGGTTCTGCCCAGCGCCATGCAGCCTCGACCTCGTCGCGGCGGATGAAGAGCACCGGATCGCCTCGAACGGCATCAAGCAGGAGACGCTCATAGGAATCCGGGAACGGCATGCCGCCTTCCATGCGGATGGAAGCGTCGAGATCCGCAGGATGAAGGTTAAATACGTCAAGGGCAGGGTTCTTGACGTTCAACCGCAGTTCCACACCCTCATTGGGCTGAATACGCAGAACAAGTCTGTTGCTGGCGGGCGTAGCCCCAAACATTGTGGTTGCTGCGGGGCGGAAGGTCACGACAATCTCGCTGACCTTGCGGCCGGAGCGTTTGGCTGTGCGGATATAGAAGGGCACATCCTTCCAGCGTGGCGTATCCACCCAGGCGCGGATGGCGGCGTAGGTTTCGGTAGAGCTCGGCTTGCCAAGTTCTTCCAGATAACCCGGAACGTTTTCGCCATCGACGACGCCTGCCGTGTACTGGGCGCGCACGGTCTCAGTCGCTGCGGAAGTTTCCGTGATAGGACGCAGGGCGTTCAGAACGGCAAGCTTGGCATTGCGAACAGCATCGGCTTCCAGAGAATCCGGAGCTTCCATGGCCACCAGACACAGAACCTGAAGCAGATGGTTCTGGATCATGTCCCGAAGTGCGCCGGACGTATCGTAATAGGCCGCACGACCTTCCACACCGACGGTTTCAGCTGCCGTGATCTGTACGCTCTCAATATGCTCTGACGACCACGCTGCGTTCATCAGCGGATTGGCAAAACGCAGAGCGAGAACATTCTGGACCGTCTCTTTGCCGAGATAGTGATCGATACGGTAGATCTGTTTTTCCGGAAAATACTGACCAACCCCATCATTGATGGCGGTCGCGGTGGCCATGTCCGTTCCGATCGGCTTTTCAAGCACGACACGGGACTTGGGTGTGATCAGCCCATAACGGTGCAGGTTTTCGCAGATGCTGCCATAAAGCTGTGGCGCGGTTGCGAAATAATAGACCCGCACACGGTCAGGATCCGTTTTGGCAAGCTGGGCCTTCAGGACATCCCACTGAGCGCTTTCGCGGCTGCTGTCCAACGTCACATAGTCGAGACGCGCCAGAAAGCGCTCCACCAGTCCGGGACTCAGGATATCCGAAGGAAGAAAGCGCTCAAGCGCTTCACGAGCCCGCGCAACATAGGCCTCCCGGTCCAGTTCCGTACGGGCGGCTCCAATGATGCAGGCATCGTCTGGAATCTGTCCTATTCGGAGACGGTTGTAGAGCGCGGGCAGCAGCTTGCGCATCGTGAGATCGCCAGTGGCGCCGAAGATGACATAGTCGAAGGGCTCGACCTGCTGGAAATGTTCCATGGAAGACTCTCTGACCTCTCGAACCCGCAGACCGGGAAAAAAGGGTTAGGGTTCAGGCCCTTTCAGGCACCGTCTAGTTCCCTGTCAGAAGCCTTCCTGTCAAGGGACTGGCCCTGCACGACATCGGGAGAAAAGTTTCGTCATGCTCACGCGTTCATGAAACGTGCACATAATTCCGTTGACCGTCCCGCCCTCATCACGATAAGCCGCGCGGCGGATGCTGTGTTAAGCAGCGTCGGCGAAACATAGCCCAGACGATATAAGGAAACCGGACATGGATGCAGAAAGCAAAAGCGAAGGCGCTGCCACAGGCGGGATCGCTGCAGACCGTCTGCGCTCCATCATCGAGCGTGTTGAGCGTCTGGAAGAAGAGCGCAAGGCTCTGGCCGGGGACATCAAGGACATTTTCTCTGAAGCCAAATCTGCCGGTTTTGACGTAAAAGTCATCAAGCAGATTATCCGTCTGCGCAAGCAGGAGCCGGCCGAGGTTGAAGAGCAGGAAACGCTGCTTGATATCTACCGTCGTGCCCTTGGCATGTAATTCCGGTCTCCGGAAACCCGAACGCGCCATCTTCAGACTGGACCAGGCCTCCTTATGATGTCTGATTTTTCATGGCTGCCAGGCTGGGCCTTCGGGTGCCTGGCCGTGGTCGCCGCCCTGTTTGCGATGGCGCTGCTCTGCATGCCCTTCGCCGTCTTTGGGACCAAACCCCGCTTACAGGATCTGGAGTTCCAGATTGCGGAACTGCGGGCGGAATTGCGGGCGCTTAACATGCGTCTGGCCGTTTCGACGCGTTCTGAAAATGTTGTGGGGGATCGGGGCGGGCAGGTTGCGTCAGCAGCTCAGAAGCGCACGGACCCCGTATCAGAAACGCGTGTGGTGCAGCCGCTCATGACCCAGGCGGACGAGGATTATCTGATGCCGGCGCGGGCTCTTCGCCCTGATCTACCGTCCTATGAGGACGGTCCGGGGCAGGGGGACCCTGAAACACTGCCGCGCCGTGGAAGCGCGTCTGTATCAGGAGGCGCGCGAACGGAAATGCCGAGTGCCTCAGAGCGCGCCTGGGCCCGTGCGCCATGGGAGCAGGATACTGCGGACGCTGGGCGAGAGCCTCTTGCACGTGGGATGGAGCGGAAGCAGCCGGCTCGGACGGTTGCCGATGATGAGGCTTACCGCTCCCGTTCAGAGCCCAAGTTGCGCTGGCCTCCCAGAGGCTAAAGTAAGATGGGCAGGGAAACGATCAATTCTCAGGGATAATCGAGCGCCAGATCATCCCGATGGATCAGGGCGTCCCGCCCGCGATATCCCAGAAGCTGTTCCATTTCTCCGGAACGATGGCCAATCAGCTTCTGGCTTTCTTCCGAATCATAAGCGATCAGGCCTCGTCCGATAACATTGCTGTCAGTTCCGCGGATGACGACCAGATCGCCACGCCCGAACGTACCCTCCAGTGCGGTCACACCTGCGGGCAGGAGGGATGCACCATCCTGAAGGGCTCGATGGGCGCCGGCATCGATGGTCAGCATCCCTCTGGGTTGAAGGCTGCCGCCAATCCAGCGTTTGCGGGCTGATCCGGCATCCGTCTGGGCCAGAAACCAGGTGCACAGACCGTCATTCTGCAGCTGGCGAAGTGGATGATATTCCTGTCCGGCCGCGATCACCATATTGGCACCTGCGCGTGTCGCTATCCGAGCGGCCAGAAGTTTCGTACGCATACCACCTGACGAATATCCAGGTGGTGGTTCGCCTCCCATGGCCATGATCTCATCCGTCATCTGTTCGACAACGGGAATGTGGCGTGCAAACGGGTTCTGCCGCGGATCTGCTGTGTACAGCCCGTCGATATCAGAGAGCAGCACCAGACAGTCGGCGCCCGTCATCTGGGCTACGCGGGCCCCCAGCCGGTCATTATCGCCGAAGCGGATTTCGCCAGTTGCGATGGCATCATTTTCGTTAATGACGGGAACACAGCCCAGATCGAGTAACGTCTGGAGTGTAGCGCGCGCGTTAAGGTGGCGCTCACGGTTTTCGGTATCGTCTGGTGTGAGGAGAAGCTGGGCTGCAATCAGGTCGTGATCTGCGAGTGCTGCGCTCCAGCCCTGCGCAAGCCCGATCTGACCGACGCTGGCCATAGCCTGCTTCTCATCCAAGCGCAGCCGGCGAGACGTCAGGCCAAGGCGATGCCGCGCCAAAGATATTGCGCCAGAGGACACAACAATGACTTCTGCGCCCCGTTTGCGTAGGTCGGCAATATCTGCACAGACGCTTTGCAGCCACTCCTGACGCAGTGTCGCATTGCTGGAATCGACCAGAAGTGCGCTTCCGATCTTGATGACGATCCGGCGGGCCTGCGCCAGATGAGGAGCAGAGGCCGGAGCGATCATCCCTGCCGATCCTTTTTGGCAGCCGTCACGCGATCCTGAAGCAGACGAAGCAGCTCAGGCAGACCCTCCTGTGTCGCGCCGGACAGCATCAGGACTTCAGCACCAGACGCTTTTGCCAGAGCACGCTTTTTGGCGGAGCGTTGCGTAGGTGTCAGGGAGTCGCATTTGTTCAGAACGATGATCTCGGGCTTGGCGGCGAGTTCGGGATCATAGGCCTGAAGTTCTTTTCGGATCAGGCGCCAGTGCTTCACAACCTGGCTTTCCGTGCCGTCGATCAGATGCAGCAGTGTCGCGCAACGTTCCACATGCCCCAGAAAGCGGTCTCCCAGACCGGCACCTTCGCTGGCACCTTCGATCAGCCCGGGAATATCGGCGATTACGAATTCTTCCGTATTGTTCAGACGCACCACGCCAAGCTGCGGATGCAGGGTCGTGAACGGATAATCCGCAATCTTGGGACGGGCACGGGATGCGACGGACAGAAGTGTGGATTTGCCAGCATTCGGAAGGCCAACGAGACCGATATCGGCAATCAGCTTAAGACGAAGCCATACCCAGCGCTCTTCGCCCGGCCATCCTTTGTCGGCCCGGCGAGGTGCGCGGTTGGTGCTGCTCTTGAAATGGGTATTGCCAAGACCGCCGTCTCCACCACGACATAGGAGGACTTCCTTGCCCTCTGTGTCGAGATCGGCCAGCAGGGTCTCGCGATCTTCGTCGAAAATCTGGGTGCCGATCGGGACATTGATGGTGACGGTGGACGATGCCGCGCCGGTCCGGTTTGAGCCCGCGCCATTACCACCCTTACGGGCCTTGAAATGCTGCGTGTAGCGGAAATCGATCAGCGTGTTCAGGCCGGGGACAGCACGAAATACAATGTCGCCGCCACGGCCACCATCACCACCATCCGGACCGCCATATTCAATGTATTTCTCGCGCCGAAATGCGATCACGCCGTCCCCACCGTCACCGGAACGCACATAGATCTTGGCCTGGTCGAGAAACTTCATCGTATTGTCCGAAAGAATAAGGTGAGGGGCGCTTTATACGCAAAAAGGCCGGTCCCGAACAGGACCGGCCCCTTCCGCTCGCGCTGGAAACGCGGGCTGCTTATTCAGCAGCTTCCGGCAGTGCCACGGAAACGTGGACGCGGCCTTCTGCGCGGCGCTGGAACTTCACATGACCGTCCGTCAGAGCGAACAGTGTGTGGTCGCGGCCGATACCGACATTGGCGCCAGCCTTCATCTTCGTGCCGCGCTGACGGACGATGATGTTGCCTGCGATGACGCTTTCGCCACCGAACTTCTTCACACCCAGACGACGACCTGCACTGTCGCGTCCGTTACGGCTTGAGCCGCCTGCCTTTTTTTGTGCCATGGCTGTTTGTCCTTACCTAAAGTGTCGGGCCAATCAGGCCGCGTTGATCGCGTTGATGCGCAGGACGGTTACCGGCTGGCGATGACCGTTCTTGCGGCGGCTGTTCTGACGACGACGCTTCTTGAAGATGATCACCTTCGGCAGACGATCCTGAGCGACAACGGTTGCCGTCACGGTTGCGCCAGCGACCAGCGGCGCGCCGACGGTCACGGTGCCTTCGCCGCCAACCATCAGGACGTCGGTGAAGGTGATGGTGCTGCCGGCTTCAGCTTCGAGCTTCTCGACCTTGAGGATGCTCTCGGGAGCAACGCGATACTGCTTACCGCCGGTGCGGATGACTGCGTACATTCTGGAAACTCTCTCTGTTCCGATCTCGTGGCCGCTTCTGCCGGGTTGTCCCGATCTGGCGCGACCCAGTCGCTTTTTGTCGTTGGCTCCATGCTTTCCAACAGGAATGGTCACATGGAACAGCCGCGGTCGATACAGATATGAGGCCTTACAGTCAATCAGAAACGAGCGAAAAAGCTCTTCCCAAGCATCTTTCTCTCAGGAAGGGGCTCCAGCCCCCTTGCAATGTTTGTTAAACCCCGCCATAAGCCCCTCCGTCGATCAGGTTCAGCGCAAAAGCAGAGCCGTACGGAGAGGTGCCAGAGTGGTCGATCGGGGCGGTCTCGAAAACCGTTGTGCCTTCGCGGGTACCGTGGGTTCGAATCCCACCCTCTCCGCCATCTGACCTTAAAGCTATCCAGAAAATCCTTAGCCTTGTCCTGAGTTAAGCAGGCGGCTGTTTTTCTCGCCTCGGAATGGCTTGCTTGCGTCAAGGAAGTCTTCGTTCGTTCGCATTGTGTAGGCGATAACGACGAGGTAGGTGATTGCCCGTGTTAGTTCGAGACGGGTCACCAGATCTGTTTCCTGAGCATCAAGGGCACGAAGGCGCCTTACGGCTGCTTCAGCAATCCGAGCGGCCTTGTCATGCCGTCGGGTTGATTCTTCAACATAATGGAGGACGAGCAGGATCGGGCGCCGCGCGCTTTCGGGTAAATATTCCCGGTCAAGAAGTGCGCGGAGGCGAATAACGTTCAGCCCGAGTGTCAGGGTCGCCAGTGTACCAAGGATACAGGCCTCGATGAGTGGGGCCGGGGTGGGACCTGCGTGGCGGATCAGGCGGGCAAAGCGATCTGTATTGCGTCCGATCCAGACGCTGATGCGCGGCGTGAAGCTTGGATGTGCTAGGCGCTGTAGCTCTCCCAGCATGATGCGACGCAGACGGAAGCGCTCGGCGTCACTGCTGAAGGGCAACACGCTTCGAAAGACGATAACGCTGACAGCCACAGCGAGAACTGTCGCCATGTTTCCATTGTAAAATGCGACTTCGTTCATGACGTGGTGGTTCTCGAGCCCCAGCATTGCCGGAAGCAGAAGACCATAAGCTGCGGAGCCGCCTGCTGTTGACGGGTTACCCTTGGCGAGGCCCCCCAGAAACATTGCTGGTCCAAGGAACAGGGCCAGCGTCTCGAAAGTTGTGACCTTTGGCATGAGCACAAAAACCAGAATCCATGCCATGAAATAGGCTGCTACCGCGCCCTTGAGGAACTCTGTCGTGCCGAGTACGGGGTTTTCCTTGGTTGCGAACAGACCGCAGACCAGTGTGGTAATGGCGATAAATCCGAGCCCGTTCGGCCACGCGGTGACTTCATAGATGTAGGCTGTGATCAAAACCGCGCAGGCGCCACGCAGGCCATTATGTACGGCTTCACGGGTGTCACGGTGGGTTTCAAGCTGGAAATGGAAATGATCGCCCTTAATGCGATGTGTGCTGGCCTCGTATTCCTTGATGGCCTGTTCCAGATCCCCCAGAAGTTCTCCCAGGGAGACGAACAGGACGCGTTCATCCAGTCGATCTTCCTGCATTTTCTGACCCTCATCTGTCGGGTCAAATGGTTCATGGCCAGGAATGGGTTCGAGATCGGGGCGGATATCGGTTTCACGGTGCGGTGCTGCATAGAGGCGGCAAACATCGCGAAAATGCTGAAGGTCGGCGAGAAGGGCAGGGACGGCATTCTGGTCAGGAAGGCGCTGCGGGAACTGCTTCAGAAAAGAAAGGATCTCATCGGCTGTTCTGGTGAAGGCCGGATGGTCGTGGTTGAGGACCTGAAGGCGCATGGCCATGCCGAAGCCGCGAGACAGGAGCGCAGAAACCGCCGCGAGAGCCGCTCGTGCGTGGTCACCTTCGTGGCCGTGTGGTCCCATTTCGACTTCAGCAAATTCAATCTGATCATTGATTGTCAGAATCGTGCCGAACTGGCGGCGCGCAGCATTGAGGGCGCCGCGCTCTTCTCCTAGCAGGCTGCATAATGTGGTTGTGACGAGAACCAGGGCCGATTCAAGTTTCTGTCGAAGCTGGGCGCGGGCATGTCTTTCCTGACTTGTCGCGAAAATGAGACCCATGAGCGCTTCGCACAGCACGCCAAGTACAATGTAAGTGCCCCGTGACATCGCGACCATGAAGACATTGTCGGGATTGGAAGCTGCACCCATACAGATGATCGAACAGGTATATCCTGCAAGAACAAGGGCATAGGAGCGGAAGTTGCTGACGAATGTCGCAAATCCGCTGCACAGGCCGATCCACAGGGCAATCATGGGGAAAAACATCCATGGAGCCTGAGGAGCCGCTGCCATGATGGTAATAGCGGCGATTGCGCCACTGACAGTGCCGACAATACGCCATTTTGCCTTGGACTGACTTTCGCCCCGGCTGGTCTGGGCGACCGCCCAGACTGTCATGGCAGCCCATGCGGGGTCATCCAGTTCCATCCAGAACGCAATACCAACTGCGAGACATGCTGCAATCGTATTACGCAGGGCGAACGTGACGGACGAGGGGCTGGGTGCGTACAGCCACGAAAGAAAAGGACGCGCGCGCGGCCGCAAAGGTGCAGGCCGTGTGGTCGTATTATCCGGAGTCGGTTGTCCCGAGGATATGGTGCTGCCACTCATTGCGTGAGTTTCTTAGCCCTAACAGCATTATCCGGCGAGAGCGGAAATTGCCATTCTGAGATCGGTTACAAATTTTGTATATTCGCGTGTCTTCGACTCCTCATCAGGAAGGCGGAGCAGATAAGACGGATGTACGGTTACCAGACCGATACTTCCATCTTCCATGGGAATATGCCTTGAACGCTCACGCGACACTGTCACCTGACGTCCCAGAACAGCGCTGGCCCCTGTAACGCCCAGCATCACGGTGACTTTCGGTGCCAAAATCTTGCGCTCTGCCGCCAGCCACGGAGCACAGGCCGTTATTTCGCCTGTGTTGGGTTTCTGATGGATACGGCGGCTTCCTTTCGCCACAAACTTGAAATGTTTGACGGCATTGGTGATCCACGCTTCTGCTCTGTTCCCTCCAGCTTCCTTCAGTGCGCGATCGAACAGTTGGCCGGCCGGTCCTACGAACGGCCGCCCTTGAAGATCCTCATGATCGCCAGGCTGCTCTCCGACAAACATGACCCGGGCGTCTGGATTGCCTTCTCCTGAGACGGTCCGTGTCGCAGGGCCGCAGAGATCGCACATCTGGCAATCAACGGCTTTGCCGCGAAGGCTGGGGAGTGACGGGGAGGAGGCAATATCATCAATGCCTGGATGTAGTCGCAGGGGAGCAATTCCATCCCACCATGCATTGCCTGCACCCGCCGTTGCGATGCTGCGTGCCGCTATGATGATTCCCGCCGGATCAGAGACATCTTTGTCCAGCCCCGGTCCGAAGCGGTATTCCTTTCCGTTCCAGCACAGCGTGCGATCAGGAGCAGTCACAACCCACGGAGAAGGTCTTAGATTTGCGAGCGCGCTCGCCTGATTGTCGATCAACGCCGCAGTATGGGATGTACGGACGATCTGCCAGTCCTGGTTTCCAGCGTCCGGCATCTGGCAACGAAGGTCGAGTGCCCGGTTCCGACTCTGCGCGGCCAGTGTCTTCAGTTCGTCTGTGAGTTCTTCTGGCACTGCCGCCCCATCACGCAAGGTCTGAAGTGTCAGATAAAGCAGATGAAACCGCTCGGGAGCTTCAGATACAAAAACAGCTGGAAAAAGCGTGGCCAGAGAGCGGGGAATACTGGTTGTTGAGGGGGCAGATGGAAGGACTCGTGTTGCAGATGACGCATAGAGTGTTGCCGGAGGCTCTATAATCCACCGTATTGAATCGGCAGGTATTCTGTCATGAAGCAGTTTTCGCGACCATGCGCGCCAGCCGGAAAAATCACTTGTCGTTGAGAGCACAACAGTTTGGTGGTTCATGTTACCTTCCCAGTTACCGGCCTCAGAACTGAATACTCCGGCAATCCCGCTTACCTTTTTTTGTTTGCGGGTTATTTTGATATGATGATAATCATGAGTCGGCAAAGGCATACGCTAAATATTTCCATGCCGCATTTACCTGACCCTTTACAGGCGTTATGGAACTGAAAAAAACCATTCGAGCAGAGGGGTGAAATATCATGTCCGAAAACACTTCCAATACAGGTCTTCTGGAGCTCACCGCCCAGATCGTTGCTGCTCAGGCGTCGCGCGGTACACTCGAGGCAGAAGCACTGCCTTCCCTGATCCGTCAGGTGTATGACGCATTGGTCAAAGCCGGAGTTCCTGAGGAAGAGCCGCAGGCAGAACGTCCTCAGCCGGCAGTACCCATCAAGCGCTCCGTTTTTCCCGACTACATTATCTGTCTCGAAGACGGCAAAAAGCTGAAAATGCTCAAGCGTCACCTCCAGAGCGCTTATGACATGACGCCGGAACAGTATCGTGAACGGTGGGGCCTTCCGTCAGACTATCCGCTGGTCGCGCCCAACTATGCACAGCGCCGTTCAGCTCTGGCTCGTGAGATCGGTCTTGGCCGGAAGATCAGCGCGGCAGCGGGCGAGGGTAAAAAGGAAAGCGCTCGCGGGCGTCGGACCAAGAAGGAAGATTGAGCGACATCAACTGACCATCCTCCTCAGACCACATAGACGGGAGCAGATCGATCAACGCTGAACTGAATGCCTTTCTGGCGGGTCAGATGAAGCACCGGCAACTGGTGCTATGGAGGATCGGTGCTCTCGTCGCCTTTTTCAGTGCGGTGGTCATTTCGCTTGCGGGTCACCGTAGTTCCGTTAGTGCGCTCGCCAGCCATAAACCGCATATCGTTCGTCTCGCCATCACCGGCATCGTCCAGAATGACGTTACGCAGACCGTACGCGCCCTGAAACAGGCTCAGAGCGCGCCGGACGTTACAGGTCTGCTGCTTGTAGTGGACAGTCCCGGTGGGGGCGTTACCGGAGGTGAAAGGCTGCACGAAGCGGTCAAGCGCTTTGCGTCAGTCAAACCCGTCGCCGTCTCGATGGGAGATATGGGAGCGTCAGCGGCCTACATGCTTTCCGTACCCGCTCAGCATATCGTGGCTTTGCCGTCCACACTGACGGGGTCAATCGGCGTGATCCTTCAGCGTCCGGATGTTTCAGTCGGCCTCGGACGTTTGGGAATCGGCATAGCTGCCATCACATCTGGTGCAATGAAGGATCAGACCGATCTAACCAGTACACTGACGCCGGAAGGTCGCCAGATGCTTCAGGGGCTGGTGAATGACCTGTTTGGTCAGTTCGTTTCCATGGTCGCGGAGGGCCGTCATCTGAGCGAAGAAAAAGTCCGCTCTTTGGCTGATGGCCGTGCTTATACCGGGCGGCAGGCCATAGCACTCGGGCTGGTGGATGAACTTGGTGATGAAGACGCTGCCCGAATCTGGCTCAGAAAGCAGCTGAAAATCGGTAATGCGCCATATCCGGTTTTACCTCTGCTCTCCAGTCGCACTCGCTACTGGTATGAGTGGTCTGGAAAAAAAGCGCTTCTGAAGGGCTTGCTTGGGGGAACTTTCTCCAGTTTGATCGATCGCGAAGGCCTTGACGGAGCCGTTGCGATTTTGCAACTTTGATAACCTGTTTCAGAAGGCGGAGTCAGGTGGAACAACTGTCATGACCCGATCCGAACTCATCGCGGAACTGGCGGCCGCATATCCGCATCTTCTTACTCGTGACATAGAGCGCATCGTCCATGCCGTGTTCGACGAGATCGGTGCAGCGCTCGCTCGTGGCGATCGTGTGGAGCTGCGGGGTTTTGGAGCTTTTCTTCCTCGTGAGAGAGCGGCCAGAACGGGGCGCAATCCGCGCACAGGGGACGTCGTGCCGGTTGAGGAAAAAAGTGTTCCGTTTTTCAAGGTTGGCAAGGAGCTCAGGGAGCGCGTCAACCAGCGACTGTCTTCCAAAAAGCGAGACGACTGAACAAGCTGTGTTCAGGCCGCATCAGGAACGACAAAGAACGCTGCGCGCGGCAGCCAGGACTGGTTCTGGATACCGCTTCCACGGTACTATAAACGCATGAAGCCTGTTCCATATTTTCTGGTTGTGTGTGCCTGGACCATTGGTCTGTGCCTGACGGGGTATTCCGTTCTGGTATCGCCCGCAGCTCTGGCTCACGGGCAGCTGTCCTCTCAATCAAAGAAACCATCTTATCACGGCGCAAGATCGGGTTCGGTGCAGGCGAAGATCTGTTATCGCATGGCGTCCGGGGTCATTGTGCTGGAGCAGATGCCCAACAGCGCGCGGCGTTTGGGGCGGGGAAGTGGGTTTGCCCCGATCGGGGAAGCGGTATTCCGCTCCAGCAATCGGCTCCATGCCTGTCCCGCGGCACATGGCCGCAGAGGCTAGGAGGCAATTTTGCCTCCTAGCTAGATCCTAATCGTGTCCCTTGAGATTACTGATTTCGGAGAGCAGGAAGTCACGGAAAACTGCAATCCGCTTGGAAGTCCGGAGTTCCTCGGGATAGACGAAATAGGCTTCCACCAGTGGCACCTGCTGATTGGGCAGGATCCGCACAAGCCCTGGATAGCCTGTAGCAGCATAAAGGGGCAGGGACCCGATTCCCGTACCAGCTGCAATCGCATTTGCCACAGCAGAAATATTATTGATTGCCAGACGACGGCTCCCCTGTCGGGCAACGCCCTCCTGACGCAACAGGTCAAGCAGCCAGTTCACGTTCGGTAGTGGCAGATGCCAGCCGGCGAAGCTTATAATCTGGTGATTGGCAAGGTCTTCCAGAGATTGCGGCGTGCCATGTTGCTCAAGATATTCGGCGCTGGCATAGATCGGCATCGGGAAGTTTGCGAGATGACGCTGAACCAGATCAGGCTGTGTAGGGGGATGAAGTCTGATCGCAACGTCCGCTTCGCGCATGCCGAGATCCAGATCCGCATCTTCGAGCAGAAGCGTGACTTCAATATCGGGATGCAGTTCCAGAAACCGGTTCAGACGCGGAGAAAGCCACGACAGACCGAACCCGGTTGTCGTCGTAATCTTGATTTTCCCGGCTGCCCGCTCCTTGCTTTCGCTCAGAAACGCCTGAGTCAGGGCCAGTTTTGAAAACACTTCCCGGACCGTGCGGTTCAAAACATCGCCCTGTTCCGTCAGGATCAGCCCGCGCGCATGCCGATGGAAAAGCGGCACACGCAGAACGTCTTCAAGCGCGGAGATCTGGCGCGAGACTGCCGATTGGCTTAACCCCAGCCGGTCACCGGCGTGGGTGAAGGACCCGGCTTCTGCCACGGCATGAAAAATCCGCAGCTTGTCCCAGTCCATCTGGTTTTCTCCCCGTTCGCCGATGCGACGGTCCTCGTCCTTCTTAACCATATGTCCCGGCGTTATCCGTCAAGATATGTCGTTGAATGGACGAAACTGTCTGAACCACAGGCAAGGGTCAAGTTTTTGTCATAGCAGGTATGCCAGAAAGATATCGTTCGGCCTCCAGAGCTGCCATGCAGCCTGTTCCGGCTGCCGTCACGGCCTGCCGGAAAATGCGATCCTGAATGTCGCCGGCGGCGAACACGCCCTTGACTGAAGTCTCCGTCCCAGCGCTCTCCGTCAGGATGTATCCATCTTCATCGCAGGCGACTTCATGACGGAATGGGCCAGCATTCGGCGTATGTCCGATGGCCACAAAAACACCATCCACATCCAGTTTCGACAAAGCGCCTGTCTGAGTGTCCCGCAGCGCTACACCACAAACAACTTCCGGCTCTCCGGCCCCCAGAACTTCCTCGACCGCCTGATTCCAGTGAACCTTGATCTTCGGATTGGAAAACAGGCGTTCCTGCAGAATACGCTCGGCCCGCAGGCTGTCCCTGCGATGGATCAGATGAACTTTGTCCGCGTGATGCGTCAGATACAGTGCTTCTTCGACAGCCGTATTGCCACCGCCAATCACGGCAACGGTTTTGCCGCGATAGAAGAAGCCGTCACACGTTGCACAGGCCGAGACCCCACCACGCTGAAGACGCTTTTCCGATTCGAGGCCCAGCCATTTGGCTTGGGCACCGGTTGCGATCACGACTGTCCGTGCCCGGAATTCGTCTCCCGAGTCTCCAGTCAGTCGGAAATATCCATCCGGTCCCGGACCGCTTTTCAGGTCTGCCTGGGTAATCAGATCGTACACCAGACGTGTGCCGACATGTTCAGCCTGAGCGCGCATCTGTTCCATGAGCCAGGGGCCCTGCACAGGAGTCGCAAAGCCAGGATAGTTCTCAACATCCGTCGTGATGGTGAGCTGGCCTCCGGGCTGCATTCCTGTCACAAGAATTGGCTTGAGACTTGCGCGAGCTGCGTAGATTGCAGCGGTGTAGCCAGCGGGGCCGGCGCCAACGACCAGCAGATCCGTATGATGGATTTCGGGCATGATGGGTCCTCAGTGGGTATCTGGTCCCCTCATATAAAGACTTCCGACGCATGTGCCATCTTTGCGGATCATGTCAGCTGCCATATACGTCAGATTGAAATGAACGCTCCTTCGCACCCCGCACCGATCGAACTGGATGCCATTGACCGGCAGATCATCGCCGAACTCCAGGCTGATGGACGCATGACCAATGTGGAATTGGCCCGTCGCACCGGCATTTCCGCACCTCCCTGTCTGCGACGTGTCCGGCGGCTTGAGGAACTTGGAATCATCAAAGGCTATCATGCCGAGGTGGATGCCGCGCTGCTTGGCTGGTCTCTGAATTTTTATGCCCTGATCGGCCTTGAGAGCCAGAAGGGGAGTGTCCTTGAGGCGTTTGAGGCGCAGGTAGGCGCATGGCCCGAAACGCGCGAGTGTCACATGATCCGGGGTGGTGGTGACTTTCTTGTGCGTCTTGTCGCCCGCGATGCCGCCCATCAGAATGCCCTGACGCGCCTGCTGACCGACAGTCCGCATGTCGTCCGCGTCCAGACCCTTCAGACCATTCATACAAGCCGTGATCTTGCCGGCGTGCCAATCTGACGACTGATCTCATGAGCTCCTCCCGGTTGTTGCCTCTTCCGGCCGAACTGAGCGTCATCGTCCCATGTTATAATGAGGTCTCCAACGTGGAGCCGATGGTCGCGGCGTTGGATAAAGCGCTTGCAGGCCGGAAATGGGAGGTCATTTTCGTTGATGACAGTTCCCCCGACGGGACCGCTGCCGAGGTATCCCGTCTTGCGTGTCTGGACCCCCGGGTCCGTGTGCTGTGCCGGGTTGGCCGCCGTGGCCTGTCTTCCGCAGTGATCGAAGGTATCCTGTCCTCCAGCGCACCCTATGTTGCAGTTATGGACGGCGACCTTCAGCACGATGAATCCGTTCTGCGGACAATGCTTGCCGAATTGCAGAATGGTGCTGAAATCGTCGTGGCGAGCCGGCATATAGAGGGTGGAGACAGCGCCGGACTGGCGGGGCACTGGCGGCACATGCTGTCCGATGCGGGTATCAGGGCCGCGCAGGCCATTATGCCGCATCCGCTAAGCGATCCGATGAGCGGCTTTTTTGCCATGCGACGGGATCTTTTTGATGCGTTACTCCCGCGGCTGTCTGGAACCGGATTCAAGATTCTGCTTGATCTGGTGATGTCCGCACCACGGTCTGTCCGTATCGTCGAAGTGCCGTTTGTTTTCAGGCCGCGACTGGCAGGTGAGAGCAAGCTTGACGTTGTTGTCATGCTCCAGTTCGCAACCATGCTACTCGACAAGCTGGCGCATGGCTGGCTGCCGACACGCTTCATGGCCTTTGCCCTGGTGGGACTGATTGGGGTGGCCGTCAATGTGGCCGTTCTCAATCTGGCCGGAGCCTGTGGGCTGAGCTTCTCGTGGGCCCAGCTGGCTGGAACGGCTGTCGCTATTCTGACGAATTTTCTGCTCAACAACCGCTTCACCTATCACGACCGCCGCCTGAAAGGGGCGAAGCTCTGGCGCGGGTTGATGATCTTCATTGCAGTCTGTTCCCTCGGGGCCGTCGCCAATATTGGAATTGCCCGCATGATGCTCGACAGTGCTGGCCATGGGCACTGGGACCGCTCGTCTGCCGCAGGGGCCGTCATAGGCGTTGTCTGGAATTATGCCGTCTCCTCCACGCTTGTCTGGCGCTGAGCCTGTGGCTGAAACCACGAGACAAATCCTGATTTTCTGGGGGCTTCTTGCAGGACTGACGATCATCCGTCTGGCTCTGGCCGCCAGTGTTCCGCTCACGCCGGACGAAGCCTATTACTGGGTCTGGTCCCGCAATCTACAGCCTGGCTATCTGGACCATCCGTTCATGGTGGCGCTGTGGATTCGTGCCGGAACATGGCTTGCCGGCGATACACCATTAGGTGTGCGTTTCCTTGGTCCACTGTCGGTTCTGCCGGGAAGCTGGGCACTCTATCAGGCTGCACGCCGGATGTTGCCGACCCGTTCATGGCCTCAATCGGGACTGAATGCCGCGCTTTTGCTGAATGCGACTCTCATGCTGGGGCTGGGTGCAGCCACCATGACGCCGGACACGCCGCTTCTTTTTTTCGTCACGCTGTTTCTTTACACCCTAAGCCGCGCGATCGACTCTGATCTGACCTCACGCGAGGCCCTCCCGTGGTGGATCGGCTCAGGGGCGCTGCTGGGGTTGGCTTTTGATTCAAAATATACTGCCGTTCTGATCGGTTTCGGACTGGGCGGCGCAGTCCTCACCACGGACCGTCTGAGACGACAGTCCGGCCCCTGGCTCGCAATTCCAGGACTATTCATAGCGATGTCGCCGGTTATCCTGTGGAACGCCAGTCATCACTGGGCCAGTTTTCTCAGACAGGGCGGTCGGACAGGAGACTGGCATCCGGCACGGGCTGTTCAGTTCATGGGCGAGTTGCTGGGTGGTCAGATCGGACTGGCCACGCCTCTTATTTTCATCCTGTTCGCGGCAGGACTCTGGGCCTGCGTGAAGAGCAACCGGCTTCTGGCATGGCTGGCTCTGGTCCCGGCGATCGTATTTGTTACCCATGCCTTTGGTGATCGGGTGCAACCCAACTGGCCCGCCGTGATTTATCCCGTCTTCGCCCTGGTGGCTCTTGAGACAGGCTGGCGCGTCCGCTGGCCTGTGGTTAGCGGCTTTGCCCTGACGCTCATTGTCTGTATTCAGGCTATATTCTCGCCTCTGCATCTCGTGCCCCATCGTGACCCGGTGCTGCGTCTGACCGGAGGCTGGGAAACATTTTCACGGCAACTCGCTTTGAAGGCCAGGGCAGAGGGGGCAACAGCTCTGGCTGTGGAAGATTATGCTCTGGCCGCCCGGCTGGCATTTACGCAGAAAATCCTGCCCGTTATCGGAACAGATCCCCGCTGGTCTCTGTTCCGTCTTCACGCTGCATCTTCACAAAAAGCGATGGTTGTCGAAGAGCAGCGGCATGGTGCATTTTCCGGAAATACCGATATTTTGTGTCGGGAAGTTCGGGATCAGGCCGTCCGCTGCTACGTCTTCGGCATCCGAGAATCTGTTACGGGTGTGCAGCTGCCGGACCGTTCTTAAACCTCTCCTTAACAATGTGCCTGCCATACTGGGAACACTCAGGAGGCGGGATGTCCAACCAGAACGGCAAAGAAGCTCGAAAGATCATCATCAAGCGGTTTGATGTTGTTGAAGGTGGTCATCACGGCGGGGCCTGGAAAATCGCTTACGCCGATTTTGTAACGGCCATGATGGCGTTCTTTCTGGTCATGTGGCTCATCAATGCCACGACGGAAGAGCAGCGTAAGGGTATCGCCAATTTTTTCAATCCGATGGCTGTCTGGAAGGATATGCCTCCGCCGGTGGACAACGTCCTCCCAGCTGCGCCGGAACCAGTGTCTCTGGAGACAAAAGCTGTCGCCCTGAAACCTGGGAAAGATCAGTACGGAAAACCGTCTCAGGGGGCCGCGCGCTCTCAGCAGGCGAAGGACCAGAGCCCTTCCAGTGTTCATACGGCGCAGATCGTTGTTCTGCATGACAGCCAGATTCAACCCGGTGAGCCCCCTGTCACGCCTGCCACCGAGAAAGCCGAGCAGGAAGCCAGAGCTGCTGCGGCTCAAAAAATCCAGGCTCTTATCAGCAATACGCCCGAACTGGCGGATGTCCATTCTCAGGTCTCGGTTACGGTCGGCGATGACGGATTGCATGTCCAGATCGCAGATTCCGAGCATCAGCCGATGTTTGCCATGGGGCAGTCTTCGCCCAATCCGCATGCGATCCAGTTGATCAGGGCAGTCGTGCCCTATCTCGAAAAACTGCACGGCAAACTGTCCATTGCCGGATATACCGACGCCGCCCCCTATCGCCCCGGACAACTGAGCAACTGGAGCCTGTCGAGCGCACGCGCGGTTGCCGTGCGGGATCTCGTTGTTCAGAGCGGCTTTCCGGATGGGCGCCTGAAGTCCGTCAGCGGATATGCAGACCGGAATCTCTTCGATCCCACTCAGCCTCTCGATCCCCGGAACCGTCGCATCGTTCTGGTGCTGTCGCCCGATATTTCTCAATAAATTCAAGTCAGTCAGGAAATTTTCGGATGTTCATCATTATCGGTCTGGTTGTTGTTCTGGGCTGTGTCTTCGGATCGTTCGTGGCATCCGGCGGGGCCATTGGGCCTCTTGTCTCTTCAATGCCCTTCGAGCTTCTCACTATTTTGGGCGCGGCGGTGGGCACCTTTCTGATGGCCAATTCCATGGCCGCCGTGAAGCATCTTCCCGGAGGGCTTAAGAAGGCCATGAAAGGCTCGCAGTATGCCCGCTCAGATTATGTCGACCTGCTGAGCCTGCTCTTTCACATCGCGAAGCTGGCCTCTTCCAAGGGCTTCATGGCACTTGAATCTCATATTGAGGACCCGCAAGGCAGCACGGTTTTCGGGGCTTTTCCAAAAATCCGTGATAATTCGCATGTTTGCTCATTCATCTGCGACTATTTGCGTATGGCGGGTATGAACGCGACTGACCCCTATCAGATGGACGAAGTGATGGGGAACGAACTCAAGAAAAATATGCGCGAGGAAATGCATCTCCCTCACGCCCTACAGTCCATTTCCGATGCATTGCCCGCTCTGGGGATCGTGGCTGCGGTTCTGGGTGTGATCAAGACGATGGCATCTATCAGCAAGCCTCCCATTATTCTGGGTGAAATGATTGCTGGTGCTCTGGTCGGCACATTCCTAGGTATTCTTCTTGCTTACGGAATTGTGGCTCCAATCGCCAGCAGGCTGGGAGGGGTCGTTGAGGAAGAGTCCTCTTATCTCGATCTGGTTCGCTCCGTGATCGTAGCGCATCTTCAGGGGAATGCCCCTCAGGTCAGCGTCGAGATTGGTCGCAAGAGCATTCCTTCTGATCTGATGCCAAGCTTTCAGGAAGTCGAGGAAGCGGTCAGCGCAGCTGCTGTGGCTTGATTGGCCGAGTGTCTTTACGATGCCGATATTGTCGGTATCGTAAAGGCTTTCCATGTTTCCTGTTCTTGCGAGAGCATTGTGCCTATCCCTCTCTATCCTGCCGCTGGCAGCCTATGGAGGTACACTCTCTCTTCCGTCTCCTGTTGAACTGAGCCAGACGGACGGTGCCAAGGCGCTGGGCTGGGTGAGGGCACAGAACGCCCATACCGAAGCAGCGCTCACTTCTGATCCCCGCTATACGCCTCTCTATCAGAAAATCCTGAAAGCTCAGCAGTCTCCGGCACGTCTTGCGGTTCCTACACAGCAGGGTGGAGAGATCTGGAATTTCTGGCAGGACGAAGTCCATGTCCGCGGAATCTGGCGCAGTTCCTCGGTAACATCCTTCAATTCCGGCCATCCGGTATGGCAGACACGTTTCGATCTCGATGCGCTGGCCCGTACCGAGCATGCCAACTGGGTCATGGAAGGTCTGGACTGTCTCAGTCCACAGGATCGCTTTTGCCTCATGTCCCTGTCTCAGGCGGGAGAAGACGCGCATGTGGTCCGGGAATACGACACGCAGACAAACTCTTTCGTAAAAGACGGGTTTGCTCTGCCATCAGGAAAACAGACTGCCATCTGGGTTGATGCCAACACCCTGCTGGTTTCGCGCGACTGGGGAACAGACGATGCTGGACTGACCCACTCAGGCTATCCCTATTCGGTCCGGCTTTTGCGTCGTGGGCATCCTTTGGCTCAGGCTGTTGAAATCTATCGCGGACAGACCACGGATATGGATGTCTCTCCAGAATGTCTGCGCGATGAAAAAGGAGAGCAGCTTTTTCTCATCAGTCGCCATCGGGATTTCTTTCATACGGAACTCAGTCTCTTCAATCCTGAAACGCGGCAACTGACCCGCCTGCCTCTGCCGGAAAAATATGACAGCCTGTCCTATATGGATGGCCAACTGGTGCTGCATCTTCTGCAGGACTGGGCTCTGCCGGGGCAGACATTTCATGCGGACAGCATTGTCGCGCTGGACCTGAAAAATCCTGCCGCTCCTCAGCTTGTCCTGTCTCCTACGTCCCGTCAGACCATTGGGGATGGTATGGGGGAGGCTCTGGCCGTGACCCGGGACGGTCTCGTGGTTGTCCTGTATGATAACGTCCAGCCGGTTCTGAAACTTTTTCGCCATGCTGAGAACGGTTCATGGACCTCGCGTTCCATTTCACTCCCAAAGAACATGGCAGCAGAAATTGTCTCGTCAGATCCGAAGCTTGCTCAGGCATATCTTCAGCTTGAAGGGTTTATTCAGCCGCCACAGCTCTGGAGCCTGAATACGGCGGAGCAGACTGCCCGGCCCCTGTATCGTCAGCCGGATTTATTCGATGCGTCCAATATGGTCGTGGAGCAGATGTCGGCCAGCAGTTCGGATGGTACGGCCATTCCCTATTTCATCGTTCATGCCAGAAACTGGCAGAAGAATGGCGCCCGCCCGACGTTGATGACGGCCTATGGCGGCTTCGGTCTGTCCTATCTGCCCGTCTATCATCCGGATCTGGGTATTACATGGTTTGATCGTGGTGGGGTTTACGTGATGGCCAACATCCGCGGAGGCGGAGAGTTTGGCCCGGCATGGCACGAAGTTGCCCGTCGGGAGGGGCGGCAGAAAGCCTATGACGATTTTGCAGCTGTCGCCCGGGACGTGATAGGGCGCCATATCACGTCCCCACAGCATCTGGGGCTGCGGGGGAGGTCTAATGGGGGGCTTCTGGCTGGTGTTGAGTTCACCCAGCACCCCGAGCTGTGGAACGCTGCCATCATCGGAGTGCCGCTTCTGGATATGATGAATTACGAGCAGATGGCGGCAGGAGCATCCTGGGCTGCTGAGTATGGCAGTATCTCGGAGCCGGGACCGCGCGCATTCTGGGAGAAGATGTCGCCTTTGCAGAGCCTGAAAGCAGGCGTGTCGTATCCGGAGCCATTTATTTTCACGTCAACACGTGACGATCGCGTCGGCCCGATTCACGCGCGCCGCTTCGCTGCCCGGCTCGAAACCCTGAAACTTCCTTTCCTGTATTATGAGGATGTGGAAGGTGGCCACGCTGGCACGGTCAATGCGGCGGAGGTCGCGCATGAGCGGGCTCTGGAAGCCATCTATCTCAGCCATCGACTGATGGATACGCAGTAAGCTGCACCGTCCCCCTGTCCGCAGATGGCGGGCAGGGGAGTCAGCAGGAATGCAGGCACAAAAAAAGCCGCGATCCCGAGGGACGCGGCTTTTTTTCCGTTCGGAGGACGGGAAAGCTTAGAAGCCTTCACGCTCCAGACGCTTACGCTCCATCTTGCGGGCGCGACGAACAGCTTCAGCTGCTTCGCGGGCGCGCTTTTCGGAGGGCTTTTCGAAGTGGCGACGCAGCTTCATTTCACGAAACACGCCTTCGCGCTGCATCTTCTTCTTGAGCGCCTTAAGCGCCTGGTCAACATTGTTGTCACGAACGAGAACCTGCACGGTGCCGTCAACTCCTTATGGGCCCGCTCTTCAGCGCCACCCGTGATATGGCAATCCAACTAAGGATGGTGCCCTTAACACATCTTTTGCGGGGAACGCAATTCATTCAGGGGCGCTTGAATGGATTCTTCCCAACGCGCACTCTGGGTCGACCGGACGCTACCACCCGTTTGAAGGACAGATGATTTCATGGCCCTGCTCAAGATCGCCCGCATGGGTAACCCCGTCCTGCATCAGGAGGCACAGACTGTTTCCGACCCGAAGGCCCCGGAAATCCAGTCTCTCATTGCAGACATGCTGGAAACAATGGCGGATGCGCGGGGGGCGGGGCTTGCAGCTCCCCAGGTCCATCAATCTGTGCGGATCTTTGTCTATCATGTTCCCACGAACCGTGTGGCGAATCCCGAGGAGGCATTGCTGCCCCGTGTTCTGATCAATCCTGAAATTACCCCTGTCGGGGACGAGATGATGATCTGCAGCGAGGGTTGCCTGTCGATTCCGGGGCTGCGGGCCGATGTGCCACGGTATGCCGCGGTGCGATACTCCGGCGTGAACGAGAACGGCGAGGCGGTTGAGGGTGAGGCGACAGGCTTTCACGCCAATGTCCTGCAGCATGAAAACGATCATCTGAATGGCATTCTTTATCCACAGCGCATCACGGCTTTCGATCGCTTTGGATATGTAGAGGAAATTCTTCGGTGACTTCCCGCCTCATGGATGTGCCGTCATCTGCCACTGCACATCTCTATCTTCGCGAAGACCGTATCCGTCAGTCTTATGAAGCCATGATGCTGGCCTGGCGAACCCTGAACGCCGACTGTGAAATACTTTTGCGTGAAAGAGGGCTGGGACCGGCGCATCACCGCATTCTCTTTCTGACGGCTGCTCACCCTGGGATCACGCCTGGTACCCTGCTTAACAGCCTCGGCATTACCAAGCAGTCTCTCGGCCGGGCTTTGGGAGACCTGCGGGAGCGCAGGTTGCTTGTGCAGGAAGAAGATCGCCACGATCGACGCAAACGCCCTCTGCGCCTGACTGAGGCCGGGGAGGCACTTGAGCGTGAACTCTTCCTTATGATCCGCGAAGTCATGACCCGGGCTTATCGTGAAGCTGGCATGACGGCAGTTGAAGGTTTCAGGCGTGTTCTCACACCCCTTCAGGCTCCTGCAGGGACCCCAGTTCGATGAGCGATGAACATATTCTGGTCGTCGATGACGACCCCCGGCTTTTGCGACTGCTCCAGCGTTACCTGTCTGAAAATGGGTATCGTGTCAGTACGGCGCTGGATGCGCTGAGTGCACGTGAAGTCTTGCAGCGTATCCAGCCTGACGCACTCGTTCTCGACGTCACCATGCCAGGTGAGGATGGGCTCTCCCTGACGAACAGCCTGCGCAGGGATGGCCTGTCGCTCCCGATCCTGCTTCTGACTGCGCGCGGTGAGCCCGCGGATCGAATTGGCGGCCTTGAAGCCGGTGCGGACGACTATCTGGGCAAGCCTTTCGAGCCCCGCGAACTTCTGCTTCGTCTGCGGGCGCATTTGCGCAGGGTGGTGCCCTCGTTGCCGGTGATTGATGAAGTTCCCGACATCCTGCGTCTGGGGGAGCTGGAATTTGACGTCAAACGCGGACTTCTCAGTGGACCGCAGGGACCAGTGCATCTGACGGGTGGGGAATCTGCTCTTCTGGGGGTTCTGACCAGCCAGCCAGGAACGGTTCTTTCCCGGGAAGCAATCGCCAAGGCACTTGAGATGGACGAGATCGGTGAGCGTGCCGTTGACGTTCAGGTCACACGCCTGCGTCGCCGGATCGAAGCTGATCCCAAGGAACCCCGTTTCCTTCATACTGTCCGTGGGAAGGGCTATGTTCTCAAACCAGGACGCTGACCCTGGCGTGACGCGAGATGACGGATGGCAGAGGCTGGATCGTCCCCTGAGGCGTATTCTGCCGCGCTCTCTCATGGGGCGGTCAATGCTGATTGTTCTCATTCCGCTTCTGGTTACGCAGGCTATTGCACTGGGTTTGTTCTATGGGACTTATCTGAATGTCGTGTCGCGGCGCCTGTCAGACGGCGTAACGGGCGAAGTGTCGCTCGTCATTGCGATGGTCGAGCATGGCTCTTCCGAAGCAGAGCGTGCGCTTATTCTTCAGGATGCGTCATCGCGGACCCAGCTGGGATTCTCTTTCCATCCCGGTGAAGAGCTGTCTCGTCATGGCACCAATCACGTTCTCGGCCCGATGGATGATGATTTTGCCCGATCGATCCGGCAGAATCTGGGACGACCCTATGATGTAGACTGGTCAGAGGCCCCCCAGACCGTTCGGGCATCAATTCAGCTTCCAGGCGGCGTGATGGTGGTCATGGTGCCAGTGAAGCGCCTGAATATCGGGCCGATCTGGTTGTTTGTTGTCTGGGCCGTCAGCAGTTCCATCCTGCTGTTCCTGATTGCCGGTCTGTTCATGCGTAATCAGGTACGCGCCATTCGCCGGCTGGGTCATGCCGCAGAACTGTTCGGGATGGGACGGGATCAGGGGCCGATACGGCCTCAGGGCGCACGAGAGGTCCGCCAGGCCGCTGTCGCGTTCAACCGTATGCAGGCACGGGTCAATCGGTTTGTGGCACAGAGAACCGCGGTGCTCGCGGGGGTATCGCATGATTTGCGCACGCCTCTGACCCGGTTGCGTCTGACTGTTGCCATGATTCCGACCTTCGGTCCGATCCGTGCCGAGACGCTGAAACCGGATCTTGCGGATATGGTCACGGACATCGAAGATATGGAACGCCTGATTGGCAGCTATCTGTCATTCGCGCGTGGTGAAGGGGCAGAAGAACCTGTCCTGACCGATCTCAGGGGAATGCTGGACGATGTTGCCGCCGCCACTGTTCGGGCAGGCGGCCAGGTTCTGGGTGTAGAAGGCCGCGAGGGCGTGGAAGCTGTGGTGCGGCCTGATGCACTCCGCCGTGTTCTGACAAACCTCGCGGAAAACGCGCGCCGTCATGGGGGCGCGATGCGCTTTTCCCTGCGTGAGGGAGAGCGGAATATTGAAATTGCAGTTGAAGACAACGGACCCGGGTTATCGGCAAGCCGTCGGGCAGCCATTTCAGAACTCAATGGCACGAGCGGTGGTCAGGATGGAAAAAGCGGTCTGGGGCTGACGATCGTCCGTGACATCATTCATGCCCATGGTGGATCAATCCGCCTGATGGACAGTCCGCTGGGAGGTCTGGGCGTTCTGCTCAGCCTCCCGAAATAGTAGTCAGATCTGTAAAACCTTAGGGCAGCGAATTGCCAGCGCCGCCATTGCCTGTACCCTGACCGCCCATTGGACCGGTGCTGCCACCGAACTGGCTGCTCATGCCGCTCATCGGGTTGTAGCGGCCGACATTGCCAAGCAGTTCCTGCAGGATGGAAGAACTGGTACCCGGGGTCGGAGTTTTTGCGCCCACCATGCCCACATACATCGCGTTCTTCTTGTTCAGCGTGTCCATCTTGCGCAGGACGCCGCCGTTATCGAAGTTCAGGACCACGACCTGCTGCTTCTTTACACTCGGGAAGGTCAGCGGCGTCGGTGACGTGATCATGGACACATAAATCCATGTGTTGTCGTCGAAAGTCGCATGCGCGGTCGGCGATCCGAGAAGATCGAGGACGTCCGTGCGCGTGCTAGTCCCAGGAACGAGCTGCGCGTAATCGGTCTTTTCGATCAGGGAGCCGCGTGGCTCGGGAATCGGAGAAAAGAACGAGCATCCGCCGAGCAGCAGCGGGACACATGCCACTCCGGCCTGTGCGAAACGGCGAAGGAGGCGTGTTCTGCTTTGGGGCGTCGGGGAAGATGCGTTATTCATGGATCCGAAAACTATCCTGTGCAAGAGAACCGCTCAAATGAGCGCGTGCCCGAACGGCGCCTGCATGTCAACGATTTCCCCCATATTCCGGGGGCTGGAGTGCCTGAATGTCCCATTCACCCGAATTTTCTCGACGTATCCTCTTCAACCGGCTGGGATCGGGACTGGAAGAGACGATCGAGGCCTCGGCCGTCGAACGCCAGGCACTGGCCGCGCGTCTGGGAATTCCTGAAATCGAAGCACTTAGCTGCCGCTTCCGTTTAACGCCTTCCACCAACCGGAGTGTCCTCGCGGAAGGACATCTTGCGGCGAAGGTTACGCAGGTGTGCGTCATCACCTCCGAACCTTTTAAAGATGTTCTGGCCGAGACCTTCTTTCTGCGCTTCATTCCCGCGGAAGAGATGCCGGAGGACGAATTTGATATCGATTCCATCGATCTGGACGGCCCGGATGAGGTGCCACACGATGGAAAGGCCCTCGATATCGGCGAGGCTGCAGCCGAACAGCTGGCCCTGATGCTGGACCCATATCCGCGCAAACCGGGTGTCGGTTTGGAAAATGCAGTTGACGTGGCGCCTGCAGAAGGGGAAGAAGGGGCACAGTTGTCTGGCGAGGGGCCGGATGGCCCATGCCGTCCCAATCCGTTTTCGGCGCTTTCCGCGCTGAAAAACGGGGGTAAAAAAGAATAAAATCTCACGTCTGACTTGCGGGTTGCCCCGGGCTCTGCTAGAGCCGCCCGCCTGAACTCGACGTAATTACGAGACGACGAACAACAGGGCACCGGGCGCCGCGGGGAGCGGGGCAGGGGTGCCGACACTGAAGCAGAAAGAGGCATAAAAGCCATGGCCGTCCCTAAAAGAAAGACTACGCCGTCCCGTCGTGGCATGCGTCGCAGCCACGACGCCCTGACCGTCGAGGCTCATGCAGAGTGCTCGAACTGCGGCGAAATGAAGCGCCCGCATCACGTTTGCAGCCACTGCGGTCACTATGACGGCCGTGAAGTGGTCGCTGCTGGAAACAGCGGCAAGGGCCTGAAGACCGCCGTCCGCGCCTGATCCCTACCTGCGGGTCCGTCGTCTCCCAGGAGCGCGGCCCGCATCTGTGATGCTGTCCGGGAAACTGTCTCAATGACCAAAGCGCCTGTCACGTCCGAACGTGACATCGCGGCCTCCGGGCCTTACGCCCTCGCCGTCGATGCAATGGGTGGTGACAGAGCCCCGGATATCGTCCTCGCCGGACTTGATCTGGCTGCCGACCGGCACCCGAAAGCCCGTATTCTCCTGATCGGAGACGAAGCTCTTCTCAGGTCCGCTCTGGCCAAGCACCCCAAAGCTTCACGTCTGTGCGACATCCGTCACTCCGAAGCCAGTATCCCGATGGATATGAAGCCGACTTCGGCATTGCGTGTCCGCGGATCGTCCATGCGTATGGCTATGGAAGCCGTCGCTGCGGGTGAAGCGCGGGGTGTGGTGTCTGCTGGTAACAGCGGTGCCATGCTCGCGCTTGCCAAGATCATTGTTAAAGCCCTTCCAGGGATTTCACGCCCCGCCATGGCGGCTGTCCAGCCTTCTGCGCGCGGTGATGTCGTGATGCTGGATCTTGGCGCAAACATCGCCTGTGATGCCCGCAACCTGGTCGAATTTGCCATCATGGGCGAGGCCTTTGCGCAGGCGGCGCTTGGTCTGCCGTCTCCTACGATCGGGCTTCTCAATGTTGGTTCGGAAGAGCTGAAGGGCGATGATCGCCTGCGGCAGGCTTCCGAACGTCTCAGGACCAGCCCTCTCGCACCGCAGTTCCATGGCTTCGTTGAGGGACATGACATCACGGCCGGAACCACCGATGTGGTTGTGACGGATGGCTTTACCGGAAATGTTGCGCTGAAAACGGGGGAAGGCGCGCTCAAACTCGCATTCAGCCTGCTACGCCGGGTTTTCGAAACAAATCTGTTGACCCGTCTGGGATATTTGCTTGTCAAACCCGGGCTGGAACGGATGCGGGAATGGATCGACCCTCGTCGTTATAATGGGGCCCTGTTTGTTGGTCTGAACGGAATTGTCGTGAAATCGCATGGCGGGGCAGATGGTGAAAGCTTCGCTGCCGCCGTTGATGTTGCCATGGACGCGGTAACACACCACCTGAACGACAAGATCCGCGACCGTCTGGAGCAGTTGGGCATGGGGGCTCCCGAGCCAGTCGTCCCTGTCTCCACCAAGGCTACCCCTGAACCTGTGAGCTGAAAAAAACATGTCCGATCCCATTCGTGTTCGCCTGACGGGTGTCGGGGGTTACCTGCCGCGCGATATCATCACCAACGACGATCTTGCCAGCAGATACGGCATTGAGACTTCAGACGAATGGATCAGGACCCGGACCGGCATCGCACAAAGGCATATCGTCTCCGGTGATGAAACTACTGCCAGTATGGCTGCCGAGGCGGCCCGCCAGGCACTGGACTATGCTGGGGTAGAGGCTTCTGAAGTCGATGCCATTCTGGTCGCTACGGCGACACCGGATCAGGTCTTTCCCGCTGTAGCGGTACAGGTTCAGGCCCGTCTTGGTATCACCAGAGGGTTTGGTTTCGACATCAGTGCCGCGTGTTCTGGTTTCGTCTACGCCCTGGCGACAGCTGCGGCGCTCATGCAGTCCGGGCAAGCGAAAAAGATTCTCGTGATTGGCAGCGAAGTTTTTTCACGCCTGCTGGACTGGAAAGACCGCTCTACATGCGTCCTGTTTGGTGACGGTGCGGGCGCCGTTCTGCTGGAATCCGGGGCAGATGAGGGTGAGGGAATTCTGTCCACGCACCTGCATTCTGATGGTCGGACAGGCGACATCCTTTACGTCGATGGTGCTGTTGGATGCCCTTCCACGACACAGCATCTGAGAATGCAGGGGCGTGAGGTTTTTCGGCATGCCGTGGTTAAGCTGTCTCAGGCCGTAGATGAGGCGCTGGCTGCAAATGGTCTGACGGGACAGGATATTCAGTGGATGGTTCCGCATCAGGCGAATCTTCGGATCATTGATGGGATGGCAAAGAAACTGTCGCTCCCGTCTGACCGGGTCGTGGTTACGGTGGACCGTCATGCCAATACGTCGGCTGCCTCAATTCCGCTGGCTTTGAACGAGGCCGTCCGTGACGGGCGCATCAAGAAGGGTGATCTCGTCCTGATGGAAGCGCTGGGCGGCGGTCTGACCTGGGGATCTGCTCTCGTCAGGATGTAAACATGCTCTCTGAATGAGGGCAGGTTAATGATTGATTCCTTTGACTGTTCTGAGCGTCATGATACGCAAGTGACATGAGCACAGTCACGCGCGCGAATCTTGTTGAGCATCTTTACAGTCGTGTCGGTCTTTCCCGGCATGATTCCTCCATGATTCTCGAGAGCCTTCTGGGCGCGATTTCTGACCGCCTTGAAGCGGGTGAATCCGTGAAGCTCAGTGGGTTCGGCACATTTTCTGTTCGTCAGAAAGGTGAACGTGTCGGCCGCAATCCCAAAACTGGCGTGGAAGTTCCGATTCTGCCACGGGCAGTACTGGTGTTCAGACCATCCCAACTGCTGAGAGATCGTATGAACGGCTCTGAAAATGCCGTGGGAGCAGAGGCTGCCTCGCATGACAGATAATTTCCCTTCTGAGGCAGTCATGGCTTCGCCGGACAATAATCTCTCGACAGTTTCGGAAAAGGCTAAAAAGGCTCCAGACGCCTACCGCACCATCAGTGAAGTTGCTGAAGAGCTTCATATTCCCCAGCATCGCCTCCGTTCATGGGAAACCATTTATCCGGGCGTAAAGCCGTTTCGCGGGGAAAGTGGGCGCCGGTATTACAGTCCCGAACACATCGAGACACTCCGGCTGATTTCGGACCTGCTTTATGTACAGGGGTACAAGGGGCAGGGGGTTCTGCGGGTTCTTCGCGAACGACGCGCCGAGAAAGCGCGTGCGAGCCAGAAAGCTGTTTCGAAAGTTGCGTCTGAAACTCATCCGGACGCTACAGACGAGGCCTTGGATCCAACTCCGATTGCTCTCCTTCAGTCCCCCTCCGTCAACGAAACTCCCGAACCGGCAGTGGATGCGTTGCCGATTGCTGTGTTTGTCGAGAGTGAAGAAATCGACGCAGATCCGGTGAGCGATACTGTTGACGATATTGTTTTTCCGGAAATTCCAGCTGCGGCTCATGATGTTGTTGTTGTGACGGAGACGCTTGACATTCTTGCCGAGAACGAGAGCCCCGAAGCCGAAGCCGAAGCCGAAGCCGAAGCCGAAGCCGAAGCCGAAGCCGAAGCCGCCGATTCTGCTCTCCTCGTGACGCTTCGCGACGAAAACGAGCTTCTTTTCAATACACTGGAAAAGACCGAGGCTGAGAACGGTCTGCTCCGTTCGGAACTGCGCGAAATTCTCGAAGAGCTGCAGAATTTGAGAAATCTTCTGCCCGTCTAGTCACAATGCCCCATTGCGGTGATGGCAGGACACTGCTAAACCACCGCCACCGCAGGACGACGGGCAGTAGCGCAGCCTGGTAGCGCACCAGTCTGGGGGACTGGGGGTCGTGGGTTCGAATCCCGCCTGCCCGACCAGTCCTGCGGTAAATCCTTTTTTTAAGATCCTGTATCTTCTGCATAAACTCCCTTGCGGGGGTTGGTCTCGGTCCAGAGCGTCCAAAGCAGATGCAGCGCGGCCATGATCGCGGGGCCGAGAAACAGGCCGAGCAGGCCCCAGGTCTCAGCGCCTCCCAAAATTCCCAGAAGTACCCAGAGAAACGGCATTTTCGTGCTGCCACCAATCAGGGCAGGGCGGATGAAATGGTCTGCGATGAAAATCACAACAGATCCGATCGCGGCGACGATGATCGCGCCAATCATGCTGCTCTTTGCCAGCAGCAGGAGTGCCACCAGTCCTACTGTCGGCCAGGCCAGAAATGGGATCATGGCGGCCACGGCCGTTACCATAGCGAACAGTAACGGCTGAGGTGCCCCTGTTGCCATGTAGGTGATGCCCATAATGGCGCCTTCGCCCAGACCGACCAGCACCAGTCCGGCCAGAGTGCCGTGAACGGAAGAGATCATCTGCTTGGCCAGGCTTTCGCCCTGCTCACCAAACAGGCGCTGCGAACCCAGAAGGCACTTGCGAACTACGCTATCGCCGTCCTTCAGCAAAAAGAACAATGTCAGGAGCGAGAACGCAAACAGCGTGCCCCTGCGTGCAAGCTGTGAGCCGACCTGCTTGGTCATCTGCATGCCATGTCCGACATCGACTGAGTGGAGCAGGTGGGAGAGGCGTTGCGGGCTTGTCATGTGGTTCTGCCACCAATTGGTGGCCTGAGCGGCCATGAACGGCAGATGAGGCACCCATTCCGGCATCGGGATGCCATTGTTCCGGACGTCATCAATCCATTCCAGGGCACTCCGTGCCTCGTCTGCGACTTTTACGCCGACCAGCGAAACCGGAACCAGAAAGATCAGCGCGACCGCCACGGTAAAGAGCATGGGCAGCCAGTCGCTTCGGCCAAAACGAAGCTCGGCGCGGCGATAAAGCGGCCAGATCGAAATGGCGAATACACAACCCCACAGGAGTGCGGGCAGGAAGCCCTTGAGGGTGTAGAGCCCTATGGCCACAAAGAAGAGCGCTAGAAAGCCCCGTGCGCGCCTCTGTATCGTTCCTGTGGAGGCTGAGGCCTCGACCGTAATGGTTTCGGATGGAAGAGAAGGATCAGTCATGGGAATTCCGGAAAGAAAATATGCCTGGACTGTCGTCCTGCGCGGAGAAAGCTGCCCCGACGAGAGAAGTCCGGATGAAGAAAGATTCAAAAACCGAGAAACGCAGTTCTTTATCGTGGAACTATTCCACGGGAACGCTCTCGAATGAAGAGCAACCCGTCTGGATCGCGAGCCCAACGGCCTGCTGGCTGAAACGTTTCTGATAGGACTGGCGAATGGCTTTCAGATGCGGCTGAAGGCTACGATCCGAAGACGACGCCACGATCCAGACGATTCGTGCTCCTTCCCGGATGATCCTGTGACCGGCTGCATCGTACCACTGTCCCTGACCGTCGATCACGGTAAAACCGGCCGGGAAGCGTGGGGTGATTTCGCTGTCCACAAATCCCTGCCAGTCGTCATCGTCAATCACGCTGCCGTCCGGGCGTGTCAGGCCGAACATCAGGCGGATCTGAAGATCATCATGCGTCTGGATTTCCCGGCACAGGTTGGGCGTGACGCTGACCGGTACGATACATCCGCCCAGTAGCGGCGCGGTCAGAATAAGCAGGGCTACAGCCCTTCTCATGCGGGCTGTCCTGTCAGGGCATTGCGCAGAATGATGGCCTCGGCAGGTTCGAACAGACCACGGCGGATAAAAAGGTCGATCAGAACGAGATTGACGTTGAACTTGAAGTCGTCGGTATCCCGGACGAGTGCCATGACATTCTGGATTGGCAGAAGATGGAAGCTTTCCACTTCGCCATCTTCAGCAATTGGCACGAAGGTCTCGGGCAGCAACAGATCATAGCAGTGCAGGACGTCACGCCTTAATCCTTCAGGACGTTCAAGCGCATACTCGATCCGGCTTACTGCACGTGCTGTTGCTGCAAGATCAGCTGGTATTCCCGCTTCTTCCTGCGCTTCCTTGATAACCGTTGTCTGCGGATCGAGGCCCGCGCTCATGCCACCGGCGACGAGATGGTCCAGCTTCCCGGGGTCCAGTCGCTTGCTCATGCTGCGACGGGCCACCCACAGGAAGAGCCCTTCCGCACGTTCGACCAGCCCGTTCAGATGCACACCCTCTGCTGCGAGCCCCAGAACGGGAATGGCGCCCCGATCCACCTGTCCCAGAACGGCCCCGCTATCGTTACGAACATCGAACGCTTCGTTATGGGACGTGTAAAGCCCCATATCGCAAAGGGCCTGGGAGAGCGGAAAAAGTTCTGCACCCAGATTTACGCCAACAGCCTGTTCCTGAGTCAGACCAAGAGATTCAAGGGCTTTTGTCGTCGCAGGGCTGACCCAGCCGATCTGCTCGGCACCACAGAAAAACGGATTTCGGCCGCCCGGCAGAACCGCGCTGTTGCAGGCCGCGATATGTCGGAGAAACGGTTCGAGGGAGGGAGAAGAAGATTTATCAGCCACGGGCCAATATGTCGCATGCAGGGGGCCATTTGCAAAGCATCGTCGGCACTTCCAATAGTCAGGGCATGTTCAAGAAAACCGATTCGACTTCCGAAGCGCTTCCCCTACGGGTTCTGTGGCCCCTGATTCGGCCGGAAAAACTCTGGCCTGATGCGACGCGCATCGGCATCGCGCTGGTTATTCTTCTGATTGAAAGCGGTACGGCCGTTGCCACGCCCTGGCTTTTCAGTCGTATGGTCAGCAGCCTGTCACGCCCCGAAACTCTTCTGGCTGTCCCGGTCTGGCTGATTGCTCAGTATGCGGTCATCCGGATCATTTCGGGACTGGCAACGCCGCTGCGGGAGCTTCTGGTCAAGCCGGTTGAAGCGGATCTTCAGCGTCGCGTTGCTGTCCTTGGCCTTCGTCATTTGCATGACCTGAGTGTCCGCTTTCATCTGGATCGTCAGACCGGCTCCCTGACCAGAACACTCGACCGTGGTGCGGATGCAGTCGGAACACTGCTTTCTCTGGCGCTTTTCAATGTGCTGCCCAACGTTATCGAACTCATCATGACGTTGACCGTCATCCTGAAGATTTTTGACTGGCGTTATGTCGCACTGCTGTTGATCGCGCTCGGACTGTATTCCGCCGTCTCCTATATCTTCACCCGACTGCGGATGACGGCCAGACGTGCGCGTAACCGTGCCAGTAATCAGGCCCAGCATCAGCTCGTAGACAGTATTCTGAACTTCGAAACGGTCCGAAGCTTTGCCAACGAGCCTCATGAAATCGCCCGTTACGACGCCGCGCGCAAAGATCTGAGACAGGCCGAGATCAGCCTCCAACGGTATGTCAGCCTGTCTCAGGTCAGTCGTGGCATTCTGATTGCAGCAACCACCACAACACTCCTTGCCATGGCAGCCCATGACATCGTGCTCCATCGCCTCGCTGTGGCGCAGTTCGTCCTGATTGGCAGTTATCTCAGTGGGCTTTATTCGTCTGTTGGGGCCCTGAACTACGTCAGTGCAGGATGGCGCAATGCCCGGGTCGATCTGGAAAACTATCTCGAGCTGCTCGCCATCCGCTCGGAAATCGGACGCGCCTCACAGCCCATACATCTGCCTGGAAAACTTTCGGAGGCCGGGGCTGCTGCGGTGGACTTTCGCCATGTTTCCTTTGGCTACAGCCCTGCACGGCAGATCCTGTATGACGTTTCCATCAATGTGCCTGCTGGGACGTCCCTGGCCATCGTGGGGCATACAGGCTCGGGGAAATCCACTCTGGGGCGCCTGCTGACCCGGGCCTACGATCCGACAGAAGGCTCGGTCTGCATCGATGGTCACGATCTGCGCGATATTGCGCCGGCGGACATCCAGAACATCATCGGCACGGTGCCGCAGGATACGGTGCTCTTCAATTCCAGCATTGGCGACAATATTGCCTATGGTGACCTGTTGGCATCCCGCTACGATATTGAAAGAGCCGCTCGGAGCGCCCAGATCGATGCGTTTATCCGGGAACTTCCGGATGGATATGAGACGGTCGTGGGGGAAAGGGGGCTGAAGCTTTCTGGGGGCGAGAAGCAGCGTGTGGCCATTGCCCGCGTCATCCTCAAGGACCCGCGCATCCTTCTGCTGGACGAGGCCACAAGCGCGCTCGACACCCGCACGGAGGTCGCCATCCAGAAGGAACTCGCGGTCCTGTCGCAGGCACGCACGACGGTTATTGTTGCGCATCGTCTTTCCACGGTTCAGGACGCCGATCGCATCGTCGTACTTGACGCAGGGCGCGTGGTGGAGCAGGGAAGCCACATGGAACTGCTGTCCGCAGGTGGTCATTATGCCGCAATGTGGGCTGCACAGGCCGGTGAAAACGTCTCCGGGGGTTGACGAAGCCCCCAAGCATACGTCATAAGCCGCGCCTGATTTACGGAACACGCCGGACCTCGCTGTCCTGCGTCATCCAGCATCGAGGAAAGTACCACCATGTCTCGCCGTTGCCAGATCACGGGCAAGGGCGTGCTGACGGGCAACAACGTCAGCCACGCCAATAACAAGTCCCGCCGTCGTTTTCTCCCGAACCTGCAGGAGACCACGCTGATCTCCGATATTCTCGGTGCTTCGGTGCGTATGCGCCTGTCCACCAATGGTATCCGCACGGTTGAGCACAACGGTGGGCTGGATTCGTTCCTGCTGGGTACACCGAACCGCAAGCTTCCGACGGAAGCCCAGGTCATCAAGCGCCGTATCCTGCGCGTTCAGGAACGCAAGGCTGCCCAGACCGCCTGAGGAATCTGTACCGAACTTTGTTTGGTAACAAGATTGCTCTTGAAAACCATGGCGGTCTGGGTCATTCAGCCGCCACTGGGATAAATCAGGTTCGGTCCTTTCACTAGGGCCGCAGCGGAGGTGTTTCGGTCCAGGCTGAAACACCTTTCATTGTATTTTGGAGGTTCTCCGTGTCCGAAAGCGTTCAGGAAGCCAAGTCGGCTCTCTCGAAGATTCGCAACATCGGTATTACCGCGCATATCGATGCCGGTAAGACCACGACGACCGAGCGTATCCTGTATTACACGGGTGTCTCTCACAAGATCGGTGAGGTCCACGAAGGCAACACCACCACCGATTACATGGCGCAGGAGCGTGAGCGTGGCATCACGATCACCTCGGCAGCCGTGACGTGTGAGTGGAACGACCACCGCATCAACATCATCGACACCCCGGGCCACATTGACTTCAACATCGAAGTCAACCGTTCGCTCCGCGTGCTCGATGGCGCGATCTTCGTGATCGAAGGCGTGGCTGGCGTGCAGCCGCAGTCGGAAACGAACTGGCGCCTCGCTGACCGTTACAACGTTCCGCGCGTCATTTTCATCAACAAGCTCGACCGTACCGGCGCCGACTTCTATTATGCTTTCAGCACGCTGAAAGAGAAGCTCGACATCGTGGCCGTGCCGCTGCAGCTCCCGATCGGCGCCGAAGAAAACTTCGTTGGCGTGGTTGATCTGGTCGAGATGCGCGCCATCGTGTGGGAAGGCGGCGAACTCGGCGCCAAGTTCCATTACGAAGAAATCCCGGCCGACCTGAAGGAAAAGGCTGACGAAGCCCGCCAGACTCTGCTCGATACGGCTCTGGCCGTGGACGACGCTGCCATGGAAGAGTACTTCGAGAAGGGTGACGTGGACGTCGCAACCCTCAAGAAGTGCATCAAGAAGGGTGCGATCTCCGGTGAATTCCGTCCCGTCATGTGCGGTACGGCCTTCAAGAACAAGGGCGTGCAGCCCCTGCTCGACGCCGTGATCGATTACCTGCCGGCTCCTGACGAAGTCGAAGGCATCCGTATCGCTCCGCCGGAAGGCGAAGAGGTTGACGAGGACTTCCTGCCGATCGTTCCGGTTGATCCGGACGGCAAGTTCGCTGGCCTTGCGTTCAAGATCATCTCCGATAAGTACGGCACGCTGACCTTCGTTCGCGTTTATCGTGGCGTCCTGAACTCCGGTGACACCATCCTGAACACAACGAAGGGTCACAAGGAACGCGTCGGCCGCATGTTCCAGATGCATGCCGACAAGCGCCAGGAAGTGAAGTCCGTCGGTGCCGGTGACATTGCCGCATTCGTGGGCCTCAAGGACACCGTCACGGGTGACACGCTTGCCGATGCCGCCGATCCAGTGGTTCTGGAGCGTATGCAGTTCCCGGTTCCGGTTATCGACATCTCCGTCGAGCCGAAGACCAAGGACGGTGTCGAGAAGATGACGCTGGCTCTGCAGAAGCTGACGGCTGAAGATCCGTCCCTGCATCTCAAGACCGATCAGGAAACGGGTCAGACCATCCTGTCCGGCATGGGTGAGCTTCACCTGGACATCATCGTTGACCGTCTGCGCCGTGAATACGGTGTTGATGCCAACATCGGTGCGCCTCAGGTGGCCTATCGTGAGACGATCACGAAGACCCACATCGAGACGTACACCCACAAGAAGCAGTCTGGTGGTTCGGGTCAGTACGCTGAAGTCAAGATCGAGTTCGCTCCGTCTGACAAGCCGGATGAGATCATCTTCACCAACAAGGTCGTTGGCGGTACGGTTCCGAAGGAATACATCCCGGCTGTCGAAAAGGGCATCCGCATGCAGAGCACCACGGGTGTTCTCGCCGGCTTCCCGACCGTGGACTTCCAGTTCACGCTGCTCGACGGTAAGTACCATGACGTTGACTCGTCGGCTCTGGCCTTCGAAATCGCCGCCAAGGCTGCTTTCCGTGAAGGCATGAAGAACGCCGGTCCGGTGATTCTCGAGCCGATCATGGACGTTGAAGTCACGACCCCGAACGATCACGTCGGTGACGTTGTCGGCGATCTTAACCGTCGCCGCGGCATCATCCAGAGCCAGGAAACGTCTGGTTCGACCGTGATGATCCGTGCACAGGTGCCACTGAAGGAAATGTTCGGCTACATCTCGCACCTGCGTTCTGCAACGAAGGGCCGTGCATCCTTCACCATGCAGTTCCATCACTACGAGGCTGTTCCTCGCAACGTGGCCGACGAAATCATCGCGAAGTCCGCCTGATTTTTTCGCCCCGGTGAGACATCAGACCCCGCCAGAGCAATCTGGCGGGGTTTTTTGTGTTCAACCCGCCAAGGAGAGACTGATGTCCCAGCCTGAACCCAGTAGAGCCGTCATCGCAATTCTGCCTGTGAACGATCTTTTACAGGCGCAACAGTTCTTTGCCCTTCTTGGCTTCTTACCCCGGGATGGCAGCACGCCCGAATACCGGCTTTTGCAAACCCCGGAGGGTGAGGAACTCCATCTGACACGGGCTGTTCCCGGCTGGGTCGAGGCCGGGCGTAATCCGTTCGGCCTTTATTTCCGCCGTCCTGACGTGGATGCGCTGGCGCAGGTGTTTGCCGGACAGGTTCTGGAAAAGGAGGGGCCGTCGATCAAGCCCTGGGGCATGTACGATTTTGCGGTCAACGGACCTGACAGCGTGCTTGTCCGGATCGGCTGGCCTGTTCGCAAAGTCTGAGCATAAAAAAGGCGGCGAAAGCTTTCCCTCCCGCCGCCTGTTCCGGTCCCGTCAGGGATCAGTGCAGATTGTCCGTCCGTCGGATGAATGCCGCGACATTGTCGTGGAGCTGCTGCAACGTCGTCGGGTCCACATAAACCATGTGGCCGGAAGTATACTGCGCATACTCGATGTTCTTTTGCAGGCTGGCCGCTATGGGCAGGTGCTTCATCTCGTATACGCCCTCGAAATACGGTGTCGCCAGGTCGTAATAGCCTGCATTGAGCATGACGTGCAGGTTTGGATTGGTTTTCATCGCCATGGCCAGGTCCGTCATGACGTTTGGCTCGCCTTCGGGTTGATATCCATGGCCGGGCTGATGGTGATGACTGTCCCAGTGGCCCTGACTGTTATAGAGGCGGTAGTCCTCGTCGGTGCCGTATTTTAGCGTATTGCGGACGTAGTCGTTAAAGACCGTGACATAGGCCGAGCTGATGGCGCTGGACTGCGGATCGTAATCCACTTCCTGGCTCATCGGATCGATTGTCGGGCTTGAATAGCGGGTGTCGAGACGTCCGGTCGCCATGCCGGTTTTTGCCTGAAGCTGCTGGTCGAACTCGCCGCCATTGACGCGCAGATCCGCCCGCAGAATGTAATCGACCGGCAGACCCGTATAGTCGTGCAGCTTTGCCGCAATGGCCTGACGCTGGTCTTCTGGCAGGTCCGCGCCCTGACGCAGGGCCAGCGTGTAGTCGGTCATCGCGAAATGCTCGACCTCATGCAGGAAGGACTTCAGGTCTGGATGTTCGGCCGGAAGGCAATGATGATACCAGGCCGTCGCGGCATAGGTCGGCAGTGCGAGCACATACGGATCGTCAACACCGGCATTGAACTGCGGGCTGTCATCGCTGTTGTCGTAGTTCAGGATCTGCGACAGCAGGATCACCCCGTTGAAGTCGATGTTCTCGTCCTGCTCCAGATTGTTGACGACCACGGCGGACCGCATCGTACCGTAGCTTTCGCCAAACAGATATTTGGGCGAGTTATAGCGGCGATATTTGGCCAGAAATTTCGAAATGAAATGCGTGAAGGCCTCTGCGTCGCCGTCAACGCCGAGGAACTCTTTGGCTGCATCCTTGCCAGCAATCCGCGAGAAGCCCGTGCCCGGCGCATCGATGAAAACAACGTCCGACACATCCAGCAGCGACTGTGGGTTGTTGATCAGCGCATAAGGAGCGGCTGGCAGGTGTGTATCGCCAGGTGTGTTCACCCGACGCGGACCGAACGTGCCCATATGGACCCAGACGGAAGCTGATCCCGGACCACCGTTATAGAGGAAAGTGATCGGGCGCTTTTCCGACGGAACGCCTTCCTTGAAATAGGCAGTGTAAAACATGGAGGCGACCGGCGCATTCTTGCTGTCGTCGTCCTTGCCGCCATCAAGCTTCGTGCCACGCTGTGCGAGAATATCGCTGGAATCGTTGTAATCGGCGGCGTGAACCAGAATGGTGCCTGCAACTGCCCGATAGGGAATAGTCGCGCCATTCACCGTTACAATCCCGTTTGTCACGCTGTCGGCATTGGGGGGCGGTGTCGCGGATTCTGCGGCCAGAGCAGGCACGGCCATGATGGCTGCGCCCAGAAGAAGGGCCTTGCGAAGCATGCAGAAGAACTTTCCGTTAGGGTTTGTTACGCAGGTTTTTAGATGTCTGCGGCCAGAAAACGAGAGTTCTGGCCGCGTATCACGTCTTAACCGAAAGCCCGATTGGCGTGCATGATGGCTATGCCAACCTCACGCAGCAGCGCAAAACAGCGCGACAATGGTTCAAAGATTTCCTCATGTTCACGGGCAAAGCCTGCCGCTTCTGCTGCATCGCCCGGTTCGCCAAAATCTAGGTTTGCGACGCTCGGGGCTGTCAGGGGGAACAGATCTTCCAGAAGATGCAACGCGCGTGGCACATCCAGACAGAGGATCAGGTTCGTGATGGCTTCCCGCGTCAGGCTGTTGCGTGGCCCGAAATAGGGAATACGCGTTGAAAGGTCCCAGAGCCGGTCAATCAGGGCAAAGCGAATTGCATGCAGAAGTTTCTCGCGGGCTTCCATCCGCGGCGCGTCGGGCCAGGCTGCGCGCAGGGCGATATGGTCTGTCTGGATGCGCCTGAACATGGCTGGGCCGCTGGTCCAGAATCGTAGCAGCTCCAGCCCGTGCGAAATGGTCAGCAGGCTCTGACGTTCTTCATCGCCCCGTGCTTTTGCAGCGCGGTCCAGCCATGTGCCAGGATCAAGTTGATGGATCGTGGCACGCAGTACATCCAGATCGGAATGGGCGAGGGCCTGACGCGCAAAATCCATGGCTTCGCGAAACCGCGAAGAGTCCGTGGCGAACTGCTCGAAGGTTTCAGGGTGTCGCTGTGCCGCATTGCCCAGCCCGTGTAGCACATTCGCCCACCAGCCCAGCTGTTGAAGAATTGCGTTGTTGGGGATGGCTCGAAGCTGCCCCGGATGCGTGATGCGCGTTACCGTCGCGGCATCGGATTGACGTGCAGAGGGCCGCGAACCGGTTTTGTCGATCAGGGAGGGGCCGAATGCACTCAGGAGGGCCGCATAGCCCGGATCATCGACCAGCGCGCCCATGTCGAGTGCGATGGTCGAGAAGAAATCAGCGGCGAAATCCGGGCGCGCATAGACCGGATCTCTCGTATCATGCGGAATTTCAGCCGTATGTTCCGCAAGTGTTGCGATCGTGGACGCTGCAAGTGCTTTGGTGCCGAACAGCGTATATCCGTCGCCACCCTGAAATGCGGTTTCAACCCGACAGCCAATGCCGGCCTCGCGCATCGCGAGCCGTGTACGGGCAGGGGAGAAATAATCGAGACGTTGACGCAGGCTGAAGGGATGCGCGCCGCGGCCAATGCTCTCACCATGCGTGTCGAACAGCGTCAGGGAGACGTCTTCCAGTCCATGCTCTGCCAGAAGCGACAGGGTGCGCATGCGGAGACGCTCGACCAGATTGGTAGCCGCAAGCTGTCCAACATACCGGCCCGAATCGGAATAGCCAAACTGGAGCGACAGTCGTCCGTTTGCCCGCAGATAGTCGCGCCAGTGGCTTGACCGGAAGGCTTCTTCCAGAATGGTTTCGCCGTTTTCAAGCGCGCTTTCTGTCTCGAACAGCGGCGAAATCTCGATCTGGTGGTCTTTGATTCCGAACAGTCGTGCCAGCCACAGTGTGGCCAGCAGGGTGTAGCCGCTCTCGGTCTCGGCGATGAGAAAGCGGATGGGTGATCCTGAGTCGATATGCTTGAGGATCTGCGCCATCGTCATCATCAGACGTGCAGCAGAGGCAGGCTCGACCAGCAGTGACCCGAAATCGACGGAGCGTGGGGTCAGGTCCAAAAGAGCCTCGTCTATTTTTGCCAGCAACACGCGGCGGCGCGAGGGCAGCGCCGGATCGTCCGTCAAACCCAGTCGGGTTCTCGCAACATTATAAATCTGTGCTGCATTCAGGCGGGTATGGATGCGCGCAATGCCAAGACCATGGTTCATGAACCCCGCGCGGATAGTGCGCAGCTGGAGTAAGCTTTCCTCGTCCAGTCCGGCTGCTGCATCCTGAAACAGCGGCAGAAGTTCGGCTGCGTCAAGCAGTGCCTTTTCCCGAAAGGAAATCAGCGTCTGCGCGAAATCGCGGATGATGTCCGGGCTTGCATCCCGCCCGGTCGGGCAGGCAGCATGCTGTGTCTTTACGGCTTCAATTGCCCGACGTGCCCGCATGGCCAACGCGCTGTCCTGCAGGCCCAGTCGTCCCAGGCCATCCGTCAGACGGTGAAGCTGGGAAAATTTCAGCTCAAGGCGGATGCGCAGCGTATCCCACCAGCCGATATCGTTGCGTCCATCGGTGTCAAACCCGACCCAACTCGCGAGAATGACCGGAGACGGATCAACCTGACCGGTTTCGCCAGACCATCTCTGGGCCATCTCCTGCAGAAGAACGGCCGTCAGGTCGTCGAGCGCGTCGCGCCCGCGCAGGATAGCTGCCAGTGCGAGAGCCTGTTCCTGAGCCAGTGTTGGCGGTCCCGGACGGCGATGCGTCTTCAGGCACGGAACCGGCAGTTCCGGATTTTCGGCGCGCTGCGTCAGGATATCATAAACCCCGTCCGCCAGTGCAAAGGTTGGATGGGCGGTAAAAACAGCTGCAATTTTGGGGATCGTCAGGGATGCAGCATCAGACGCCTGATCCACCAGGCGCTTTGCCACGGCCTTGAGCCGGTCTTGCGGATCAGCCGCATCCAGCCCGACATAGGAGCGAAGATGGGCCGCACGTTCCACGAAATGTTCATCCCGTAATGCGCGGATGACATTCTCGATTTCAGTGATCTGAGTTTGGCTTTCGTTCCGGTCATCGCTGGACAGGCTGCAACCAATGGACGCAATCAGGTCTGCGAGGCCATCGCGCTCGTGAAGAAGCCGTGACGTCATCGCGTCAATGCGGCCATGGAGGGATGGATCGAGCCGGGAGGCGCAGTCAGACATCGGGAGCAGTCTCGCTTCTGCGAAAAAAAGAAAAATGGAAGGAAAACGGGCCGCAATACTTTTCACGCCCTGCCGCCAAGCGCAACCTTGCTCTGGACGCGACAGCACGTCGGGATAATGCTATCGGTGCGATCATGCACGCGGATACGCCCCCTCCCGTTTCCCGAAACTCCGGGCCTGCCGGTCTCTCGCCAAGATTTATGGCAGGAGGTCTGCTTGTTGGCATGGGCGCACTCGCTGCGGGCACCACATTGGCGGCGGCCCGGCACATCGGCGATGACAGTCTGGCTTTCGGTCTGTTACGCGCCGGCTCCAGGGCAGGAGTTGTAGGCGGCCTTGCTGACTGGTTTGCCGTTACCGCTCTTTTTCGTCATCCACTGGGGCTGCCGATCCCACACACGGCCATCCTGCCCCGTCAGAAAGAACGTCTTGGGCAGGCGCTGGGCCGTTTCATTTCCGGGCAGTTCTTTACCGAAGAAGACGTCCGCCGTGCCCTGTCGAAAATTGACCTTTCCGGCCTGATTGCCGACATGCTGAGTGAGTCGGCGACCCGCCAGACGCTCGTCAACAGCATGCGTTCCGCCATCCCCCTGATGTTCGATCGCCTTGAAGACGGACGTGCCAAGACGGCCATTTCGCGAGCGCTGCCAGTTCTTCTGAATGGTGAAGAAATGGCGCCGTTGGTCTCGCGCGGAATGCGGGCCATGGTCGATAGCGAAATGCATCAGGAAGTCCTGTCTTTCCTGCTGGAGCGCATCAAGACCACCGTAACCTCCCGTGAGTCGGACCTTCGACATTTTGTGGAGGAACGTGTGCGCGAGCAGGGGGGACGCTTCCTGGGCTGGGCCATCGGAGGGTCGGTCGCCAGCCGGGTTCTTATGGCGCTTCATGCCGAGTTCGAGCGGGTTGATCCAATGGACTCGGAGTTGCGCCACGGTTTCACCACCTGGGTCCGTGGCGAGATCGACCGGATCGAGCACGATCCCGCACGGCGCAAGGATATGGCTGATACCATCACGTCGGTTCTGACCCACACCAGCCTCAAGGGATGGAGTTCGGAACTCTGGGATCGTCTGCGCCGGATGGTTGAAGAAGACAGCGGGCGTGAGGATGGGTGGAGCGCCACTGTGATTGATGCCGCTGTGGTGCAGCTCGCCAGCACCCTGCGGTCCAATGAGTCTCTGCGTCTTAAGGTCAATCAGGCCGTCGAAAGTACAGTCCAGAGGATCCTTCCGGGTCTGCGTGAAAAGTTGTCTGGCTTTATCGCCGCTGTGATGGCGGGCTGGGATGGGAACGATCTGGCCGCCCGGCTGGAGTCGCGTGTTGGTCGTGACCTCGCCTACATCCGCATAAATGGCACAGTCGTCGGATTTCTCGCCGGAGCCGCGCTCGACGGCGTTTCCCGACTGTTTTTTGGCGTGTAACATTCCATGTCTGACGAGCAGTCGGATACAGAAGTCTTGACCTTTGCTCCGGGATGGGTCATTTGAAACAAATCAGGACTTAGCAAGTCTTGAATTAGAACAAGATGTGAGTGTGCAAGCGATGCTGAGGCTGTCAAAACTGGCCGATTACGCCACTGTCCTTCTGGTCCATCTCGGTCGTCACGAAGGACTGGCAACAGCAGCAGCCCTTGCAGTAGAAACCGGCGTCCCCGAGCCTACCGTTGCCAAGCTCCTCAAGGGGCTGGCTTCCAATGGTCTGGTTCTTTCCCATCGTGGCGCCAGAGGCGGTTACCGCCTTGCTAGCGAGCTTGAAAAAGTTACCGTTGCAGCCGTTATCGCAGCGGTGGATGGCCCGATCGCCATTACAGCCTGTTGTGACGGGCGCGAATGTGAGCACAGCTCGCTTTGCGGCCTGTCGGGGCAGTGGGACGTTGTGAACGACGCCATCCTCAGCACACTCAACAGCATCACACTGGCGGATATGGGCCGTCACGCGGAGCGCCTGCCAAAGCGCGGTCCCGCGTTCGCACCTGCCGCCTCCGTTGGAGCGGAGACAACCTCCGTGACCGATGTGGTCAGTTAAGGACAACACACCATGCCAGCCGTGACGGAAACCCGCGAGACAGTCGAAAAGCTCGCGAAATCCAGCTACGAATGGGGCTTTGAAACCGATATCGAGATGGATATCGCGCCCAAGGGCCTCAACGAAGATACGGTGCGCCTGATTTCACAGCGCAAGGGTGAGCCGCAGTGGATGCTGGACTGGCGTCTGAAGGCTTTTCGCGCGTGGCTGGAAATGGAAGAGCCGACCTGGGCCCATATCCATTACCCGCCGATCGATTATCAGGATGCGCACTACTTCGCCCAGCCGAAGAAGAAGCCCGGCCCCAAAAGCCTTGAAGAAGTCGATCCCGAGCTGCTCCGGACCTACGCCAAGCTCGGCATTCCGCTGCATGAGCAGGCTTTGCTTGCCGGTGTGGAAGGTGCTGAAGAGCGTCTGCCCATCGCGGTCGATGCCGTCTTTGACAGCGTGTCCGTCGCGACGACCTTCCGCAAGACACTTGCCGAAGCCGGGGTGATCTTCTGCCCGATCTCCGACGCGATCCGTGAACATCCCGAACTGGTTCAGAAATATCTGGGCACGGTAGTTCCGGTGGCTGACAATTTCTTCGGTGCCCTGAACTCCGCCGTCTTTACGGACGGTTCGTTCGTCTACATTCCCGAGGGCGTCCGCTGCCCGATGGAGTTGTCTACTTATTTCCGCATCAATGCGCGCAATACCGGGCAGTTCGAACGCACACTCATCATCGCCGAAGACCGCGCGACCGTCTCCTATCTGGAAGGCTGCACGGCGCCGCAGCGTGACGAAAACCAGCTTCATGCGGCTGTGGTCGAACTGATCGCGATGGAAGACGCCTCGATCAAGTACTCCACTGTTCAGAACTGGTATCCGGGCGACGATGAGGGCCGTGGCGGCATCTACAATTTTGTCACCAAGCGTGGCATCTGCCGTGGCGCGCGCTCCAAGATTTCCTGGACGCAGGTCGAGACAGGCTCTGCCATCACATGGAAATATCCGTCCTGCGTGCTGGCGGGTGAGGGATCGGTCGGCGAGTTCTATTCGGTTGCGGTGACCAACAACCACCAGCAGGCCGATACGGGCACGAAGATGATTCATCTGGCGCCGAATACGCGCTCGACGATCATTGCCAAGACCATTTCGGCCGGCAAGTCTGACAGCACCTATCGCGGTCTGGTCCGCATGCAGCCAAAGGCGCGGAACGCACGCAATTTCACGCAGTGCGACAGCCTGCTGATCGGCGATCAGTGCGGCGCGCATACGGTGCCGTATATCGAAAGCCGTAACATGACGGCGCGCGTGGAGCATGAAGCGACCACGTCAAAAATCTCTGAAGACGAGCTCTTCTACTGCCGTTCGCGCGGACTGTCGGAAGAAGATGCAGTCGGTCTGATCGTCAATGGTTTCTGCCGCGAGGTGCTCAAGGAGCTGCCGATGGAATTCGCGGTCGAGGCGCAGAAGCTTCTGCAGATCAGCCTCGAAGGAAGTGTGGGTTAATATGAGCGATTTTCTGAAAATTCAGGGTCTTCAGGCCCGCATCGACGCCGATGGAACCCCCAAGGACATCCTCAAGGGGCTTGATCTTGAAGTCCCCAAGGGCGAGATCCACGCCATCATGGGGCCGAACGGCTCGGGTAAATCCACGCTGTCTTACGTGCTCGCCGGTCGTGACGACTACGAAGTCACGGGTGGTTCCGCCACTTTCAAGGGGCAGGATCTGCTTGCCCTTGATCCCGAAGAGCGTGCGGCCCTTGGTCTGTTCCTGGCGTTTCAGTCGCCAGTCGAACTGCCAGGTGTGAACAACGCGAATTTTCTGCGGACTGCCGTGAACGCGGTTCGCCGGGCGCGTGGTGAAGCCGAACTGGATGCCGTGGCCTTCCTTAAGGCTGTCCGTGCCGAGACCAAACACCTGTCCATGTCCGACGACATGCTCAAGCGTGCGGTTAATGTCGGCTTCTCGGGTGGCGAGAAGAAGCGCAATGAAGTGCTCCAGATGCGTCTACTTCAGCCGTCTTTCGCTATTCTTGATGAGACGGATAGCGGGCTCGACATTGATGCCCTGCGTATCGTCGCGGAAGGTGTGAACTCCCTGCGCAGCCCGAATTTCTCCGCTCTGGTCATCACGCATCATCAGCGTCTGCTCGATTATATCGTGCCGGACCGCGTGCATGTCATGGCGCACGGCCGCATCATCCATAGCGGCGGTCCTGATATCGCCAAGACGCTTGAGAAGCAGGGATATACCCAGTTTCTCGAGGCGGCAGCGTGAGTGGAGCGCCGACCGTGACGCAGGACGCCGTTCGGGCTCTGGAGGCGTTCATCCAGCGTTCCGCCGGGCATGGGGCTGCCCTCGCCGAGACGGGCCTGCCGACGCGGCGTGTCGAAGCCTGGCGCTATACCCCGCTTCGCACTCTTGCGGATACGGCGTGGCATCAGGCGGCACCTCTGGCTTCTGAGGCCGTCAGTACATTCCTTGACCGTTTGCCACTGCCTGAAAACGGCGCGCGCATGGTGTATGGGAATGGCAGACTTCTGGAGGGCCTGTCAGCTCTACCTGAGGTGGCTACGCAGGGTTCGGAGAACATTTCTCCGCTGAAGGGCATGTTTTCCGCCACGCTGAACGCAGCGCTGGGTGAAAAAGGCCTCGATCTGCGCATTCCGGCCGGAACGGATGCGGGACTTCTGACTCTCATCAGCCTGTCTGATGGCGATAATGTCTCGATGCATCTTCAGCACCGCATCGTGCTGGAGGATGGCGCTTCCCTGACGTTATATGATGTGAATGCAGGTGAGGGGCGGTATATCGCCAATCCGCGTTTCGATATCGTCGTAGGCAAAGGTGCTAAGCTGCGTCACGTCAAATTGCAGCGCGAAAGCCTGACGGGTACGCATCTCGCCATCGTTTCCGCCAATGTGTCGGAGAAGGGCGAGTACGACAGCTTTACTCTGAACCAGGGCAGCAACCTTGCCCGGCATGAAGCCGTCGTCACGCTGGGCGCTCCCCATGCGATTGTGCATGTGAATGGTGTGCAGATCGTGGATGGGCAGCGTCTGAATGATCTGACATCCATGATCCATCATGCGGCTCCGGACGGTAGTTCGCGCCAGACCGTCAAGACGGTTCTGTCTGACGCCGGGCAGGGCGTGTTTCAGGGTAAGATCCTCGTGGATCGCGTCGCCCAGAAAACGGACGGCTACCAGATGAACCAGGCGCTGCTTCTGTCTGAAAAAGCGCAGATCAACAGCAAGCCTGAGCTGGAAATCTACGCGGATGACGTCAAGTGCAGCCATGGTGCGACTGTGGGCGCCCTTGATGACGAGCAGCTTTTCTATCTGCGCTCCCGCGGCGTTCCTGAAGCCCAGGCGCGTGATATCCTTGTGCGGGCGTTCCTAATTGATGCACTGGATCTCGTTGCCGATGAGGCCCTGCGTGATCTGCTGGGACGGAGCATGGCGTCATGACGGGCACTCGCGATACGTCCGCAAAAACGACGGCCGAGATCCGCGCTCATTTCCCAATCCTGAACGAAACCGTTCATGGTCGGCCGCTGGTCTTTCTCGACAGCGCGGCTTCGTCGCAGAAGCCCGATGTCGTGATCGAGGCCATGCGGGATGCGGCCTATCACCAATATGCCAATATCCATCGCGGCCTGCACTGGATGAGCGAGCGAACGACGGAAGCCTATGAGCGCGTCCGTCATGACGTTGCCCGTCTGCTGAATGCGCCCGACCATCGCGAGATTGTATTTACCCGCAACAGCACCGAGGCCATTAACCTCGTGGCCCACAGCTTTGGTTGCATGCTCAAGCCGGGTCAGGCGGTCCTGATTTCTGAACTCGAGCACCACGCCAATATCGTGCCCTGGCTCATGTTGCGGGACCGTGCAGGCATTGATCTGCGGGTTGCGCCCATCAATGCCGCCGGTGACATCGATCTGGACGCCTACGAAGCGCTCCTTTCGGACGGCAAGGTGGCGCTCGTTGCCATCACGCATATGTCCAACGTGCTCGGGACCCTCACGCCGGCCAGGAAACTGACGGAAATCGCTCACGCTTACGGCGCGCGCATCCTGCTGGATGGGTCACAGTCTGTCGTGCATCGCAGGATTGATGTGCAGGAGCTCGGGGCAGATTTCTTCACCTTCACCGGGCACAAGCTCTATGGTCCCACGGGGATCGGTGTGCTTTGGGGCAAGATGGAGCTTCTGGACGCCATGCCGCCTTTCATGGGCGGTGGTGATATGATCCAGAACGTCTCGTTCGAACGCGCCACCTGGGCCCATGTGCCTCACAAGTTCGAAGCCGGAACACCGGCCATTCTGGAAACGATTGGTCTGGGTGCTGCCGTCCGTTTCGTGGAAAGCATTGGTTATGATGCGATCTCCCGTCATGAAGCGGAACTGACCAGCTACGCGCTGGAAAAGATGCGCGGCATCAACAGCCTGAGTGTTCTTGGTGCGCCTGAAGAGCGTGGTGGCGTGATTTCCTTCCTCATGGACGGCGCTCACCCGCATGATCTGGCAACGCTGCTCGATCAGCTCGGGATTGCCATCCGCGCGGGGCAGCATTGTGCCGAACCGCTGGTCCGGCGTCTGGGTGTTCAGGCCACGGCGCGTGCCAGTTTCGGCATCTACACCACGACCGACGAAATCGACACGTTTATCGAAGGCCTTGAACGGGCCCGGATGATGCTCACATGAGTGAAGCCATGACCGATATCTCTCCCAGTGAAGACAAAGCCTGCGTTCCTGCTTCGGGCGCTGCTCCGGATCAGGAAGCCGTCATCGCAGCCATTGCCACGGTTTATGATCCGGAGATCCCGGTCAACGTCTATGAGCTTGGCCTGATCTACGCGATTGACCTGCATGACGATGGCCGCGTTCATATGGAAATGACGCTGACGGCTCCAAACTGTCCCAGCGCGCAGGAACTGCCCGAGATGGTGCGTGATGCCGTGTCTCATGTTCCGGGTGTGAGCCAGGCGACGATCGAGATCGTCTGGGATCCGCCATGGGATATGAGCCGTATGAGCGATGATGCCCGTCTTGCCCTGAATATGTTCTGATCCGGAAAAACCATCATGTCCGACGTTGCAACGCGCCGTCCGCTGCCCGCTCTCATGACCCTGTCCGATCAGGCCGCCAAACGCCTGAAGACCCTGTATGCGGGAACGCATCAGGGCCATCTTTTGCGGATCAGTGTGGGGACGCGCGGGTGTTCGGGGCTATCCTACGAAATGAATTTTGTGACAGCCCCGCAGCCTGCCGATGAGCGGGTCGAGGATCAGGGCGTAACCCTGCTGGTGGATCGCAAGGCCACCCTGTTCCTGACCGGCACCATCATGGATTACGAGGTCAAGGACCTCGAATCCGGTTTTACGTTCAGGAATCCGAACGAGAAAGGTCGTTGCGGCTGCGGCGAGAGTTTTCACGTCTGATCCGCTTTACGTCCCGCGACAGCACGACGACCGCTTCGACTTCCGTGGACCAGAGGAACTGGTCCACGATCGTCAGCCCGACGACTGAAAATCCTGCGTTCCACAAAGCTTTACCGTCTTTCTCAAGCGCGGCAGGATTGCAGCTCACATACACGATATCCGGCACGGCCGACTTTGCCAGAGGCAAGGTCTGCGCACCTGCACCTGCATAAGGCGGGTCCAGAACAACAGCCCGTGTTGATTTCAGATCATGCGGGAGCAGAGGCTGACGCCCGAGATCCCGATGAAAACCATCCACGCGTCGACCGCCAGCTGCTGCCTTAAGGCAGTTTGCCGCGGCCAGATTGCCTTCATAGGCCATGACCCGGCCCTTCTCCGACATCGGGAAGGTGAGTGTGCCACAACCGGCAAACAGTTCGACCGTCACGTCTTTTTTGTTCAGCGACGGCAATCCATCAACCACTGCGGTGACGATCGCCTTCTCGGCGTCAGCCGCGGCCTGAAGAAATGCGGAAGGTGGCGGGGAGACGATCACACCGCCGAAATCTTCCCGCACCGCTCCGGACTGGGCCACCGTTTCGATGCCCAGATCTTTTGGATCCTGCCAGGAAATCCGCGACAGATCATGTTCACGCGCAAAGGCCGCGAGCTTGATGCGATCCGCACTTGTGAGCGCAGCAGGGGTCTGAAGTGTCAGATCCGGTCCGCTATCAAGCAGGTTGACCATCAGGCTGCCGCGGCTCGTCAGGGCGCCTAGACTTCCCAGAACCTCACGCAGTGGTGTGAGAAGTTCAAAAATTGCAGGGTGCAGGACGTGACATTCCGTCATGTCCACGGGGTCGCCGTTGCGGCGATGCAGTCCGATGATCACGCCACCGGGCACGCGCTGGACAGCAAAATCCATCCGGCGCCGTGTTTCAGGCGCTGTCTGGAACATCCGTGCAGGCGGCAGATCCGTAAAGCCTGCGGCTGTCAGGGCCTGGACGACACGGCGTGATTTCCATTCCAGCAGGGCCGGCAGGGAGAGATGCTGCAACGCACAGCCCCCACACGCGCCAAACAGGTCGCACGGTGGAGTCACACGTTCAGGAGAGGAGTGAACGATATTAATCAGTTCGGGAGGGGTGGAAGCAAGGCGAACCCGAACGTCTTCCCCAGGCAACGTGCCCGGGATGAAAACGCTCTGGCCATCAAGATGCGCAACGCCATCGCCTGCTGCACCCAGTCCTTCAATCCGGAGTTCTGCAACTCCGGTCAAGGTATCATTCATTACCGTAATGGCGCCCATCATGCTGAACAGGAGCAGCGGGATCGGCGCTATCGGAAACCGTAACTTTCCTGCGGCGTGGAACCAGCATGAAAGCGGGCGTATCACCACCAAAGCCCGTCTTTGGTCCATCGTTTTCGAACGCAGGAGCCAGTTCAACTGAGCGGTGGCGTACAGGAGGCTCGATTACCGCGACAGGTGCGGCAGTGTCCACGGGAGCCTGAACGGTCTCGCTCTCTTCACGGTCACCACGGTTACGCTTGCGGCCGCCCCGACGGCGCTTGCGAGCCCGCTGCTCTCCGTCTTCCGCTGTTTCCTGCTGGACAGGGGCGGAGACTGGCGTAGCTTCGACCAGCTGGCGGTCGCCGTCTTCCGGAGCCCAGTCAACGGTCATAATGCCTTCGAGAACCGGACGCGCAATCACCTTGCCTGTCAGGGTCTCGATGGCTTCAAGCAGTCTGCGATCACGCGGGGTTGCCAGACTGAAGGCGTGGCCTTCCTTGCCGGCACGACCCGTCCGGCCGATGCGGTGGACATAATCTTCCGCATTAAACGGCAGATCATAATTAAAAACATGTGACAGGCCGCCAATATCAATACCACGCGCTGCCACGTCCGAGCACACTAGGAACTTCAGTTCCCCGGAACGGAAACGCTCCAGCGTCGAGAAACGCAGCGACTGGGCAAGATCACCATGCAGATGCCCGGCCTCGATCCCATGCTTGGTCAGATACTGCTGGATCATGTCTACATCGCGCTTGCGATTGCAGAACACGATCGCGCTCTGGACGTTTTCACGACGCAGCAGCTTCTTGAGCGTGCGACGCTTCTCGTCCTCCGGCACGATGACCAGAGCTTCTTCGATCGTCGTGGCGACGGAAGACTGGCGCGAAACCGTGATTTCAACCGGATGGCGAAGGAACGCATCGGCCAGACGTCGAATTTCCTCAGCCATGGTGGCGGAGAAAAACAGGGTCTGGCGATGGGCTGGCAGCAGCCCGACGATTTTTTCGATATCGGGAATGAAGCCCATATCCAGCATGCGGTCGGCTTCGTCGATCACGAGCGTACTGGTCTGCGTGAGCAGCAGGCCGCCACGTCCGAACAGGTCGAGCAGGCGTCCCGGCGTTGCGATGAGCACATCAACGCCACGGTTCAGAACGTCACGTTGTTCGGCCATGCTTTCGCCGCCGATCAGCAGGGCATGCGTCAGACGAAGATACTTGCCGTAGAGCTTGAAATTCTCCGCAACCTGCAGAGCCAGTTCGCGTGTCGGTTCAAGGATCAGCGAGCGCGGCATCCGGGCCCTGGCACGCGATCCGGACAGCTTCTGGAGCATCGGCAGGGTGAAGGAGGCCGTCTTGCCGGTGCCGGTCTGGGCTACACCCAGAACGTCATGGCCCTTCAGGACTTCTGGGATGGCCTGCGCCTGAATGGGAGTCGGGTGCTCGTAACCCAGCTCCTCAATGGCCCGCATGATCGGCTCGCCAAGTCCCAGATCAGCAAAGCGGGGTTTATCCGAAACTTCTTCGGCAACCACCACGGCCTCAACGACGGCAGGGGTAGCATCGGCTTCTTCAATAACAGCTGGCGTTACGGCCGTCGCCTTGGAGCGCCGACGACGTGCAGGCTTCTCGATTGTCGCAGGCTCGGTCTGAGCCAACGGGGCTTCCTCAACCACGGGGGCCGCTGTTTCCACAGCCGGGGCTGAAGCCTTGCGACGGGGCGCACGGGCCTTCTTTTCTACAGATGCTTTCGGCGCCGTCTCCGCTACTGCGACGGCAGCATCGGCTTTGCGGGGCCGACCGCGACGACGAGGGGCAACCGGAGTCTCGATTGCTTCCGGCGCAATAGCTTCGACAGCAGGCTGTTCCACAACCGGTGTCTTACGCGGGCGGCCACGGCGTTTCGGAGCAGCCTCTGCGGTTTCAGTCACGACTTCTGCCGCTTTCGCAGTACGACGCTGACGCGCGGCCGGTGCAGCTTTGGCGGGTTCGGTCACTGCCTCGGGTTCTGCAACAGTCTTTTTGCGACGCCCTGCGACCTTCGGAGCCGGCGCTTCGTCTTTGGCCGCGGGGGCAATGACAGGCGCTGCCGTCTTGCGGGTTCGGCGTGCGGCAGTTTTCACTACGCCGGTCTCTTTATTCGCCGGGGTCGCAACCTTGGCGCGGCGCGCACGCGGAGCCTTGGCGACAGGCGCTTCGGTTACCGGAGCGGTTTCGCCTTCATCGGCGATGGTCGGGGAAATTTCGGCTGCGGCGGCACGCGTAGCAGAGGGGCGTCCGCGTCTGGACGTGGCAGTCGTACGGGACTTGGAAGGACCGGAGGTCGTTTTCGCGCTCAAATGACTCTCGAGACTCTCGTTGACGGCGTGCACCCGAACGGGTGAGGGCCGGAGTTGAGGGCGGGGCAATTGCCCGCAGCTATAATCTGGTGCGTTATCGATAAATGGCAGGAATGGCAAGCGATACGGCCATAAAAGCGCCGTATCGCATACGATTTCAGATGCCGCGTGCCATTGCGGCGACAAGAATGGTCAGGACGCCCAGTCCTGCCATCATCGCCGTGCGGCTGCGCAGCGTATCAAACAGGGCTGGCTGGGGGCGCATGGCGCGTCGGGCACGACGAAATGGCCCCTGGACGGTCAGAATGAAAATGACCGCCATGACGAGACCCAGCAACTGCATTGCGTTAACGGGCCAGGGGACTGCACCGAACCCGCCTTCATGGAATACCAGACCCCACCCGGTCAGCAACGAAAACGGAACAACCTGATAGAGCCCGCGGAAAAAACGCGTGTATCCCTGAAGCAGGACGGAGTTTCGCGGCCCCGGATCAAGCAGTCCGACCGTTGAGCGGACGACGAGGGTCGAATAGATCGAGCCGCCGACCCAGTAGGTCATGCACAGCACATGGATTGCGAGCACGAGGCTCCAGATGATCGATCCTGTCATTGATCCTCGTCATGGTTGCAAATGGGAAAAGAGGGGAAGAACATTCCCGAAGCATTTCCCTGCAATACCCGACGCGGCCCCATCAGCGCCAGAGGGAACAGCCGTCAGACCCGATCTGGCAAAGGCAACGCTCCAACCGGTCATGCTTTCTCTTATCAAGATACAGCAGGAGAACGTCCCATAATGTCCATTCATCCTTTCGCATTACTGCTCCCTGAAGAAAGTGATCGCATGGATCATGCGGCTGCTGCGATCCTGCCCTCTACGCGCCTGATGGAGAATGCCGGATGGGCTGCGGCCCGGGTGATCCGCAACCGTTTTTCGCCCCGCCGGGTGACTGTGGCCTGTGGTCCGGGAAATAACGGCGGAGACGGTTATGTCGTCGCCTGCAATCTCGCACGCTGGGGATGGTCGGTTCGCGTTGCTGCTCTCGCGAGTCCGAAACCCGGCACTCCCGCCGCCGAAATGGCCGCCCGCTGGACAGGTCCTACAGTGCCATTTGCAGCAGAGGAACTGGCGGCTGCCGATCTGGTGGTGGATGCAGTGTTCGGCTCCGGACTGAAGCGGCCCGTAAGTGATGAGGTTGCATCGGCTCTCGCTGCTGCCCCTCAGGTTGTTGCAATCGACATGCCCAGCGGCGTTGCCGGCGCGTCGGGGGAAACGCTGGGCAAGGTGCGGGACTGTGTGCTGACTGTCACATTTGTCCGTCCGCGTCCTGGCCATCTCCTGCAACCCGGCTCTGATTCTTGTGGGGAAGTGGTCTGTGCCGATATCGGTATGCCTGTGCAGGCTTGGGAAGGTATTACGGCCGCCGTGCAGCACAATCAGCCGGGCCTCTGGACGCTGCCAGTCTCCGGTGATGGCGATTACAAGTACCGTCGTGGCGTCGTCAGTCTGTGTGGGGGTGCTGAAATGCCAGGGGCTACACGGCTATCGGCGCGCGGTGCCAGGCGCAGCGGTGCAGGTCTTGTCCGGATTTCGGCGGGCGAGGGGGCGCCAGCTTACCGACTCGGGGATCCGGGTCTGATCGTGGACGACGCGCCACTTTCCAAACTGCTCGAAGATGCGCGACGCAAAGTCTGGATCTGCGGCCCGGGCCTCACTGAAGACGAGGTTGCAAGAACTCTCCCGCAACTGCTGGCGGCCGATCGAACCGTCCTTGCTGATGCAGGGGCGCTGACGTGGGGTGCACAGGATCTGTCCCGACTGGAAGGTGTTGCCGCCATCACCCCGCATATCGGAGAGTTTCGAAAGCTTTTCGGGCCTGTTGAAGGCAGTCGCCTTGATGCAGCACTTGCAGCCGCAAAGCGCATCAGGGCCGTCGTCGTCATGAAGGGGCCTGACACCATCATCGCAGCGCCCGACGGGCGCCTCGCCATTAACACGCATGCTTCTTCTGCGCTGGCGACGGCAGGGTCGGGTGATACCCTGACAGGCGTAATCGCAACCCTGCTTGCTGCGGGAATGGACATTTGGGAGGGGTGTTGCGCAGGTGTCTGGCTTCATGGAGAGGCCGGAATTGAAGCTGGAAAAGCCCATCATGGGTGGCCTGTAGCCGAGGATCTGGACGTACCTCTGGGGGCGGCTCGGGCGACTGCAACGCGCCTTGCGCAGGAGGCGACATTTAAAAAGGGGACCGCCTCCCTGTTGTGAAGTCTCGTTTCATGCGCTAAAGGCCGCGCTTCCGAGGTTCGGTAACACGAGCCTGGAAGCCGAGCGCTGCGGGCGTGGTGAAATTGGTAGACACGCCAGATTTAGGTTCTGGTGGCGCAAGTCGTGGGGGTTCAAGTCCCTCCGCCCGCACCAACCCGGCTTCCCGAGAAAGAGATTTGACCAACCTACCGCCCGAGAGGATCGCCTGGCTCATGCAGGTTACGCCCACGCTCAACGAAGGACTTAAGCGCGCCTTCACCGTCGTTGTCCCGTCTGCCGACCTGCAGGCTCGCCGCGATGCCCGACTCGCCGAAGTCGCCAAGACGATCAAGCTTCCGGGCTTCCGTCCGGGCAAGGTGCCGGCCTCCCTCGTCAAGCAGCGCTACAGCGATTCCGTGAATGCGGAGCTGCTCGAGGAAGTCGTCAACGACGCCACGACGAAAGTGTTCGAAGAGCAGAAGGTTCGTCCGGCGATGCAGCCGAAGGTCGAAGTAACCTCCGCAATTGAAGACGGCAAGGATCTTGAGTTCAAGATCGAGACGGAAGTTCTGCCGGAAATCACTGTTCCGGACCTGTCCGGCCTCAAACTGACGCGCCTCGGCGCCAAGGTCAGCGAAGAGACCGTCGAGAAGGCTCTGAACGATGTTGCCCGTCGCAGCCGCAAGTTCGAGACGATCGAAGAAGACCGTCCGGCCGCCAAGGGCGATGTTGTCTGCGTTGATTTCGTGGGCAAGCTGGACGGCACGCCGTTCGATGGTGGCACGGCTGACGATGTGAACGTCGAAATCGGTGGCGAAGGCTTCATCCCCGGCTTCGCCGAGCAGATGGAAGGCATGAAGGCTGGCGAAGAGCGCGTCATCAACGTGACGTTCCCCGCCGACTATCAGGCTGAAGAGCTGGCTGGCAAGGCCGTGACCTTCGACATCAAGGCAAAGTCCCTGAAGAAGGCCGTTGATGCACCTATCGACGACGAGCTTGCCAAGACGATCGGTTTCGAGAACCTCGAGCAGATCCGCAAGATCATCACCGAGCAGGCTGAGGGTGAATACCAGCAGCTCTCGCGTCTGCGCATCAAGCGTGACCTTCTGGACGCCCTGTCCGAGAAGACGGACTTTGAAGCGCCGTCCAGCATGGTTGACGCCGAGTTCAACCAGATCTGGTCCCGCGTCGAGGAAGACCGCAAGGCCGGTCGTCTGGACGAGGAAGATGCCGGCAAGGATGAAGAGACGCTCAAGGCCGACTACCGTCGTATCGCAGAGCGTCGCGTGAAGCTGGGTCTGCTGCTGGCCGAGATCGGCCGCAAGCAGGAAATCCAGGTCTCCCGCGAGGAGCTCCTCGGTGCGATGCAGCAGGAAGCCCAGCGTTATCCGGGTCAGGAACAGATGGTTTTCGAGTTCTTCTCCAAGAACCCGCAGGCCGTTGAAGGGCTTCGTGGCCCGATCCTGGAAAACAAGGTCGTCGATTATCTGATCGAACTGGCCGACGTCACCGACAAGGAAGTGACGCCGGAAGAACTGGCCGAAATCCCACCCGCCGAACTCTGATCTTTCGGCGCGGGAACCAGCGGGCACTCTTCGGAGTGCCCGTTTTTTTCCTGCCTGCTCCCTTTGACGGAACGCCATGTCGGGTCCATGTTAGGAAGCAGAAGAAAGCCTATCGGGCATTGAGGAACAGACAGCATGGCCATTCGGGATCGTGATCCCCTCGAGGTGTTCAGCAACTCTCTGGTGCCGATGGTGGTCGAGCAGACTGCCCGCGGAGAGCGCTCGTTTGACATCTTTTCGCGCCTCCTTCAGGAGCGCATCATTTTCCTGACCGGACCCGTCTATGATCAGGTTTCGTCCCTGATCTGCGCGCAGCTCCTTTATCTGGAGAGCGTGAACCCCACCAAGGAAATCTCGTTCTATATCAACAGTCCGGGCGGTGTCGTCTCCGCCGGTCTCGCGATCTATGACACCATGCAGTACATCCGCTGCCCCGTGAGCACGGTCTGTATCGGTCAGGCTGCTTCCATGGGTTCCCTGCTTCTGGCAGGTGGCGAAAAGGGGCATCGTTACGCGCTCCCGAATGCTCGCGTGATGGTTCACCAGCCGTCCGGTGGTGCTCAGGGACAGGCTTCGGATATCGAGATCCAGGCTCGGGAAATTCTCATCATCCGTCAGCGGCTGAACGAGATTTATCGCGAGCATACTGGCCAGACGCTGGAACAGATCGAGCAGAAGCTCGAACGTGACAGCTACCTCTCAGCCAACGAGGCTCGGGAATTCGGGCTCATCGACAAGGTGGTCGAGCGCAACCCGCACGAAACCACACCAGACCCGAGTTAAGACGTCTAGAAAGCGGGGGGAGTCTGGCGCTCCCTCTGAAACCGAAAAGCGGCATTCCGATATGCCGCTTTTCGTGTCTTGGGGCTTTTCGGCTCCGGGGTTGCCGAAGGCTTTGACCTCGGCCTAAAGTTAAAGTTCTTTCGCATGTCCGCTGCGTCAATGTGGTCGGGTCGTGCGCAAGGGAAAGGGAACAGCAATGAGCAACAAGTCCGGCGATTCCAAGAACACCCTGTATTGCTCGTTCTGTGGGAAATCCCAGCACGAAGTCCGCAAACTGATTGCTGGTCCCACGGTCTTCATCTGTGATGAGTGTGTCGAACTCTGCATGGACATCATCCGTGAAGAGCACAAGACCCATCTCGTGAAGTCCCGTGACGGTGTTCCGACCCCCAAGGAAATCTGCAAGGTCCTTGACGATTACGTAATCGGTCAGTTCGAGGCCAAGCGTGCGCTCTCCGTGGCGGTTCATAACCACTACAAGCGCCTCGCCCATGTCGCAAAGAGCAGCGATATCGAGATCGCGAAGTCCAATATCCTGCTGATCGGCCCGACGGGTTCGGGTAAGACCCTGCTCGCCCAGACGCTGGCGCGGATCCTTGACGTTCCCTTTACGATGGCCGATGCCACGACCCTGACCGAAGCCGGCTATGTTGGCGAGGACGTGGAGAACATCATTCTCAAGCTGCTGCAGTCCGCTGATTACAATGTGGACCGGGCGCAGCGCGGTATTGTCTATATCGACGAGATCGACAAAATTTCCCGCAAGTCCGACAACCCGTCCATCACCCGTGACGTGTCGGGCGAGGGTGTGCAGCAGGCTCTCCTGAAGCTCATGGAAGGCACTGTTGCCTCCGTGCCGCCGCAGGGTGGTCGCAAGCATCCGCAGCAGGAATTCCTGCAGGTCGATACGACCAATATGCTCTTCATCTGCGGTGGCGCCTTCTCCGGTCTGGACAAGATCATCTCGGCCCGCGGCAAGGGGTCGGGCATCGGCTTCGGCGCGGATGTCCGTTCGGATGACGAGCGGCGTCTTGGCGCGATCCTTCAGAGCGTGGAGCCGGAAGATCTACTGAAATTCGGTCTTATCCCCGAGTTCATTGGTCGTCTGCCTGTTATCGCTGCTCTGAATGATCTGGATGAATCGGCCCTGATCCAGATCCTTAGCAAGCCCAAGAATGCGCTGGTCAAGCAGTACGGCCGTCTTTTCGAAATGGAAGGCGTCAAGCTGACCTTCACGGAAGATGCGCTGGCAGCCATCGCCAAGCGTGCCATCGAGCGTAAAACCGGCGCGCGTGGCCTGCGGTCGATCCTGGAAAACATCCTGCTTGGCACGATGTTTGATCTTCCCGGTCTTGAAGGCGTCGAAGAGGTCGTCATCAATCGGGAAGTGGCGGAAAGCAAGGCCCAGCCAGTCTATGTCTATGGGAAGGGCAAGTCCGAACCCGCAGAGCAGTCTGCGTAAAAATGCTCCCGGCTCTTGTGCCGGGCCCATCGGCTTTCGACATAACTGACTGAGGTTGTCCGAATTCATGCCTCTCAAGCATGAAAGAAATGCGGTGCCAGCGCTGCCTGGCAGGTCGGTACCGCAAGATCGTCCCTCTGGAGATCAAGTGAATGACTGACGATACCAAGCCGAAAACCCGTCGCCGCACAAAGAAGACGGATGACGTCGCCGTCGCTGAGAAGCCCGTTGCGGCTCCAAAAAAAGCTGTCCGCAAGCCGCGTAAGGCTGCCACCGCAACGGTTGTCGAAACCGTGCAGGAGCCTGTGCGTCACGACGTGATGGCTGTTCTGCCGCTGCGAAACATCGTCGTTTTCCCGCACATGATCGTGCCGCTGTTTGTCGGACGTGAAAAGTCGGTGAAGGCGCTGGAGACGGTCACGCGCGAAAGCAAGCAGATCCTGCTTGTTGCGCAAAAGGATGTCTCGCTGGACGACCCATCGGTGGATGACATCTACCGCTATGGCACCGTTTCGACGATCCTCCAGTTGCTGAAGCTGCCGGACGGGACCGTCAAGGTTCTGGTTGAGGGGACGCGTCGTGTGCATATCACGCGCCTATTCGATGTGGACGGCCATTTTGAAGCCGAGATCGAAGAAATTCCTGAAGAGGCCGTGGATGCCGCTCCGGGAAGCGAAATCGAGGCCTTGAGCCGTTCGACGGTTTCGCAGTTCGAGCAGTATATCAAGCTCAACAAGAAGATCCCGCCGGAAGTCATGGTCTCGATCAACCAGATCGAGGGCATTTCCAAGCTTGCCGATACGATCGCGAGCCACCTGAATCTCAAGATTTCCGAAAAGCAGGAAATCCTTGAGACTGCTTCTGCGGCCCGTCGTCTGGAGCAGGTCTTTGCCCATATCGAGACGGAAATTGGCGTCCTGCAGGTCGAGAAGCGCATCCGTAACCGCGTGAAGCGGCAGATGGAGAAGACCCAACGCGAGTACTATCTGAATGAGCAGCTCAAGGCGATTCAGAAGGAACTCGGCGAGGGCGAAGACGGCAAGGACGAGAACTCCGAGCTTGAAGAGAAGATCAACAAGACCCGTCTGAGTCGTGAGGCCAAGGAAAAGGCCCATGCCGAGCTGAAGAAGCTGCGTGGCATGAGCCCGATGTCGGCCGAGAGCACGGTTGTCCGCAACTATCTCGACTGGCTGCTGGGTATTCCCTGGAAGAAGCGTTCCAAGATCACGCGTGAGTTCCAGCAGGCCGAGGACGTTCTTGAAGCCGAGCACTACGGTCTTGAAAAGGTCAAGGAGCGGATCCTCGAGTATCTGGCTGTGCAGACGCGCTCGCAGAAGCTCAAGGGACCGATTCTGTGCCTTGTCGGTCCTCCGGGCGTGGGCAAGACCTCGCTGGCGCGCTCCATCGCCAAGGCGACAGGCCGGAACTACATCCGGATGTCCTTGGGCGGTGTGCGTGATGAGTCCGAAATCCGTGGTCACCGCCGGACCTATATCGGCTCCATGCCGGGCAAGATCATTCAGGGCATGAAAAAGGCGCGGACATCCAACCCGCTGTTCCTGCTCGATGAGATCGACAAGCTGGGTGCTGACTGGCGTGGTGATCCATCATCTGCGCTGCTCGAAGTGCTTGATCCGGAGCAGAATTCGACGTTTGCCGATCATTATCTGGAAGTGGATTATGATCTGTCGGATGTGATGTTCGTCACGACGGCCAACAGTCTGAACATGCCCCAGCCGCTGCTGGACCGCATGGAGATCATCAATCTGTCTGGCTACACAGAAGACGAAAAGGTGCAGATTGCGCGCCGTCATCTTCTGGGCAAGCAGGCCGAGGCGCATAACCTTAAGCCGGATGAGTGGACGGTTACGGATGATACGATCCGCGAGCTGATTCGGGCCTATACCCGCGAAGCCGGTGTCCGGAACCTTGAGCGCGAACTGGCAAAGCTTGCGCGCAAGACGGTCAAGGAGATCATCACGACGGGCGTGAAGCACGTTGAGATTACGCCTGAAAATCTTGAGAAATATGCGGGTGTCCGCCGTTTCCGTCATGGTGAGACCGAGACGGAAGATATGGTTGGCGTCGTGACGGGTCTGGCATGGACCCAGGTTGGCGGCGAAATCCTGACGATTGAGAGCGTGATGGTTCCGGGCAAGGGGCAGGTCAAGCAGACCGGCAAGCTCGGTGAGGTGATGCAGGAAAGCATTTCGGCCGCGCTGTCCTATGTCCGCTCGCGGGCCCAGGATTTCGGGATCCGTCCACCGCTGTTTGAGAAGCGGGATATCCATATCCATCTCCCCGAAGGTGCGACTCCGAAAGACGGCCCATCGGCCGGTATTGCGCTTGCGACATCGCTGGTCAGCATCATGACCCAGATCCCCATTCGCAAGGATGTGGCTATGACGGGCGAGATCACGCTGCGTGGTCGTGTTCTGGAGATCGGTGGGCTCAAGGAGAAGCTTCTGGCGGCCCTACGGGCAGGCATCAAGACAGTGCTGATCCCCAAGGATAATGAGAAGGATCTCGCGGAGGTGCCGGACAATGTCCGCCATGCCCTCAAGATCATTCCCGTAAGCCATGTGGACGAGGTCCTGAAGATTGCTCTGACGCGCTCGCCCGAGCCCATCGAATGGGACGAAAGCGTCGATCCAATGGGTGGAATTGCGGTAGATAAAACGGCTCCGCAGGCACTTCCGCACTGACACTGATACGCTTCTGCGATTCTAGCAGTTGACGCGGGCAAAATCCGCTTCATAGTGCGGCCGCAGATCGAACAAGGCGCCTGAGCCAGAAGGGACTCACCAGAGCCCGGCTCAGGCGCTCTAACACCAGAAAGGCACATCATGGAGAAGCCCCTCAACAAGCAGGAACTGATCGCCGCCGTTGCAGACGCTGCCGATCTTCCGAAGGCCAAGGCCAGCGAAGTTGTCGATGCGGTGTTCAGCACGATCGAAGCGACGCTTGCCAAGAAGCAGGAAGTCCGTCTCGTCGGTTTCGGCAGCTTCGTGACCGCAACGCGCAAGGCCGCCAAGGGCCGCAACCCGCGTACGGGCGAAGAGATCGACATTCCGGCATCCACCTCTGTCCGCTTCAAGCCGGGCAAGGGTCTGAAGGACGCCGTGAGCTGAGAAAGCTCACAAAACGGTTCTGGGTGGCTTTACCGCCATCCGGAACCGTGTATATAGACCTCACAAACATTCTGAGGGCGATTAGCTCAGCGGTAGAGCGTCTCGTTTACACCGAGAGGGTCGGCGGTTCAATCCCGTCATCGCCCACCATCATGAATACTGTAAAATTATGAATTGGCGTTTCGAATACTACGAAACGCTCGGGTCCACTTCCGATCTGTGCAAAACCAGAGCCGAGGCCGGTGAGCCCGAACATCTTGCCATTCAGGCTTTTTCCCAGACATCAGGTCGCGGAACGCGCGGACGAACCTGGAGCGATCCAGGCGGCAATCTTGCGATCTCCCTTCTGTTCCGCCCTGCCAATCCAGCAGCTTTCATCGCGGCTCTTCCGTTTCTGATTGCGGTTGCGTTGTATGAGGCCGCCACGCATTTCTGTCCGACCGCTACAGGGCCGTCACCTTTTATGGTGAAATGGCCTAATGATCTCCTGTTGGATGAACGCAAAATGGCCGGTGTGCTGATCGAAACAGGCGGCCGGCAGGGTAGATCCTGGGTGGTTGTGGGAATCGGAGCCAATCTGACGCAGGCACCGGAAATTCCCGGTCGTCGTCTGGCAGCGCTTTCCGAAAAGACAACAGCACCTTCCGCAAGAGCCTTCGGTGAGATGCTGGTGGTGCAGATCGAGCGCTGGTCCGCCATTCTGGCAGGGCAGGGATTTGAGCCGATACGGGCTGCCTGGCTGACGAGAGCCCACCCGGTCGGGACGCGACTTGCGGTTCAGGGTTGTGAAACCTATATTACAGGTTCGTTTTCAGGGCTCGATGCGCAGGGACGCCTGCTGCTTGCCTTGCCCAACGGTGAAACCATTCCGGTTGTAACCGGCGATATCCTGCTGGACTGAAGGACCGGACTGCAACGTGCTTCTCGTCATTGATGCTGGAAACACCAACATCGTGTTCGCTGTACACGATGGAGAGTCGTGGCTGGGACAGTGGCGGATTTCGACGAACGAAGCGCGGACGGCCGATGAGTATGCCGCATGGCTTCTGACACTTTTTGATCGACTGGGTCTGGACGCAAAAAGCATTGCGCGCGCCATCATCGGGACGGTCGTGCCGGTCGCGCTGTACGAGCTGCGCCGTTTCTGTCGCGAATGGCTGGACGTTGTGCCTTTGGTCGCCAATGCCAGGTTGGACTGGGGGATCGACGTTTTGGTCGACAATCCCAATGAGCTTGGTGCGGACCGGCGCCTGAATGGCCTTGCGGGACGCGAACGCTATGGCGCGCCCCTAATTGTTGTCGATTTTGGCACGGCAACCACGTTTGATGTCGTGAACAGTGCCGGTCAGTTCTGTGGAGGTGCGATCGCTCCGGGTGTAAACCTGTCGATCGACGCGCTGCACCGTGCCGCCGCACGATTGCCCCGCATGAGCATTGGCCGCCCCTCAACGGCGATTGGCCGCAATACGAGCGTTGCGATGCGTTCCGGGTTGTTTTGGGGTTATGTTGGTCTCGTCGAGGGACTGATCCGCCGTATTTCCGATGAAATGGACGCAAAGCCAACTGTGATCGCAACAGGCGGTCTGGCTCCACTGTTCTCTGAGGGAACGCCGCTTTTTGATGTGCTGGCGCCCGATCTGACACTGGATGGCCTGCGCCTTCTGGCAGACCGCAATACGGGTCCGCCGCTTTCCTATTCCCCCGGACGCTCACAGGGCATCGGGCAATGAATATCACTCCGATTATATGTCATAACTGCAAGGAACCATCATGACAGAAAAACCAGACGGTCTGTCTTTCCTGCCCTTGGGCGGGACGGGCGAGATCGGTATGAATTTCAATCTCTACTGCCTCACCAAGAACGGGCGCGACACCTGGCTTGCCATCGACTGCGGCATCGGGTTCTCGGGCAACGATACGCCTGAAGCCGAAGTGCTGATGCCGGACCCGACCTTCATCGCCGATCGTGCGCGGGACCTTTGTGGTCTGGTGATCACGCATGCACATGAGGATCATCTGGGTGCGGTGGCGCATCTGTGGCCCTATCTGCGCTGCCCGGTTTATGCGACGCCGTTTGCAGCTGCCGTTCTGCGACGCAAGCTGCAGGAAGCGCATCTGAACAATCAGGTTAAGATCCATGTCATCCGCCCGGCTTCGCGCTTTGAGGTGGGGCCGTTCGATCTTCAGTTCGTCTCCGTCACGCATTCCGTTGCTGAAGCGCAGGCTGTGGCGCTGCGGACGCCGCATGGCCTGATCGTCCATACGGGCGACTGGAAGCTCGACGAGAACCCGCTGGTCGGTCCGGTGACGGATCTTGAGACGTTTGCCAAGCTGGGCGACGAAGGCGTTCTGGCCATGGTCGGTGACAGCACGAATGTGCTCAAGCCCGGCAAATCCGAGTCCGAAGCCGATGTGCGCAAGGGCCTGACGGAGCTGATCGCGGGTCTGGAAGGCCGGATTGCCGTGACGTGCTTTGCCAGTAACGTGGCGCGTGTCGAGAGCATCGCGAAAGCGGCACAGGCATCTGGCCGTGTGGTCATGATTGTTGGGCGTTCGCTGCGGAACCTTGAGACGGCTGCGCGCGAGTGCGGCTATTTCCAGGATCTGCCGCCGTTCCTGACCGAGCAGGATGCGCGGGACGTGGACGACGAAAATCTGCTGATGATCATCACGGGCAGTCAGGGCGAGCCGCGTTCGGCCCTGTCCCGGATTGCTTCGGACACGCACCCGAACATCGCCCTCGGCGAGGGCGATACGGTGATCTACAGCTCGCGGATGATCCCTGGCAACGAGCAGGCCGTCATGGCCGTGCAGGACAACCTGTCGCGCCGCGGCGTGACGGTCCTGACGGACAAGGATGCCAAGGTTCACACCTCCGGTCATGCGACCAGCGAAGACATTCGCACGCTGTACCGGATCGTCCGTCCGAAATACAGCATCCCGACCCATGGCGAATGGCGTCACCTGACGGCTCACGCCGCATTGGCGCATGAGATGGGTTCTGACCCGATCCTGCTGGAAGATGGCGATATCCTGAACCTGTCTCCGGGTGAGGTGAAGGTTGTCGATACGGCACCGACGGGCCGTCTGGCGCTGGATGGTGGCCGTCTGCTGCCAATGACGGGCGGGGTTCTGGCCGCGCGTCGCAAGATGCTGTTCAACGGCATCGTGCTGGCAAGTTTCGCTGTCGATGATGAAGGCTATGTCATCGGCGAGCCGAAGATCAGCGCGCCGGGTCTGCTGGAATCTGACGATCCGGAAAGCATCCGGATTCAGGAAGAGTTCGCTGATTCCATCGACCAGATCCCGGACGAGCTGCGTCAGGACGATGCCGCTTTCCGGGATGCGGCCAAGACGGCCCTGCGCCGTGCTCTGGGGCGCAAGCTTCAGAAGCGTCCGCTCGTTGATGTCCATCTGCTGCGCGTCTGAGAGAAATACACATGCGTTTGACGAAAGCCTTCCAGCCGACGCTGAAGGAAGTTCCGGCCGAGGCGCAGATTGCGTCTCACCGTCTGATGCTGAGGGCTGGCCTTGTGCGCCAGACCTCTTCGGGCATCTACGCCTGGCTGCCGGCAGGGCTGCGGGTTCTGCGCAATATCGAGCAGATCGTCCGCGAAGAGCAGGACGCCATCGGCGCACAGGAAGTCCTGATGCCGACGCTTCAGTCAGCAGAGCTGTGGCGTCGCTCGGGACGTTATGACGCCTATGGCCCGGAAATGCTCCGGATCCAGGACCGTCATGGCCGCGATCTGCTCTACGGGCCGACGAACGAGGAAATGATCACGGACATCTTCGGAGCGTCCGTGAAGTCCTACAAGGAACTGCCGAAGGCGCTCTACCACATCCAGTGGAAATTCCGTGACGAGGTTCGCCCCCGTTTCGGCGTGATGCGCGGGCGTGAGTTCCTGATGAAGGACGCTTATTCCTTCGATGCGTCCTACGAAGGTGCCGTCGCCAGCTATCGCCGGATGATGCTGTCCTATCTGCGCATCTTCCAGCGTCTGGGCGTGCGGGCTGTGCCGATGGTCGCCGATACCGGTCCGATTGGCGGCGATCTGAGCCACGAATTCCTGGTTCTGGCCCCCACGGGTGAAAGCGGCGTGTTCTTCGACGCAGCCCTTGAAGAGCAGGACTGGCTGAGCCGTCCGGTCGATTGTGACGACGCCGAAAGCCTCGCCACGTTCTTCTCAACCGTAACCGATCATTATGCGGCAACGGACGAAAAGCACGACGAGGCCGAATGGGCCAAGGTTCCGGACGAGCGCAAGCGTGAAGGCCGTGGCATCGAAGTCGGCCACATCTTCTATTTCGGGACGAAATATACTGCGTCCATGGGGATCGAAGTGAGTGGTCAGGACGGCGCACCGTTCCATCCGCATATGGGGTCCTACGGTGTTGGCGTGTCGCGTCTTGTGGGTGCGATCATCGAAGCATCGCATGACGATGCAGGCATCATCTGGCCCGCATCCGTGGCACCCTATCGTGCTGCGATCCTGAACCTGCGTCAGGGTGATGAAGCCTGTGATGCGATCTGTGATCGCATTTACGGCATCGATCCCGAGAACATGCTCTATGACGACCGCGCGGAACGTGCGGGCGTGAAGTTCAACGATGCGGATCTGATGGGGCATCCCTGGCAGATCATCGTTGGGCCGCGCGGCGCCAAGGAAGGCAAGGTCGAACTCAAGCAGCGCGCCACGGGCGAGCGGTTTGAGCTGTCGGTCGAGGACGCTCTGGCGAAAATCGGAGCCGCCTGATGTTTGGCCGCTTTGAGCGCATGGTGGCGGGGCGGTATCTCCGTGCCCGCCGTGGCGAACGCTTCGCCTCGATTATTGCCATTTTTTCCCTGATCGGGATCGCGCTCGGAGTGGCAACGCTCATCATCGTCATGTCGGTGATGAACGGGTTCAAGGCCGATCTGATGGGGCGCATTCTGGGCCTGCACGGCGATCTGACCGTGTACGGCTACGGACGCCCCATCGAGGCTTACGAAAACGACGTTGTGGCGATCCGTCAGGTCCCGGGTGTAAAATCCGTTATTCCCATGGCGCAGGGAACTGTGCTGGTAGAGGCGGGGCGTTTTTCTTCCGGCGCGGAAATGCAGGGCGTGTCCCAGCAGTCTCTCCGTGACTGGACGGCGCTGAGCAGCGGGATCATCGCCGGAAGTCTGAACGACTTTACAGGCGAAAACGCGGTTGCGATCGGTACGACGATGGCAGACCGGGCCGGGCTGACGATCGGCTCTCCGATTACGCTGCTGTTTCCGGACGGCCAAGCGACACCGTTCGGGACAATGCCGCGGGTTAAGACCTATCATGTCGCGGTCATTTTCGATGCGAACTGGAACGACTACAATTCCAGCATCGTCCTGATGCCGCTGCCTGCCGCCCAGAAATTCCTGATGCTTGGGGCGTCCGCCGTTTCGCTCATTCAGGTCTCGACAGCTGATCCGTCCAATGTGCAGCCGACGCGCAAGGCGATTGCCGAGCGGCTGGAAGATCCGCGCCTGCGGGTGCTGGACTGGACGCAGAGCGCCAACGGCTTTCTGGATGCAGTCACGGTCGAGCAGAACGTCATGTTCCTGATCCTGACGCTGATCATTCTGGTCGCGGCCTTCAACGTGATTTCATCGCTTATCATGATGGTAAAAGACAAGACCCGGGATATCGCCGTGCTGCGAACACTTGGGGCGAGCCGTGGCGCAATCATGCGCATTTTCCTCATGTGTGGCGCATCCGTCGGCATCGTGGGGACCGTGGCGGGATCGGCGCTGGGAATTGCCTTTGCGCTGAATATCGAACGCATCCGCCAGTGGCTTCAGTCCCTGACAGGGACAAACCTGTTCAATCCGGAAGTCTATTTTCTGGAGCGCCTGCCGGCGAAGCTGGTGTGGTCACAGGTCTGGGAAGTGATCGGAATGTCGCTGGTCCTGTCGCTTCTGGCGACACTCTATCCTTCCTGGCGGGCAGCCAGAACTGATCCGATCGAGGCGCTGCGCCATGAATGAAGTTGTAACGGGTGCGAGCGCCCTGCGTCTTGAGGGGCTAACGCGCCGTTTTAGCTCGGGTGAAGAGACGCTTGAGATCCTGAGTGGGGCAGAATTCGAGCTTCGCGCCGGAGAGATCGTGGCGTTGGTGGCGCCAAGTGGGACCGGGAAGTCCACGCTTCTGCATCTGGCAGGATTGCTGGAAGCGCCTTCCGAAGGGACAGTCTTCGTGGCGGATCGCCCGGCCAACGGTCTGAGCGATACGGTTCGAACGGCAATCCGGCGAGACCAGATCGGGTTCGTGTACCAGTTTCATCACCTGCTCGGTGAGTTCACAGCATGTGAGAACGTCATGCTGCCGCAGTTGATCGCAGGTGTGTCGCCACGCAAGGCACGGGAGCGGGCGCGCGACCTCCTTGGACGCTTCGGACTGTCACACCGTCTTGATTCGCTGCCGGGGCGTCTGTCGGGCGGCGAACAGCAGCGGACCGCGATTGCCCGTGCGCTGGCTAATCAGCCAAAGCTGCTTCTCGCGGATGAGCCGACGGGAAATCTCGATATTGGCACGGCCGATCATGTGTTTGGTGAGCTTCTGCGTGTCGTGCGTGAAGAGGGCGCGGCGGCGTTGATTGCAACGCATAATGAAGAGCTGGCGGCCCGCATGGACCGGACCGTGACATTGCGGAATGGCAAGCTCGTCCCGTTCTGAGCACTGATTTGGAACAGGGGATATCAAAATCTCCTGTATCCAATGGCCGTCCCTGATACACTGTCAGCATGTCTCATGCCGATTTTGTTCATCTCAGAAATCATTCCGCTTACTCGCTAAGTCAGGGCGCGATCCGGATTCCGGAACTCGTGAGTCTGGCTGCGAAGAACGGAATGCCGGCCGTCGCCCTGACCGATAGCGGCAATCTGTTCGGTGCGCTCGAATTCTCGCTGTACTGTCGCAGCAATGGCGTTCAGCCGATCGTTGGCTGCCAGATTTCGCTGCCCCCGCGGTCTACAAAACCTGGAGCGATGTCAGAGCCGCTGGTCATTCTGGCACGAAATGAGGAAGGTCTGGCAAATCTCCAGATCCTGTCCTCCGAAGGCTTTCTGAACGGCGACCCTGCCGATCCGTCTGTTGCGATTGAATTTCTGTGCCAGCACGCCGCCGGGCTGTTCCTGCTGACGGGTGGCAATCGCGGGCCCATCAACAAGCTCATCCTCGAAGAACAGAAATCCGAAGCGCAGGCTCTTCTGACGCGGTTGGAAGAGGCATTTCGGGGGAACATCGCGGTCGAACTGAACCGGCTTGGAGAAGCTGGCGAGCGGGATGTTGAGAGTGTTCTGATCCCGATTGCGGACCAGATGGGCATTCCGCTGGTGGCGACCAATGAGTGCTTTTTCCCCAAACCTGAAATGCACGAGGCCCATGATGCGCTGCTGTGTATCGCACAGGGCCGAACCATTGCGGAAGACGATCGCTGGCATGTGTCTTCGCAGGCCTGGTTCAAGACACCTGCGGAAATGCGAGCTGTCTTCCATGATCTTCCGGAAGCGTGTGACAACACGCTGATCATCGCCCAGAAATGTGCGGTGGCGGCCTGTACGCGCAAGCCGCTCCTGCCGATCTGCCCGAAGGTTCGCGAAGGGTCGACAGAAGAGGAGACGCTTCGGGCCATGGCTTGGGAAGGGTTGGAAAAGCGTCTCGAAGCAGTCAATGCGGATCAGGAGAAACGCAGGCTTTATTCTGAGCGCCTTCAGGTCGAACTCGATATCATCGTCGGGATGGGCTTCCCAGGGTACTTCCTGATCGTCGCCGATTTTATCCAGTGGGCAAAAGCGCATGATATTCCCGTCGGGCCGGGTCGTGGCTCTGGTGCAGGATCGCTGGTCGCGTATGCGCTGACAATCACGGATATCGACCCCATTCCATTCGGCCTGCTGTTCGAGCGGTTCCTTAATCCTGAACGTGTCTCCATGCCGGATTTCGATATCGATTTCTGTCAGGACCGCCGCGATGAGGTGATCCGCTATGTGCGCGAGGAATACGGTGGAAGCCGTGTGGCGCAGATCATCACGTTCGGAAAGCTTCAGGCCAAGGCAGCTGTGCGCGACGTGGGCCGCGTACTGGGCTTGCCTTACGGCATGGTCAATCGCGTTGCCGAACTGATCCCGAACAATCCGGCTAAGCCCGTTTCGCTGTCAGACGCGATCGATGGAGAGCCCCGGCTCCAGGAAATGCGCGACAGTGATGAGTCGCTCAAGCGTCTGATGGAAATCGCGTTACAGCTTGAAGGGCTGTACCGTCACGCCTCGACGCACGCTGCGGGTGTGGTGATCGGGGATCGCGAACTGGTGGAGCTGGTCCCACTCTATCGCGATCCCAAGAGCGATATGCTCGTGACGCAATACAACATGAAATATGTCGAGCAGGCCGGGCTGGTGAAGTTCGACTTTTTGGGCCTGACGACGCTCACCATCCTCAAGCGCGGTCTGGATTTCCTTGAAGAACAGGGCATTACAGTCGATCTCTCACGCATTCCACTTGATGATGCGAAGACGTTTGAGATGCTGGCCAAGGGCGATACGGCTGGTGTGTTCCAGTTCGAAGGCGCGGGCATGCGGGACATGCTCAAGCAGATGGCGGCCAGCCGGCTTGAGGATCTGATTGCGGGCGTGTCGTTGTATCGTCCGGGGCCAATGGCAAACATTCCGGATTACTGTCGCCGCAAACATGGTGAGCACTGGGAGCCACCACACGAGGAAATCCGCGATATTCTTGAAGAGACCTATGGCATCATGGTCTATCAGGAACAGGTCATGCAGATCGCGCAGAAAATGGCTGGCTACAGTCTGGGCGGCGCGGATCTGCTGCGGCGCGCAATGGGCAAAAAGATTGCCTCTGAAATGGAAAAGCAGCGTGCCATCTTCACCGAAGGAGCGACGGCGCGGGGAATTCCTCAGGAAAAAGCGGTCGAAGTCTTTGATCTTATGGCTCGTTTTGCCGATTACGGCTTCAACAAGTCGCATGCTGCGGCTTATGCGTTGGTGTCCTATCAGACAGCCTGGATGAAGGCGAACCATCCGGTTGCATTCCTTGCAGGTTGCATGTCTCTGGCCCGGGAAAAGACGGACAAGCTGGCAGCGTTGTGTCAGGAAGCGCGGCGAATGAAAATTCCCGTGTTACCCGTTGATATCAATAGATCTATGTCAGATTTTTCGATCGAAAATCTGGAAGATGGCCGTCAGGGTATCCGTTATGCCTTGTCGGCTATCAAGCGTGTTGGATCAGCTGCGATGGAAAGCGTCGTGGCCTCACGCGGAGATCGTCCGTTTCAGGATCTGACTGATTTCTCGGAACGCTGTGACCCCAAGAGCCTTAACAAGATCCAGATCGAAAGTCTTGCAAAAGCAGGGGCTTTCGACAGTCTTCTCAAAGACAGGCACACTGTTTTTGCCAGTGCGGACATCCTCCTGCGTCGCGCTCAGGCACGAGCGCAGGAAGAGAAAATGGGACAGACCGGACTTTTCGGTGGAGCCGGACAGGAGCGCGAGATCCTGCGGCTGAATGAAGGGCGCCCGTGGCCCGATTTTGAGCGCCTGTCGCTTGAGGCGTCCGCTATCGGATTCCACATGAGTGCCCATCCGCTGGATGCCTATCGCAGTGTGCTGCGCCGACTGGGTGTGACGCCCTCCAATGCTCTGGAAAATGCCGCAAAAACAGGAACTACGCGGGTCAAGATTGCGGGCTGTGTTGTAGATCGGAAAGAGCGTCCGACGCGGACTGGCAAGAAAATGGCATGGGTCAATCTGTCGGATAGCGGAGGAGGATGTGAGGTAACGTTGTTCTCGGAAACACTGATTTCCTGCCGGGATCTTCTGGTTGCGGGGCAGGCTATTCTGGTAAATGCCGAACTCAAGATTGATGGTGATGCGCTCCGGATTACAGCTCAGAGCGTCATTGATCTTGAAGCCGCGGCTGCGGCAGAGCGTTCGGAAATCCGGGTCTGGTTGAAGCAGGAAAGCGTTCTGCCCGAGTTGACGGCTCTTCTGGAAGAAGTTCAGGGCGGTTTTGGCCGGGTGAAACTGCTTCCTTCCGTCGAAGAGACGCAGGATGTTGAGATCTCCATCCCTGGGCTGTACCGCGTTACGCCCCGTCTGGCGGAGCGGCTGCGGACAATTCGCGGCGTGGAAAAAGCGCAGCAGGTCTGATCCGGACTGGGGATATTCCGTGAAACTCTGCTGACAGGTCTTGCGTCTGCGGGCATTTTCCGCCATATCGCGACCGTTCTTCTTCGGAGTTTTCTCCGGGTGGGAACAATCCGCACGCATGGCTCTAGGGTTTTCTGGTGTCCTGATCTCAGGACGTTGCCATGCGGAGGTTTAACCAGACGCAAGGAATTCTGAATCATGGCAATGCCTGATTTCACCATGCGCCAGCTTCTCGAAGCCGGCGTTCATTTCGGTCACCACACCCGTCGCTGGAACCCGGCCATGGCGCCGTACCTGTTCGGTGTGCGCAACCAGGTTCACATCATCGATTTGCAGCAGACGGTTCCGATGCTGGACCGCGCCCTGAAGGTTGTCCGTGACACGGTCGCCAACGGTGGCCGCGTCCTGTTCGTTGGTACCAAGCGCGCTGCGGCTGACCATGTTGCTGAAGCTGCACAGCGTTGCGGCCAGTACTATGTCAACCACCGCTGGCTCGGCGGCATGCTGACCAACTGGAAGACCATCACGGGCTCCATCAAGCGTCTGCGCCAGATCGACGACATGCTGTCCGGTGACACGGCCGGTCTGACGAAAAAGGAAGTTCTCGACATCACGCGTGACCGCGAGAAGCTCGAGCGCTCCCTCGGCGGCATCAAGGAAATGGGTGGCCTGCCCGACCTGCTGTTCGTGATCGACACGAACAAGGAAAAGCTGGCGATCGAAGAAGCCACGAAGCTTGGCATTCCGGTCATCGGTGTTCTGGACAGCAACTCCAACCCTGCTGGCGTGACCTATCCGATCCCGGGCAACGATGACGCCATCCGCGCCATCACCCTGTATTGCGATCTGGTTTCCGGTGCGGTTCTCGACGGTATTTCCGCTGAGATGGCTGCTTCGGGCCAGGACATCGGTGCTGCTGAAGAACTGCCGGCTGAGACGGCTGTTCTGGAAGCCGCCGCTGCTGAAGGCGCAGAAGCTCCCGCTTCCGCAGGCTGAACAGACTGCCGGGGTCCGGTCATGGAAAACGGCAACTGAAACATGGCATGCGGCCGGGCGAGTTCGTCCGGCCGCATGATCTTTTTTAAGGGATGAGATAAATGGCAGAAATCACAGCAGCCCTGGTCCGCGAACTGCGCGAAGCCACTGGCGCAGGCATGATGGATTGCAAGAAGGCCCTGACGGAAGCTGCCGGCGACATGGACGCCGCCATCGACTGGCTGCGCACGAAGGGTCTGTCCCAGGCTGCGAAGAAGTCCGGCCGTACGACGGCTGAAGGTCTGGTCGGCGTTGTGTCCGCCAAGAACCGCGCCGCCATGGTCGAGGTCAACGCTGAGACGGACTTCGTGGGCCGTAACGAAGCGTTCCAGACTTTCGTCGAGCAGGTTGCTCACGTTGCTCTGGAAGTTGGCGACGATCTGGACGCCATCAAGGCTGGCAAGGTTCCGTCGGGCCGTACGGTTGCTGACGAACTGACGCACCTGATTGCCACGATCGGCGAGAACATGGCCATCCGTCGCGCCAAGGTCCTGTCGGTCGAGTCCGGCGTTGTTGCCAGCTACGTCCACAGTGCACTGCGCCCGGGCATTGGCAAGATCGGCGTTCTGGCTGCTCTGGAAGCCCCGTCCGAGTCCGACGCCCTGCTGACGCTGGGTCGCCAGATCGGCATGCATGTTGCGGCAACCCGTCCGGCTGCCCTGGACGTTGCCAGCGTCGATCCGGAGTCCCTGGAGCGCGAGCGCGCTGTTCTGATCGAGCAGGCCCGTGAGTCCGGCAAGCCGGAAGCCATCATCGAGAAGATGGTCGAAGGCCGTATCCGCAAGTTCTATGAAGAAGTTGTTCTTCTGGAGCAGGTATGGGTTCTGGACGGCGAAAGCCGCGTGTCCAAGGTGGTCGAAAAGGCTGGCGCAAAGCTTGCTGGTTTCGAGCGCTTCCAGCTCGGTGAAGGCATCGAGAAGGAAGAGAACGACTTCGCTGCTGAAGTCGCGGCTGCTGCCGGCACCAAGTAAGGTTTTCCGCTCTTGCCCTGAGCCGGCGTTGGCCGGTTCAGGTTGAGATCGAAAGTCTGTAGAAAGGCCCCTGTGCGCTCTGGCGTGCAGGGGCCTTTTTTTATTTTTGAGTGCATTCCGGGAAGGATCGACAATGGAATGGGAAGCGGCGGCGCTGGTTCTGTCGGTCCGGCCTTATGGCGAGGGGAGCGCCCTCGTTCATCTCTTCAGCGAAGAGCATGGCGTCTCACACGGCATGGCACGAGGCGGAGCGTCCCGGCGTCAGGCCTCTTTGTGGCAGACCGGGAATCTGGTCATGGCGCGATGGCGAGCGCGGCTGGCCGATCAACTCGGCACATTGACGGCTGAGCCTGTGCAGTGTGTGGCGGGGCGCATTCTGGATGCGCCACTACAGCTTGAGATGGTCAGCAGCGCCTGCGCTCTGGTGGACGGTGCGTTGCCGCAGGGCGAGGCACATCCGGAACTGTTCATGCGGCTGGTCAGGCTTCTGACACTGATCAGCGTAGCCCCCGAGCCTGCCCCCATGGGGGCTTATCTGCGATGGGAAGGGCAATTGCTGGCGGGTCTTGGATACGGGCTGGATCTTTCGTGCTGTGCGGTGACGGGTTCGGCGGATGATCTGGCCTATGTGTCCCCACGTTCTGGCCGGGCTGTCAGTCGCGATGCCGCGGGTGAGTGGCGGGACCGCTTGTTGCCTCTACCGTCGTTGATGAAGGATGAGGCTGAAGAAGGGACACCTGTGGACTGGAAGGATGGCCTTGCACTGACAGGACATTTCCTGTCGCGCTGGGTGTTTGGTGTGCGCCATCAGCCGCTCCCTGCGGCGCGGGAGCGGCTGGTCGAGTATGTGCAGCGGCTTCAGCCGATCCCCGAGACCGAGGCGTCAGCGGATGCGGCTCAGTAAAAAACGTGGCTGGGGCCGGGACGCAGGCCACTGACCACGTCCACATCGGCCGTGCTTTCCCACACGGACCAGTCCCAGCCTGGATGCTGGTTGATTTCGGCTGTCATGCGCTGCTCCTGCAGAAGATCGACCCGGTGGCTCGCCTTGTAGGCAGCATAGGCACGTTTATCGCCCATAAAGACGCAGCCACAGGCAATGGGATCGGCGTAGAGCAGGACTGGCTGTCCGTTCTGCATGCGGTAGGTCAGGGTATTCGGGGGCAGGAGGTTCATCATCGCCCAGCGTGCGGTCGTATCGGCCGGATGAGCCCTGAAGCCGGCCAGCGCGAACGAGGCTTCTGCCTTCTGCACGGGGCGATAGGGTGAGCAGGCAGCAGTGCCAACAAGGAGAGCGCTGGACAGGAGGGCACGCCAGTGTCTAAGTCCTGCACGAAAGAGGGGAGATGCATGGGAACGGATCTGGCTGGTCATATCGAGGATACCAAGCTCGCTGAGGCTCTGAGCGAGCGATATATTGCGTATGCGATGTCGACAATCATGTCGCGATCCCTTCCGGACGTGCGTGATGGCCTGAAGCCGGTCCACCGCCGCCTCCTTTATGCGATGCAGCAGCTACGCCTTGATCCCACATCAGGGTTTAAAAAGTGTGCACGTGTCGTTGGTGATGTGATCGGTAAGTTCCATCCGCATGGCGATGCGTCCGTATATGAGGCGCTGGTGCGTCTGGCGCAGGATTTTGCTGTCCGCTATCCGCTGGTCGAAGGGCAGGGCAATTTCGGCTCGATCGACGGCGATGGCGCGGCGGCCATGCGATATACCGAGAGCCGCCTGACGGAAGTGGCGCAGGCGCTACTGGACGGAATTCAGGACGATGCGGTCGATTTCCGCGCGACTTACGACAATGAAGATCAGGAGCCGATCGTGCTGCCCGGTACGTTCCCGAACCTGCTGGCCAATGGCGCGGCGGGCATTGCCGTGGGGATGGCGACGAGCATCCCTCCGCATAATGCCGCCGAAATCTGCCGGGCCGCGAAACTTCTGATCGAGAAGCCGGATGTGACGATCGCTGAACTGGTGGATCTGATGCCCGGCCCGGATTTCCCGACGGGCGGCATTCTGGTGGAAGAGCGCGACTCCATTGTCCGCTCTTACGAGACAGGTCGTGGCAGCTTCCGCACCCGTGCAAAATGGGACGTCGAACAGGGGCGGTTTGGCACCTGGATGATTATCGTCACCGAGATCCCGTATCAGGTGCAGAAATCGCGTCTGATCGAGCAGATCGCGGACCTGATGGAGCAGCGCAAGCTGCCACTTCTGGGCGATGTGCGGGACGAAAGCACGACTGATATCCGTCTGGTGCTGGAGCCCAAGACCAAAGGTGTCGAACCTGAAGTCCTGATGGAGACGCTGTTCCGCAACACGGCGCTTGAAAACCGTTTCAGCCTGAACATGAATGTTCTGGGCGGAGACCGTGTTCCGGGCGTGCTGTCGCTGAAGCAGGTTCTGCGGGCCTGGCTGGATCATGTGCATGAAGGGCTGGTGCGGCGGTCGAACCATCGTCTGGCGGCGGTCCTGCGACGGCTGGAAATCCTTGAGGGCTTCCTTGCAGTCTATCTGAACCTAGACGAAGTGATCCGCATCATCCGTGAGGAAGACGAGCCGAAGGTCAGCCTCATGGCGACATTCAGCCTGACAGATATTCAGGCCGAAGCCGTTCTGAACATGCGTCTGCGCTCCCTGCGGCGACTTGAGGAAATGGAAATCCGGCGCGAGCGGGATAAACTGGCGGACGAGCAGAAGGGGCTTGAGACCCTTCTGGGCTCGGAGCGTCGGCGCTGGACGCGGATCTGCAAGGATCTGGACGGCACCATCAAGAAGTTCGGCTCTGGTCCGCTTGGGGACCGGCGGACGCTGATTGCCGCGGCACCAGAGCCCGTTGATATTTCAGCAGCGCTGGAAATCGACCGTGAGCCTCTGACAGTTCTGCTGTCCCGCGAGGGATGGATCCGCGCCATGAAGGGCCATGGGCTTGATCCGCAGGGACACCGCTTCAAGGAAGGCGACGAGGCCTGGCTTTCTGTCGAATGTCAGAGCACGGACAGGCTGTGCCTGATCTCCAGCAGCGGTAAGGCCTTTACGATCAAGGCGGCCGATCTGCCGCGCGGGCGTGGCTTCGGGCAGCCGTTCCGGACCGTGGTTGAAGTGCCGCAGGAAGACCGGATCGTAACGTTCTTCCCGGTTTCGGACGAGGGGCGTCGCCTGATTGCCTCTGTGTCCGGACGCGGCATGATCGTCTCTGAAGCGGGGCTCGTGGCGGAAAAGCGGACAGGCAAGCAGGTTTTCAACGTCAAGGACGGTGATGAGGTCTTTGCCTGCATCCCGGTTAGCGGCACGCATGTCCTGACGCTGGGGCAGAACAAGCGCGCACTGATCTTCCCGCTGGAGCAGGTGCCGGAAATGACGCGTGGCGCTGGTGTCGCGTTCCAGAAGCTGGGCGACAGCGCGTTGCGCGATATGCGCACCCTGACGGTGTCCGAAGGGTTGTTGTGGCAGGAGGGCCAGCGGGTCCGGCCAGCCGCAGATCTGACGCCTCTGGAAGGACGTCGGGGGGCCGTGGGTCGTGCCGCGCCGCAGTGGATGCTTCGCAACAAGAGCTGAGAAGCAGCGCTGCCTGTTCAGGCCGGAAGCGTTCCGGCCAACAGGCTCCAGTGACCCTCCCGGAACACTTCCGCCGGCCCAAAGGCGGCCTTGTACGCCATCTTGGGGCTGCCAGGCACGTAATAGCCCAGATACAGGTGCTCCAGCCCCATCCGGGCGGTCTGTTCGATCAGCCACAGGATCGAAACCGTGCCCCATGAGGCCGTCAGGTCGTTGACGTCATAGAATGTGTAAACGGCTGACAGACCATCCGAGAGACGGTCAATGAGGCTGACGCAGACGAGCGTGCCATCGGAACGACGGAACTCGGCCAGAAAGGTCTCGACCGGCGTATTGGCGATCAGCTCGGCATAATCGCGCCAGCACATATGGGCCATGTCACCATCGGGATGGCGGACGGCCTGATACATTTCAAACAGGCGGAACTGTTCGTCCGTAGGGACCGGGGGCACCATGTTCACCATGAGGTCCGCATGGCGGCTGCGGACTTTCTTCTGCGTCCGCGTGGGCGCGAAGGTCACAGCCGGGATGCGCATAGGCGTACAGGCGCGGCAGCCGACGCAGACGGGCGCATAGGCGATGGCGTGGCTGCGGCGGAACCCCGCCTGCGACAGGCGGTTGTGCAGGGCCATGGCGTCGGGACCTGCGAGTTCAGTCAGGACCTTGCGCTCGGTACGGTCGGGCAGGTAGGGGCACGGGGCCGGAGCCGTCGTGTAGAAGAGCTGTGGGCGATGCTGCATGGGATGCTCTCCTTTTTCGAAAGACGGGGCCGGAAGATGATCCTATCGTAAGGACGGGTGCTGGCGCATCCTCCATCTTTGCGAAAGGATGACGGAAGAAGATCCGGGGGCTGATGTGCTGTTTGCAGCATAGGATGTCCGCCGCAGGGAGATTTATGACGCACTGGACCGTTTTCCACATTGTCATGCAGATTCTGCGCTGGACGCTGCCCCTGCTCGTCACGGTTCATGCACTGGTGCACAAGCGCGATACGGCGTCCTGCACGGGCTGGATCGGCATCTGCTGGATTGCGCCCGTTCTGGGGACGGTGCTGTATCTGATGTTCGGGATCAACCGTGTCCGGCGCCGGGCGCAGAAAATGGTCAACCGGCATCTGTGGGAAGGGCGCGATCCACTGGCGCAGTACCGTCAGACCGTGGATGGCGATCTGGCGCCGCTTTCAAAGATGCTGGGCCGTCTGACGGAACGGCCCCTGATGCGGGGCAATTCGATCACCTGCCTGCATGACGGGGACAATGCCTATCCGGCCATGCTGGAGGCAATCGGGCAGGCGAAGACGTCGATCATCCTGTGCTCCTACATTTTTCGTGCTGATGAGGTCGGGCAGCGTTTTGCCGAGGCCTTGGTGGCGGCCAAGCGGCGCGGGGTCGAGGTCCGGGTTCTGGTGGACGGGATCGGGAGCGGATATTTCCGCTGCGGGATTGAGCGCCGGCTGCGGCGTGAGGGCGTGGCCTGCGCACGCTTTATGCATTCGGTCTGGCCCTGGCGCATGCCGTTCATCAATCTGCGAAATCACCGCAAGATCCTCGTGGTGGATGGCACCATCGGCTTCATGGGCGGCCTGAACATCGGCGAGGAGAACATGCTCCGGCTTCGGACGAAGCTGCCGGTGGCGGACACGCATTTCCGCCTTCAGGGGCCGATCGTGCATCAGCTTGCCGTGGCGTTCGCCTGGGACTGGTCGTTCACGACGGGCGAGGAACTCGAAGGCGAACGTTATCTACCCGAGCCGTCGCCGGTAGGTGATGTGCCGATGCGGATCGTCACGTCCGGGCCGGATACGGATCTGGAAAAGATCGAATACGGGATGTTGCAGGCCTTCGCGCTGGCCCGGAGCCATATCTGGGTCATGACGCCATACTTCCTGCCGGATGACCGCTTCTCGACGGAGCTTATTCTCGCGGCATTACGTGGCGTGGTTATCGATATCGTCGTACCCAGAAGCAGCAATCACGCGCTGATCGACCATGCGCGCGATGCCAATCTTCGGCCGTTTCTGGATGCAGGCTGCCGGGTATGGATGGCTGATCCGCCATTCAATCATTCCAAGCTGATGGTTGTGGATGATGAATGGAGCTTCGTGGGAAGTGCCAATATCGACATGCGCTCCCTGCGGCTGAATTTCGAGATCAATCTGGAAATCTATGATACCGGCGTGGCGAAAGAGCTGTCCATATTCATGGAAACTCATCGTCGCAACCGGCTGACCCATCATGATCTGGACAGAAAACCGTTCCTGATCCGAATGCGCAATGCGGCAATCAGGCTTTTGCTGCCCTATCTGTGAGGGTGTTACGCGGCCAGCCGAAGCGTGACGCAGATGGGACGATGATCGGAGCCAAAGCGCGGCAGGGCACGCGCTTCCATGCGGGACAGACCACGCACGAGGCAGCGATCCAGCCTCAGCGGGACATGGTTCAGCATCCGGTGCGTTTTTTCCTGTGGCCCGACATCCAGAAAGCCCGGAAGCAGGACAGGCCCGACCAGATTGAAATCACCCATGATGACGGCGCGATGCCGCATGTTGGTGCTGATGCTGCGAAGTTGCCTGCGGTTTAGAATCTGGCCGTGAGACAGATGCACGTTGGCGAGCGAGAAACTCCCAAAATCAATAAGCTGGGCCGTGCGTTTGACCAGCAGACCGCGCGGCAGGCGGCAGAATGAGGGAGGCCGGGTAAACGGCAGACGGCTCCAGCAGGCCGTGCCATGCGGACGGCCGGGAAGCGGGATGCGATCGTAATAGCCACCGAGGATTTCGGGCAGTTCGTCCACGGCCTCCTGTGCCTCCTGCATGACGACGATGTCCGGATTTTCCGCGCGAATGACGGTTAGCACGTCTTCGAGTGACGCGCCTTCCCATCGGTAAAGGTTCCAGCTCAGGATCTTGAAAGAGGCTCCGGACTGAAGGGACGTCATCATTTCGGAGGCTCCGGCAGGTAGAGGGGGTTACGTTCGCGGTGATGGGGACCGGCGGCGAATTCGCTGGTCAGGGTATAGCCGACAGCCAGCAGGACAGGGCCGAGGAAAATGCCGACGCCACCGAACGTCACGATGCCGCCAAGAACACCGAGCACGGTCAGCAGATAGGGAAGCTGCGCGCCACGGGCGATGAACGCCGGGCGGATGATATGATCAGCGCCCGAGATGACGAGGATGCCATAGATGGCAAGAAACAGCCCGTGGCCGAAATGGTGGGTCATACCCAGCCAGATGGCGGCGGGCACCCACACCAGAGGCGCACCGATAGGAAAGACCGCGACGAACGCCGTAATGCCCGCCAACAGAACCGGCGACGGAACACCCGCCAGCATGAGGCCGATCCCGGTAAGGACGCCCTGGATCAGGGCTGTGCCGAGGATGCCGTAAACCGTGCCGCGGACTGTGCGGCCGATGATGTTGATGAGGCGGGGCGTGGTGTGGGGGCCGGCGATGCGGTCGATCAGGGCGGTGATGGTGTTGCCGAGCGGATCGCCGTTGAGCCACAGGAAGAACGCGACGAACAGCGCCATGACGAGTTCGGCGAGGCCGCCTGCCAGGCGTAGAAGGACCGTCAGCGTCAGATGAGCGATCTGTCCGGCATAGGGGCGCAGCACTTCGGTCGCGAAGGCGCCGATGTCATGGCTGAAATGGTGCCAGGCTTCCACGAGGTGGGGACCCGCCATTGGGATACGACTCACCCATGCGGGTGGCGGATTGGCGCTGGTGACATGCAGGATCAAAGCGTCGATCTGTGAGATCGTGGCAGGAATGTCGCTGATCCCGGCGCTGGTCAGAACAGCAAGAGGGACGACGATGAAAAGCGCGCTCAGAGCCATCATGGCAAGCGCGGCCAGTACGGGGCGAACATGCCTGCGCATCCGGCGATAGATCGGCCATGTGGTGAAAGCGAGGATCGCGGCCCACAGGATGGCCGATAGGAACGGCCACAGGATGATCCCGCACCCATAGGCAATCCCAGCCAGGATGAGGCCAAGGAGAATCCGCTCGGTCGTCATGCGGCGCCACCCTCCTGACTGGAGCCGGACGGATGCCCGGGCTGGCATGACTCTGTGGGCTGCGTGTTCATTGACTGACACATTGGCACGCTCTGGCGCCGGACGCATCCCTCGACCTATGGTGAGGACATGACGATCTCGCCACTTGTTGATGCCGCGACCCTGATCCCCGAGGTCGGGCGCTTCGTTCCCCTTGATGCCAGCGTGCTTTTGCCGGGGCAGAAGGGCGATCCCGATGCCGCATTCGCTGAACGCCATCTGCCTGACGCCCAGCGATTCGATATCGATGTTTTTGCCGATCCGGATAGTCCGCTCCCGCATACGGTGCCGGGTGCCGCGCGGTTCGCACACCTTATGAGTGCTCTTGGCGTGAGCGAGGAAATGCCGGTCGTGTTCTATGACGGCCGCGGGAGTGTAGGCGCCTGCCGCGGATGGTGGCTTGCACGACTATTCGGGCACCGGAATGCGCGGATTCTGGATGGCGGGCTTGAGGCTTGGGTGAAAGCGGGTGGTCCGGTTGAAAGCGGTCCGGCACCTGCAATCGAACCGGCAGTTTTCCGTCCCCGTCCGCGTTATGGGCTTCTGGCGGGATCGGAAGATGTGCGTCAGGCGCTGAAACGGACCGATGCGCTGGTGCTGGATGCAAGAAGTGCGGGCCGTTTTGCCGCAACTGTGCCTGAGCCCCGTCCGGGTGTGCGTGGCGGTCACATGCCAGGCGCGCAGAGCATGGACTGGACGCGCCTCGTGGACGGAAATGGCTGCTTTCTGCCTGCCGTCGAGCAGAAACGGATTCTTGCAGCCGCAGAAGGACGTTCCGTTATTGCGAGCTGCGGTTCGGGTCTGACAGCCGCAACGATCGTAGTGGCTCTGGCCATCGCGCGATATGGCGACGCAGCTTTGTATGATGGATCCTGGGCAGAATGGGGCAGCGACCCCGACGCACCAGTCGTAACGGGAGAAGCAGGAGCATGAGCGATCTGGAAAAGCGGGTGAGTGCGGGTTGGAGCCGGATGGGTTCCATGCTGGTGCGGGAAGGGCGTTCGCACGATCTCCCCGAAACCGGAGAATTCGTGAACCCGCCCGTCAGCCGTGGCTCGACTGTCCTCTTTCCTACGTTGGAAGCCATGAACAGGACGGACGGCCGCAGCCACGGGCATAAGGTCGTGTATGGAGCCATGGGATCGCCGATCCAGCACCAGCTTGAGGAAATGCTCAGCCTGATCGAAGGCGGGACGCATACGCAGGTCGTCAATTCGGGTCTGGCAGCGTGTACGATGCCGCTGCTGGCGTTTCTTGGCTCCGGTGACCACCTGCTGCTTCCAGACTCGGTTTACGGCCCCACGCGCCGGTTTGCTGGCACGATGCTTCAGCGGCTTGGCGTGTTGACGACGTATTACCCGCCCATGGCATCGCGCGCCGAGATCGCGGCCCTTGTGCGCCCCGAAACGAAGATCCTGTTCGCCGAAAGCCCGGGCAGTCATACGTTCGAAGTACAGGACGTGCCCATGCTGGCTGAAGTGGCGCATGAAGCTGGTGCGTTGCTGATGCTGGACAACACCTGGGGGATCGGTGTGTTCCAGCCTTTCGTCCATGGCGTGGACGTGTCGATTCAGGCCCTGACGAAATATCCCGCCGGGCATTCGGACGTCATCATGGGATCAATCACGGTCAATAACGAAGCGCACTGGAAGACGCTGCGCGATGCCGCGATCCAGCTTGGCCAGTGTGCGGGCCCGGATGACTGCTGGCTGACATTGCGCGGCCTGCGGACTATGGGCGTGCGGCTGGCGCATCAGTCGCGCTCGGCTCTGGAAATCGCGCAGTGGCTCAAAACGCGCCCAGAAGTCGCACGGGTGCTGCACCCGGCGCTTGAAGACTGTCCGGGGCATGAGTTCTGGAAGCGCGACTTTACCGGAGCCTGCGGTCTGTTCGGGGTAGAGCTTCAGCCCGAAATCTCCGTTGAATCTGCCGAGCGCATGATTGACGGACTGAGCCTGTTCGGGATCGGCGCGTCCTGGGGCGGCTATGAAAGTCTTGTCCTGCCGACGACAGGGCATGTCCGGCGCGTGACGGGCGAGGGTGGCCCGACATCCGCGACCTTCCGCCTGCATATCGGGCTGGAAGATGTTGAGGATCTGAAGACCGATCTGGCGCGCGGACTGGACGGTCTTCAGTTCTGACCGCCTAGCGGCGGCGGAAGGTCAGGGCTTCGGCGACATGATGGCGCTGGATGCTCTGCGTTCCTTCCAGATCGGCAATGGTGCGCGACACGCGGATCAGGCGCGTGATCCCGCGATTGGACAGGCGCAGTTTTTCAGCCGCCTGTTCAGCGATGGACCGGGCGTCGTCATCCATGTCGAGATCGTCCGGGGAGGCCTGCGAATTGGGAACGCCCTGACGGACAATCTGGCGCCTGCGGGCAATTTCCACACGGGCACGAACCGTTGCGCTGGTCTCACCTTTCGGGGCGCGGCTGATTTCGATCGGGGAGAGCGGATCGATCTGGACGCACAGGTCGATGCGGTCGAGCATCGGGCCGGAAATCTTGGCCGTATAGTCTTCCCCACACCGCGGGGCCTTGCGGCAGCTTCGCTCCAGATCGCCAAGATAGCCGCAGCGGCACGGGTTCATGGCCGCAATGAATTGAAAGCGCGCGGGATAGGTCGTGTGATGGGCCGCCCGGGCAATGGAAATACTGCCGGTTTCAATCGGCTGGCGCAGAGACTCCAGACAGGATCGTGAAAATTCCGGCAGTTCGTCGAGGAACAGGACACCATTATTGGCAAGACTGACTTCGCCGGGCCGGGCTTTCGCGCCACCACCCACAATAGCGGGAAGACTCGCACTGTGATGCGGTGCCCGATACGGCGGACGCACGACCAGCCTGCCGTTTTGCAGAATGCCTGACACGCTGTGGATACGGCTTGTTTCAAGCGCTTCTTCGCGTGTCAGATCGGGAAGAATACCGGGCAAACGGCTGGCCAACATGGATTTTCCGGCACCGGGCGGCCCGCTCATCAACATCGAATGAGCCCCGGCCGCAGCAATTGCCAGAGCGCGACGTCCGATCGCCATGCCTTTGACATCCGCGAGATCAGGGCCGTATTCGATAAAATGTTCGGTCGGGAGCGGAGTTGGGGACAGGACCTGCTGTCCCTGAAAATGGGACACAAGAGCGGCGAGCGTCGGTGCGCCGAGAACGTCCGTACTGCCATTGCCCCAGCGTGCTTCGAGAGCCTGTGCGGCCGGACAGATCAGTCCGAGTTTATCTGCAACTGCACCAATAGCAGCTGAAAGAACGCCAGCTACGGGGTTGATGCGTCCGTCCAGTGACAGTTCGCCGACGGCGGCATAAGCCGAGACTGCCTCGAAAGACAGGATCCCCATGGCGCAGAGCAGGCCAAGCGCGATGGGAAGGTCAAAATGCGCCCCTTCCTTGAGAAGATCGGCCGGTACGAGATTAACGAGAATGCGTTTGGGCGGAAGCGCCAGCCCCATAGCTGTCAGCGCGGCACGGACACGCTCACGGGATTCGCCAACGGATTTGTCCGCCAGCCCCACCACGAGAAACGCCGGAAGTCCGCTGGAGACCTGAACCTCGACCGTCACTGGGACGGCTTCAATGCCAGAGAAGGCAAAGCTCTGGATGCGGGCGAGGGCAGGTGTATGCGGGCTGGGACTCGTCATAAGACAAATCCTAGCCCGGAATTATTTACCGATGGTTAACAGAAAGCGCTTCAGGAGCGCTGATACAGCAGGCGGGCACGCAGCGTACCGTCGAGAGCCTTGAGGCCATCCAGCAGTACCGTGTCCATGTCCGGACCTTCCGACTCGGCTTCGACGACGACATACCCGACTTCACCATCCGTCTGGAGATACTGGGCCGTCACATTGCAGTTCTGTGCGGCGAACAGATCGTTGATCTGACGCATGATGCCGGGACGGTTGGCGTGGACATGCATGAAGCGCGTGCCACGCGGGCGCTCGGGAAGCTGGACGCTGGGAAAATTGACCGAACCGATCGTGGACCCCACGTCGGAATAATCCACCAGCTTGCGTGCGACTTCGACACCAATGCGCTCCTGCGCCTCCATGGTGGAACCGCCGATATGTGGCGTCAGGATGACGTTTTCGAGGCCCTGAAGAGGGGATTTGAATTCTTCGCCAGCCTTCTTGGGCTCGACGGGGAACACATCCACGCCCGCACCCATCAGATGACCGTCCTTGAGGGCGGCAGCGAGAGCTTCGAGATCCACGACATTGCCGCGCGCGTTGTTCAGCAGGATGGAATTGGACTTCATGGCCCGGATTTCCGCCTCGCCGATCAGCAGATCGGTTTCCGGCGTCTGCGGCACGTGCAGGCTGACAATGTCAGACTGGGCAAGCAGATCGTTCAGGGTTGAGACGGCAATGGCGTTGCCATGCGGCAGGCGTGGCATCACGTCGAAATACAGGACACGCATGCCGAATGCTTCGGCCAGAACCGAAAGCTGCGAGCCGATGGAGCCGTAACCAACGATGCCGAGCGTCTTGCCCCGGACTTCCCACGCATTGGTGGCGGATTTGTCCCAGCCGCCCTTGTGGCAGGCTTCCGAACGCGACGGGATGCGGCGCAGCAGCATGACAACCTCGCCCATGACCAGCTCGGCCACGGACCGCGTATTGCTGAATGGCGCGTTGAAGACGGGGATGCCGAGCATGCGGGCTGCGTTCAGATCGACCTGATTCGTGCCGATGCAGAAGCAGCCAATGGCCATAAGGCGGTCTGCAGCTTCAAGAACCTCACGGGTGAGCTGCGTCCGGCTGCGGATGCCAACCATGTGCACGCCCTGCAGGGCCTCTTTCAGCGCATCGCCTTCAAGGGCGCCCTTGACGCGCGTTACTTCGGCATAGCCTTGGTCGGCGAAATGGGAGGCGGCGCTTTCGTGAATGCCTTCCAGAAGAAGAATGCGGATCTTGTTCTTGGGGAGAGAGAACTGCGTTTCCATAAATCCGTCCCGGTCATGAACCGGAAGGCTCCGGTTTCAATTCAAACTGGTTCACCAGATCTGGCCGTGACCAGACCGGCCCCGGCTTATGTCTGCCGCCACGTCCGCCGGGGCCCCCTCCCTAGCCGATCAGCGGGTTTCAGGAAAGATGGCGCACGAGTTCGGGAAGCAGGGTTGCATCTCCGCAGGCCAGGACGGTGCCATCGCTTTCGAGCGTCAGCGGCTGTCCCTGCCAGTCTGCGATGCGGCCTCCTGCACCTTCCACAACCGGAACGAGCGCGCCCCAGTCCCAGGGTTTCATGGTGCATTCCGCAATGACGTCGATCTGGCCGAGGGCAAGGAGGCCGTAGGCATAGCAGTCTCCGCCCCAGGACGTGCGCCGGGTGTGCTTCTGCAGATTGGCAAAACGCGGTGCATGATCGGCGGTCATAATTTCGGGTGCCGTGCAGGAAAGTTCGGCTTCGGCGGCTTTCGGGCAGGAACGGGTGCCAATGACGCCGGGCAGACGGTCGGACAGGAAACGCGTGGGCTGGCCTGAAACGCCAATCCAGCGCTCTCCGGTCACGGGCTGGTCGATCAGTCCGAGGACGGGACGGCCTTTATGAAAAAGCGCAATAAGCGTGCCGAACGTGGGACGGCCGGTCAGGAAAGCACGGGTGCCGTCAATGGGATCGAGAACCCAGAGCCAGTCGCTGCTGGCGCCACTCATGCCGTTTTCTTCGCCAAGAATGGCGTGTTCCGGCAGGCGCTTTGCGAGAATGTCACGCATGGCCTGTTCTGCCTGTCGGTCCGCAATGGTGACGGGGCTGTCATCGGATTTGGCATCGGCACAAAGGGACGTCCGGAAATGGGGAAGGACGGTCTCGCGAGCGATGTCCGCGCAGGCTGTTGCGGCGTCGATAGCAGTCTGCAGAACCGTTTCAGTCATGATTTTCGTCTATTCCCGTCCCAGGAGCATGGCATAAGATTGACGCCCGTGGTGGCGGGCGGCATCAGAGGGGCCATGCATCCGATCATCGTCATTCCCTCCAGACTTGCTTCGACCCGCCTGCCGCGCAAGCCCCTCGCTGATATTGGGGGCGTTCCCATGATTGTCCGGGTCGTCCACCAGGCTCTCGCAGCGCAGGTTGGACCGGTAGTCGTGGCAGCGGGAGACGAAGAGATCCTTGAGGCCGTCCAGGGCATTCCCGGCGTCCGGGGCGTTCTGACCGACTCGGAGCTGGCGAGCGGGTCTGACCGCGTACACGCAGCGCTGGCGGAAGTGGATCCCGACGGCATCCATGATGTGGTCATCAACCTTCAGGGCGATCTGCCCCTGATCGCACCCTCCAGCCTGTCGGCTGTTCTCAAGCCGCTGGAAGACCCGGCGATCGATATCGGAACACTGGCCGCTCCGGTCACGAGCGATGCTGAACGTGGTGCTCCGCAGGTCGTAAAGATCGCGTGCGCCTTTGACGACGCAGACGTGACGCGGGCACTGTATTTTTCCCGGTTGCCCATTCCATGGGGTGAGGGGCCGCATTGGCATCATGTGGGCGTGTACGCCTGGCGCCGGACGGCACTGGAGCGTTTCGTAGCGCTCGCGCCCTCCGCACTGGAGCGTCGGGAGAGCCTTGAACAGCTTCGTGCCCTACAGGCCGGGATGGCAATCGGGTGTGCAAGGATTGACCATGCCCCTCAGGGCGTGGATACGCCTGCTGATCTTGAGCATGTGAGAGGATTGGTCTGATGCCCGTCATTGCATTTCAGGGCCGTCCGGGCGCCTATTCCGATCTGGCCTGCCGGCAGGCGCGTCCAGGCTGGACGACGCGGCCGTGCCCAACCTTCGCGGATGCGATTGATGCCGTGCATGATGGTCGGGCCGATGAAGCGCTGCTGGCCTGTGAAAATACGCTCGCCGGGCGCGTTCCCGATATCCATTCCCTGCTGCCTGATGCCGGACTTCACATCGTCGGAGAATATTTCCAGCGCGTGGAGCACTGCCTTCTGGGTGTGCCAGGCGCGAAAATCGGGGATATCCGCCGGATTCACACGCATCCTGTAGCGCTGGGTCAGGTTCGCAAGCTGATCAGCGAACTCGGGGTGGAGCCAGTGGTGCAGTTCGATACAGCAGGTGCCGCCGAAATGGTGGCGCAGTGGGGACGCAAGGAGGACGCAGCAATTGCCTCTTCTCTTGCAGCCGAACTGAACGGGCTGACAGTGCTGCGGAGCAATGTCGAAGATGCTTCGCACAATACGACGCGCTTTTACCGTGTCTCCAGCAGGCCTTGCATTCCCTCGCCAGAGCGCACAGATGTGCTGACAACTCTGCTGATGCGGGTCGGGAACTGTCCAGGCGCTCTGTACGCGGCATTGGGTGGATTTTCCCGGCATGGTATCAACATGACGCGGATCGAAAGTTACATGCTGGACGGCTCGTTTGCGGCAACGCAGTTTCTGATGGACGTTGAAGGACATCCGGAACAGGCGGCCCTGGCGGCCGCGCTCGCGGAACTGGAGCAGGTCAGCGACGATCTCAGGATTCTGGGTGTTTACCCAAACAGCCTCTCGCGCCGCGCAGCGTGACGGCAGGACAGGCAAGTCCATGACAGAAGGCGGAACAATGGCTGACACGAGCATGTATCAGGGGTCGCTGACGGCTCTGGTCACTCCGATGCACACGGACGGACGGATCGATTTCGATATTTCGACGAAATTGATCGAGCGCCAGATTGACGCGGGTACGACAGCGCTGATCCCGGCCGGAACCACGGGCGAAAGTCCGACCTTGTCGCATGAAGAGCATGGCCGTGTTGTCGCACACTGCGTCGAGACAGCAAATGGCCGTGTGCGTGTCATGGCGGGAGCTGGCTCCAACAGCACGTCCGAGGCCGTCATTATGGCGAAGCATGCCCATTCTGTTGGAGCGGACAGTCTTCTGGTTGTTGTGCCCTATTACAACAAGCCGTCGCAGGAAGGGCTTTACCGTCACTTCATGACGATTGCCGATGCAACGCCTCTGCCAATTTTCCTGTATTGCATTCCGGGCCGTTCCGTCGTGGACATCTCGGTAGAGACCATGGCGCGTTTGGGCGAGCATCCCAACATCGTTGGTACCAAAGACGCTACCGCAAATATGGCCCGTCCGATTGCAGTACGTCGTGCTGTGGACAAGCCGTTCAACCAGCTTTCCGGCGATGACAATAGCGTTCTGTCATTCCTGGCGGCGGGTGGCGATGGCTGTATTGGTGTGACCTCCAATGTCGTGCCCCATCTGTGCGCAGATATGCATCTGGCCTGGCAGGAAGGGCGCATTGAGGATGCAATCGCCATTCAGGATCATCTGACCCCTCTGCATGACGCGATGTTCATGGAGAGTAATCCGGGACCGGTGAAGTATGCCCTGTCACGACTGGGTCTGTGCAACGCTACGCTACGTCTGCCTCTGGCAGAGCCGCAGGAAGCAACGCGTCTGGCTGTTGATGATGCTTTGCGTGCGCTTGAACTTCTGGATTGATCGCAGGTATGGCCGGAAAAAAAACCAAGAGCGGCATGATTTCTCATGGCATGGCCGCCCAGAACCGCAAGGGTCGGTTTGACTATACTATCCTTGAGACGACCGAAGCCGGGATTGTCCTGAAAGGGCCTGAAGTTAAAAGCCTTCGCCTCGGCCGGGCAACGATTACGGAGGCTTATGCGGCCGAACGTGATGGCGAAATCTGGCTCTTTAACTCGTACATTCCGGAATACCAGGGAGGCGTTCTTTCCCGTTTCGAGCCGCGTGCGCCGCGCAAGCTGCTGATGCATCGCAAACAGATTGTTCATTTCCTCGGTGCCGTCAGCCGTGCGGGCGCGAGTCTGGTACCGCTTGATATTCACTTCAATGATCGCGGAATGGCGAAAGTAACGCTTGGTCTGGGGCAGGGCCGACGCAAGGAAGACAAGCGTCATGCCATCGCTGAGCGGGACTGGAAGCGGGATAAGGCCAGATTGGTAAGAAACAGCGGCAAGGAATTCTGAGCCGAGCCTTCTCGTCAGACAAACCTGAAAGGTCAGATATTTCCGGCCTTTTTTGTTGCCTGTCTCTCAGGCAATACGCATTAAAAAAGCCGCTGCAGCATAAGCTGGCAGCGGCTTTTTTCACTCAGACCGAAGTCCGAGTCGTTCAGTCACCACTGATTTCAGCGGCTTCCGGACCCTTCTGGCCTTGAACAACCTTGACGTTGATCGTCTGACCTTCGTCAAGCGTCGGCAGGCCGGAGCGCTCGAGAGCGGAAGCGTGGACAAAGATGTCCTTGCCACCGGATTCCGGCGTGATGAAGCCGAAGCCCTTCGTGGCGTTATACCACTTGACAGTGCCGCGCATGTCTTCAGCGCGGGACAGGTCCGGAGCCGGACGGCCCGGGCGAGCTGCGCCACCGAAGCGGGGCTGATCGCCGAAAGCTGCGCGGGGGCGGGGTGCTTCTGCCGTGCTCTCGTCAACGGAGAGGACTTCAGCAACCTGACGGCCCTTCGGACCCTGGCCGATGCGAACCACAACGGTCGCGCCCGGGTTCACGGCGCTGACACCAGCGTTCGTGAGAGCGTTGGCGTGCAGGAAGATATCGCCCGAGCCATCGGACAGTTCAACGAAACCGAAACCCTTTTCGGTGTTGAACCACTTCACGCGGGAGCTGATTTCTGGGCCTGAAGCTGCGACGAAGCTGTTGCTGCGACGAGGGGCGCCGTAGCCACCGCCACCGCCGCCATTTCCACCACCAAAGCCACCACGGTCGCCATAGGACGGCTGGGACGAGTATGTGTCGTCAAACCCGCCGCGGCGAGGTGAGTTGAAGCTGCTGCGGTCGGTTCTGTTGTTTCTCAACGGTCTAATCCCGAGACTGGGGTGCCATGGTAGGGCTGACCCTGCCGTGACGTAATTTCAAAAATTTGGAAAAAAACGATGCTGCTTCTTTCCTGCGGCAATCTCTAGCACGCTTTTTTCCTTCTCTGCCACAAGGAATATGGGGCTGAAACATAACTCGCGCTAATTTTAAGATTGGGAACAGTCTTCTCGACACTTTGATTCCGGTCGTGGAAATGACATACACACGTTCTCCAGTACTTGATGGTCCCGGATCCCGCGCGTAACAGAGGTGCCCATGCGAAGCCGACTGACTTTTTCCATTGGAGCCACTGCCGTGCTGGCACTGTCTTCTTCTGCCATGGCTACTCCTTTGCAGGATCCGTACGGAACTTGGACTGTCCAGGGCGAAAACGATGCCATTTCGACCCTGAAAGGGACTTCGGACCAGTATTATACGTCTGGTCTGCGTATCAACTGGACTTCAGGCACCGATAATCTGCCGCGTCCAATTGCGAAGCTGAACCGTATCCTGATGGGGGATGGCGTCCAGCGTATCAGCATCGGATTGCAGCAGATCATTGATACGCCGCGTGACACGCAGGCTGACAATCCGCTGCCGGGCGACCGGCCTTATGCGGGACTGCTGCTGGGAACGGTCAATCTCATCAACGATACCGACCTTTCCCGGACCGTAATGGGAATCCAGTTCGGCATGCTTGGCCCAGCAGGACTCGGGCGGCAGGTTCAGAACGGCTTCCACAAGGCCATCAGCGATACGCCGAGCACGGGCTGGGGACATCAGCTTGCGAATCAGCCGATTTTCCAGGTTCAGGCTGGTCGGATCTGGCGTCTGCCGGTCCTGAATGTCTATGGCATTCATGCTGACGTGCTGCCGGCGATCTCGGGCGCCGCAGGTGATTATCGAACCTATGCGGATGTGGCGACGACGTTCCGTATCGGGCAGGGGCTGGATAGTGATTTCGGCAACTCGACGATCGGACCGGGGCTGGATGGCACGGACGCCTTCCGTGCGACTCGTCCTTTCGCCTGGTATTTCTATGGCGGTGTCGAAGGACAGGCCGTGGGGTATGACGTGACGCTTCAGGGCAGCACCGTCCGTCCCAATGCACCTCATGTCGACAAGGTCTGGGATGTGGGCGAGATCCATGCCGGTGTCGCGGTGATGTGGCATGGCGTGCGTCTGTCTTACAGCCAGAACTGGCAGACAGCGCAGTTCCAGACACAGAAAGCCGGTCTGTTCAACTACGGCTCGCTCAAGCTCTCCGTCAAATTCTGATTTTTTGCCAATCGCGCTTTCAGAAAGGCCGCTTCCGAAATGGAAGCGGCTTTTTTTATGCTTGGGCGAGGTGTGGAACGTGACTGTCGCGAACTGGAGCACCCAGCAGGTAGCCCTGCACTTCCTCACAGCCATTGGCGTCCAGCAGGGCCATCTGATGTTCGGTTTCGACACCCTTTGCGCAGCAGGTAATATTCAGCGAACGGGCGAGTGAGAGAATGGCGTGCATGATCTCGTCGGCACGCATGTCCTCGCCCAGATATTGCACAAAGGCCCGGTCAAGCTTGATCTGGTCCAGTGGATAGATACGCAGTCGTTCAAGTGAAGAATAACCTGCGCCGAAATCATCTATGGCCAGACGGACGCCAAGCGCACGGACGCGAGAGAGCTCACGAAATGCGATGTCGGAGGGGCCAAAGGGACGGCATTCAGACAGCTCGATCTGTAGTCGTCCAGGCGCAAGGCCTGTTTCGCCCAAGACCCTATCAACGAGTCCCGAGAGCCGCTCGTTAACCAGCCAGGCAGGAGACACATTCACGCAGACCCTCAGTGGAGTCTGCCATCGCAACGCAGCCATACAGGCGCTGCGCAGGCTCCAGCTATCAAGAGCCTCGATCATGCCAACTTCTTCGGCATACCGGATGAACAGGTTGGGAGCGACCTCACCGTGGCCCGGCCGGGTCCAGCGAAGCAGAGCTTCATGCCCTACAATTTTCTGGCTGACGGTATCAACGATGGGCATCCATTTCAGAAAGAGCGCGTCATCCTCAACAGCCTTAAGAAGGTCCTGTTCCAGATTGGCAGTGAGGGCGTAGTTATTGGTGAGCTCGGCATTGGCGCGGCGTTCATGTCCGCCACCCGTCCGATTGGCCTCGGTCAATGCTGCACGCGCAGCAAGAATCAGCTGGTTTGCATCGTTTGCATCCTGCGGATAGACGCTCCAGCCTGCGGAAATTGAAAACGGAACGGCACCCATATCCAGGGAAACAGGCGTACTGGAAATCTGTAAGATCGCGTTGACCAACGAGCGCGTCGTAACAGCCGTTGTTCCTGGCGGGGTCAGAACCATGAAATGACCGCCCCCAATCGAGCTCAGGAAGCAGCCCTCTGGCAGAACCGATCTAAGGCGCCGGATCATCTCGGCGAGGATCAGGTCGGCCGTATCCCAGCCATAGCGGTCGTTGATCAGCGAAAGGTGATCAAGATTGAGATGGATCAGACTGAAAACGGCACGCCGTGAGAGCGTTCCGGTTTTTTCGATGAACTGATGCAGGACACGGAGACTTTCCTCACGGTCCGGCAGGGCGGATCTTCCAAGGGCTCTTGCAGCTTCGTTCTTGAGCTGTCTCGCAACATCCTCCATGGCATCTGTGGCGCTGGGAGAAAAGCTTTTGCCAGATTGGCACAGGGCAACCAGAAACCAGCCCGCTTTACCGCCCAGAGGAGTAGCTGAAACAGGAAGCCCGAAGAGTGACCAGCCTTCAAGTGAGGGGCACGAGAAAAGCGCTTCGTCAGTGCGCTCACGTTCCGCAGCAAGAATAATCTTCCCTGAAGCAGTCTTATGCAATACCGACGGAAGAGAACCTGCGGACTGTAGAATATTTATGATACCGCTGGTGGAGATCTCCAGCAACGCGACAGCGACCGCACCTGTTGCGGGTAGAAGAAGGCGAAAGAGCAGAGAGCGGCTATCCGAAGAAATGCCAGAGTATTCGCACGTAGTCTCTTTCTGAGCGTCTCTGGCAGGACTGCTCATCACTCGTATACTCCCTGAAATTCAGTTGACTTCACTAACAACCAAGAACGGGCATTATATCCCCCCGAACTTTTCTGTCTAACCGGAAATCAGAAGCCTGTCGGGATCATTCCGGTCAAATATTTCCAGAAGAATTCTGAGCGCTGTCCCGCGAGGGCCGTGCAGATGTGGATTGCGGGCGATTTCACGTTCACTGTCCTGTTGCATGGCCGTCAGAAGCAGGCTGAGGCGTGCCCCTTGGGCCAGACGGAAACCGGGTAGGCCGGACTGCCGGTCGCCTGCGATGTCGCCACCGCCACGGATCCTGTAATCCTCGTCAGCGATCAGGAAGCCGTCATTCGTGTCGCGTAGAAGGCTCAGACGCCGGACGGCTGTCGGCGTGGCGGCCCTGTCATGAAGCAGCAGGCAGAAGGATTTTTTTGAGCCACGCCCAACTCGTCCGCGAAGCTGATGGAGTTGGGCGAGACCGAACCGTTCGGCATGCTCGATCACCATGACGGAGGCGGCGGGAATATCCACGCCAACCTCAATAACGGTCGTGGCGACGAGGAGACGTGTTTTTCCCAGACGGAACGTGTCTAGTGCGTCCTGACGGACGGTGATGTCCTGTTTGCCGTGGGCGAGGCCCACGAGTCCCTCGAAACGCTGCTCCAGTGAGGCCCAGCGCTCTTCTGCGGCAGCCGCGGCCTGCGTCTCGCTGTTCTCGATAAGAGGGCAGACCCAGAAGACCTGCACGCCATCCCGCAGGGCACGGGTGATGCCTGCAAGAACACTGTCGAACGACTCCATACTATGCAGGGTCGTGCGGATCGGCTGGCGGCCGGGAGGCTTGGCATCCAGACGGCTGACACTCATTTCGCCCCATTCCATGAGCTGGAGCGTGCGGGGGATAGGCGTGGCGGTCATGACAAGGATGTCTGTCGCTTCGCCCTTGGCACTCAGATTCATACGCTGGCGGACGCCGAATCGGTGCTGTTCGTCAATGACGGCCAGGCCAAGGTCGTGGAAGGTCACACCATCCTGAAACAGGGCATGGGTTCCGACGACGATTTTCGCAGTTCCATCCGCAATCGCCGCGAGGGTCTTACGTCGTGCTGCGCCCTTGATGGTGCCGCTCAGATAAACGCATTCCGCCGGGCAAAGGCGGGAGAGCGTTTCGAAATGCTGGCGCGCCAGAATCTCGGTGGGGGCCATCAGCGCGGCCTGCGCGCCGGACTCGACGGTCTGGAGCATGGCGTTCATCGCCACAAAGGTCTTGCCTGCGCCGACATCACCCTGAAGCAGCCGCATCATGGGTGTCGGGGCCGAGAGGTCGGCGGCGATTTCGGCAATGGCCATGGTCTGAGCGTGGGTCGGTTTATGCCCGAAGCGCCGGAGCATTTCGGCCTGAAGCTCGCCATTGCCGGGAAAGCTGCGTCCATGCCGCTCGCGGGCCTTGAGGCGCGCAAGTCCGAAACAGAGCTGGTCGGCCAAAAGCTCGTCTGCGGCGAGGCGGGACAGGGCGCGGTTGCGGACCGGCTCCCAGGCGATTTCGGGCGGGATGATCTCGGGGGACTGCATCAGGCGCAGGGCCTGGGTGAAAGACGGCCATTTCCGCTGGCTGACGAGGGTCGGGTCCAGCCATTCCGGCACGTCGGGCAGAAGGGCCAGAGCAGCACGCATGGCCTTGCGGACCGTATAGGGGAACAGGCCTGCGGTCAGCGGCCAGACGGGTTCGAGCGAGGGGAAGCTGTCGCGTTTGGCCCAGCTTACGACATGATCGGGCTGCGGCATCGTCAGCTCGCCTTGAAAGCTGCCGGTCTTGCCGGAGACGAGAAGCTCGGCCCCCACGGTTGGGCTTGGCATATTGCGCGTCTGGAAAAAGACCAGATCGAGCTTCCCGGTCTCGTCTTCGGTGCGGATGATGGAGGGCTGTCCGGGGCGGCTGGCCGTGCGCAGGGTCAGCACCCGCACATGGGCCGTCAGGATTTCGCCGGGAGCGAGATTGTGTCCGTCGGCAACTGTGCGCAGAATACGCCGGTCAACGACCCGCTCGGGCAGGGTGAACAGCAGATCCAGCACGCGTCGGCCAGCCGCAATTTTCTCCAGCAGGCTGGCATGTCGCGGGCCGATGCCGGGCAGGCTCGTCAGCGGTGCAAAAAGCGGTGCGAGACGGTCATCCCGGCTTGCTTCAGGACGCTGTTCTGGTTCGGAAGGATGCGGGAGAGACGGCGGGACGTGTTCGGACGGCATCGTGACAACGGGCGCTTCCCGTGCTCCTCGGGCTGACAGGCGATGGAACGGCAGGTATAGGGCATTAGCAGGATGGAACAAAACGAAACCATGAGCCGTGAAATGTCCACAACGTCTTTCGGCAGGTCCTTCGGGCCGACCGTCTGGGGCGTGCCTGATGGCAGTGTGGCCTTTCTTCTCCGCCAGCGCCTTGCCGAGCATGACGGACCACTGCTGCATATTGCGCGCGATGACGCCGCCGTGGCCGCGCTGGCCGACATGCTGGCTTGGCTCGTGCCGGAAGTCGAAGTTCTGCGCCTGCCAGCCTGGGACTGTCTGCCCTATGACCGCGTTTCGCCCAATCCGGTTCTGATCGCCGAACGGGCCGGGACGCTGTGCCGTTTGCTGGAGCCCACAAAGGCGCGGCGCATCGTTCTGACGACCGTGCACAGCCTGATCCAGCGCGTGCCTCCGCGCTCGGCGTTCCGCGGACAGTCCATCAGCGTCAAGACGGGCGAAAGCCTCGATCAGGCCATGCTGATCGAACTGCTGGTCGCCAATGGTTACACCCGGACCGATACGGTCATGGAAGCGGGCGAGTTCGCGACGCGGGGCGGGATTTTCGATCTGTTCCCGGCTGGCGAAAGCGACCCGATCCGGCTGGATCTTTTCGGAGACGAAGTTGAGAACATCCGTGCGTTCGATGTTGGAACGCAGCGCTCCACCGAAACGCTAAAACGCTTCGAACTGCGCCCGGTGTCCGAATTCTCGCTGGGCCCCGACAGCATCAGCCGCTTCCGGACCGGCTGGCGCGATTCGTTCGGCCCGGCTGCGACGTCCGACACGATTTACGAAAACGTCTCGGACGGGCGCCGTTATCCGGGGCTGGAGCATTACCTGCCGCTGTTCCATGACGGTGACGGCCATCAGATGGAAACGCTGCTGGATTACCTGCCGGGTGGTGCGGTCAGTTTCGATCATCATGCGCCGGAAATTCTCAAAGCCCGGCTGGACATGATCGCCGATCATTATCAGGCCCGTCGCGTCCCAACGCGCGAAGGCGAGATCCCGTACCGTCCCCTGCCGCCGCACCGGCTGTATCTGGATGCTCATGGCTGGGAATCGATGCTGGCGGATGTGCCGTCCGTTATCCTCAATGCGTTCGCCATGCCGGACACAGCGCAGGGCGTGGATGCGGGATATCGCCCGGGTCCGCTGTTTGCGCGGGCAAAGGATGGAACGCGGGCAGGGATGTTCGAGGCCTTCGGCCAGCAGGTGAAAACCTGGGCCGAAGCCGGGCGCCGGACCTACGTTACGGCCTGGAGCCGTGGCTCACGGGAGCGGATTTCGCATCTGCTGGCGGAACATGGCGTTACGGTCACGTCTTATGACGACTGGCCGGATGCCGCGGGGATGCCCAAGGGTACGACCGGTCTTCTGACGCTGGGGCTGGAGCGCGGGTTCGTCTCGGATCGTCTGTGCTTCGTCTCCGAACAGGATCTGCTGGGCGAGCGGATTTCCCGTCCCCCCCGTCGTCGCAAGCGCGGCGAGCAGTTCATCTCGCAGGTTGGCGAAATTACAGAAGGCGATCTGGTCGTTCATTCCGATTACGGAATCGGGCGGTATGTGGGGCTGGAAACGGTCGTCGAAGGCCGGGTCGCGCATGACTATCTGTCGATCCTGTATGACGGAGAGCAGCGGCTCCTCCTGCCGGTCGAGAATATCGAACTTCTGAGCCGTTTTGGCTCCGAGCAGGCCGGGGTTCAGCTCGACAAGCTGAGCGGCACGGCGTGGCAGGCCCGCAAGGCCAAGATGAAGTCCCGCATCCGCGTCATGGCGGGAGAACTGATCAAGACGGCCGCGGCCCGTGCCATGAAGGACGCACCCACGCTCGCACCGGCCGAAGGACTTTGGGACGAATTCTGCGCCCGCTTCCCGTTCGTGGAGACGGAAGATCAGTCCCGCGCGATTGCGGACGTGCTCGAAGACATGAGCGCCGGGCGTCCGATGGATCGGCTGGTCTGTGGCGATGTGGGTTTTGGTAAGACGGAAGTGGCGTTGCGGGCAGCCTTCGTGGCAGCACTTTCGGGGATGCAGGTCGCGGTCGTGGTGCCGACGACGCTGCTGGCCCGGCAGCATTTCCGCAGCTTCACAGCGCGGTTCGAAGGCTTTCCCGTCAATATCGCGCAGCTTTCGCGCCTTGTAACGCCCAAGGAGGCCACGAAGGTCCGCGAAGGGATGGCGGATGGCACGGTCGATATCGTTGTCGGCACCCACGCGCTGCTGGCCAAAACCGTCGCGTTCGAGCGGCTAGGCCTGCTGATCATCGATGAGGAGCAGCATTTCGGCGTTTCTCACAAGGAACGCCTCAAAGCGCTGCGTGAGGACGTGCATGTTCTCACGCTCTCTGCCACGCCGCTTCCGAGAACGCTTCAGCTTTCGCTATCCGGCGTGCGCGAAATGAGCCTGATCGCAACGCCGCCGACGGACCGTCTGGCAGTGCGAACCTTCATCACGCCGTTCGACAGCGTGATGATCCGCGAGGCGATTCAGCGTGAACGATTCCGCGGCGGTCAGGTCTTCTGTGTCGTGCCGCGTTTGGCGGATATGGACCGAATGGCCGAGCGTCTGGCGGAAATAGTCCCGGACGCCAAGACCGTTCAGGCGCATGGCCGTCTGACGCCTACGGAACTCGAACGCGTCATGACGGAGTTCGCGGACGGGAAATACGACATCCTGCTCTCCACCAATATCGTGGAAAGCGGGCTGGATATGCCGAGCGTGAACACGATCATTATCCACCGCGCAGATATGTTCGGCCTAGGGCAGCTCTATCAGCTTCGCGGACGTGTCGGCCGTGGCAAACAGCGTGGCTATGCCTATCTGACCTGGCCGCAGACGCGGCCGCTTTCTGCATCGTCGGAAAAGCGGCTGGAGGTCATGCAAACGCTCGATTCGCTGGGAGCCGGATTCACCTTGGCGTCTCACGATCTGGATCTGCGTGGAGCGGGTAACCTGCTGGGTGACGAGCAGTCCGGGCATATCAAGGAAGTCGGGATCGAGCTGTATCAGCAGATGCTGGAAGACGCCGTGATCGACATGCGCCGCGAACGCGGCAAGCGTCAGGACGACGAGGACAGTTGGACCCCCACCATCATTCTGGGCCTGCCGGTCCTGATTCCCGAAACCTATGTCCCGGATCTGCCGGTGCGTCTGGGGCTGTACCGGCGGATTGCGTCACTGACGAACGAGGCCGAAGTCGAGGCCATGCGGGCGGAACTCGTGGACCGTTTCGGCTTGCTACCGCCGGAAGTCGGCAATCTGCTCGAAGTGGTTCTGATCAAGCGTCTGTGCCGTGAGGCGGGTGTGGAGCGTCTGGAGACCGGGCCGAAGGGCATGGTGATCCAGTTCCGTCGTAACCGTTTCGGCAATCCGGCCGCACTGATTGACTGGGTCACGCGCAAGAAGGAATCGGGCGTAAAAATCCGTCCCGATCAGAAGCTTGCGGTCATCCGCGAAATGACGAACGCGACCCGCATTGGCTATGCCAAGAAGGTCACGACGCTCCTGTGCAAGATGCTCCGCAAGCTTGAGAAAGAAGATTCAGGGGACTGATTTCAAGGCACCGAGAACGGCAGCGGAATACGGTTGACGGTCACGACGCCACCGCTCAGCCCGATGTCCCACAGAGTCGCATCACCGCTCTGACGGCCCATCAGCCGGGCGATCGTCAGGGCGGCCACGACCTTTTTGGGCGCCGTGTCGCGGATCTGGCCGATCAGGGTATCGACGTTCGTCACACCGATATGCAGGTCCGCAGCCGAGGTGGCCGCCGTGGCGCCGGGCTCGATGGTGCCCTTGCCGTCAATGGCGCTGGTTCCGGTTACGGCATGCAGGGCGTTAATCGTGATCTGCTGGCGGGCGGTATCGAGGCCCTGAACCGTCAAATCTGCTGAAAGCTGCGTAGGCATGAGCGGCTGTTTGGTATCATGGATGCCCGTGCCCTCAACTTTCAGACGCAGGTCCGGCGTCGTCTGAACCGCTTGGATCGACGCCTTGCGGATCGTCATATCGTGACCCGGACGGGCGAGGGTCACATTCGTCCAGCTAGCCTGCGGGGTTCCGTTGCGGATGTCGCTGCTGTTGATCGTCAGACTCTGGTCCTTGCAGGCGGGGCTGATGCCGCCGCGAAAGGCGCTGAGCGCGGCATAGGCGGCCACGGCGTTAAAACGCTCCAGCGTCGCGCTCTCGACGTGGCCAGACGGGTCGGACAGGGTCACGCCACGGATATCCAGTGTGAGATCGGTTCCGGCCAGGGAGGCGTGAAGGCTCTTTGCTGTCAGGCCATGAGTGCTGCTCTGCGTTCCGCCGAGTTCGTATGTGAAACAGGAGGCGGGCAGGCCGGGAAGCGTGGAAGCGCTGGCCACGACCGGCATCAGAAGCGCAGCCGTGGCGGCAAGCAGGGTCAGACGAGTGGACATAAGGTGTTTTTCCGGACTGTGAAGAGGGATGAGAGACGTTAAGACTGTATTAGGGAATGCGGCGGTAAAATGATGGCACTTACTCCTCTTTCGGAGAAACGCGCGTGTCTTCCTCCATTTCCGCCATGCCCGCCATTCCGCAGTATCTCTCCATCATCAAGAATGAAGAGTCTTCGGCGAACAAATGGGAAAAAACAAGCGTCTCCACGCAGCAGGCTGTTGCAACTTTTCAGCAGGATGCATCTGCGATCAAGACGCCAGACCAGCTTCTGAAAAACTACAAGGCACTCAAGGTTGTACTAGGGGCGTATGGAATGTCCTCGGCGATCGGTGAGACCGCCGTACTCACGAAGCTCATGACGCAGGATCCGACCTCGACCAAGTCTTTGGCACAGACGAGCGGAAATGCGTCATGGAAGGCATTTGCGAATGCTTTTTCGGACTGGTCGACCTCGCCACTGGCCTCGGCTGACACAGTGCAGAGCATTACCCAGAGTTACCTGACCAATAGCTACGAGGACAGTCTGCAGACGGAAACACCGGGTCTGGGAGACGCCCTGTATTTTACCCGAACAGCTACGACGGACATGACGCTGGCGACTGTGATGTCCGATCCGAAGCTCTTGAAGGTTGCGGAAGTCGTTTCCGGTTTTGATCCAACCCAGTTCGGTGCGCTGGATTACGATCAGCAGGTCCGCCTTCTGGGATCCAAGCTGGATATGTCCAAGCTTAACACAACCAAGGGAATCCAGCAGTTCGCGCAACAGTATCTCGCGCTGCTGCAAATTCATCCTATCGCGACCACAACACCTGCAAGCATGCTCACCCTTTATGGGGGGGACGGATCCACAACCGGTATCCTGTCACTCTTTACGGGGAGTTCGGGTAGCGACAGCAGCTCATCATTGTATTCCGCCTTGTTCTAAGTCTTCTGCTGGCGTGACATCAGCAGAAGGGGTCTGTATCGCAGACACCTGACCGCATTTCAGGTGAAGGGATATTTCATGGCCGGACTGGACCCTAAGGACTGGCGCAGCATCCGTGACATCGGCCACCGGATGCTGGACGAAGTCTTTGATCGCATGGAGCGGGTTAATGAGGGTCCGGTCTGGCGACCCATGCCGGATACGGTTCGGGATGTCCTGAAGGAGGGGCTGCCGGAAAAGGGACGCTCCGTTGACGATCTGTACGGGCGGTACCTTGAACTGGTCGTGCCTTATGGGGCTGGGAATACGCATCCGGGTTTCATGGGATGGGTACATGGGGCTGGAACACCTGTTGGGATGCTGGCGGAGATGCTGGCCGGGGGGCTAAACGCCAATTGCGGTGGCCGCGATCACGCGCCGATTGAAGTTGAGCGCGAAGTCATCCGCTGGGCTCTACAGATGGTCGGAATGCCGCAGGATGGTTCCGGCTGTCTCGTGACCGGTTCTTCCATGGCCAATTTCATCAGCGTGATTACGGCGAGTCGTGCGCAGGATCTTTCCATCCGTATGGAAGGCCTTAAGGGGCGTAAGCTCGTTGGTTATGCCGCAACGACAGCCCACGGATGTCTGCCCCGGGCGTTTGATCTGGCGGGGCTTGGGAGCGAAGCGCTTCGGCGTGTGCCGGTTCTGGCGGATCACCGGATGGAGGTTGCGGCATTGCGCGACATGATTGCCGCCGATCGCAAAGCCGGTTTGGTGCCCTTCATGGTTGCGGGCACGGCCGGGACTGTGGATTGCGGTGCCATTGATGATCTGGTGGAAATCGAGGCTATCGCCCGTGACGCCGGGCTCTGGTTTCATGTCGATGCAGCGTTCGGGGCGCTGGCCTGTCTTTCAGCGCGTTATCAGTCACAGCTTGCCGGAATCGAAAAGGCAGACAGCCTTGCGTTCGACTTCCATAAATGGGCGCAGGTTCCTTACGACGCCGGCTGTGTGCTGGTGCGTGACAGCCACAAACATGCGGCGGCTTTTGCGCAGTCCCTGGATTATCTCGTGCGCGAAGAGCGCGGGCTTGCGGCGGGTGCTCCATGGTTCTGTGATTTTGGACCAGACCTGTCGCGCGGCTTTCGGGCGCTCAAGGTCTGGATGACGCTGGGTCATTACGGGTCTGAGCGTATGGGAGAGATGGTCGAAACCTGCTGTGACGTCGCAACCGATCTGGCCCGGCGCGTTGAGCGCACGGACGGCCTGACTCTGCTGGCGCCAGTAACCCTGAATATCGTGTGTTTCGGGATCGACGGTCTTGAGAATGCCGAAGTTTCGGAACTGGTGCAGGATCTGCATGAAAGCGGGATCGCTGCGCCGTCCACGACAAAGATCAATGGTCGGCTGGCGGTGCGGGCGGCGATCGTCAATCACCGCACCACCACCGTTCATACCGACCAGATGCTGGACGCCATTATCGCGCTGCGCGACGACCGGTTGAAGGCGCAAACAGCGCGCTGAGCTGTGCCATCATGGTTCCGCCGAGGTCTTCGGCGGAACTGATGGTGACGCTGTTGCGGTAATAGCGCGTCACGTCATGCCCGATGCCAATGGCCAGAAGCTCCGTGCCACGGTCCGCCTCGATCCGGGCGATCACCTGTCGGAGATGATCTTCCAGATAGTTGTGCGGATTGGCCGAGAACGTACTGTCATCAACAGGCGCACCGTCTGAAATCACCATCAGGATGTGACGGTGTTCGGAGCGACGACGCAGGCGTTTCCAGGCCCAGAGCAGGGCTTCGCCGTCGATGTTTTCCTTGAGCAGGCCATCACGCAGCATCAGACCCAGATTGCGCCGGGCGCGCCGCAGAGGAGTGTCTGCATCCTTGTAGATGATGTGGCGCAGGTCATTCAGGCGTCCCGGCTGGGGAATGCGGCCGGTCTTGAGCCAGCGTTCGCGGCTCTGGCCACCTTTCCACTGTCGTGTCGTGAAGCCAAGAACCTCGACCTTTACGCCGCAGCGTTCGAGCGTCCGGGCGAGAATATCGCCGCAGATCGCGGCCGTCCCGATCGGGCGCCCCCGCATTGAGCCCGAATTATCGATCAGGAGAGTGACAACCGTATCGCGGAACTCCGTCTCACACTCATGCTTGCACGACAGCGGGAGCGTCGGATTGGTCACAACGCGGGAGAGGCGCCCGGCGTCGAGAATGCCTTCTTCCTGTTCGAACTCCCAGCGGCGCTGCTGCTGGGCCATGAGGCGGCGTTGCAGACGGTGCGCCAGACGTGACACAAGCCCGTGGAGCTGGGACATCTGCTGATCGAGCTTCTGACGCAGGCGGTCCAGTTCGTCCGCATCACACAGATCGGAGGCATTCACTTCCTCATCAAAATCCGTGGTGTAGGCCTTGTAGGTATTGGGGGCTTCGGACGGGCCTGTCTCGGCCTGCTCGTCCGAGGGGCCAGCCGCTTCCTCGGTGCCGTCTTCCGACATCTCAGCGGCGTCCGTGGCTTCGCTCTCGCCAGAGAGGCCGGTTTCGCCGCTCTCGGGTTGATAGCCGCCTTCTTCCTCTTCCGTCGCAGCAGGAGCCTGCTGGTCCTGGCCATCCGCTTCAGGTGCGTCGCTGTCCGTTGTTTCTTCTTCGTCGGACGGCAGATCGGACGGTGCCATCTGCTCTTCGTCCTCATCAGGGGCGGTCGTGAGCTTGCAGGCTCCAAGGAAACGGGTTGTGGCGCGGGCAAATGCCGTCTGGTCGCTCTGGGTGCGGGCCATATCGGCAAGGGCCGTCTTGGCGGCGGGTGTCAGGGAAGCGCGCCATTCATCCAGTGCCGCTCCCGCCTGAACCGGCATGGAATGGCCGCTCATGGCTTCACGCGCGAGGAGATCCAGCGCCACGGGGGCTGGCATCTCCTCGCGCGTTTTCATACGGTTACAGCCAATCTCGGCGCAGTGCTGGGCGACGCGCTGTTCCAGATTGGCGCGCACGCCTGCCATATGGCGTGAACCGTAGACTTCGCAGCGGGCCTGTTCAAGTGCATCGAATGCCTGTCGGGCCAGAGGTTCAGCCGGTGCATTCGTGCCTCTGTCAGCATGATACCGCATCCGCAGAGCGGCAGCGTCCGCGGCCCCACGGATCTTGCGGATTTCCCAGTCGTGCATGTGGCGTGACAGATAAGGCAGCTCTACACTGCCAGCATCCGTCGCGTTCTGACGACTGCCGTCGACGGCGCCCTGAAAATCCACGCCCTGCTCTGGTGCGCCACCCATGGCACGCAAGGTGGCGACAGTGGCCTGACGGAAGCGTTCCTGCCGTTGTTCGTCGGTGAGGGAAGTCTTGGGAGCGGACAAGGGATCAGGCCAGCGGTGAGGCGTTGAAGCAGCGCTGATAGTATTCCGCCACGATGCCGCGCTCGGCTTCATCGCATTTGTTGAGGAAGGTCAGGCGGAAGGAGAAGGCGACGTCGTTGAAGATACGGTTGTTCTCGGCCCAGGCGATGACGGAACGCGGTGACATCACAGTTGAGATGTCACCGGCCATGAAACCGGAGCGCGTGAGGTTCGCCAAGGCCACCATGCGTTCGATCAGCGTGGTGGCCTCCTTGTCGGTTGCCGGAATTTTCAGCTTGGACGTGACGATGCCCACTTCCTGTTCCAGCGGCAGGTAGTTCAGGGTGGCGACAATGTTCCAGCGGTCCATCTGGCCCTGATTGATCTGCTGGGTGCCATGATACAGGCCGGTCGTGTCGCCCAGTCCGACCGTGTTGGCTGTGGCGAACAGGCGGAAGGCAGGGTTCGGACGAATGACGCGGTTCTGGTCCAGAAGCGTCAGATGCCCTTCGGCTTCCAGCACGCGCTGGATGACGAACATCACGTCCGGACGGCCGGCGTCGTATTCATCGAAAATCAGGGCGCAGGGATGCTGGAGGCACCAAGGCAGCAGACCTTCGCGGAATTCCGTAACCTGCTTGCCGTCCTTGAGCACGATGGCGTCTTTACCGATCAGATCGATCCGCGAGACGTGACTGTCGAGGTTGATCCGGACGCAGGGCCAGTTCAGGCGTGCGGCGATCTGTTCGATATGGGACGACTTACCGGTGCCATGAAAGCCCTGAACCATGACGCGGCGGTTGAAGGCGAAGCCTGCCAGAATCGCGCGGGTTGTGTCTTCGTCGAACTTGTAGGACGGGTCGATGTCGGGAACGTGTTCCGTACGGATGGAATACGCCGGAACCTGGATGTCAGTCCGGATGCCGAAAACGTCTGCCGAGGAGACCATGAGGTCAGGTGCGCCGAGAACGCTGGTCGGGGCCGAAGCATTTTCAGCGGTGGTCACGGCTTCAGGGGTGTCAATCGTCGCGAAATCACTCATGGGACTGTCAGGCTTTCGTTGGATCTTTGGATACAGGACGTTCTGGAGAAGATGGAGCCTCGGCGCCCTCTGTTCCAGTCTAAAAATTCAGGAAACGAAATCGTCCTGACGCGTGAAATGGACTTTGAGGACGGCATAGGCCGATCCGATGGCCTTGAACCGCTCTTCGGATTTCGCATCGCCGATATTGGCATCGGGATGATGCTGACGGGCGAGGGCGCGATAGCGGGTTTTGACCTCATCGAAGGAGACGGGCCATGTCAGGTCCAGTGTGGCGAGCGGCTGGCGCAGGGGCTCGGGAATACCCGCGGCCTGCGCAGAAGCACGCTGCCGTGCCGCGTCTTTTGCACGCTCTGCGCGGCTGTGACGGGTGGCGCCGAGGATGTCCAGCGGGTCAATGACGTCGTCCTCGTTGAACTCCGCCTTGTTTGCCGTGCCGGTCCCCAGTTTCCAGGACGGGCGCTGCCACGAGACGTCGGCCCGCAGATGCGCCTCGATCTGGCCTGGCGTCATACCGCGATAGAAGTCCCAGCGAGAATTATATTCCCGGACATGCTCAAGACAGAACCAGAAATACGAGCGCAGGGCATCACGCCCGCGCGGCGCCCGATAGCCGGCAAGTTCGTTGCAGCCCGGATGGTCACAGACCTGTTCCGGCGCGTCAGGATCGGGATCAAAGGCCCGGTGTCTGGTGGATTTGCGCTGCATGGTGTCTGATATGGGCAATCACAGCCGCCCGATGCAAGCGGGCATTCCTCAAGCGGGACGATTTTCATCATGTCTGAAACAGCTTCACACCCCTCCGCACCGCCCTCCAGCCGACGCGAACGGATTGCGGCCCTCCTTCAGAAAGAACTCTCGCCCACACAGCTCGAAATCCATGATGACAGCGCCCGCCACGCCCATCACGCCGGGGCGAAAGCGCTTGGCGGCGGGGGAGAGACGCATTTCAACATCGCCATCACAAGCGCACGGTTTGACGGATTGAACCGCGTGGCGCGGCACCGGCTGATCAATGATCTGCTGGGCGGAGAGTTCAGTTCCGGCCTGCATGCCCTGTCACTGGTCCTGCACGGAGAACAAACCCCATGAAACGTGCTCTTCTGACGCTTCTGCTTCTTTCAGGCTGTGCAACGGGCGGATACAGCCATCTGCCTAAAGCCGACCAGAATGATGTGCATCGTATTGAGGCCTATCTGAACGGGATTCAGGGATTGCAGGCGGCTTTCATCCAGCGCGGACCGGATGAAGGCGAAAGCGGTGGACGCTTTTCATATATCCCGGGTCATCTGAGGCTGGATTACGTCGTACCGCATCCGATGGAACTGGTGGCCGGGGAAGGGCATCTTGTTCTGGATGATCAGGGGACGGGCGCTGTCACACATCTGTCGCTGCGGCACAATCCGCTTGGACTGCTGCTGAAGCACCCGATCCGCTTTGATGGCGACATCCAGGTGACGGATGTACGGCATGGGAACGGATCACTTCAGATTTCCGTGGCACAGGCCGATAACCCCTCACAGGGCCTGCTGACGATCCAGTTTTCGGACGTGAACGGTCAGCTCAGCCTGATCGGATTGCAGGGCGTGGATGCCCGGCAGCATCATTTTGGCGTCCTGTTGTCGGATGTGAAACAGGGCGTGGTGATCGTCCCCTCCGTTTTCACGCCTCCTGCGGGATAGAGCCAAAGCGCCCGGGCCATGAGGCGGCGAGGGCGTCATCCAGATCTTTCATCGTCAGACTGCTGTCGAATCGCTGAAGACTGGTGACGCCGAATTCGCGGATGCCGCAGGGCACGATTCCGTCGAAGTCGTCCAGATCGGGGCTGACATTGATTGAAACACCATGCCAGCTCACCCAGCGGCTTACGCGAATGCCCAAAGCCCCGATCTTGGCTTCAAGTTCGGTCAGGGGATCAACGGTCCAGACGCCAATGCGTCCCTCGCGGGTAAAAGCCGTGACGCCGAGCCGGGCGAGGGCGTCGATCATCCAGCCTTCCAGACCCGCTACAAACGCGCGCAGGTCACGGGGAGGGACAGTACCGTTCGGCTTCGTCAGATCCATCATGACATAGCCCAGCCGCTGCCCCGGCCCATGATAGGTCCATTGGCCACCACGTCCGGCCGCATAGGTCGGATAGCCGTGAGGATTATAGAGGTCGGCGTCCTTGGCCGATGTGCCTGCCGTAAAGACAGGCGGATGCTCAACCAGCCAGACCAGCGGCTCTGATGTTCCCTGATGAATGGCCCGTGCGCGCTCTTCCATGAACGCAAGCGCTTCAGGGTAAGGTGTCAGTCCCTGCGTGGATTTCCACAAAATTTCTTCACAAATCTCATTTCGGGTCATTGCCCTCGTTTCTGGCATCGGCTATAGCCCCTCCCACACCAGACGGTCATGCACGAAGCAGGGTCGTTTGTCACGGGGCGGCCGTGGCGGAATGGTAGACGCGCAAGCTTGAGGTGCTTGTGGGGGCAACCCCGTGGAAGTTCGAGTCTTCTCGGCCGCACCACTGACATTTAGATGTCAGTGTATCCCAGTAAAAATCACACATCATGAAAAAACAAACCCCACAGGGGAACAAGGCGTTTCTCTGCGGTCCACTGGTCTGTGCCATGTTGTTGCCAGACTATTGAGACAGGTTTAATGCTCTTGCGTCCTTGAGAACGTCTGGACTTCCAGTTCGGCGGTCGGGCGTCATTTCGGCTGATGTGTGAGGTTTTGTGATCAAGCCACTGAAAAAAGCTGTCCTTCCTGTTGCCGGCCTCGGAACGCGGTTTCTGCCCGCGACTAAAGCCATGCCGAAGGAAATGCTTCCTGTCGTCGACAAGCCGCTGATCCAGTACGCGATTGATGAAGCTCGCGAAGCGGGGATCGAAGAGTTCTGTCTCGTGACCGGTCGTGGCAAGGACAGCCTGATCGATTATTTCGACATTGCTTACGAGCTTGAAGCCACGCTTAAAGAGCGCGGCAAAAAAAGCGCGCTTGAAGCGCTTGCTCCCAGCAGCGTTCAGGCTGGATCGCTCGTCGCCGTGCGTCAGCAGGAGCCGCTGGGCCTTGGACATGCAATCTGGTGCGCGCGCTCCTTCATTGGCGACGACCCGTTTGCCATCCTCCTGCCGGATGATATCGTTAAGGGGCGCAGCTGTATCGGTCAGCTGGTCGAGGCATACAATCAAACCGGCGGTAATGTCGTGGCCGTGACGGAAGTCCCTCCCGAGCATACGAACCGATACGGTATTCTCGATGTTGGCCATGACGATGGTAAGCTGGTCGAGGTCAAAGGTCTGGTTGAGAAGCCTGCGCCGGAGGATGCACCATCTAACCTGTCCATCATCGGCCGTTATGTGCTGACGCCGGAAGTCATGAAATATCTGGCGAAGCTGGAGCGTGGCGCGGGCAATGAAGTCCAGCTGACGGATGCCATGGCCAAGACGATCGGCGAAGTGCCGTTCCATGGTCTGCGCTACGAAGGCACACGCTATGACTGCGGCGATAAGGCTGGCTTCCTTGAGGCACAGATCGCGTTCTCGATCGACCGTGAAGATCTTGGGGCCTCGGTGAAGGCGTTTCTCAAGAAGTACAAGCAGTATGTCGATGCGCCCTGATGCCATTTCGGCATGAGTTTGATCCGACGAGCCTGCGGGAATATGACATCCGTGGGATCGTCGAGGAGACACTGTATCCTGCCGATGCTTTTGCTATTGGTCGCACGTTTGCAAGCATGGTTCTCCGTGCGGGCGGGAAGCGGATGGTCATCGGATATGATGGTCGTCTTTCCTCGCCTGTTCTGGAAGAAGCGCTGGTTCGGGGCGTGGTTGAATCCGGGGCGGATGTGACGCGGATCGGGTGTGGGCCAACGCCCATGCTCTATTTTGCATCTGTGGCAGATGAAGCCGATGGTGCCATCATGGTCACAGGCAGTCACAACCCGCCCGATTATAACGGTTTCAAGATGATGATGGGCGGAAAGCCGTTTTACGGTGACCAGATCCATGAGTTGGGCCGCCTGGCCGTATCAGGCAACGTTCTTCCCGCAACGGAAGGCGTATACCGCAGAATGGATATCTCCGACCGATATCTTGATCGATTGGTTCAGGACTGCGACGGTGTCCGGCCCCTGAGGGTTGTCTGGGACAATGGGAATTCCGCAGCGGGTGAGGTTCTGAAACGTCTGGTCCAGCGTCTTCCCGGTGAGCATACGGTGCTTTTTGGGGAGATCGACGGACATTTCCCGAACCATCACCCCGATCCGACTGTGGAGAAAAATCTTCAGGACCTCATCCGGGTTGTTGATGAAACGCAGGCCGATCTCGGGATTGCCTTTGACGGCGATGCGGATCGGATCGGCATAGTTGATAATCGTGGCCAGATTTTCTGGGGTGACCAGATGCTGGTTCTGCTTGCGCAGGATGTTCTGAGCCGCCATCCGGGCGCAACGATCATCGCCGATGTGAAAGCCAGTCAGATCCTTTTCGACGAAATCGCGAAGGCTGGTGGTCGGCCCCTGATGTGGAAGACCGGGCATTCGCCTATCAAGACCAAGATGGCTGAGACCGGCTCTCCGCTTGCTGGCGAGATGTCGGGGCACATTTTCTTTGCTGACAAGTGGTATGGCTTTGACGATGCGCTGTACGCAGCGGTTCGCATCCTGGGGATCGTGTCGCGTCTGCCGGGGCCACTTTCGGATTTCCGTGACAGCCTCCCGGCGACGGTCACGACTCCTGAGCTTCGTTTCCACTGCGACGACAAACGCAAGTTCGAAGTGATTACGGAAGTGGCTGGACGTCTTCGGATGGAAGGCGCAGACATTTCTGAAATTGACGGCGTACGCGTCAATACTGCTGATGGCTGGTGGCTTCTCCGGGCGTCCAACACGCAGGCTGTTCTGGTTGCCCGCGCTGAAGCTAGTGATGAGCCTGGGCTGGATCGTCTGAAGGGGGCTCTCGCGGTCCAGCTTGAAGCCTCGGGCCTTAAGGCTCCTGATTTTTCCGATAAGAATGCGGGGCACTGATATGGAACGCATTAAGGTGTCCTGGCAGGTCTGTCAGTGACCGGCCCGTTCCAGTCATTCCTTGAACCGGGGCAGATCGTCCAGCATCCCGATCACCCTGAGTGGGGCTGGGGACAGGTCCAGTCGGCTGTAGGAGAGCGGGTGACCGTCAATTTCCAGCATCAGGGCAAGGTCCTGATCGACGCCTCCCGAATCACGCTCAGGCTAGTTCCGCGAACGCGGTGAAACGGCTTCTGACCCGCAGCGCACGCGTTGTCCTGAACACGCTTTTACCTCCTGCCTGCGCAGCCTGCGGGACAGAAGTCATGACGGACGGCGCGTTCTGCAGCACGTGTTTTCAGGCGGCTCACCGGATAGTTTCCCCTTTCTGTCATCGTTGCGGAGTGCCGCTGGAAAATGAAGGGCTGGGAGGTGCGCAGAGCTGCTGTGCGGTCTGCGAGGCGCATCCGCCCGTCTGGCGTTCCGCACGCGCTGCATTTGTTTATGATGCGTGGTCACGGCGTCTGATCCTGCCGCTGAAATATTCCGATCATACTGAAAACGCGGCAGTTCTGGCCCGCCACATGACATCTGCCGCAGGCGACATGCTGAAGACCGTCACTGTTATCGTGCCTGTCCCTTTGTATCGCACCCGATTGTGGAAACGGCGTTACAATCAGGCTGGACTCATGGCGCAGGGCATTTCACGACTTGCGGGCGTGCCCTGTGTGGTGGATGCTCTTCAGCGTGTCCGGTCGACCAAGGCACTGGCCCGGCTGTCTGCCGGGGAGCGTGAGCGGGAGATGGAACATGCTGTCCGGGTCAGGAAGGGGCGAGAAAACCGGATATGCGGACAGGCCGTTCTTCTGGTGGATGACGTGCTGACGACGGGCTCCACGGCAGGGGCCTGTACTGAGGCGCTGATGAAAGCCGGTGCGTCGAGCGTCGATATTTTGGTTGCAGCCCGGACCGGGAGAGTGGATGAACAGAACCCGCGCTATGTCCAGGAATGAGGATCCTATGTCGAAGATCGAGATTTTTACCCAGCCTGGATGTCCTTACTGCGTGCATGCCGTCAGCCTGCTGCGCTCCAAGGGGATAGAGTTTCAGGAAATCAATGCACCCCACGGGTCAGCCGAGCGTGAGGCTTCCATTCGTCGCTCCGGCAGCCGGACCGTCCCCCAGACTTTTGTCGATGGGAAGGGACTGGGGGGCTGTGATGACCTGATGGCGCTCGAGCGTGCAGGGCGTCTTGATGCTCTGCTGGGCAAGGTCTGAATGCGGGGAGCAGGCTTTTTCGCGGCTGTCCTGCTGGCTGTGGCGTCACTTTCCTGTGTTCCGGCCCAGGCTCAGACGCCCGTTCCACCAGACCAGTCCTCATCGGATATTCCGGAAGAGGGGCTGTGGCTGTCGGAAGAACATGATGGGCTGTTTTCCATTCAGCCCTGTGGTCACATGCTCTGTGGGCAGTTGATTGGCATGGCTTATGACGGGGCCGTTCCCAAGGATGTGTGGGGACGTTCGCAATGTGGCATCCGCATGCTGACAGACTTTGTCCCAATTGAAGACCGCAAGTGGCAGGGTCATATTCTTGATCCGCGGACCGGACGAGTCTATCAGGCGCGGATATGGGTGTCCGAGCCCAATGTCCTGAAACTGCGCGGATTCGTTCTGGGAATGCCTCTTCTGGGTGAAACCCAGACTTGGACCCGCTACACTGGTCCGCCTGTTGGGCCGCAATGCAAACTGCCGAAGGATGCGCGTTAGGTCTGTTGCCGGGAAACCTGTGACGGGGTCTGGATGCGTCTTTTTCTGGCGGCGGGCGTTATCCCTGCCACATCGAAAGGAATGCAGACCCATCATGTCCCATCCTGTTTCCCGCCGCAGCTTCGCGGTCGGATTGGTTGCCGGCGTTGCTGCGGCCGGTACCGGCGTTGCTGGTGCCGCTGATCCTGAAAAGACGGTTCTCACGCCGCCTCCGCCGCCCAAGCCGGTCTCCAAGACAATCTGTTTTGTTGGCGGCTATACGAAACACGGACCGCCAGGCGGTGGAACAGGGAACGGGCAGGGTATTTCCGTTTTCGATATGGACCGCGATACAGGCGTTCTAACGCCGATCACGACGTTCACGGATATCGCCAGTCCCTCTTTCCTTGCGATCTCCAAGGACCAGCGCTTTATGTATGCGCTGAGCGAGATTGATGATTTCAACAAGGACGGTGACGGCTCTGTCACGGCTTTTGCCATTGATACCAAGACGGGATCACTGCGTAAGCTGAATGTTGTCAGTTCGAAAGGCGCCGTTCCGGCCCATCTGAGCATCCACCATTCGGGTCGCTATGTGCTGGTCGCCAATTATGTCGGCGGCTGCGTTGCCGTCCTGCCAATCCGTTCGGACGGATCACTGGGTGAGGCATCGGACGTTGTGCACAACACGGGGCCGCGCCAGCCGGAGAGGGCCTCGGACAACCCACAGGGCAACTTTGCCGTGTCCGATCATTCGGGTTCGCATCCGCACATGATCCATTCCGACCCGAGCGGCAAGTTCGTGCTGGCGGATGATGCCGGTCTGGACCGGGTCTATGTCTGGACGCTGAATATCGACACCGGAAAGCTGATCCCGGCCAAGACTCCTTATTACGATATGGAACCGGGCTCGGCGCCACGCCACTTCCAGTTCAACCATTCCGGCCGCATCCTGTACAATCTGTGCGAACAGGATTCGAAGGTTGTGGTCTCCAATTTCGATCCCGCGACGGGTGCGATCAGTGACATCCAGACGGTCAGCACCGTTACGTCGCATTTCCGTGGCTCAACGCTTGCGGCTGAAATCCTGATCTCGGCCAGCGGCAAGTTCGTTTATGTCTCGAACCGTCTGGGTGATTCGCTGGCCGTGTTCGCCATCGGGAGCGATGGAACGCTGACGCTTCAGGACGAGGTCTGGATGCATGCGGATTACGGCCGCGCGCTGATGTTCGATCCGTCCGGCGCCTTCCTGTTCTGCGCCAACCAGCGCTCGGATGCGGTCACGTCTTTCAAGGTGGACAAGAAGACGGGCGAAATTGCGTTTACGAACAATTTCACCCCCGTTGGTAGCCCGACGACCTTTGCGTTCATGAACACGCAGGTCTGATCGATCGCTTTCGGATCAGGGCGGTTGCAGCAGGTTCTCCTGCTGCAACCGCCCTTTTTTGTTCAGTCCTTGCGAAAAATCGCGATGTAATTGATGCCGGTGTCGCGGCTTTCGCGCCACTGGAACGGGACGTAACTCATCCCGGCAATGTCCAGCATCCGCAGACCGGCCTTGCGGGCCATGGCGGCGAGTTCATCGGGCTTGATGAATTTCTTCCAGTCATGGGTGCCGACGGGCAGCATCCGCAGCAGGTATTCCGCACCGAGTTTGGCCACGGCGAAGGAGCGCGGTGTGCGGTTCAGCGTGGAGACCGCGACCATCCCGCCCGGCTTTGTCAACGTGGCCAGCATGTTCAGGAAGTCCTGCGGATCATTGACGTGCTCGATGACCTCCAAGGCATTGACGACATCAAAGCCTGCCCCTTCCGCCACGAGGTCTTCAGCACTGCTATTGCGATAAGACAGGGGGGCTGCTTCGGGCGGAAGGGGATGTTCGGCCAGATGCGCTTCCGCAGCGTGGATGCCGGGGGCGCTGGCATCGATTCCGAGTGTGTCGAAGCCGAGTTTGGCATAAGCCTCACTCGCCAGACCCGCGCCACAACCAATATCAAGCAGGCTCAGAGGCCCGGGGGATGCTTTGCGCAGAGGGGCAACGTGACGGCTGACCCACTCGGTGCGCAGGGGATTCATGGCGTGCAGGGGCGCCATGGGGCCACGCGGATTCCACCAGTCTTCCGCCAGGGCGCTGAAATGGGCAATTTCGGATTCTGAAACGGATGAACGTCTGGAATCCTGTCCCGGAGAGGTGTCAGTGGGCATCGGAACTGTCCTTCTGTGTGCCTGTCTGCCGCGCGTCATCTGGACGTAACGGAGCGAGACGAGTATGTGGACCGGCAGAGTCTGTTCAGGTGCCGGGCGGTATGCATGTCTTTGCCGTACCCGATGCCAGACCCGAGCGCACAACGCCAGACACGTACTGGAGCCTTATCCGCGATGTCCATGCCCGATACTCCCGTCCACGACCAGCTTTCCGGTCGTGCCGATCCCCATGCCGTCATTCAGGCTGAAGGCGGGAAACGGAAGACGGTTGTCATGAAATTCGGCGGCACGTCCGTCGGGAATATCGAGCGTATCCGGAACGTTGCAAAACGCGTGAAGGCGGAACATGACCGCGGACGCCGTGTTGCAGTCGTGGTCTCCGCGATGGCGGGCGTGACGAACCGGATGGTCGGCTATTGCGCCGAGCTGAACCCGCTGGCCGATCCGAAGGAATACGACGCCGTTGTTGCTGCCGGCGAGCAGGTGACGAGCGGACTGGTGTCCATCGCGCTTCAGGCGCTTGGTGTGAAAGCACGTTCGTTTCAGGGCTGGCAGATTCCGCTTGTGACGGATGACGCCCATGGCAAGGCCGCTATTGAAAGCGTTGATGGTTCCTCGCTGCTCACTTGTCTGGATGACGGCGTTGTTCCCGTTGTGGCCGGCTTCCAGGGTGTCGGTCCTGATGGGCGGATTGCAACGCTGGGACGCGGGGGGTCGGATACGTCCGCCGTTGCTGTCGCGGCTGCGATCAATGCTGATCAATGTGATATCTATACTGATGTGGACGGGATCTACACGACCGATCCGCGCATCGTGAAACGCGCCAAGAAGCTGGATCGCATCACCTATGAAGAGATGCTTGAACTGGCTTCCGTAGGCGCCAAGGTACTTCAGACCCGCAGCGTCGGTCTCGCCATGCGCGAGGGTGTCCGGGTGCGGGTGTTGTCGTCTTTTTCCGATACGGATGACGACAGCGGTTCGATTGTTGTTGATGAGGACGAGATCATGGAGAAGGAACTGGTTGCGGGGATTGCCAACTCGCATGACGAAGCGAAAATCTCCGTGCGGAACATTCCGGACCGTCCGGGCATCGCCGCTGCGATTTTCGATCCGCTGGCAGCCGCGAACATCAATGTCGACATGATCGTCCAGAGCGTTGGCGTGGACAACATGACGAACATGACTTTCACGGTCAGCAAGGCCGACGAGGCCGCCGCCCGTGCCGTGCTGGAGAAGGCCCGCGAATACGTCCAGTATGGCGAGCTGATTACGTCGCATAATGTGGTGAAGATCAGCGTCGTGGGAATCGGCATGCGTTCGAATGCCGGTCTGGCCGCGCGGATGTTCCGCACGCTTGCCGATCGCGGCATCAACGTGCAGGTCATCTCAACGAGCGAGATCAAGATCTCGGTTTTGATCGATTCCGAATATACCGAATTGGCTATGCGCGCGCTCCACACGGCTTACGGCCTTGATTCAAAAGAGGAAACCGACGCGTGAGCGAAACCCTGAGCGAGACCCTGGACGCCCGCGAGACTCTGGATCGGCTGTGGAAGCCGGGCTGTGACTTCCTTGGAAGCGAAGTCGCGATCCTGGGCGGCGCCATGTCCTGGGTCAGCGAGCGGCATCTGGTTTCCGCGATTTCCAATGCCGGCGGATTTGGTGTCATTGCCTGTGGTGCGATGTCGCCGGAGCGTCTGGAAGAGGAAATCGTTGCCACGCAGGCGATGACGAAGCGTCCGTTCGGTGTGAATCTCATTACCATGCACCCCGATCTGGACCGACTGGTGGATGTCTGTCTGGCGCATAATGTTTCGCACATCGTGCTGGCAGGCGGCGTTCCGAACAGCGCCACGATCCGCAAGGTACGTGATGGCGGGGCACGGGCAATCGGCTTTACGCCGGCTCTGGCTCTGGGCAAGCGTCTGGTGCGCATGGGCATCGAGGCCCTCGTGATTGAAGGTTCGGAAGCGGGCGGCCATGTCGGGCCGGTGTCTCTGACGGTACTGGCGCAGGAAATCCTGCCACATATCCGCGACGTGCCCGTATTCGTGGCCGGTGGGCTTGGACGCGGTGACGCGGTTCTGTCCTATCTGGAGCAGGGTGCAGCCGGTGCGCAGCTCGGAACGCTGTTTGCGGCTTCCGAAGAAAGCATTGCGCATGAAAACTTCAAGAAGGCCTTTCTGCGCGCCAATGCCCGCGATGCGGTGACGACCGTGCAGCTCGACGAGCTGTTCCCGGTCATTCCGGTGCGCGGCCTGTCGAATGAAGGTGGCCGCCGTTATGCAAGGCTTCAGGGCGAGGCGCTCCAGAAGTTTCAGAGCGGCGAACTGACCAAGGAAGAAGCCCAGCTTTCGATCGAGCACTACTGGGCCGGTGCGCTGCGTCGTGCCGTTATCGAAGGGGATGTGGAAACGGGTTCCGTCATGGCAGGTCAGTCCGTCGGCATGGTCAAGGAAATCCGTCCGGTCGCCGACATCCTTGCAACGCTGGTGCAGCAGGCCGTCGATGCCATAAAGCAGCGTGAAACCCGCATTCACGCGTCCAGCTAACGGATTTTCCGGTCATGTCCCCTCCGCCCTCCAGCCGCCCGTTGTCGCAGCCTTCTGACCAGCCTAGTGTTGGAACGGTGTTGCGTACGCGTCGCGAAGAGCTGGGATGGCGGTTGGAGGACGTGGCGGAATGGCTGCGAATCCGGCCAAAACTTCTGGCAGCCCTTGAAGCAGACGATCTGGCAGGTCTGCCTGGTGTCGCATATGCGGTTGGATTCCTCCGCACCTACGCGCACGCCATGCAGCTTGACGCCAACGCGCTGGTCGAGCGTTTCCGGCGTGATACGCGCGGTGCCGTAACCCGCAAACCGGATCTGGTTTTCCCTCAGCCTGAAGGTGACAGGGGACTGCCAATCGGGGTGCTGGTCGCCGCAGGGCTGGTAGTTGTGGTGGCCGCCTATGTAGGCTGGTATCGCTTTACCGAGCATGACAATCCGGCTCAGCGGCAGGTCCCGGCCGTAGCAGAGTTGATGTCGGGTGCAGCAACACTGGCAACGACGTCCCCGCAGGTGGCCTCCGTGATGCCAGGACGCGCACCAACGCCTGAGCCACATGCGCCGGTGACTTCAACACCTGTACCCGTCGTAGTGCCTTCACAGGCTGCTGGACCAAATCAGCCTGCACCGTCATCGCCAGCCCTGGCGGCAGCTGCTCCGGCCCAGACGGTAGGAACAGCTGCCATGTCTCCTGACACGGACGAAGACGCAGAACCCGCGCCACCGGGTGAGGCACCTTCAGCCGAAAAAGAGGCGACGCCCGGGCAGCCAGCTACTGATCTGCCGCCCGCAGTTCCGGAGGGCGCCGTGGTGCTCAGGGCATTGTCTCAGGTCTGGACCCAGGTCCGGGACCGTGACGGGCATGTTCTTATCTCGCGCGTCATGCAGCCGGGAGAGAGCTGGCAGGGTGACCCGGCTGGCGCGCCGTTCCGTATGTCTTTCGGCAATGCGGGCGGTGTGGTCCTGACTACTGCCGGGGCAACCAGTGCCCCGTTGGGCAAGGAAGGTCAGGTCAGGCGCAACGTTGAAGTGACGGCAGATGCCATCCGCTCCGGCGCTTTTGGATCCGGGATTGCATTGCCCGTTCAGCCTGACGCGCCAGTTCCTGCCGCGGAAACTCCGGCCATCACATCCCCGGGTGCGGCATCCTCGCCTCTGGCCGCAAAGCCAGCGCCCGTTGCGCGGAAAGCACCGCCGCCAGCGCATGAAGTCTCAGCCGATGACCTGAATGCCCGGCAGCTTGAACATCAGCCGCTGGAACAATCGTCGCCATCGCATTAAACCCTTATATCCGTCAGGGGGGCTCAGTGCCCCTGAATACAGCCCACTGGGTCAGAGCTCCCGGTCCTTCCCGGGCACGAAGAGGTAAATCATGAGCAGCTACCGTCCCTATCAGCACATCGAGCGTCGCAAGTCGCGCCAGATCCATGTCGGCAAGGTTGCGGTCGGTGGTGATGCCCCGATCTCCGTGCAGACCATGACCAACACCCTGACATCCGATGCACAGGCCACGATCGAACAGATTCGTGTGGCCGAACTGGCCGGCGTGGACATCGTGCGTGTTTCCTGTCCGGATGAGGCCAGCACGGCCGCCCTGGCAGAGATCGTACATGAAGTGAACGTCCCCATCGTCGCGGACATCCATTTCCACTACAAGCGCGCCATCGAGGCCGCGAAGGCCGGTGCAGCATGCCTGCGCATCAATCCGGGCAATATCGGCAGCGCCGAGCGCGTACGTGAAGTCGTCAACGCCGCCAAGGATTACGGCTGCTCCATTCGGATCGGTGTAAATGCCGGCTCGCTGGAAAAGCACCTGCTTGAGAAGTACGGTGAGCCTAACCCCGAGGCTCTGGTCGAGAGCGCTCTGGAACACGCGAAGATCCTTGAAGATCACGACTTCCACGAGTTCAAGATCAGCGTGAAGGCATCTGACGTGTTCATGGCCGTCGCGGCCTATCAGCAGCTTGCGGATTGCTGTGACCACCCGCTGCACATTGGCATCACCGAGGCTGGCTCCAAACGTGCAGGCACCGTGAAGTCGTCCATCGGTCTGGGCAATCTGCTCTGGGCTGGCGTGGGTGACACGATGCGCGTGTCGCTCTCGGCCGCGCCGGAAGAAGAAGTGCTGGTCGGCTGGGATATCCTGAAGTCCCTCGGCCTGCGTCATCGTGGCGTGAAGATCATTTCCTGCCCGTCCTGTGCGCGTCAGGGCTTCAACGTCGTTGAGACGGTGCAGACCCTTGAAGATCGTCTGCAGCACATCAAGACCCCGCTGACGCTGTCCATCATCGGCTGCGTCGTGAATGGCCCTGGTGAGGCCCTGATGACCGATATCGGTGTGACCGGCGGCGGCAATGGCCGTCACATGGTCTATGCCGCAGGCCGTCAGGATCACACGATGCCGGCTGGCGATATGATCGAGCACATCGTGGACCTCGTGGAGAAGAAGGTTTCGGATATCGAGGCGGGCAAGGTCGAGGCCTCCACGGCCAAGCAGATGGATCCGGCAGCCAGCTGATGTCAGGACTTCAGCCCCCACGCGGGACCCACGACCTTATTGGCGACACCATGCGTCGCCACCACCATGTTGTGGAAACGGCGCGCCGGGTTCTGCGGACCTATGGTTTCGAGGAATGGAGCACACCCATCTTCGAAGACACGCGCGTCTTTTCGCGCACGCTCGGCGAGACGTCCGATGTCGTGTCTAAGGAGATGTACACGTTCGAGGATCGCGGCGGTGAGAGCATCACCCTGCGGCCTGAGGGCACGGCAGCAATCTGCCGCGCGCTGGTCACGAACGGCCTGACGCAGTCCCTGCCGCAGAAGGTATTCTATCACGGGCCGATGTTCCGCTACGAGCGTCCGCAGAAGGGGCGTTACCGTCAGTTCCATCAGATAGGCGCGGAGCTGATTGGTGCGGAAAGCCCGCTGCGGGACGCCGAGACGATTGCCATGGCGCAGGACATCCTGCGTGAACTGGGTCTGGGCGATCACGTCACGCTGGAACTCAACACGCTTGGTGATCTGGCCAGCCGTCAGGCCTGGCGGGAAGCACTGGTGGCGTATTTCCGGGACCATGCGGATGCGCTGTCGGAAGAAAGCCGTGTCCGTCTCGAAGCCAATCCGCTGCGGATTCTGGACAGCAAGTCCGAACAGGACCGCAAACTTCTCGACGACGCGCCGGCGTTTGCGGACTATCTGAACGATGAATCCCGCCAGTTCTGGGACACGCTTCGGGCCAGCCTTCAGGCATTCGGCGTGGATTTCGTTGAGAACCCGCGGATTGTCCGTGGCCTCGATTACTACAGTCACACAGCGTTCGAGTTCGTGACCTCAAAGCTTGGTGCTCAGGGCACGGTGCTGGCTGGTGGTCGGTATGAAGGGCTTGTGGAGCAGATGGGCGGTCCGGCCATCCCCGCGATAGGCTGGGCTGGCGGGATCGAGCGTCTGGCGATGCTGCTGGATTCTGTTCCCGAGCTTCCGACCGGAATTGCACTGGTGCCGATGGGAGACGAAGCCATCCTCAAAGCCGCGTCGCTTGCGCGCGCGCTGCGGTCTGCCGGGATGCGGGCCGAGATCGAGACCCGTGGAAACATGAAGAAGCGGATGGAGCGCGTGGTGAAGTCCGGTGCGTCCCATGCGATTGTTCTGGGTGATGAGGAAATCGCCAAGGGCGTGGTGCAGCTTCGGGATCTGTCCAGCCGCGAGCAGCAGGAAGTCCCGTTTGCAGATCTGGTACGTGTTCTGAGCGCAGGACGCGCCTGAGCACATGGTGGTTGATGACAGGCTTGAGCGGATTGTCGCGCGTTCGGAAGAAGTTCAGGCCCTGATGTCTTCCGGCGATTTGACGGGTGAGGCCTTCACCCGTCTGTCGCAGGAATATGCCGAACTGGAGCCGGTGGTCGCATCCATTCAGGCCTGGAAAAGTGCCGAGGACCAGAAAGCCGGGGCGCAGGCCCTGCTTGATGATCCGGAAATGCGCGAGCTGGCGCAGATGGAAATGGCAGAGATCGAGGCGACTTTGCCCGACCTCCAGCACGCTCTGCGTCTGGCACTCCTGCCGAAAGATGCGGCGGATGAGCGCAGTGCCATTCTGGAAATCCGGCCAGCGGCGGGTGGTGACGAAGCCGGACTGTTCGCGGCGGAACTGTTCGATGCCTATCGCCGCTTCTCGGAGCAGAATGGCTGGCGTTTCGAGGTCATGGAATATGCCGAGAACGAAGTCGCAGGCCTCAAGGAAGGCATGGCGACCATTTCGGGCCGGTCGGTTTTTGCGCGTCTGAAATACGAATCCGGCGTGCACCGGGTGCAGCGTGTTCCCTCAACGGAAAGTCAGGGACGGATCCATACCTCCACCGTGACCGTTGCCGTGCTGCCCGAAGCCGAAGAAGTTGATGTCACGATCAATGACGATGATCTGCGGATTGACGTCTATCGGGCCTCTGGGGCGGGCGGCCAGCACGTCAACAAGACCGAAAGCGCGGTGCGCGTGACCCATATGCCCAGCGGCATCGTGGTGGCGATGCAGGAAGAAAAAAGCCAGCACAAGAACAAGGCCAAGGCCATGAAGATCCTGCGTGCCCGGCTCTATGAGCGGGAACGCGCGCAGCTTCATGCCACGCGTGCCGCGGACCGGAAGTCACAGGTCGGGACGGGCGACCGTTCGGAGCGGATCCGGACGTACAATTTCCCCCAAGGCCGCGTGACGGACCACCGGATCAATCTGACGCTTTATAAGATCGACCGGATCATGGGCGGCGAATTCGACGAAATCATCGACGCCCTGACGCGGGAAGAGCAGACCGAACTGCTCGCCGCCGCAGGGTTCTGAAACTCAGGTATTGGGTGTGGCACAGACTGCAGCGCGCCCATGCCGGTGCGTTGCAACGGCGGCATCGTCGTAATCGACCAGAAAGAAATCAGTGAAATTGTTGGTTCCCACGGCATCAAGCGAATGGCCTTCGGGGTGGTGGAGCTGGCCTTCGCTGCTGACCTGATGGGTTTCCTGATGGCCGTTCCGGATAATGGTGATTTCCCCGCACAGGGCGTAATCCACATCGGAGCGGCCGACCGGAAGCGTGATCGTCTGGGTTTCATGGGCCTTGGACAGTCCGAGTCTGAACGTTGCAACCAGATTGCCATCCAGATAGAGGCGCGAGACTTCCGAAATTTCTTCGGGCGCGCGCTCGTCCGTCACGGTAAAGGACGGTGGCAGTTCCCGCGACAGGTCTGATTGTGCCTGAACGGGTGTGAGTGTGCAGCCAAGCAGCAGAGCGGAAAAGAGGAGCGCACGTTTGGACTTCATGACACCAACTATAGCAGGTTCGCTTTGAAGATAATGGCCAAAGATGATCTTTTGCGCGAGGCCTCACAGGCCCTTCACCTGGCGGGGATTGAAGATGCGCGGCGTGAAGCGCGGCTTCTGCTGTGCTGGGCGACGGGACGGGATCTGGGCGGCCTGCTGTCTCTGGATGGTGTAGAGCCTCTGCAGGCATCGCGATTCGCAGAGGCTCTGAAACGGCGTCTGGACCGGGAGCCTCTGGCATTCATCACAGGCGAGACCGGCTTCTGGACGCTGGATCTGGAGACGGGGCGTGACACGCTGATCCCTCGTGCGGATAGTGAATCCCTGATCGAAGCCCTGCTGGATGTCTGTCCAGACCGTAACGCGCCGCTCTCCATTCTCGATTTGGGAACCGGAACGGGCTGTCTCTTGCTGGCGGCGCTGTCTGAGTACCCACAGGCAACAGGTGTCGGTGTTGATCTGTCTCCGCAGGCGGCGGCGCTGGCACGGCGCAACGCCATCCGCACCGGGCTGGAGAAACGCAGTGTTTTTCTGGCTGGAAGCTGGGCGGATGCGTTGAGCGGAAGGTTCGATATCGTCCTGTCCAATCCGCCTTATATCGAGACCCGGGATCTGGCCGGGCTGATGCCTGAAGTCGTGCAGTATGAGCCCGCCCGGGCTCTTGATGGTGGGGTGGATGGGCTGGAAGCCTATCGTATCCTGTGCGCGAGCCTGCTGGCGCTTCTCGTTCCGGGCGGATACGGCATTCTGGAGATGGGGATCGGGCAGATTGATTCGGTTTCTGCGCTCGGTGCGGCGAACGGGCTGCGGGATGTCGCGCATAAGGTGGATCTGGGCGGCGTGGAAAGAGCTCTGGTGCTGCAATCGGGCGCCTGAAAATGGATCTTGACGAAAAACCGTTGGCTTGACTGACGGAACTTGGTATTGCTAAAGCCAATGCATGCGAATTGAAGGTGTTTTATCGGCACCGTCAGACGTATCTTTGCCCATCGCTCATGTCATCATGCACTGACGATGGAAGATTGGCTGAGCCGGGTTCAGCCATAGCGGAACAGACAGACGTCTTTTTCGATAGCGGCGATCGGAACTTTCTGCAGTTGCAGAACGCTCCGCGTCATCATGAAAGTGCATCACGGGTCGATGAATATGAAGCGCATAAGAGGCCGGCATCATCGTGCGGGCAGTGGGCCATCACGCAGCAGCAGTGCCCAGACACCTCTGAACCGCAACCATGTGTTTGACAGTAACGGACCCGATCTGCGGGTGCGTGGTACGGCGCAGCAGCTGTTTGAGAAATATCTCCAGCTTGGCCGCGACGCGACCGGAACTGGCGACCGCATCCTTGCAGAAGCCTATTTCCAGCACGCGGAGCATTACTTCCGTATTCTCAACGCCATGAATCAGGCCGCCGAGAAGAGCCAGCAGGAGCGGAACGAACGTCAACAGCAGCGTCAGCGCGCCTACGAAGATCGTCGGGAGCCTCGTGGCGAGCGCGGTGACGACGAACAGCCGTCTCATGAACAGGACGGCGAATACAGCTCTGAACGTTCTTCGGATGAAGAGCAGGATCGTCGCACGGCTGAGGCCGAGGCAGACTGAAGCTCCGGCTCAGCAGAAAAAACCGGCCCTTCAAAGGGCCGGTTTTTTTTATCTCAGACACGGCCTATAAAACGGTCGGGCAGGCGCCACAGCTCGGTTCCGCTCAGATGCAGGTCGAGCCGATAGCGGTCTTGCATGCGCGACTGAGTGCTGTCTTCGACCTGCTGGCGCCAGAAGGTCAGGCGCTCATCCCGACTGTCCAGGCTGGCTTCTGTCCGCGGCAGCCCCGCCATACCGCGAAGCATGTTTTCCCAGTCGGTATTTTCCAAGCGCTGATGACGTCCGACGTCTTCTGAAATCCAGGGCTGACGGCGGGTTCGCTCCAGACGTTCCAGTCCCGAGGGAAGATCTGCATAGCGGAGATGGAACAGGAAAAGAGGCGCTGCAACGCTAGGAATAGCTTCCTCGCAGCAATGAAAACCGGGCGCCCATGTAATGGGAATACGGGTCAGAACCGGTTTGCACATCGCGCTTGAAAAGCGGAGTTGGCGACGCTGCAGGGAGAAGGGGCGTGTGTAGTCGAGCGGGGCTTCCTCGTCCGGGATATGAATGACGTCAAACCCTGTCGCTGTGACAACCGGGGTTCGGTTGAGGAGGGCAAATTCCGTCAGGGAAGGGACGAAAGCCGGATCGGCCAGAAGGATCTCGTCCACATCCGTGTAGATGACGCTGTCATACCATTCGAGCAGGCTGTCGCAGAATTTTCCGATAGCGCGGGTGCGGCGTTCATCGTCCTGCGGTGAACGGGGGATCCTGATGACGTTGACCTGTCCGAGATGAGACGTCGAGTTGTCATCTGAGCCATGATCAATCACGTAACAGGCCGCTTCTCCGACCTGAGCACCATAATGGCGCCGCCAGACCATAAGATGTTCCGGCTCGTTATAGACCATCGTCACGACGGCGAGGGGTTTCTTGCTCATGCCCGGAGAATACAGGAAACCCATACGGGCAGTAGAGGCACGACGGAATGATTTCTTCTATTTTCGGGAAAAGGGATGGTAGCGGTGGACGGATTTGAACCGCCGACCAAGGGATTATGATTCCCCTGCTCTACCACTGAGCTACACCGCCATCCGGCCGGAGTTAACCGGCGTTGTCGCGGGGTTTTAAGGGGGATCTTTCGGGGTGTCAACACGTTAGTCCCGGTAAAATAAGATGTTTTTACGGGTCGCATTGTCCACGGTGCCCATGGCATTTGGAGTATTACGGTTTTCCAATCCATGCGACCGCCTCCGGGTCTTCAATTCCTCTCGATGCAAGGAGTCCTTCATCTGGTGACGCAACACTTCGTCAGCACCCTGTTTGCCATAAGGTCCTACTTCACCTGGCTGCCAGCCTCCATTGTTTCGGTGCTGATGCTCGTGATGGTGGGGGTGCTGGCGTTCTATTGCGGCAATCTTGTCACGACGCAGCTCCTGCGGATCCCTGGCTCCCGCAAGGCTGCGCTGATCCGGCGCATTGTTTCATCCCTGCGCAGGCCTACACGTCTGATGGTGGCGCTGCTGGCCATGTTGTCGGCACTGCCGGCGGCCACGGGCTTTACAGCGGCGCAGGAGGACGATCTTCAACTCTTTTTCCTGTTCCTGTTGATCCTGACCTTCGGGTTCTCGGCCATCATGGTTTTCCGCATAATGTCGGAGGTCTATCTCAACCGCCTGGCGGCGCGCGAGGAGACGGACGACATCATGATCCGCTCGCACCAGACACAGATCCGTGTCCTGCGGCGGCTGACGGAAATCCTTGTGGGGATTGTGACGGTGGCCTCGGCGTTGATGCTGTTTCCGTCCGTCAAGCAATACGGACTGTCGCTGTTCGCATCGGCCGGAGCGGCATCGCTGATTGTCGGTCTGTCGGCGCGTGGCCTGCTGACGAACCTGATTGCCGGTGTCCAGATCGCGCTGACCCAGCCGATCCGTATGGAAGACCTGATTATCATCAATGGGGACTGGTGCTGGGTTGAGGAAATCAACGCGACCTATGTGGTGCTGCGGGTCTGGGACTGGCGGCGGCATATCGTGCCGATCTCGTATTTTCTGGAAAACCAGTTCGAAAACTGGACGCATAATTCCGCGGCCATCATTGGCGTCGTGTTTCTGTGGGTCGATTATCAGGCACCGATGGACAAGATCCGCGAGATGCTGAACGAGATCGTGCGGGGCTGTCCGTTATGGGACGGGCGGGTGTTTGATGTGCAGGTGGCGGATTGCGACGCGCATGTCATGTCCATCCGCATCATCGCCAGTGCGCGCACGGCGCTTCAGAGCTGGGATCTGAGATGTGATATCCGTGAGAAGATCATCGCCCGCATTCGTGATGAATGCCCTGAAGCGCTGCCGCGTTCCCGCTTCTCCATGATGCCCCCTGCAGCGGGTACGCAAGAGCCGTGGGAGCGGATGGCGCCGCCGATCGGCCGTCCGCCGCCGGGAAGCTATATGGGCCCGGGTATGGGCCCCGGAAGTTCGTCGATGTCGTCAGACTGAGGAAGCTTCGGGGCGCATTTTCGAATGACGTCGCCCGTAGAAGACGTAAGTTGCAATGCCCAGTGTCAGATAGGTCACCAGAAGGATCAGTGGGACCGGATTGCCGCTGCTGACGGCATGGATCATATCTGAGACCAGTGGGATGGTCATGACCAGGCAGAATAAAATCCCGAGCCCAGGGGTCGTCCCGATCCAGATCCCCCGGATGCGGATGCCCCCGAGAGGCACACTGAAGGGACGTACGATGTCAGGTCGCGTATTGCGCTGCCAGATGACCGTAAAGCAGACGATCCCGAACGCCGCGGCCGTACCGATAGAGACAAGGTCACTGATGATGTCGATCGGCAGCGTGGCGGTAATAAGGGCGACCACAAAGCCCAGAACGATCGTACCAATCCAGGGAGTGCGGAATTTCGGATGAATGACGCAGAAGATCTGCGGGATTAGCCCGTCGCGGCTAATGGTCAGCAGGACGCGGGACTGTGCGTACATCAGGCCCATCAGAACCGAGCATAGCCCGATTGTCGCACCGATATTGACCAGCAGGGAGAGCCAGGGCGTGTGCATGATCTTCACGGCAATGGCGAGCGGGTCAGGAACATCCAGCTCACGATAGGGCACGATCCCGAGCAGGACGGTAGCGACAATCATGTAAACGATGGTGCAGATCAGCAGGCTGCCAATGATGCCGATCGGGACGTCGCGGGTGGGGTTGCGGGCCTCGGCCGAGGCTGTGGAGACGGCCTCGAACCCGACATAGGCGAAGAAAATGACCGACGCCGCGCGGAAAATACCGCGCACGCCGTAATGGAAGCCACCTTCGCTCGCGGGGATGAACGGATGCCAGTTCGCAGGATTGACTGCCCCGATGCCCAGCGCCACGAATACAAACAGAACCCCGACCTTGAGCGCCACAATCATGGTGTTGATGCGCGCAGATTCTTCAACACCCCGGACTAGCAGTGCAGTTACGAGAAGTGTTGCTGCAAAACCAATCAGGTCGAATCTCCAGCCGGCACTGATCTGCGCCCCGGCCGTACCTGCCACGGGCTGGAGTGTGGCATGCGTCAGTGCCGCGGGCATGTGAAATCCCGTCACGCCCAGAAGGGAGCTGGCATAGCCTGAGAGGCCTGCCGCGACGGCTGAGCAGGAGATCCCGTATTCCAGCAGCAGGAGCCAGCCCACCATCCAGGCCACTCGCTCGCCCATTGAAATATAGGCGTAGGAGTAGGCCGAGCCCGACACGGGAAGGGTCGAAGACAGTTCGCCGTACGAAAATGCCGTGAACAGGCAGGCGAGGGCAGCGATCACGAAGGAAATCAGAACGGAAGGGCCCGCATATTCGGCGGCGGCCGTTCCGGTCATGACATAGATGCCAGCGCCAATCGTGGAACCGACGCCCAGGATAACCAGTTGCGTGGCCGTCAGGCTTCGCTTGAGCCCGTTCGTATCGTTTTCAAACAGGACCTGTTCAAGGGTCTTGCGACGACTGGGGCCCGAAGTGTCCGGAGAAGATTGTATCGAAGCTGGCATGATCCGCAATGTGCCGCGAAAAACGGCGGCTGGAAAGGTCAGAGAAGAATGACGGCACCGGCAAAAAATCCGGCTACGATGCAATAGAGCCCGAAAGGCGTCAGGGCCCAGCCATCATGGTTGCGGAAGAAACGCAGCATGAGCAGCGAGCAGACCAGTGCAGTCAGTCCGGCCACAACGGCGCCAGCAACACATTGCACCATGACATCATGAGAAATCACTATGTGACGCATCTGCCAGGCTTCCCGGACGGTTGCTGCCAGAACGATCGGCTGGGCCATCAGAAGCGAAAAGCGTGCTGCCGTTTCATGGTCCAGTCCCCGCAGAAGACCGCCATTCATGGTTGCGCCCGACCGTGACAGACCCGGTAGCAGGGCAAGACACTGCCAGATGCCGATAATCACGGCATCCTTTGGAGCGAGCGTTGCGATGGGTTTGTGGTCGCGGTGGCCCTTCTGGCGACGGAGCCATTCGGTCGCCATGAGCAGGAAGCCGTTGAGGATCAGGAAGCCTGCAACTGCGAGAGGGGAGCCAAAGACGTTGCGCAGTCGATGCTCCAGAAGCCATCCCACCAATACGGCAGGGATGGTGGCGAGAACCAGCAGTGCGAAGATCCGAATCGCTTCCATCTGACGGTATTTGCCGTAGCGGCCGATGATCCCGCCGAGGATTGCCATCCAGTCCCGCCAGAACACGCCGGCCAGCGCGACCAGCGTCCCCACGTGCAGCATGGTCAGGAATGGCAGAAACATCGGAGCGTGTTCATCCAGATCCCAGTGCAGAAGCGCGGGGAGGAGAACGGCATGACCAAGGCTGCTGACCGGAAAGGGTTCGGTAATTCCTTGGACGACGGCGAGAATAAGGGCCTGAAGAAGCGTCATGGAGCCTGTTTCGGGTGGAAGCCTTCGTCACAAAGGCGGAAAAACAGATCACTTGCCTGATGGTGGCAGAGGACGCAACCTTGCGCGTACTCTTGGTCTTCACCTTGACCGGGCGGTCATGGGAAGACTAACTCCCGTTCTGTTCAAGATTTTCCGGAAGGCGAGGCTGGCATGCAGTCAACATTGAGCGGCCGCGGGGGCGCCATCCTGGCCAGTGGTCTTGTTCTGGCAATTGCCGGAACATTCCTCGTTTATGGCAACGCATTGCGCAAGGGGCCTGATTTCCAGGGCGCCCTGCTGCATGCGGCTTTTAATTCCGCGAATGGCCTCCACGCAGGTGCGAATGTCGATCTCGCCGGTGTTCCGGTGGGACGTGTCGTATCCATCACGCTCGATCCGCGGACACAGATGGCGGATGTGGCCTTTACGCTGGACCAGCGTTTACATCTTCCCGTGGATACGGCTGTGGGCATCGGTGCCCCAACCATGACGGCGGATAATGCGCTGCAGATCCAGCCGGGCCACTCCCGTGAGACTTTGTCCAACGAGGGCAAGATCACCGATACACAGGATCAACTCTCTCTGGAGCAGCAGGTCAGCAATTATATCTTTGGGGGTGGTAAGCTGGGTCAGTAAGACCCTGTTGCCGCACCGCGGTCAGTCGTTCAGCGGATAGGACGCCAGCAGCCGACGCTGCTTACGCCAGGAATGCAACATCGAGAACGCGCCAGACGTCTTCCAGCCGCGTGCCCTGTTGGCCGCACCGATCAGGAAGGTCTGGCGGTAATGGGAAAACTGGGCGCGATAGGCTTCCCAGAGTGTCGTCCGGCGGTCCCAGATATGGGTGGCTTCGGAACCGACGCCATTGATCTCGATGATCCGGAAGTTCTCACCACGGCGCAGATCCTCGATTGAGGCTGCCTTGACGTCCACCCGACCGAAATAAAAGTCCGGGATGTCTTTCATGATGGCGTCCAGACGGTCCGTCAGGGCGTCCGTAGTGTCGGCCCGGCCATCGCGGAAGACGGAACCCTTGCAGTGGTTCCCGGCGAAGACCAGCGACATCTCCTCGCCTTTGGCGAGAACATTTTTTTCCCGCCCTGCCAGACGCGGCAGATAAATCTGCGGAACGAGGCCCATGCGGGGATCACGGAGGATCAGCTCTTCAATCGTGGAGACACCATCGCCCGTCAGGACTGGCGCTTCCTTGTAGGTGATCGAGGTGATGCGGCCATGCGGCTCGTCCGGATGGCGGATGTAGAACAGCCCTGCTTCGACCGGATAGGTAATGAGTTCCTGAACCAGCATGTCCACGTTGTCAGGAAACTGCGGCAGGACCGTTTCGAGCTGTTCGCGGGACTGGACGAGTTTTACGCCCGTGCCGTTGCAGCCGATATCGGGCTTGATAACGACGGGAAAAGAAAGGCCTTTGCGCTCCATGGCATCCAGCGCACGGCGGTCCGAACCCTTGCCGCTACGGAAAACGACATAGGGCGCGATATAGGACTGTGCCGTGGAGCCGCCCATGTCGAGGATCGAAGACTTGCTCTCGCCACACAGGCCGCCGGTTTCGATGCGCGGATTGGCGGCGGTTGAGATGCTGAGATCGCGATATTTGATCCCCATGGCGATCCAGTAAAGGACGATGGGGGTGTAGAAGATGGACCCGGGCCAGAATTCGAAAAGGGAGAGCGGGTTCTGGTCGGCTTCTGAATTGGACATTGCTGTTACTGGCTCACGGTCTGGAGACGGGCGATCAGGCGCCCGACGACGACGATACACAGGACAAACCCCGCCAGTCCGGCCCAGCGCCAGCCGCCCTGATGGGCGAGCAGCCAGCCGCCGACTCTCATGGCGAGCAGGAAAAGACACGTCGTCCACACCAGCGTAGCCAGAACTGCGGTCAGGGCAAAGCGCAGGAACGGCGCACGGAAAAAACCGCATGCTGTGTAGAGCGGAAGGCGGGCGCCGGGCACGAACCGGGAGATGGCGACGATGCGGATGACATTGGCACTGAACCAGTCCTGCGTCCGTTCGCGCTTGGGGAGGGTCAGGAAGCGCCTGAGATAGGGCCATCGCGCGCCGGCAGCCCCAAGGCCATAAAGGCCGAGGTCACCGACCGCGACGCCGACATAGAGCGCCCCCAGAGCCAGCGGAATACTGATGGCGTCTGCACGGGCTGCGACGGCGGAGAGCACCGTTGCCACGTCTTCAAGGATGAAGGTGCCCACAATGATGGTGGCTGCCTTCAGCCAGACTGGCTGGGAGGCCATGGCGGGGCCGATGGCGATCACGAGTGGGGAGGTTCCATGAACATTCAGGCGCCGGTTTCGCACGCCAGCGCGCCAACGACAATCTTGCCCTGCCATATTTCGGTGCGAATGCACTGCCAGACTACCGCCGAGGCTGGCGGTCCGTGCTGTGGATTGCTAGCGTATGCCCTATCATTTTTCCCCGTAAAGGGACTGGTCCTGACCGTGCTTCAAAGACGCCATCTGCTTGCTACCCTGACCTCCGTCGCCGGTTCGGCTGCAATGGGGCTCTCGTCTGCCCGTGCGCAGGCTCCCGCGCAGAGTTATGGCGCTTTTCTCGACAGTGTCCGCACCCAGGCTCTGGCGCAGGGTCTTTCGCCGTCGATCATCTCGCAGGCACTCGCCCTGACCCGCACGCCCAATGCGTCCGTCCTCAAGCTGGACCGGCACCAGCCGGAGTTTACCCTGACCTGGGCGCAGTACCGCGACCGCGTCCTACCGGAGTCGCGGTTTGCGAAGGGACGCAGCGTCTATGCGGCGCAGCAGCCCGTCATGTCTCCCGTCAGTGCGCGTTTCGGATGCGATGACCGCGCCGTCATGGGGATCTGGGGGCTCGAATCGGGTTTTGGTGCGCATGACGGGACATATTCCGTGATCGATGCGCTCGCGACGCTGGCCTATGACGGACGACGCTCGGCATTTTTTCGCAACGAACTCATGAAGGCGCTCCAGATCCTCAATGACGGCGATATCTCCCCCGCAGCCATGCTCGGCAGCTATGCGGGCGCCATGGGGCAGGCACAGTTCATGCCCAGCGCCTATCTGCGCTATGCGGCTGATGGAGACGGGGACGGCAAGCGTAATATCTGGACGTCGGAAGCGGATGTGTTCGCGTCCATCGCCAATTATCTCGGTAAATCCGGCTGGCAGGTCAACGAGCCTTGGGGGCAGGAAGTCACACTCGCCAAAGTGCTCGACAAGGCCGAGATCGGTCGCACCCGTCAGCGGACGCTGGGCGAATGGATGGCGCTGGGCGTGCGTCGCGCGGATGGAGGGGCGTTTTCGCGCCGGGACGTGAAGGGGGCTGTCGTGCAGCCTGATGGTCCGGGGACACAGGCCTTCATGGTCTATCGGAACTTCAACGTGATCCGCCGCTACAACCCGTCGGATTACTATGCGCTGGGCGTCGGGCTTCTGGGGACGGGCATTGTCTCTGCGTAGTTACGGGGCCGCTCTGGCCCTTCTGCCGCTTCTGGGGGCCTGCCATCGCGATGAACAACCCGCGCCGGTCGCCCATCCGCATTATGAACTCGGAGATGCGTGGCAGGGCACGCATGGATGGTTCTATCCCAACGAGCAGTTCGATTATCGCACGACCGGTCTGGCAACGCGCCAGCAGGCGCCCGCTTCGGGTCTGAGCGCTGACGGAGAAGCCTGGTCTGCGGCAGGTATGACAGGCGCACACCAGACGCTCCAGCTTCCGGCGATCGTCAGTGTGCGCAATCTGCTGAACGGGCGCATTGTCCGCATCCGCCTGACGGATCGTGGACCGGCTGATCCGGGACGCATCATAGCACTTTCCCCGAAGGCCGCGGATCTGCTGGGTATGACGGTGGATACGCCTGTCGAGGTCACGGAAGACGAAGCCGCCAGCCGCGCGCTTGCGGAAGGATTGGTTAAGGCTCCCGTGCAGAACATTTCCGCAGCCCCCGTGGGGGAAGTGCGTGAGACCTCGCTGAGTGATGGCTCTTCGCGGGTCTATGGCAACGACTCGTCGGCGGCGACGGCATCCGTATCGGCCGGGCCGTTGCCCGTAACATGGATGCAGGGCAGTCCGGGGCCATCGGGGCTGTATGTCGTGATGGGAATATTTTCCGGCCATGCGGCGGCGGCAGGTGTTGCCATGCGCTGTGGAGGGACGGTTCTGCATGCCTCCGAAGGTGCGGGACTTGAGTGGCGCGTTCTTGGTGGACCCTATTCCGACATCGCACAGGCGGATGCGGCACTGGACCACACCCGCCTGTGCGGGGTAGAGGGCGCGCGGATCATTGTGGAATGACGGCCCGTTGTCTGAAGGCCGTGGAACTGGGGACGAACGTGCGGACTAGACGCTCTCTTTTCGGTGGGGTGGCAGGCATTGCGGCCTGTGCTTCTTTTGCGAGACCCCTGAAGGCGTTTGCGCGCCCGCACCACCATGCGGCCCATGCCGCGAAAGCTGCTGCGGCTCCTGCGGCAGACGCTCCGGTTGGAACACCTGCGAACACGCCCATCGGTCCGTTCGATACCGTGGCGCGCTGGGCCTACGTCGTGGATTACGACACGGGCGCGGTTCTGCTCGACAAGGCGTCTGATGAGCGCATGGCCCCGTCTTCGCTCACGAAGATGATGACGGCCTATATCGTGTTCGGAATGCTGGCCACGGGTCGTATCCGTCTGGAACAGAGCCTGCCGGTCAGCGAAAAAGCCTGGCGCACCCAAGGTTCCAAGATGTTCGTGCCGCTTGGCCAGAGCGTTCTGGTGTCTGACCTGGTCCAGGGCATGCTGATCCAGTCCGGCAATGACGCCTGCATCGTTCTGGCAGAGGGTATTGCAGGTTCCGAAGAACGCTTCGTTGCCATGATGAACGAGGAAGCGCCGAAGCTCGGCGTGATGAACTCCCATTTCGTCAACGTGACGGGCCTTCCGGCAGACGGCCACTTCATGACGGCGCGCGATGTCGCAACCGTGGCCTCGCATCTGATCCGCGATTTCCCTCAGTATTACCATTATTTCGGTGAGCTTGAGTTCACGTATAACCGGATCCGTCAGGGCAACCGGAACGTGCTGGTGGACAAGGGCCTGGCTGACGGTCTGAAGACTGGTCATACCGATGCGGGCGGCTTCGGTCTGTGTGCCAGTTCCAAGCGCAATGGCAACCGCGTCATCGTCGTCATCAATGGCACCTCTTCAAGCAACGAACGCGCTCATGAGGGCGAGCGTCTGATGTCTTGGGCATTTGCGAATTTCGAGAACGCCACGCTGTTCCGTCGCGGACAGGTTGTGGATTCTGCACCGGTCTGGATGGGTGAGCATCGTCAGGTGTCGCTGGTGGCGGGTGCTGACATCGTTATGACGCTGCCGGTCGGCTGGCAGCAGCGGTCGCATATCGCGGTGGATTATGCCTCGCCTGTGATCGCGCCGGTGACGAAGGGTCAGGTCTGTGGGGCGTTGGTGATTTCCGCGCCGAACATGGCCGATATTCGCGTGCCGCTTGAAGCTGGCGAATCGGTTGCAAAACTCGGACTGGTCGCCCGCGCCATGACGCGTCTGGGCCACGGCCCTGCGCAGTAAGGGCATGGCTGGAAAAGGACTGTTCATCACACTTGAAGGCGGTGAGGGTGCTGGGAAATCCACTCAGGCCCGCCTTCTTGCCGAAGCCCTGCGCGCGGAAGGGCACGATGTCCTTCTGACACGGGAGCCCGGTGGGACGCCGGGCGCTGAAGAAATCCGCAACCTGCTGCTGTTCGGAAAGGTCGATCTGTCCTGGCGGGCGGAAATCCTGATGCACATGGCCGCACGATCGGACCATCTCGACAACGCCATTCTTCCCGCACTTTTTCGTGGCGAAATCGTGGTGTGCGACCGGTTCCATGATTCGACGCTGGCGTATCAGGGTCATGGCGTCGGGCAGGGCGCGGCAGAGGTTCTGAAGTTCCTGAACGGTGCGCGGCGTCTCGTGAATCGCGAACCCGATCTGACGCTCATGCTGGAGCTTCCGCGAACGCAGGCGCTGGAGCGTCTCAATGCACGCGGCGGTCAGACCGACCGTTACGAGGGTCAGGCGGAAGCGTTTCACGAGCGTGTTCTGGCGGGGTTCGAGGCGATTGCCTCGGCTGATCCGGCGCGGGTGAAGCGGGTGGATGCCGCCCAGACGCCCGAAGCCGTCAGTGCGGCGCTCCTGCGGGCGGTGCATGACCGTCTTACGGTTCAGGGCGTGTGAGCGATCCGCGGCACACTCTGAATCTGTACGGTCATGGCGAAGCGGAAGCGACGTTTCGGCAGACTTTGGCCAGCGGCAAGCTGCATCATGCCTGGCTGATCTGTGGTCCGGCGGGGATCGGCAAGGCGACGCTGGCCTTCCGTCTGGCCCGACTACTTCTGAAAGCGGAAAATCCGGACTCGTCACAGGCACGGCGCATTGCGGCCGGAACGCATGGGGACCTGCTGGAAATCTCGCGGGCCGTTGACGAGAAAAAAGGCCGTCTGCGCGGCGAAATTACAGCGGCGGATGTCCGTCCGGTCCAGACCTTCCTGCATCATACGGCGACCGAAGGCGGATGGCGCGTGGTGATCGTGGACGGGGCGGAATATCTGAACCGTTTTGCGGCCAACGCATTGCTCAAGATCCTCGAAGAGCCCCCTCCGCGCTGTGTCCTGCTGCTGACGACGTCTTCTCCGGGCGCCCTCCTGCCCACAATCCGCAGCCGGTGCCGGATGCTCACGCTGTCCGCGCTGTCCGATGCGGATATGCGCGCCGCACTCCCTGGCATTTCTGCGGATGTGCTGTCCCGTGCCCACGGATCGCCGGGACGGGCACTCTTTCTGTCGCATGACCGGGATGGGGCGATTGCGTCATTTGTGGCGGAAATCCTTGGCGGACAGGTGCGTGCTTCGGAAACCATGGCCCTGAGCGAACGTATTGCGAGAGAGGCTGAAGGTTTCGCATTGCTCTGCGATTTGCTAGGCGAGGGACTGGCAGACCGTGCGCGCTCGGCAGCGCGGCGCGGGGATCTTGCAAAGGCCGATCTGGCGGCGCGGCAGTGTTCCGAACTGGACACGCTGAGGCGTCAGACCGAAGGCTTAAACCTGGACAAGGCCCAGGCCATCCGTCAGGCAGCGGAACTCGCTGTCGGCAGCTGAGATGGTCCGGGCGTTATGAAACGAGTGGACATGACGCGGCGCTTCACCATCACGACCCCGATCTTCTATGTGAACGGCGCTCCGCATATCGGGCATGCCTATACCTCCATCGCGGCCGACGTTCTGGCCCGCTTCCATCGTCTGAACGGCGAAGACGTGCTGTTTGTCAGCGGGACGGACGAGCATGGCCAGAAGGTCGAGCAGACGGCCGTGGCCAAGGGTATGGACCCGCAGGCCTATGCCGACGAGGTTTCTGCCTCCTTCCGCCAGATGCAGAAGGATATGGCGATCTCGACCGACGAATTCATCCGCACCACCGAAGAGCGCCACAAGGGCGCGGCGAAGGCGCTGTGGGAGAAAGTCGCGGCGAACGGGCATATCTATCTGGGTGCCTATGAAGGCTGGTACTCCACGCGCGACGAGGCCTTCATCGGCGAGGACGAACTGGTCAAAAAGCCCGACGGAACGCTTGTGGCGCCGTCCGGTGCGCCCGTCGAACGCGTCAAGGAGCCCTCCTATTTTTTCCGTCTGTCCGATTTTCAGGACCGGCTTCTGAAACTGTACGAAGACAATCCCGACTTCATTGGCCCCGTCGGTCCACGTCGTGAAATCGAGAGCTTCGTCCGTCAGGGTCTGCGCGACCTGTCCGTCAGCCGCACGAGCTTCAAATGGGGCGTGCCGGTTCCGAACGATCCGGACCATGTCATGTATGTCTGGTTCGACGCGCTGGCGAACTACCTGACGGCAGTAGGCTATCCCGACCTCAACGACCCGCGGGCGAAGTTCTGGCCGGCGGATGTGCATGTCGTGGGTAAGGAAATCGCGCGTTTCCACTGCGTGTACTGGCCCGCCTTCCTGATGGCGGCTGGCATTGATCTGCCAAAGAGCGTCTTCGCCCATGGCTGGTGGACGGTCGAGGGCGAGAAGATGAGCAAGTCGCTCGGCAACGTCCTTGATCCGAAGGCGCTTGCTGACGAATTTGGGCTGGATGCGCTGCGCTTCTTCCTGATGCGCGAAGTGCCGTTCGGTGGCGATTCAAATTTCAGCCGCCGCTCCATGATCACCCGCACGAATGTCGAACTGGCGAACGATCTCGGCAATCTGTGCCAGCGCACGTTGAGCCAGGTGGCTCGGAATCTGAATGGTGTTCTGCCCGCGCGTGGCACGCTGACCGAAGACGATCAGGCCATGCTGGCCATGGTGACGCTGCTGCCCACGATCATGTCCGAACAGATCGAGCGCAAGGCGATTACCGATGCGCTGGAAGAAGTCTGGAAGGTCATCCGTGCGGCCAATTCCTATATTGACCGTCAGGCCCCCTGGGCCCTGAAAAAGACCGATCCGGAGCGGATGGCGGACGTGTTGCGGGTTCTCGTGGACATGATCCGCGGGATCGCAACCATGCTTCAGCCTTTCATGCCGGACACGATGGACAAGATGCTGGTCCAGCTCGGCGTGCAGGACGACGAGCGGACATTCGCCGCTCTTGAGACGCTGATCCCCGCTGGCCGGACGCTTCCCAAGCCGGAAGGTCTGTTCCCGCGCTTTGTCGAGGAAGAAGCATGACAGGACTGATCGATACCCATTGTCATCTGGACAAGCTCGACGATCTCGCACCCGCTTTCGAGCTGGCGCGGGAATCCGGCCTGTCCGGAATGATCACGATTGGGACCCGGTTTTCCAAAGCAGACACGCAGATTGCCCTGACGCAGCATGACACGCCAGATCTGCGGATCTGGTGCGCGATCGGCATCCATCCGGATTATGCGGGTGAGGAGCGTCTGCCGTCGGTTGAAGAACTTGTTGCCAAGACCGAAGCACCTTCCGTCGTGGCGATCGGGGAGACGGGGCTGGATTATTTCCATAGCGGCGATGAAGCCAAACCCGCCCAGCACGCCGCGTTCCGCACCCATATTGCGGCCGCACGCCAGACGGGGTTGCCGGTCGTCATCCACACCCGCAACGCGGATGACGATATGATCGCCATCCTGCGTGAGGAACATGCCAAGGGCGCATTTCCGTTCCTGATCCACTGCTTTGCGTCCGGTCCGAAACTGGCCGAAGCAGCTCTGGACCTGGGAGGCTATATCAGCTTCTCCGGCCTGCTGACCTTCCCGAAATGCGAGGAAATCCGCGAAGTCGCGCGGATGGTGCCGGAAGACCGCATTCTGGTTGAGACGGACAGCCCGTTTCTGGCACCTGTCCCGAAGCGCGGAAAGCCCAACACTCCGGGATATGTTGCCCATACGGCAGCACGTCTGGCGGAAGAACGAGGCGTTTCTCTCGACGAGATCACACGGATCACGACCGAAAACGCGTGTCGCCTGTTTACGAGGATCTCTGCATGAAGGTGACGATCCTTGGATGTGGAGGTTCCGCCGGCGTTCCCATGATCGGGGGCGAGGAGGGGCCGCATACGGGGATCTGGGGTGCGTGTGACCCCGCGGAGCCGCGTAACCGTCGGACGCGCTCCTCGGTCGTGATCGAAGGTGAGGGTGGTTTTCGGCTTCTGGTGGATTCAGGGCCTGATTTCCGCGATCAGATGCTGAACTGCGGTCTGAGCCATGTTCATGCGGTCCTTTATACCCATCCGCATAGCGATCATATCGGTGGTCTGGACGAATTGCGGGCCATCAACCGGGTGATCGGAACGCCATTGCCGCTTCTGGGCACGCAGGACGTACTTGAAGAACTGCGACTACGCTATGCCTATGCATTTGCGCCCTGGAAGGGGCCGGAATTTTACCGGCCGGTTTTTGATGAACGGATCGTCCAGTCCGGTGAGAGGATCACGTTCCCCGGACTGGATGTCCGGATTGTTGAGCAGGGCCACGGTCGGATTACGTCTCTGGGCGTGCGTTGCGGAAGCTTTGCCTACAGCACGGATGTCGAAACGCTTTCGGATGAGGCGCTGTCGCTGCTTGAAGGCGTACAGACCTGGATCGTGGACTGTTTCCAGTATGATCCGCATCCGGCCCATGCCTGGCTCGACCGTGTTCTGGAGTGGCGCGAGCGGCTTGGCGTGAAGCATGTAATTCTGACCCATATGGGCCCCGATATGGATTACCAGACCTTGCGACGGACACTGCCGGACGGTGTCGAGCCGGCCTATGACGGAATGGTACTCGATCTTCCGGCTTAATGCGAAACGCTGGTCTGTATCGGGTTGTCCGTGGCGAGAACAATCCGTCCACCCGGATGCGCGATCGGTTCAGCGGGCGGAACTGATGGATTGGACGGATATTGCGCGCCATCAAACCGCATGCGACTGGTAACAAGGGCAGGGCGTCCATCCGGCAGTGTCCCGGAATAGGAAACTGCGAGATCCTGCCAGCCCTGTGACAGATGAGGCAGGATGCGAACAGGCAGGTGAACCAGCGTCATGCGTGACAGGACCCGCCAGTCATTGCCACTTTTCGTGAGAATGAAGAGCGTGCAGCCTCCCGTTACACCGCACCATTTCCTGTCCCGGGCGTAGACAAGATATTGCCGTGACGTACCGGCTCCGTTCAGCACGACATCCGCTCCGTGATATCGGAATACTCCGAGCCTTGACCCTATCAACTTCTGCATCGTGGTGGCACCTGCCACTCCATGGAGCGCGAACAGGGCGCACAGGACAGGGACGGAAGACATTCTCATCGCAGTCTGCTTTTAAAAAACCGGGCAGGGAAGCTGCCCGGGTTTCCAGGTTCAGAACGTCATCATTGCACCGGCGGACATCGTGTGGTCGCTTTCGTGGGCGCTGCTGTGGGAATCCGATTCCGTATGGGCATATTCGCCCACGATCGTGAACCAGTCCGTCAGGTTGTAATAGATCGCTCCGACTTCAGACTGGTTGCGCCGGACCATGTCCGGATTGTCTTCGCCTGCTGCCTGATAGAGGTTGCTGACACCATAGCTGCCGACAAGCTTGAGTTTGGGCAGGATCTTGTAGGCTGCCTGAACGTAATAGCCTTCGGAATCACGCTTGCGCCCATCGGCTGAGACGCCATCGAAGAAGATGCCAGTCGTGCCGAGGCCGCTGCCATAATAGTAATAGGCCACGCCCTCAAATGGTCCGCGCGTGACCTTCAAGCCAACATCGCCCGCTTCGACCGTTGTGCCCTTGCGGCTATTGGTGCCAAGTGTGGAGCTGGTCAGGTTCTGCTGATGCTGGACGAGGAAGCTGCTCCAGAAACGGGTCGTGAAGCCGGCGATATTGCCGTCATAAGTGACCTTGCCCTGAAGCATGGGTGAACTGTGTTGGGTCGTGGTTGCGGAGATGCCACCACCGGCAAAGTTGTATTCGTCTAGCGGAGTCATGACGCCGACAGAGGCCTGAAAGCCTTTCCATTTCGGCGAGATATAGGTGATCTGCGGCAGCCAGTCGGTATAGACGTAGCCAACGCCAATGCGGCCGAGAGACGTATTGGCAGGGTTGGCGTTGCTGCCGGTGCTGCCAACGCTGAGGAGGGTGGCGTCGTTCAGGATGGCGTCAGACGCAAACAGCGCGATATCACGACCCAGCTTGACCGTACCGAGTTCGTCGGTGCCAGCAGTCATGAAGACCTGACGAAAATCGAGGCCTGCCGTTCCGAGGCCCACCGGGCTACCGCCGGAATTAGCGTTGAATGTGCTCGGGTTGTTGTTGTTGATGCCAGGATACATGCCAAAGACGGCGCCAAGCTTGATCCCGTCCTGCACCGTATTCAGCTTGAGGATCAGACCCCCTGGCAGCAGGCCGTTACGCACGGAAGAGGAGTCGAAACCGCTGCTGCCGGTCGAAACGCCGCCTGCGACCGGACGGCCACCGCTGGGGCTGTTGTAAGTGTAGTAGGCATTGACGAAGCCTGAGATGTTGATGTCGATCTGGCCAGCCTGAATTGTGACGCCTTTGCCTGCAACATACGGCTTCACGCGAACGATGCTGTCCGGGTTGTAAGTCCGTCGTGCTTCCATCAGGGAGTTGCGGGCATCCTGTGCACTGGCAGAAGCGTCCATCGCGGCGCGGCGTGCTGCGGAAACGGCCGCAATGGTTGTCACATCAGGAGGAGCTTCCAGACTGCTACCTTCATTCTGGGGCCCATAGCGCATGTAGCGGTTGCGATGTCGGGAGGGGGCCGAGGCCGAACCATCATCGTCGCGCTGGAGTGAAGGATGTGCGTGATGCTGGTGATGGGACAGCAGCACGTTATATTCGGAGCGGCTCAGGCTCCCTTTGGCACGGAGGATGTCGAGCAGTTCTGTATAATCATCTGCCCTTGCGACATTCGGGAGGACGGAAAGTGCAGCAATGCAGAATGTGCTTCCCAGAAGACTCAGGCGGCACAGGGACATAGATGGCATATGAACAGCCGCTCCCGCGGATATACCGGTGATCGCAATGCGGGCTCTCACCGGTAGAATGGACTACAACGCTTTTCCTAGCGCGAATGGAGACATTCTTCGCAACAATAGGATGTGTTCTCACAAAAACGTCAGAAATTTAAGATTCCCGAGTATATAAGTTGGCATAATATATCTTATACGACATCCATGTGTGAGTGATCCCGGCTGCAATCCACATTCTGAATTCTATCTTCATCCATTTCTCCCAAAGCCTTGAAAACAGCAGTTTTCGGGCATTTTTAGGCTGTGGCAAAAAGCCATAGAGCCTGTTTTCAAGGTTTTCTGCCCGGAATCAGACTGATTGCACTCGAACTTCCTAAGTCGCGCGGGCATTTTGCCATAATGCCAAAAACTAGACGCCAATGGCTTAATGCCACTGATCAACAAGCGGATTGTGGCGTAATGGCAAAATGCCATCCTGTGACCACCTGTGGTATTTTGCCACTTACCTCTCTCCCCTTTACCTCATTAGGCCTCTCCCTCTACGCAAGTCATTCCGCCGTTCTGCGAATGAGGCTGCATGACCGAGATTCTTCCTGTTTCCTCCGACGTTGCACCCTCTGCTATTGCCAGAAACCAGAGAGAACTCTGGGGACAGCCTATCGGGCTGTGGGTTCTCACGCTGACTGAAGGCTGGGTTGGCTTCTCGCTCTACGGGCTGCAGGCCATTCTGGCGCTTTATCTGACGGATCACCTGCTCCAGCCTGAACATTCGGGCGGTGTGCTTGGTTTGGCGCCGCTGGAACGGTTTGTTTCGGTTCTTTATGCCCCAATAGGACCACGTGCGATGGCTGGGGCCATTACGGGCCTGTTTCTGGCATTAATCTATGCCGCCCCTCTTCTCGGCGGCTTTCTCGCAGATCGTGTGCTCGGCCAGACCAGGACCATCCTGCTGGGAGCAGTGCTCATGACAGCAGGTCATTTCCTGATGGCGTTTGACTGGAGCTTCGTGCTGGCTCTCGGCCTTCTTCTGGCAGGTCTTGGTATGGCAGGAGGACTTAGGGCCCAGGTTGGCGCACTTTATGCGTTGAGCGATCGGCGGCGGTCAGATGCGTATCAGATCTATGCCATGGGCCTTCAGGTTGCCGTCATGGTGTCCCCAGTTCTGTGTGCCAGTCTCGCGCAAATTGCCTGGCACTGGGGGTTTTTGGCCGCAGGTCTGGGCATGTTGATCGGGCTGGTTGTTTATCTCATTGGCCGACGTTGGCTTCCGTCCGTTGCCGCATCTGCCAATTCGTTTTCGGGTACAGAGGAAAAGCACAAGCGCCCTGCCCTTACTTCCCGAGAAAAAAGAACGACGGCACTATTGTTGGTGCTGGTTCCTGTCATGGCTCTGGGAGCTGTGCCTAATTCTGAAATTTTTGATGGCTATCTGCTTTGGGGCCGCGAGCATTTCCAGCTTCATCTTCTGGGATACGAGATGCCGGTAAGCGATCTGGTTTCTCTCGACGGGTTTGTCAGCGCTCTCTGTTCCGTCGGTGTCCTGTGGTTCTGGAAATCCTATGCGCGCAGGCGGCAGGACGTGTCTGAAATCGCCAAGGTGGCAATCGGAACATTTATTGCTGCTTTCGCCCCGCTCCTGCTCGCTCTCGGAGCATGGCTCAGCCCCGGTCTTCACGAAGTGAGCCTGTTCTGGGGAGTGGCTTTCCACATCGTGAATGATATCGGTTTTTCAATGTACTATGCGATCGGAATGGCGCTCTTCTCACGCGCTGCACCGGTGAGCATCAACACCGTTCTCGTTGCCTGCTTCTCACTGCATCTGTTCCTCTCCAATCTTCTGATCGGAAAGCTCGCGACGCTTCTGGGACGCATGTCCGACGTCTCGTTCTGGCTGCTGCACTCGGGAGCAGCGTTACTGGCTGCGGCGATCCTTGGTTTCTGCGCCGTGCGCTTTCGAGAACTGCTGGCTCCCGAACAACAGATGCTGCCCCCTATCTCTTAAGGCGGTGCAACCAGACGCCGCATCTCCGTAGCGGAAGCTGTGGAGACGGCGTCACCATCCAGCGTGCGGACCGTGATGGGCGTGAGAAGCCCGTCTGCTCTTTTCTTGCTGCGCTGGATGATAAGACGCTGAACGATGGGATAGTCCTTCAGCAGTTTCTCAAACACCGGGCGCGGGATCGCAAGAAGATGACTGAACTGCAGGGAGCGCACCGTTCCAGGCATGATTTCGTTGCGGATGACCGATGCCGCGCCGATCAGGTCTCCGCTTCCGAACAGCAGATCCCGCTCCGCCAGATTGACCTCTGCCAGCCCAGCCACCTGCGCATAGACAACGCGAACGCGCTGCCCCCGCTTGAACAGGACTTCGCCGGGCGAAACGAAATGCATGGAAACCTTGCCCGAGAGCTTCTGCAGCACGCTGTCGGGAACACCATTAAAGGCCGGAAAGGCCCTGAGGCGCTGTTCGATGCCGCTCTTGAGATTGAATCGTAGTGGCGCATCCAGCCTGGCGCGCTGGCGTTCGATCTCACGGTGCAATTCGCGATGCAGTTCTTCGGAAATCAGGTTATCGGCTTCGAGTGCATCATATTCCTCGTCTTCGAGACGCAGGGCGATCTGACGCAGGATGCGACTTTCCAGCGCTTCGGAATAACCGGAGTAATGCAGACGCAGCGTCTCCAGCGCATCATCCAGCAGCTTACGTTGGCGCCCGAGCACTTCGGACACGATTTCCGTAATGCGTGGGCCAAGCGTTGGCTCCATGCGCTGGCGGATGAACCGTTGGAGCGACAGCGAGACGAGATGTGCGATGATGAGCATCTCGAAACGCTCCATCATGCAGTTCGTCAGCGGTTCGTCGATATGCAGGCGGCTATGGAGTTCCTGCGCGATCCGGAAGCGCAATGAAGGCTGAAGACGGCGTTTGAGGGCCCGGACATAACCATACCGCCCTTCGAGACGCGCACCATCTGCCATGGATTCAGCCGTGCGCAGCAATGTCTCCATGACCCGCCGGGACAGTCCCTGAATCCGGAACAGATCCAGCAGCAGGGAACGCTCCTGATTGGCGATGGTGATCAGGGCGATATTGACGCGGTTGCGGTCGCTCAGGGCGGATTCAAAATTATTGGCCGCCCTCTCCTTTTCCGCGCGCCGTTCCAGACGGCTGATGACGCCCGCGCGGGTCTGCTCACTGAATCCCAGTTCCTCGGAAAGCTCCCGTGTACGTTCCGCGACCTCCCCAAGACCGATGCCCACGATCTGCTGGCGGATGGCCTGATCAATCGGAGAAAGCTGATCCAGCTTGAAGAACAGGACGAGCGCGCGAAGCGTGGTCCCGTTGACCAGTAGCGTGATGAGCACGAAGCCTGTGGCGATGATGCCGACAAAATGGGCGACGGGGCTCGAAACGCTCTGGTTTTCGGTCACTGCCAGCGCTAGCGCCAGTGTGATGGCGCCACGGATGCCACCCCAGGCCATTGTGGCCTTGAAGGGATTGGGAACAGGCGGCGAGAGTTTCGTAATGGCCAGAAGCGGCAGCATTCCGAAAATCACGGCTGAACGTGCGATCAGGCCCGCGACGCTGGCGATCAGGATCAGAACGAAATCCCATTTCGTCATCCCGATCAGCAGGCGGGGCACCAGCATGGCGGCCAGCAGGAACACGAGCGAACCGGCCCAGAAAACGAGCTGCTCCCACATTTCATTCAGGAAGCGCCAGACCTGCGGCCGGAAAGTCGACGGTCCGTAAGCGGAGACCGTCAGTCCTGCCGCTGCCGTTGCGACAACGCCGGAAAAACCAAGCATCTCATCGCACAGGATGTAAACGGCATAAGGCAGCGCCAGCGTCAGCGTGACTTCGGACGCGGCCGATCCGCCCAGTCCTGCGATCAGGAGTAATGTGAGGCGCGCCAGACAGACGCCGACCACGATCGCACCGATGAAGGCCGTCAGGAAGTCCATCAGCGCGTCGGCCAGATGGATCTGATGATGCGACGTGACGGCGGCGAGCAGGATCGAGAAGATTGAAATAGCTGCAGCGTCGTTCAGGAGCGCTTCACCTTCGACAAGGCGGGTCAGACGCGAGGCCGCACCGATTTCGCGGAAGATTCCGGCCACGGCGGACGGATCGGTCGTGGCAACGATTGACCCAAGTAGCAGGCAGACGACGAGGCTTTGCTTGGCAAAGGGATAAAGCGCGAAACCGATGGTCGCAGTCGAGACGATGACAGCTACGACTGCCAGCAGAAGCACTGTCGCCGTTTCATGCGCCAGGCGACGCACATCAATGGCCATTGCACCCTGAAATACCAGAATGGGCAGGAAGATCAGCAGGAACGCTTCACTGTTGACCGGGAAATAGATCAGCGCCTCAGCGGCACCGTCCAGCAGGTCCGTGGCTGAGGAGCGGACGATAAGAGACGCAACGAGGCCAAGCCCGATCCCAGTCAGCGCCAGCAGGACAGCTTCGGAAATCTCGAGACGTTTCGCGAGCGGCTGAATGATGCTGACAAGCGTGAGCAGGAACGCAAGCGCTAGGAGTACGGCCGCAAGTCCTGTCACCATCATCGTTGTCTCGGCTCCTTCATGTGGTCGTCTTCAGACGACGTCGCGTGTTTCAAGTTGGTGCTGCTTCCCGGGAGACAGCGTCAAGCCAGCGTTGGACCCGACCTTCCGGGTCGTCGTGGCCGATGAAATCGCTCATGACAGCAACGGTATCGGCTCCGGCTTCCAGACATTTCGCCAGACGGGAAACCGTGAGGCCCCCAATCGCGACAAGCGGCACGTTCCCGCACAGCTTCCGCCATTCTGCCAGCTTTTCCACTCCCCGCCCGGTCAGCGGTACGCCTCGAAGCTGCGTGGACCAGACGGGGCCAAAGGAGACATAGTCCGGCCTGCAGGCCAGAGCTGTTTCCAGCTCCTCGTGGGTATGGGTCGAGATGCCAAACCTGATGCCAGCAGCCCGGATTGCATCGAGATCTGCCGTTTCCAGATCTTCCGGGCCAAGATGCAGCCATTCATAGCCCAGTTCTATGGCCGTCTGCCAGTAGCGGTTCAGCGCCAGCGACACATTGAAACGTGCCGCAAGCTCCTGAGCCAGCAGGGCCTGGGCCCGAAGGTCTTCTTCAGACAGATCGCGCAGATAGAGTTCGATGAAGCGCAGACCTGCTCCACCAAGTCGTTCTATCCAGCGTGGATGGTCGACGACGGCATAGATCCTGGATGGAAGGGAAGACATTACATTCATACTCCACAAGGCCTGCATGCACAGCCGCGTATCATCAGATCGGACAACACTGTTACAGCTTGGATCAAGGCCGTCCAGAGATGCGACATCCTTATCAACGTCTTGTTTTCATGAGCGTTCCTGCAAAGCGGATATCAATGCTTCTGCAGGATGCGCTGGGCGATGACCGGCCAGGCGCTCGGTCTGGCATCGACACGAGAACCCCGTTGCCAGAACAGGAGTTTCGACCTTCGTCGCCCAGTTTTGGTCAAAGATCTGGCGTGATAGTCCGGCATGCTCCTTCTGATGCCCGAAGAGCCCGGCCATACCGCAGCATCCCGCTTTCCCGGCATCAATTGACAGTCCGAAATGACGCAGAATGAAAGCCCAGTCTCCGGCACTCTCAGGCCGCGCAGCCTGCTCCGTACAATGGGAGATGACTGTCATGGCATTGCCATCGCGCCTGCCCTGCACGGTCCACAACGTCCCCTGCTCTATGTGTTTGCGAAGGAATGTCTCCAGCGGGATAACGGCTGGTATGGGCGTGTCTCCGGCGACTTCACGATATTCCTGCGTGAACATCAGCCCTGTTGCGGCGTCCAGCGAAACGACAGGAATATCAAAAGCCGCCAGAGACCTGAGTTTCCGTAAGGCCGTCCGGGCCGTGATGCCGAAGCCCTTGCGAAAGCCCAGAACATGACGGGCCTTGCCGTTGTCCCAGACGGGCGTCACCTTCACGTCCAGGCCAAGTGTGGAAAGAAGTGTATGAACCTTCTCGACAAGTCCACCGTCAAAGCTGCCGGTAAAGGAATCCTGCATCAGGATCACGGCGCGCGGGTTGGCACGGTTGCGACGCAGCCATGACCGGCTGACGCGATTTTCGGCGCCCACCCGTGCTGGATGCAGGCGCGGAAGGTCCACAAGTCCCAGACGGGACAGAACGCTCTGCGAGACCGGATTGTGCATCATGAGATTGGCCAGGGTCGGCGCCATGCGCCCTGCCGCCAGAAGTGGCTCCAGCCAGTAGACAAGGGTATCGCGAATGGGTCTGCGGTTATCGCGGAAGTAGGTCGAGAGAAACTTTGAACGCATGGAGGGGATGTCCACGCGGATCGGGCACTGTGTTGCACAGGCCTTGCAGGACAGGCAGGTATCAAGCGAAGACTTGAGTTCTTCGGTCAGGGCGGCAAGCATCCCCCGATCGGGTGCGTTTTCTGGCAAAGAGCGCAGTCTGGCCCAGCTCCGAAGCAGCAGGGCGCGGCCTTTGGGAGACTGCGACCTGTCTTTTGTGGCCTTATAGGACGGGCACATGGCCATGTCCGGCTCACGATTGAAGCAGGCGCCATTGCCGTTGCAGCTTACGGAAAGTGCGTAAGGCTCGCGGAGTGCGGAAGCGATTTCCGCGTCAAAGCTTCCTTTGAACGGGATGCCGTCGATCCGGTCCACGGGGTAGCCCGCACCGCCGGGTGCGAGCTTGCCCCGGTTGAAAATATCTTTGGGATCAAAGACATCCTTGATCCGGCAGAGTTCCGTGAACAGCGTCTTTCCAAAAAACAGTGGTGAGAATTCGCCCCGAAAGCCACGCCCGTGTTCACCCCAGAGCAGACCGCCATGACGTTTCGTCAACTCGGCCACGGCGTCTGAAATCGGGCGGATCAGCGCCTGGTCTTCCGACGTGAGCATATCCAGAAACGGCCTGACGTGCAGACAGCCGACATCGGCATGTCCGAACATGCCGTAGGACAGTCCGTAACCATCCAGAATATCGCGGAATTCGCTCACATATTCCGGCAGAACCTCCGGCGGCACGGCCGTATCTTCGACAAATGGAACACCCTGCCTGTGACCGTCAGGACGTCCGAGCAGTCCGACAGATTTTTCCCGCAACGTCCAGAGGTTCGCAATAATATCCGGATCTGAAACTGCTTTATGATCAATGGGTTGGTGAGAAGAGTTCTCGAGAAGCGTAACCGCATGTGCCATCTGCTGTTGCAGAACATCCAGATCGTCCCCGACGAACTCGACGAAGCTCATGCCCTTGACCGGGAGGGCGGATTTGTTGCCGAGAACGCGTTCAAGCGCGTGCCACGTTACGTCCTGCTGGGCTTTGGCGAGGACACGATCATCCAGAACCTCGACGGCAGACGGATTGGCCGGCAGAAGCGTCTGAACATCGCGTAAGGTGTCATTGAAGCTGGCATAGCGAACCACAATGAGTTGCCGATATTTCGGCAAACGGCAGACGCGAAGGATGACCTTTTTGGTTAGCGCAAGCGTCCCTTCCGATCCGGCCAGAAGGCGCGCAAGATGGAAGCTCCCATCCTCGAGCAACACGTTCTGGAGGTTGTATCCCGTCAGACCACGGTTCATGTCCGGGAAGACACGGCGGATTTCATCCGCCTGTTCCGTGACGACCCGATGAACCTCTCGGTATGCAAGGGCCGCGAGCCCCGCCCCTTTGTTCATGACACTCTCAAGCTGTTCAGCGGTCAGCTGCCCAACGTGGAGATCGGTTCCGTCCGCAAGCACAACGTCCATTGTTTCTATGTAGTCGGACGTCCGGCCATAGATCCGCGACCCTTTTCCAGACGCATCGGTCGCAATCATGCCGCCGATCGTCGCCCTGGTGGCGGTTGAAACCGTGGGCGGGAAGAAAAATCCGTGGGGTTTCAGGTATGCGTTGAGGCGGGCAAGGATGACGCCCGGCTCGACAGTAACCGTGCCAGCTTCGGCATCAAAATCCAGGATCCGGTCCAGATGGCGTGATACATCAACCACGACGCCATCCGTCAGGGACTGGCCGTTGGTGCCTGTTCCGCCCCCACGGATCGCAAGCGTCAGCCGCCCGTCTGCGGCGGCGCGCACGGTCCGGTTCAGATCTTCAGCGGTGCGTGGATGAATGACGGCAGCCGGAAGGCGCTGGTAAATACTGTTATCGGTCGAAGAGACCAGACGGGAGGAAACCTGAAGGCTGATATCACCTTCAAAGCCCTGTTCATCCAGTCGTCTGACAAAAGCTTCGCGTATGGCAATTTCGGAGGCGCTGGGAGAGAGCCCTGAATTTCCGGTTTGTGTTCCGGATATTGCGTCTCCGCCCATCGCTGCGTCTCCTTCAGGCTGCCATACGTGATGCTATTATAATGTCTGCAAAAAATTTCCCCCGATAGGAAAATCCTTCATTCGACCGTGACGGATTTGGCCAGGTTGCGAGGCTGGTCCACATCCGTGCCTTTAAGGAGCGCCACTTCATAAGCCAGCATTTGAACGGGGATGGCATACAGGATCGGCGCCACAAAGGCGTCCACGTCCGGCATGATGACGACCTGTTCTGCCACGCCCTCAAGACGCTTGGCCCCTTCGGCATCTGTAAACGCAAGAATGCGTCCGCCACGTGCTTTGGCTTCCTGAAGATTGGACAGGGTCTTGTCGAACAGGATCGTGGACGGGGCGATGGCGACGACCGGAACGGTCTGGTCGATGAGGCTGATGGGCCCATGTTTTAGCTCACCCGCGGCATAAGCTTCCGCGTGGATGTAGCTGATTTCCTTTAATTTTAACGCACCTTCAAACGCGATCGGCGTGCAGATTCCGCGTCCCAGATACAGCACATCCCGGGCCTGTGCGACAACTGCCGCCATCGCCTGAATATCCTTGGTTCGCGTGAAGACTTCCGCAGCACGGGACGGCAGATCCAGCAGGCTGGCTGTTAAACGTTCCTCGCGGGCCTGATCCATGGTGCCGCGAACGCGTGCAAAGTCGATCGCAAGGGCAGCCAGAACAGAGAGCTGCGCTGTAAAAGCCTTGGTGGAAGCGACAGAGATTTCCGGCCCCGCATCCATACCCAGCACAAGATCGCTTTCACGTCCCATGGTCGAATGTTCGACATTCAGCACGGAGACGATGCTCTGCCCGGCCTTCTTGAGGCTCCGTAGAACGCCCAGAGTATCAGCGGTCTCGCCGGACTGGGAAATCAGCAGCGCCACACCCTTGTCTGGCTGCGGCGGCTCGCGGTAACGCATCTCGGATGCAACATCGATTTCCACCGGAATGCGGGCAAGGGATTCCAGCCAGTACCGGCCAACCATGCCGGCATAATAGGCCGATCCGCAGGCCGTGATGGTGATGCGGGGAACCTGCGCCGGATCGAACGGCATCGCCGGCAGAGCAATGCGCTTCGACGCCGGGTCCGTGATCCGCTTCAGTGTCTGCCCGATGGCGACCGGGTGTTCATGGAGTTCCTTCTCCATGTAGTGCCTGTAGCCATCCTTGCCGACCTGACCTGCCATGAAGGTCAGGTCCTGAACGGGACGGCTGACTTCGGCACCTGTCATATCGAAGATCGTGATATGACCGGGAGTAAGCTCGCACCAGTCTCCGTCTTCCAGATAGGTCATCTTCCGGGCCATAGGGGCCAGGGCAATGCTGTCAGACCCGAGAAACATTTCGCCATTGCCGTACCCAACGGCAAGTGGCGCGCCATGCCGGGCGCCAATCAACAGGCCCTCATGATCCTTGAAAATCATGGCGATGGCGTAGGCGCCTTCCAACCGCTTGATCGCAGCAAAGGCGGCCTCGCGAGGTTCCAGTCCCTGACCCAGATAGTCATCGACCAGATGGGCGACGGTCTCTGAGTCCGTCTCGGTTACGAAAACACGTCCCTTCGCCTCAAGCTCCTTCTTGAGCGTGGCGAAGTTCTCAATGATCCCGTTATGCACGATCGCTACACGACCGGCTTCATGGGGATGGGCATTGTTTTCCGTGGGCGCGCCATGGGTGGCCCAACGCGTATGGCCGATGCCGGTTGTACCGGGCAGCGGGTGCTCCTTCAGGACATGTTCAAGATTGTCGAGCTTGCCGGCCGCACGGCGGCGCTCGATGTCTCCTGATGCCGTCAGCGTTGCGATACCGGCAGAATCATACCCGCGATATTCAAGGCGACGCAGCGCCTCGAACGCAATCGGACTGGCTGGCTGGTGTCCAACAATACCGCAGATACCGCACATCAGCCCTGTTCCTTCCGAGCTTTGAGAGATTGTTTGATCTGAAGGCCTCGTCCGCTTTTCAGCGTCTGCCGTGTGCGGCCCAGAGCCAGATCGCCCGCTGGAACGTCATCAGTAATGACACTCCCGGCCGCAATGAGCGCATCGTCCCCGATTGTCACCGGAGCCACGAGAATGGCATCCGAGCCAACAAAAACGCGCTCGCCGATTATGGTGCGGTGCTTGAACACGCCATCATAGTTGCAGGTGATCGTTCCTGCTCCGACATTCGTGCCGTTCCCGATGGAGGCGTCACCAAGATAGGTCAGATGATTGGCCTTTGCGCCCTCGCCCAGCTCCACATTCTTGAGTTCGACAAAATTGCCGACATGCGTGTGTGCGGCGCAGAGCGTTCCGAGGCGCAGGCGGGCATAAGGGCCAATCATTGCGCCTTCGCCGACTTCGCAGCCTTCCAGATGGGAAAAGGCACGAATGAGGGCACCGGAACGGACCCTGACGCCGGGGCCGAAGAAAACATTTGGCTCGATCGTCACATCCGCTTCGATAACGGTGTCAGTGCTAAAGAAAATGGTTTCTGGCGCAACGAGTGTCACACCTGCGTCCATGGCTGCGTTTCGAAGGCGCGTTTGAAGAGTTGCCTCAGCGCGTGCCAGCTCGGAACGGGAATTGATGCCTGCCAGCTCGGCTTCAGACGCTTCCACACAAATGACGGGACCGGTTTTCGCGGCCATTTCGACGACATCTGTCAGATAATACTCACTCTGTGCGTTATCAGGACGCACATTTGCGAGCCAGGCCCGGAAGTCGTTCGCGCCTGCGCACATGACACCTGCGTTGCAGAGCGTAATCTGGCGCTCTTCTTCCGTAGTGTCCTTGAACTCGACGATTTTCACGACCCTGCCCTGGTCTTCGACAATCCGGCCATACCGTCCCGGTTCCGCTGGCCGCATTCCCAGAAGTGCCAGACTGGCACCTTCTCTTCTCGCTTCCAGCAGACGTCGCATTGTCTCAGCCGTGATGAGCGGATTGTCAGCGTACAGGATGGCCACATCGCCGATCCCGAACAGATCCCGTGCCGTATTGGCGGCATGTGCCGTACCAAGCCGCTCGGTCTGCGTGACTGTTTTGAACGGATGGACAGCCTTTTCAAGCTCCGGCATGTCCGGGCCTGTCACTACGACCACATCATCAAAGACCTGCCTGGCGGTTGTGATGAGATGGTTGATCATTGGCTGGTTGCCCAGACGATGCAGCGCCTTTGGCAGGCTGGACTTCATGCGCGTGCCAAGGCCCGCGGCAAGAATGATGGCAGTGGTGCGATGGGTTGTGTCGGTCATGTCCCGCCCGGGGTATCCAAACCGCAGGCCCGCGTCAAACGGAGCCCGCAGACTGTTTCATCACTTCGAATTGCCGATTATTGCAAGACGATCTAAAGCCCTGTTCAGGGCGTTACGGCATGCTGCATGACGACCATGACGTGCCCAAGTTTTGGATGATTAAACTCGATCCGCACGGGGACCAGCCCCAGACCATCGATCTTTCTGAACCAGACTTCTCCCGGCTGGGGAGATGCCAGCTTTTCCCTGTTCGGGGAATCTTTCACGAAGCCGGCAAGCTGGCGACCCACGAAATCACATCGCATGGCCTGACCGGAGTAAGCTTCATCCTGTCCCTGCGGGATGTCCGCCATGGTGGGGCCATGCACGACCATTTCGCTCAAACGGATGCCATCAAAAACGATCTGTGATCCGTTGCATTTCCCCGTCGTTGTCAGGGAATGCAGCAGATGTGCCATGCCGCTCAGGGTATCGACGGTATGTGGCAGGGAACTGTCGGGGATCGGTTCACGGTCAGTTTCCGGCGGTTGAAGGTCCACAACCTTGGGGGTGTCATTCGAGAACTCGAGGCGGACATGCCGATGCTTGCCACGGGAGATGCCCCCACTGTCAAACAGGACAGGCTGCACATTGCCGTCAGGGGTAAACTGCCCCTGAACGCGCGATGTCACATCCATGGTCACGAACCAGCTGATCAGACCGGCAGGCTTGATCTGCGTGCTTCCGCCATAGCCCCAGGGTTGGAGCTGATAAGACGCCTGAGCGTTCAGGACGTGGAAGCCCTTGATATAGACTGCGTAAGCCGCATTCACCTGTCCGTCAGCGCGAGCCGAGCCGCAGCCCAGTCCGGCCAGCAGGGCAAGGGCCGCACCCGCTGCGAAAGCCTTAAACGTCAAGATTCGCGACTTTCAGGGCATTGCCGACGATGAAGTCCCTGCGGGGCTCCACGACGTCGCCCATCAGCGTCGAGAATACCTGTCCGGCATCTTCCACGTCCCCGATCCGGACCTGCAACAGGGTGCGGGTCGAAGGATCGAGCGTGGTATGCCAGAGCTGCTCGTCGTTCATCTCCCCAAGGCCCTTGAAGCGGTTGATCGTCAGACCACGACGTCCCTGAAGCAGGATGCGCTCCATGACGGCGGCTGGTCCGAACAGCTCGTAGGCGGTGGGATCGAGCGTAAGGGTGACAGGCTTTGCGAAATCGCGGGCCAGACGCTCCCGTTCCGACACCAGCCAGCGGGCTTCCGCTGAACGAAGAAGCGACGGCTCGATCCGGTAGACCTCACCCACGCCACGGACCGAACGGGCACATTCCAGACCGGTCTCTGAAATCGAGACTTTCCAGCCGCGCTCGTTTGGCAGCGAAGCGCCATCAAGACGCTGCTGGAACTCCGCCATCCGCGATGTCGCAACAGCGATATTGCTGTCCAGAACACCCGAAATGGCAGCCTGCTCCATAACCCAGACAGGAACCTTGGAGGCAATGCTCTGCAGGCGACGGGCCGCAGCAGACATGAACGTAATTTCTTCGGCCAGAACCTCGCCCGTCAGTTCACGGCTATCCGCAAAGCGCAGGGTTGCATTCGACAACGCCTTGTCCAGCAGATACTGCTCAAGCGCGGCGTCATCCTTGAGATAACGCTCTTCCTGACCGCGCTTGGCGCGATAAAGCGGCGGCTGGGCAATGTAGAGATAGCCCTGCTCGATCAGCTCCGGCATCTGACGGAAGAAGAATGTCAGCAGCAGCGTGCGGATATGCGAGCCGTCAACGTCAGCATCCGTCATGATGACGATCTTGTGGTAGCGCAGCTTTTCGGCCGAGAAACCACCCTGATCGACTTCCCCGCGCCCAATGCCGGTGCCGAGAGCCGTAATTAACGTGCCAATTTCAGCCGACCCCAGCATCCGGTCGAAACGGGCGCGCTCGACGTTCAGGATCTTGCCACGCAGCGGAAGAATGGCTTGAAAGCGACGGTCCCGGCCCTGCTTGGCCGTGCCGCCTGCGGAGTCACCCTCGACGATGAAGATTTCAGCCTTGGACGCATCGCGTTCCTGGCAGTCTGCAAGCTTGCCCGGAAGGGACGAGACATCGAGCACACCCTTGCGGCGCGTCAGCTCACGCGCACGGCGCGCTGCTTCACGAGCACTGGCGGCATCAATAATCTTGGCGACAATCGCCTTGGCTTCCTTGGGATGCGTCTCAAACCAGTGAGAAATCGCATCGGACGCGGCAGCGTGCACGACAGGTTGGACTTCAGACGAGACGAGCTTGTCCTTTGTCTGGGACGAGAACTTGGGATCCGGAACCTTCACGGACAGGACAGCCGTCATGCCTTCACGCATGTCCTCGCCTGTCAGCGATCCGGCCTCACGCTTGGCTACACCCTCGGCATACTTGCCGACAACGCGCGTCAGGGCCTGACGGAAACCTGCCAGATGTGTGCCGCCATCGCGCTGGGGAATGTTGTTGGTGAAGCACAGCATCGTCTCGTGATAGCTGTCGTTCCAGGTCAGAGCGAACTCGACGCGGATGCCGCTTTCCGGGTTGTCGATCTCGCCGATGATTGGCGGCGTAACGATGGAAGTTTTTGAAGAATCAAGCCATTGGGCGAATGCGCTCAGGCCACCATCATAGTGGAAACGCAGCTCTTTCGGCTCAGCATGACGTTCATCGCGCAGGACGATCAGCATCCCCGAGTTCAGGAACGCCAACTCGCGGACGCGACGCTCAAGGATGGAAAGATCGAAATCGACCTTCGTGAAGGTCTGCTTGCTCGGCTTGAACGTGACCAGCGTGCCACGGTCCTCGGTGGATGGGCCAATGACATGCAGGGCTTCGTCGCGCTCGCCATGCTGGAAGCGGATCTTGTGCTCCAGACCATTTCGCCAGATGAGAACTTCCATCCATTCGGACAGCGCGTTCACCACAGCCGCGCCCACGCCATGCAGACCGCCGGAAACCTTGTAGGAATTCTGGTTGAACTTGCCACCAGCATGGAGTTTGGTCAGCACAACCTCAGCCGCGCTGATGCCCTCTTCAGGGTGCAGATCGGTCGGAATGCCTCGCCCGTCATCCCGTACGGAGACCGAACCGTCTCCGTTCAGTGTCAGAATGCAATATGTCGCATGGCCAGCCTGGGCTTCATCGACCGCGTTATCGATGATCTCAAAGACCATGTGATGCAGGCCCGAACCATCGTCCGTATCGCCGATATACATGCCCGGACGCTTGCGGACGGCATCCAGGCCCTTGAGTACCGAGATGGAGGACGCGCCATAATCGTCACCGTCTACGCTTGGAATCTCGGGCTGGTTCTGGGTGTCTGACATGCGCGTGACGGTCTCCGTGGTACTCTGAAAAACTGTTGGATCAGTATAGCCCCTGCCGTCCGTTTAGGCCAGCGGCGGCGGGATGTCAGGACGGCGATATGGTGCCATCCCTGACGCTAAAAAACTGTGCACGGCCTGCTATTGGCGCAAAGGCTTCGGCATCCGTACCCGTAATCAGGATCGGTGCCCGTAATCCCTCAAGGCTTTCGAGCAGGGCGCGGCGTCGCGTTTCGTCCAGATGCAGCAGGGGTTCGTCAAGCAGGATCGCCGGGGCCTGCCCCCGCTCCTGTGTCATGAGGCGGGCATGGGACAGGATTGTGCCGGTCAGCATGATTTTCTGCTGCCCGCTGCTTGAAAGCTCGGCGGTGCGTCCTGTTGCGGTATCCGAGAGCGTAAAATCAGCCCGGTGTGCCCCGATGGATGTCGTGGAGCGTTGCCTGTCTTCGGCCCGGGCCTGTTGCAGGCTGCTTCTGATCCAGTCTTCAACGTCCAGTGCCGGCTGAGTTGCGAGGCGGCTGGCGATCGCGCAGTCCAGATGCAATGTGCTGGCTGAAAATCCAGTATTCTCAAAAGGATGGGCGTTCATGCTCTCAATGAGTGCAAGGCGCGCTGCGGAGGCCGCAACCGCGTGGCGGCCAATGGAATCTTCGATGGAAGAAAGCCATGCTGCTTCAGTGGGGCGTTCGGAAAGGACCCTGTTCCGGCTGGCAACCGAGCGGTCATGCGCCGCAATCTGACGTCCGTGATCGGGGGACAGCGCCATGACCAGCCGATCCAGAAACCGCCGTCGGCCGCTGGAGCCTTCCTGAAAAAGCCGATCCATTTGCGGGGTCAGCCAGACGCAGGAAAACTTCTGGCTGATTGCGGCCTGCGAGCGGATGTTTTCACCATCAAGGCGAAAGGTACGGCGCTGTTTTTCGGTCAGGTCGCTGCCTGTGCCGATCCGGAATTCGTCCAGTCCGGATTGGAGCGTCGCCGCAACGCCCCACCGCTCGGCTCCTGTGCGGCAGAGCGCAGGAAGAGCGGCCCCGCGCAGCCCCCGTCCGGGCGCCAGCAGGGAGACGGCTTCGAGCAGATTGGTTTTTCCAGAACCGTTCTCCCCTGTCAGAACCAGAATGGAAGCATCCGGGCTCCAGACAGTATGGGTGTAGTTCCGGAAATCCGTCAGCGCGAGCCGGGTCAGTTTCAATCTGGGCTCGTGTTCAGACCCGCATGGGCATCAGGACATACAGCGCCGAAGGCGACGCCGTGTCACGGACGATGGTAGGCGCAGAGCTGTCGGAAAATGCGAATTCCACTTCCACGTCGATCTGGTCTGTGATGTCGGTCAGGTAGCGCGCCTGAAAGCCGATTTCGATTGGTGCGGCATCGTAGGAGACGGCATTTTCGTCCAGTTCCTCGTGGGCCACACCCTGATCAGGACTGGTAGCGGACAGGTTCAGCATGTTCTGCGTCACCGACAGCTTGACCGGGCGCGAACGCTCCTGACTGATCGCTGCAACGCGACCGACGGCTGCTGCGAAGTCACGCTTGCCGACACGCAGAATGCGATCATTGCCCTTGGGAATAACGCGCTCGTATTCCGGGAAGGTTCCATCGATCAGCTTGGACGTCAGCAGAACCGGACCCGCCTGGAACTGGATGCGGGTGTCAGACAGGGACACTTCCAGATCGGCTGCCCCTTCATCGAGCAGCTTGCGCAGTTCGTTGATGGTCTTTCGCGGGATGATGACGCCCGGCATGCCGCGCGCGCCTTCAGGCACATCCGTTTCAACGCGTGCCAGACGATGGCCATCCGTCGCAACAGCGCGCAGCATCGGGGTGGCCCCATTTTCTGCGACGTGCAGATAGATGCCGTTCAGGTAATAGCGGGTTTCTTCGTTGGAGATGGCGAATTTGGTGCGGTCAATCAGCCCACGAAGTGTCGCGGCTGGGATAGTGAAGCGATGCGGCAGGTCACCCGCGACCATGGCCGGGAAATCATCGACCGGCAGCACGTTCAGACTGGTGGCGTAGCGACCGGCCCGCAGGGCGAGCGGTGCTTCGCTGTCCTGATGATCGAACTCAAGGGCAACGCCATCGGGCAGTTTGCGGACGATCTCAAAGAGCACGGCCGCCGGAACGGTCGTGGAGCCGGAACGCTCGCCAGTCGCGGGAACGTCTTCCACCACTGCGATTTCCATATCTGTCGCTGTCAGGCGCAGGACGTCATCCTGATAGGTCATCAAAACGTTGGCCAGAATGGGAATGGTATTCCGCTTTTCCGCAACGCCATGAATATGCGCCAGAGCCCGTTGCAGCAGGGTACGGTCAACCTTGAATTTCATTCCGAGCCTCGGCGAAGATCTTGAATTAATTGAGAGAACCTAGCAGACTCCCGCCCCTCGGGAAAGAGAGGGATCGGAGGTCCTGCCCGGTCAGCCTTCCAGCATCCGGCGCAGCAGTTCCACGTCCTCGGCGAAGGACGCATCCTGGTCCATCAGTTCGGTGACGCGGTTGACGGCGTGCATGACGGTCGTGTGGTCGCGGTTGCCGAACTTGCGTCCGATTTCAGGAAGAGAGCGGCTGGTGAGCTGCTTGGCCAGATACATGGCCACCTGACGCGGCCGTGCGACAGCCCGGGCACGGCGGGCGGAGGACATATCCGTTAGGCGGATGTTCCAGTGCTCGGAAACCTTGCGCTGGATTTCCTCGATCGTGACGCGGCGATCATGGGCCTTCAGCATGTCCTTGAGAACATCCTGCGTCGTATCGAGCGTCACGGGGCGACCAACGAGATCTGCATGGGCAATCAGGCGGTTGAGCGCGCCTTCAAGTTCACGGACATTGGTCGTGATCTTGTGGGCGAGATATTCCAGCACCTTGGATGGAACATGCGTGCCGGACGCCTTGGCCTTGGCTTCCAGAATGGAAATACGCAGCTCGAAGGTCGTGGCATGGATATCTGCGACCATACCGCAGCCCAGACGGGTCCGCAGACGGTCTTCAAGGCCTGACAGGTCAGAAGGACTCTTGTCGGCGCTGACAATGATCTGGCGCCCAGCATCGACGAGGGCATTGAACGTATGGAAGAATTCTTCCTGCGTGTTGTCCTTGCCGATCAGGAACTGCAGATCGTCGATCATCAGCACGTCAACGGAACGGAGCTGTTCCTTGAACTCCATCGTGGACTGCGAACGGATCGCCGCGATGAAGCGGTACATGAACTTTTCCGCGGACATATAGGCTACGGAGACCTTGCCGGTCCGGGTCAGTTCCGTGCCGATGGCATGCATCAGATGCGTCTTGCCGAGCCCCACGCCGCCATACAAGAACAGCGGATTGAAGCCGGGGCTTGAAGGCTTTTCGGCGACGCGGCGTGCGCAGGCATAAGCGAACTCGTTCGGCTTGCCGACGATGAACGTGTCAAACGTGAAACGCGGATCAAGCGGTACGGCCAGATCGCTGCGATTTTCAGGCGGAGCGCTTTGCGGCACGATATCCGCGGAAGAACCGGTTTCTTCGCCAGCGTCGTCAGCATCCCCCATCGAGACTTCAGGAAGGCCGCGCTTGACCTGAAGCTCCACGCCTTTGATGTCTTCGCGCTCGGTACGCCAGAGCGTCTGAAGACGCTCCTCATACTGACTGCGGACCCAGTCACGCAGGAATCGCGTGGGCAGATAGAGAGTCAGTTCATCTTCGTCGAGTGGCCCCAGAACGATCTGCCGGAGCCATGTCCGGTATTCGACCTCGCCGACCTCACTCTTCAGTTTCTCACGAACGCGGACCCAGGCGGTCTCAAGCGGTGTCGTCGAACCGGGGGCGGAGGCGCTGGCGTCCAGATACTGAGCGTTTTCCACCATTGTACCCCCTTTCATATCCATTCCCGCACGAGACGGGCGTCAGTTGTGGTTCCCTGCGCGCAGGGCGATTGTGCTCTCGACAGAAATCTGCAGCAGAAAAGCTGGCGAATTTCCGGAGAGCCAGGCATCCGATACTTTTTTGTCGAACGCTCAGGATAGGCGCCCGCTCTGCCCGAAGCAAGCTGGAACACGAAGGGTTCAGCGGGATGTCATGAGGGTGTTCCCCATAAGCAACCCAAGGTCAGACACTCGGGGAAAAGATCTGGGATGCAGTCAAAAAAGAACGCGCTCCCGGAGGGGAGCGCGTTCTTCAGTTCCAACCCGAAGGTGAAGCTCAGGCGGTTGCCAGAGCCTTCACGCGAGCGGACAGACGGGACAGCTTGCGGCTGACCGTGTTCTTGGCAATCACGCCCTTGCCAGCTGCGCGCTGCATTTCCGGCTGTGCAACCTTGAAGGCTTCGGCAGCAGCGGACTTGTCACCGGACTGGATGGCGAGTTCGATCTTCTTGATGAACGTGCGCATACGGGACATGCGGGCAACGTTGCGCTCACGGCGACGTTCGTTCTGACGGATACGCTTGCGGGCAGAAGCTGTGTTTGCCATGGATCTTTCGGTTCAGTTTGCGTTTTGGTCGCGTAAATGGTTGGCGCCCTCTACTCCGCTCTGGCGGGTCCCGTCAAGCGTTTTGCACATTTTACACAGGATGGGGGCATCTTTCCGGACCGCGATCATTTCTGACAGGCCGGGCAGAAGAACGTCGAACGGCCCGACTGCGTGATGCGCCGGATCGGGCTGGCTTCTCCACAATTGGGGCATGGAGCCCCTTCCCGTCCATAAACGAGGTGCAAGGCCTGAAACCCGCCTTTGGTACCGTCAGCCTGCACGTAGTCGCGCAGGGACGATCCTCCAGAGGCGATGGCCTGTTCCAGAATTTGCGAGATGGCTTCCGCAAGGGCGGAGCTGTCTTCTTTCGTAAGGGTAAGAGCCTGTCGCTCGGGATGAATGCCGCAGCGGAACAGCGCCTCACACACATAGATATTTCCCAGACCTGCAATCAGCTTCTGGTCGAGGAGCGCAGATTTTATCGGCGTACGACGGTCCCGGAACAGATCTGCCAGTGCCGGCCCATTCATGACGTCCGAAAGAGGCTCCATGCCCAGATGGGCCAGGAGACGGTGACTGTCCTCCTCAGAAGTAGGAACCAGATCAACCATCCCGAAGCGCCGGGGATCGACCAACCCTGCCCGCGCACCGCTTTCCGTCTCCAGAACCAGATGCTCGTGCGCCGGTGGAGTCGCATTCGTCCGCGCCCGGCCGATCGTGAGTCGGCCCGACATCCCCAGATGCAGTAGCATGCTCCACCCGCCTTCAAGGCGCATGAGAATATACTTCGCGCGCCTGCGGAACGAGAGAACGCGCCGGCCTTCCAGCTTCTCCCGCAGATCTGCGGGAAACGGCCATCGAAGGTCCGGGCGGTTGACGGAAACATGGCTGATTCGATGCCCTTCAAAGGCATCACGAAACCCGCGCATGACGGTTTCGACTTCTGGAAGCTCTGGCATGGGTGGGCGCAAAGATATATCGATTGGCCCATGACCGATAGCGCAGAACACAACGCCTCGCCCTTCCAGTCCTCCGCACAAGCCGAGGACACCATCGATTTCGGCTACCGCAACGTCCCGCGTGGCCAGAAAAAGACGATGGTCCGGGAGGTGTTCGAGAGCGTCGCCGGGAAATACGACATCATGAATGACGTGATGTCGCTGGGAATTCACCGCGTCTGGAAGCGCATTTTCGTTGGGATGCTCAATCCGCGCCCCAACATGAAGCTGCTGGATCTGGCGGGCGGTACGGGCGACATCACGTTCGGCTGGCTGCGTGCCGGTGGTGGCCCCGCCATCCTGTCCGACATCAATGCCGCCATGCTGTCCGTCGGCCGTGACCGCGCCATCAAGGCCGGACTGATCGGCAAGATCGAGGTCTGCGTCGTGGACGCGGAAGCCATCCCCCTGCCGGACTGCTCTGTTGATCGCGTGACGATTGCCTTTGGCTTGCGCAACTGCACGGACAAGTCGGCCGTGCTGCGCGAGGCACGACGCGTCCTCAAGCCGGGTGGGCGCTTCTTCTGTCTCGAATTCTCGCAGGTCGAAATCGCAGCCCTCGCTCCGGTTTACGACCTGTGGTCCTTTCAGGTGCTGCCCAAGATGGGACAGATCATTGCCAAGGACTCTGAGAGCTACCAGTATCTCGCCGAAAGCATCCGCATGTTCCCCGATCAGGAAACGCTGGCCCAGATGATGCGCGATGCCGGGCTGGAACAGGTCCAGTATCGCAACCTGTCCGGTGGCATCGCCGCCATCCATTCCGGCTGGCGTCTGTAAAACCATGCGCCGCGTCCTGCTGATCGTCTCGGGAGGGATCGCAGCGTTCCGGGTGCTTGAACTGGTGCGCCTGCTGCGGGCTGAGGGCATTGCCGTCACGCCCGTCATGACCGAAGCGGCAAAGGCTTTCGTCACGCCGCTCAGCCTTGAAACGCTGGCGGGCGAACGTGTGCACGACGCGCTGTTCGAACCCACGCAGGAAAGTGAAATCGGCCATATCGCTTTGGCCCGCAGCGCGGATCTGGTGCTTGTCTGCCCCGCCACAGCCAACATCATGGCGCGCATGGCTCATGGGTTGGCGGATGATCTGGCGACCACGTTGCTGCTCGCGACCACGTCCCCCATTCTGCTGGCCCCGGCCATGAATGTGCGAATGTGGGAACATCCCGCCACGCAGGCCAACCTGAAACTGCTTGAGGCGCGTGGCGTCTCCGTCGTCGGACCAGATGTGGGCAGTATGGCCTGTGGCGAAGTCGGTGCCGGACGTCTGAGCGAGCCTCCGGTGATCCGCGATGCGATTCTGCGTCTTCTGACACCGGACCATTCCTTGGCCGGACGTCACATTCTGGTGACGGCGGGCCCAACTGTCGAGCCGCTCGATCCCGTGCGTTTCCTGTCGAACAATTCTTCAGGCCGGCAGGGCTACGCCATCGCGGCGGCTCTGGCGAAGCGCGGTGCGGAAGTCACGCTGGTCAGCGGTCCGGTTTCGATCCCTGTCCCCGAGGGCGTACACCGTATCCCGATTCAGACGGCGCGCGACATGCTTGCCGCCTGTGAAGCCGCTCTGCCGGCCGATGCCGCAATCTGCACAGCGGCTGTCAGCGACTGGCGCGCAAAAGACATCGCCCCTGGCAAGATCAAGAAAACCGGTGATGGGCCGCCCACGCTTGAACTGATGGAAAACCCGGACATTCTGGCGACCATCTGCCGTCTGCCTCAACGCCCCCCCCTTGTCGTAGGCTTTGCTGCCGAAACGGACGACGTTCTGGACAACGCCCAGGCCAAGCGTCTGCGCAAAGGGTGCGACTGGCTTGTGGCCAATGATGTGCGACAGGGCGTGTTCGGCGCCATGCGCAACACTGTCAGCCTGATTGACGACACTGGCGTTCAGAACTGGCCGGAAATGGACAAGACGGACGTCGCGGAGCAGCTTGTGCAGAGGATTGCAGCGTTCTTCGCTGATCCATCTTCATAGGGATCGCAATCCGCGATAAGACAGGTGTCATGACGACAGACCTGATTGATGTGCGCATCACGCGCCTGCCTCATTCCGAAGGCCTTCCCCTTCCCGCCTATGCCACTACTGGTGCCGCAGGATTCGATTTTCTGGCCGCTGTGGACGCCCCCATGACGATCGCTCCGGGTGAGCGCGTTCTGGTGCCGACCGGCCTGTGCATTGCCCTGCCGCCCGCTTACGAGCTTCAGGTGCGCCCGCGGTCCGGTCTGGCACTCAAGCACGGCATCACGCTGCCTAATTCCCCCGGCACCATCGACGAGGATTATCGTGGCGAACTCCGCATCATCGTCATGAACGCTGGTACCGAGCCGTTCACCGTCGAGCGTGGCACCCGGATCGCACAGGGCGTGCTGGCCCCGGTTTCGCGCCTGCGCTGGGCCGAAGTCGAAACGCTGGACGAGACGGTCCGTGGCCAAGGCGGCTTTGGCAGCACCGGCCACTGATCCGGCCGGTGAGATGCAGAAAACACTTGAGCCTTCCAGACGTCTCTTTCTAACCTCTGCTTTCCATCAGGAACGAGGACAGACGTCATCATGACGGGCAGCCCGATGGCCATGCCCCTGCGGATCATGCATCGCTGGCGTCAGCGCATGAGCGGTATCGAACTTTCGATTCTGTTCTGCGCAACAGCGTTCGCCCTGTTTGTCGCGCATCGTGGATCCGTTGCGCCTGTCCTGTCTGCCGTGCCAGCAGGTGTCGCGTCTCCTTTATGGGAAGCCGCTGCGCTGACACTCCTGCATATCGCTCTGTCGCTGATGATCGTCGTCGGAGCCTCTCTGCTCCTGTCGGGTGCGGCCTGTCAGTGGCCGCGTTTTCGAATATTTCTGATCCCTGCCCTTTCAGTTGCCCGCGCCGTGCCCGGTCTTGGACTGATTGGCATTCTGGGGGCTGTTTTCCCGCCTTCCCTGACGATTATGCTGGTTGCGGCATCGAGTATGATCTGGCGGATCGTGACAGCCGTTCTGGATGCCGAGGACACGCTTCCGTCTGCGCTTGATGAAGTGGCGACGGGCCTGCGCATGACAGGCTGGCAGCGTTTCTGGCGGTTGCACATTCCTGTTGCCGTGCCGCTGACGACGTTCAGAGCCATGCAGGCCATGCCTGCCTTCTGGGTGCGACTTCTGGCTGCGGAAGGTCTTATGATGCTGATGAGCCATCAGACCACTGGGGGATGCGGTGCAGCGGCTCTGAGAGCCATGCTCGATCACCATCCACTCCGGATCATCGAAGTTTCTCTGATTATTCTTTTTCTGATTCTCGTGATCGATCAGGCAGTGCTTCGACCGATGGTAGGCTGGGCGCAGCGTTATCGCCCAGAGGGCCCTTTCGAAGAGCGCGTCCGGCCGCAATCCTGGCTGCTGACATTCTGGCGGCGGACGAAACCGATGCTCTGGCTCAGCGGAGCTGTGGGGCGTGCGCTTACCTGGATAGGGAACTGGCGTCTTGGACGCCCCCGCACCATTCTTCCTGAAAAAGATGCGGTGGTGCTTCGGGAGTTTCCCGATGCTCTCCTGCCGATAATTTCGCTACTTTTGCTCATGTACGCGATCTATCACGCGGGTCTGTTACGGCTGCTTCCGTCGGATCTTGCTGAAAGCGTACTGACCCTTTCGCATGTCTGCGGGACGCTGGTCCTGTGTGTTCTGGTGTGGGTTCCGCTGGGTCTTCTGATCAGTGAGCGCAAACCTGCATTCCGCAATCCATGTCGGGCTGCCGTGGCGGCGTGTGGGCTCTTTCCGGCCCTTCTGCTCTATCCACTTTGCAGGAAACTGGGACTGAATTCCGCGGCCATACTGCTTTTTCTGGGAGCGCACTGGCTGGTCGGAATCGTTGTTCTCGATGCAGCAAAGGCCATCCCTTCAGGCCTGCGTCAGGTGTCTGCCGGATTACGTCTGCGCGGTGTTCTGCTGTGGCGGCGTCTTTTGCTTCCTGCCATTGCGCCGGAACTCTGTGGCGGCCTTCTGACAGCCGTGGTTCCGGTCTGGAATGCCGTAATGGTGGCGGAGGCGTTCGTGCCGTCTGACAGCGGGCTCGGGGCGGTTCTGCTCTCCGAGGTCCTCGGTGGGGCTTTAGGTGCGCAGATCCTTGCCCTGATGCTCCTGACGCTTCTGTCCATGCTGCTGGATCGACTGGTTCTACAGCCTCTCGCCGTCAATGCGGCCCAAAAATATACGATCTGAACCTCAGGCTGAAATTCACAGACCCATGAAATCGCTTCTATCCCTTCGCGAATGTCGCCAGACCTATCTCAAGGAAAGCAGCACGGATCTGGTTGTGCTGGATCATGTCAGCTTCGATGTGCGCACGGGTGAAATCCTGGGTCTGCTCGGGCGGTCCGGGTCTGGAAAATCCTCGCTGCTGCGGATCATGGCCGGGCTGACACCTCCGATGTCGGGGCAGGTCCTCTGGCAGGGGGCTCCTGTAACCGGCCCGCTGGATGGTGTCGCGACGGTTTTTCAGTCTGGCGCGCTCTTTCCCTGGCTGACGCTGCGGCAGAATGTCTCTCTCGGGCTGGAGATGCGCCGCCTGCCTCGTGCCGAACGCGAGACCATGACAGACGCCGCCATCGAGGTCATGGGTCTTGAGGGCTACGAAAACGCGTACCCCAAGGAGCTGTCCGAAGCGCTCAGCCAGCGTGTCTCCTTCGCCCGCGCGCTGGCGCTTCAGCCGTCCCTGCTTCTGCTGGATGAGCCCTTCTCGGCGCTGGATGTCCTGAGTGCGGAGAATTTGCGGACCGATCTGATCGAGCTGTGGGATGAAAAACGCCTGCCCCTCAAGGCCATGCTTCTAGCCACGCACGGGATTGAGGAAGCAGTCCTGATGTGTGACCGCATTCTCATCTTTTCGTCCAGTCCGGGCCGCGTGACCCATGAGATCGCGGTGCCCTTCCCCCATCCGCGCAACCGCGACGATGAGGATTTCCGGCGCTTCGTGGACCAGATCTATTCGCTCATGACACGTCGTGCACCCATCGTGTCTGAAGCGGACCCGGTTCAGCCTTCCTCTGCTGCGGGCATGACCCTTCCACCGTTTTCGATCGTGTTGCCTGATCTTGCAGTTGAAGTTCTGGTCGGGCTGATGGAAGTTCTGGGGAGCGAGCCGCTCTCAGGCCGGGCTGATCTGCCGGAGCTTGCGCAGCGACTTCAGATGACGCTCGATGATCTTCTCCCGCTCGGTGAATCGTTGCAGTTACTGGATCTGGCAGAGCTGGAAGATGGCGATATCCTCCTCACGCCCGACGGTCAGGCCTTCGTTGAGGGCGATTCCGACACCCGCAAGGACCTGATGCGAACAGCGCTCCTGCATCATCTTCCCTTGCTCCGCTCCATCCGCGGGACGCTGGACGAGCGTTCAAGCCATGTCGTGGACGCTGCCCGCTTCCGCAAGGCTATGGAGGAGAGCATGTCGCCCGACTATGCACGCCAGACCCTCACCACGGCCATCGGCTGGGCCCGCTACGCGGAACTCTTCGACTACGACGAGGAGTCCGACCGCTTCCATCTGGAGAACGAGGAATAAGCTGCCCGCGTCAGGCGCAGCAGACTCGCTTGTCCGCGATGGCCTGCGTGAAGGCCTTCCAGTCCTTTTCGCTCTGATCGGCATAGAGCACCGCAAAATCGGCAATGGCCCGGGCGAAGGAATGGCCTTTCCCGAGATAACCGGCCAGTAGGGGCAGATCGGCGGAACGGCCATGTGAGCGTCCGAGGGTCCGCCCACAGAGCGCGGCATATTCCGGCAGAAGTCCGTCTTCGATTTTCTCGCCAATCATGGCCAGACGGACATCCTTGGTCTGACGGACATAGAAGTCCCGGCCACCACCGGCCTTGCGCCCCGTCTGGGCCGTCGTGCGTTTGCCGGTCGTATGCGTCCAGCCGAGAAATGTATCCGAACTGGCCTGCATGATGCGCTGCCCGGTCACGACCCGCTCTCCGTGATTGGGCAGGTCCACAGCACCCTGGAAGGGTTCGAGAACGGAGGTCTGGGCCTCCTTGATCTGTAGGATCAGGGGCTCGTTATCGGCTGTCGTGAACAGTCCGAGCGCACAGAACGTCCCGACACTGCCAATGCCGACGACCTTGAACAGCACGTCCTGCAGGGCATAGCGCTCCAAGACGATCCTGCGCTCAGGCGGCAGATCGCTGACATAGCGCGCAAAGGCACCACGGACGATATCGTTGTGCTGCGGCAGGCGCGTAACGAAAGGGGGATGTTCCTTCAGGCGTCCGGCGGATTTCGGGTCGATCATGCCGAAATGACCGGAAATGGCCCCCAACTCGGACTGGATCTTTTCCATCATGCCCGAGCGGATCTTGTCGTCGACAATCCCGTCGATAACTGCACGCAGATCAATGCGCTCGTTCCACGCCTGAAGCGGTGGCAGTTCCGACAGACGGGCAATTTCATCGACATAATGCCGCACCGCCGACACAGCCAGACGGCAGCAGTTCTTCTCGGACAAAGAGGCCTCGCGCCCGGCTAGCACAAGGCTGGTGGCCAGACGTTTGAGATCCCACTCGAACGTCGCAGGCGCGGTCTCGTCAAAATCGTTGATGTCGAAGACCGGGATCCCTTCCGGTGAGGGATAGCATCCGAAATTATCCAGATGACAATCCCCGCAGGACTGGACCCGTAGCCCGGTCTTCGGTGTGAAGGACAGATCCGACGCCATGACAGCCGCCGCCCCCCGCAGAAAGGCGAAGGGCGAGGCTTTCATGCGCTGGTGACGGATCGGCAGCAGATCTGCGATCCGGCTCTTCCCCTGCTCCAGCAGGATTCCGATCGGATCAGGGCGCTTTGCGGGCGGGACCCACAGTGAGTGGCTACTGCGCTTGACGGTTTTGCGCAGGGCCACGCCTGCGTCGTAGCGGACCTGACGGGTACGAAGCGGGGGAAATGCGGGTGTTTTTGTCATTGTTTGTCACGATAGCCGAAAAATGCTCCGCGACAAAGCATCACATGCGCCGCCTCAGTCCGGCTGCTTCAGACGGTCCCGATAGAGCTTGCGGGCCTTGGCGACTTTGGGGGCCACGACAGCCGCACAATACGCCGTCTGCGGATTGCGGGCGAAGTAATCGTGATGCTTTTCCTCAGCCCGCCAGAAATGGGCTGGCCCTTCGATGGACGTCACGATCGGATCAGGCCAGATGCCCTCGGCCGCGATCTCGTCCCGCACCCTGCGGGCTGTTTCCTGCTGGGCAGCGTCCGCGAAAATGACGGAGCGGTACTGCGTGCCGACATCGTTGCCCTGGCGGTTGAGCTGCGTGGGATCATGCGTCGTGAAAAACACGCGCAGGACGTCTTCGAGACCGATCTCGGCCGGATCAAACACAACTTTCACGACTTCCGCATGGCCTGTCCGGCCGGTGCAGACGCCTTCATAGCTCGGGTTTTCGACGGAGCCACCGGCATAGCCCGGCTCGGCCGAAATAATGCCGCGCAGACCGGTATAGACGGCCTCGACACACCAGAAGCAGCCTGCGCCAAGAAGAATGGAAGACTGGGTTGTCATAATAATGCTCCGTTAAAAGGACGGCCTTCCCATATGGGAAGGCCGAGCCTGTCTGACGAGTGTCAGGCGGAATTACTGAGCAGGCGCGACAGTCGGGAGCCAGATCGCACTGGCATGATCGCCACCGCGATGGATGGTCTGGGTCGCCATATGATAGTCCGAAGCCTTGGCATCGAAGATGTTCGGCACGAAGGTCTGCGGGTTACGGTCATAAAGCGGGAACCAGCTCGACTGGATCTGGATCATGATCCGGTGCCCCTTCTGGAACACATGGTTCATCGCCGGAAGCGTGAAGCGATATTCCTGTACCTGCCCCGCCGGAATGGCAGACGGATGGGCGAAGTTCTGCCGGTAACGCCCGCGGAAAATATCCATGGACATTGGCAGTTCATATCCGCCCATTTTCGGGTCATCCGGCGTCAGGCCGGGCTGGACGTCAATAATCTTGACGACCCAGTCAGCATCCGTTCCTGTCGTGCTGGCGAAAATATCAGCTGTCGGCACACCGGACACCGTAACGGGAGCATCAAGCACCGGCGTCTCGTAGGTCAGGACATCCGGGCGGCTTTCGGCAAAACGCTGGTCCGTGACGAGCCAGGCCTTCCAGCGTGGATCTTCGCCCATCGTATAGGGACGTTCGACGAAGGGAACCGGATGCGCCGGATCGGAAACATAGCTGTCCGTTCCAGGCAGCGTGCGCCTGAAGGCCAGCCCATGACCCGGCTGGAGATACAGGCGCTCGCCCTTCTGCATGCAGGTCGTGCCACAGTCGCTCAACCAGTTGCGGAAATGATCCCAGTGGTTCTCACCGGTATTGTAGATGATGGCTTCATCCAGATGCGGATCGGGCGCGTTCTTCAGATAGTGATCAAAGAACGGACGCATGACATTGGCGCGGTACCACAGTGCCGTATCACCATTGAAATGCAGCGGACCAAGCGTGGAGCCGTCGTAGTTCACGCCGCTATGGCGCCACGGCCCCATAACAAGGATGTTCGGTACCTGCGTATGATGCGCCTTGAGGTTCATCCAGGAATGGATCGCTCCCCACATGTCCTCCTGATCCCAAAGGCCCTGCTCCCAGATTGTCGGAACCTTGAGAGGGTTCTTCACGATCAACTGATCCAGTGCCTGATCCTGCCAGAAGGCATCATAGGCAGGGTGGGCCTTCATGCGACGCCACCAGGGGAACTGGTCCAGCCCCGTCTTCGTGGCGAAATTGCCAGTGGAAACGTCAGCAAGGAACGTTGTGTAGTCGTCAGCGTCGGGGCGCGGAATGGACGGGCCAGACCCGGCTTCCGTCATCTGGGCCGTGAAGTAATCCAGTCCCGGCTGGCGGAAAGCGCCATAGTGGAACCAGTCATCGCCCATCCAGCCATCGACCATCGGGCTTTCCGGAGCCGCAACCTTCAGCGCCGGATGCGGATCGAGCAGCGCCATGACGACAGTCCAGCCCTCATAGGACGATCCCGTCATACCAACGCGGCCGTTGCTCTCGGGCAGGTTCTTCACCAGCCAGTCGATCGTGTCCCAGGCGTCGGTCGTATCGTCCGTTTTGGTCGGGTTCAGCGGTCCGATCGGCGGCCGCGTCATAACATAGTCGCCCTGTGAGCCATACTTGCCCCGGACATCCTGAAAGACGCGGATATAGCCCTCATCCACGAAAACACCGTCACCCTGCGGCAGGATGGCGCGCATGGTTGAGGCATCGGGAACGCGGTTTGCACGCTCACTGGCGTGATAGGGGGTGCGCGTCAGCAGGATCGGGGCATTCTTCGCGCCCTTGGGGATGACGATGACGGTATGCAGCTTGATGCCGTCGCGCATCGGGATCATGACGTCGCGCTTGATATAATCGCGCTGCTCGATCGGCATATTGACATGAGCGGGAATATCGCTGCCCGTCTGGATCATGTCAGGCGTGACCGAAGGGCTGGTGGCGGGTTCGGCGGCCTGTGCTGCACACAGGCAGGTTACGGCCAGAGCTGTGCCGAGGCTCAGAAAATGACGTCTCACGAAATGCTCCTGATTTTTGTTGCGAGTTTGGACCGGACGGAGACTTTCGGGCAAGGGGAGCCGCCCCGGGTTTTCAAATCTTTCTCGCACTGGCTTCTGTGCGTCTGATTCGCTATGGATCAGGGCCTTCTCCTGTCATGAAAGTCTGTTCCATGCCTGCCTACCGTTCCCGCACCACCACTCATGGCCGCAACATGGCTGGCGCGCGTGCCCTCTGGCGGGCGACGGGCATGAAAGACGGCGACTTCGGCAAGCCCATCATTGCCATTGCCAACTCGTTCACGCAGTTCGTACCGGGCCATGTTCATCTGAAGGACATGGGCAGTCTGGTGGCGTCCGCGATCGAGGAAGTCGGTGGTATTGCCAAGGAATTCAACACGATCGCGGTGGATGACGGCATCGCGATGGGCCATGGCGGAATGCTCTATTCCCTGCCATCACGTGAGCTGATCGCAGATTCCGTGGAATACATGGTCAACGCACATTGCGCTGACGCCATTGTCTGCATCAGCAACTGCGACAAGATCACGCCGGGCATGTTGATGGCGTCCATGCGCCTGAACATCCCCGTCGTGTTCGTCTCCGGCGGCCCGATGGAAGCCGGCAAGATCAATGGTCCGGGTGTCACGCGCAAGCTGGACCTGATTGATTCCATGGTCGCAGCCGCCAATCCGGACGTGTCCGACAGCGAGTCCGAACAGATCGAGCGCTCCGCCTGCCCGACCTGCGGTTCCTGCTCGGGCATGTTCACCGCCAATTCCATGAACTGCCTGACAGAGGCGCTGGGCCTGTCCCTCCCCGGCAACGGCTCGCTCCTCGCCACCCACAGCGACCGCCGTGAACTCTTCCTGAGCGCCGGGCGCCAGATCGTGGAACTCGCACGCCGCTGGTACGAACAGGACGACGCCTCCGCCCTGCCCCGCAGCATCGCAACGCGCGCCGCTTTCGAGAACGCCATGACGCTCGATATCGCCATGGGCGGTTCGACCAACACGGTCCTGCATCTTCTGGCCGCGGCCCGCGAAGGCGAAGTCGATTTTCATATGCACGACATCGACCGCCTGTCGCGTGGCGTCCCCAACCTCTGCAAGGTGGCTCCCGCCAAGAATGACGTGCACATGGAAGACGTCCATCGCGCAGGCGGCATCCCGGCCATTCTGGGTGAACTGAACCGCGCGGGACTGATCCACACGGATGTTCCCACCGTTCACGCTCCGACGCTCGGGGACGCCCTGAACAAATGGGACATCCTGAACGGAGACGAAGAAGCCGCCCATATGTTCAAGGCCGCGCCGGGCAATGTCCGCACCGTCCACGCCTTCTCACAGTCCAGCCGCTATCATGAACTGGATCAGGACCGCGAAGCCGGCGTCCTGCGCGACAAGGCGCATGCCTTCTCGCAGGATGGCGGTCTGGCTGTGTTGTACGGCAACCTTGCCGAAGACGGCGCCATCGTCAAAACAGCCGGCGTCGAAGCCAGCATCCTGACCTTCACGGGCACGGCACGCGTCTTCGAAAGTCAGGACGATGCCGTAGCGGCCATCCTTGGCAATCGCATCGTAGCCGGAGACGTCGTGGTCATCCGTTACGAAGGCCCCAAGGGCGGACCAGGCATGCAGGAAATGCTCTACCCGACGAGCTATCTGAAATCCAAAGGCCTCGGCAAAGTCTGCGCCCTGATCACGGATGGCCGCTTCTCAGGCGGAAGCTCGGGCCTGTCCATCGGTCACATGTCCCCCGAAGCCGCCGAGGGTGGCCTGATCGGACTGGTCGAGGACGGCGATCGCATCGAGATCGATATCCCCAAGCGCGGCCTGCACCTCGCCGTTTCGGATTCCGACATTGCCGACCGCCGCGAGCGCATGAACGCACGCGGTGCAAACGCTTGGAAACCGAACCGCGAGCGGGTGGTTTCGAAAGCCCTGCAGGCCTACGCCGCAATGACTACGAGTGCCGCCCATGGCGCCGTCCGCGATCTCTCGCAGATCATCGTAAAGACGCGGATCTGATTGCTGTCTCAACGGCCTCCTGCAATTCAGCGGACGCCAGCATCTTTGACGCGACATGGCCGGTCGCCGGGACGAGAGTAATCGTCCAGCCAAAGGGAACATTGAGCTTTTCAGCCTGTTCCCTGCCCTGAGCATAGGCCCATTGCCCGCGTTCAAGGCGGTTGCGACCCTGTTCTGTCGCTGCAGGAATATGTTCCGTGGCAGACGACGTTTCCGTGTCTTCCGCCCCAAGAATGACCGCGATATTTCGTGAAAGATAGCGCCTGAGGTCTGGAAGGCTGGCGGCCTCCGGCCAGTTGCGGAACCCGTAAGGAACTGCGGTTTCCGTTTCCGGCTCGACATAGCTGGAAGGATTCATGATCACCGTCATGATTTCCTCACCCGGGGCATAGGCCTCCACCCGTTCCAGATACTGCGCTCCGGCAGAATGCCCCACCAGAATGATGGGGACATGTGGTTCGCCGGAAATGGCGCGGGCCCATTGTTCCAGCGGCCGCATGTAAGTAGCGGCAGGTGTCGTCTGTAATGAGGCGGGAAAGCCGCCGCGCTGATATTGCTGCGTCGAGAACCGCGATACGGGAAATTCAGGCGCGAACACAAGACTGCATTCGTGTCTGGCAAGCGGAATACTGTCGTCGCGATATGTCGTGCTGTTCCGGTTTTTCCCGGCGAGGACAAACAGAATGGCCCGGATCTGGCAGGAAGCCGGGCGGAAGACCGCAACGTCCAGATGCTCGCCAGCAACAGCGGCATTCTCGAGGCTACGCCCTTCCGGCAACGCTCTGGCGTCAGCCATCCCTGCTACAAAAGCAAGAATGGTTGCCCCAAGGCGAGCAGACGTTTTCAAATCAGGCAAGACGCCCCAGAGCCGCCTTCAGGCGATCCAGATCACTCTGGAAAGCCGACAGACGTTCGCGGTTTTCTTCCACAACTTCCGGTTTGGCACGGGCCACGAAGTCCGCATTGTCCAGCTTGCGCGTTACCTTGAGGATCTCGCCCTCAATCCGCGTTGCTTCCTTGGCAAGGCGCGCTCGCTCCGCATCGAGATCGATCAGACCTTCCAGCGGAATAAAGACGGTCGCTTCATCCAGAACGATCTGCGCGGCATTGCGCGGCGCATCTTCACCAACAATGCCAACTTCGGAAACACGGGCCATACGGCCAATGGCCTCGGCCCACGTCTTTGCACGCTCCAGATTTTCCGGTGCGGCATCACGCAGGAGAAGCGGTGCCTTCTGCGACGGCGGAATGTTCATTTCCGAGCGCACTGTCCGGACGTCACCGATCAGGCGGATAACCCAGTCAAGTTCCGCACGGGCTTCGTCCGCCTGGTGAACCGTCATGATCTCCGGCCAGCGACTTTCTTCAAAATCTCCCGGATAACCGAGTTCCTCCCACAACGTCGCGGTGACGAACGGAATGACAGGCTGCATCAGCCGCAGGATCAGCCCCAGCACATGCGCGCTGACAGTCCGCAGTTCGGCAGTTTCCTCGTTTTCCGCCGCAAAGACGGGCTTCGAGAATTCCACGAACCAGTCACAGAAGCGGCTCCACACGAAACGATAACAGCAACTGGCATATTCATCGAAGCGATAGACCGACAGAGCCCGCCCAGCTTCTGTGATGGCATCGTTCGCTTCTGTCAGGATCCAACGTCCAAGCGCGCTCTTGACGCTTGCCGGGTCTAATCCTTCCGTCGGCGTGGCGCCGTTCATTTCAAGGAAACGCGCGGCATTCCAAAGCTTCGTGACAAACGCGCGATGTTCCTCGACGCGCTTGCGCCCAAGCTTGATATCCCGCCCCGGCCCCGTGCCCGCACAGATCGCCAGACGAGTCGCATCCGCCCCGAACTCGGCAACAAGGTCCAGAGGATCGAGTCCGTTCCCCTTGGACTTAGACATCTTCTGCCCCTTCTCGTCCCGGACTAGCCCATGAATCAGGACAGTACGGAACGGAACATCGTCCATGAAGTGCAGCCCCATCATCATCATCCGGGCGACCCAGAAGAAAATGATGTCAAAACCCGTAACCAGCACGCTGGTTGGGTAATAGCGGGCCAACTCTTCGGTCTTGTCAGGCCAGCCAAGTGTGGTGAAAGGCCAGAGAGCGGAACTGAACCACGTGTCCAGAACGTCCTCATCCTGCGTAAGGTTTACGTCTTCGCCAGCCTGGGCCTGAGCATCCTGTTCATTCTCAGCAACATAGACTTTGCCATCCGCGCCATACCAGGCGGGGATACGATGCCCCCACCAGAGCTGCCGACTGATGCACCAAGGCTGAATATCGCGCATCCAGGCATGGAACGTGTTTTCCCACTGACGTGGCTCAAAAGCGATCTTACCGCTCTCAACCGCTTCTACGGCGGGGCCGGACAGGGTTTTTGCATCGCAGTACCACTGGAGGGTCAGGCGCGGCTCAACGATTGCGCCACCACGTTCTGCGTGTGGCACCTGAAGCTTATGAGGCTCGATCTTCTCCAGCCATTCCAGACGTTCTAGTTCGGCGACAACCTGCTTCCGGCCTTCTTCGCGGCTTAGACCACTCAGAGTCTCAACAAACGCGACGGATGCCAGTCCCTCTACATCGCGGAGTTCAGTGCGGATTTCCTCAATCCACAGGCAGGCTGTTTCATCAAGAACAGTCGGAGCTGGCAGGTTATGACGCTTGCCCACTTCGAAGTCATTGAAGTCATGGGCTGGTGTGATCTTGACGGCGCCCGTGCCCTTTTCCGGATCGGAATGCAGATCGGCAACAACGGGAATGCGACGCCCCGTCAGCGGGAGAATTACGGTCTTGCCGATCATGTCAGCATAGCGCTCATCCTCTGGATGAACGGCAACCGCGACGTCACCCAGCATCGTCTCCGGACGTGTTGTGGCCACGGTGATGGTCCGGCCATCTTCCAGTGGATAGCGGATATACCACATGGACCCTTTGGTCTCATGGTTTTCCACTTCCAGGTCCGAGATGGCAGAGCGGAATTTGGGATCCCAGTTTACCAGGCGGCGGTCGCGATAAATCAGGCCTTCGTTGTAGAGGGTGACGAAGACCTTGCGGACTGCACGGGACAGTCCTTCATCCATTGTAAAGCGTTCACGCTCCCAGTCGGCTGACGCCCCGAGCTTACGGAGCTGCTGGACGATGGTGCCACCATATTCCTGTTTCCAGTCCCAGACACGCTCGAGAAACCCTTCGCGGCCAAGAGCGGTTCTGCTGGTGCCTTCCTTGTCGAGGGCCCGCTCGACGACCATCTGTGTTGCGATACCAGCATGGTCTGTCCCTGGCTGCCAGAGAACGTTGAAGCCCTCCTGCCGCTTCCAGCGGATCAGCATGTCCTGAAGGACGAAGTTCAGCGAATGCCCGAGATGAAGTGTTCCCGTGACATTCGGTGGCGGAAACATGATCGAGAAAGGCTCACCCGGGCGGTCGGGATGAGCCCGGAAAGCGCCGCTTTTCTCCCACGCGTCGTAAAGGGCATTTTCATGGTCGGCGGGGACGAAGCTTTTTTCGAGCATGGTTATCCAGGACAGTCAGTACAGCAGGTGGAAGAACGTGCTTCCACCCCCTCTCTTACTCTCGTGGACGCAGACGGGCAATTTCTGCACGGACAAGAATTTCAACCAGCGACGGGAGATGGGCGTCCAGCCATGTGCGCACCATACTCCGCACTTCCCCACGAACCATGTCTTCAATCGTCAGACCGCTGCCTCGGCTGATAACGGTGTCGGATGCAAGAGGCGTGGTTCCGCTGAATGCCGCATGCAGCTCATCCAGAGAGCGTTCCGCTGCAGCGACTGTCTGGGCATTCATGAGGTCATCCTTTGTCGGTTTGCTTTTTGCTGAAGACGCAGCCGATGTAAGCGGGGATGACGCAGCCTTTGTTTCAGCTGGAGTGGCTTCTACGGGCGGCGCGACCATCATGGAGCTGTCAAGGGTCAGTTCTTCTTCCTGTGGGCTCATGCTCGCCTTCTCCTCTGTCGTTTGAGGCGCGTTGGGATCGTCATGAAGGATACGTCGGATCGAGCTCAGGACATCGGTCATTGGGGCATCGTCATGCTGGATCGAGTCAGGAGAAGTCATGTTTTTTGATATTCCGTTTTCACAAAAAAAAATTATCGACCGGGCTGATTGATCGCATAATCACTCAGTCCCCAGAGCTTGTTCTTTACTGCATTGTAATAGGCTTTTTCGTCATACAGTGGCACGCCGAGCTTGAGGTCCACTGCCGTGAGGCGCCCGATCGAGGCCGCGACTGCATAAGAAGACGTTACAAGGTTTGATAGGTGCTGAACGAGAGTACGTTGGGACTGCAGGAGGGTCTGCTGCTGCTGAAGCACTGCGAGTGTCGTGCTTGTTCCAACAAGTGCCTGCCGCTCAACCCCGTCCAATGCAATCGCATTCGCCGATATGGCCATACGATCACTGGAAATGGACTGCTTGTAAGCGACCATCTGCTGCCAGCTTGACGCGGCCTTCTGAAGAGCTGTTCGGCGTTGAACATCGACTTCACGGTGGGCCGCTTGGGCATCCTGACGAGCGCCGCGGATAGATGCGTACTCAGACCCGCCTTGATAAAGCGGAACAGAAAATTCGATTTCGCCGAACTTATTGTCCTGAAGTGAATCGCCATATGCCTGATTGACTGAGCGCTGATAATTCAGGGTTGCCGAAACTTTGGGCATGATCTGGGAAATCTGGACAGAAATGTTGTCTTTACGCTGAGCTTCGGTGAAGAGTGCGTTGACGACCATGGGATTGTTTTGAACGGCGACCCCAACAGCTTCCTGCTCACTGTGTACGGGAAGATTGAGGGGTTGAGGAGCTTCCAGATTGGAGGATGCAGCGATTCCTACGATCTGCAGGTAGGTTGCCTGAGCGCTTTGAAGCGTTCCTTCCGCCTGCTGGCGCTCAGCTGTTGCGCTCGCGAGTGCGGCCTGCGCCTGTGCAACGTCGGTCCGGGTAATTTCGCCGACGTGAAAACGTTCCTGCGTGGCCTCGACCTGTTGCTGCAAGACATGTTCATTGTTGATGGCGATCTGCAGCAGCTGTTCGTCTTCTATTATTCCCACATAGGCGTCGACAACATTGCCAAAAACTTCCTGTTCCGTCTGGATCAGGTGGGCACGCTCGGCCATGATCTGGTTCGTTGCCGCATGGACACTGGCGACGGTTTTTCCGCCCTGATAAAGTGGCTGGGTGATAGCAACACTCCCGGAATATCCCGGTGTTTGATAACGTCGTGCGCTGCCAAGATAGCCACCTTTCGAGGCATAATTTGTGCTGCCGTCGTAATAGGTCAGATTCATGCTCGTCTGAACGGTTGGCCGCCAACCCGCGAGAGCCGTAGGAACCTGTTCATCAGTTGCCCGCAAATGGGCGCGTTCTTCACGAAGTGTCGGGTTGGTCAGGTACGCTGTCGACAGCGCTTCCTGCAGGGTGTGTGGGATAAAACTCGGTGAACCGCTGCCATCATATTTTTGGGCAAGAGCAGTTCCACTCAGGAGAAGCGATAGCAGACCAAGCCCGAGCGGGGCTGTCAGTTTCATCGCACCATTGCATCCTGAAGTCATGGGTTTTCCTGCTCTTTAAGTATGCATCATATCACAGCATTATGTGAATCAGTCCTTAATAGCCTGTTGGAGGTCAGAAGAAAAATCCTTCCGCAGATCAATTATCGGTCTTGACCCTTTTAGCGTCAGGAGAGATATAGCGCCTGTCTCCATCGAGGTCCGGTGGCAGAATGGTGATGTAGCGGACTGCAAATCCGCGTACGTGGGTTCGATTCCCGCCCGGACCTCCAAAGAGAACTTCATATCCAAATAAAATCAACGAGTTAGGATGTGAGCTCCAAGTTCTACTCCTCTTGCGAATCAGCTTTCCAGCCGCCCTCTGAGGACAGGTTGAGCATGTCGGTTCTGCGTGCTGCCTAATCGCGCGCGCAGGAAAACTCGACGAACCTGTTCTCGGAGAAATGCCATTGAGCGGTATGAAGCCGAAAAATTATTTTCTGAGGCAGAATTGGTTTGCCTAGGTCCCTTCTCTTGGGAAGTGGAACCCATCTACGCAAAGGCTTTTGGTGTGATGCCGTTGCTGCATTCTACGCTGTAAGGAATCGGAACTCGTTGTTAGGCAGACAAATCTGCGATCCAGAATGATGTGATAGCCTAGTAAAGGCTGGCATGGCACGAGGTGGAATGCTCTGGCCTTTGCCCTGCACAGCTGCACCAGTATGCGCTATGTCCCTTGCCTCGCGCTCGTAACATTTTAGACTATTGCTCAGCAGACGTTTGTCAGAGAAATCACGGCATATCCTCAGTCGCAGACTATCCGGTGGATCCGGGATTACATAGGTCTCCGGGGTCAGGTCCGTGCCTCACAAAGCCCGGCTAAGGATTGACGACATGAAGCGAATGATTTGCGGAGCCTTTTCTATTGGGGCCGTCTTCCTGTGCAGCGAGGCGCATGCGCAGCACGCCCCGACGTTCAGCCCAAAAGTTTCGATTGAGGCTCTGACAAACGCTTTCACTAACTTCGTCAATACGCAGAATGGTGTTCTGAAAACGCCGGTAGTTAACGGCGGTAAAGAGATGATCACCCCAAATTTCGGGGATAACAGCCGATCTCTTGCCAATACCCAATATGTGGACCGGGCTGTGACCGCACTTGGAAGCGCGGCTTCCGCCTCGTATGCGCTCAAAGAAAATGGATGGCTCAGCAACCCGAATATCCGAGGCGGATCGGCTCCTGGCATGGACGTCAGCGGGGCCCTGACAAACGGCATTCTCATATCCAAAGTCATTCAGTCTTGCTCAACCTCGTCGCCAAATATCTATTACGGCGCGGTCAATTCCTCGTCTCAAATGGGCGATCCGACAAATACACAACATCTCTTGGCCTCAGGAAATGTCCTGCCGTATTTCAATATCTCAGGCATTGCTGGGACAATCTATGGCGCCGGCGGCGCGATCAGTGACGTGTCAGGCCCGATCGGTGTGAGGGGGTTTCAGAACATCCTGAAGACCACCGGAACCAGCGGTATAATTGAGCTTGCTTACACGCATTTCATGACGCCCGACATCCCATCGAAATACTGGCAGAATATCGAGAACCCAGCCGGCTCACAGTCCATTGATGACAGTACCATGCTGACTCAAACTGGCTTCAAGCCGGCTGTCGCACTGCTTAATATCCGCCGTGACGTGGATGTAGGCGTTGTCGCAAATGATGACGAGGCCTACCTGACAGCCAATGACGAACATAATTTCCTAAGATCAATATCTGACATCAAGAAAAATATACCAACGGTAAAAAATGTCTGGCCGTTTATTCTTCCCAACCGGAGCGGGCACGATTTCGTAACTGATGATTATTGGACGACAACACGAGACACCTTGCAAAAGGCTGGCGGCGTCGGGATTGACGTTCCGGCTGGTCTCTATTCTCTCAATCGCCCTGGGAGCGTTGCGTCGATTGCAGAAGAGATCAAATGGGCGAACAGCCTCGGCATCAAGACCGTTGTACTTTTGTCCCCATATGCGGAGGACACGCCCGCGGGTTACGGGAGAAAGGTCTATCCTCAGTGGCGTTATGATAGCCAGTTTCTGACGCACGTTCGAAATATCGTAGGATGGCTACAGGCGGCCGGGGCTGCGCCAACTGCCTGGTCCGTCGTGAGCTATAGTCCGATTCAGTGGTATAACCCTATAAGTGGCACTTTGAGCGGCACAGTTTGCAAGGGATGCACTCGTGTCATAGCTAATCTCATGGGTTCTGATACAGATTCTGTTAATCAGACCGTCTCGTATGTTGCACGGTGGGTAGCTGAGAATGCACCAACTTCGACCTACACGAACATGCCAAACATGGGTCAAATATCGCAGGCATGTGCCGCCACTGTCTTGTCTGGTTATCAATCCGCAAAGCCGGTCATCAGCACAGGGCAAGTCGGCCTGGGCTCTCTCGCGTACACTGACTATGACAAGGCTGATCTAAAATACCCTGCGCTTGAAGGGGCCCAGGTAACAGACAACATCAACGTGTTGGGGCCGAATACTCTCGCGTTCGGTGTGGGTTCCACGACCGCAATTCCATATCTGGGATGGGATGGGAAAAATGGTGGTCTGTCTGTCTGGGGAGCCCCATTCAATATTAAAGGTGGGTATAATCTGAATCTTTTGGGCGAAAGCTCGCTGGCTATTAATGGTGGGAACCAGTCGTTTGCGGGAACAGGGACGAATGGCATCCAGTTTCAGTCAAAGGACGGGACAAGGAGCACATGGATCACAGGCGATGGCAACGGCGGTGTGAATGTAGGGAGCTCCGTTTACATCAATAACGTAGGGCAAATATCCCTCGGTAACGTTCTCCAGATCCGAGGGAACACGAAAGCGGCCATTCTAGCTATCTCTAATCCACAGGACGGAATGCTGGAAAATGATGCGGACGATCATATTCCTCTGATTTATGAGAATGGGCACTGGTATCCGATCCAGCTCGGAAAAGCACTTCAGTAACATCCATAAAGCTGTCTCACCTAGCCACCGAACATACTGTTCGATTACGATCGAACTATGCGATTAGGCAGGCAAGACGCCTAGTTCGACGCAGGTTTCACGCTCGCTATGATTTGCTCAACACGAGTTGGCAGGTGGAATTTTAAGGCTTTACACCGGTAAATTCTTGATATTGGTCCCGCCCGGACCTCCAGAGACTTTCTCAAGAAATCCAGGCTTATCTTGTTTTTATGGGTGAGCTTCCGCGTACGCTGCTGCGGCTCCGAACAGCCCGGGCTGTGGATGAGTGATGATCTTGACCGGCATTTCGGTCATCATCGTTTCGAAACGGCCCTTGGCTACGAAGCGTTCGGCGAATCCTGAATGTCCGAGGCTGTCGGCCAGGCGCAGTCCCAGACCACCACCGATGACGACGCCACGGGCGCCATGTGCCAGAGCCAGATCGCCGGAAATGGCACCGAGACTGAGGCAGAAACGCTCCAGCGCGGCTGCTGCGACAGTGTCAGAGCCGTCGAGGGCATTTTTCCACAATGTCCGGTTATCACGCAGGGTGATGGGCCAGCCCTGCATCTCAGCAATAACTTCGTACAGATTCGTCAGACCCGGTCCTGACACGATCCGCTCGGCGGAGACGCGGCGGAAGCGCAGGCGCAGAGCGCTGAGGATCTTGTCTTCCAACTCGTCGAGCGGTGGATAATCCAGATGGCCGCCTTCGGTCTCCATGACGAAATAGCGGTCACTGCGACGGAGCAGACACGCTGCGCCCAGCCCCGTGCCGGGACCGACGATCGTGATGGCGCCTTCGGTTGGAAGATCGATGTCCGGTCCGCAGAGGTGCTTCATGTACGACGAATCGACCTGGGCGACGGCGTGCGCCACAGCTCCGAAATCGTTGACGAGCACGAAATTGTCGAGGTGCAGTCGCGAGGCGAGCTGACTGGGCTGGATGATCCACGGGTTGTTGGTCAGCTTGAGGATCTCGCCGTTCACCGGGCAGGCGACTGCAATCCCGGCCTCACGGGGCAGCGTGCGGTTCAGCGAACGGCCAAATGCCTCCCAGGCCAGAGCCAGGCTGCCATGTTCCGCACATTTCAGCGTCGTGTCTTCACCCAGCGTGACAACCTTGCCATCCTCGATGGTCGCAATTGCAAACCGTGCGTGCGTTCCACCGATATCGACGGCTACGATTTCCCTCATGGCACCTCAAATCCTCTGGCGATGCATGGCCGATGGCCCGCGCTTTTTCCCATTGCGCAGCAGTTGCCTACCGGTCCCTTCGCGTCAAGTTCCGGATGCCCTGAAAGCAATTCTTCATTGTGTGGGGCGCTGCTTTACCTCCGCCATGCGGAGTAGCCGATGAACGATGGCCCGGGGTACGACCATTTCGAGGAACCGGGCGACGGCGAACGGCCACGGGAAGAGAAGATGTGCCCTGCCCTGTCCGATGGCTCGCGTGATCATGCGGGCGGCACGCTTTGACGAGACGAGGAAAGGTCTCGCCCCCTCAAGGCGCTGGCTCATGGGGGTATCGACATAGCCCGGGGAAATCAGGGTTACCGAGACATGGTGCGGTGTCATGGCAGCGTGGAGCGCCGTGCTGAAGCGGGCCAGACCAGCCTTTGAGCCGCTATAGGCCGTCGCAACCGGGAGATCGTGGAAGGCCGCTACCGATCCTATGAGCGCAATTCGCCCACTTTTACGGACGGCCATGCGCGACGCCATTTCAGTCGCGAGGGTCACGGGAGTCGTAAAGTTGACCAGGGAAATATCGCGAACCTGCTCGGCTGTTTCCGTCAGGGCACCTTCCGGACGAATGTCTCCCAGTCCAGCTCCAAGGATCAGAATGTCGATATGATTTGCGTCATCTGTCTTGCGCAAAGCTGCCAGTGCGTCTTCGGTCTGGCTCAGATCCAGGGAAAGGGTATCGGCAGTTGCCCCCTTGCGAACGACGTCTGCGGCGATGTTTTCAAGGCGTTCAGTATTGCGCCCCCAGAGCGTCAGGTGCGTTCCGGGCCTTGCATACCGAAGAGCCAAGGAGGCGCCAATGCCGCTCGATCCTCCGGTAATAAGGACGTGAAACGGGGGAGTGGTGGGGGAAACAGAAGCATCTGGCATGGAAAACCGCTTTATTCGTGGTCGGATCGGGGCTGGAAGGGTATAGCCCTCCCATGCAACAAGATGCGACCCCGTGCCGTACTGGCACATCACCCCGTCGGACGGGATGTTTTTTTCGATCAGAGGTACACCTGCCATTATGACACTGCCCGACAGGACTGACATCCCTGCGCCGCATGATGATCTTGTGGTTCGGCCAGTGACGACGCGGGCTGACCTCAAACTGTTCATGACGCTTCCGCGTCGTATCTACGCCGGAATGGCGGGCTTCGTCCCGGCTTTCGATATGGAACAGGACGAGCTGCTCAACCCGAAGAAAGCGCCGATTTTTCGCCATGCGAGCATCCGGTACTTTCTGGCTTGGCGTGGCAAAACGGCTGTAGGACGCATCGCTGCCATTGTTGACCATCGTGCCATCGAGCACTGGGGCATGAAAATTGGCTGCTTTGGTGCTCTGGATGCTGTTCCGGAAGGCGGCGTGGTCAGTGCCCTTCTGGAAACGGCACGGGCCTGGCTGCGCCTTCAGGGGATGCAGACGATGCGCGGGCCGGTCACCCTCAGCGGAAACGGCGAATCCGGCCTGATGATCGAAGGTCAGGACCAGCCGCTGATGGTTGCCATGCCCTGGCATCCACGTTTGATGGGCAAGCTGGTCGAGGACGCCGGCTACAAGCCGGTGGAAGACCTGCTGAGTTACAAGCTCGATCTGGACGACCAGACGGAGTCGCGTTTCAAGGTTCCGGGCGATCTGAAGGTCGGAGAAGGACGGCTGGGTTCCATTGCCATTCGCCGTCTGTCGAAAAAGCAGATTGCGCAGCAGGGCGAAATCCTGCGTCAGCTCTATAACGATGCCTGGAGCGACAAGTTCAACTTCGTACCGCTTCAGGACTACGAGATGAAGGCCATGATCAAGCAGCTTGGTCCGGTCCTTCGCCCTGAACATTACGTCCAGATCGACCAGAATGGTGAACCCGTTGCCATGGCGCTGGTGGTGCCCAATCTTTACGATATCGCGGGTGACCTTGGCGGCTCCCCCTCGCCTCTTGGTTGGGTAAAGCTTGCGGCACGCCTGACCACGCATCGCTTTCATTCCGCCCGGGTCATTTTGCTCGGCGTGACGCAGCGTCTGCGCGGTACGGTTCTGGGTGCGCTTTTGCCGTCGCTTGCCATTGCTGAGTTGATGCGTCGCCGGAAGTCCCTGCCGTATTCCTGGGTTGAACTGGGCTGGATTCAGGCTTCTGATTCCAACATGCGCAATCTGGCAGAAAGCATCGTGCCTGAACCGCATAAGCGGTACCGGCTCTACGAACGTCCCATCGCCGATCCGGCCTGAAGCCGCAGGTTTACAGGGCGGCCTTCATTAGAAATGCTGCCAGCCGCCCTGTTCCGGGACGATATCCTGTCCCTTCGCGTCTAGAAGCCTGACACCCGCACCCTTGTGAACCGCTCCAATGCGGTGAACGGAAATATTTGATGCCCGGCACGCTTCTTGAAGGGCTACTGACCGATCCGGCGGGCACGTGAGCAGCAATTCGTAATCATCGCCGCCGCATAAACACTGCATGAGCCACTCCGGCCCACATGCCGCAGCTGCACGTGATATCGGAACGACATCTGCCTCAACTGCAAGCTGAACGCCGGATTCTTCTGCGATATGGCCACAATCCTGAATCAGGCCATCTGAAATATCCATAGCCGCATTAACAATGCCATGAAGCTGAAGCCCTGTTCTGGGGCGCGGCAGATGATACCGTTCCGCCAGAAAACCAGATGGATCTTCCAGTCTGCCCTGCAGCACGAGAAGTCCCAGAGCCGCGTCTCCGATCGTGCCGGTGACCCAGATTTCGTCTCCGGGTCGGGCGCTGTTGCGGCGAAGTGCTGTATTTTGGCGGAGAAGTCCGAATACCGTAGCGGAAAGAACCATTGGTCCTGAAATGGACGTGGTATCGCCGCCGATCAGATGAATGCCATAGCGCTTCTGGTCGTCCCCCAGTCCGCGTGAAAATGCATCGAACCAGTTTTCGTCGTGTCGTCCCCCGCGTGGGACAGTTACGTTGAGCGTGTAAGCATAGGGCCGTGCGCCCATAGCTGCCAGATCGGAGAGGTTACAGCGTAACAGCTTGCGGCCCAGGGTCTCTGGCGGATCGTCGGGGAGGAAATGGACGTTCTCGACCATGGTGTCGGTCGAAATGGCAAATTCCTCGCCTTCGGGGCTGCGCATCAGGGCGCAGTCATCCCGGAGATCGAGACTTTCCGCTCCGGCGAGAGGGCGGAAATGACGGGCAATGAAGCCGAACTCGCCTGCCCCGGCTCCTTCGTTGCCCGACATCTTCGTCATGGATCAGACGTTGCCGTCGTTGCCGCGGCGGCTGAGCGTATCGAGGATCCCGTTGACCATCTTGGGTTCGTCGCCCGAAAAGAAGCCGTGGGCCACATCCAGATATTCGTTGATGATGATGCGGTCGGGCGTATCGGTGCCGATCAGTTCGAACACGGCAGCGCGCAGCAGAGCCCGAAGGACCGGGTCCAGACGCGGCAGCGGCCACTGTTCGGGCAGAACGTCGCTCAGCTTCGCATCGATGTCATCCTGCCGGCGTGTGACGCCGAGGACGATTTCCTGAAACAGCTTCAGATCGGCGTCTGGAATATGTCCATCGTCGAAAGACGCCGTGGAGCTGACACGGCGATGACGGATGAACTGGCTGATGACGGTTTCCGCTGTATCGCCGGACTGCTCGCACTGGAACAGCGCCTGAACGGCCGCAACGCGGGCAACGGTCCGGCTGCGCCGTGTCGGGTTGGCGGCTGGGGCGTCGGTAACAGTCATGGTGTCTCCTGGGAGTCGTCGGGGGACGGTGTGTCCGTGTCCCCGGGAATGGGTTTCATGTCGGCGAGGATTTTCGAGAACGCCTCGACCTCGCGGAAGTCGCGGTAGACGCTGGTGAAGCGGACATAGGCCACACCGTCCACTTCGCGCAATGCATCCATCGCGAGCTGGCCGATGCGATGGGAAGAAATCTCATGTTCTCCCGAGGCCTCAAGCTGCCGGACCAGCCCGTTAACAAGGCGCTCCTGACGCTCTTCGGGAACCGGTCTTTTGCGCAGGGCAACACGGATGGAACGTGCAAGCTTGTCCCGGTCAAAGGGGACGCGCCTGCCGTCGGCCTTGGTGACGGAGAGTTCGCGGAGCTGGACACGCTCCACGGTCGTGAAACGTTGCGTACACGCTGAACAGACGCGCCGACGGCGGATCGCAACGCCGTCTTCGGTGGAGCGGCTGTCCTTGACCTGGGTATCGTCGTGTCCGCAAAAAGGGCAACGCATTCGCGATCCTGAGTGTTCGGGCCTTGTCGGGGCCGGGGAAATGGGAGCACTTTACCGGATGATGCGTTCCGGCCCAAATGGGCTCCTCCAACGGGCTTCGGGAAATCGCGCACAACACCGGGAGACTGTCGTTGAAACGGGTATCTGTCCTGTCCGCCCTCTTTGCTCTTTCCACTGTTCAGGCCATGGCCCAGCAGGCCTCTCCAGGGATGGTAGCGGCGCCAGATGCCGATCATGATGCGCAGCGGGTGGTGGTCATGGACGGGACATTCCGTCCCTCAGCCTATTTCCCGAACCGGGGGGCCGGTTATTTCACGATTCGCAATGACGACAGCGTTGATCACCTGCTGAAGGGGATTTCTTCTCCGCTATGTCAGAATGTCGTTGCGCATCATACGAACCAGCAGCAGACGGAAGGGGCGAACGACCTTTTCACACATCTCGCTCTGCCGCATGAATCAACGATGATTTTCCCGCGTTCGGGTTATCATATGATGTGTATGGGCATCCGGCAGATGCCCGCTGCCGGCAGCAAGGTGCCGTTCACGTTCGATATTCTCAATGGTGGCAGCATCACCATCAGTTTCACCGTCACTGCGCCTGACGAACTGACGCACGACTGACGTTTTACTGTGCTGACGCCGGTTCGCGGATTTCGCGCAGGACCGTCAGGACCGCAGTTCCGTAGCGGTCCAGTTTCGACGCGCCCACCCCTTTTATGCCCCCCAGTTCGTTGTGGCTGGCGGGCTGTTCGCGGGCGATGTCCCGCAGGACTGAGTCGTGGAAAATGACGTAGGGCGGAATTTCCTGCTCCCGCGCTTCAGACAGACGCCATTGGCGCAGGGCGTCGAAATACGGCTTTTCATCCGGTGACAGGCGATCATTTTCCGTATTGCCATCCGAACCTGCACTGGCGGTCAGGGCAGCCTTGGCTTCCAGCCGGAGGGCCACGCGCTCTTCTCCCCGCAGGATGGGGCGTGCGATGTCGCTCTGAAGTGCGAGGCTTCCATACTCACCGTGCATCCGGATGGCGCCGCGCGCAATCAGCTGGCGAATGACCGCGCGCCACCACTGCTCACTGTGTTCTTTGCCGATTCCAAAGACTGAAAGATGCTGATAGGCATTGCGTTCGATGGTCTCGTTAAGCTTCCCGCGCAGGATATTGGAGAGCTGAACCGCTCCAAGACGTTGACCAGTGCGATAAATGGCCGAGAGGACCTTCTGGGCCGCCTGGGTGCCATCGAATGTTGAGACCGGGCTGATGCAGTTGTCGCAATGACCACAGGGCTGCGTAAGGTTTTCCCCGAAACATGCCAGCAATGCCTGTGTCCGGCAGCCTGTAGTCTCCGTGAGCGCGATCATGCTTTCGAGCCGGGCCTGCATGACGCGCTTTTCGTTGTCGGGTGCGGTGGACTGTTCGAGCCAGTATCGTGCCCGAGCCATGTCCTCCCCACCATACAGCAGCAGAGTGTCGGACGGCTCGCCATCGCGTCCTGCCCGCCCGATCTGCTGGTAATACGCTTCCGGTGATGACGGCATGTCCAGATGAACAACGCAGCGCACATCCGGCCGGTCGATTCCCATGCCGAACGCAATCGTGGCGACGATCACCATTTCCTCGCCGGAGCGGAAGCGCATTAGCGTGGCGCGTTTCTCGACGGAAGAAAGACCCGCATGAAACGGCAGGGCGGTCAGGCCCTTGTCCCGCAGCATGGTGGCGACGCGTTCCGTCTTGTTACGGCTGCCACAATAGACGATGGACGCGCCTTCGCGGTGGCTCTGAAGGGTCTCGAGAAGCTGCCGGCTTTCGCTGGCCTTGGCCCGGGCTTCCACAATCAGATTGGGACGATGGAAGCTCGCCATCAGGACCCGCGCATTGGGCATGCCGAGCGCGTTCAGGATGTCATCGCGTGTTCGGGGGTCAGCCGTGGCTGTCAGGGCAATGCGTGGCACGCCAGGGAACATTTCAGGCAGGCTCGCCAGAGCCCGGTATTCGGGGCGGAATTCATGGCCCCAGGCTGAAATGCAGTGCGCTTCGTCAATCGCGATCAGCGAGATCTGGCGCTTTGACAGGAAATTTGCCGTCGCAGACTGAAGCAGGCGCTCCGGGGAGATATAGAGAATATCGATCCGGCCATTGCGCAGATCGCTCTGAAGTTCGTCCCGTTCATCCGGTTCAAGTCCGGAATGCAGGGCTGCCGCGCGGACGCCGAGCTGCCGCAGGCCCGCAACCTGATCGTCCATCAGGGCGATCAGGGGCGAGATAACCAGTCCCATACCCTCACGGCAGAGAGCGGGGACCTGATAACACAGGCTTTTACCGCCACCGGTCGGCATGAGGACGAGGACGTCCTCACCCTGCATGACCGTCTCGACGGCATCCTGCTGGAGGCCGCGAAAGCCGGAAAATCCGAAGACTTCCGCCAGCACGCCTTCAGGTGTCAAAGGCTGCGTCGTTCCCGGAACGACGGGAGGGCTGTTCTGCGCCTGCGTCATCCCGGGCGCCGGATCAGAGACCCGGAACGATGGTGATGGAGACGCGACGCAGGGCGACGTGGGAGTCTTCAAGCTGGCTCGGCGTGTAGGGCGCCATTTCAACGCGCGCACCATTGAGCCCGTCATTGCTGAGCTGTGTGGCGACAGCCTGCGCGCGGCTTGTAGCCAATTCCTTGAGAACTGCGGCATCGCCGTTCACACCAGCAGAGCCGGAAACGCGGACGACAGTAGCGTGTTCTGCACGGGCAGCCGTGGCAGCCTTGGTCACGACAGCCTCAGCAACGGGGCTGAGTGTGACGGATTCACGGTCGAAGAAAACGACGTAGCTGTCACGCGACGGCTGCTCGGCGCAGCCTGCCAGCGCAGCTGACAGAACGAAAACCGGGGCCGCAATGCGGACGAAGGAGAGGAAACGTGCCATGGCGTAGCGTCCTGTCAGGATGAAAAGGCGTGAAGCTGGATCGGCGCGGGCCGGTCAGCACGCACTGGAAATAACCTGTCCGTCCTCAAGGCGCCAGATGCGGTCAAGTTTTTCCACCCCGGTCAGGCGATGGGCGATCAGCAGGACGCTCCGTCCTTCTGTCGCGTTATTGAGCGTTTCAAGGAAAGCGCGCTCGGTATCTGCGTCCAGCCCGGTTGCAGGCTCATCCAGAACAAGGATCGGCGCATTGGAGAGCAGGACGCGTGCCAGAGCGATACGCCGTCCCTGCCCGCCTGAAAGTTTTGAGCCGCCCTCACCGATCCAGGTGTCCAGTTCGTCAGGCAGGTCGCGGACAACATCCGCGATCCTCGCCTGCTCGAGTGCGGCCCATAGTGCTGCGTCTGAAACATCTGTCCGGCCCAGAAGCAGGTTTCCACGTACCGTATCATCGAATAGGTGGCTGGCTTGCGACAGCCAGGCGATCTGCGAGCGCAGGTCGCTGTCACGCAGCATGGTGATGTCCGTATTCCCAAGCAGGATCCGGCCCTGTTCGGGAGACGCCGCCTTGAGAATCAGGGCGGCAAGGCTGGATTTTCCAGCACCGGACGGGCCGATCAGGGCCGCGCGCTCTCCCTGACGGAGTGTCAGGTTCAGGTTCTGGAAAACCGGTGCCCGATCAGGTGTCCAGCGGAACGTCACATTCTCAAGGCGCAGGTCACGTCCCACCGGAAGTGGGGCATTGCCTTCGGGGGCCGGAGGCGTGCGGTCAGCGATTTCGACAATCCGCTGGGCTGCGTGACTGACCTGCCCACTCAGCAGACCCGCACGCGCCAGACCTGTCACGCCTTCAAGTGCGGTGATCGCGACGAAAAGCGCCGTAATGCCGGCAATGGCGGGAGCCTGCGGAAACAGGATACCCGCAGTCGCGCACAGGATGACGGCAATGCCACCCTTGGCGATCAGGCCCGCAAAGCCCTGCATGAGCGCCATGCGTGTCTGCTGGCGGCGCTGGGCTTGGAAAAGGGTTTCCTGACGTTCCGTGACAGCGGCGGCAAGAACGTCTTCAGCGCCGAACGCCCGTGCCTCGCGCAGACCGGATGTCAGATCGAGTGCCGCGATCCGCAGTTCCGATTCCGCACGCAGGATATCCGGCCCGAAACGGCGGGACAGCCGGGCGCCCATAAGAGGCAGAATGAATGCAAGGACGGCAAACAGCGCACCGGTCAGCAGGCCCGCTTCCGTTCCGGCCCGCATCCAGACGAAGGTTGCGACCGGGAGTGTCAGAAGGGCGGACACCAGCGGGACAAGAGTCCGCAGATACAGATTGTCCAGCGTCTGAACGTCTGAAACCAGACGTGTCAGCAGGTCTCCCGAACGCTGGAATCCCAGACCCGCGGCAGCGCCACCGGCGAGTTTGCGATAGAACCAGACCCGCAGGTCCGCCAGTGCGCGGAACATGGCGTCATGCGTATAAAGACGCTCGAAATAGCGCAGAACGATCTGCGCCACGCCCGAGAGGCGCAGAAGAAGATAGGCGGCCCCTGTTCCAACGGCAGCGCCGGCAATGCGTCCACCGGCCTGCCCCATCAGGGCCAGTCCTGCGCAGACGGCCAGTTCGGCAATGACCATGCCGGTGATGAGGCGCGTATATTGCGGACGCCAGACCTGAAGGATACGGGACAGAGCCGTCTCGCTTCCTGTTTGTGCAACCGGATTTGTGGGCAGCGAGGCGCTCATGCGGCTTCTCCCGTAAAGGCGATGGCACGACCGGCATCAAGCACGAGGTGCCGCCCCTGAAACTGGCGTGCCTGCGCGGAATGGCTGCACAGGATGACGGTTCGACCCGCGGCCAGCTCTTTCAGGCTGACAAGGATTTCCGCTTCGGTTTTTGGATCAAGATGGGATGTCGGCTCGTCCAGCAGCAGAAGTGGCGCGTCTTTGAGGTAGGCGCGGGCAATGGTGATACGTTGTGCCTGACCGCCGGAAAGACCAAATCCGCCCTCACCGATCCGCGTTTCCAGACCTTCCGGCAGTGACGACAGGTACTGATCGACTGCTGCTGCAGACACAGCGCGGTTCAGATCTTCGGCAGAGGCATCGGGGCGGGCGAAAAGGATGTTTTCACGGATGGTTCCGGCGAACAGGACAGGCTTCTGCCCGATCCAGCTGATCCGCGAGGAAATCTGGCGAGGCGAGAGGCTCTGCATGTCCTGCCCGTCAAACAGGATGTGCCCCTGTGAAGGGGCAACAAATCCGAGCAACAGTTCCAGGAGCGTAGATTTTCCTGCTCCTGATGCGCCTTCGAGAATCAGTGTTGCGCCTGCGGGAAGCGTGAAGCTGACATCATGAATGACGGTCCCGCGCTGCTCATCCCAGGCGAACGAGACGTTTTCTGCCGTCACCGAAATGCCACCCTTGGCCTGCAGAATGTCGGGGCCTGCAGCAGCCCGGTCACTCAGTGGCGCCAGTTCGTGCATGGCCTCCGCGGCAGCAGTTGCATGGGCACGGTCCTGATAGGCCGCCGAGAGAGCACGGAAAGACGCGAAAGCCTCGGGCACCAGCAGGACGGCGTATAGTGCACGTGTCAGGACGGCATCAGAAGGATGTCCCATCAGATTGTGCGCCTGTGTCACGACGATCAGCACAAGGGCCACGACCATGGCGACATCCGTGGTCGCAGAGGCCAGAAAGGCGATTCGCAGGACTTTCATGGTCCGCTGGCGCAGGTCATCGGCGCTTTTTGCCAGAGCCTGCGTCTCGCGGTCCGTCCCACCCGAAAGGACAATAGTCGCAATGCCTCGCACCCGGTCCAGAAAACGCGTCTGAAGGCGGTTCATGGCCAGGAACTGCTTGCGGGACGCGACGGCTGTGGCAATGCCGAAGACGGCCTGAAAAATCGGAAGCATGGCGCAGCAGGCTGCAAGGATCAGACCGGCCTGATGGTTTTCCACATACAGCGCGATCACGACCAGCCACTGGGACACAAGCCAGAGTGATGCTGCGGGCAGCCAGCGTGCAAAGTAGCCGTCCAGCGCTTCGATACGGTCAACCAGTGTGGCGGCTATGGCGGCGCTATGATGGCGGCGCAGAAGAGCCGGCCCCTCCCCGATGATCCGGTCCAGCACCTCGCGGCGCAGGCGGCGTCGGGCGTGAATTCCAGCCGAGGCAGCGGTCATGTCCTGCACGGTGGAGAGGATCACCCGGAGGACACAGGCCAGAAGAAAGACGCCAATGGCTGGTCCGGTGCTGTCTGTGTCACGGGTCAGGACGGATGCAAGCGTTCGGGCCAGCGCCCAGGCCTGCAGGAGTCCCAGCAGGGTCGAGAGCAACCCTAAAACTACTACGACAGAGGTTCGGGAGCGGCTTGCGCGTCCCTGTGCCTTTACCCACGCTTTTGCGATTGTCTTGTCGGCCTTCATGACCCCTGCATATAGGTCGCAAAAGCTCTGCAAGACAGTGCTTCCGGCAATTCTTGCCGCTTATTTAGGTTTTTTCATGGATTTGTGGGCAGAACCTGATGCTGCTTTGCGGTTACAGACCCGAGTCTTTGCCGTGACTGATGGCCTTGCGCGCCATGGCCAGCGCCGTCAGTGACGGCTGCTCGGGAATGAAACGCAGGGTGTACCAGGTTCCGTTTTCGTTGCTGACAGTCATCTCTGCGTTGATTTGCCGGGCAAATCCTCGGATGAGCTGCATTCCGATTCCTTCCCTGCGTGTCCGGGACTCGCTGGCCTGACCAGCATCGATACCGATTCCGTCATCCCCGAGCTTTAATTCCACTAGGCCCTCTTTTTCTGGATCGGGAGGCCTGACCTTGTGCAGAGCGATGACGATATGCCCTGCCCTGTTTTCAGGAAATGCATATCGCAGGGCGTTGCTGAGGACTTCGGTTACGATCAGGGCAATCGGGACAGCCTGATCGGGCGAAATCAGGACATGCTCGATATCGAGCCTCAGGCGGATCCGGGTCTGCGCGTTCATGCTGTTTGCAGACAGCAGGATGCTGCACAGCTCCTCCAGAAAACTCTGGACGTCGAGTGCTGAGAGGCCGCTTTCGGAATAGAGATAACGATGCAGGGTGGCGAGTGCTCGCACCCGGTCCCGTACGAGACGGAACTCTTCACGCGCCTCATGGGAGCGGATGCGGCTTGCCTGCAAATTCAGTAGCGAGGCCACAACCTGCAGGTTGTTCTTAACGCGATGATGGATTTCGCGGATTAACATGTCCTGATTGCGGGCCGACTGTTCCAGGTCCTGTTCATGCTGACTGAGCCGACGTGTCGCGCGTAGGAAGGCTTTTTCCAGGTGACGGATTTCAAGCGGGATTGAATGGCTGGTTCTTGGCGCAAACGGCGCGCCCCGTCTCCAATCCGCCACAGCAAGCGCAAGCTTCTCAAGAGGATCGACCAGAAACAGTCGTGCCCCTAGTGCAACAGCCATCAGTTCAAGGACCAGAAGCCCAACAATCAGGCTGACACGGATTAGGAATATGTTGAGAGCATGGCTTTCTTCAGCAGTCCGTTCGGTCGCGACAATCAAACTGACTGAGCCATAGGCGTTCTGAAAGGCGTAGGTAATACCCTGGCTTGTAAAAACGTCATGCAAGCTAAGAGATGCGATGTCCCGCTTCAGGCGCCCAAGTGCTCTGGAAGGCAAATTCGCAATCACCGGCTGATCGGGAAAAAGGGAATAAAGGGAACCGTCCCGCATCGCCAGGAAATGTCGTGAGTCGTTTTCCGTGCCCAAGAGAAGTCGACTGTCACCTTTAGGAAGGTGGCTTCGCTGCCAACCCAGGGTCCGAACGGCAATAATATAGCCAGAGACTGAATTGTTACTCAGAATCGGAACGACAAATTTCAGAAGAGGACCGCGATCCCCCTTAAGAACATCAACGCCCACAACAGGAAGTTTTGCAGAATTGGACATCATCGAAGGTGCCGCAAGTTCTGGAGAGCGGCAGATCGCTGCGTCCTGTGTCGATGCCGGCGGCAGGACAACCGAAGGTCTTCCTGCAACGTCCGTCAGCATCAGCAGGCAATAATGATGCTGTGAAATGGTCTGGACGAGTGCAAATTCCCGCAGCGCATTTCCCGAGGAAATATCACCGTCAGCGAGCATATCCAGCAGGGTGTGAGTCTGATCGAGATCTGTTGTAATTTCTGATATTGCTAGCTGCGTATCACGCTCGGTGCGCATTGCACCGTTACCGACATTCTGCTGATAGCTGTGCCAGGCCAGAAGAGACGCAATGATGGCAAGAGGAAGCGTCGTTGCAACAATCAGCGCCATCACTCGTGCGCCGACAGTATCAAGCATCCGGATGTTGCGAAGGGCCTCGCGCCTATATAACAGGCGACGCCAACGCCGCGGATTCAGGTCTGGCGAACCAGACCGGGTAACAGTCACTTGTTTCGGTCTTCCTCGATCAGGCGGAGAAGCTCGTCGGGTATCGGCTCATTGGCAACGTCATCAAAAAGCTGATGCAGGCCCCTGCTCAGCCAGATGCCGAAAGGCGAGTCCTGTTCTTCCCCCGTAGTATCTCTTGCTGAGGACTTTCGCTTGTCTCCTGCGGTCATTGGCTGGTCCTGAACCTTCCTGTGACGTCAGAAGATGCAAATTCCTGCACCTCTGATACTAACTATAACGTGAACTCCAGGTTTCTTCTGAGAAGCCTCTACGGGAGGAGCCACCATCCAGTCTTACGAAAACAGCGCGTTTTCTGCAATCGCTTCTGATCCGCAATGGATGTCATATTTTATCCATTGCGTGAGTTGCATTCAGGAAAGCATGAGATCGTCAGAGGGTTGGCCGGCACGACGACGCGCATCCATAGCGTCGCGAAGGGCCTTGACCTTGATGCGCAACTTGTCATTGGCTGGCAGATCACCGCTCATCCAGGCTTCCAGCTGACGGCGTGCGCGGAAGACGCGGCTCTTGGCTGTTCCAACAGCGCAATCGGTCGCTTCAGCCAGCGCCTCATAGCTCATGCCCTGGATTACGACCATGATGAGGGCTTCGCGCTGATCCGCGGGAAGACGAGACAGCGCCATCGACAGGTCCTTCAGGGCAAGGCTGTCTTCATGGGTTGCCGGGCTGGCAAAGGACGATGCGGGCACATCATCAATGTCGGTCGTCTCACGACGCTTGCGAAGATCGGAGATGAAACGGTTGCGCAGAATACGATGCATCCAGGCTGAGAAATTTGTGCCGGGAATAAAGCTGTTCTGGGCAGCCAGAGCGTTGCACACGGCGTCCTGTACAAGGTCTTCGGCAGCAGCGCGGTTGCGGGTCAGTGAGAGAGCCTGAACACGCAGCTTCGGAAGAATGGCAATGACCTGATCGTGGAACGTCATGGAACTGACTCCTGATTTCGCTCTGTTTTCATCTGATCAATGAACGGCCTGACGATTTTGTTGCATCGGACTGCAAAAAAAATCCGAAAAAGAAATCAGGACGCTAAAACCCTAGGAAAACTGCCAGAATCAGGTGATGTTTTTTTCGGGATTTGTCTCCGAAGCATCAGCATTTTCTGCTGCCAGCTCTGCGAGCTGGGCTCTGGCCCGGGAAACACGGGCTCTCATTGTGCCAGCTGGAACATCACAGACGCGGGCTGCGTCTTCGTAGGAAAGTTCCTGAGCGCCCACGAGAATGAGCGCCTCTCTTAACAGGTCCGGTAGTTTCCATAGCAGTTCGCCCAGATCCTGTACCGCATCGCGGGCGTTCTGACGTGACGGCGTTGCCGTGGAAGGCTGCATGTCGAGTTCAATATCGAGCATGATTTCCTGCTCGCGGCTCCGGCGGCGTGTCTGCTCGTAGAAGGCGTTTCTCTGGATTGTGAACAGCCAGGCTTTCAGGACTGTTCCCTGCTGGAATTGCTCCTGCGAGGCGAGCGCCCGGACAATCGTGTCCTGCACCAGATCATCCGCTGCGGCAGTATCCCGAGTCAGGAAACGCGCAAAACCTCGCAGATCCGGAAGAGTCTGGAGCAGGCCGCGGTGAAAGCTGCCTTTTTGGGAGGATGGGCCTGATTGCTGACCTACGGGCGCTGGTGTGCTCAGAAGAAGATCCTTCATGCGACATTGCAGACGACCGGGGCGGCCACAAAGACTATACGGAGATTGGGCATCGTGTCATGACTATTCAACCTTCATAACGAGATGCGTTCCGTCCGGGATGCGTTGGCAGATATCTTTTCAGGAGGCCATGGACTCATGACTGATCCGGCACGTCAGGAACTCGTCAAGGCGCTTCCCTACGCCCGCCGCTTCGCCCGCGCTTTGGTCGGGGACCAGAAAGCGGGCGATCAGCTTGTGGCCGTGGCTCTGAAGGCTTTGATGGAGACGCCGCGCAAGACCGATCTGTCTTCGCGACAGGCTCTTTACGGGCTGCTTGTGGAAGTCTTTCTGGAACGGCATGGCGCCGATGCGAAAGTTGGTATGCCGTTGCGTCAGCGTGCGCTGCTGCTGCTGACTTCTCTGGAGGAGCAGTCCCTGGCGTCCAGTGCTCAGGCGCTGGGCATTACAGACGAAGAAGCTGCAGCGGAACTGAATAAGGCGCGCGAAGGGCTTCAGAGTATCGCCCAGACCAGTGTTCTGATTATCGAAGATGAGCCAATCATTGCGATGGATATCCAGGATCTTGTCGAACGCTGTGGCCATAAGATTGCAGGGGTCGCTCATACCGAGGCCGACGCCGTGGCTTTGGCGGCAAAGACGAAACCTGGTCTTATCCTCGCAGATATCAATCTTGGCGGCGGCGGCGATGGCATGCAGGCCGTGGGGCGTATTTTGCGCACGCACGAAGCGCCGGTCATTTTCGTCACGGCCTATCCGGAGCGTCTGCTGACAGGCGAAACGCAGGAACCATCTTTCGTCATCACGAAACCGTTCGAGCCCATGACGCTTGCCGTTGCGACCTATCAGGCGGTCACAGGCGGCGTCACCTTGGTCTGACGGTATAATTCGGTACGGGGGTGGCTTGCGGCGGGCGTCCCGCTGCGACACATAGGGAGCCATGTCGGCACCCATTCTCTCCCTGCAGAACATTACTTACACTCTTGGCGGACGCCCTCTGCTGGATGGCGCGGAACTGGGCGTTTTGCCCGGGGAGCGGATCTGTCTCGTTGGGCGTAACGGCTCCGGAAAATCCACGCTGTTGAAAATCGCTTCCGGCGATATCGTGGCGGATTCCGGCAAGCGCTTCGTTCAGCCCGGAACCAAGGTTCATTATCTGGCGCAGGAGCCGGATCTTTCCAGCTACGCCACCACATTCGACTACGCGGCCGAGGGCCTGGACGAGACCGAGACCTATCGTGCGCGGTCCATGCTGGCCGAACTCGGCATGACGGGTGAGGAAAGCTGCCAGAATCTTTCTGGCGGCGAAGTCCGTCGTTGCGCCCTCGCCCGCGCTCTTGCGGCCGAACCCGATCTGCTGCTGCTGGATGAGCCGACCAACCATCTGGATCTGCCGTCCATCACCTGGCTGGAGAAGGAACTCTCCGCCTGTCGCTGCGCGATGATCGTCATCAGCCATGACCGACGCCTGCTTGAGACGCTGTCTCGCAGCGTTGTCTGGCTGGAAAATGGCGTGACCCGTCGGCTGGATCAGGGATTTTCCCGTTACGAAACCTGGCGGGACGAAGTTCTGGAACAGCAGGAGCGCGATGCGCACAAGCTGGACCGCCAGATTGCACGCGAAGAAGACTGGATGATTTACGGTGTCACGGCACGTCGCAAGCGCAATGTCCGTCGCGTCGGCGAACTGGCCGCACTTCGGGCGCAACGCCGGGATCTTGCCTCCAAGGGCAAAGGCACCCTTCGCATGGCAGCAACGGATGCTGAAAGCGCAGGCAAGATCACGGTTGCCGCTGAGGGCGTGAACTGGGCCTATGATGACCGCGCCATCGTCCGGGACCTCGATCTGCGGATCCTGCGTGGCGACCGGCTGGGCTTGGTGGGTGCGAATGGCGCGGGTAAAACAACGCTTCTGCGCCTGCTGACTGGCAAGATGGAGCCTCAGTCTGGCACTATCAAAATGGGCCCTTCCGTGGCCATGGTCACGCTGGACCAGCAGCGCGAGAGCCTCGATCCTACCAAAACCCTTGCCCAAACCTTGGCGGGTGGCACCGGAGACATGGTGCAGGTGGGTGACGAGAAACGTCACGTCATCGGCTACATGAAGGACTTCCTGTTTCGCCCGGAACAGGCACGCACGCCAGTGGGGAAACTTTCGGGTGGTGAGCGCGGACGGCTGGCGCTAGCCTGTGCCCTGGCCAAGCCATCCAGCCTTATGGTGCTGGATGAGCCGACCAATGACCTTGATCTGGAAACGCTCGATCTTCTGCAGGACATGCTGGCCGATTATGCGGGTACGGTCCTGCTCGTGAGCCATGACCGTGACTTCCTTGATCGGGTTGCAAGTTCCGTTCTGGTGTCTGATGGCGGCGGAGACTGGATCGAATATGCCGGAGGATATTCCGACATGCTGATCCAGCGCGGAGATGTTCCTGCAGGTCGTGAGAGTGCGTCTTCGGAAACTGAAAGCACCGCGCCTAAATCTGCTTTAAAAACAGATAAGAAGGCGAAAAAGCTCAGTTATAATGACAAGCGGGCTTTGGATCTGTTGCCAAAGAAAATGGCTGATCTGGAAAAGAAAATCCAAAGCTACCGCGATGTCCTTGCAGACCCCGCGCTGTACAGTCGGGACGCTGCAAAGTTCGAAAAAACCACGCAGCTTCTGGAAGATGCGGAGCAGGATCTGGCTCGCTCGGAAGAAGAGTGGCTTGAGCTGGAAATGAAGAAAGAAATTCTTGAAAATCAATAAACTAAGAGAAAATTCTTAGTTTCTTTCTGATGTGGGGATCAGGCCGGAAAGCTCCATGATCTTCCGGGAGCGGTGAATGCTGTCCGTCACCCTGATGGCAGCGTCCAGAGCCCTGATCCCCGCCTGGGCGTCGACCAGCACCGGGGCTCCATGAAGGCATGATGCGGCAAACGCTTCATGCTCGACAGCCAGATTGTCGTGATCTTTCCAGCTTATGGCCTCACGCCTGAAGCCGCCTGTACCCGGAAGCGGCATGCCCCGTTCACGTCCGATGAAACTCAGCTTGCGCTCCATAAAGTCGGCTGAGAGATATCCGTCCTGTGAGAAAAGCCGCATACGACGTTCTGTTTTCAGTGAAATCCGGCTTGCCGTGATGGCCGCTACACATCCGTTTTCAAACCGGACACGGGCATTGGCAATATCTTCATGTGCGCTTGAAACGGCAGCTCCCAACGCGTCGATTTCTGCAATCGGGCTGTCCACGATTGCCAGCACGAGGTCGAGATCATGGATCATCAGGTCCAGAATGACCGAGACGTCTGTCCCGCGCGGTTTGTATGGGGCAATGCGGGTTGCCTCGATATAGAGCGGTGCTTTGATCCGCTCGGTAATGGCTCTGTGCTCGGCGGAATAGCGCAGTAGATGACCGACCTGAAGGACTTTTCCGGTCTCTGTGGCCAGTTCAGCGAGGGCGTGCGCCTCGTCCAGTGTTGCGGCAATCGGCTTTTCGACCAGAACATGCCGTCCGGCCCTAAGGGCTTGGCTCGTCAGGGCAAAGTGATATTCCGCCGGGGCTGCGATGATGACTGCATCGACCTGATTCAGCAGATTTTCGTAACTTGTGGCAATTCCGCAACGAACTTCACCCGCCACGACCGCTGCGCGGGCTGGATCGGGGTCGTAAAGCGCAACAAGCTGTTCTATCGGATTTGCGGCGGACTTGAGGGCATGGAACCGTCCGAAATGGCCGGCTCCGACGATACCGATCCGAAGCTGTTGCGTTCTGTTCATGCAGACACGCTTATCAGCCAGCGCGTTTCCCGGAAAGGCAGTGAGGCCCCAAAGAGGCAAAAGGTTGCATCGGCATGGCGGAAACGGCATGGTCCCGGCCTGAAAATGATCTGAAAAACGATCTGTCCAAATCCGCCGAGGACGTCTCGACCTGATATGATGTATTACAGCCGGCTCAGACTGCTGGGCGTCGCAGGCATCTGCCTGATTGGCGTGCTCCTGTGTCTGCCCAATTTCCTGCGTTCCCCTGCACCGTCCATGCCCTGGCGGCAGATTCATCTGGGGCTCGATCTGCGGGGTGGGTCCTACCTTCTCCTTCAGCTTGACCTGAAGTCCCTTGAGCATGACCGCCTGCAGTCCCTGCAGGATCAGGCACGCCAGACCCTTCTGGATCATTCTCTGGGCTATCGGGATTTCGTCCGCGACGATGTGACCGCGAGCCTGAGCTTTGCGCCGCGTTCGGATGCCGAGCGCGATGCGGCTCTCAAGGCCATGCAGTCGCTGCCTCCTGTGGTGCCGAACGAATTCGCGACGTCTGAAAAGGATGGACGCATTGTCCTGACGCTTCAGCACGAAGCGATGCTGGCCCGTGCGCGTGAAGCCGTGGCACAGTCGATCGAGATCGTCCGTCGCCGTATTGATGCAACGGGCGCGATCGATCCGAGCATTGCGCGTGAAGGCGATGACCGGATTGTCGTCGAGCTTCCCGGTGTCAGCGATCCGGAGCGGATCAAGAGCCTGCTGGGTACGACGGCGCGTCTGACGTTCCGCCTGCTGGCGCCGAACCCGAGCGTTGCGAGCCCCGGCTCCACGATGCTGGAGGACGAAAGCGTTCATACGCAGGTGGCAGTTCAGGATCACGTCGATGTTGACGGAACAGACCTGACGAATGCCGGTGCGGTGATCGATCAGCAGAGCGGTGGCTGGGCCGTGACGTTCCAGCTCAACAGCGCTGGTGCGACCGCGTTTGCGAACGTGACGCGCGCCAATGTCGGCAAGCGTTTTGCGATCGTGCTGGATAACAAGGTCATCGAGGCGCCGAACATCATCAGTCCGATCACGGCTGGAAACGGCCAGATCACGGGTGGGTTTGATGCCCGGAGCGCCTCCGATCTTGCGCTTCTGCTCCGTGCCGGCGCACTTCCTGCTCCGCTGTCCGTCATGGAACAGCGGACGATTGGCCCGAGCCTCGGCGCTGCGTCCATTCATGCGGGTGTTATCAGCCTGCTGACCGGACTGCTTCTGGTCATCGTGTTCATGGTGCTGTTCTACGGGCGGTTCGGTCTGTATGCGGACGTCGCCCTGTTCGCGAACCTGATCCTGATGGTGGCGATCCTTTCGCTGTTCCAGGCAACACTGACCCTGCCAGGTATGGCGGGTATGCTGCTGACCCTGGGCATGGCTGTTGATGCCAACATCCTGATCAACGAGCGGATCCGCGAGGAAGTGAAGCGCGGCCGTGCCCCGCTTCAGGCCTTGCAGGCGGGCTTTGACCGTGCGACCGGCACCATCATCGACAGCAACGCCACGGCGTTTCTGGCGCATGTCATGCTGTTCGTGTTCGGAACCGGGCCGGTCCGCAACTTCGCCCTGACGATCACCATCGGTATCGTCACGACACTCTTCACGACCCTCCTGCTGTCACGCCTTCTGGTCGTGCGGTGGTACGCCCTCGCCCGTCCTAAAGAACTTCCGGTCTGATCGTCATGCTGTCACGTCCCCTTTTCCGTTTTGTCCGTGACGATCGGCGCATCAATTTCATGCGCGGCCGTCATATGGGGCTGATCGTTTCGGCGGTCCTCTCCATTGCTTCCGTCATTCTGTTCTTCCAGCCCGGTCTGAAGCTCGGGCTGGATTTCCGCGGTGGCATCATCGTGGAAGCCCAGACCCCCGGCCCTGCCGATTTCGGTAAGCTGCGCGCGGCACTGGATCATGCCGGGATTCATCCGGACGCCGTGCAGGCGTTCGGTTCGCCGCGTGATGTCCGCATTTCGATCAACGCGCCGGAGGGTGCGGATCGTGAGGCGCAGACCCAGAAGCTGGTCGATGGCGTCAAGAGCGCCATCTCGACGGCTGAACCCGGCACGCAGGTTCTTCGCGCCGATGCCGTAGGTGCTTCGGTGTCGTCCGAACTGTTCCGTGACGGCCTGCTGGCGCTGGGCTTCAGCCTTGCGATGATCCTGATCTATATCTGGGTTCGCTTCGAGCGCGAATTCGCCATCAGCGCGGTTGTGACGCTCATCCTCGATCTGACCAAGACGATCGGTTTTCTGGCCATCACGCGCTTTGAATTTGATCTGGTGATGGTCGCGGCCCTTCTCACGATCCTGGGCTATTCCACGAACGACAAGGTGGTCGTTTATGACCGGATCCGCGAGAACCTTCGCAAGTATCGCACGATGCCACTGCGCGAACTGCTGGACCTGTCCATCAACGAAACCCTGAACCGGACGCTCGGGACGTCCATGACGGTCTTTCTGGCGGCTCTGCCACTGGCCCTGTTCGGCGGCAGCACGCTGACCGGATTTGCGACGGTCATGCTGTTCGGGATTGTCGTGGGAACGTCCTCGTCCATCTTCATTGCAGCACCACTTCTGCTTCTCATGGGCGAGAAGCGGTTGCGCAAGGAGACGGATGCAGGCTGATCCGGCCTGCCCCCGGACACAAAAAAACCGGCGTCCCTCAGGGGAGCCGGTTTTTTTGTGTCTGCTCCGAAGGATCTGGAGGAGACGGTGGTGTTTTCTGGGGAAGATCCGCGAGAAGGCTGGAAAGCGCCTGATCGGCCTGACGATTGGCCGAAGAACTTTGCAGCTTCAAAGCATTTACCGTGGCCTGCTGCGCTGCCCTGTCCAGTGTGACCAGCCGCGTAAGCCCCTCAGGACCAATCTGGCCAGTCATGAGCGCGCCACGAGCCATGCCATGGGCGATCAGATATGCGTAGAGCCGGGAGTTTGGAGAGGGTGGCAGCCCTGTCATCGTAGGGCGTGCCACGCATCCCGCCAGAAAACCTCCCGCCACGAGCAGTGCTGTCGCAGAGCGCCACACGGTTGTGGGCAGAGAGGCTTTCCTGTCGCTCATCAGACGTTTTTCTGCGCCAGCAGGTCGCGGATCTCCGTGAGGAGAACTTCTTCCTTGGTCGGTGCCGGCGGAGCTGCAGGAGCAGCTTCCTGCTTGCGGCTCAGCTTGCTCAGGATACGCGTCAGCCAGAAGATGAAGAATGCGACAATCAGGAACTGGATCACGGCATTGAGAAAGACGCCGATGTTCACGGTCACTGCACCAGCCTTCTGGGCGTCGGCGAGCGTATCCTTCACAGGACCCTTAAGGGTGATGAACAGGTTCGAGAAATCAACGCCACCGGTAAGCAGGCCGATGAACGGCGTCAGGATATCCTTGACCGCACTGCCGACGATCGCGCTGAACGCTGCACCAATGACAACACCGACAGCGAGGTCGAGCACATTGCCGCGCATGATGAATTTCTGGAAATCATTGACCCAGCCTGGGGTATGCAGGGTGTGTTTGGTCTCGCTCATATCAAACCTTTCTTGGTATCCGTGAAATCACGGTCGCAGGCCTGACATCCGAGCCCGCATTCATTTCAAGGGATAAACGGACTCATATGATCCAGTAAAGGCCACTTTCATCCAGAAGCGCTTTCCGTTATATGCGCCTGATGATTCGCTCCGGTCGGCATCGGAGCTTTCTTTATGGAGTAGAAATTCATGAAATCCGGCATCCATCCTGACTACCACGAGATCACCGTCATCATGACCGACGGGACTGAATACAAGACTCACTCCTGCTACGGTCAGCCGGGCGCGACGCTGCGTCTCGACGTTGATCCGAAGTCCCATCCGGCCTGGACAGGCGTCCAGCGCATGATGGATACCGGGGGCCAGGTCGCAAAGTTCAACAAGCGCTTTGCAGGTATCGGTACGCGCACGAAGTAATTCGGCGCCCCTCCTGCCGTCTCCTCTTGAAGGCGGTCGGGTCGGAACCTATCTGGAGAATCAGCCACGATGCCGTTCGGGTCGTGGCTGATTTGACCATAGCATTTCGCCATATCGGGGAATGCGCCAGATGATTCCTGCCAGAAGGAGGTTTCAGTGACCTACGATTTTACACCGCTGTTCCGCAGCGCGATCGGTTTTGACCGACTTGCCACGATAGCTGGCAATGTTGCCAATGCTCAGGCAATCCCAAGCTACCCTCCCTACAATATCGAAAAAACCGGTGAGACGGACTACGTACTGACAATGGCTCTTGCGGGCTTCAAGCCTGAAGATGTGGACGTTGTTCAAGAAAACAACACGCTTGTCGTGCGCGGCAGCGTTCCTGAAAACACTCGTGACCGGGACTGGCTGCATCGCGGCATCGCCACGCGGGCGTTCGAGCGTCGTTTCATGTTGGCCGACCATACGGAAATTGACCAGGCGGATCTAGTGAATGGCCTGTTGTCCATCGTGGTCCGTCAGGTCGTGCCAGAGGCCTCCCGGCCACGTCATATTCCGGTTCGCAATGGAACAGGGCACGCAGCCCCATCTGGAGCCGTATACGCGGCGTAAGCTCAGGAACGGGTGTGCTTTAAAAGCAGGCCCGTTCCTTTTTGGTGCTTGACCATCGCGGCTTTGGTGGCCCATACCCATCTCCATTATCGCAGAGCATCCAGCAGGTGCCGCGATCATATCCCGGGCGGGATCAGTTCCTCGCCGGATACGCCTGATCGGTGCCTGCGGAAGCTGGCTCCATCCGTGTCCCAGCAAGGAACGCATCGACATGACCCTGCCTTTGATGCCCAAGGCGACGGCCGTCTGGCTGATCGAAAAAACCGGTCTCACCTTCACCCAGATCGCAGAATTCTGTGGCATGCACCCGCTTGAAGTCCAGGCGATTGCTGATGGTGAAGTCGCGGCCGGAATCAACGGCTACGATCCGGTCAAGAACCATCAGCTTGCCGACGCCGAAATCAAGCGCTGCGAAAAAGACACCAACGCACGCCTGAAGATCATGCCGACGGCCAGCCCCGTGAAGCGTCGTGCCAAGGGCGCGCGCTATACGCCTGTTGCCAAGCGCAATGACCGCCCCGATGCCATTGCCTTCGTCCTGCGTCAGTTTCCGCAACTGTCCGAAGCCCAGATCGTCAAGCTGCTCGGCACGACCAAGGACACCATCACCAAGGTCCGTGATCGCCAGCATTGGAACAGCGCCAATATCAAGCCGCGTGATCCCGTGATCCTCGGGCTGTGCACCCAGACCGACCTGCATGCAGCCGTTACGTCTGCCAATGACCGTCTGGCCCGTGAAGGCCATGCCCTTCCGGTCGTTGAAGCCTATGTGCCGGACAGCGACAGTCACGCCTGATCCGGATGAATGCCTGACGGGTACTGGTCCGGTGCCCTTCAGGCATGATACTGCATGGTAATAGTGGAAAGAATCAGTCTTTCCACGATGCCTGACTGTTCTCCGGGACCGGATGCCATGATGACTGACGACAATGCCATGCTGAAACGTCTGCACGAACTGCGCAGCGAGCATCGCGATCTGGATACCGTCATCGAGCGTCTCGTCCATCATCCCCTCAACCAGCTTCAGCTTCAGCGTCTCAAAAAGCGCAAGCTTCAGCTTAAAGATGAGATTTCGTGGATCGAGACCCGTCTCATCCCGGATAATATTGCCTGAATGAGCCAGATCCTCTCCGCCGACGAAACCCTTCAGGGCGATGCGCCGATCCGTGTCGGCGTGATCATGGGAAGCCAGTCTGACTGGGACACCATGCGTCATGCCTGCGAAATTCTCGACGATCTGGGCATTGCCCATGAGAAGCGGATCGTCTCGGCACACCGTACGCCGGACCGTCTGGTAGAATATGCCAAGACGGCGCGCCGACGCGGCCTGCATGTCATTATTGCAGGCGCTGGTGGAGCAGCCCATCTTCCGGGCATGTGCTCGGCCTGGACGAGCATTCCCGTTTTGGGTGTTCCCGTTCAGAGTCGGGCGCTGAACGGTCAGGACAGCCTTCTTTCCATCGTACAGATGCCGGGTGGCGTCCCTGTGGGAACGCTGGCGATCGGCAAGGCCGGTGCGATCAACGCGGGTCTTCTGGCGGCATCGATCCTTTCCGTTTCCGATGGGCAGGTGATGGCGCGTCTGGACGCTTGGCGCGCAACGCAGACGGCTGCCGTTGCGGATGTTCCGGTCGAATGAACACTCAGGATGTTTTTGCTCCCGGCTGTACGATCGGGATCATCGGCGGCGGCCAGCTTGGCCGCATGTCTGCCGTAGCTGCATCGAAGCTTGGCTATCACGTGCATGTTCTGAGCCCGGAATTTCCGAGCCCGGCCACGGAAGTCGCGGCATCCGTTACCATCGGTGCCTATGACGATCCGGCGGTTCTGGAGGATTTCGCCTCACGCTGTGATGTGGTGACGTTTGAATTCGAAAATATCAGCGCTGAAGGTCTGGCGCTGCTTGAGAAGCACCGGCCTGTGCGCCCCGCGGGCGAAATCCTGCGTATCAGTCAGGACCGGATTGCGGAAAAGACGCGCCTGTCTGAAATCGGCGTCAGCCTTGCTCCCTGGCATGCGGTCAATGGTCCCGAAGATCTGCCTGCGCTTGAGGCGCTGGGCTTCCCGCTGATTCTCAAGACGACGCGCTTTGGCTATGATGGCAAGGGCCAGTTCCGCGTGCCGGATGCCGAGGCCCTCGCCGCTCTGGAAGATCTGCCCTACCCGCTTGTTGCGGAGAAGATGGTCGATTTCGAGCGTGAGCTCAGCGTGATGGTTGTGCGGGGTCTGGATGGTGCCGTGCGGTGTTTCGATACGGTTGAAAACCGTCACCGGAACGGCATTCTGGACGTAACGCTCGCACCTGCACACGTCATGCCCGATATTGCCCGGCAGGCTCAGGATATGGCAGCCCGGATTGCCGAAGCGCTGGATCTGGTCGGGATCATGGGCGTTGAGATGTTCCATGTGGCTGATGGCAGCCTCATGGTGAACGAAATTGCCCCTCGCCCGCATAATTCCGGTCACTGGACCATGGATGCGTGTCTGGTAGATCAGTTCGAGATGCATGTGCGGGCTGTTGCAGGTCTGCCGCTGCCTCCGGCACGGCGGCATTCCGATGCGGTCATGCACAATCTGATCGGTCCAGAAGACATGGCCCGCGTCCCGGCCATTCTCGCGACAGACGGGGCGTCGCTCCATCTTTATGGCAAGTCGGAAGCGCGTGAAGGCCGGAAGATGGGGCATGTAAACACCATTGTCCCGCGTGGCGCCCTTCCCGGCGAACTGGCCCTCGAAGGGCTTCTTCCGCCCCGCGGCTGAAGCCTCAGAGCAGGTTGCTACGGCGAAAGCTGGTGTGGCGGCCGTTGCCGATGATGAAATGGTCTGCGATCGTGACCCCGACCACGTCGAGGGCCGCCTGAACCTGCATGGTCATCTGAAGATCGGCTTCTGACGGCGTGGGATCCCCACTGGGATGGTTGTGAACCAGAACCAGCGCGCTCGCACCGATTTCCACGGCACGTCTGGCGACTTCCCGGGGATAGACGGGCGTGTGATTGACCGTGCCCCGGGCCTGGGCTTCGTCCGCAATCAGGCTGTTCTTTTCATTGAGAAACAGGATGCGGAACTGCTCGATGTTTTCCCGTGCCAGTCGGGCGGTCAGGTAATCGAGAAGTTTCTGTTCGTTATCGAGAACATCCTCGGGAGGCAGGCGCGCCCGGTTGTAGCGGAGCGCTGCCTCTTGAAGAACGCGGATCATGGGCACCATATGCGCGCCCATATTGGTGATACTCTCAAGCTCCCGGTCCGTGGCGGAGAGGACGGCAGCCAGTGATCCGAAACGGGCATGCAGACTATGCGAAAGCGCGACGCTGCCCGCCTCACGGCCGGTAAACAGGACCGTCATGAGATGCAGAAGAGTTTCGTCATCAAGATGGCGCCCCCGGCCTGTCAGAAGGGCAAGCAGCGGTTCCATCGCGCCGGGAGGCGCCTCGGTCAGCGTCGCGATCTGTCGCAGATCGGCCGAGGACAGGCCCGTCATGCCATCCGAAAATCCAGTCGTTCCGGTATCCGTATCCTGCATCTTACAGAAGGCCTCCCTGACGCAGGCTGGATGGTGGCCCCTCTCCTGTCACCAGCACATCGTGGAGCGTGATGGACAGGGGGCGCATTGCAAAATCCAGTTGCCGGGCCGCCTGGGAGAGTTCTGCAGGGCTTTGTGCCGGGCGTACATAGAAACCGATCAGCGCCGTAGCATGCAGGGCAAGTGCCCGAATGGCAATGGCGCGGTTGCCTGCGGTCACTGTTTCGGCGTCAGGCGCGACTTCATCAGCCAGAAGCCGGTTACGGTTGTCGAGATACAGCAGGCGGAACTGCCCGGAGATGCCTCCCTCAAGCGCCTGATCGAGATACGTCACAAGCTGGTCCCAGTTGCTGAGCGTCGGACGTTCACGCTGCTCTGAAGATGCCAGCCGTTCCGCGGCAACGCCCGGAAGCCGAAGCACGCGGATGGCGTCGTCTTTTAGTCCTGCAGACCGTAATGCCTGCGTAGGCGCACGAAACACCTTCACCAGACTGCCGAAATGGCCGATCAGTCCTTTGGCGAGCGGCTTCGTATCCTTGCGCGGCACGCCTGCAAAAAGAAGCATTTCCAGAATTTCATAGTCCGCCAGAGTGCTGGCGCCATTGTTCAGCACGCGCGCGCGCATTCTGGCCCGGTGTCCCTGAGGGCCTGTGCCGCGTGTCAGATCGATCCGGGGATAGGTGTTGGCCATGACGGTATCTCACTCTATATCGGGAGGGTGCCGCAAGACCTCTCTTTCCCCCCGCCCGCCTCGACGCCCGAGTATCTCTCCCGCCTCAATCCGGAGCAGAGACGCGCCATCGAGATAACCGAGGGCCCGCTCCTCATTCTGGCCGGCGCCGGAACAGGCAAGACGCGCGTCCTGACGACGCGGTTTGCGCATATCCTCCTCACCGGGCGCGCCTATCCAAGCCAGATTCTGGCCGTGACCTTCACGAACAAGGCCGCGCGCGAAATGCGCGAACGTGTCAGCGCGATTCTGGGGGAACCCGCCGAAGGTCTGTGGCTCGGAACATTTCACGCGATCTGCGCGCGGATGCTGCGGCGTCATGCGGAATATGTCGGCCTGACGAGCAGCTTTAACATCCTTGATACGGATGATCAGATCCGGCTGCTCAAGCAGGTCATGGACCCGTGGAAGATCGACACCAAACGCTGGCCGCCGAACCAGCTCATGGGTATCATCCAGCGCTGGAAGGATCGCGGCCTGACGCCGGACCGGGTGACGCCCGCGGAAGATTCCGATTTTGCGAATGGTCATGCGCTAGCGATTTATCGGGCGTATCAGGCGCGCCTGATTGCACTGAACACCTGCGATTTCGGTGATCTGATGCTGCATGTGACGGAGATCCTGCGCAACCAGCCCAATGTGCTGGCGCAGTATCACCGGAGTTTCCGCTACATCCTTGTGGACGAATATCAGGACACGAATACCGTTCAGTATTTGTGGCTGCGTCTGCTGGCCAAACGCGAGCATGGACCGTCCAACATCGCCTGCGTGGGGGATGACGATCAGTCCATCTACTCCTGGCGTGGGGCTGAAGTTGAAAACATTCTCCGATTCGAGAAGGATTTTCCCGGCGCGGAGGTGGTGCGTCTGGAGCGCAATTACCGGTCGACAGCGCAGATTCTCGCGGCGGCTGCCGGGCTGATCGCCCATAACGAGGGAAGGCTCGGCAAGACGCTGCGGCCGGGGCGTGAAGACGCGGACGGTGAGAAGGTCCAGATCATCGGCGTTCGCGATTCGGATGAGGAAGCGCGGATCGTGAGCGGCGCCATTGAGCGCCTGCGCGGGGACGGGCATCCGCTGTCGGAAATCGCCATCCTGATGCGGGCCGGATTTCAGACGCGGCCGTTTGAAGAGCGCCTGATGCTGATTGGTATCCCCTACCGCGTCGTGGGCGGCCTGCGTTTTTACGAGCGTTCCGAAATCCGGGACTGTCTGGCTTATCTGCGGGTGCTGTCGCAGCCTGCGGATGATCTGGCGTTCGAGCGGATCATCAATGTGCCAAAGCGTGGCGTGGGTTCCGTGGCGGTGCAGAAGCTGCACGCACAGGCGCGCGCCCTCCCCGGCCCGCTGACGGCGGCTGTGAGCTGGCAGCTTCAGGAAGGACTGCTCAAGGGTAAGTCGAAGGAAGCGCTGGACGTGCTGATGGGGGCGTTCCATCACGCGAAGACAACGCTTGAAACCGAAGGCCATGTCGTTGCGGCTGAGCAGCTTCTTGAAGACAGCGGCTATCTTCAGATGTGGCGCGATGACCGCTCCGTCGAGGCGCCGGGGCGTCTGGATAACATTCGTGAGCTTCTGCGCGCGATTGGCGAATTCGGAACGCTTCAGGGTTTTCTGGAGCATGTCGCGCTCGTCATGGATACCGAGAGCGAGACGTCCGACGACAAGGTCAGCCTCATGACGCTGCACGGCGCCAAGGGACTGGAGTTCGACACCGTATTCCTTCCGGGCTGGGAAGAAGGCGTGTTCCCCTCCCAGCGCTCGCTTGACGAGGGTGGAAACCGGGCGCTGGAGGAAGAGCGGCGGCTGGCCTATGTGGGGCTGACGCGGGCGCGCCGTCGGGCGATCGTGCTGCATGCGGCCAGTCGGCGGATCTATGCGAACTGGCAGTCCTCGATGCCGAGCCGTTTTATTGAAGAAATCCCGTCCGAGCATGTGCAACTGAATGGTCAGGCGTTCGAAACGCGGCGTCAGGCTGCTGCGGCACCGTCCATGTTCGCGTCCGGCCCCTTGACCAGCACGCGCCCGTCAGGGTTCCGCGCTCCACGCCCGAAAATTCATGACGTGAAACCGGAGCCGACTGTCGCGATCGGGGCGACGGTCTTTCATCATAAATTCGGCGAAGGCACCGTCATCGGTGCTGATGGGCCGCAGTTGCACATCAATTTTGAAAACGCTGGCGTCAAGCGCGTCATGTCAAACTTTGTGGAGATCAGATCGTGATGGCACCCCGCAGCATTGGCCGTCGCCATGCCAGTGCGCTCGAAACCCTGTCCATCACGGTTGAAGAGCCCTTCGTTCCCCTGTTCGAGCAGGCGCTGATGTGCGCCTGCGAAACGGTCGGCATCTTCGAGGCCGATGACGCGCAGAAATACTGGCGTGTAGAAGGCGTGAAGGACACGGGTTTCAAGGAAGACGAGCTCGAAAATGCTCTGGCGGTTGCACGGATGCTGACCGGTTGTGACGCCGAGCTCGAGCGCACCCCGACCGAATCTGAAGGCTGGCTGGCCCGGACCTACGAATCCTTTCCGCAGCAGAATGTTGGCAAGCGTTTTGCCATTCGTGGCACCCATCTGCATGGCGCGCCGGATCAGTCCCGCCTGACGATCACGCTGGACGCCGGAATCGCGTTCGGGTCGGGCGAGCATGGTTCGACGCGGGGATGTCTGCGAGCGCTGGAAATGGTCGCGTATCGCAAGCCGCAGCGTATTCTGGATATGGGCTGTGGGTCCGGCATTCTGGCGATGGCCGCGGCGAAGCTGCTGCATCGTCCTGTTCTGGCCGTTGATATCGAGCCCTGGTCCGTGCGGACGGCAAAGCTCAATGCGCGGCTGAATGGTCAGGGCAATCTGCTGGATTGCCGTTTTGGGAATGGCTGGCAGACCGAAGCCGTGCGGGCCAAGGCGCCGTATGATCTGGTTTTTGCCAATATTCTCGCCCGCCCGCTTTGCCGGATGGCGCAGTCTCTGGCGATCAATCTGGCGCCGAACGGAACGGCCATTCTCGCGGGTCTGCTGTACAGTCAGGCGCGGATGGTGCTGGCTGCACACCAGCGTCAGGGCCTTGTGCTGGAGCGAATCCTGCGTGAGGGCGACTGGGCAACACTGATCCTGCGCCGTCGCGGCTGATGGGGACGCCGGAAATGCTGCCCCTGATTCGCAAGGCCAGCGCTGACGATCTTCCGGCCATCCTGCGTATCACCAATGACGCCATCGAAAACACCGATGCGCTCTGGATTACCACGCCCTTTACGCTGGATCAGCGGCGTCAGTGGTTCGAAGACAGGCTGGCGCAAGGCTACCCCGTGCTTGTCGCGCTCGATCCGGCTGGTGCTGTTGCCGGATATGGCTCCTACGGGGCTTTCAGGAGCTTTGAAGGCTATGCCCGTACGGTTGAGCACTCGGTGTATGTTTCGCCTGATCATCAGCGTCGGGGCATTGGCCGTCAGCTTCTGACAGCCCTGATCGACCACGCGAAAGGCGCGGGCTTTCATGTCATGGTCGCCGGGATTACGGCTGACAATGCTGCTTCCGTCGCAATGCACCATGAGTTCGGTTTCCGGAACTGTGGCACGCTCCCGCAAGTCGGTCGCAAGCGCGAGCGCTGGCTGGATCTGCTGTTCATGACGCTCTGCCTCGACGATATTTCTTCTGTGGAAAAGGACTTTTCATGACCCTGTCCTCCCTCCCGCTCAATGAGCGCCCTGCCCTCGTCCGCGCAGCCTGCAAGGCGCTGCGTGTGGACGGTTTCATCATTCCGCGCGGTGACGAATATCTCGGCGAATATGTCGCACCCTGTGCGGAACGTCTGGCCTGGCTGACGGGCTTTACCGGAAGTGCCGGTCTGGCGGCGATCCTGCCGGACGTCGCCGCAGTATTTTCCGACGGGCGCTACACGGTGCAGATGGAAGAGCAGGTTCCACATGATCTGTGGGAGCGTCGCCATGTTTCTCTGGAACCGCTGTCCGACTGGCTGGCAGAGCAAGCGAAGGGACTCAGGATCGGCTATGATCCGCGTCTGGTCAGCCAGTCCATGCTGGCTTCTTGGCAGACGCCGGGCGTCGAGCTTGTTCCGCTGTTCCACAATCCCATCGATCAGGCCTGGACCGATCGTCCGGCCGCTCCAGCCGGTCCGGTGCTGCCTCAGGTATTGGAGTTTTCCGGCGAAAGCAGTGCGGAGAAGCGCCAGCGTCTAGGTAATGCTCTGCGCAAGGCCGGGCAGGATGCGGCAGTCATCGCGGACTGCACGTCGCTGGCATGGTTGCTGAACATCCGGGGTAGTGACGTGCCCCTCACTCCCGTCGCGCATGGCTATGCGATCCTGCATGCCGACGGAACGACTGAATGGTTCGTCTCGGCAGATCGGCTAGCGGACGGTGTGACGAATGTCTGTGGGAGTGGCGTGACGGTTCATGCCCCTGCGGATCTGGCGAATCGCCTCGCGGCCCTCAAGGGCAGAACGGTGCGCGTAGATCCTGTTTCGACGGCCGTGTGGTTCGACACCACGCTTCGTGCCGCGGGTGTGACGGTCGTGGACGGTACGGATCCCTGCATGCTTCCCAAGGCGATCAAGAACAGGACCGAACAGGAGGGCGCGCGACAGGCGCATGCCCATGATGGCGTGGCGATGGCCCGCTTCCTGTATTCCCTGACGGTCTCGGGAGTTGGCCAGCACGAGACGGATCTCGTCACCCAGCTGGATGGTTTGCGTGCCCGCTCCAGTGACTATCGGGAGCAGAGCTTTGATGCGATTTCCGCCGTTGGTCCGAACGGCGCATTTCCTCATTACCGGGCGCAGGTCGGCCATGACCGCGTGCTGGAAGCCGGAAGCGTCTATCTGATCGACAGTGGCGGCCAGTATCCGTTCGGCACGACTGACATCACCCGCACGCTCTGGGTGGGGGATCAGGAACCGCCGGCTAATGTCCGCGAGGCGTTCACGCGTGTTCTGAAGGGCAATATTGCCCTCTCCCGCATCCGATTCCCGCCCGGCACGACCGGACACCGGCTGGACGTGCTGGCGCGTGCGGCTTTGTGGCAGGTCGGTATGGATTACGACCATGGGACAGGACATGGCATCGGAAGCTATCTGTCCGTTCATGAAGGGCCGCAGAATATTTCCCCGGCGCCCCGTCCTGTCGCACTTGAAGCGGGTATGATCGTTTCCAACGAACCGGGCTATTATGAGCCCGGGCAGTACGGCATCCGGATCGAGAACCTGATGCTGGTGCGTCCTTCCTCCTTCAAAGGCAGTAAGGGCACATTCCTGGAGTTCGAGATCCTCAGCTACACGCCGATCGATCACAGGCTGATTGATGTGGCGCTTTTAAATGATGCCGAGCTGAACTGGTTGAATGCCTATCATGCCGAGGTTCAGGCGCGGGTTGCACCGCATGTCGAAGCGGAGGTTGCACAGTGGCTGGCCAAGGTCTGCAAACCGCTCGTTCGGTAAAGTTGCAGGCATAACCGTATTTTTACCTTTCCCGATCATATACAGAAAAATGATCGGGAAAGTTCCTCTCCTTGCCGCCGCCGTAACGCTCTCCAGCGTACCGATTGCGTATGCCTATGATGCGCCTTCTGTCTGCAAAACGGCCGTGCAGGCTGCGGAACAGCAGGCTGGTATTCCGACTCGTCTTTTGGACGCCATCAGTCGGGTAGAGAGTGGACGGCGAGACCCGAATGGGACTGCGACCGTCGCCTGGCCCTGGACCGTGAATGCGGCCGGAAAAGGCTATTTTTACGAAAGCAAAGACGAAGCCATCGCGGCAGTGCGGGATTTTCAGGCGCATGGCATCGTCTCGATCGATGTGGGCTGCATGCAGATCAACCTACACCATCACCCGGACGCTTTTTTCTCGCTCGAAGACGCTTTTGATCCGTTCAGCAATGCCCGGTACGGCGCACATTTCTTGTCCGGATTGCATAACCAGCTTCAGGGCTGGCCCGCTGCAACAGCTGCCTACCACTCCCTTACCCCTGCCCTTGGCGCCGACTATGCGCGGCATGTGCTGGCCATCTGGAACGGTCAGCCCGACAGCTACCGTCCGCCAGACTTCCTGCCGCAGGTCGTCATGACAGCGTCAGGCCTTCAGGCCATGCTCCCAGCTGCCAGACCTGCTCCTTATTTCGCTTTGAACAGACCGTCCGGGTTTTCGGAGCGTCCGACACCTCGCATGGAGGCCATGCCTTCCGTTCATATGGTGTCGTATGCTCCCCCACCCCGCATTATACATCATGCGGTCGGACAGGCAGGGAGTGCTTTGCCCATGCGTGGTGGGCGGGACCTTGCATCCTATCGCTCCATGCCGGTCCGACTGGCGTGGCGTCAGCGCTGATCAGTATCCGGACCAGCCGGCGCCTGCTCCGGCATAGGCTCCGTGTGGCGACGCATGATAGCGGGTGACAGAAGCTCCCCCGTCATCCGAATGGTGGACGCAGGCCGACAGCCCCAGAAAAAGCGTTACGATCAGCACGTGAGATTTCATGTGACAGTCCACCTTACACTTTGAAATTTTCTGCCGAAAAACCCGGACCAAAGCGGTTCGTTTTATGCTTCATGACTGGAGAAAAATCATGAAGTTCCTGTTCTTCCTGCTGGTGGGCGCTATGGCGGCCCGGACGTGGTTCCGTATTCTGGCCAACACGTCGTCCCGCTCGACCTTGATCGGAAACAGGGGTGCCTGAACCGTCGGGATCAGAAAATTTCCGGCATTTCAGGCCGTGACGCATCAAGCCAGCCTTGGAGCATATAGGCGGCGGCCATTTTATCGACGACCTCGGCTCTGCGTCCGCGTGTCATGTCGGCGTCCTGGATCAGGAAACGGTTGACGGCACTGGAAGACAGGCGCTCGTCCCACACTCCTGCGGGAATCCTGATTTTTTCCGACAAAGCCTGCGTCCAGTCTGAGGCCGCACGCGCTGCCGGGCCAAAAGATCCATCCAGCGAAAGGGGGAGCCCGACCACAAGTGCACCGACGTCCTGCGTCCGTACGATCTTGGCCAGTTCCTGCGCGTTTTCTCCCAGTTTCCGGCGTTTTAGACCGATGAAAGGGGACGCCAGCATGAGCGAAACATCCGTCAGCGCAACGCCGATGGTCTTCGATCCGGGGTCGAGACCGAGGATGCGCTGACCGGACTGAAGAAGATTACGGAGATCATGTGGATTGAACAGGGGCATAGCACGGCGTTATGATCCCCCTGAAGGCTGAAAAGCCACCATAAAATTTCCTCTTGTTCAGGAATATTCATGTCGCTCGACGCGAAAACGGTTACGCGCATCGCCAGACTGGCGAGGATCGGTCTCAAACCCGAAGAGGTTGAAACCCTCGGCCAGGACATGGGCTCCATCATCGACTGGGTGGAACAGCTCAAGGAAGTGGACGTCACGGACGTCTCCCCCATGATCGGCACAGGCCTTGCAACGCCCCGCCTGCGAGAAGATCGTGTCACGGACGGCAACTGCCGTGACAAGGTTCTCGCCAATGCTCCCGAACGGGAAGGTCCGTTCTTCACGGTCCCGAAGGTGGTCGAATAATGTCCGGTATTCACGATTTTACGCTGGCTTCGGCCCGGGACGCACTGAAATCCCGCAAGATTTCCGCTGTCGAACTGACGAACGCCCATATTGACGCCATTGAGCGTTTGGACGGTCAGCTCAACAGCTTCATCACCCGCACGCCTGATCAGGCTCGCGAAGGCGCAAAGGTTGCGGACGAAGCTCTGGCCAAAGGTGAAGGCGGGAGCCTTTGCGGTATTCCGCTGGGCATTAAGGATCTGTTCTGCACGAATGGCGTCCGCACCACGGCAGCCAGCAAAATCCTTGGCAACTTTGTTCCGCCCTATGAAAGCGCGGTCACGGCCAATCTTCTCAAGGATGGCGCGGTCTTTTTGGGCAAGCTGAACCTTGACGAATTCGCCATGGGCTCGGCCAACCTGAACTCGGCTTTCGGTCCGGCAGTGAATCCCTGGAAACGTAAGGATTCTGACGCCAAGCTCGTAACGGGTGGGTCTTCGGGTGGGTCCGCCGCGGCTGTGGCGGCTGGGCTGGTGCTGGGCGCCACGGGCACGGATACGGGCGGTTCCATCCGTCAGCCGGCGGCCTTTACGGGCATTGCCGGAATCAAGCCGACCTATGGTCGCTGCTCGCGCTTCGGCACTATCGCTTTCGCAAGCTCGCTCGATCAGGCTGGCCCGATGGCACGCAACCTTCAGGATTGCGCCATTCTGCTCGAATCGATGGCGGGTTTCGATCCGCGTGATTCCACAAGCGTCGATACTCCGGTCCCGAACTACGAAGCTTCCCTCAAGCGTGGCGTTAAAGGTCTGCGCGTCGGTATTCCCAAGGAATATCACGTCGAGGGCATGCCTGCGGAAATCGAAGCGCTCTGGCAGCAGGGCATGAACTGGCTGCGTGATGCTGGGGCGGAGGTCGTTGAGGTTTCTCTGCCCCACACGAAGTATGGCCTTCCGACGTATTACATTGCGGCGCTGGCAGAAGCGTCTTCCAATCTGGCCCGTTATGACGGCGTCCGGTTTGGTGAGCGCGTGAGTGCGCCGTCGCTGGATGGCCTGTATGAGGCCAGTCGCGCGGCTGGTTTTGGCGAAGAGGTCAAGCGTCGTATCCTGATCGGCACGCATGTGCTGTCCTCGGGCTATTACGATGCCTATTACCTGCGTGCTCAGAAGGTCAGGACGCTGATCCAGCAGGACTTCTTGAAAGCCTTTGAGAACGTCGATGTGCTCCTGACTCCGACGGCGCCTTCCGGTGCCTTTGCACAGGATGAGAAGCCGACAGATCCGGTGCAGATGTATCTCAATGACGTCTTCACGGTTCCGGCGAGCATGGCGGGCGTCCCTGCCCTGTCCGTTCCGGCGGGTCTGGACGCACGCGGCGTGCCGCTCGGGTTGCAGCTTATTGGCAAGTTCTTCGATGAAGAGACGCTGATTGCAGCAGGCCATGCCATCGAACAGGCTGCGGCGTTCCATCACAGACCCACCATTCATGCAGGAGTGTCGGCATGAGCTATCGTATCACCGGCAGCACCGGCGAATGGGAAATCGTTGTCGGCCTTGAAGTTCATGCCCAGGTCGTCAGTGAAGCCAAGCTCTTTTCCGGCGCGTCTGCGGAATATGGCGGCGAGCCGAATACGCATGTCAGTCTCGTCGATGCGGGATTTCCGGGCATGCTACCGGTTCTGAACCAGGAATGTGTCGCGCAGGCCGTCCGCACGGGTCTGGGGCTTGAAGCCGAGATCAACCTGTTCAGCCGCTTTGATCGCAAGAACTACTTCTACGCTGATCTGCCCACCGGGTATCAGATCAGCCAGTTCGCTCATCCGATTATCGGCAAGGGCAAGGTTCTCGTAGATCTGGTCGATGGCAGTACGCGCGAAATCGGTGTTACCCGTCTGCATCTGGAACAGGATGCAGGTAAGTCGATCCATGATCAGGACCCGACGCGCTCGTTCATCGACCTGAACCGTGCGGGCGTGGCTCTGATGGAAATCGTCAGCGAACCCGATATCCGCTCGCCTGAAGAAGCTGGCGCCTATCTGCGCAAGCTGCGCCAGATCCTGCGCTATATCGGCACCTGTGACGGCAATATGGAAGAAGGCTCCATGCGTGCCGACGTCAACGTGTCCGTTCGCAAGCCGGGCGAGACGGAATATCGCACCCGCTGCGAGATCAAGAACGTTAACTCGATCCGCTTCGTGATGATGTCGATCGAGGTTGAAGCACAGCGTCAGATCGAGGTCTGGGAAGCTGGTGGAACCGTCGATCAGGAAACACGCCTGTTCGACCATGTCCGGAGCGAAACGCGGTCTCTGCGCAGCAAGGAAGATGCGCATGATTACCGATATTTCCCGGATCCCGACCTTCTGCCGCTGGTGATTGAGCAGTCTTGGGTTGATGAACTCAAGGCCGCTCTTCCGGAACTCCCGGAAGCCAAGCGCGCGCGCCTGGAGCAGGAATACGGCGTCAGCCGTTATGAGTCGTCCGTTCTGTGCGTCGAGCAGGCGATCGCTGATTTCTATGAGACGGTCGCGCGCGGTGCAGATGCCCGTCTCGCCGCGAACTGGATGCTGGGTGATTTCTTTGCAGCCCTGAACCGCACCGGCCGTTCCATTGAGGACAGCCCTGTCAGTGCTGAAGGTCTGCGTGAACTTCTGGGTCTGATTTCCAATTCCACGATCAATGGCAAGATCGCAAAGGAAGTCCTGGAAGACATGGTCGAGACAGGCGAATCTGCTTCAGCCATCGTCGAGAAAAAGGGTCTGCGTCAGGTCACTGACACGGGCGCTATCGAAGGCGCCATCCGCGAAATTCTTGCTGCCAACAGCGACAAGGTTGCGGAATATAAAATCGGTAAGGACAAGCTTTTCGGCTTCTTTGTTGGTCAGACCATGAAGGCCATGAAGGGCAAGGGGAACCCTGCCCTCGTCAACGAAACCCTGAAGAAACTTCTTTCAGAGTAAGGCAAAAAAAATGTTCTTGGGGGTTTGACCACGACGCGGTTACCCCCTAAGAACACTCCTGCATACGCCGTGTGAACTGCGTAAAGCGCGGAGGGGTGGCCGAGAGGCTGAAGGCGGCGGATTGCTAATCCGTTATACGATGTAAGTCGTATCGTGGGTTCGAATCCCATCCCCTCCGCCAGTGCGACCCTAAAAAAATTAATCTTCTAGAAAAATCTTCTGCATAGCTGTTCAGCCACATGGTTCTGGCAGGCTTTCTTCACGCTTTGAGAACGTGTAGAGGCTTGGGTCTATGTCAGGAAATCTTATTCCAGTTTATCTGGCGGGGGATCTGGTCTTCCGTCCGGAAGCCCTCGCCCTTTTTGCTCAGCTGAAATCGATCTGTGCCGAATATGGCCTTGACGGTGTTGCGCCATTTGACGGTCAGGCCGAAGCACGCCTTCTTCCTCCGGGTCGCGAAACCATTCTCGCTTTCGTCCGCGCGGATCGTGATCTGATGGACCGTTGTGTTGCAGGGCTGTTTTGTATCGATCCGTTCCGCCGTTCCCCCGAAATGGATCCGGGAACTGCTGTCGAAATCGGCTACATGATGGGTCTTGGCAAGCCGATGGAAGCCTATACGGTCGATGGGCGGCTTTATTCCGAGAAAGTTGAGACATATTGGCGTGATGTCTGGAGTGAAAACCTTCGAGAACGTCGAGAGAGTGACGCCCCTTCTTCAGGCTGTATGGAAGACCCGGACGGGATGCTCGTCCATTCGGAGGGTCTGCTTCAGAACGGGATGGTAGAAGGATTTATTGGTATGTCTGGTGGAAGTGTGGCGATCGACCGAAATTTCTTTCACGCCTTTCGTAAAGCTGCGAAACGTCTTTCTAAGCGCCTGAACTTGCAGATTATTTAGGTAAATCATAGTTTTTTGGGCAAATGTATCGATGATAACGCAGTGCCAGACTGCAGCCATTGCGTATAATATGGTTATTAAGGGATCGTTGTTGAACAAACAGCTCTGGAAGCGTTAGGGCCTCTACCCTAACGCCGGGGGTTCCTCAGTCTGGATTGATGGCCAAGATTTCTGTCGTTCACCTTTAAAGTTGTAGCGGCAATTCGTTTTTTACGGCTGATCTGCTCTGCAAACCAGTCAGAAGAATGCTGTTTTACTTGCAGAAAATCAGCCGGTTTTGCTTGGAGCGAACTAATTCGTTTGAAAGTTCGAAGTATAATCATCTATTTTTCTAAAAAATTTATAAAATAGAACTTTGTAAATATATAATGGTATAATTCTTGTTTAATGAAATCATAAATTTCTTTTCTGTATAATTGAAAAATTTCAATCATTTGTTATTTTCTGAATTCTTAAATGCCTCTTTTTTTTAAAAAGCGTTTCAATCCAACCTGCCCTATTTTTTCCAGCAATGGCGTACTGATCTGTAAGAGCCGTGGCATGATGAGGCAGGCATGCGCAAAAATTCCATCTATTTTTGGTAGGAAAATTTCACGTCCAGCGCCCTTGCTGGTGCGAACAATAAGGTTAGCGACGTAACGAGGTGACAGAGGCTGACTAACGAAGTTTAGAACGGAGCCGCCCTCGCGCGTTTCCTCCTCGAGCATCTGGGTATCAACTGCCGCAAGGAAAATGGATGAAATGCGTATTGTCTTTGGTTTGAATTCAAGTGCAAGCGAACGGGCAAACCCTCTTAGACCAAATTTCGTGGCGCTATAAATCGAGCTTCCCTGCAGCGGCATGACACCGGCAATGGAATTGACAAAGATAATATGTCCATTGGGTGAAAGTGCAGGAAGTAATTGACTGGTCAACAGGATTGGTGACGTCAGGTTGACTGTCATCTGCTCTTGAAGACTGGAATGTGTAATGTTTTTCGTAAATTCCGGCTGTATTTTACCTGCGCAATGAAGCAGAAACCTTATGGTCTTATGTTTTTTTAAAATTGAGGCACTCAAAGCCTCTAGGTCTGAAGGTTTTGTTAAATCGCAGTATATAGACTCAAATTTCCCGTTTCTGCTCTGAATCTGATCTTTTGCCTTTTGGGGATGGCGCGTGAGAAGAAGAACGTCCCAACCTTGTTCCAAAAGAATTTCTGCAACTTCGCTGCCAATCCCTCCCGTTCCGCCTGTCATGACAGCAAATGATGGTTCAGTTACCTTCTTTCGGAAAGAAAAGAGATTCATGTATTGTGCGAACCGGCCAGAGTTAAGAGCGTCAGGAAAGGCATGATCAACTTTCTGAAAAAGACATCTGCATCTTCATAACGCGATATTCGTACGTATCCTATGGTTTTTTGGTATTGACATGAGAGGAATGAAGCGCACGCGGCTTCATTTTTCGTTCATTAAAATTTTTCGACCATTTGATATAACAATCAGCGATCGCAACAGAGGTTTATTGAAATAATTGGTTATTTATTCATGTAATGCGCTCGATTTATGAGGCTTTTACTTAAATTATTAATAGATATCGTGGCGATATGCGAAGGTAAAAGTATTGATGCATGATAAAAATAAATAGTTGTCACTCTCATTGGGAATATGAGGTATACCACATGTCATTCAATGTGATTTAGACAGTAGGATAACATATTTCAGAGTTGAAATATGTTGTCCTGACCAGACATCATGCAGCACATTTGGGCGTGCTATGAGCAGGAGATGATTTCCATGCCTCACCTCCTCATTGTTGATGACGATCAGGACATTCTGACGCTCCTGACCAGTTTTCTGCAAAGACATAATTATCGCATTTCCGTGGCGGAAGACGGGGAAGCGATGTTCGATATTCTGCGCACGCAGAATATCGATCTCGTAATTCTCGACATTATGCTTCGCAACGAAGATGGATTTAGTCTGTGTCGGCGGCTGCGATCCTCCTCGAAAATACCGGTTATCATGTTATCCGCCATGGCTGATCACACAGACCGTGTGGTGGGGCTGGAAATTGGGGCTGATGACTACCTGACCAAACCCTTTGATCAGCGCGAGCTTCTTGCCCGGGTCAAGGCCGTGCTGAGGCGTACGGCTGAGCCCGCGCCGGTGACATGCAGTATTCCGACGCGACCGGTCCTGAAATTCGGAGACTGGCAGCTCGATGTTGCCCGTCGCGAACTGCGGTCCGCTGATGATTCTCTGGTTCTGCTGTCCAGCGGAGAGTTCGATCTTCTGCTGTCGTTCGTGGAGCACCCCCAGCGTGTTCTGACACGCGATCAGCTCATGGATATGGCCCGTGGCCCTGATCATGCGGCTTTCGACCGCAGTATCGATGTTCAGGTCAGCCGCCTGCGCCACAAGCTGGAAAACGATCCCAAAAATCCCGCCCTGATCCGCACGGTTCGCAATGGTGGCTATATTTTCGAAACGACGGTGACTCGCGTATGAAACGCCCATCCTTCATGGAAGACACCATTGCAAGGCGCCTAGCTGTTACCGTTACCCTTGCTGCCGCTGTTACACTTGTTCTTCTCGAACTGTTTTTCACCTTTGGGGGCAAGTGGGCCAAGCCCGATATCCAGGAAGCTGGCGTGGTCAGTCAGGTCGGGGCGGTTATCCGTATTGTAAGTGCTGCCCCGGCATCCGACCGTGAGCATCTGGCCCGGGCAGCGAACACTGATGAGGTCCATTTCGCATGGTATCCATCAGACTCTCTACTGGCCCAGGCTCTTCAAAACGGCCATTACAGTAGTGATGAAATCTCTGAAGGGTGGCGGTTTCTCCAGCCTTATCTTGGGCAACATCCGGATCGGATGGTTGTTTTTCAGGAAAATAATCCTGTCTCCCGGACCGCTGGTCTTCCTTATGACAGATCCCGTTTCGACGATGCCTATTTCGCGGGAATTCAACTGGACGATGGAAGCTGGATCCTGTGTGTCGCGCTGCAACGCTTCTGGGGCCTTTATGCGTTTGAGCGCTTTTGTCTTCAGTTCCTGATGTTTGCTTTGTGGGCCATTGCTGTTTCCCTAATCGCATCTCGTCAGCTGTCACGTCCGATCGAGCATCTTGCAGGCGCGGTTCGCAGTCTCGGGCTTCAGCCCCGCTCTGCCCGACTAGAAGAGGACGGGCCACGCGAAATCCGGCTCGTCTCGGAAACAATTAATGGCATGCAGGCCCAGATCCAGCAGTTCATTGAATATCGAACAACCATGTTGGCCGCTATTTCGCACGACCTTCGTACTCCTCTCACGCGCATTCGGCTGCGTGGTGAGTTCATCGACTGCCCGGAGCAGCAAAAAAACCTGTTCCGGGACGTAGATGAAATGCAGGCCATGATTGATGGCGCGCTGTCTTTCTTCCGCAATGATGCATCGCGCGAAGACAGTATCATGTTCGATCTGCCGGGACTCTTGCAGACCATCGCAAACGATTACTGCGATCAGGAGTTTTTCGTGGAATATGATGGGCCTGCAAAAGCAGGATATGTCGGTCAGCTTTATGCCATGAAGCGGGTCTTTTCGAACCTGGTTGAAAACGCCATCAAATATGCAACCCCACCGACTATTACCCTCGAGGCATCTGGCGATGGGGGTTACAGGATCCTGATTCGCGATAGGGGGCCAGGCATCCCGCCAGACGCGCTCTCCGAAGTTTTCGAGCCCTACTTCCGCCTCGACAAATCACGTAACCGCCAGACTGGCGGAGTGGGTCTGGGACTGACATCCGCACAAACCATCGTCCGCTCCAATGGCGGCGATATCATAATGGTCAATCGCCCCGAAGGTGGCCTCGAAGTCCAGATCATCCTTCCGAAAATTCGATAAAAAGACGCATGTTTCAGAACTGGTATATTTGAGACACACGCTGGAAAAGTAGGTTCCTTAAAGTGGCTTCAACACGCAGCGCTCGCATAATCAGAGTGCTGCAGCTTCTGGATTAACCTTCTTTTTCAGAAAAGAACCACACCATGACGCTTCTCGCAAATAGTACTCAGCTAAATCAATCATCACGCTTTTTACCGGCCGTTCCGGTATTGATCTCCTGTGCATTCATCCTTTCCCTTACGGGATGTGCAGGTCAGAAGCCTACTCAGACGGGTTTCATTCCAAAAGACACTTATGGGCAGATGACGCACCAGAAGGACCATACGGACGATCTGGTTTACGTGTCTCCGAAGATCGACGCCGCAAAATATCGCTTCATGGTCATCGATCCAGTCGTCTGGCATCCGGTTGCAAAGGCACCAAAGCTCAATTCCAAGGCCGAAGCCCGTATGACGCAGGCTTTCCACGACTCACTCGCTAAAGCACTCGCGCATGACTTCCAGATCATTACGCCGGAAGAATGCGGCACGACCTGTGACAATACTATTCGTATTCGTGCAGCCATTACCAATATTCGCCGTAGCAAGTGGTACTATAATGCCATTCCAGTCGTTGCAGGATTTGCAGCAGGCGCTGCAGGTGGTGGCATGCCCCCGATCCCACCGCCTTTTCCTGGTGGAGCAAGCGAGGAGCTTGTAGCGACGGATGCAACAACGGGGGAAACCCTGATCGCAGTGGCGACTTACAACAACGGGATGCCTTGGAATGCTTTGGGCCAGTGGCTTCCTTATGCCCACGCGAAACGGGCTTTCCGCCTCGCTTCCGAACTGATGGATGAGGAATTCCACAAAATCAGAAAAGAAGAAAGTACGCAGCTCGCCTCACGAACCCCTTCGTGAGTCATCCCAGATCAGGAGCATCGCCGCGTGAACCGGTTAAGAATACAAATCCGTAAAAACTGGCCCCTTTTAGGGCTTGTTGTGAACCGCTCGGTGTTGAATGTTCTGGAGGTCTATCTCCCGCTTACAATTCATGCCGTTGCAAGTCGAGTAGATCGTAAAACAATATTAATTCGCCGGTAGGAAAATGCCTGTGCCTACCGACTACGGTTCAGGACATGGTTTGGAGTATATTTACCGGTTTGTCGGGAGCGGGTTTGCGAGCAAACCGCTGATAAATCGGCTTTTCAAAGAAATGCCAAGAAAGCATCGCAAGAATGATCGAGGCAGCCAGAACAATCCAGATACAGCGTTGCCCGGTAAGCCAGTCAAGGCGATGTAGTGATAGAATTACTGAAAGGTGCCAAAGATATATCCCATATGAAATCGTTCCAATATAGGTCAGTGGGCGTAAAAGTCTGCAGAGTGTTTCACTGCGGCCTAGGCTACACATCAGTAGAATCACCAACAAGCAGCATATTGCCAGCAGTGTACGGAAACAGATGACCATTGGGGCAGACTGCCAGTAATCCGCTTCTTGCCAGAATATGGATTTCGTAACCAGAATGGCTCCCAGCGTGGCAATCGGTAAAAAAGCAATTGAGAAAAGGCGGTTATCCATTAATTTTCCGCCGAACTCACTTATGACAAATCGAGCAGTAAGAATACCGAAGCCAAATTCATCAAGCATTCCAGGCATCTGTGTTGAGTAGACGAACTCATGATAGACGTCTGGTGCTCCATTTTCCGTGGCGTAGTGAAAGACTACCGCACGCCAGCACCACGAGATTGTTATGGTTATCATAGCAATAAGCCACCAGGGCGCTTTCGCAAGCCAGGGCGCTACCAACATCATCAAAACATAGAACTGCATCTCCGCACCCAAAGACCAGTTAACACCGTTAATTGCCCCCTGATCGGTAATGAACCAGTTGTGAATAAAAAGAAGATGCGTTCCCAGAAGATGACTGAAATTATCTGAGAATAGAAATGCAGGCTGAATAAAAATAATAAATATAAAGCAGGTTAAATAATATAAGGGAACAATACGCGCCATACGATGGGTAAGAAAAGTCTTACAGAATTGAGGATAATTTGGACTTCTATCATACGTACGCATGGTGGTGAGGGCTATAACAAACCCGGAAATAACAAAGAACAGATCCACCCCCATCCAGCCAATTCGAAACCAGCATAATGGTCCATCGATGGGGAATGAGGTCCAATTGAAATGATTGACAACGTGATAGACAACAACGCTAAGCGCAGCAAAACCACGAAGCAGGTCGATAAGTGGAAAATACTGTCGCTTCACTCTTTTTTCTTTCTATAAGCTGATTTTCTGGGCGATAGCATCATAAGCGCAGCCAAGCAACTTAAGTGTATTGTGCGTTTTTCGATGCCATTCAAAAAGCCATGATTTTCATAGATTTTGTAGATAATTGTATCTATTTGAGTAAAAAATAAATATCAAAAATAAACTACAAAGAAATAATATGTATATTCAATAATATTTTTCATGCTTAGATATTATTTTTAATAAAATTAATAAATAAACGGAGGCTTGCGGGCATTCGTCGATCAGGTAGATGAAGAAGATTAATGGGACGCGGCATTGGCGCATAATCCGGCAGGATTCTTACAAGTCGTCCGGCTGATAATTCAGACTCCAGTGCTAATGAGGACTGAAGAATGATTCCGAAGCCGGCAACTGCAGCCTCACGCAGACCAGCAGCGTGATTGATGCGTATCCGGGCCGCCGGTAATGGAATTTGATATTCCCCGCCTGGTCCATAAAGCGTCCACACATTGTCTGATTGCCACTGAGGAAAGCCGATCAGGCGATGGAACTGAAGATCTTCAATGCTGCGTGGACATCCATATTTAGCAAGATAAGCGGGGGCTGCAGCGAGAAAAGATTGGTAGGAACCCAGACGACTGGGAACAAGCCAGTCGTCTTTCAACTCTCCGATCCGAAACGCGACATCGAAGCTGTCTTCGATGAGATCCACTATACGGTTATCAAACATAAGCTCCGCCTGGACATCCGGATAAAGCTCGAGATAGCTTGCCAGTAATGGAGCAACTCTCAGGCTTCCATACGTCACTGGTGCACTGATGCGCAGACGGCCCGAAGGTTTGATCACTGCCGCTCGTGCGACGTTTTGGGCCTCTGCCATATCAGCAAGTATTCTGCGGTATCGTTCCGCCAGAACCGAGCCAATCTCCGTCAATGTGAGCCGGCGTGTTGTTCGGTGTAAAAGGCGTGTCTGAAACTCTGCTTCAAGTGCATTGACGTGCTTGGCGACCATGGGGCCGGAAATTGAGTGCCGTTCGGCTGCTGCAGTAAAACTGCCCAGGTCGATGACCGATAAGAAAACGGCCATACTTGTCAGACGATCCATAAAACGACTTCATTCAAAACTGATGGTTTGGAAATATCACACGAACTGGCGATTAATTCCAGTTTGAAGCTATAGTAGAATTTATTTTGAACCAAAAAGAATGTAATCAAGCTAATGATAATAAAGGTATGTAATTATGAAAGCGTTATATTTCAAAAATTTTGGAGGTTCAGATGTTTTGTCTTTCGGGGATATCCCCTCTCCCACTTTGCACAAAAATTCGGTACTGATTGCTCCATCTTTTGTTGGTTTGAATTTCGCGGATATTTATCGGCGTCAGGGCCACTATATATTACAGGGTGAGGCGGCATGGATTGGTGGCTACGAAGGTGTCGGCCGCATCGTGGCGGTTGGCGCGGATGTCCTGGATTGGAAGATAGGGCAGCGTGTCGGCTTTGCAGATGTGCCTCGTGCCCATTCCAGCCTCGTTGTTGCGCTTCCTGATCAACTGGTCACGTTGCCAGATGACGTTGAAGACGAGAATGTTGCCGCTCTACTGCTTCAGGGGCTAACAGCGCAGTATCTGCTTGAGAACAGCGGAGCCTTGCGTGCTGGCGACCAGATACTGATCCAGGCAGCAGCAGGAGGCGTTGGTCGGCTTTTGACACAGATGGCGACCGCACGGGGCGCTCAGGTCTATGCACTGGCTTCAACGCCTGGAAAGCGTGCGCAGGCCCGCGAAAACGGCGCTATCGCAACATATGGTTATGAGCAGGACTGGGTGACACTTATTCAGCAGGACACCGGGAAAGGTGTCGATATTGCCTATGATTCGGTTGGCACAACCTTGATGAAAAGTATGGCTGTATTACGCCCTGGTGGTCGCGCAGTCATTTTTGGCAAAGCCGGGGGACAGCCTCCGCTCATAAACCCGCTTGATTTGATGGAAGGGTCAAAAGCTATCATTGGCGGAGATCTATGGACCTATCTGGATAGCCGCAAGAGCCGCCAAGACCGCGTAAACCGCCTTTTCGCTTCCTTGGCTGCAGGCGATATTACATTACCTCGCATCCAAAGCTTTCCATTGAGTGCAGGACAGGATGCCCATCGCCTGCTGGAAGATCGGAATTTTGCTGGAAAAATTGTTCTCTCTACATCCCAGTTAAGATAGTATTGATGTCAATATTTCATTTTTCTCAGAGATACTAAGTATAAACAGTCCGACATTTAATTATCTGTGATGATGGTGTGCGACGTCCCATCACTTTTAACCCAAGAAAATACTTCGGATGAAATTGTGTTATTTCTCTAAAAGGAAAGCAAGAAGTAACCCCTCACCGCCTTGAGGTGTTACCACGATCAGAAATAAAATATTCACGACACTGCCTCGATCTGTCTCATGCAAGATTAGATATCAAGAATGTTATGATTTATTTTCAAGGATTTAGGATGGTGGGCGCGACAGGGATTGAACCTGTGACCCCTGCCGTGTGAAGGCAGTGCTCTACCGCTGAGCTACGCGCCCATCCGCTGGACGGGCTTCTAGCAAGGTGATGTTTTTCTGACAAGGTCTTTTTCTCAGGAAGCCGGATTGTTCGCTCCGGCTTCCCTGTTCTGGCGCTCAGAAGCCGAACATATGGTCCAGTGAGAATGCGCCCTTCCCGTTTTCTAGTCCGTGATAGCCGAAGAGGCGGCAGGTCAGGTCACGGATAAGGACATAGCCGCCCTCCCCTGCCCGTTCGAGATGTGATGCCTCGAACAGTTCATGCGGGCGGACCATGAATGATCCATTTGGCGCGATCCTTATGGTTGTCTGGGACAGCAGGCTTCCGTTTGCGCCGTGGAGCAGAAGCGTCGTTTCCGAGGCTTCCGTTCCCTTAACAGAGGCTGGATGGATCAGGCAACAGAAGCTGCGCAGCGTGTCCTGGGCTGTTTTTTGCCCCAGTTTGAGGAAAAGCCGCGTTGTCAGGCCCGGCGGTGGACCGGAATAGGATTGAGGTTCTGAACGCCACGTCATGAGCGTGTTGAAGATATGCGCTCCGAAGCTTGTTTCGGCCGCGTGGTCGCTCTCGCGGTTGCGATAACGCATCATGGCATGCAACCAGCCGTCTGCCTCGCCACCATCGCGGAAATCATAGACCAGATCCGCATGGCCGGGACGGTTGGTCAGGTCATGTAGGGCCACGGTGGTGTCGTGATTGCGCGGGAGGTTTCCAAGAAAATGTGAGCCGGTCTTTTCTCCGGATTCATCAAACAGGTCCAGCCTGACGGGAAGCGTTTCCAGTGCTTCGGACATCGGGTTCGGCTGAAGGAAGGTCTCGAAGCGCTTCGGGTCGAGGATCGGGAACGGCAGCAGGAAGCCCCGGCCCAGCGAAGGCGGAAACTGACGGATGGCGGGGTCGGGACGCAAATTGTCCCGCTCCACGTTCAGATGGGCAATGCGGGTCAGGCCCCGCTGGGTGATTTCATAGCGCGGGCGAACCAGATGCCGCCCGGAGCGCAGTTCAAGCTGTGCAGGCCAGTGTAGTCCCGGAAAGAGCGCACCCACATCGACAGCCACCGTCTCGAACGGTCCGACCGCCCGATCGAGCGGATGCGCCGTGTCCTCACCCATACGATTAAATGAGATCGCACCCGCCGGAATCGTCGTCGCATGGCTGTTCTGGACCCAGACGATCAGTGTCTCGTCAGGCTCAGGGGCCGGAAGGGTCGCATAACGCACGGAGGGCCAGGCATTCGCGTCATGCGTGACGGACAGGCTCGGATCGCCGTTCTTGCCCCAGCTATCGAGCGCGTATTTTACGACGTCATGCCCACGCGCGCCCAGAACGTGAATGAAAAGCTGTCCGGTAAACTCAGGCAGATCAAACTGGTGCCGCACTTCGGCGCTGTCGATCGTAATTCCCGCACCGGCTTCCGTTACCGGCTGTTCCCATTGCGCCAGGATGTTGCCGGTTTCGTCATACAGCCGCATCCAGTAGCGCAGGTTTTCAGCGGCATAGCTGGACCAGTAGTTGGCCGTCACGATCCGGCAGGAAAAGCGGTCCGTTTCGCGAAAAAAAGCAAAATTGGTCGCAAAGTTCAGCTTGTCCAGATACGGCCGCCCCTTAACGAGCATGTTATCCGGAAGGCGGGCGGGTGCGAGGGTCTGAAGTTCCCGTCCGTTCAGGAGCCCCTTCAGGCGCGTACGCATTTTCGCATCTTCAAACGACAGGGCGAGAATGACATCCGCTTCCGTCGTCGGAAGATCCACAAGCGCACGCAGTGTCCCGCCAAACCCGTCCGGCTTTCCGACCTGCTCCGTGTCATGAACATAGACATGGGCCGGTTTCAGGCCAGGATAGAGCGCAGCCAGCGTACGTGCAGCATCATCCGGATCGTAGACAGCGAGGGTCCGCCCGGCGAATTCGGCTTCCATGCGAACGAGGGCTTCGGCGGCCAGCGGATGTGCCAGCGCCTTGTACAGAATATTGCCACCCTGCGGACCAAAGGTGCGGATATCGAGCATACAGGGCCCTTTCAGAGCTTCAGACGTCGGCGCATTTCTCTCGCCACGAGGGGGGTATCGTCAAGCGGGGCCACGTCCCACGGGGCCTGTTCAGGGTCGAACATTTTCACGTTCCCGGCGTCTTCGAGTGTTTTCACAAAGCGTGAGATCCGGCTGGACCGCCCGGGCAGTGGCAAAACCAGCACTGGGGCTGATGTCGCGACTGCTTCGGAAATCATGGAAACGCTGTCTGTCGTCACAGCAATCATGTCCGCACAGGCCAGCATACCCATATACGGGTTGTCATCGCCGCTTCCCGTTAGGACGGCAATTCCGTGCGGCTCCAGCCGGTCGCGAAAAATGGCGACCGCAGCCGGATCGGTCCGGCGCGAGGGTGTCAGAACGGCCTGCATGGTGCTGCGCATCGTAAAAGCGATGATCCCTTCCGCTATCCGTTCCGCTTCTGCCGCCCCCAGTGTGAAACGGCCATTTGCGCCCCCGATCAGAACGGACAGAAGCGGACGTTCATCCCGCTTTAGCCGCCCTTCCCATTGGGCACGTGCCAGATCGAGCTTCTGCTGCGTTATGGGATGAAGTGCATTGCGCGAGATCAAGACGTTCAGCCCAGTGATGCCATCATGTGTGTTGGCAATTACCAGATCGAACTTTTGGGGTGGAATGCGCGGGTTCTGGATCTGTACGACTGGTAGTCCCTCACGCCGTGCTACAGCCCGGCCGACCACCCCGCCCGTCCCCCCAATACAGATAATGAGCCGCGTGTCTTCGGGAATCCTGATGGGATCGACCCGCCGCAGGGGAAAAGGCCAGTACCGGGCGGGAAAACGTGACCAGAACGGCTGGATGCACACAGGGCGGAAATCCCATTCAAGTCCGGCCTTTTCAGCCAGTCCCGCCCCCTGTGCGCGCATGCCGGCGAAGTCCTCCGCGATGATGATGGCTTTCATGACGGAACTCCGCAAAAAAGAAGGTGTTTCCCGAACTGCGAGAAATTTGGCAAGAAGCGCATATGACAACGCCACAGACGCCGACCGCCGCGCCGATTGCAACGCCCACCGCCCCTGCTCCCGGATTTGAAGAGCTTGGGCTGATTGCTCCCCTGCTGGCAACTCTTGCCCAGGCCGGACACAAACGTCCGAGCCTGATCCAGGCGCAGGCCATTCCCCCCCTGCTGAAGGGAAAGGACGTTCTGGTCGGCTCCCAGACCGGAAGTGGCAAAACCGCAGCCTTCGTGCTGCCCATGCTCCAGAAGCTCGAAGAGGCCGGCCCGGCGCCGGGGCCGCGTGCACTCATCCTTGAGCCCACGCGCGAACTCGCAGCCCAGACCGCTGCCGTGTGCCGTCAGCTTGGACGCAGGCTCTCCCTGAAAACCCGCGTCGTCTGCGGTGGCACGTCGCGTGAGCAGCAGGTCCTGTCTGTCAGCGATGGCGTGGATATCGTTGTTGCCACGCATGGCCGTCTTTTGGATCTGGTCCAGCAGGCGGACCTTGTTCTGGAACATCTGACCTATCTTGTTCTGGACGAAGCTGACCGCCTGCTGGACGAGGACTTCTCTGCCAGCATGACGGCCCTGACGCCTTATTTTCCGGATCAGCCGCCCCAGACCGTCTTCTGTTCGGCCACGTTGCCCGAGCCTGTGATGGATCTTGCCAAACGCGTGACCCGCAATCCTGTTCGTGTGGAAATCGCGGCGGAGTCCTTCACACCCAAGAATATCCGCCAGCGGGCGATCTTCGTGGAAAAGGACGACAAGCCCGAAACCGTGGCGCGTCTGCTGAAGCATTTCGAGGGCCGGAGCATCGTCTTTGCACGGACGAAGAACACGGTGGACGCTCTCGCCAAAATCCTGCGGAGGCAGAACCTGCGGATCGAAACCCTGCACGGCGACCGTACTCAAGGCGCTCGCAACAAGGCGCTGGACCTGTTCCGTCAGGGGCGAGTGCCCATTCTGGTGACGACCGACATCGCTTCGCGCGGTCTCGACATTCCGGATGTGGACCTCGTCATCAACATGGACATGCCTGAAACGCCAGAGGCCTACGTCCATCGTATCGGCCGGACAGCCCGTGCTGGACGCAAGGGTGTAGCGTTCTCCCTCATCAATATCGATGAGCGCACGTTCCTGCGGGATGTCGAAAAACATATCGGCTACCGCGTCCGGATCGCGACGGAAGACACGCTGGACCGTTAAGCGGCATCCCGGCTGGCGAGAATGTTCCTCGCCAGATTTTCCCATGCCTGCCCGTTATCAACACACAGGCCTATGGGTGGAGGCGCTTGCAGGATTGTCTCCAGCGCTCTGGCGATTGACGTGGCGTCCGGATCGCACAGCACGGCGTGCGTGTTGCCCGAAAACTGTTCCACCAGTCCCCCGACCCGCGTGGCCACCACATAGCGTCCGCTGGCCATCGCCATGGCTCCCACGCCGCTCTGGGACGCCTCACGATAGGGTAGCACCACGATATCAGCCCACTCGACCAGTCGTGGAAGCTCGTCTTCCGCTACCCAGTGGTTTTCGACGCTGACATTTTCTAATTCTGAAAGCCGCTGCAGTTCCGGGCTTTGCGGTCCCTGCCCGACTATCCGGCATTCAAATGCGTGCGAAACCAGTGGCAGAGCCTCCGCCAGAAGGTCCAGCCCCTTGTAAGGCAGCAGACGCCCGAACATGAGAAGGCGCGGTGTCCCTGCATGAGCAAATGGTACACTTCCCGCAGTCCCAATGAACGGAGGATGGGCGAGTGAAAGGACGGGACAGTGCGCTGCGTGCGGCCCGGAGGCCAGCCCCTCGGCAACATGGCGGCTGAACGTCACGATCTGATCGGCCCGGCGGATCAGAGCTCGTTGCAACAGGACCTGAAAGGGATGCCCATCGCCTGGATGCGGCTGTGCATCATGAATAATGACCACAAGCGGAATACCCATCCGGCGGAGGACATGAGCCATGAGCAGATCCAGCGGCCCCGGCATGGCACAGATCGCCATATCCGGACGAAAATTCCGGACAATTCGCCTCAGCTGCATCCGTAGCCATGGTGCCGTCAACAGACGCCCCGCCAGCCCCCGGACAGAACTGTAAGTTCCGATTTTAACGACTGCTTCCGGAGCATTCCTGCTTTGCAGAATTTCTGCTCTGTCTGACAGGCACAGCAGAACATCTGTTCCGGCCAGTCGTCTCAGCCCATCCGCCAGATCAACGGCAATTCGCGGTCCGGCACCCCGGCGCCCCCATTGCCAGACCAGAACGCGCTGGGAAGACTTCGCCACCATCACGCCCGGGCTCCAATAGCCAAGGCGGCACCCTGGAGCGTCCCGCCATCTAGGTGTGCGGCAATCCGGTGTCTGGCATTTGTGCCCAGACGGGATCGCAAATCCGGATCCTCTGCAGCGATCCGAAGGGCTTGTGCGGCGTCATCAATATTCGGAAGCGCCCATTGCTTATCCGGCATGTCCCAGATCCCGCGCGGGTCCCGTGCGGGAACAAGCGTGTAAGAGACCGGCAGGCCACAGCTCACATCCAGAAATTCAGTCGTTGCGGACCAGTCCGTCGCAATCACGCAGCGCCCCAGCGCCATGGCCTCGGCAACGACAAGACCAAACCCCTCGCTGCGATGCAGGGATAGCACGATATCCGCACAGGCTGTCAGAGCGAGTCTGTCGGCACCGCTGAGCTGCCCGGTTTCGATCCGGATATTGGGTGCGCCACCAATAGCCGCGCGGATCGCCGCCAGATCGTCAGGATAATGTTCGGTATGGCCGACCTTCATGACCAGAAGCCGGTCGCGCCGGTCCCCGAAGGCCTGTCGAAATGCATGGATCGTTTCGATCGGGCTCTTGCGGACCATGCTTGAGGATAGACTGAACGAAACGAGAACAATAACGCAGTCTTCCGGCAGTCCAAAAGATGCCCGGTTACGTTCAGATGGCTTCTGTTCCGCAAGGCCAACCGGGTGTTCCACAACGCGCACTTTACGTCCCAGTGGACGGAGAGCCTCGGCCGTAAAGTGCGACGGCGCCCAGATTTCATGCACATGCCTTCTGGCATGACGCCATGTTCCGGGCACAACCGGCAACTCCCAGGCCCAGTATCCGATGATCCGTCGCCCGGTCCGCAGTGTGCGTGGCATGAAAAGCTGAGCATATGGCAACATCGGCGCATTCACATGCATCACCAGCGGTGCTCCTGGACCGGTGACGTCACCTTCCAACACCCGGCGGTCAGTGTCCCATGTCGCGCAGGGGATGTGCATGTCCCGCAGCGCCTGGACCATCAGTCTGGCGCCTTCTCCCAGCCCAGAACTCCGGCTGAACTCGCCCGCCACGATCATCCCGTGAGCCGGAACGCATTTGTATGGCCTGACCGGAGGTGCCGCTATGGCTGTGGCCCAGGCGAAAAAACGCCGTCGCGATCCTGCCGGAAGCCGTTGCCATAATTTGTGAAAAATGGAGAGAGACTGTTTCATTGTCCGTTCATGGGCCGTCTGTGTTCGATCGTGGATAAGACTATGAGCCAAAATCTGCGAAAAACCGGGCGAATAACGGAAATGGAACGCGCCAAATCAACCTCGGCGAAATGTGATTCTCTTCAGGTGCAGACGAAGAAAAAGGTGACATTCTCTCTCTGGTGACCTGCTCCCAACGTGCTTACACTACAACCCATGACCGATCCATGTCCTATGCTCCCCGGTGCAGGTATGGCTCCGCCGGGCCGCCGGTCGGGGAGCAGTCATTCTTGTTTCGCCCTGACGCGGAGCACGATGCCATGAGTTGCAAGGCGGGACAGCGGCACCATCCTATCCGGATCCGTCAGCCCCGCCTGTCGGAAACGTTACCTGGGCTTGGGCGACCGCCACTGGTCTTCAATGTGGCGCTTTCGCCGCCCGATCTCTCACAGTGGCGCAGCCCCCCTTCGGGTGTACCAGGGGTGTGGATTTTCGATTCGGGTCGATCCGGCCCGGAAATTGTCATCACGTCTCTGGTGCACGGGAATGAATATGCTGGTGGCTGGGCGCTTGAAAATCTTCGCAGACGGGGCTTTGCCCTGTCCTGCGGACGCCTGACACTAATTCTGGCAAACCTTGATGCTTTCGACCGTTTTGATGCAGCAAATCCGGTCATGGCCCGCCATATTGATGAAGACCTGAACCGTCTGTGGCACAGCACGCGTTTGAATGGACGCGATCATTCCAGTGAACTTGAGCGGGCACGTCAGATTCAGCCTTACATCGCGCGCGCTGACCTGCTTCTGGATCTGCATTCTACGCTCTGGCCGTCTGAGCCCCTGTTCATTGCCCCTCCCCGTCAACGGTCTGCTGAACTTGCCTGTGCGCTGGCAGCTGACAAGGATTTGCCCCAGACGGTTCTAACGGATCTTGGACATCATGGCGGTTCAAGGCTGATCGAGCATGCGCATTTCATGTCGCCGGGCGGTACGGGACGGAGCTGTCTTCTGGAAGCCGGTTCCCATTGGGACCCCGCGACAGTCACCGTCATGGAAAATGCGATCACCCGCCTGCTGTCAGAAGCCGAGACCATCCATCTTCGCGGACAGGCGACTCAGGAGGTCTGCGAGCCTGAAATGGCTGTCGTGACAGACAACATTATTGCACGGAATGCAGATTTTAGTTTTATCCGGCCATGGGAGGGCGGAGTCACGATCCCGGAAGCCGGGACCCCCCTCGCCCATGACGGGCACGATCTGATCTATACACCCTATGACGAGTGCATGTTGATCATGCCCAATCTTCGTCCCCGGCGGGGACAGCTTGCGGTCCGGCTGGCCAGACGGACCGCAGCGCCGCTCAGGTCTTAGGCCGAAGCGCGGTCATAGATCGGGAAGCGGCGGCACAGGGCCTTCACTTCCTCATGCACGCGAGCCGTTACGGCTTCGGCATTATGCTCTTCAAGAGCTGCCGTCAGCACTTCGTCGATCATACGACCGATTTCGCGGAACTCGGCTTCGCCGAAACCACGTGCCGTCGCCGCCGGGCTGCCCAGACGGATGCCGGACGTCACGAACGGCTTTTCCGGATCGAACGGAATGGCGTTCTTGTTCGCCGTGATGCCGGCACGCTCGAGAATGGCTTCGGCGAGCTTGCCCGTCACCTTCTTCGGTCGCAGGTCCACGAGGATCAGATGACTGTCCGTGCCACCCGTAACGATGTCGAAGCCACGGTTCTGAAGCTCGTCAGCCAGAGCGCGGGCATTGGCGAGGACGCGCTTCTGATAGGCCTTGAACTCATCCGTAAGTGCTTCGCCGAAAGCGACGGCCTTGCCCGCGATGACATGCATGAGCGGACCGCCCTGCAGGCCCGGGAACACGGCGGAGTTCACCTTCTTCGCCAGATCGGGGTTGTTCGTCAGGATGATGCCGCCACGCGGGCCACGCAGTGTCTTGTGCGTCGTGGACGTCGTGATGTCGGCAACCGGAACCGGGTTCGGATACAGGCCAGCGGCAACCAGACCGGCAAAATGCGCCATGTCCACCATCAGATACGCACCGACTTCATCGGCAATCTTGCGGAAGCGGGCGAAGTCGATGACGCGCGGATAGGCGGAGCTGCCGGCCACGATGATCTTCGGCTTGTGCTCGCGGGCCAGTGCTTCCATCTGGTCGTAATCGATCAGACCGTCTTCAGCGCGCACGCCATACTGCACGGAGTTGAACCACTTGCCTGAATAGTTCGGAGCCGCGCCATGCGTCAGATGTCCACCAGCGGCAAGGCTCAGGCCGAGAATCGTATCGCCCGGAGCGGCGAGTGCCATGAAAGCCGCCTGGTTAGCGTTGGCGCCGGAATGCGGCTGCACATTGGCGAACTCTGCGCCGAACATTTTCTTCAGACGCTCGATGGCAAGGTTCTCGACGCGGTCCACGTCCACGCAGCCGCCGTAATAGCGCTTGCCCGGAAGGCCTTCCGCATACTTGTTCGTCAGCACCGAACCCTGTGCTTCCATGACGGCGAAAGAGGCCATGTTTTCCGAAGCGATGAGCTCGATGCCGTCCTGCTGGCGCGTCAGCTCCTCGTTCAGGATTGTGGCAACTTCGGCATCAACCTCCTTGAGGGGGGCATGAAAGAAACGATTCAGCGTGGACTGGCTGGCGTGTTCCGACATCGTGGTCCATTCTCCAGGGTGAGTTCGGCATGTGACTAGCCCAGATTGCCTGCCTCGGCAAAAACAATCCGCCTATCAAACGAGGATCTTTCATGACCACTCCGCTCTGGCGGACCAAACCCGTATCATCCGCAGCTGACAGCCAGACTGGCCTCAAGCGTGTCCTTGGCCCATGGCAGCTTGTTGCCCTTGGTGTCGGCGTGACGATCGGTGCTGGCCTTTTTTCCCTCACAGGCGTTGCAGCCGGCCAGAATGCCGGTCCCGCCGTGACCCTCTCTTTTATTATCGCAGCCATAGCCTGCGGCTTCGCCGGCCTGTGTTACGGCGAACTTGCCAGCATGATCCCTTCGGGCGGCTCGGCCTATTCCTACGCCTATGCCTCGATGGGCGAGCTGATTGCCTGGATCATTGGCTGGGATCTCGTGCTGGAATATACCGTAGGTGCTGCGACGGTCGCTTCAAGTTGGTCGGGCTATCTCGCATCGCTGCTGGGGGGCTGGGGCTTTCATATCGACCCCCGCCTGCTTGCCACGCCGCTGACACCTGTGACGATGCCGGATGGCAGCACGGCATCGGCCTGGTTCAACTTCCCGGCCGTCTGTGCGCTGTGGTGCGTTACGGCCCTGCTGATGCGCGGTGTGAGTGAATCGACGACCATCAACACGATCGTCGTCTGCATCAAGCTGGCCGTGATCGTCGCTGTGATTGCTGTCTGCGCGCCCCATATCAGCTTTTCGCACTATCATCCGTTCATCCCGCAGAACACCGGAACATTCGGGCAGTTCGGCATGTCCGGCGTCATGCGGGCCGCGGGCATGGCTTTTTTCGCCTATCTGGGCTTCGACATCGTCTCCACGACGGCACAGGACAGTCGCAATCCTGCACGCGACATTCCGATCGGCATTCTGGGGAGCCTGCTCATCTGCTCCGTCGTCTATGCCGTGTTCTCGATGGTTCTGACGGGCGTGGTCGATTACCGCGCCATGGCCAATGACCCGAGCCCTGTCGCAACAGCCATCGATGTCGCGGGCATGCCCTGGCTGGCCAGTCTCGTGAAACTCGGCATTACGGCTGGATATATTTCGGTGCTGTTTGGCCTGCTGATGGGACAGGCGCGCGTCTTCCTTATCATGTCCCATGACGGTCTGCTGCCTCCGGTCTTCTCGAAACTCAACGCCCGGACGCGGACGCCCTGGACATCCCATCTGATGTTCGCAGCCCTCACCAGCCTGCTCGCCGCCCTGCTTCCAATCGGACAACTCGGCAACATGACCTCCATCGGGACATTGCTGGCCTTCATCATCGTTTGCATCGGCGTTCCGGTCTTGCGGCATAGACAACCCGATGTTCCACGCAAGTTCCGGGTGCCGGGTGGACTGCTTGTTCCGGTGCTCGGGGTGCTGTCCTGTGGCGCGGTCATGGTGTCGCTCGACAGTCTGACCTGGATCAGACTTGTTGTCTGGCTCGTTATTGGACTTGCCGTGTATTTTGCTTACGGCATCCGCAACAGTCGACTTTGCAGAGAGCAAAGTTAGGCGCATGATTGGGGGTATGAGCAATGCAGCATACCCCCTCTCCCGTCCGCGGCGTAATCGCCACGATGCTTTCACCCGCCGTCTGGTGCAGGAACATCGCCTGCATGTCGACAATCTGATCTGGCCGATCTTCGTCTGCGAAGGCGAAAACCAGCGCCAGAAGGTCGACTCCATGCCGGGTGCTGAACGCGTCAGCGTGGACAATGTCGTTGAACACGTCCGGCAGGCCGTGGACCTCGGCGTCCCGGCCATCGCCATCTTCCCCGTCACGCCCATGAGCGTCCGCGACGCTGTTGGCACCGAGGCCCTGAACCCGGACAACCTGATGTGTCGCGCCTCGCGCACCATCAAGGATGCCTTCCCCGATCTGGGCATCATCGGCGACGTGGCGCTCGACCCGTACACCGATCATGGCCATGACGGTGTGATCGAGAACGGCCGTATCCTCAACGACGCCTCTGTTGAGATCCTGCGCCAGCAGGCCCTCAATCAGGCCCGTGCTGGCAATGACATTATCGCCCCGTCCGACATGATGGACGGCCGCGTTAAAGCCATCCGCGAAACGCTGGACGGCAACGGCTATGACACCACCCGCATCATGGCCTACACCGCGAAATATGCCTCCGCGTTCTACGGCCCGTTCCGTGATGCGTTGGGTTCCGGCAGTCTGCTGCACGGTGACAAGAAGACCTACCAGATGGACCCGGCCAATTCTGACGAGGCCATGCGCGAAGTCGAGCAGGACCTGCGCGAAGGTGCGGATATGATCATGGTCAAGCCAGGGATGCCGTATCTCGACATCATCCGTCGCGTGCGTGAACGCTTTGAGGTTCCGACCTTTGCCTATCAGGTGTCGGGCGAATACGCGATGCTGATGGGGGCCATTCAGAACGGCTGGCTCGATCGTGACCGCACGATCATGGAAAGCCTGATCGCTTTCAAGCGCGCAGGCTGTAACGGTATCCTCACCTATTTCGCGCTGGATGCCGCCCGTCTGCTGCGGGACGAGCGCTGAAAAGCCCACAGACACGCGGCGTTCAATCCTATTACACGGGGCTGAACGCCGAAAATATTGCAGCCCGCCTCCTTGAGGAGCGCGGGCTGACAATTCTCGCACAAAGATTACGAACGCCTTACGGCGAACTCGATCTTCTGGTGGCAGATTCGGAATGGCTGATTGCCGTTGAGGTCAAGCAAAGACGCAGCCTGCGGGAAAGTGCATCATGCCTTACAGCCAGACAGTCTCAAAGACTGATGGAAGCCTTCGAATATATTCTGCTGACAAAACCGGAATGGAACAGGCCCAACACCCGGTTTGATCTGATCGTCGTGGACCTTTCAGGTCAGGCGCGACGCATTCAGGATGCGCTGCGCCAGTTCTGAAAGATCAAGTACGACGGACGCGGGCGTGATGATGTGCGGAGGCGACGGTCACACGTGCGTGGGACACTGCATGCGGACGGTAGGCGACGTTGCGGACCATCGCGTGCGAGCTGTTCCAGGCAACGGCCGTATTATGCGACGTGGCGCGACGGGCAAGAGCGTGATGGAAAACTGCGCGGTGATAGACCGGTGTTGCGGTCAGCGCATCAAAGGTCAGCTTGCTGGCTTCGAAATCGGTGATGGCCGGACGGGCATAGGCTTTGCCTGCCCCCATGCAGATACCGACACCCATGATGCCCAGAGCAATTCTGCTGACCCAGTTCCGCGCCATTGACGTTCATCCCATCCCGTTTGATGGAACCAGCCTATTCGCTGAACTCGGGGTTCGACAACCCCTGATGGGAAAGTTTCCGAAAAAATCAAGGTCCTGCCACTTTTCGCCGCTTCATGGCTGAATTGTGGCAGGAGCAATGCTTAAAAAGTGCTGAATTCAGCACTTTTCGCCATGATTGGCCCCGAATCAGGGCGTAGCAACTCAGGCGTTAGCGGTCGTGATGCCTTTTTCAGTCAGTAGAGTCTCAAGCTCGCCGCTCTGATACATGTCGGTCACGATATCGCAGCCGCCGACGAACTCACCCTTGACGTAAAGCTGCGGCACTGTCGGCCACTGCGAGAAGTCCTTGATGCCCTGACGAAGCTCAGCGCTTTCAAGGATGTTGCAGGTCGCAAACGGGACGCCGAGATGCGTCAGGATCTGGACCACGCGTGCGGAGAAGCCGCACTGCGGGAAGAGCTTGTCACCCTTCATGAACAGCATGACCGGATTGGTGTCGATCAGGGTCTGGATATGCTGGAACACGGTTTCGGACATTGGATTTTCCTTTTTTCGGCAGGACGGGCGAAAGGCCCGTTCCTGCTGTCAGTGCTCGTCGGGAAAAGAGACGTCAGCCCCGGCTCTTAAGGGGTGAGCGTCTTGAGGGCCATCGCATGCAGTTCAGTGCCCATGCGGGTTCCGAACGCATCATAAACCAGTTTGTGCTGGCGTACACGCGAAAGGCCCCGGAAGGCCTCACTTGTGACCTGGCAGGCGTAATGATCCCCGTCCCCGGCGAGATCTTCGATCTCGATCCGGGCATCGGGAATGGCGGCAAGGATCGTGCGTTCGATTTCAGATGCTGCCATCGGCATGAAAATCAGGCTCCCTCGCCCATGAACCGCGGGAAGAACGCGGCATTGATCTCGTTGAGACGTTCCGCGCTGACACTGACTGTTCCCGGAAGGACCAGATCACTGCCGCCCGAACGTCCCAGACGCGTTGCCGGAACGTTGGCCTTCTGTGCCGCTGCTACAAGGGCTGCACCGTCGGAAGTTGCAATAACGTAGCAGCCCTGGTCCTCACCGAACCAGAACGCATGCGCCGCAACATCCGTCGGCGCGGCTTCAAGCGTGCATCCAATGCCGCTCGCCATGACCATCTCCGCCACCGTCACCAGCAGGCCGCCATCGGCAATGTCATGACAGGCCGCAACTGCGCCCGCAGCAATCTGGCTGCGCACGAAATCACCATTACGACGCTCGACCGCAAGATCGACCGTCGGCGGTGCGCCATCTTCACGCTGGCAGATCTCGCGCAGCCACAGGGACTGCCCGAGTTCGCCGCGAATAGTGCCAACCAGCACCAGATCATGAGCATCCGGCATCGAAAGCCCGATGGACTTCGATGCATCTGCCAGCACGCCAAGCGCACCGATCGCCGGCGTCGGCAGGATCGCCTGAGCCTCACCGGAGGGAGAGCGCGTCTCGTTATACAGCGAGACGTTGCCGCTCACGACCGGGAAGTCGAGCGCACGGCAGGCATCCCCCATGCCTTTGATGGCATCGGCGAACTGCGCCATGATTTCCGGACGTTCCGGATTGCCGAAGTTCAGGTTATCCGTCACGGCCAGCGGCGTCGCGCCGGTCGCCGTCAGGTTGCGCCAGGCTTCGGCTACAGCCTGCGCACCACCTGTCTTCGGATCAGCCTGACAATAGCGCGGCGTGCAGTCCGTCGTCAGGGCAAGCCCCAGACGCGTGCCTTCAACGCGCACAACAGCCGCGTCAGCAGCACCCGGACGACGTGCCGTGTTGCCACCAACCGAGCCATCATACTGGTTCCAGACCCAGGCGCGGGACGCCAGATCCGGACAGCCGATCAGCATCAGAAGCGCCTTCTCGATTCCTTCCGGGTCAGCGGGCGTCTCGATCCGCGCCGGTGCTGTCAGGGGCACGGTCGGACGGTTGTAGATCGGGGCTTCATCCGCTAGCGGGGCCAGCGGAATATCGGCTTCGACCTCACCATTATGGCGGATCGTAATACGGCCCGTATCCGTCAACTCACCGATGACAGCGAAATCCAGTTCCCACTTCGCGAAGATTGCACGGGCAACTTCGGTCCGCTCGGGCTTGAGAACCATGAGCATGCGCTCCTGGCTCTCGGACAGCATCATCTCATACGCCGACATGTTCGGCTCGCGCTGCGGAACGGCATCGAGATTGAGCTCAATGCCCACGCCGCCCTTACCTGCCATTTCAACAGCAGAAGACGTCAGACCAGCCGCGCCCATGTCCTGAATGGCGACGATCGCATCCGTTGCCATGAGCTCAAGGCAGGCTTCGATCAGCAGCTTCTCGATGAACGGATCGCCAACCTGAACGGTCGGACGCTTGGATGCGGCTTCCTCGTCGAACTCTGCCGAAGACATGGTCGCGCCGTGAATGCCGTCACGGCCCGTCTTGGAGCCGACATACACAACCGGATTGCCCACGCCCGCCGCAGCCGACAGGAAGATCTTGTCCTGCTTGGCCACACCCACCGTCATGGCGTTGACGAGCGGATTGCCGTCATAGGCCTTGTGGAAGTTGACCTCGCCGCCCACGGTCGGAACACCGACGCAGTTGCCGTATCCGCCAACGCCGCGCACGACGCCATCGACGATGCGACGGGTTCCCGCATGTTTCGGATCACCGAAACGCAGGGCATTGAGGTTCGCAACCGGGCGGGCGCCCATCGTGAACACGTCACGCAGAATGCCGCCAACGCCCGTCGCCGCGCCCTGGTAAGGCTCGATGAAGGACGGGTGGTTGTGGCTTTCCATCTTGAAGACGGCTGCCAGACCCTCGCCAATATCCACGACGCCCGCGTTTTCGCCCGGCCCATGGATCACCCACGGAGCCTTGGTCGGCAGCGTCTTGAGATGGATGCGCGACGATTTGTAGGAGCAGTGCTCGGACCACATGACGGAGAAAATTCCGAGCTCCGTAAAGCTCGGCGTCCGTCCCATGATCGTGACAAGCTTGTTGTATTCCTCGCCGGTCAGTCCGAAAGACTGGGCAAGCTGGGCATCAATCGTCACACTCATCCGACAAGAGCCTCCACAAGGCCTTTGAAAAGCGGCACGCCGTCGGTTGCGCCGATTTCGGGGTCAGTCAGGTTCTCCGGGTGCGGCATCAGGCCACAGACACGGCCGTTCTCGCTCAGAATACCGGCGATGGAGCGCGTGCTCCCGTTGGGGTTGGTCGCGCGGTTATCGTCCGAAACCACACCATCCGCGCCGCAATAGCGGAAGGCCACGCGGCCTTCACCCTCAAGACGCTTCAGCGTCTCGGGCGAGGCCGTGTAGTTGCCGTCACCATGCGCGAGTGGCGCACGGAACACATCGCCGCGCGTCCAGCCTTGCGTATAGGGTGAGGACCCGTTCTCAACCTTCAGGTGGCAGTCCTGCGACAGGAATCGCAGCCCCGCATTGCGCAGAAGCGCACCCGGCAGCAGATGGGATTCCGTCAGGATCTGGAAGCCGTTGCAGACGCCCAGAACGTGACCGCCCTTGCCTGCGAATGCCTTGACGTCACGCATGATCGGCGAGTGCGCGGCCATGGCCCCACTGCGCAGATAGTCCCCGAAACTGAACCCACCCGGCAGCACAACGAGGTCCAGATCACCCAGCGAGGTCTCCCCGTGCCAGATCAGACGCGGCGCCTGCCCCGTGACCAGCTTCAGGGCATGGACCATGTCGCGCTCCCGGTTCGTGCCGGGAAATACGACGATACCTGCCTTCATTTCTGGCCCTCCGCCGGAGCGGAAGCCGCATGGCAGGGATAGGTGTCATGCAGGGCGCGATAGACGGCCTTGCCGGCCGGTTCCGTCAGCGCGTCATTGTGCGCATGCAGCCAGGCGACGACCAGACCGCGGACCTGCGGTGCCGTCTGCTGGGCTGGCACGCAGAATGCCACCGGAGCAGACTCATCATGTGCAAAGCTGTCGTACTTCTTGGCCCAGGCCTCGCCGTCCATCAGGCCGGACAGATAGGCGTCGCACATGCCGATGGACGACTTGCCGGAGCACATCTGGCCCAGAGCCTTGCCCGAAACCTTGGACACGCGCTGCGCGTGAGCCGGGGCTGCAACGAGAGCCGGCGCGGCTACGAGGCCGGCCAGCAGGAGCATCGTGGAAAGACGGGTCATCCTGCCACCTCAACGCTGAAATCTTCGATGACTTCATTGGCCAGAAGCGCGCGCGCCATGGCCTCGCCCTGTGCCAGAGCGTCCGCAGCATTGTCGGCCGGAACATCGAGTTCAACGACGCGGTTGATGCGGACTTCGCCGAGGCCCTTGAAGCCGAGGGTTTCGAGAGCATGGCCGACAGCCTTGCCCTGCGGATCGAGAACGCCGTCTTTCAGGGAAACAAAAACACGAATTTTCACTGAACTGCCTCCGGACCCTTGAGGTCACCATTCCCGGACTCGGGCAGGATCCCGAGACGCTTTGCCACTTCCTGATAGGCTTCCTCAACGCGACCCAGGTCACGGCGGAAGCGATCCTTGTCCATCTTCTCGTTCGTCTTGGAATCCCACAGACGACAGTTGTCCGGCGAGATCTCGTCCGCCAGAAGAATACGCATCTCCTCGCCTTCCCAGACCCGGCCGAACTCCAGCTTGAAGTCGACGAGCGTGATACCGACGGCCGTGAACATGCCCATCAGGAAATCATTTGTCCTGAGCGCAAGCTGGTTCATGTCATCCATGTCCTGCGGTGCGGCCCAGTTGAACGCCGCAATATGCTCTTCCGAAACCATCGGGTCATTGAGCGCGTCGTTCTTGTAGTAATATTCAATGATCGTGCGCGGAAGGCGCGTCCCCTCGGGGATGCCAAGCCGCTTGGCCAGAGAGCCCGCCGCCACGTTGCGCACCACGACTTCAAGCGGAATGATCTCCACTTCGCGGATGAGCTGCTCGCGCATGTTCAGCCGGCGGATGAAGTGGGTCGGGATGTTGATGTCATGAAGCTTGAGCATCAGGTATTCGCTGATGCGGTTGTTCAGAACACCCTTGCCGGTGATGATACCGCTCTTCGCGCCGTTTCCGGCGGTGGCGTCATCCTTGAAGTACTGAACGAGTGTGCCGGGTTCTGGGCCTTCAAAAAGAACCTTGGCTTTGCCCTCATAGAGCTGGCGGCGGCGAGCCATGAGCAATCCTTAGCGTTGCGCCGTCCTGACAGGAAATGCGGACGGCTGGAGCAGCGACGAATTGTGGTTCCATAGCATTGCGGAACCGGAACTGCGAGTGTGCGGAACGCAGGAAATCTACGTCCCGCACGCCTCTCAGTCAAAGATACGGGCGAAGATGCGATCCACGGCGCGCAGATGCTGTGCCGGGTCAAACGCCTGATCGAGAATGTCCTTGCTGACCCGACCGGCGACTTCCGGATCGGCCTCAAGGTTCTCGCGGAAGGTTCTGAAGCCCGGCTTGTTCAGCTTCGTCCATGTTTCCATGGCGTTACGCTGCACGATGCGATAGGCGTCCTCACGGGAAATTCCTGCGCGCGCAAGCGTCAGCAGCACTTCGCCGGAATGGACGACGCCGCCGAGGCTTTCCATATTCGCGATCATCTGCTCGGGATAGACGACCAGCTTTTCCATCATCCCGGCCAGACGCATCAGAGCGAAATCCAGACCGATCGTCGCATCGGGGCAGATGTTGCGCTCGACGGCAGAGTGGCTGATGTCCCGTTCGTGCCACAGGGCAACGTTTTCCAGAGCCGGCACGACATGCGAGCGGATCAGGCGCGCCAGACCCGTCAGGTTCTCCGACAGGACAGGGTTGCGCTTGTGCGGCATTGCCGAACTGCCCTTCTGTCCCTTGTGGAAGAACTCTTCCGCTTCCCGAACTTCCGAACGCTGCAGATGACGGACCTCGACAGCCAGACGCTCGATGCCGCTGGCGATCACACCGAGCGTGCAGAAGAACGCGGCATGGCGATCACGGGGGATAACCTGCGTGGATACGCTCTCGACAGCCAGACCCAGCTTGTCAGCGACGTATTCCTCGATCTCTGGATCGATATGGGCATACGTGCCGACAGCGCCGGAAATGGCACAGACCGCGATTTCCTTACGGGCCTGAATGAGGCGCTCGCGGTTGCGGGCGAATTCAGCGTAGTGTCCTGCAATCTTCAGGCCAAAGCTTGTCGGTTCGGCATGGATCGCATGGCTGCGGCCGATCGTGACCGTGTTGCGATGCTCGTAGGCGCGGGACTTCAGGGCGGCGAGAACGCGGTCCAGATCTTCCAGCAGAAGATCGGCGGCCTGTGTCATCTGGACGGACAGGCAGGTGTCCAGCACATCCGAAGACGTCATGCCCAGATGGACGAAACGGCTGTCCGGACCGACCTTTTCTGCAAGCCAGGTCAGGAACGCGATGACGTCGTGGCGCGTTTCGGCCTCGATCTCGTCGATGCGGGCCAGATCCGCGTCGGAGAACGCAGCCATGGCAACGTCACCCTTCTCGCGGATGGTTCTGGCTGATTCGGCAGGAATGTCACCCCGTTGTGCCATGGCTTCGCAGGCAAGGGCTTCGATCTCGAACCAGATGCGAAAACGGTTGGCGGGAGACCAGATGGCAGTCATCTGCGGACGGCTGTAACGGGGTACCATGGGAACTCCGGATGCGAGGTGGGGCTTTACGGAGGCTCCTTAGACCAAATACGAAGACATTGCACGGACCCCTTTTCGGAAGAATGACACCTTGGCCCCTGACTCTCTGCTCCACGCCCTTATCGCCCTCGGCCAGATCACCCTGATCGACATCACCCTCGCCGGTGACAATGCCGTCGTCATCGGAATGGCCGTCCGCAATCTGGAAGGGCGGCAGCGTCGTCTTGCCATTCTTTTCGGAACAGGCTTTGCCGCGATCCTGCGTGTGGGGCTGGCCCTGCTGGCCACCACGCTCCTTGCCGTGGTCGGCCTGACGCTGGCGGGTGGTTTTCTTCTTCTGTGGGTCTGCTGGAAGATGTATCGCGAACTTCGCGTCGGCGAACATCATGAGGACGTCGAAGCCGCCCCGCCCCGTCTGGGCCCTGCCGTTCTCAAAATTGTGGTGGCCGATCTGTCCATGAGCCTCGACAACGTGCTGGCCGTTGCTGGCGCGGCTGTCGGGCATCCGTGGATTCTTGTTGCGGGGCTCGTGCTTTCGGTGCTGCTGATGGGGCTTGCCGCATCGGTCGTCGCCAATCTTCTGGCCAAATATCGCTGGATTGCATGGATCGGCCTGCTGGTGGTTCTGGGTGTCGCAATCGAACTCATCATCCGCGGCGGCGGGGAGGTCTGGACCCATGTTCTTCCGAGGTAACACAACCCTCCTGGCCGGGCTGATGACGCTTCTTGCTGCGTCCTCAGCCCTCGCGGTGCCAGTGGAAGCCTCTCCCTCACCCGTACAGGAACGGCTCGCGGAGTGGCTCAGTCTCGTCGGGCCCGGGGGAAGCGATTTTCCGGCGCAGCGCTACGCCACTTTTCTCGCACAGCAACCCCAGTGGCCGCAGAGAGTGCGCATCCTGTGGCGCTACCAGAATGCTCTCTCCCACACATCTGACGCGCAAACCCTCAGCGCCCTTTGCCCGCTCTACCCCCTCACCCTCCCCGCTGCGTTTACGGCGTGTGCCGATCACCTTCCCGACGCGGCCTCCACGGCACGCCGCCTCTGGTTGTCCGGAAACACCCTGACCACGCCTGAAGAGCAGATACTGCTTGGGCGTTTCGGTCAGGCTTTCACTCCCGCCGATCAATGGAGCCGCTATGAGGCTCTTATCGTGCGGGGGCAGTTTTCTGCTGCGTCCCGACAGATCGAGCGTCTTTCCCCCGACAAGCAGCCTTTGGCGCGCGCGCGACTGGCCGAACGACTGGCCTCCCCTGATGCCGATTCCCTGTTCGCGTCGCTGCCCTCCGAACTGCAATCGGACCCAACCCTGATCCGCTATCGCCTTCGGGCCCTGCGTCGCGGAGACCGTCTGGACGAGGCGTTGTCGCTGTGGAACGCTCAGGGTGCAGCTCTCCAGCAGGCGAGCCCGTCCCATGACTGGTCTTCCGAACGCATCAGTCTCGCCCGTGCACTGTTGCTGGCCGGTCGCCCGAAAGAGGCGGAAGACCTCGCAGACGACACCACTCTGCCGCCGGACACGACAGACCGTCAGGAAGCCGCTCTCCTCAGCGGTATCATTGCCCTTCGAGACCTTCACGATCCTGCCCGCGCAGAGCAGTTCTTCGCCCTGCTTCAGGGCGCGACGTCGCTCCAGATGCAGGCCCGTGGCTATTACTGGACAGGCCGTGCCCTTCAGGACGCTGACAGGTTGCAAGACGCCGAAGCCGCGTTTCAGAAGGCTGCAGCCTTTCCAACGACGTTTCCGGGTCAGCTCGCTCTCGCCGCCCTGACGCAAGACAACGCGATTCTGGTCTCGGGTCAGTCATCGCCGGCTTTTGACGCGGCCCTGTCGCAGGCCCTTCAGTCCCTGTCCTCCCCGACGGCCGGAACGCTCGCCCGTCCGGACCTGCTTGAAGCCGCCACAGACCTCGTGCAGGCGGGCGATCCCGATCATGCGCGTGATTTTCTCATGATGCTGGAAGTGGTCAATCCGTCTCCTGAAGGCCAGAAAGCCGTCGCCGATGCCGCGTCTCGCCTCGGAGTGGCCGCGCCGGAGGTCTTCGCTTCCTATGCTCTGGCGCGTAAAGGCATTGCTCTTTATCCGCAAGGTTTTCCAGACCCTTATCCGGCGGCGTCAACAGTTCCGGACGGTCTGCTTCCCGCCATCATCCGGCAGGAAAGCGGGTTCGACCCCAATGCCCTGAGCGGTGCCAATGCGATTGGGCTGCTCCAGCTTCTGCCTGCTGCGGCCAAAGACGTGGTCCGCAAGGCGCATCTGGGGCCGGTCAATGTCTCACCTGCCGCCCTGACTGATCCGCAGACGAACCTGAAAATCGGTAACGCCTATGTTTCGCAGCTTCTGGAGCGTTTCGGAAATGTGATCCCCTATGCGCTGGCCGCCTATAATGCTGGCCCGCATCGGGTTGATCTCTGGCTGAAAGCAAATCCCCCTTCGGAACCGCTGTCTGAAGACGGGGTTCTGGACTGGATCGAGCGCCTGCCCTATCGCGAAACCCGCCTTTATATCGAGAATATCGAAGCAGGCATGATGATCTATCGCGTCAGGAATACTCATGCTGGATAATGAAATTCGCATACTGTCTGAACAGGTCCTGGAGCATCTGCGCCAGTCTCGCCGAAAGCTCGTCACAGTGGAAAGCTGCACCGGTGGCATGATCGCGGCTGCCCTCAGTGATATTCCCGGATCGTCAGATGTGCTGGAAGGCGGTTTTGTGACCTATTCCAACGCTTTGAAAATAAGTGCCGTCAGCGTTCCTGAGGCAACCCTTATGCAATATGGCGCTGTCAGTCTCTCAACGGCAGAGGCTATGGCGGAAGGCGGCCTGCTTCATACGGCAAACGCCGACCTCTCAATTTCCGTAACGGGCATTGCGGGCCCAGGAGGTGGGAGTGCGGCCAAGCCAGTCGGAACCGTCTGTTTCGGAATGGCCTTACGCACAGGCAAAACGACGAGCGTGGAATGTCATTTCACGGGGGACCGCATCAGTATCCGCAGGCAGTCAGTGCTACAGGCGCTTCAAAGCATTCTGGACGCCACTTGAAACAAAAAAAGCGGCCCCCGACTGATCGGGAGCCGCTTTTCCGAAAATCTGATGGCAGAAGTCTGCCTCAGATCTTAGTTCCCCTGCGTGGGAGCCGGCATTGTGGATGCTGCCGGGGCCGGCGGTACAGCCTGAAGGCTCGGAGCTGTCGGGACAGCCGTCGGAGCTGCGGGCGGGATTGCGGCCGTCGGTGCCGTCGGAGCAACCGGTGTCTGAGCCTGCTGGAGCGAACGGGCATTCAGGGCGTCAGTTGCTGACTCGCTGTCTGTCTTCTGCATCTGGCCAGCCTTGTCGTGATGCTTGCCATGATGATGGTGATGTTCAGCCATTGCAGGAGAGGCAGCAGCAACCAGAGCGGTCAGAGCAAATGCGCCAAAGGAAATCTTTTTCATTACGTAATCCTTTTCATATCACCATGACGGTGCTTGAGACCTGAAACGGCTCAAGCACCAGATGGTTCTCGAAACACTACGAAATTTTACGTCCTTTGGGAAAGGCTGGGTGTCGATGGGGGAACCTTTGCTCCCTGCACTCCATAGATATCCCGCGCCCGCTTGATGAATGCGGACACCATGAGGCGCACGCCTTCATTGAACACAACGCCCATCGCATTTTGCAGAAGCCGCGACTTGAACTCGAAATCTACAAAGAAATCGACCAGACAGCCACGGGGATCAGGCGTGAACGTCCACACGTTGTTCAGATACCGGAAAGGCCCTTTTTCATAACGCACCCGGATGCGAGAGGGCCTCTCCAGAGTCACGCGGCTCGTGAAGGTCTCGCGGAACGGACCAAAACCGATCGTCAGATCCGCCACAAGCTCCTGTTCCGTCTGGGTACGGATGCTTGCCTTCACGCACCAGGGCAGAAACTGCGGATACTTCTCCACATCTGCCACGAGATCGAAGAGCTGGTCCGGCGTATAGGCGATCAACCGTTGCTCGGCATGTGTCGGCATCAGAGACTTTCTTTCAGACGGCTGTTCCGCGCAGCCTGAAGCTTCGCGAAATCACTGTCCGCATGATAGGAGGACCGGGTCAGCGGACTGGCGCTGACCTGAAGAAATCCTTTTGAACGGGCTGCGGCAGCATAGCCGTCAAACTCGTCGGGGGTAATAAACTTTTCAACGGCCGCATGTTTTGCGGATGGCTGAAGATATTGCCCCAAGGTCAGAAAATCGACGTCCGCGATCCTGAAATCATCCATGACCTGAGCCACTTCCATCCGTTCCTCGCCAAGCCCAAGCATCAGGCCGGACTTGGTAAAAATGGAAGGATCGAGTTTCTTTACTCCATCCAGCAGACGGACGGACTGGTAGTAACGCGCACCCGGTCTGATGGAGGGGTAAAGCCGGGGTACGGTCTCGATATTGTGATTGAAAACATCCGGTCGCGCCGCCACAACGACCTCCAGCGCCCCATCTTTGCGAAGGAAATCAGGCGTCAGGATCTCGATCGTAGTGTCTGGCGACGTCTGACGGATCGAACGGATGACCTGCGCGAAATGCTCCGCACCCCCATCTTCAAGGTCGTCGCGATCCACGGATGTGATGACAACATGCCTCAGACCAAGCTTTGCCACGGCTTCGCCGACCCGCCGGGGTTCGTCTGCATCAAGATGCTTCGGCATCCCGGTCGTGACGTTGCAGAACGCGCAGGCCCGGGTACAGATCTCGCCCATGATCATCATCGTGGCATGACGCTGCGACCAGCATTCCCCGATATTGGGGCATGCCGCTTCCTCGCAGACGGTCACAAGTCCTGCCTCCCGCATCAGCGCACGCGTCTCGTGATACACGGGATGGTTCGGTGCCTTGACCCGGATCCAGGACGGCTTGCGCTGGATCGGGTTGTCAGGCCGGTGGGCCTTCTCCGGATGACGAAGAGTGGTCGGCGCCGAACGATGGTCGATGGTGATGCGCTGGGACATGATGCTCAGATATGCAGCGGGCCGTCGAAGGCGGCCAGAGTTGCTTCATGCATGGTCTCGGAAATGGTCGGATGCGGGAAGACCGTCTCGATCAGCTCCGCTTCCGTCAATTCTCCGGTGCGTGTGATGACGTATCCCTGGATCATTTCCGTGACTTCCGCACCGATCATGTGCGCGCCAAGAAGCTCGCCGCTTGTGGCATCGAACACGGTTTTGACCATACCGTCCGTCTCGCCCATCGCCACGGCCTTGCCGTTGGCAATGAACGGGAAGCGCCCGACCTTGACCTTGTGGCCTGCTGCGATGGCTTTCTCTTCGCTGAGCCCGACAGATGCAATCTGCGGACGCGAATAGGTGCAGCCCGGAATGTTCAGCGCATGCAGGGGCTGCGGCGAACGTCCGGCGATCTTCTCGACGCAGAGGATAGCCTCATGACTCGCCTTGTGGGCCAGCCAGGGAGCACCGGCAACGTCACCGATGGCATAGATTCCCGGCTCACCGGTCCGGCAGAAACCGTCTGTGACAATATGGGTCCGGTCAACCTGAACCTTGGTGCCCTCAAGCCCCAGATCCTCGACATTGCCGACGATACCAACCGCGCAGATCACACGGTCCACCGTCAGATCGACCTTGCCCGTCGGGCTTTCGATCGTCGTGGATACTTCGTTTTCACCCTTGTTCAGCGGTCCGACCTTCGCGCTGGTGATGATCTTCATCTCCTGCTTTTCGAAAGCCTTGCGCGCCGCCGCACTGATTTCCGGATCTTCGGCAATCAGAATCCTGTCCGCGACTTCGGCGATCGTCACGTCGCTGCCCATGTTCCGGTAGAACGAGGCAAACTCGATGCCAATGGCGCCCGAGCCGATGACGAGGAGCCGCTTCGGCAGTTCTTTCGGGGTCATGGCCTCACGTGCGCCCCAGATCAGGGTGCCGTCCGTCTCCAGACCAGAAAGCTGACGCCCCCGTGCACCCGTCGCAAGAATGACATGCGGTGCCTTGATGGTCGCAACCGCAACGCCGTCCTTGGTGATCACAACCTGATGCGCCTCGCCCGAACGTCCGGCCAGCTTGGCGCGGCCGTCAAACGTCGTGACCTTGGCCTTCTTCAGCAGATGCGCAATGCCCCCACCCATTCGCCGCGCAATGCTGCGCGAACGCCCGACGATCTTGGACAGATCGAACGAGATGTTGTCTGCGGAAAGCCCGAACGTGCCCAGGTCGTGCAGCAGATGATGGATTTCCGAAGACCGCAGCAGCGCTTTGGTCGGGATGCAGCCCCAGTTGAGGCACACCCCACCGAAATGCGTGCTTTCCACAACCGCCACGCTCATCCCGAGCTGGCTGGCGCGCAGGGCTGCCACATAGCCACCGGGGCCGCCACCAACAACAATCAGATCGAATGTATCGGACATGGTTCAGACCACCAGAAAGTAAGGGTTCTGCACGATATCGCGCAGCGCATTCAGCCACTCGGCGCCCAGAGCACCATCCACCGCTCGATGATCCACCGAGAGCGTCGCCGTCATCACAGTCGCAACCGCAATGTCCGACCCGCGCACGACGGCGCGTTTTTCGCCTGACGCAATTGCCAGAATACCGGCCTGCGGCGGATTGATGATCGCAGCAAACTCACGCACGCCGAACATGCCCATGTTGGAAATGGAGAATGTTCCGCCCTGGAATTCTTCCGGCTTGAGCTTTCCGGCACGGGCGCGTTTGGCCAGATCTTTGGCTTCGACGCTGATTTCGCGCAGGGACTTGAGATCGGCATTGCGGATGATCGGCGTGATCAGCCCATCCGGCACCGAAACAGCCATCGAGATGTCGACATTCTCGAAATGCAGAGTCTCGGCATCCGTGAACTGCACGTTCACGCCCGGCACCTTCTTCAGTGCCAGCGCCACGGCCTTGATCATCATGTCGTTGACCGAGATCTTGAAGCTGTTTTCCTGTGCCGTCGCATTCAGCTTTGAACGCAGGGCCAGCAGGGCATCCAGCTCGATATCGACCGAAACATAGAAATGTGGAACCTGCGTCTTGGACTCTGTCAGGCGACGGGCGATCACCTTGCGCATCGTCGAGTTCGGAACACGACGGATCGTCTCTTCCGAAGTCGTGACGGGTGCAGCAGCGGCAGTTTTTGGTGCTGCTTTAGGCGCGCTCACACCCTTTTCAACGTCGCGCTTGAGGATACGTCCGTTCGGACCACTTCCCGTCAGCGCGTCAAGGGCAATGCCCCGCTCGCGCGCCATGCGCTTTGCCAGCGGGGAGACGAAGATGCGCTCGCCCTTGTCTTCAGCCGGAGCCTTGGATGCCGGAGCGGCAGCCGTCGTTTCTGCGGAAGCTGTTTCAGGCTTCGGGGCCGCTGCGGCCTGCGTGGAAGATGCATCCGGCACGGTCTCGCCATCTTCCACGAGAACCGCGATCGGCGTGTTCACGGGGATGCCTTCAGCGCCTTCCTGAACCAGGATTCGCCCAAGGATGCCCTCGTCCACGGCTTCCACTTCCATGGTCGCCTTGTCGGTCTCGATTTCGGCAATCACATCGCCCGCAGAGACGGTATCGCCCTCGGCTTTGAGCCAGCGGGCCAGTTTGCCTTCGGTCATGGTCGGCGACAGCGCCGGCATCAGAATATCGGTAGCCATCGTTGTCAGTCCCGCAGCTGCTTGCGAACGGCATCCACAACCCATTCGGGTTTCGGAAGCGCCAGTTTTTCGAGATTGGCCGCATACGGCATCGGCAGGTCCAGCCCGCAGACACGCGCCGGCGGAGCATCGAGCCAGTCAAAAGCCTGCTCGACGGCCACGGTGCAGATTTCCGCTCCGATGCCAGCCACCGGCCAGCCTTCCTCGACGGAGACGATCCGGTTCGTTTTCTTCACGCTGCGCACGATTGTCTCGGTGTCCAGAGGACGGATCGAGCGCAGGTTGATGACTTCGGCCGAAATGCCCTCTTCAGCCAGAATTGCTGCGGCTTCCAGAGCCACACCAACCATGATGGAGAACGCCACGAGCGTCACATCCGTCCCTTCACGCTCGATCTTCGCGCGACCGATCGGCAGGATGAAATCCTCATCCACAGGGCACGGGAATTTCTGGCCGTAAAGGATCTCGTTTTCCAGCACGATGACCGGGTTCGGATCACGGATGGCCGCCCGCAGCAGGCCCTTAGCATCCGCCGCCGACCAAGGGGCGACGACCTTCAGTCCCGGAATATGCGCAAACCAGCTCGCGAAACACTGCGAATGCTGTGCTCCCACGCGGGCCGCTGCACCATTCGGGCCACGAAACACGATGGGGCAGCCCATCTGGCCGCCAGACATGTACAGCGTTTTGGCCGCAGAATTAATAATATGATCAACGGCTTGAAGTGAGAAGTTCATAGTCATGAACTCGACGATCGGCTTCAGCCCGGTCAGTGCCGCACCCACAGCCATGCCCGTGAAACCATGCTCGGTGATTGGCGTATCGATGACGCGCTTTTCGCCAAACTCGTCCAGCAGACCCTGACTGACCTTATAGGCGCCCTGATACTGCGCCACTTCTTCACCGATCAGGAAAACGTCCTCATCACGACGAAGCTCGGCAGCCATGGCATCACGCAGAGCTTGACGGACTGTGATCTCGCTGGTCTCGCCCCAGTCCCGGTCGTTTTCGGCCTGTGCCACTTCCGGCGCTTCCACGATCCCCGGATCAGCCGGTGTTTCGATGGCCACAGAGGCCCCGGCAGCCGGATCGGCAGAGCGGGTTACGTTGTCCGCAGCGGAAGCGTCCTCGCCTTCGGCCAGAAGCACGGCAATCGGTGTGTTGACCGCGATGTTCTGCGCGCCCTCATCCACCAGCGTTTTGCCGATCACGCCTTCATCCACGGCTTCGACTTCCATCGTCGCCTTGTCGGTTTCAATTTCGGCAATCACGTCGCCTGCAGAAACGGCGTCACCAGCCTTCTTGACCCAGCGGGCCAGCGTTCCTTCAGTCATGGTCGGCGACAGAGCCGGCATCAGAATCAGAGATGCCATGGATCAGGCCTCCACCAGAATATCAGTCCAGAGTTCGGAGAGTTCGGGCTCCGGGCTCGTCTGCGCAAATTCGGTCGCATCCGCCACAATGGCCTTCACGTCCGTCTCGATGTCCTTGAAGACGCTCTCTTCGATCCCGCAGCGCAGCATCTCGGCCTTCAGCGTCTCGATCGGATCGCGCGTACGGCGCATTTCTTCGACTTCCGCGCGCTGGCGATACTTTGCCGGATCAGACATGGAGTGTCCGCGATAACGGTAGGTTTCCATTTCCAGCAGGAATGGCCCCTTGCCCGCACGGCAGTATTCCATGGCTTCCTGCGCCGCTTCATGCACCGCAAAAATGTCCATGCCATCGACCTTGCGGCTCGCAATGCCCCAGGGCTCGCCATTACGAGACAGATCCTTGGAAGCCGAGGCGCGTTCGATGGATGTGCCCATGCCGTAGCGGTTGTTCTCGATCACATAGATGCAGGGCAGCTTGTGCAGGGCCGCGAGATTGAAGCTCTCATAGACCTGCCCCTGCGCGGATGCGCCTTCGCCGAAATACACGATCGAAACCTCGTCCGTACCGCGATATTTGTTGGCAAAAGCCAGCCCCGTACCGAGTGCGACCTGAGCGCCGACAATGCCGTGACCGCCATAGAACTCTTTTTCACGGGAGAACATGTGCATGGAGCCGCCCTTGCCGCGCGAATACCCTCCCGCCCGGCCCGTCAGTTCCGCCATAACACCGCGCGGCGTCATGCCTGCGACCAGCATCTGCCCGTGGTCACGATAGGACGTGATGGACTTGTCGCCCTGCTTCATGTTGAGGCCGATCCCGACCACAACGGCTTCCTGCCCGATATAAAGATGGCAGAAGCCGCCGATCAGCCCCATGCCGTAAAGCTGGCCAGCCTTTTCCTCAAAGCGCCGGACAAGAAGCATGTCCCTGTAAGCGCGCTTCATGGTCTCCGGCGAAAGGGCCGGACCGTTGCTCCGGCCTGAAGCGGACGGTGTCTCGTCCATGACGGTCTCCTGATGGAAATGCACAAAATCCTGCATGCTCTTAGCGGCAGAAGCCACCGAAAGCCAGACCACACCCCGCCTTCGCGGAAAGCCCCGGCCTGCTGGATGTGCCGTGAAAAAACGGTTCAGACCGCCCTGAAAGGCGGCCCGAGATCAAACGAAACCGAGCAGACGACGGGCCGCAACACCCGGATCGGGCTCACGCAGCAGGCTTTCGCCAACCAGCACGGCACTCGCGCCCACCGCGCCGACTTTCATCATGTCATCCTGTGTGCGGATGCCACTTTCAGAGACGACCAGACGATCCGGCGGCACCAGAGGTGCAAGATCGATCGTCGTCTGGATATCGGTCTTGAGCGTGCGCAGATTGCGGTTGTTGATGCCGATCAGGAACGTATCCAGCGCCAGCGCCCGGTTCAGCTCCGCCTCGTCATGGACTTCGAGCAGAACGTCCATGTCCAGTCCGCGCGCAATCGCGATCAGTTCAGCGGCCTGTGTTTCCGTTAGAACCGCCATGATCAGCAGGATGCAGTCTGCTCCGATCAGGCGGCTTTCATGAACCTGCCAGGGGTCCAGAATGAAGTCCTTGCGCAGGATGGGGAGAGTGCACGCTTCACGTACTGCGCGAATATCTTCCGTGCTGCCATGGAAGCAGGAGCCTTCCGTCAGAACGGACAGGCAGGTCGCACCAGCGGCCTGATATTCCTGGGCAATTTCGACCGGATTGTAGTTCGGGCGCAGGATACCCGCAGATGGTGAGGCCTTCTTGATTTCTGCAATCAGCCCGACCTGACGGTCCGCCGTGAGGTGCTGAAGCGCCTGACCAAAGCCCCGCGTTGGTGTCGTGACTTCTCGTGCCCGCGCCGTAATGTCCTTGAGAGACATGATCTGTGAGCGCTGCTCGATATCCACGCGTGTCCGGGCACAGATCCGCGCCAGCACGTCACTGCGGTCTGCTGCGGTTTCCGCTTCCGGATTCTTGATAGGGGGCGTGGTCGTTTCCGGAATTTCCGGGTCCGGGAACTGTTCCGTTCCCTCAGGCGAATATGTCATCGCCGGTCGATGGTACATGAATGTCATGATCGTCCTGCGTCTGTGGAAGCAATGGAAGGAGCTGACATGCGCGCACCCTCAAGCGCGGCACGGGCAAGACCCCTGTCAATGGAGTCCGCCGCCATCCCTACATTGCGACGGAAAGCCGGAACGTCAATTGCTCCGGCCTTCACGATATCGCCGCGCCCTGCGACATGCAGGGCCGCGGCGGCGTTAAGAAGAACCGTATCCCGGTAGGCGCCACCCGCGCCATCCAGCAGGGCGATCAGCGCGGCCGCATTGGCCTGCGCGTCCCCGCCCCGGATAGCCGAAATCGGTGCAGCAGCCAGCCCGGCCATATCCGGTTCGATCCCGAACGAAAAAAGAGCGCCGTCTTCCCAGGCCGAAACCTGAGACGGGCCAGCCAGCGTGAGCTCGTCGCTACCGCCTTCTTCGCTCGAGCCATGCACGACCCAGACCGAAAGACTGCCCAGTGCGCCAAGCGCACGCGCCACCGGCTCACACCAGCGCCCATCGAATACGCCGACCAACTGATGGCGGACCTGAGCCGGGTTGCACAGTGGCCCGAGCAGATTGAACAGCGTGCGAAAACCCAGTGCCTTGCGAATAGGAGCCGCATGCCGCATGGCCGGGTGATGTTGCGGCGCCGCCAGAAAGACCAGTCCGTCTTCCCGCAGCCGTTTGCCCTGAAGCGCCAGATCATCTGTGGGCGGAATACCGAGGACTTCCAGAACATCCGTCGCACCTGTCGCGGACGAAAGCGCACGATTGCCATGCTTGGCTACGGGCACACCAAGGCCGGCCAGCACGAAAGCCACGGCGGTCGATACGTTCAGCGTTTTCAGGCTGTCTCCGCCCGTTCCGCAGACATCAATAGCTCCGGCTGGAGCATCTGGCAGCACCGTCATGTGATGACGGACCGCCTGAACGGCCCCGGTCAGTTCTGCGAAGGTTTCGCCCCGTATCTTCAGGGCTGTCAGGAAAGCGGAAAGCTGAACAGGCTCAACATTGCCTGCCATGATGGCGTGGAAAGCCGCTTCGGCCTCATGGCTGTTAAGCTGATGTCCTGATGCAGCCTTGTGCAGAAGGGACGTGAAATCCGCACCCACTGTCATGCGGCCTGCGACGTGAGAACAGGAATACCGGCAATTGCCAGAAAATTGGCCAGAAGCTCCCTTCCGGCAACGGAAGCAATGCTCTCGGGATGGAACTGGACGCCATGTATGGGAAAGTCACGATGACGCACCCCCATGATGACGCCATCTTCCGTCCGGGCATTGACCACGAGAGTTTCTGGAATGCTGTCGGGGCGAAGGGTCAGGCTGTGATAACGCACGACATCCACCGGATCGGGCAGTCCGGCAAAAACGCCCGTCCCGTCATGCTGAACCGCGCTGATCTTGCCATGCATCGGCACGGGCGCGCGCACGACTTCGGCTCCAAAGACCTGCCCGATGGCCTGATGACCGAGGCACACGCCAAAAATCGGTACTGTTCCTGTCGCCGCGCGGATCAGATCACAGCAGATCCCGGCATCGGTCGGTGCGCCGGGACCAGGCGAAATCACGATCGCGGACGGATTAAGCGCCAGAGCCTCGTCGACACTCAGCGCGTCATTGCGCCGCACATCACACTCAACTCCAAGCGCGCCCAGATGGTGGACGATGTTGAACGTAAAGCTGTCGTAATTGTCGATGAGAAGGATCATGGCAACAGAATGACCCCCGTGTCTGTTTTCGTCAAATACATCACGTTTCCGAGGCTCCGTCAGGCTTTCGCGGCCGTTGCAACGGCGATTTCCGCCGCCCGGAACAGCGCGCGGGCTTTGGCCTGTGTCTCGCGGAACTCGGCGTTCGGATCGCTGTCCGCCACGACGCCACATCCGGCCTGCACATACATGTTTCCGTCCTTGAGAACGGCCATGCGCAGCCCGATGCAGGTGTCCATTTCCCCGTCCGCTCCGAAATACCCGACGCAACCCGAATACGGCCCGCGTCGCGTCGGTTCCAGTTCGTCGATGATTTCCATGGCGCGGATCTTGGGTGCCCCTGTCAGGGTCCCAGCCGGGAAGGCTGCTACGAGCGCATCCATCGCCGTTTTGCCGTCCTTGATGCGGCCGGTTACCGTCGAGGAAATATGCATGACATGACTATAGCGCTCGACGACGAATTTTTCCGGAACTTCAACCGTCCCAAGCTGTGAGACGCGGCCCACATCGTTGCGGCCCAGATCGATCAGCATCAGATGCTCGGCCAGTTCCTTTCGGTCGGCCAGAAGCTCTTTTTCCAGCGCCAGATCTTCTTCACGGTCCGCTCCGCGCGGACGTGTGCCCGCCAGCGGACGCACCGTAACTTCGCCGTCCCGCAGACGCACGAGGATTTCCGGTGAAGAACCGACCAGTGCGTAGTCTTCGAGCTCCATCACGAACAGGAACGGCGCTGGATTGACCCGGCGCAGGCTGCGATAGAGCGAGAGCGGTGACAGCGGGAACGGCGTCGTGAAACGCTGGCTCGGGACGATCTGGAACGCGTCGCCCGCAGCAATATAATCCTGCGCCTTGCGGACATGATCTTCGAACTGCCGCTGCGTCATGTTGGAGACCGGAGGTGCCAGTTCCGTGCCGGAAGGCAGCGTCTCACGCGCATCTCCCAGAGGGGCGGCCAGCGCGGCCCGTGCCTGATCCAGAAGCGCATGGGCCTCCGCATCCGTTGTCTCATCACGTACCGGCACCGCCAGCGTGAGCTCGTCCCGCACGGAATCGAAAACCGCAAACAGGCGCGGACGAATCATAACACCTTCCGGCAGCCCCAGATCGTTTACCGGGGCGTTCGGAAGGCGCTCCATCTGGCGCACCATGTCATAACCCAGCACACCGAAAACACCGCCAATCATGGGCGGCATTCCGGCGGGAAGATCCATCTGGCTTTCGTCGACGATGCTTTTCAGGGTCTCAAGCGGCACTCCGTCAAGGGGCTTGCCATCCAGCGTTACCTTCCCGTCCCGGCACTTCCAGACCAGATCCGGCAGAAGCGCGATCACCGAATAACGCCCACGGGCAGCCCCGCCCTCAACGCTCTCGAACAGCAGCCGGTATGGATCGTCCGACAGGTTGGAAAGCCGGAGAAACGCGGAGACCGGCGTCAGGAGATCCGCGGCTTCGATGCTGTAAACAATGCCCATCAGTGCGCCCCGTTTTCTACTGCCGGAGCACCCGCCGGCGTGGCCGCCGACACGACCTGATTGTAAAGCGCCATGTTGATATGAGAGGGCGGCACAGCCTTCTCCATGGCGGCGTTCAGGGCCACCGGAATGTCGGAGCGCATGGACTGGAGATATTCGTCCGCAAGCTGGCTGCCCAGGCTCTTCATGTCCTCGGCAGAAGCAGGCTTGTCCGCCGTCACATTGACCAGCCAGAACGCATCCGGTGATTCAAACATTCCACTCGTACCCGGCTTGAGACCGAACACGCCGCGCAGGACATTCTGCGGCAGGCTCTGATCCGGATGCACCCGCGAGACCGCAACGTCCTGACGAAGAGCGGAGGCTTCGGCCTGCCCTTCGACAGCCTTGTGCAGCGTCCCTGCCTTCGCCGCGTTGAACAGTGCCGTGGCGCGCAGATCGGCGGCATGATGTTTTTGATCCGCAGTCCAGGCCTGCACGACCTGATCGCGCACGCTATCGAACGGTTTGAGCGTACCAGGATGGACTTCATCAACCAGCAGCGAGAACGCGGTGCCATTCGGACCATTCACCACCGTCGGCTGTGCGCCCTTGGACTGAGTGAAGATCTGATGGATAATTGCCTCACGCAGAGCCGCATCGCCCGGGATCGGGGCGGGCAGACCATCCTGCGTCAGGCCTTTGGAATCCAGCGTACCGGCAGCCGGGACGGCGCCAAGATCGCTGGGGATCTGTTCTAGCGTCGAGGAGCCTGCAACCGCATCCTGGAACTGCTTCTGGCGAGCCTGAAGTGCTTCTGTCGCCTCCTGGTTCTGAACCTGGGTCTTCAGATCGCTCTTCGCCTGTTCGAACGTCGTTTTGTGAGGCGCGACGATCGTTGTAATGTTGAAGACCACCCAGTCCATTCCCGTTTTTTCCGGCCCGGAAATACGATCGGCCTGAGCAGCAAACGCGGCTTTGGCCAGCTCGGGATTGGGAATATCGCTCTGGCGCACGGACGGGAGTGACACGGCTGCGGCTTCAGGGAACTTCTTCTGGATATCGTCCCAGGACGTTCCGTTCTTCCAAGCCGTCGCAGCCGCTTCGGCCTTCGCCTGATCCGTAAATGTCAGGACCTGCAGCGTCCGCGTCTCGGGAACGTCAAAGGTCCGTGCCTGAAAATCATAGAGACGGTGCAGAACGTCGTCGGGAACCTCGATCGTTTTTGCAACGCTGTCCGGCGTCATGACGACCATTTTCGCATGGCGATATTCCGTCGTGCGGAACATCTGCGGGTGGTTGTCATAGAAACGGTGAAGCTGCTCGTCTGTCGGCGCTGCCGCAACGACACCGCTTGCAAACGGGATCTGCACCAGATCGAACACGCGCTGGCTCGCATCGAAAGACAGCATCCGCTCTGTCAGGGAAGACGGTGCCACAACGGACTGTCCCATCCCCTGCAGAAGCCCGCGGGACGCGATGTCCTCGCGAATGGCCTGAAGCAGCTTGCCTTCGGACAGTCCGATGCGGGTCAGACGGTCATTGAAGACGCTCCGGTCGAATTGTCCGGCAGCATTATGAAATGCCGGAATGGCAAAGACTTCCTGTCGTACCAGATCATCAGGCACCATCATGCCTGCCCGGGATGCGGCAAGCTGGGTCTCGTTCTGGATCACAAGGTTTTGAAGGGTCTGACGTGCGACCTGCTCAACCTCGCTTTTGGGGAGCTTGGACGGGTCTGCGAGGCCGATCTGCTTGGCCACTGCGGGAAGCTGGGCTGAAAGCGCCCGGCTGAAATCGTCTGGCGTAATGCTGCGATCGCCGACGCGCACGACTTCGTTGGAGCTTGCCGTGCCCATATTGGAGTACACATCCCCCACACCCCAGCCAATAAAGGCCAGAAAGATCAGCAGCGCGGCGGCACGGCCGGCCCAGGAGTCAACAAAGAGGTGGCGGAGCGTGGTAATCATAGGGTCAGGGCAGATCCGGATGACGGGATGGTGCGGACAAGGAAGGCCCGCTAAACTTGCCGCACCATAATGTCGTGAGAACGGCTTGACCAGAAGCAGACCGGAACGAGAGTCATCCTTTGATATCCGGTTGGCCCGCACACACCGATAACGCCGCCATTTCGCAGGACGTCATCATCAAGGAGGAAGAGTGTCCCCATCCCCCAAGCTCGTCGTTGGAAACTGGAAGATGCACGGGCTGCGCGAGCAGTCCACCAGGCTGGCCCGTGCCGTCGCTGAGGGGGCGCAGTCCCTCCCTGACGACGTGCGCCTTATCCTGTGTCCTCCGTTCACCCAGATCGCCAGCGTTCATGGAATCATCAGTTCCGAAGGGCCCACTACACCGCTGCGCCTTGGCGCGCAGGACTGCCATATAACCTCTTCAGGCCCGCATACCGGGGACATCTCGGCCGAGATGCTTGCGGATCTTGGGGTCAGGTACGTTATTCTGGGGCATTCCGAACGCCGGCAGGCCCACGGTGAAACCGATGCCCTGATTCGCCGGAAAGTCGAAGCTGCCGAAGTCGCGGGCCTCATTCCCATCGTGTGTATCGGAGAGACGATGGAAGAGCGGCTGGAAGGCCGGACGACGACCGTTCTTGCCACACAGGTCGAAGGGTCCCTGACCGACGGCTTCAGCGGCATTCTGGCGTATGAGCCTGTCTGGGCAATCGGAAGTGGCACTGTTCCGCCCATCGACGAGCTTGAGAGAACCCTCTCGCTGCTGCATGGACTGTTGCAGTCCCGGCTCAAGATGGATGACATTCATGTCCCGATCCTGTATGGCGGCTCCGTAACACCGGCTCAGGCGCCGACCATTTTTTCCATCGGGTCGCTTGGAGGGGTGCTGGTCGGCAGTGCCAGTCTGGAAGCAAAGAGCTTTCTGTGCATTGCTGAAGCAGCCTCTCTCCGCCTGTCGGCCCAACCACTGTCCGGACCCTATCGTTCATGACCACTCTTCTGCTTGCTCTCAATCTGCTGGTCACACTGGCGCTGATCGGGGTGATTCTCATCCAGCGCAGCGAAGGCGGCGGCCTCGGCATTGGCAGCGGCCAGGGCATGGGCTCTTTCATGAGCGGCCGCGGAACGGCAACGCTTCTCACGCGGGCCACGTCCGTTCTCGCCGGTATCTTCATGCTGCTGTGCCTGGTGCTGGCCGTCATGAACCGTGGCGCTTCCTCCGGCGTCGGCTCGCATGACATCCTGGCCGAGCCGCCTGCCGCGACCCAGACGACCACGGCCCCTGCGACGGCAACCCCGGCTGCTCCTGCGGCTCCGGCTTCCACGCCCGCTCACTGACCGAGCCTGAAAATCCCCGTTGAGAATTTTTAACGGGGATCTTTTCAACAGACGCGTCTCTTCACTTCCCCTGCCCCACGTTGGCAGTGTATGAAGACCGCCCATGACGCGTTTCGTATTCATCACCGGCGGTGTGGTATCTTCTCTCGGCAAGGGCATCGCTTCAGCGGCCCTCGCTGCTCTCCTCCAGGCGCGCGGATACAAGGTCCGCATGCGCAAACTGGACCCCTATCTCAACGTGGACCCGGGCACCATGAGCCCGTACCAGCATGGTGAGGTGTTCATCACCGATGACGGGGCGGAAACCGACCTCGATCTCGGTCATTATGAGCGCTTCACGGGCGTACACGCGTCACGTGCTGACAACACCACGACGGGACGCATTTACTCGGATGTTATCGCGCGCGAACGCCGCGGCGATTATCTGGGCGGGACCGTGCAGGTCATCCCGCACATCACGGACGCCATCAAGGACGTCGTGGTCACGGGCACGGACGACTATGATTTCGTCCTCGTGGAAATCGGTGGGACAGTTGGCGACATCGAGAGCCTTCCGTTCCTCGAAGCCATCCGTCAGCTGCGCAATGATCTCGGTCACGCCCAGACCATGTGCGTTCACCTGACGCTCCTGCCCTATATTCCGGCAGCCGGCGAGCTCAAGACCAAGCCCACGCAGCATTCCGTCAAGGAATTGCAGAACGTCGGCATCCAGCCGCAGATGCTGCTGTGCCGCTCGGATCGACCCATTCCGGAAAACGAGCGTCGCAAGATCGCGAATTTCTGCAACGTCCGTTCGGAAGCCGTCATTGCGGCACTCGATGTGGACACAATCTATGCCTGCCCCATTTCCTATCACAATGAAGGAATGGATCAGGAGGTCCTGCGCTATTTCGACCTGCCTTATGATAGCAAGCCGGACCTTTCGCGCTGGGAAAAGATCGTCCATGCGATTCGTGAACCCGAAGGCGAGGTCCGAGTGGCCATCGTCGGCAAGTACACGGCCCTGCTCGACAGCTACAAGTCGCTGGCTGAAGCTCTGCTGCATGGTGGCATCGCCAATCATGTGAAGGTGAAGCTCGACTGGATCGAATCGGAAGAATTCGAGAAGAACGGCAACATCGCCGAGCGCCTGAAGGATGCGGACGCCATTCTTGTCCCGGGGGGCTTCGGTGAACGCGGTGCGGAAGGTAAGATCCAGGCCGTCCGTTACGCTCGTGAGAACAACATTCCGTTCCTGGGTATCTGCTTTGGCATGCAGATGGCTGTGGTCGAATGTGCCCGCTCGCTCGCCGGTCTTCCCAAGGCATCCTCCACAGAGTTCGGCCCGACGGATGAGCCTGTTGTCGGCCTGATGACGGAATGGGCCCGTGGAGGCGAACTGCTCCGTCGTCGCGAAGGTGGCGATCTGGGTGGCACGATGCGTTTGGGCGCGTATCCGGCCAAGCTGGTTCCCGGCTCCCGAGTGGCGGAAATCTATGGCCGTACGGAAATCCGTGAGCGTCATCGTCACCGCTGGGAGGTTAATGCGCACTACAAGGACCGCCTTGAAAAGACAGGCCTGCGATTCTCCGGCCTCTCCCCTGACGGCGTGCTGCCGGAAGTGGTCGAGTATCCGGACCATGCGTGGTTCGTGGCCGTGCAGTATCACCCGGAGCTGCTGTCCAAGCCTTTCGACCCGCATCCGCTGTTCGCCGGCCTCATCGCCGCAGCGGTCAAGGAGGCTCACAGCAAGTGAGCTTCCGGATCGGAGACCTCAAGGTCGGTCAGGATCAGCCCTTCACGCTGATCGCTGGCCCCTGTCAGATTGAATCCCGCGAACATGCAACGGAGATGGCCGACGCCATCTCCGGTCTGTGCCGTGAGCTGGGCATTGGGCTGATTTATAAAAGCAGCTTCGACAAGGCCAACCGAAGCTCGGTCCACGCCGCGCGCGGCGTGGGTATGGATGCCGGTCTCGACATTCTTGCGGGCATCCGCGAGCGATTCGGCGTTCCTGTTCTGACGGATGTGCACACGGCTGAACAGTGTGCACCCGCCGCTCAGGCCGTGGATGTTCTCCAGATCCCGGCCTTCCTGTGCCGCCAGACGGATCTGCTGCTGGCTGCTGGCGAGACCGGACGGGCCATCAACATCAAGAAGGGCCAGTTCCTTGCACCATGGGATATGGCCAATGTTGCGGCGAAGATCGCCTCGACGGGCAATAAGCGCATCATGCTCTGCGACCGTGGTACGAGCTTTGGTTACAATACGCTCGTCAGCGACATGCGCGGTCTGCCGATTATGGCGCAGACGGGCTATCCCGTCGTGTTTGACGCTACCCACTCGGTGCAGCAGCCGGGCGGCCTCGGGGCTTCAACGGGCGGTCAGCGCGAGTTTGTTGAGCCACTGGCCCGTGCGGCTCTTTCGATCGGTGTCGCCGCAGTCTTCATTGAAACGCATCAGGATCCGGACCACGCTCCCAGCGACGGCCCGACCATGGTGCCGCTGGGTGAAATGCGCGGCCTCCTGACGCGTCTGAAAGCCTTTGACGCTCTGGCAAAGTCCTTTTTGGCCTAGCTGCCAGATGGTGCCAGAGCCGCCAGAAACAGACTCAGCACCGCAATAGCCGTCAGTCCTGTACGCAGCGGCAGATAGCCTGGGGGAAGAGCACCTTTCCTCCAGGCTTCCCGTTCCACGAGGAACGTCCCGACAAAGCCGATGATTTCCAGCCCGAAACCGGCCCGGACATGTCCCAGTACGCCGATGCAGAGTGCCAGCCATGCCCAGAGTGCAGGGCAGACGCCCAGTACAAGACGCTGACGGTCTCGCTGCGACGATCCTCCGACAGTGATGATGTCCGGCCGCTCCATGGCCAGCCCCCAGTGCACAGCCCCCAGAAATGACAGGATGCAGGCCCCGTACGCCAGCAGAATGATTTTCAGATGGGGCAGCGGCGTGAACAGTCCGGCTAGGAAGATCCACCCCCCAAGCGTCATGAAGGGGAGCAGTCCGGCAATGCCAAGCACGAAAACGGGAAAAGGAAGGCGCATGTCGTCGTTGACCTCACGGCGTGATTTTGAGACTTGGAATAGCTGTTCCATTCCGAACGGTCACGAGCCACCCCGGTTCACGCATTCCAGGAGAGCTTCCATTGAGCGCCATCGTTGATATCACCTCCCGCGAAATCCTGGACAGCCGCGGCAATCCTACCGTCGAGGTCGAGGTCGAACTGTCCTCCGGCGCCCGCGGTCGCGCTGCTGTCCCGTCTGGCGCCTCCACAGGTGCGCATGAAGCCGTGGAGCTGCGCGATGGTGACAAGTCCCGCTACGGCGGCAAGGGCGTCCTGAAAGCCTGCAGCCACGTCGAGAACGACATCCTCGAAGTGCTTCAGGGTGCCGAATCGGAAGACCAGATCGCCATCGACAACGCGATGATCGATCTGGACGGAACGGCCAACAAGTCCCGCCTCGGTGCGAATGCCATCCTCGGTGTGTCCCTCGCCGTCGCGAAGGCCACGGCTGAAGAGCTGGAACTGCCGCTGTACCGCTATGTCGGTGGTGCCTATTCCCATCTCCTGCCCGTGCCGATGATGAACATCGTCAATGGCGGTGAGCATGCCGACAACCCGATCGACATCCAGGAATTCATGATCCAGCCGGTCGGCGCTCCGACCATTGCAGATGCCATCCGTATGGGATCTGAAATCTTCGCACGTTTGAAGAAGGGTCTGTCCGAAGCTGGTCACAACACCAATGTTGGCGATGAGGGTGGCTTCGCACCGAACCTGAAGTCTGCTGATGAAGCTCTTGGATTTATTGCTAAATCTGTTGAGGGTGCTGGTTATAAGCTGGGCGAGGACGTGACCTTCGCACTCGATTGCGCCGCTACCGAATTCTATGCGGATGGCCGTTACAACCTGAAGGGTGAAGGCAAGGAGTTCGATGCTTCGGGCATGATTTCCTACCTTGAGGATCTGGCCAACCGTTATCCGATCGTCTCCATCGAGGATGGTCTGGCTGAAGATGACTGGGAAGGCTGGGCAGAGCTTACGACCCGTCTGGGCAAGAAGCTCCAGCTCGTTGGTGACGACCTGTTCGTGACCAACCCCGATCGTCTGCGTCGTGGCATCATGGCTGGCACGGCAAACGCCCTGCTCGTGAAGGTCAACCAGATCGGTACGCTGACCGAGACGCTTGAGGCTGTCGAAACCGCTCACAAGGCCGGTTATGCCTGCGTCATGAGCCATCGTTCGGGTGAGACGGAAGATTCCGTTATTGCCGATCTCGCGGTCGCCACGAACTGCGGCCAGATCAAGACGGGCTCCCTCTCCCGCTCCGACCGCACGGCAAAGTACAATCAGCTCATCCGTATCGAGCAGCAGCTCGGCAGCGCAGCCCGCTACGCCGGCCGCAGCATTCTCAAGAACTCCTGAGAGTGCACGACGGCCTCATTTCTTTCGGGAATGAGGCCGTTTTTTCAGGTCCGGATGTACAAAATCCCCGTATCATTCATTGTCTGGTTATGATTGACTGATATAAACCTGAAGCAGTCTCTCAGAACGGAGTTTACACGACGTGACACTGATCCGACTTATCAAGCGTGGTGTCCGCGCCGTAGCTCCGCCAGCTTTCTTTCTGTCTCTCACGGCATATTTCGGCTGGAACGCCCTGCACGGCGCTCATGGTATCCATGCCTATCAGGAACAGACCCAGCTTCAGAAAGATGCTCTTCAGGCCCGTCAGGATGCGGATGACGAACAGAATGTCTGGCGTCGCCGTGTGGTCGCTCTGAAAGAAAAGGCGCTGGACGCAGACATGCTGGACGAACGCGCCCGGGCCACGATGAATCTGACGCGCAGCGGTGATCTGGTCGTCCCCTACGGCCCGCATGACAAGCTGTTCTGAGCTGGGGTTCAGAAAACCGTTTCTGTAGATACAAAAAAAGCGGCCCGAAAAGGCCGCTTTTTTCATAAAGACTATTAGAGCAGTCTTACTTGATCTTGGCTTCGCGGAACACGACGTGCTTGCGTGCAACCGGATCGTACTTGCGCACTTCCATCTTTCCCGTAGCGGAACGGGCGTTCTTCTTCGTCACGTAGAAGTAGCCGGTTTCGGCTGACGAAACGAGCCGGATCTGAATTACGTTGCTCTTTCCCATGATACCCTCGGGCTTTCGCCATACTGATGCCGCTCGAAGGTGTCGATGCAGCATGTTGATCTTTAGATTGGGCGCACCATGCTGATTTGTGGCCCACAGGTCAAGGCCCTTGCACACGATTTCGGGGTTTTCCTGCGCTTTCAAGGACTTTCACCCCCCGAAAATCTTATCAGACAACCGTGTAAGGGCTTCTCTTTCGCTTGTGAGGCAACAGACAGGAACCTATAAGGAACAAATGCGGGATGCTTCTCATTCTGCACCTTGTTTTTCGACATGCCTCCGCCGAGGCGCATGGGAGCGCCTGTATGCTGACCCGCAAACAGCACCAGCTTTTGCTATATATCGACGATCACCTTCGCCGGACGGGGTACTCCCCCTCATTCGATGAAATGAAGGATGCGCTCGAACTGCGCTCGAAATCAGGGATTCACCGCCTGATTTCGGCTCTGGAAGAGCGTGGCTTTCTGCGTCGTCATCATCATCGTGCCCGTGCGCTCGAAGTGCTGCGTCTGCCGCATATGGGAACTGAAGCGCCAGTGACCACGCTGGCGCCTTCAAGTGATGCAGCTTTTGTCCCGGCGGTACTCAGCCAGGGGCAGACGGAGCTTGAGGGAGCATTCTCTGAAGCCAGCGTCGCCAATGACCGTCAGACTGTCAGCATACCGCTTTATGGCCGTATCGCGGCTGGGCTTCCGATTGAAGCCATGCAGGATGACAGTGACAGGATCGAGGTTCCCATATCCCTTCTCGGGACCGGAGAACATTATGCGTTGACAGTGGCCGGTGATTCGATGATCGAAGCCGGCATTCTGGATGGCGACATCGCGATTATCCGACGACGCGAAACCGCGGAAAATGGCCAGATCATTGTTGCACTGATCGACGAACAGGAAGTGACGCTCAAAAAATTACGTCGCCGCGGATCGATGATTGCGCTCGAGGCGGCCAACCGGGAATACGAAACCCGGATTTTTCCAGCAGAGCGCGTTCACATTCAGGGACGTCTGGTGGCACTCTTCAGGCAGTACTGAGAAAGTGCGCATTGGCTAACGGTTTTGAAATCCGTTAGCCAAACCACTATTTTTGGGGTGCGGGCGTGCCGCGCACGACTTTTACACTTCCATCCTGTGCAATCAGCGTGCTTGTGCCGTCACCGTTGGGAATGACGATGGTTTTGCTCGGGCTCTTGTTCAGGAAGCGTGCAGCGCTATCAGGAACCGATGATGGGAGTGTCGGAATTACGTGGCTACGATCCCGGCTCACGCCCTGATGCATATCGGCATTTTCGCCGACCGACATGCTTTGACCCTGCATAAGCTGCTGACCAGAGGAGCCCAGGCCTCCCTTGCTTCCGATGCCGCCCATGAAAGTCTCATCGAGTGCAGCACCGCCGAAATATGTGGCGGGGTCACCCAGAGCATGACTGAACGAGCTGTCGGGATTTTCCACATCCTTGAGAGTCGGAAGCGGTTGTGGAGCGCCAGGCCAGATATTGCCGCTCTCAGGGAAAATGGGTGTCTCGGCGAACTTTTCACCACGGGCACGGTGAATATTCTCACTGTCACCATGCGGACCATTAGGGTTGTCGAGAGCCGTCCACACCATGGTGTCACGGATATACTTGCCCATGCCTGAACAGCCGCTCAGAGCGAGAGGTAGTGCCAGCAGAGCGGCCTTCCGCATTTCTTACTCCCACGAGGTCAATAGATGACCTTTAGCGTTCCTTGTAACGGAACGCCAGATGAAGACAGTCAAAGACGTCCATAATTCGTCAGTTGTGGCATGTCAGAAGCTGATCTTGGAGGATTTGCGGGACTGCCCTGCCATAATGCGGGTGAGCCCCGCAGTCAGGTAGCCCCAACCGCTGATGACCGTCGGAATAACGGAGAACCAGAGCAAAATGCCACCAATCAGGCTTGCTGGCAGAAAGGAAAGTCCCAGCATTCCTGCCGCGCTGTCACCACCAATCAGAAATCCGATGGCGACCATCTGGATGCCTGTCTTCCACTTCGCAAGGCGGGTTGAAGGCAGCGTCTCCCGCTGTGACGCCATATACTCCCGCAGACCACTCACCAGAATTTCCCGGATCATGATGATGATGCCGGCGTAAAGCGAATAAACGGGAAGCTGCGTCAGCCCTGCCAGAGCCAGCAGAAGAGAACCAACAAGCAGCTTGTCTGCAATCGGATCCATCATGCGCCCCAGCTCGGAGAGCTGTTGCCAGCGCCGTGCCAGCGCCCCATCCAGATAGTCCGTGATGCACGCCGCCGTGTAGACAACGCAGGCAATCACATTCGCCGTTGGCGAGTGCAGGGCTAGCAGCACGACCAATACCGGAATGGACGCGATACGCAGCAGTGTCAGAATGTTTGGCAGATCTGTCAGCATCGCATTCAGTCTAGAACAGTTTCTGTCTCTTCGGTATGCGCCAATGTGCCCGCGAAAGATGTATTTTTCGTGTAACCTTGGGTCACCTCCTAATGGCTGCGGTTATCGACTGAGGCCTTCTGAACCCATTCCGGATGAAAATGCCCGTAGATGGCGGTTGCCATGCTTGAGCTGATCCCCGGCGCAGTTTCCAGTTCTTCGAGGCTCGCCTGCCTCACGGACTTCGCCGAGCCAAAATGGTTGAGGAGAGCCTTCTTTCTTGCCGCCCCGATTCCCGGCACATGATCCAGTTCCGAGCTGCGTAATCCTTTGGACCGCCCTGCCCGGTGTGTGGTGATTGCGAATCTGTGGGCCTCATCGCGCAGCCGCTGAAGATAATAGAGAACCGGATCGCGTGGTGGCAGCTGGAACGGCGGCTTCGTCTCGGTAAAGAACCACTCGCGTCCGGCGTCCCGATCGGGACCCTTGGCGATTGCAACGATCGGAATTCCCGTCACACCCATGTCTTCGAGCACTTTCCGCACCGCATTGAACTGTCCAAGGCCACCGTCGATAAGGAGCAGATCCGGCCAGTCTTCCGGGCGCTCGCCATTTTCTGCCCGACGCCCAAACCGGCGCTCCATAACTTCCCGCATCATTCCGAAATCATCCCCCGGTGCTACCGGTCCTTTGATTCCGTATTTGCGATAAGCGCGCTTGTTGAACCCCTCCGGTCCGCCCACGACCATCACGCCATAGGGCGCCTGCCCCATGATGTGGGAGTTGTCATAGGTTTCGATCCGCTGGGGCGTTTCAGGTAACTCGAAAACTTCTGCCACACCTTCCAGCAGTTTTCGCTGCCCGGTATTCTCAGCCAGTTTCCGCTCCAGGGCTTCCCGCGCATTCAGCGCCGCATGGTCGACCACTTCCTTTTTCTCGCCCCGCTGAGGCCTCAGGATCTCGACCTTCTGTCCGCGGCGGATGCTCAGGGCTTCCTCGACGAGACCTAACTCTGGAAGCTCACAGTTCACGAGAATGGTCGGCGGAGGTGGTTTGTTGTCATAGAACTGGATCATGAATGCCGACAGCACATCTGCCGCAGTCTCCTCTTCCGCGTGTGCCGGATAGAATGCCCGGTTGCCGTTGTTGCGGCTGCCGCGGATGAAGAAGACCTGGATGCAGCTCTGGCCGGCTTCCTGCCAGATGGTCATGATATCGGCATCATTGATCGACGCAGGATTGACCGTGCTGGATCCCTGAATGCTTGCAAACCCCCGGATCCTGTCACGGATCGACGCAGCCCGCTCATAGTCCATGGCCTGAGAAGCCTGTTCCATCTCCGCAGCCAGTCGCTGTTGCAATTCCGTGCTGTGTCCGGAAAGGAACTGCCGCGCCTCGCTCACCAGTTCCGCATAATCGGGCTTGGAAATCCGGTCCACACACGGCGCTGAACAGCGCTTGATCTGGTACAACAGACAAGGTCGTGTCCTGCTGTTCAGAACCGCGTCCGAGCATGACCTCAGCAGGAAGCTGCGCTGTACCAGATTCAGTGTCTGGTTGACGGCCCAGGCATTCGCAAATGGTCCCCAATAGGTCGCACCCTTGACCGGCTTGCCGCGCTGTTTGGTGATCTGGGGAAATTCATGGCTTTCTGTCAGCATCAGCCACGGATAACTCTTGTCATCGCGCAACAGGATGTTGAAGCGCGGCTTCATCCGCTTGATGTAATTCGCTTCCAGAAGCAGGGCATCCGCTTCAGTCCGCGTAATGACGATCTCCATCGATACCGTCATCGACACCATACGTCGCAGCCGCTCCGGCAACTGGTTGATGCGGGTATAGGACGAGACGCGCTTCTTCAGGCTCAGCGCTTTGCCAACATAAAGAACCTCTCCCTTGGCACTCAGCATGCGATACACGCCTGGGCTGTAGGGGATGGTCTTCAGAGCGTCCCGGATCGCTTCCACACCCTGCTTTTTTTCCGCAGGAACAAGGGGTTCGCCATGATCGGTCGGAAGGTCGGAACTGTGAGGAGGAAAGTCGGTCATTCGGCTTCTTCAGTCATCCACTGAACCTGTGGAAAAGTCTGTGGGCTGCTACGTGACAGAATCATGAAAGCCCCGGTTTGCCAGACCTGCCATCAGATTGCCCAATTTTTAATCATGTTTTGCAAGTCATTGAAAACGCTAGCATCTTGCTTTCGTTCTCTTGTCTTCTGCTCTGCTCTTTAAGAGCGACGGGAACAAGAAAGGCCCTGAGAACACCTCAGTAGATCATGGTGGACGAACAAGCTCCTCTTTCGCGCACCGTGATCATGTTCTGTTCTCCAGTGAAGGCTAGGGGCATACCCCCAGCCCTATCCTCAGACCTTTAAGGCAGCCTTCTCAGCCGTCTCCAGAAGACGCAGCATGTTACCACCCCAGATGGCAGAAATCTCTCTGTCACTGAAGCCAGCAGCCTGAAGAGCGCGCGTTACGTTCGCGGTCTCGGTCGCATCTCTCCAGCCCGGAATGCCACCCCCACCGTCAAAGTCGGAAGAAATGCCTACATGCTCCACGCCGATCCGATCGGCAATGTAGGATACATGCCGAACCAGATCCTCGACTGTTCCACCGCCGCCCTTCTTCAGAAACGATCCCATCGCGGTAACCTGGACCAGACCTCCCGTCTCTTTCAGACGATCGAGCTGTTCATCATCCAGATTGCGCGGATGATCGCACAGGGTTCGGGCACAGGAATGACTGGCGAAAACAGGCGTGGTGGAAGCCTCGGTGGCCTGCATCATGGTTGACTTCGCCGTATGTGAAACATCCACCAGAACCCCGGAACGGTTCATCGCCGCAATCGCCTCACGCCCCAGGTCCGACAGACCTTCGTGAAGTGTCTGGGCATCTCCCAGATCCTTGCGTGGGATGGCCGCATCTGCGAGCGCATTATGCCCATTATGGGTCAGCGTCATGTAACGTACGCCATATCGACGAGCGAGTTCCGCGATACGCTCCGGCTGGCCGCCCAGACCGTGCCCATTTTCAATTGCCGGAATGACGGCCAGATCGCCTGCCTTATAAGCTGCCCGGACATCTGCAGCTGTCCGGCAGACGCGCGCGCCATGGTCGCCCTGCCGTCCCTCAAGCCCTGCAATAACGTCCAGCATGCCCTGAACCCGCTCCCAGGCGTCCGCATGGCCCGCATCATCACGAGGCCCCTGCGGAATATATGCTGCAAGACAGACGGCCCGCAGACCGCCCTTGTGAGTCTTGGGAATATTCACCTGACGGGGCGTTTCTTCTGCCCAGGCATCCTGCTGGTCAGGCCAGGGAATATCGATATGGGAATCAAGTGTGAGGAGCGTGTCGTGAAGATCAATCATGGTTTGTTCTAGATCGGACGGGAATGCGTTATGTGCAAGAGGGCGCTTGTCAAAACGTTTGATCCGGTCGATCCAGTTTCCATGCGTCTTATCACCTGGAACATCAATTCCCTTCGACTCAGGCTGCCTCTGCTGAAGCAGATCGTCGAACAGGAAAACCCGGACATCGTCTGTCTACAGGAAACGAAAGTCCCGGATCCCCTCTTCCCAGCTCAAGCTCTAGCCGAAATGGGGCTGCCCCATCAGGTTTATAGAGGCATGAAGAGCTATAACGGCGTGGCGATCCTGTCGCGCCATCCGCTGCAGAGCGTGGCGGGCACGCCTGACTGGTGCACCCGCTCCGATTGCCGGCATGTGGCTGCCAGCATTGCGACGCCAGCGGGGCCGATCCTCCTGCACGATTTCTATGTGCCGGCCGGCGGCGATATTCCTGATCCCGAGGAAAACGAAAAATTTGCCCATAAGCTGGCTTTCGTGGACGAAGCAACGGGCTGGTTCACCAGCACTCCGCCTGCCCGCAGCATTCTGGTTGGCGATCTCAATATCGCGCCACTGGAGCATGACGTCTGGAGTCACAAGCAGCTTCTGAAGATCGTCAGTCACACGCCACCCGAGATCGAACGTCTCAAGGCGTGGATGGCAACAGGTTTTCTGGATGCCATGCGCACGATCACCCCGGAGCCTGAAAAGCTCTATACGTGGTGGTCATACCGCAACAAGGACTGGAAGAAGTCCAACCGGGGACGGCGGCTGGATCATGTGTGGATGACGCCAGACCTGATGCCGGGCCTGCGCAATGTCCGGGTTCTGCAGGACGTGCGGGACTGGGTCAGCCCCTCAGATCACGTCCCGGTCGTGCTGGATTTCGATCCAGCCTGACCCGTTACCCTCCCTGTCAGCCTTCAGGCTGACAGGCTGTCGGAGCCGATGACACCACGGCCTTCCGGATCGAGACGGTACCCGCCCCCTTCCGTAATCAGCAGCGACGTACGCGCCGGATCGGGTTCGATCTTCTGACGCAGGCGGTAGATATGCGTTTCAAGCGTGTGGGTGGTAACGGCGGCGTTGTAGCCCCAGACCTCGTTCAGAAGAACCTGACGCGCCACCGGACGCTGACCTGCACGGTAAAGATACTTCAGGATCGCCGCTTCCTTCTCCGTCAGACGGATCCGGCGGTTACGGGCGGTCTCGACCAGCAGCTTGGCGGACGGACGGAAGGCATACGGCCCGATTTCAAAAACGGCATCTTCGCTGTTCTCGAAAATCCGAAGCTGGGCACGCAGACGCGCCAGAAGTTCGCCAATCCGGAAAGGCTTGGCGACGTAATCATTGGCGCCAGCATCCAGACCACGCACAACGTCGTGCTCGTCATCGGAGCCGGTCAGAATGATGATCGGCATGCGGACGCCTTCGCGTCGCAGCTCGGCGCAGAAATCGCGCCCGTCTCCGTCAGGGAGAGTGATATCGAGCAGCATGGCGTCATATCGGGCACCAGGCTTGGCGAGAAGTTCGCGCGCCGCGGCAACGGAGGTTGCCTCAACGGCTTCCAGTTCGCCGCCGTGCTGAAGCTGCTCCGCCAGAAGACGACGCAGCGTATCATCATCGTCAACAACCAGAATGGGGCGTGGACCTGCCATAATAACCTGTCTCGTTCTATCGCGACGGAAGAAAAGTTACATCCGCAGAGGTCAGCGTTCGTAACTCGCGCATCCGGACTTACCATATCCCACTAACGGGGAAGAAAGCAGCATGCTCTCGAGCCAGACTATGGCAAGTACAGCTTAAAAAGGAAACAGCATTATGACTAAAGCTATTTTGAAAACCGCTGGAGACCGCGCTTTTCTCCACTTCCAGGGCAAAATCGTTCCGGCTTTGACAGGTCGGCGCGGTCTGTCCCTTGACAAAGCGGAAGGAGATCTCTGCACCCCGGTCGGAGAGCTGCCGCTACGGCGTGTTCTTTATCGCGCAGACCGGACATCACGCCCGGTTTGCGGCGCTGCATTGCCCATCGAGCCTATCGGTCCGAATGACGGCTGGTGCGACGATCCGACCCACCCCGATTACAACAGCGCAGTCACTCTTCCACACCCTGCATCATGCGAAACTCTTTGGCGCGACGACCATGTCTACGATCTCTGCATTGTGATGGGATGGAACGATGACCCAGCCGAGTCGGGTCGCGGTTCGGCCATTTTCCTCCATCTGCCTCCAGCAAGCGGCTCTACGGAGGGCTGCATCGCAGTGGAGGAAAAGGAGCTTCGTGCTCTCCTGCAGGGCGGTCTTTCCCACATCACCGTGGAAAAACCGTCATAAGCCGACCTTATTCCGTCGATGGCGGGACCATGGACACCATATGATCGCCAGGCTGGGGCACGGATTTGTCATTGTCCTCGGCCGAACGGATCAGAATGCCGCCGTCCCGCCGCACCACGAGGATGTCGAGCCGATTTTCATCTGTCCCAAAGGACGGGGCACTCTCTTCCGTGGCTTCCACTGCCACGAAGCGCCACCCCTGTTCGAACAGCGTATCGAACAGCGTGTAGTTCCAGGCAGGTTCACCCAGGACCTTGCCGCGCGCGTCGCGTGACAGGCCGTGATAGAAATCCAGCCGCGCCACACCGGGGCTGATCTGATAGACGCGCTGCCGCCCCATGGTCGGCGCCAGATGCCCGCAGACCATTCCATTATAAATACCATCACCCGTCGTCGCGATCAGGTAATCCGCAGGCCGTTCTTCAAAGGATTCCTGCCCGTGCTGGGACAGGAGCTCTGCCCGCAGGACGGGAATATCCTGTCGCGTGGCGGGCATCAGCGCACTGGAGCGGTTGTCCACCAGCAGCACCGGAACCCCGGCCCTGCGCAGACAAGATGCAAAATTGATGGACCAGCCGCTGGCCCCCAGAATCGCAATTGCCGGATCATTGGACAGCGTGAGCTTCAACAGCCGTGCAATCGGCCCCAGCGAAAACCCGTGCAGGATCATCGTGACTGCAATCACGGCGAACACTGCGGGCATAATAAGATCGGCGGACTGATACCCCGCTTCCTTGAGGCTGATCCCCGCCTCACCGGCGACGGCCGCCGCAACGATACCGCGTGGTGCGATCCAGCCAACGAACAGCTTTTCCTTCCAGGGCATGCTCGTCCCCAGCGTGGACAGGAAAATGCCCAGAGGTCGGACGACAAACAGCACCACCACCGTTAGCGCGAAGATCGGAATGGAAAGCTGCGCCAGAACATCGCGGTGCAGATCGGCCGTCAGCATAATGAACAGCACTGACACCACCAGAACCACGAGCGACTCTTTCATGCGCCGCAGTTCCGTAACGCCGGGGATCTGAAGATTCGCCAGCGCCATGCCGAAAATCGTGACCGCCATCAGTCCCGCGCCACCCATTTCCAGGTTGCACAGGGAAAAGATCACCAGCGCCATCGAGATCAGCATCGGCGTCTTGAGGATTTCCGGCATCAGATCGCGCGTAAACAGGTAGCGGATCAGATAGGCCGGCAGGATCCCAGCAGACAGCGAAACCGCAATCGCTCCTAGCAGGTCCGGCAGCGTATGCGTGAAGAATACATCCGCATGAACGTCCACATGTAGCATCATAAGCTGAAGGACGACAGCCGCCAGAATCGCTCCTAGCGGATCGTTGACGATGGCTTCCCAGCGCAGGAATGCCGCCACGCGCGGCTGAAGCTTGGCACTCCGCAGCAGCGGCAGAACCACCGTCGGCCCCGTCACGACGACGATCGCCCCGAACAGCATGGACGTGCCCCATTCCAGATGCGCCACATAATGCGCGGCCAGGGAGCCCAGGACCCAGTTGATCGGAAGTGCCAGCATCGTCAGGCGCGCAACGCCTTCTCCAGCCTCACGCAACTGGCGGAAATCCAGCGCCATGCCGCCTTCGAACACCACAAGCGCCACAAGCAGCGACACCAATGGCCGGAACATCCATCCCATCGTCTCCGATGGATGAAGAATACCAAGCCCGGGTCCGAAGATCAGACCAAGCGAGAACAGAAGAACAATAGCCGGAAGCCGGAATCGCCAGGCGACCCACTGGGCCAGCATCCCCGCTCCGAAAGTCGAGGCGATGCCGATAAGAATGTCATATTGCATGGATGTTCGGCACGGGCTCCGCGTTATGGATACGAAGCGGTATCATATCCCGGATCAGCCGATGCACCTAAAATCTGGAATAATGTTCCGTCATGACGCCTAACCTGTCGCACTCCGACAAGGATATCCTGATCCGTCCCGCGCAGTCGCTGGATCGTGAAGGAATCTGGCGTCTCCTGTCACCCGTCCTGCGCAAGGCCGAGACCTATGCACTGCCCCGTCACTGGGGCCGACGGCAGGCGCTGGCCTACTGGATGGATGTGGAGCATCGCGTGTATGTTGCGCAGACCCGCGACCATGAAATCGTCGGGACGTTCTATCTTCAGGCCAACCAGAAAGGCGGTGGCGCGCATATCGCCAATGCCGGTTTTGTCGCGCGGCCCGGCTTTGGTGCGGGGCGTCTTATGGGTGAACACGCCCTGTCGGAAGCCACGAAGCTCGGCTTCCGCGCCATGCAGTTCAATTTCGTCGTCAGCACGAACCAGCGTGCCATAGCTCTCTGGAAATCCCTTGGTTTCCGGGTGATCGGAATGCTTCCCGGCGCATTCGATCACCCATCCGAAGGCTATGTGGACGCGCTGGTTATGTGGAAGGACCTTCTGCCCCCGGCGCCGTAGAGGCAGTTTCAGCCGTCTCTGGTGCGTCTTCCGTCTTCACATCCGTCACGACCCGTTCCAGCACGCAGGCGAAGAAGCCGTCCGTGCCGTCCCGCAGTGGTGTCAGAGAGAACTGCGTCTTGTTCCGCAGGTCTGCGGGCAGAAGTTCGGACATCTGCTCTTTCGGCAGGCGCACGAAGTCTGTGCGGCGCTTGAGGAAACCGTCGATCTGCTGCCCGTTCTCACAGGCCAGAAGTGAACAGGTCGCATAGATAATGCGTCCGCCCGGCTTCACCAAAGATGCTGCACGATCAAGGATCTGCGCCTGTTTGATGACAAGTTCCTGAATGTCTTCCGGCGTCAGACGCAGGCGTGCATCCGGGTTGCGTCGCCAGGTTCCGGTCCCCGAGCACGGTGCATCGACCAGTACCCGATCGAAACTGCCAGCACGACGTTTGGCCCATTTGTCTCCCGACACCAGAAGATGACGTTCGACGTTATGAACGCCTGCCCGACGCAGCCGCTTGACCGCCCCATCCAGACGCTTCTCATGCACGTCGCAGGCCACGATATGCCCGCGGTTTTCCATGGTCATCGCCAGTGCCAGCGTCTTGCCGCCCGCACCTGCGCAATAATCCAGAACCCGATGCTCGCCGCGCGCATCGGCAGCCGCCACCACAAGCTGGCTGCCCTCGTCCTGAATCTCGACCAGACCTTCCTTGAAAGCCTGTGTCGCCGTCACCGGCTGGCGTCCGTCAAGGCGCAGCCCCCAGGGTGAAAGCTTCGTCATTTCCGCCTGTAGCGATTCGCGACGAAGCTCCCGAACGGCCGTCTCGCGGCTTCCCTTGAGCAGATTGACACGAAGATCGAGCGTCGGCGTGCCCAGCATCGCCTCCATCTCGTCTGGCAGACGGCTGCCAAAGGTTTCGCGAAGGCCGCCTTCCAGCCAGTCCGGGTATTCAAGGCGCACGGCCAGAGGCTGCTTCTGGGTGGAAAGTTCTTTTCCTTCCAAACCCTTAAGCGCGATATCCTCACGTGATGTCAGAGGCTTCTGCGCATAACGCTCACCACTGAACAGCTTGCGCACATTCTCCATCGTCTCCCCACTGAGGAGAAGCGATGCTGAGCACACAAGGCGTGGGGAAATGTCGCCGGAAATATCCTTGAGATGCCATTGCAGCCGTCTCCAACCACGCAGGACGTCCCACACAATCGTGGAAATGGCGCGACGGTCACCGCCACCGATATAGCGGCGCTCGCGGAAAAAGGCGTTGGCTGTGGCGTCGGCTGGACGGCGGGGCGCATTCTGGATCGCACAGAGCAGATCGATGGCGCCTGAAAGACGGGCTGCGGGGGTCATAGCGCCCCCGTAGCCCGTTTGGCCTCTCAATGCGAGAGGCTTTGATGCAGGAACGGTCAGTCCCGGCGGTAGTTCGGGGCTTCGCGGGTAATCGTCACGTCATGAACATGGCTCTCACGCAGGCCGGCATTCGTGATGCGACGGAACATGGTACGGACCTGAAGATCGGCCACTGTGGCCGAACCCGTGTAGCCCATGCCAGCCTTCAGGCCGCCAACGAGCTGATGGATGACCGGAGCCATGCTGCCCTTGTAAGGAACCTGGCCTTCGATGCCTTCCGGAACCAGCTTGAGCGTATCGCGGACTTCCGCCTGGAAATAACGGTCTGCAGAGCCGCGGGCCATGGCGCCGAGCGATCCCATGCCGCGATAGGCCTTGTAGGAACGGCCCTGATACAGGAACGTCTCGCCCGGGCTTTCATCCGTACCCGCCAGCAGCGAGCCGACCATGACCACGTCCGCACCCGCGCCAATCGCCTTGACGATGTCGCCCGATGTCCGGACGCCACCGTCTGCGATGGCCGGGATATCCAGCTCATGACAGGCTGCGGCCGTTTCCATGACAGCGGAGAACTGCGGCACACCCACACCGGCCACAACGCGCGTCGTGCAGATTGATCCCGGTCCGATGCCGATCTTCACGCAGTCAGCGCCAGCTGTAATCAGGGCACGCGCAGCCTGGGGTGTTGCAACGTTGCCCGCGATGACCTGAAGATCACCATGGCGGCTCTTGAGCGTTTCCACCGCACTCAGAACGCCGTGCGAGTGACCATGAGCCGTATCCACGACAATGACGTCCACACCGGCTTCAGCGAGAGCCGCAGCGCGACGGAACCCGTCTTCACCGACACCTACGGCGGCGGCGCAGCGCAGACGACCCTGGGAGTCCTTGATGGCCAGCGGATGCGCGATGGCCTTGTCCATGTCCTTGACGGTGATCAGGCCAATGCAGCGCTGCGCCTCGTCAACGACCAGAAGCTTCTCGATGCGATGACGATGAAGAAGCGTACGTGCCTCGTCCGGCGCTGCGCCGTTGAGGACGGTCACGAGGTTTTCGTGCGTCATCAGGTCACGGACGCGCGTGTTCGGGTCTGTCGTGAAGCGCATGTCGCGGTTGGTCAGGATGCCGACCAGAACGCCGCTGCCGTCTTCAATGACAGGAAGGCCGGAGACGCCATGCCGGGCCATGATGGCCTGAACCTCGGCCAGTGTCTGGTTCGGGCCGACCGTGACGGGATTGACGACCATGCCTGATTCGAAGCGCTTGACGCGACGGACCTGCTCGGCCTGCTCCTCGATGGAGAGGTTCTTGTGAATGACACCCATACCGCCCTGCTGCGCCATCGCGATGGCCATGCCGTCTTCGGTCACGGTGTCCATGGCGGAAGACATCAGGGGGATGTTCAGCTCGATGGAACGCGTCAGGCGTGTGCGCGTGGAGGTCTGGGCCGGAAGAACCGACGATTCAGCCGGTTCGACAAGAACGTCATCGAAAGCCAGCGCTTCGCGGATGCGCTCATTCAGATTTGTTGTGTGGGAAGATGAAGTCATGAGCCGCGTGCCCCCGTTACGTCATGCGTCGTGAAAGACGCAATGTGTGTGAACCGGAGGCCAGAAGGCCGACCGGCCGTTGGCGGGTCCTCATAGAGCACTTTGCCCCCTGAGGGGAAGTCTCTTTTTTGCGGTATTTTCTGAGGATTTCTTGGCTGGGAGACCTGGATTCGAACCAGGGCTGACCGGGTCAGAGCCGGTAGTTCTACCGCTAAACTATCTCCCAAGCGGTGAGAGGGTGTTTATCAACCGCCCCCATACGGCGCAAGAGGGGTTCGGACATTTTTTTGGAAAAAACTGATATTTTTCTTGCGAGTAAGGTCGCCCGCACCCCATGCTGCTTTTCCAAGGTCCCAGATCACGGGCAAGCGGGAGCCGAAACACATGATGAGGTACGGAACGGATCACAACCTGTCAGGCCCGGTGCCTGTTCATGCGTCTGCACGACGTACGGGTCCGTTCTTTGGCGCCATTGATCTTGGCACCAATAACTGCCGTCTCATGATTGCGGCGGGTACGCCCAATGGTTTTCGTGTTGTGGACAGCTTCAATCGTTCGGTCCGTCTGGGCGAAGGCCTTCGGGCTAGTGGTCGTCTTGCTGAAGAGTCCATGAAGCGCGCCCTCGATGCACTCCGTATCTGTGCGGAACGTATGAAGCAGTGGCCCCTCGTTCATGTGCGTGCTGTTGCGACCGAAGCCTGCCGGCAGGCCGCCAATGGTCGAGAGTTTCTGGCCCGTGTGCAGCATGAAACCGGCCTGACCATCGACATCATCACGGCGCGTGAAGAAGCGGAACTGGCGCTGGAAAGCTGCTCCCCCCTCTTCCGTCAACCGGAACACAAACCTGTCCGTGCGGATCGCGGGGTCCTTTTTGATATTGGCGGCGGCTCTACTGAAGTCGCCTGGGTCCGGATCGACCCCGAGCGTCAGACCCAGACCCTGATCGGCACGACAAGCGTTCCCGTCGGCGTAATTACGCTTCAGGAAATGTTCGGTGAAGGCCATGGCCCTTCTTATGAGACGATGATCAGCCATGTTCAGGATTATCTGCAAGGCTTCGAGAACGTGCACCGCATCCGGCGGGAAGTCACGCATGGAAAGACGCGTCTGATCGGGACGTCCGGAACCGTGACGACGCTGGCCGGGGTGGCACTGTCACTGCCCCGCTATAACCGCGCGGCCATTGATGGACTGACTCTTCCCGGCCCCAGCATGGTTGATGCTATCGGAAGTCTGCGACGCCTGAACAATGACGAACTGGCGGATCATCCCTGCGTGGGAGCTGAGCGCATGAAATTCGTCCTGCCAGGCTGTGCAATCTTTGAGGCAATCCACCGTTTGTGGCCGGTTGAAGACGTAACGATTGCAGACCGGGGGTTGCGCGACGGGATGTTGCTGCGTATGGCCCGCGATCACGGTCAGCGTTCCGGCAAGGGACGCTATACGACCAGTCGCCATGCCACGCCCCGGTCACGGGGCCCATTCGGGACATATGCCACGATATGAAGCCGCCAAGATCCCGCTCCGGTTCCAGCAAGGACACGGGACCGAAGCGTATTCCGGGCAAGGCCCTGAAAAGCGCATCCAATCCCGGTGAGAACGACGCAACACGTGATTCCGCAACGTCGAAAACCGCCCGTAACAAGACGGTTTCGCTCAAAACAGCCCGCGGACGCACTACGGCACAGCAGCGCTGGCTCAACCGTCAGCTCAATGATCCCTATGTCGCAGCCGCGCGCAAGCAGGGCTGGCGGTCACGCGCGGCTTTCAAGCTGATCGAGATCGACGACCGCTTCAAGCTGATTGAAGAAGGCACCCGCATCATCGATCTGGGCGCCGCTCCCGGCGGCTGGACGCAGGTTGCGGTCAAGCGCGGCGCAAAGCATGTCGTGGGGCTCGATCTGCTTCCGGTTGACCCGGTTGCAGGGGCGGAGATCATCGAAGGAGACTTTACGGATCCCGACATGCCCGACCGTCTGAAAGATATGCTTGGCGGCCCTGCCGATCTGGTCATGTCCGACATGGCGCCCAACACGACGGGTCATGCGGCGACCGACCACATGCGCATCATGGGTCTTGCCGAAGGGGCGCTCGATTTTGCATTTCAGGTCCTGGCCGAAGGGGGCAGCTTCATCGCGAAGGTGTTTCAGGGCGGCTCGGAAAAGGAAATGCTGGCTGTGATGAAAACTGCATTTTCCAGCGTGAAGCATGTTAAACCTCCCGCTTCCCGCAAGGAGTCCAGCGAGTTGTATGTCATCGCCACCGGGTTCCGTCCCGAGCGTCTGGCTGACGCAAACGAACCTGCCTGAAATATTCGTTTAGAAAAGAGGGGGGCATCAGCGCCTCCCTTTTTCTTGCATAAAGACATTCCGATAAAGCAATAACAACACATGACTGTAAGCCTGCTTATTATTCTACTGTATCTTTGTCTGCTTCCCGTTATTTCCATCATGCTGGCCCGACAGCCCCACAAGGATCTTCCTCCTTGGGCAATCTGCCTTTCTCTGGTTGCGACGGAAACCTCTACCCTCACCATCGTCAGCGTCCCTGGTGTGGCTTACTTGAAGGGGTATGTTTTCGTTGGTCTGGCGGCTGGTTATCTCATTGGTCGCATGGCAGTCGCCATCTGGTTTCTGCCGTTGCACGAACGGGGTGCGACATCCATCTACCGCTATATCGGCCAGAGATTTGGTGCCCGACTTCAGAAGCTTCTCTCCGGCACATTCCTGGTCACACGCTTGGTGGCAGAGGGCGTTCGTCTCTATGCGGGGATGCTTCCGGTGTCGATGCTGTTTGCGAGCATGGGCTATGCGATATCGGACCTGTCCCTTCTGGTCTTAATCGTTCTGTTGACACTAGCTTATACGCTTGCAGGTGGATTGAGAGCCGTCGTCTGGTCAGACAGTCTGCAACTTGGTCTCTATCTTGGTGGAAGTATCGCCTGTCTGGGCGTGATATGGTCTCGCAGTGCAATGCCGCCCTTTCACGGGGCGCCTGTTTTCAGTCATGGTCTGCCGCCGTTTACGGACCCGTTTTCTATCGCAGGCGCTGTCATAGGTGGCGCAATCCTGTCTCTGGCGTCCCACGGTACAGACCAGTTGATGCTCCAGCGCTGTCTGGCCGCAAAGACGCTCAATGGTGCGCGGGCAGCGATGATTGGCAGCGTTTTCGTTGTAGGCGGCCTGTTTGCTCTGTTGTCGTGCATCGGGGTATCGCTGCGCGACCTTATGCCCGGTCAGGGCAGCCGGCCTGATGCCCTGTTTCCGCACTTTATTCTCACTTTGCCGCCAGTGCTGAGCGGGATCCTGATAGCCGGCATTCTTGCTGCGACCATGGGATCTCTTTCCAGCGCCATGAATGCGATGGCGGCCGCAACCAAGGCTGACTTCCTGCCGCGAGGCCCCTTTTCGCTGAGGACTCTCACGGCTGTCTGGGCCGTTCTTCTTGTCCTGACCGCATTGCTGTTTTCTCGGCCGAGTGGATCGGCTGTTGTCTTTGGACTTTCAATTGCGTCCTACAGCTACGGTGCAACGCTCGGAGTTTTCCTGTTCGCAATGATTGGCCATTCGCGAGATGAGCGTGCCGCAATTGCTGGTTTCATCTCCGCAGTTGGTGTGCTGGCGCTTGCGTCCTATGTCAGGATTCAAGGCCATACCATTGCATTTCCTTGGCTCGTCCCGATCGGGGTGATGGCGACCTTTGCTGGAGCGGGTACGTTCTCAGCGCTGAGGCGGGTTGGCCTGAAGGAATGAGCCCATTGCGCGCTGCGCTAGAGCTGCTTCTTTTCCAAGGCGCATCAGGCCGCCGATCTGTAGCGGATGCCGCAATAGAGAACCTATCAGCCCCGGGACATATACGGCTCCATCCCTCACACTTGTCTTGACCGCAGGGGGAAGGTCTCTGCCTGCATCGTCACAGACAACGCGGAGAACAGCAAAGGGAACACCAGCCGCCGCCACGACACCGCTCTCCATATCCACGGCAAGGCATTTCGTTTCCGAAAAATACCACGCTTTTTCCAGAGCCAGCTCAACCAGCACGTCGCTATGCAGAATGCCACCGCGTCGGGCATAGGCCGAACCAAACACCTGGCTTAGATCGGGATCACAGGGAATATCCCGCCCTTCATACCGCACATGGTCGGCGACGATGACGGTGCCTGGCGGCGCATCTGGTGAAAGGCTTCCTGCGCATCCGAAAGACAGGAGTTCCGTTGCGCCTGCCGCGAGCAGACGCTCCACCCCACCGCGCGCACCTTCCGGTGTCGCATTGCTCAGGGCCAGAGGGGCATTGGGCAAAAACCGCCGGATCAGACGGGCTTCCTGTTTCAGGCCTGCGAGAATACCCAGCATCAGAAACCGAACTCCACCTTGCCGCTGTTGCTCGCACCGAGATTGCGGTAGCGGGCCAGCGCAGTCAGCGGGAAGAACTGCTTGTAGCCATGATAGCGCAGGTAGAAGACCTTGGGGAAACCGACGGCATTATAGGCTTCCTCCTGCCACTCTCCCTTGTCGTCCTGCTGAGACACAAGATAGGCCACACCGCGCTTCACGGCCTCGCTCTCACGGCGCCCCACGGCCATAAGCGCCAGAACCGCCCAGGCTGTCTGAGACGGAAGGCTCTGGTTATACTCGCCAGCCGTCCCGCCTTCGTAGGTTGCACAGTCCTCACCCCAGCCGCCATCCGGGCGCTGGACGCTTTCGAGCCAGTTCACCGCGCGCAGAACCATCGGATCGTCATGCGGCACGCCAGCGATGTTCAGCGAACACAGGACTGACCATGTCCCGTAGATATAGTTTGTTCCCCAACGGCCAAACCAGCAGCCCTCGGCCTCCTGTTCGGAGCGCAGATAGTCAAGCGCCTTGAGGATGACCGGCCTGTCGTCCGGGTCTCCAAGCTGCGCAAGAAAAGAGATGCAGCGCGCCGAAACATCGGCCGTTGGTGGGTCCAGAAGGGCGCCATGGTCCGAGAACGGAATGTGGTTGAGCATTTCGAGATCGTTGTCGATATCGAACGCACCCCAACCGCCATTGGTGCTCTGCATGCCGATGATCCACTCCCGTGCGCGGGCAATGGCTTCCTGACTTCCTTCAGGATCGACACGATGGAGCAGCATGCCAACAACAGCAGTGTCATCGACGTCGGGGTAGTAATCGTTCTCGTACTGGAAGGCCCATCCACCAGGGCGCAGGTCCGGCGCGTTGATGGCCCAGTCGCCTTTGACGTCCAGGATCTGGCGATCCCGGAGCCATTCAGCGCTCTTTTTCAGAGAAGCGAGCGTTTCTTCATGTTTGGTGCCCGCGGGTCCCGATGCGGCTTCGATCATCGCAAGGCCAGACAGGCCTGTATCCCAGACGGGCGACACGCAGGGCTGGCAATAGATCTCGTCACCATGATCCACAAGAAGATCCTGAATCGCGTCCCATGCCGTCATTGCACGCGGGTCGCTGTCCGGCACGCCCTGCGCACGATACATCATCACGACATTTGCCATGGCCGGATAGATGGCACCAAGCCCTCCCCGGCTCAGACGCGGCTCGATAAAATCGCTGGCGGCTTTCAGGGCTTTCTTGTGGAGGCTACGCGGAATGAGCGGCAGAACAGGCCGCAGTGCGGAATCCAGGTGCTTGAAAAACCGTCCCCAGGCCGAGCGATATGGACCACGGATCCAGTCGGTGACCTCGGAAGGCGGCTTAACGAACAGTTCCTGAACATGGATGCCGCGCGGATTGATGGCCTTGGGCCGAAGCGCGTTCAGCACAAGCAGCGGTGCAATGACGGCCCGCGACCAGTAGGACATGTTCCAGACCGAGAAGAACGCCTTACGTGGCAGGAGCATGAGCTCGACCGGCATCACGGGCGTTGCGTCCCAAGGCACTTCCCCAAACAGGGCAAGCTGGATCCGCGTGAACACGTTTGTTCGCGCAGCACCGCCGTGATCTAGAATGGCCTCGCGTGCAATGCGCATATGTGGCGCGTCGATGTCGTCCCCGATCGCCTTGAGCGCGAAATAGGCCTTTACGGTCGCCGAGAGATCAAAACCGCCATCGTGATAAAGGGGCCATCCGCCGTGATCGCCCTGGATCCGGCGCAGATAGACACCGATCTTGGCCTGCTTTTCCGGATCGATCCGGTCGAGATAATGTTCGAGCAGCGCATATTCCGCAGGGATCGTCGCGTCTGCTTCGAGCTCGTACACCCAGTGTCCGTCTGACTTCTGCTTCCCGCCCAGCGCAGTTTGCGCGCCCTCAATGGCATGATTGATCTCATCGGGTTCGACGGATTGGCGGGACAAGGTCGCGCTCACGCGGTCCTCCTTTTCCAGAATATCAGAATAGATCAGCATTGTTCGGTTCCCCCGACACAGGCAGTCCTGAAACGCGGGAGCTGTGTTACAATCATGACTGCGAGAGCGCTCATCACGATCCTGTGTTTTCAACGGCCGAGCGGAAGCCCAGCGCAGCAACAGCCTGAAGGCCTGACTGGATGGATCCTTCGATCGTGGATGGCAGTCCGGTGTCGGTCCAGTCCCCGGCCAGAGCCAGATTCACGAGATCCGTGCGGGGGCCCGGACGCAGGCGGTTCTGCTCGGGTGTCGCGGCGAATGTCGCCCGCTTTTCCCAGACCAGACGTGCGGGTGGCATGGCAACCGGAAGCGATTGTGACAGGACAGGATCAAGTGCGCGCCGGATCTCGGACCAGATCGTGGCCAGCAGTTCGCTGTTCTGGCGATCGGCATAGCGATTGGCCGCACTGACGGTGACGGACAGGATGTCTCCCTTAAGGAAAATCCATTCCGAAATGCCGCCCACCAGCCCTACGAACCCGGCCTGTGCCACAACACCGCGCGCCTGAACGGCTGCGGGAAGGCGGAAATGCGCGTTCGCGATGCTTTCAAAAGCATCCGGAGCTTTCAGTCCCGGAAGAAGGGACTGCGCAACCGGCCCAGGCACGGCCATGATAACCTGATCTTCGGGGCCAAGTTCAATGCGTCCCTCAGCTGTTTCGAGCGCTGTTGCACGGCCATTCTGCTGTTCGATGCCACTGACGCGAATGCCCGTACGGACTTCGCCGTGAAAGCGCTTCAGATAAGCCAAGGCCGGATCGATGAGTGTCTCGGAGAGACCAACCGCCGGAAACCATGGGCAGCAGGCCATTCCGCCTTTCGCGAGGGATTTGCGGATGACATTTCCAAGCAGTTTCGCACTACCAGTATGGATATCCGTATTAAGGACGGAAATCGCAAAGGGCACCAGCAGCCTGCGGCTCAGTTGCCCGGAACTCAGGCAGGTGTCCACAGTCGTGCTGTCGCCCGCACGCAGGAAACGCCCCAGAGAAGCGAGCTCGGACAACTTCATGCCCGGAACGCGGCGTCCGCCGGGAAGCGCCCAGAAGGGAAGCTTTCCCTTCGATAAGCGCAAGGTCCAGGCAAGACTGTCTTCAAGGTCGTAATATGGAAAGATCGGCAGTCCCGGCCCCGTCAGGGTATGACGTGCGCCGATGATGTCCAGATAGCGGAATGTCAGATCGTTGGACGACAGGATGAGATGATTGCCGTTATCGATCCGGGCATTGAGAGAGCGGTCATGAAACGAACGCGCCCGGCCACCACAGGCCGGCCCTGCTTCATAGACCGTGACACGAGCCTGCGCCGCGAGTTCGATTGCGGCGGAGAGGCCTGCCAGACCACCGCCGATGATGTGGACATGGCTCATGGGTCTTACTTCACATACGCTGCGAGGGTGCGCAGCTGCCTCCAGGGTTTGAAGACTTTTGGCGCGATATCCGGCGTTTTCCATCCACGTTTTTCCAGCGCGGAGAGGATGGGCGCATAGGACGCCGCCATCATGCGGGCTGGGCGCATTGCAGTGCTGTCGCACAGTCGCATGGAATCCCGGGCCTCACGGAAATGGTCCTTCGCCCGCTGGGCAAGAATACGCGCCACATTGTCCAGACCATGGGCGTAGAGCGCTTCCTTCGGATCCTTGGCAACATCGAAGCGGGTCAGGAGCTCGGCGGGAAGGTATAGTCTGCCTCTTTCGGCATCCTCGGCAATGTCACGCAGGATGTTGGTCAGCTGGAGTGCGCGTCCCAGATGGTATGCCACACGCCTGGCATTGTCCGAGGCATCTCCAAACACACAGACCGAAAGCCGCCCGACCGCCGAGGCTACCCTGTCACAGTATAGATCAAGCGTGGCTTCATCGGGCGCTACGATCGGCGCGCCGCAGTCCATGGCCATGCCGTCAATAACGTCATGAAAATCCTTGGCCTGAAGCTGATAGCGATGGATGGCCACGATCAGGATGCGATCGAGCGCATCCGAGGCCACACCTTCGTAGAGCTGGTCGATCCGGCGATGCCAGTCCTGAAGGGCCGCCATCGGGTCCGCGACGCCAGCGTCACCATCCGCAATGTCGTCCACCTGGCGGCAGAACGCATAGACCGCGAACATCGCCTGACGCCGGTCCGTGGGAAGAATGCGCATCCCGCGGGCAAAGGATGTCCCCGAAGCGGTAACAATCCTCTCGACATGGTCCAGATCGGCCTGCGCGCAGGGAAGACCGGAAGAAGCGCGCATCCTGCTGAAAACCATGTCCGTCCCCTGTCTTGTTCCAGAAGATCAGGGTTCTAACCTCAAATCCCCGCGAGACAAAGATGACCTGAACGGAAAGGGCTGCCATGCGTTAAGGTGATGCCAAAAGGCAACACCTGAAAAGGAGTCTTCCACCATGCAATTTTCCCCTCTGAAGACCACAGCCCTTCTTGCCGGAGTGCTCGTGGGTGGAGCCTTTTCGGCGCCGCTCGCTTTAGCACAGATGTCGCCCCCCACGACGGCCAGTGGACACGCCGATCATCTTCTCGCGGATGATCACTCCTGGAATGGCACGCCTTACGATCATTATCCGACGACACGTCCGATGCTGAGCATGATCCGATTGACCATCCCGGCGCATTCCGCGCTGCCCTGGCATGTTCACCCCTATCCGAACGCCGGATATGTGCTGGAAGGAACCCTTACAATCGAGGATCGGCAGAGCGGCAAAAGGCGGACCTTCCATCAAGGTGAAGCCTTTGCGGAGTCGGTTAACGACGTTCATCGCGGGGTAACCGGAGACAGCCAGACCGTTCTCCTGCTGACGTATGCGGGATCTCCCGGAAAGCCGACTTCCGTGCCCCTGCCCGGCCAGCAGGAAGAATACTGAAAATATCTTCCGGGCCTGCTTTGACAGGGAAAACGTTTCGGAATTAACATGTTCCGGCCCTAGTCTGGAGTATGGCCCATAATGACCAGTCCCCTCTCTCCCGCCGCCCGTAGCGACCTTCTTGCCCGGGGATACTCCCGTCGCAGCTTCGGACGGATCGCCACGCTTCTGGCAGCGGGCGCGACCGTCCATGCGATGACGAAATCTGCACATGCCGGCATTCTGCCATCAGGTATCAATTTCGAGGGCATGACGCGCCTCGGAAGCAATGAGTGCTGGACGGGACCGTTCCCGGAAGCCGCGCAGGCTGGTGCCTCGTCCGTTTTCCAGAGCAACCGCTATGATCCGACCGGTCACATGCGCGATGATCTGGTCAAAGCTGCATCGGATGTGGAGGCGATCCCCGAGAGCCATGTCATGACGTGGTGCGGATCATCCGACCCCCTTGCCCGTGCGATCGTCACGTTCTGTTCGCCTACGCGTGGGCTTGTCACGGCGGATCCGAGCTATGAAGCTGGCTGGGTGGCAGCGGACTGGTTGAAAATCCCCCTTGCCCGGGTGCCACTGGTGGCCAAAAATGGCTATCGCACCGATGTGCGGGCCATGCTGGCTGCAGATCCCAATGCTGGCGTTTACTACATCTGCTCCCCCAACAACCCGACTGGCACCCTCACGCCGCTTCGCGACATCGCATGGCTTGTTGAGAACAAGCCGAAGGGCTCAGTTGTTCTGGTTGATGAAGCCTATATCCATTTTTCGGGTGCGCCGAGCGCAGTTGAATTGGTCGCCAAGAACAAGGATGTTGTCGTCCTACGGACCTTCTCCAAGATGTTCGCCATGGCGGGGATGCGTCTTGGCCTGACATTTGCCAGGCCCGATCTGCATGAGAGCATGATGCGCTATGATGGCAAGAGCGCAACCGCGATGCTTCCGGTTCCGGCCATGGCCTGTGGCACGATGAGCCTGACCATGAAATCCGCTATCGTAGCCCGTCGTCAGGAAATGATTGCGGCCCGGAGCATGACGTTCCAGCATCTGCGCAAGCGTGGCATTCACTTCATCCCGTCAGATGCAAACATGTTTGTTATCGACTGGAAGAAGCCGGCGGAGCCTATCAAGGATGCGTTCCTGAAGCAGAATATCGTGATCGGACGGTCCTGGCCTGTTTGGCCTAACGCCTCGCGGATCACTGTCGGCTCCATGGATGAAATGAAGACGTTCTGTACCGCACTGGACCAGATCATCGCCTGATCTGGCCCAGCTCTCCCTGTCGTTCTGGCTCAGCCAGCGGCAGGGAAATAGCGCAGAGCCCGGAACAGAGCTTTCGCGCCATCCGATTTTGTCAGGGCGACACGTTCGAGCAGCGGGTCCTGCCGACGCAGACGTGCTGTCAGGATATGGCAAAGTTCGACAATAACGGCCGCTTCAAGCCGCATCCGGCGATCCCTGACCAGAAGCGGCAGGATCCGGGCGCTCCTGTTGAGGGCGTCCACACCATCCAGCATCCGGTCAAACACGCGACGGACCCCTGGCTTGCTGCGCACCAGACGCAGATCATCCAGACAGACGCCCTCCTCTTCCAGCCACGGCAGCGGAACATAGCAGCGATCAAGAGTCTTCAGATCGTCCGCAACGTCCTGAAGATGGTTGACCACCTGAAGCGCGGAACACAGCGCGTCGGATGGTGCGAGTGTCTCCTCGCCCTCGCCGTGAAGCAGGAGCAGGAAACGGCCCACGGGATTTGCTGAATATTTGCAGTAATGCAGCAACTCGTCCCAGCTCTCATAACGGGTCTTTTCCGCATCCATGCAGAACGCTTCGAGCAGATCCGTCGCGGTCTCCAGCGGCACACCCGTCTGGAGAAGGACGTCACGAAGTTTGACCGCCGTCTGGGCATCGGCGCGCTGTGGCGCGGTGATTTCGCCCCGGATGACGGCCGCCATTCCTCTGAGTCGAGCGATTTTTTCGGCAGGTGTGAGCTCAGTCGTGTCCACCATGTCATCCGCGACGCGCGCGAAATTATAGTAGGTGTGGACGTAAGGCCTAAGCCTTGGTGCGATCAGGAATGAACCGACGGGAAAATTTTCGTCGGATTTGCCTTTGGCAGAGGTGACGTCTTTCGTCCCCCAGATGTTGTCTGTCACGATGTTTCATCCGTGTAGGAACGATTTTTCCACCGAACGCCGACCCCGCGATGATGGTCGAGGGCTGAGCCAATGGTCGCCGCCATATAGAACGCGGCAACAAGTGGAAGGGGAATAGCACGCCACAAAGGCAGACCAAAACGACGCAGGGTCGGCACAAAAGTCAGGCAGGAGAGCAGATAGGTCAGAAGCCCGACCCGGCGTTCCCGTCCTTTACCAAACACTGTTAGAGCAACTGGCAGGAGCCAGATGATGGCCATCCCGATGATCGTTGCAATCAGAAGCAGCGGCGAATACCGAAGTTGCACATAGGCCGTCCGGGCGATCATGTCCCAGACGTCTTTCATCCCGCGATAAGGTCTGATGGACCACGCCAGTGCACTATGGCCGAGATAGAGACGCCCGCCTGAGCGCTTCACATGCGCGGCAAGCGTGCAGTCGTCAATCAGTGCCCCACGCAGCGCGTTAATCCCGCCAATCCTCTCCAGAGCACGCCGCCGCAGAAGGATTGTCCCTCCCGCTGCACCAGCGATCCGGGAATGCTCGCTTGCAATCCGTGAAAACGGATAGAGCATGGCAAAGAAATAGACGAAAGCCGGGACCAGAAATCGCTCCGCGCTGCTTTCGCAGTTGAGTGCGACCATCTCCGAGACAAGATCCAGATCATCCTCCCGCGCCTTGGCGACCAGAGAGGCAAGATGACCTGGCGCATGCATGATATCTGCGTCTGTCAGCAGGATGTAGCCGTAAGGGCCAATCCGCGTCAGGGCTTCCTGTTCCCCCTGATGGATGGCCCATAGCTTGCCACTCCACCCAGCCGGCCGTTTCTTCCCGCTGATGACGGTCAAACGCTGCTTCGGGTCAGGCAGACTACGCGCGATATCGCCGGTTCCGTCCGTGCTTTCGTCGTCCACCAGAATGACGGCCAGTTTGCCGTCATAATCCTGCTCCAGAAGCGAAGCCAAGCATTCGCGGATGGACTCAGCCTCGTCACGTGCTGGGACAACGACGGCCACGTCCGGTGCTGAGACCGGTGTAGGCTTTTGATCGAGAATGGGGCCTTTCTGCCAGAATGTCCCATGGAACAGCGAAAGATAGATCCAGGCTCCCAGGCTGGTCAGTGCAGTTCCGAAGAGCATTATTTCATCCGTCCATGCTGGCGGAACCAGGCGATTGCGTCTGTCACGGCATCTCGGGCCGGGCGTGGAGCATATCCGAGCTCTTTTTTCGCTTTGTCGGACGAGAAGAACATCAGTTTCCTGGACATGGCCAGCGTCTCGCGTGTGACCCGCGGCTCGATACCAAACCCGCGCGCCAGCCATTCGGAGACGAGGGCCACCGGATAGAGCCAGGACTGCTTGAGCTTGATGCCAGGGGGCTTTACGCCAGCAATCATACTCACCATCCGGAACAGATCGCCCAGCATGATATTCTCGCCACCGAGAATATATTTTTCGCCGATCTTTCCTCGCTCCAGTGCCAGCGCATGCCCTTCGGCCACGTCGTCGACATGGACGATGTTCAGGCCGGTCTCGACATAGGCCGGCATGTTCCCGCTGGCGCAGTCGAGGATCATCTGCCCCGTTGGCGTTGGCTTGATGTCTCGTGGGCCAACCGGCGTGGACGGGTTGACGATAATGGCAGGAAGATTTTTCTCGCGTACCAGACGCAGGACTTCCTGCTCTGCACGATATTTCGAAAGCTTGTAGATCCCGATGACCTGGCTCTCGGAAACCGGCGTCGCCTCGTCCGCCGGGACCCCGTCATATCGCAGACCCAGGGCCGCAACCGACGAGCAGTAAATGATTTTTTCCACACCGGCTTCGAGGGCAGCCAGCATCAGGTTGCGGGTGCCTTCCACGTTGGCCTTCATCATGATTTCCGGATCCGGAACCCAGAGTCGGTAATCGGCGGCAACGTGGAAAAGGGTTTTGACGTTTCTTAGTGCGGGCGCAAGCGTCCCGGGATCGGAGAGGTCACCGACCACAATTTCCGCGTCAAGCTCCGCAATATTTGAACGATCGGATGTCGGCCGGACGAGAAGCCTGAGGCGGTGTCCACGTTCTTCAAGGACGCGGGCGACGGCGGAGCCGACGAACCCGGTAGCCCCCGTAACGAGTGTGACATCGTTCATGGTGGCAGAGTCTCCTTGGGTCATCAGCAAAAAAAGGTAGCAATGTGTGACAGCATAATCCCCCTGGCTTTTCGGGGAAAGCGTCTGCAAGGGTGGAATATTCACCCTGTGTGCGATAGAGCGTGTGCAAACGGCATGTGACGAAGACGTTGAAAAAAACTCTCCCAGTTCTCCTTTCCCTTCTCGGGGTGGCCCTGTTCACCTTCATTGCGGCCAAAGCGGGTATTCATCCCGTCATGGAAGCGCTTTCCAAAGTCGGCGTTGGTGGCTTCCTGCTTCTCGCGGCCTTCCAACTCCTGATCGACATCGGTCTTGGAATTGCATGGCATGCTGCGGTTCCCATTCTTGGTATGAAACGCCTCATGGGCGCACGCCTCGTTCGTGACAGTGCGGGAGCCTGCCTGCCGTTCTCTCAGCTCGGCGGCATGGTCATTGGAGTGCGTGCCACACTGGCCGGCGTTGATCCAAGAACCGAAGAAGGCGAAGAACTTCACTGGCCAGAAGGTGTCGCAGCCAATCTGGTGGACATCACGACGGAGGTTCTGGGGCAGATTGCTTTTGTTCTGATCGCGCTACTCTGTCTTGTCGGTCATCACGGCGCAGCCAGATTTTTTTGGCCACTCATCGGCGGTATGGCGCTTCTGAGCGTTGGAATTTCTGGTTTTATCTGGACCCAGCAGCGTGGCGGCGCGATGATACGCAAGGTCGCCATGTTCCTGGGACGCCATATCGCGTCTGAGTGGCGTAACGCGCTGATCGGGAATACTGACGCCTTCCAATCCCGGCTTGAGAGCCTTTGGAGCCGTCCGGATCGCATTTCCCTTGGAGCGTTCTGTCACCTGGTATGCTGGATGGGTAGTGCTGCCATGACGTGGCTGGCGCTTCAGCTCTTGGGCGCGCATGTCGGATTTTTCTCATCCGTCGCCATTGAGGGTGTGGTCTGCGGTATCATGTCGGCGGGTTTTCTTGTCCCTGGAGCACTGGGTGTGCAGGAAGCGGCCTATGTCGCATTGGGCATGATTTTCGGTATCGATGCGGAAATCTCCCTTAGTCTTTCCCTGCTGCGACGTGGGCGCGACATTCTAATCGGCATCCCGGTTCTGCTGGTCTGGCAGTTCATTGAAATGCGTCGGCTTCGACATGAGCGTCCTGCATCGGTCGCGAAGAGTGAGCCTCCTCCTGCTCCGGCCCGCATGAATGTCATCGCCCCCGCGGTGACTGCTCTGGCCGGTAATATCAAGAAAGAGGCAACGTCCCGCGACGGAAAGAAGTCCGGGGATAATTCCTTCGCAGCAGCGCCAAAAGTCCTATGACACCCCTCTTCCGGTCTCTCGCAGTTGTCGGCCCCGGCCTGATTGGCTCATCTGTCCTTCGTCGGGCCCGCGAGACAGGCGTAATTGCCGAAACCCTAATTGCGGCTGATTCGAACCCTCATGTTCTCAAGCGGGTTCTCGAACTTGGCATTGCGGATGTCACGACGTCCGACCTTGCCGTTGCTGCGCAGGCGGACTGCGTCATGATCTGCGTGCCCGTTGGCGCTGTGGAGGCAGTTGCCCGGAAACTCCTCCCGCATATGAGGCCCGGGAGCATTCTGACGGATGTTGCTTCCGTGCGAGGACAGCTAGGCCCGACGCTTCAGGCAATTCTGCCCGAGAATGTTGCATATGTTCCGGGGCATCCGATGGCTGGAACCGAGCATTCAGGGCCGGATGCCGGTTTTTCAACCCTTTTTGAGAATCGCTGGGCGTTGCTGGTGCCTCCCGAGGGGGCGAACCCTGATGCGGTTACCACAATCGAGAAGCTTTGGACGCTGTGCGGAGCCAGAACGAAAATTCTGTCGGATGAAAAGCACGACAGGATCTGCGCCATGGTCAGCCATCTGCCCCATCTTCTGGCATTCACGATCTGCGATACTGCTGACAATCTGTCTGAAGAAATTCGTGCTGCCGTTCTGGACTATGCTGCGTCTGGGTTTCGGGATTTTACACGGATTGCAGCTTCGGACCCTGTCATGTGGCGGGATATTTTCCTCGCCAATCGGGAGGCGCTTCTGGGGACGCTCGACAAGTTCGTCGCTGACACACAGGCAATGGCCGATGCTATCCGAACTGGTGACGAGGCAGCCATTACAAGTCGGATAGAGCGCGGACGCGCCATCCGCCGGACTCTTATCGAGAACCGCCAGGCCTTATTTTCAGGCTGTGACGACCCGCAGGGTATTCGTGCTGCCGGAATGACCATAGGGCAATCCAGCCAGAACGAGCACCCGGTCCCCGGTCTTGCAGAAGCCCATGCTGCGCGCGAGTTCAGCGGCTGGGCCAGCAAGATCTTCAATACCATGGGCGGTCTGTTCACGATCCACCACATGCGGGAATGTTCCCCACACAACGCAGAGGCGCCGTGCGACGTCCAGTTCCGGTGTCAGGGCGATAATCGGGCAATGGGGCCGCTCCCGGGCCATACGCATCGCGCCACCGCCGCTGCGGGTGTGGGATGCAATGGCACCTGCGTGCAGCGTGCTGCTGACCTGCCATGCTGCCTGAACGATTGCGCACTGAACGGTTTCGTCCGGTACCGGACGCAGGCGGTCCATACGGATGCGCCATTCGTGATCCTGCTCGACCCGCTCTGCAATCCGCACCATCATAGACACGGCTTCCAGAGGATACTTTCCTGCGGCGCTTTCCGCAGAAAGCATGACTGCATCCGCGCCATCATAAACGGCGTTGGACACGTCAGAGACTTCGGCCCGTGTCGGGGTCGGGCTCTCAATCATGCTCTCCAGCATCTGCGTCGCCACGATCACCGGGCGGCACTGCTTTCGGGCTTCGGCAATCGCGCGCTTCTGCGCAACCGGAACTTCCTCAGGCGGCAGTTCCACGCCCAGATCGCCACGCGCCACCATGATCGCATCCGACAGATGCACAATGGCAGCCAGATCATCCATCGCCTGCGGCTTTTCGAGCTTGGTCACGATCGCCGCACGACCGGCTGCAATCTCGCGGGCTTCCCGAACATCTTCGGGGCGCTGGACGAACGAAAGCGCCACAAAATCCACGCCAAGCGACAGCGCGAAGTCGAAATCACGGCGATCTTTTTCAGTTAGCGCCGGAATGGGCAGTGTCACGTCCGGGACATTGACGCCCTTGCGCTCTGAAAGCTTGCCACCCACGATCACGACGGTTTCGAGGAAGCCTTCGCCGACATTCACGACACGCAGCTTGAGCTTGCCGTCATCCAGCAGAAGATGGCTGCCTGCCTTGGCGGCAGAAATGATTTCAGGATGCGGCAGACAGACGCGCGAGATTGTGCCGGGCGTCCGGTCAAGATCCAGGCGGAACGGCTTGCCTTCCTCAAGAATGACCGGGCCGTTTTCAAACACGCCGACACGCAGTTTCGGTCCCTGAAGATCCGCAAGAATGGCCAGCGGATGCCCGACCTTCTCTTCGGCAGCGCGGATGGCGGCATGACGCTCACCGTGATCTTCGTGGGCACCATGAGAGAAATTGAGCCGGAAGACATTCACACCGGCCTGCGCGAGGGAAAGGATCATCTCAGGCGAGGATGAAGCCGGGCCCAGAGTTGCGACGATCCGCGTGCGGCGGTGATGGGAACTCGATGTCATATACGGCGTCCTCGATCGAAAAATCAGTTTGGTTGAATCGTCTCGCCCGGGAGAAGCCCCCAGAAAAGACGGCGGGGCAGCCAGCCCTCGTAGCCCTTCACGCTCACCCGGCACCACTGGGAGTTCTGGGGGCACAGCTTGATGTTGCCCACCGTTCCCTGCTCCAGCACCGCGATGACGCTGCTATCTTCTTCCGGATGGCTCATGAGGAGCACATCATTTTTATGTGCCCTCGCTTCATCCTGAGTGGCGACACGGGCAAGAATACGGGCATCGGCCTTACCAATATGGTCGCCTGCCTGCGCGCTGGCCTCACCGGTCTGGGCCTTCACACCTTCGGGAGGCAGGCCCGGAATAACAAAGGTCCGGCTGCCATAAAGCGTCGCCTGATGCACCCAGCCCTTCTGGCCGTCAGAATCTTCCACAAGCCGCCACACATCGAACTCGCGTTCGATTTCCACGGGCAGGCCACGGCGATGATAGACCCAATCAATCGGATAGCGGTCACCGGGGCCACGACGCATATAGACCTTGTCGGCCCGGAGGGCGGCGTAACGTGGCAACGGAAGGCCAGTGTTGCTGCCCTTGTCCGTATTTTCGGGCACTGGCGGGACGGCAGGAGTTGCCGGCTGATCCGCTACCGCCGCACCTGCTGCACCGACGGCAGCGGCCGCCGCAACAGCCGGAGCCGCATGTTTCAGGGCAGTATGATGTGCCGCCTTGTGCTTCGCAGCCGGTGCCACAGGCTTTGAAGCATCAGCCTTATGATGCTTTTTAGCGGGCCCATGCTTGTCCGCGGTCTTCGCGGCGACCTCTCCGTGCTTTTTATGGTGATGGGCTGCCCATGCGCCGGGAGCGGCGAACAGGACCGTGCCGGCCAGAAGCGCACGAAGAAGAGCGGAACGGCTGGTAACGGGACGCAGAGGGAGGACTGACATTCTCATGAGCGCATCCCTGCCAAGGGCCGACGGTTTGGGCAAGTCATCAAAACGGGAAAGACATCCTAAAATCGTGTCTCTGAGGAAAACTTACAGCGCAAGGACGGGATTGTCTCCCGCCAGTTCGAGAAAGCTGACAATTCCCCGCACAGTCACTCCGTCCAGCAGGTCCTTCCCAGACAGGCCTGCCATCCTCAGACCGGCCTCACAGGCCATAACCGTTGCCCCGAGATCCAGCACCGCGTCCCTTAGTTCCCCGAAGCCCGCGATCCCGCGAATTTCAAGCTCGCTGTCTGAAATGACGCCCTGAAGCGCTCTCCAGTCCGGGGTCAATGCCAGAACGCTTTTTCCGCCAGCAAAAATCGTTACATCCCGCCCGAGCGAGAGGCCACCGGCCGCGACGACCAGAGCATAATGGGCGCGCTGCCAGGAATCATCAGCCAGAGTGAGGAACATCGGTCGGCTCATGCGTGCGCCAGATCGTCATGATGCACCGGGCAGTGCGGATCACGGTTCAGCACAAAACTGTTCATCGTGCCCGACAGGGCATCCCACATGGTCATGCGCGTTTCGTCGGCCCCCTCCAACCCGATGATTTCCCGCATGACTTCCACAGCCATCAGGCTTCCCATCACGCCCGTGGCCGCTCCAAGAACACCCGACATTCCACAGTTAGGGGCCGCAGTCTTTTCCGCTTCAGGAAACAGGCAGCGATAACAAGGGCCACCTTTTTGGGGGCGGAATACGGCCAGTTGCCCCGAAAAACCCTGCACAGCACCGGAGACCAGAGACCTGCCGTGACGAACACATGCATCGGATACGGCCAGCCTTGTCTTGAAATTGTCAGTGCCATCACAGACCAGATCATAGAGCGGCACCAGTTCATCCAGTGTCGTCGCACTTGCACAAAAGGGATACGGACGGACCTGTACGAGCGGGTTCAGGTCTTTCAGCCGCCGAGCGGCTGCTTCCACCTTGAATTGCCCGATATCGTCTGTGCCATATAGCACCTGCCGCTGAAGATTGCTGAGATCCACGCGGTCATGATCCATGATCCCGATATGTCCGACTCCTGAAGCGGCAAGCTGCTGAAGCAGGGGAGCCCCGAGGCCTCCCGCGCCAATTATCAGCACAGAGGCATCGCGCAGCCGTGCCTGTCCCGTGGCTCCGACCTGCGGCAGGAGAATGTGGCGGGAATACCGTTCCAGCTCGTGGTCGGAAAAATTCATGTCCATGGAATGATGATAATTGCTGACTTTCCCACATGAAAGACGTTAGCGTGATTATCGTCCATCACTGTCCTGGTGTCTCGCAGGACCCGAGCAGAGAAGTCATCATGAAAAACGGTTTTCGCAGAGCTATGCCGCGGGCATGGCAGGGACTTGGTGTCAGCGCAGGCGCCGTTCTGGCAGCCTATGCCGTGTCGCCCTATCTCGCTCTGTGGGATATCGACCGGGCCATGAGCGGCAATAATCCGTCGCGCCTTGCCCCGCATGTGGACTGGGCGTCGCTGAGTCACTGCCTCAAGGAACAGTTCTCCCCCGCAGCGCCAGCCGATGACGATCTTCCGGGATTCGGGAGCTCATTTGCCGGGCAGGTCGTATCCAATGCCATTGACACCCATCTGACACCGGCAACACTGATGACCACTGCCCATCAGGTCATGCCACGTGAAGCGTCGACATCAGGCTGGCTCGGAATGTGGCATTCCATGCATGCCCATTTTGTGAGCGCTGGAAAATTTGAAGCCAGTCTGGATCAGCCGGGGCAGACGCCGTTCGTTCTGCACATGAAATTCGAGCACTGGGGCTGGAAGATCACGCGATTCGAAATGCCCGCCCCGGCGCATGCAGCCTGAAGTCTCAGGCTGCTGGCAGATCTTCTTCCAGAACCGTGATGTGAATGGCGTAGGAGATTTCGCCTTCATCTTCATCGCGGTGAACTGTTCCGATGACTTCTCCTGAAACGGCCAGTTCAACGCTCATGCCCTTGCGGCTGGGCTTGTTGACGGTGAGCTTCGGGGACCCGAGCAGGCGCTGCAGCGTGGTCTGGAGGCGTGTCACCTCGGATGGGGTCATATCGGCCATTGGTGGCATTCCTGTGATGCAAGGGAACTGCCCTCTAACCCATCATCCGGAACAAAGGAACCCGCTTCCTCTATCCCCGTTCGGGATGCTGTTGTAGAAACAGGGCACTTCACATGTGATTGTGACCTGTTCGTCATGCATCGTTCCGGGTCTGCAGTCTGCTCCCCCTACGCGCAAAGGAGACATGATGCGCCCCGTTTTTACACGCATGTTCGTTGCCCTGACGGCTACCGCCGCCCTGTCCGGATGCGGTTATTTTGATTCCCGTAGTGCCCACAAGGCCCAGTTCGAAATGGTGGGCATGACCAGCTACGACCTTCAGGCCTGTGCCGGCATCCCGGGCAGCACGAAGAAGCTGAACGATACGACCGAACTCTGGCAGTATGATGGAACCATGGCGCTTCCGACCATGCCTGCCGATTCCGGTTTCATTCCCGTCCAGTCTGCCATCAGCATCTATCAGTCTGCCTTGGGCGGCGGCGGTACGGCATGTCGTATGCTTGTCCGTATGGATCATGACCGGGTTTCAGAAGTTCATTACACCGGGAATGATGACGAATATATCGGGACAGATGGTATCTGCTCCATCATCACCCGTGGTTGTGCCCGTCAGCGTGAATCCACGATGCGTCGCATAAATGCCGGGCCGTTCGGTCCTGTTTCCGGCTTCCATCCGCCCCGTACCCCGGCCCAGAGTGGTTCGGCGACGTATTCCGATCAGTCCGGGAAATATGTTCCGAAATTCACCAAGGACGACACACAGCCGGTTATCCAGCCGGTCAAGTGAGCCAAAAAGCCGGGATGATAATCGTCCCGGCTTTTTTTTAGCTGTTGATAAGGCTTTTCATTTTTCGGAAGGCTGGCCCCAGCCCATCGAAAATCGCCTGTCCAATCAGGAAATGGCCGATATTCAGTTCGGCAAGACCAATCAGTGCGGCAATCGGGCCTACATTCCCGTAAGTTAGTCCATGCCCGGCATGCAGCTCCAGGCCACATGTCGCAACGGTCTTCGCTGCTGCCTGCAGGCGCTCCAGTTCCTGCGCCCCACCCAGAGCGTAAGCCCCGGTGTGAAGCTCCACAACGCAGGCTCCCAGCGCTGCCGCAGTCTCGATCTGTCGTGCATCAGGGTCAATGAAGAGCGAGACACGGATCCCCGCGTCCTTCAGTCGTGCAATCCGGGGCGCCAGAGAGGCTCGCTGACCCATGACATCCAGTCCGCCTTCGGTCGTAACCTCCTGCCGTTTTTCGGGAACCAGACAGCAGGCATGGGGACGAAGGCCACAGGCGATCCGGACCATCTCGTCTGTTGCGGCCATTTCGAAGTTCAGCGGTGCGGAAAGCGCTTTGAGACGCGGCATGTCGGCATCGCGGATATGACGACGATCTTCCCGCAGATGCGCCGTGATCCCGTCCGCTCCTGACGCAATGGCCAGTTCAGCCGCTGATACCGGATCCGGGAACGTGCCGCCTCTGGCATTGCGTAGCGTGGCGACGTGATCGATATTCACTCCAAGACGGATCATGACCTCTTTCCTTCCCGATACGTGCTCATTTCGCCAGCCAGACGGATGGCGGCCAGAAGACTGGATACATCGGCCCGGCATGTTTCCGTCACAGGCCCGGCGATATCGAAAGCCGTGCCGTGATCGGGCGATGTGCGGATGATCGGCAGTCCCAGCGTCACATTCACGCCTTCCGCCATATCAAGCGTCTTGAGCGGAATAAGCGCCTGATCGTGATACATACAGATCGCAACATCGTAATTCGGCCGGGCGTTAACGCTGAACATCGTGTCCGGCGGCATTGGGCCCTGGCAGATGATTCCTTGCGCCCGAAGCCTCTCGATCGCCGGCTGAATGATCGTGATTTCCTCGTCCCCCATTATGCCATGCTCACCGGCATGCGGGTTCAGCCCCGCAATCGCCAGACGCGGCGCCACAAGCCCGAAATCACGTTTCAACGCAGCGTCTGCGGTCGAGGCCACACTGACGATGCGATCAGTCGTCAGCGTATCGAGAGCCTTTCGAAGCGAGACATGAACGGTTGCCGGAACGACCCTGAGCTGCGGTGACGCCAGCATCATGATCTCTTCCCCCGGCATGCTACACAGGGCCGCCAGAAACTCCGTATGGCCCGGATACGGAAATCCCGCTGCAGCAAGAATGTGCTTGGCGATCGGGTTCGTCACAACCCCGCCGGCCCGACCCGCCAAGGCATATTCAACAGCCAGACGAATACTGCTGATTGTCGCCTCGGCGTTACGTGGATCCGGCTGTCCCGGGCTGACATTCGCCACACAGGAGACCGGAAGAACTGGCAGGCTGTCGGCGAAAACCGTAGCCGCCTCTTCCGGTGTTTCAATCCGGGTTACAGGAACCGCCTGTTCAATCAGGCGTGGATCGCCCAGCCAGAAAAACGTCCCCTCTCCCGAGATCCGAAGCCTACGCCACGCCTCTACAGCAAGTTGAGGTCCGATACCCGCAGGGTCACCCAGCGTCAGGGCCAGCGGTGCGGAGGTATTCAGCATCAGCCCGCGTCTGCCAGCGCCGCAATCACGCGCACCCAGGAGCGGATGCCCTTGTGAAAGGAGTCCAGCCCGTACTGCTCGTTCGGGGAGTGAATCCGGTCGTCATTCTGGGCAAAACCAATCATGAGAGCATCCAGCCCCAGAGCATCCCGAACTTCGCCGGCCACTGGTATGGAGCCGCCGGACCCGACTGTTGCGGCAGGCACGCCCCATTCATCCGTCAAGGCTTTCAGCGCTGGCGCGAGAAAGCGGCTGTCACGGGAGACTTCGAAGCCTGGAGACCCACCATGCCCTGTAAAGGTTACACGGGCGTCCGAAGGTAATGCGGCTCGAATATGGTTGCGGAATGCCTCGCGGATACGGTCAGGATCCTGTCCAGGCACCAGCCGGAATGAGACTTTTGCCATGGCTTTTGCAGGCAGAACGGTCTTGAAGCCCTCGTCTTCATAGCCACCGGAAATACCATTGATTTCACAGCTTGGGCGGCACCATGTCTGCTCGATCGCGCTATAGGCTTTTTCGCCTGCGGCAACTGAAAGCCCTGCCTCATCAAGCAGTGACTGGTCATTGGGGAAGAGTTTGCTCCACTGCGCACGTGTCGCAGGAGCTGGTTCCTGAATACCGTCATAGAAACCCGGGAGTGTCACCCCGCCCTCGGCATTTCGGAGCGTTGCCAGAGCCTGGCAGAGGACGGCGATTGGATTGGAGGCCGCATTGCCATACAGACCTGAATGAAGATCATGACTGGCACATTGAATGAGCACTTCTTCGGCGATCATGCCACGCAGGGATGTCGTGATACCTGGCGTTTTCCGATCCGCCATCGACGTGTCACAGACAAGCGCCACATCCGCTTTCAGTTCAGCAGCGTTTGCTTTGAGAAACGGAAAAAGGTTCGAGCCGCCACACTCCTCTTCGCCTTCCAGAAGCACGCTCACTTTGACTGGCAGCGAACCGGTAACCTGTTTCCAGGCCCGGCAGGCCTCAAGAAAGGTCATCACCTGCCCTTTGTCGTCACTTGCTCCCCGGGCCACGATCACTTTGCGGCCTGAGGGCTCTTCGATCAATTGCGGATCAAATGGAGGGGCCTTCCACAGCGATTCCGGATCTGTCGGCTGAACATCATAATGGCCATAAAACAGGACATGCGGACGTTCGTCCTTGCCTTTAGTGCCCTTGTCATGACCGACGACCATCGGATGACCTGGCGCGGCCCAATGGACATCACGAATGTCTGCCTTCATTCCCAGACTTTCGAGTTCGTGTCGCATCCAGTCAGCAGCTTTTCGGCAATCAGCTGCATGTGCAGGCTGTGTGGAAATGCTCGGGATACGAAGAAGCTCGAAAAGACGTGAAACCGAAGTGTCCAGATGGGCGTCGACATTCTGGAGAACGGCGTCAAGTTTCTCGGTAGTGGCAGTCATCTTGTTTTCCATGTTCATGTTCTCAGCCAGCCGTTATCCGGCGGGGCTGGAGCCGGATAGGCGCAGGCGCAAAGTTCGCGGCTTTTTCGATGTTCTTAGCTGCTCGTGGTGCCACTTTCGAAACTGAAAGAGGTGTGTCTCCCGCAGCCGCAGAGAGGACTTCCCTGAGAGCATTGTTGAAACCTGACTGGGACGGATCGTCGCGTACCCAGTCCTGTGCGCCACGGCTTATCGTGTTCCACAAATTCATGTCCGTATACAGCCGTATTATGGCCTGCGCGAACTGGTCGGGGTTACTGAACCCTCCTGCCAGACAGGTTTTTCCATCTTCCCAACCCAATGTCTCACAAATGGTGTCGGAAAGAACCGCTGGCAATCCGGATGCAGCTGCATCCAGTATTTCTCGTGGCCTTGACGCCAGAACGCGGGCTGGCTCAACGAGGATGCGGCGGGATCTGTAGAGGGTTGCGAGATCGGCTTCTTCCGGGAACGCTTCCAGTCGCCGATATCTTGTGTACCCGGAAAGATCGACCTGTCGCGCTCGGTAGCCAGCAAGAAGAACCGTCGCGTCAGGCGGCAGGCCACGGTCCAGCTTTGTCAGAACCTCATGAACAAACCAGTGAAGTCCATCATGAACGGCATCTCCGCTGGTATGAATGGGAAGAACAAGCAGAATACCCGAGCGCTCTTCAAAGCGGGGAGAGAGAGCTATCGGAATGGGCGGAGCTCCAAGAACATGGAGATTGCTTAGGCCGATAGCTTCGAGATCAGCCCTTTCTGTCGCCGTTCCAACGACGACGGCCTGGGCAATCCATACCTGATCAGTATCAAGCTCAAGTTCGTCCAGAAGCATTTCCCGATTATTAATGGCGCCAACGCGCCGCCGAAGATGGGTTTCCCTTGCATGACTGGCGTGCACGTCTGCTACCATGCCGAGCTTTGGTAACGACTGAGGGTTCTGTTTCAGGATGGAGGCAGTGCGTTGAAGAGTATTCGTTCCGCCAATCCAGATATAATCGAAGCATCCGGCGCGCTGTTGTAGGAAATCCGGAAGCTCGGACAGGTCGCAGTCATCCATCAACTCAATATCTGCAGGGAAATCCAGCGCTGTTTCTACGCAATCATGCAGACTGCCATCAAGAGGGAAGACGGTTACCTGATACCCTAACTGACTGAGACTGATCATCATGTCGCGATGGCGGATATACGATGTACCGAGCGCGGCATGAGGCAATCGTTCACACAGGAAAAGGATAGCTGGAGATCCGCACGCAGACCGGGCACGCATGACACTGGTTCCCGGGAAGGCTTGCCGCGATAGCAATCCTGCAAAGCGCCGTTTCAGCCATGCCTCATTGCGAGCCCTGAGATCCCCGTTGATTTCCGGTTCCGAGGCCGATCTGTCGATCACATCGGGGTCATATAGAATTTTTCCTCCCGCCTGACGCAGGGACAGGCAAATCGCAAGCATCTCGGCTTCAGAGCCAATGCAGTCTGGGCTGAGAAGGTTGTTCGCGCAGAGCGGGGCCCGGCGGCAGAATAGAAGTCCTCCGGTAAAGGCATCCACCCATCTGCGAAATGCGATCTCAGGCTCATTTGCCCGCACCCCCTGCCCGAATGGAGTAAAGCTGCCGTTTCTCCAGACTACGCTCCCCGCTTCCCGCACCCTTCCATCAAGACCGAGAGACTGTCCACCGACTGCCCAGACATCCGGGTTAGAGAAGGCTTTGAGGGCGATATTCACAGCGCCCGGAAACGGTTGGATGCCCGCAGGAAGCAACAGGATGACATCTGCTCGTGCAAGCTCGAGGCCAAGTCCGATCTGTTCGACACGCGTTGTTCTGTAGGGAGGACGGACGATGTGGGCTCCGCGAACAAACCTCTCGATTTGGGAGGTCTCATCCGTGGATCCCGCGTCGATCAGAATGATCTGGAGACTGCGGTCGATGTTCGCATGAAGTGCCGCAAGAGTAGAGAGTGTTTCCGGGAACTGGTTTGAGACAGGAATGATCACTGTCACATCCGGGGCCGCGACGGGGCGAAAATCCAGCGGCGCGCGTATCAATGACGGGATGAGCGTTTGCGCTCTTTGAAGATCCAGAGACTGGCACTGTTTTTCAGAAACTTCCACGATGCTCTCGGCAATCGGGGCTCCCTGAGACTGAACCCAGAGGCTGAAAATGTCTGGAATATCCGGCCGTCGCAGCTGACGCTGTACTCCGCTCTGTGTCAAAAGGTCAGCTAGGTTGACGTCCGTCTGCGGCCGGCGTTTTTCTGCCATGCCGAAACGGAGGAAATGCTCGTATCCGTTTCTGAAGCCGCCCTGCTCCACGATATTGGCGACATCAGGATACTGCTCGGCATAAAATGCTTCGCTGAACCACGGATTGGGATCGTAGGCTGTTGGATTGCCATTGGTAAGGTAATGATGCAGCGGGCTCTGGTATCTGCTGTTCTCCAGCGCATTGGCTACATCGGGGTAGCGTTCCAGATACCATTGAGGATCGAAGTACCAGGAAGTGCGCCGGCGCCCCGCAGATGAAAATCTGATAAACTGGAAGAAGTCACCGATCCCGAAATCATAGTGCTGCCGTTCAGCCATGCTGGATGATCGGAAAATTTCAGGGTCGAAGAACATGTGGGATTTGCGATGTTCCTGATCACCTATCGCAAGATAATGGTCGTAACCGTTGCAGAACCCCTGTGAGGTCAGAACATGGGGGCTCAGGTCCGGATTGCAGCTGAAATAGTTTTCTTCCGAAAAAAGCCAGTGAGGGGAACGGCTTCGAAAGCCGCTCTCACAGTAATGGAGAAAGCCGCTATTAAAGATCCCGAGGCTGATCCCTTCTCTGACGTCGGGATTTTGCCGAAGATACCATTCTTCATCAAAAAAACGGTTTGGAGAAAACCCGGATCTCGCGCCTTTTTCTTTCCAGTGACGCTCCAGCCCCTCTTCGCTCAGATCTAATTCGATGGTTTCGCCGTTTTGCTTTGCTTCTTCCCTAAGCTGCAGGCCATACCGGGTTCGGTACCACTCCGCGTCAAAGGCCGCCCATAAGGGGGGGCGATCACCTGCAAAAGCCGGAGATGCAAGGATATGATCTTTCATTGACGCTGTGTCCTCTGGAGCGACCTGCCAGACGGTCAGGCCGTTGCCACATTTTTACCGCTGCTGAGAGCGTCTGCTCTGCCAAAGGGCATGAAAATCGATCGGCTGAATGTTCGGAGAAGGGAAACCCGCCTCCCGGACCGTGTTCAACATGGTGCTGCGGGCCGGAGGAAACAGGAAACGCGGAGCTTCGACCAGAAGAAGAGGCTCGACCGCATCCTGTGGGATACGTCCTGTCAGACCGAATAGACCTGCATAAGCGAGGCTGATTTCATATAATACTCTGGGGTTGGGGGCGTCCTGGGTGGGAGCGCGCTCAAATCCCTGAGCCCGGATGACCAGGTTGACTTCGAATGTCGGCTGCTCTCCGAGCTGGCGGCCTGTGACGTCAACTGTCATCCCGATATGAGGCTGGGACGGAAGGTCACGGTAGACATCCGGAGTGTTCTGAACATCAATGGAGAGCGCCCGGAGGTACTGGGAGCCGACGATAAGAGAGGAAGAAGAGGGTAGAGAATCCGACACGTCCAGGCTGGCGGAGCTGCCTGCAACAGTATCGGTGTATGTCTGATCCATTGGCTTTCGTCCTCATTCGGTCATCAATCCCTCCATTTCGTATTGCACTGAAATGCAAGGAAATGTGGCGCCTATCACTCTGTCATGATGTTTCCGTTTTGGCCAGCCGGACGATTTCAGATACTGCCGCCACGCAGCATTCCCAGAGCGGGTAACGGCGTCCACTTTCTGGGAAGGTCGGAACGCTTTATTTTCTCAATCCTATATTCAGGAATATTCCGCTTTTCGGATTGCAGGAACAGAATATAGGCGTGAACCTGACCTTCACGCCATCGCCTGTCAGCCTCAGCCTCTTCTCGTGTGGCGTAGATGTTTGCAATGACCGTGCGCCTGCCCTGGGACGCAAAAACCGCCCAGAATGTATCACTTTTCGGAAGAGCTGGTCGCAACGGAATGATTTCAGACATCACAATCCCTTTCGATGATACGTTGGGAATGATATCGCCATTCCACGCAATGTCAGCACTGGCGCATGATCCCGTTTTGGACAGGACATCATGATTGCTGACAGGGAATCAATCTTCCTGCCCGCACGTCTTGTTGCGCTGCAGGTCGCACGATAGGACCATGTTCATGCTCAGACTGCTCATTCTCGTTATCCTTCTTGCGGTCCTGATCGTTTTTGCCCTGAGCAATACGGATCTGGAACCCATCTGGCTGGTTTCTTTCGGCTGGCACCTGTCCATCGGCACGCTCGTTCTGGGAGTGGGGGTAATTACCCTGCTACTTGGCTTCCTGATTGGTCTGATTGGCGACATGCAGCAGCGCTCACGGGCGCGCCGCGCCGAGCAGCATGTGCGGACGCTAGAGAGCCAGCTTGTAGAGCTTCACCAGCGTCTTGACCGCTTCCAGAACCCTGCAGGAACTCCCCTCCCCGGCACGTCTACTCTTACGCCTGAACAGAAGGTCTGATCACCAGCATGTCCCGCCGCACCCGCCTCATTGCCGCTCTCGACACGGCCTCCCGCTCTCAGGCACAGCATTGGGCCGACAGTCTGAAAAATGATGTCGATGCCATCAAGTTGGGTCTCGAATTCACATATGCCTGCGGGCTTGAGGCGGTAAAAGCAGTGTCAGAGGGGCAAAAACTCTTTCTGGACCTGAAGCTGCACGATATTCCCCATACAGTCGCATCGGGTCTGTATGCCCTGGCCCCCCTGAAGCCAGCTCTCACCACGATCCATGCCAGTGGCGGGACAGAGATGATTGCTCGTTCCCGGGACGCATTGGAGCTTGTTTTTCCTGATGAAGCGAAGCGTCCTAAACTGCTGGCGGTTACCGTCCTCACCAGCATGAATTCTGCGGAACTTCACGAGACCGGTGTCAATTCCACGCCTCAGGAACAGGTGCTTCGACTGGGAAAGCTCGCCATCAAGGCAGGTGCTGATGGTCTGGTCTGCTCTGCACATGAAATCGTGCCGTTGCGCGAAGCCTTAGGTGATGGGCCTGTTCTTGTCGTGCCGGGTATCCGGCCCGCGGGTAGCGCATCTGATGACCAGAAGCGCATCATGACGCCTGCACAGGCTGCTCGTGCTGGAGCAGACTGGATTGTTGTAGGAAGGCCTATCACGAAGGCCGTTGATCCGGTTCTGGCGGCCAGAGCTATTATGGAAGAACTTGCCAGCGCATGACTGGCGTCAAGATCTGCGGCATCCGCGAACCCCAAACAATGGCGCTCTGTGCGCGCCTGAATGTGGATTGGGTTGGGTTCGTGTTTTGCGAGGCCTCTCCCAGGTTCGTAAGTCCTGCTGGGGCTTCTCGCTTGCACAACAGTGCGCCCTCCGCTCGAGACGGAGGGCCGCTTAGGGTGGGCTTGTTTGTGAAGGCGGATGACCAGTTCATCGAGCAGGTTCTTCGCGCAGTGCCACTGGACATTCTGCAGATTTACGACACGTCGCAACGGGCAGCCGATATCCAGTCGCGGTTTGGGAGACCAGTCTGGCAAGCGTGCGGCATTGCCTGTCCATCGGATCTTCCCACAGACCCACAAATGGCAGGATATGTCGTAGAGGCCCCCAAGGGTGCCCAGGATAGCCGTCCGGGTGGACTGGGTCGGACTTTTGACTGGTCTTTGACGCAGGGTTGGATCCCTCCTTCCTTCTGGATGCTTGCAGGCGGCTTAAATCCAGCTAACGTTCAGAAAGCGATTCAGGAAAGCCAGGCATCTGCTGTGGATGTTTCTTCGGGTGTTGAATCCTCTCCGGGCCACAAATCTGCCGAACTTATTGAAAAATTTGTCGAGAATGCCCGAAAGGGACTTGATCTGCGGGCAAAGCTCTCGTAAACACCGCCTCGCTCGACAGGAGAGATGGCCGAGCGGCTTAAGGCGCACGCTTGGAAAGCGTGTGTACGTTAATAGCGTACCGTGGGTTCGAATCCCACTCTCTCCGCCATACATCGAGAAAACCAATGAAATCAGTCATTTACGACCACTTGTCGGTAGTAGCCTACTACTCGCTCGGTAGTGTCTCATCGGTAGTCCTTCCATGGTGAAGAAGGATGAGGATATGCGCGCCCTGAAAAAAACAGGCGGTGACACGTGGTCGGCAAGGCTTTCCATTCCTCGCAATCGCTGGGCCGATGTAGGGGAAGCCTACGGAACCAAATCCGGCATAAAACAGGAAGTCATCCGATCACTCGGGACGCGGGATAAGCATGAGGCCCTTAGGAGGCGCGACAAGGCCCTTGCAGTCCTTCGGGCTGAAGTGGGGCCGCGAAAGGCTTCCTGCCCCTGCATGGTGATTGGAAGCCGGACTGGATGAATGAAGAGCGGCTCCTATCCGATGCACTGGAGGCCCGGCGGGAGATCGCGGCCACTTCAGACAGGACGGATGATGGCGATAAACAGATGGGTGGGACTGACCCCAGACGCCGCCTGATTGAAGGGATGGATTGCTTTCTGAAGTATCGAGCCGACCGGCTTGTGAAGGCTGGAAAGAACCTTTCAGGCTTGTGAGGCGCTTTCGGGAAATTGCTCTGGGAAGACCATGCTCATTGGTCCGCTCTCCGCTTCCTGGATGCGGGGCGTAGAAAGTACGATCAGGCAGCAGACAGCCCAAAGGCACAGGCTGGCCTTTCGGCTCCTTGGAAGAGTTTCTGACTTTTCAGGGGGACACGATCGCCCCAGTCAAGATCCGGAAGCCCTGACGGATTGAGAGTTATATAGAAATGATGAAAAGAACGGTTTCCAGAATTTTCCTGATTGTACCAAGGTACGAAATTCGGAGAAATGTAGTGGAATACGGCCAGATCCTAAGCTTCGGGAAGGTGTGACAATGAGACTGCCGGACTTCGAAGCCTGGGTTATTTTCGCAAAAGTTGCTGAACGTGGCTCTTTCGTGCGTGCGGCCGAGGAGCTTCAGCTTTCCAAGCCGACTGTCTCGAAAGCCGTCAGCCGGTTGGAGCAGTCTCTGGGCATTGCGCTGTTTAACCGCAATTCCCGGCAGATGTCCGTGACGGACACCGGTCGTCAGTTGCTGGGGCACGCCAACCATATTCTTGCGGAAGCTGAAGCGGCTGAAAGTGAAGCCCGAGGGGGAACGCATCGTCCTTCGGGGCTGATCCGGGTTGCAGCGCCCATGACCTTTGGGATCAGACATCTCTCGCCTGTTCTCCCTGGTTTTCTGGAGCGATATCCAGAGATCGACATCACGGTCGATTTCAGTGATTCGCTCGTTGATCTGGTGGCGGAAGGGTACGATCTGGCCCTGCGGATTGCATCGCTTGCGGATTCATCGCTGCGGGCCCGGCGCCTTTGTGAGGTACGCCTGCTTCTGGTGGCGACCCCGGAATATCTGAACCGGACCGGACGTCCGACGCATCCCCGTGAGCTCGAAGGGCAGAAAAGCTTCGTCTACACGAACAGTTCTGCGCCTGGCACGGTTCGCCTCACATGTGGGAAAAGTGGTGAAGAGTTTGTGCTGTCCCAGGCCTCGCGGTTTCGGGCCGACAATGCAGAGGCGTTCCTGCCCGCGCTGAAGGCGCATCTGGGGTTTGGTCTTTTCCCCGAATTCATGGTCTGGGATGGTTTACAGGAAGGGCGGTTCGAACAGCTTCTTCCTGACTGGGACGCAGCCAGTATTGCCCTTTATCTCGTTACATCGAGCAGTACGCTGCGTCCTTTCCGGGTCAGTGCTTTTCTGGAACATCTGGTGACGGCGTTTGAACATCCACCCTGGGCGGTGTCCAACACCTGAAGGGGCTTATTTACGGCGTGCGTCCAGCGAGAAACGGCCGGCTCCAGCAGAGGCAAGGGCGAGCAGACCGCCTGCGATGCTGAAGTTCTTGTAGAAATGGATCCACATGTCGTAGCGGACCATTCCGGTAAACGTCCAGTAGTGATGCCCGATGAACGCCGTGACGATGGTGTAGACGGCCAGAAGGATGGAGAGGGGTGTCGTCAGGAAACCGGCGACGAGAGCAAGGCCGATGCCCAGTTCAGTCACGATGGCGATGACGGCAGAGATTGTTGGAACCGGCGCGCCTGTACTGGCCATGTAGCCGACGGTGCCTTCGAAGCCAGTCAGTTTGCTCCAGCCCATCAGGACGAAAAGTGAGGCCAGCAGGATACGGGAGGCGAAGAGAGCCTGATCGCGGGGAAAGGACGTGTTCATCGGTTTATCTTTCGGTTTTGGAAGTCTGGGACATCAGGCCCGGGATGTACCGTGCCGTTGATGTCCTTTTTATTCCGCCACCTTCGGACAATAAATGGAAATGACGTAAACTGTACGTTTCTATTTATTATCGCTCGAGTTGTAGCCGTCGTTTCTGTGCAGAGACGTTTAGAAAACACGGTCTTATCGCGATACGGTTTCGAGGCCTCCGACCGCTCTGCTTACAAAATCCGCAAAAGCCCGGGCTTTTGCGCTGGTCAGTCTGCCGGAAGGATAGACGGCCCATAAATCGACGGGGGGCAGCGACCATGAGGTCAGACACCGCACCACAGCGCCGCTTTTCAGTTCGGGTTCGAACATCCAGTCCGCGGCAATCGTCAGGCCCAGACTGGCGAGAACGGCAGCCCGGATGCCTTCGGCGGCACTGAGATGCAGCCTTGAGTTCAGCAGGACGCTCATGTCCTGTCCGTCTTGCTGGAAAACATGTTTTGCCGGGCTGTTGCGTGTGTAGCTGATGGCTTGATGGGCCATGAGGTCTTCGGGAGTTTCAAGAAACGGGGCGGTCCTGAGATAATCCGGGCTTGCGATGACGGAGCGCCGTCCCCGCCCGAGGCGTTTTGCGATCATTGCGCTGTCAGTCAGTGGGCCGAGACGGATGGCGACGTCGATGCCCTCTGCCATGAGATCTACGCGTCGGTCATCGAGTTCCATATCGACGTCAAGTCTTGGGTGCTCCTTCAGGAACATACCAAGCCGCGGCACGATCTGGAGGCGGCCAAAAGTTGTTGGCACGGCGACACGCAAGCGTCCGCGCAGGTCACTGCTGCTGTCACGGACTGCCGCGTCTGCGTCTTCAGCGTCAGACACGATTCGCGCGACACGTTCAAAATAGCGCTGGCCTGCATCCGTGGGGGTCAGGCCGTGCGCTGAACGCAGGAGAAGCTGCACGCCAAGCTGACGTTCGAGCTGGGCAATGGCCTTTGAAACGGCAGGCTGCCCAAGATGCATCAGACGTGCGGCGGCGGAAAACGATCCGCTTTCAATGACCCGCACAAAGGTGGTCATGGCCTGGAGACGATCCATTTCAGTATTCCAATACGGAATGATATCTATATCAAATCCTGCTCTGCCAATCCAATACGGAAATGTCCACTCTCTGTCGTGTCAGCAGCAACAGGGTGCTCCGCGGTTATCGCGGTCTGCACAGGAGTTCTTCCCCATGGCCGATCTTCTTTTCTCTCCCAAATTCGTTGGACCCACACGGCTTGAACACCGTATCGTCATGGCACCGCTGACGCGGATGCGCTCAGGCGTCGGCAATGTGCCCAACGAGCTGATGCTTGAATATTATACCCAGCGCGCCACGCAGGGTGGCCTGTTGATTTCCGAAGCGTCTCCGGTGGCGCTGACGGGATATGGTTTCGAGCGCGCCGCTGGTATTTATGACGATGCCCAGATCCTAGGCTGGAAGCGCATTACGGATGCGGTTCATGAAAAAGGTGGACGGATGTTCCTGCAACTGTGGCATGTGGGGCGCCAGTCCGCGCGTGTTCTTCAGCCGGACGGCGCAGCCCCTGTGGCGCCTTCCGCCATTCGCGCTGAGGGTACGGCCTGGACACTGAACGGAACCGTTCCATATGACATGCCCCGTGCCCTGGAGCGCGATGAGATCCCCGGTCTGGTGGACGCCTATCGGCAGGCTGCGAGGCGTGCGTTGCAGGCGGGGTTCGACGGTGTCGAGATTCATGGGGCCAATGGCTATCTGCCCGACCAGTTCCTTCAGGACGGGACGAACAGGCGGACCGATGACTATGGTGGCTCTGTAGAAAACCGTGCCCGTTTTCTGCGGGAGGTCACTCAGGCTGCGATTGACGTCTGGGGAAGCGATCGTGTGGGTGTGCGGCTTACGCCCAGCGGCTCTTACGGCTCCATGTCGGACAGCAACCGTCATGTCACGTTCAGCTATGTCGCGACGATGCTGGACGCCATGGGGATTGCTTATCTGCACGTTGTCCAGCCGAGGATCGGGGCGGATGCGGAGCGTGACCCGGTGGATGTTTCAATGTTGCGGCCGCTTTTTTCCCGGACCATTATCGCGGCTGGCGGATTTACACGCGAAAGTGCCGAGCGGCTTCTGGAATCCGGGGATGCCGATCTGATTGCCTTCGGACGCGATTTCATAGCCAATCCGGATCTTGTTCAGCGGCTCCGGCATAACTGGCCGCTAAACCGGTATGACCGCTCTACCTTTTATGGGGGCGGGTCACACGGTTATACGGACTATCCTGCATTCAAGGGCGAAGATCCGGATGCGCATGAGCTTCTTCAGCGGGGGATATAAAGCCAACGTCTCAAAGAGAGTAGGCAGCGTTGGAAATGGATTTTATGGAGCGTGGCTGAGTGCTGCGCCTCATCCAGTATTTTGGTAATGTATATTCGCCATGAATACTGGAATATTTTAAAATTACTTACGTCCAGAAGGATTGATGTGGATTTTCGGCATCAATGAAAGACTTCTTCTGACCTAGGTGAAAGTATTTTTCATACGGCCTTAGAGCCTTTTTGGAAATTGGGGGTATGGGGCTTTGCATTGGGTCTGAAAGGTGTTTCACCCTTGGGATGTGGACACCTCACGCCCGAGCACGCATGGCTGCTCTATCCCGCAAGACGAAGCGCTACCCATCTGATCTGACCGACGAGGAGTGGGGACAGATCGCGCCTCTGATGCCGCCTGCAAGCCCGCGAGGGCGCAAGCGGAGCGTCGATTTTCGAGAGATCCTCAACGGCCTGCGCTACCTGGTGCGCTCAGGCTGCGGGTGGGAGATGCTTCCTGTTCATTTCGGCCCCTGGCAGACAGTCTACTGGTGGTTTCGCCGTCTGATGCGCCGGTTCTTGTTCCGCACGATCCATGACGTCTGTACGATGCTCGATCGTGAAGCTGAAGGGCGTGAAGCGAGCCCGACGGGCGGTGTGATTGACAGCCAAAGTATCAAGGCGCCTCACGCAGAGACGCGAGGCTATGACGCAGGCAAGAAGATCGTCGGGCGCAAGCGGCATATCGCCGTCGATACCGATGGGCGCCTGCTGATGGTGCACCTGACGCCCGCGGATATTTCCGACAGCGCCGGCGGACAGATGATCCTGGACGCGATCCGCAAGCGCTGGCCGTGGGTGAAGCACCTGTTCGCCGACGGCGCCTACGACCGGGCGATGCTCATGGACAAGGCAGCGTTTCTGGACTTCAGCGTCGAGGTCATCCGGCGCTCGGCCGGCGCAAAAGGCTTCGAGGTTCTGCCCCGCCGCTGGGTCGTCGAGCGGACCTTCGGCTGGATGACCCGCTGGCGACGTCTCGTGCGGGATTACGAGCAGCGCGTCGATGTCTCCGAGGCCATGATCCACATCGCCATGGGCAGCCTCATGCTACGCAGAAACGCCCATCCGTGAATTTCCAAAAAGGTTCTGAGGCCAACCGACATCAGGTTTGGCTTGGACGGATAGGAGCATCATTATTGGGACTAATGGCAGCTCGCTGGTTTTTACAAGGTTTTCCGAATTCCGCTAGGTGGAAAGTATGTCGGTATGCTGTATATCCGGTATGTAGGCTGAATCTGGCTTTTTACCAAGAAAGTAGTTTATTCTGTCAGTTTCAAAGTTAATTCATAAATCTCATTATCGATTTTCCGGCCAGCAGCAATCACATAGATAACGACCTTTTCGTCGATGAACTGATAAACAAGGCCGTACCCATCTTTTGGAAGTTTGATCTGGTAAAGCTCTGATAGGTCGCGATGAAGCGAAAGATGGCTGATATCGATGTCTGCTTGCGGGAAACAAGCTCGGCTTCGGAAACGGCAGAAAAGAGGCGGTTCCCGCCTGTCTGCTTAATTCTTGAAGACGACAGATAGCATGGGGGTAAGCGAAACGGCGGCTCTTTGGATAAAGGTCAGGCCAAAGTTGACGGTCCCACCTTCGGATGGACACCATTCCTTTGGATGGCGGCTCATCTCTGGTATTGAATACGCAATACAGAAACCTGCTTGGACTCGTTATGAAATTAACTCGTTCTGCTCAAAATGTTCTAGATTATCTAGTAAGTATTCTTCCGTCTGTCCGACCAGGACGACCTGAGACGTTCAAAACATACGGTGAAGTTCACCGGGCATTGGGCTTGCCGGGCATACCACACGAATTGGTTAATCAAGGATTGGGAACGCTGGCTGACGCTGTTAGCGAAGCTGGTTTGCCTGGGATCACAGGGCTAGTGGTCACTCAAGACGGCCTCGTGCCCGGAAAGGGCTATTTTTCGTTGTATGGACGGCAGCCAGATGATTTTCAATGGTGGGAAGATGAGATCAAGAAAGTCATTGCATTTGACTGGTCTCCCTACTCACAGACTGCTAAACCAGCGACATCACTCAAACAGCCGCCGAAAACTCCAGTTGCGTCCGATGGCAAGAAACCTGAACGAGTGGAAACGACAACATATCGAATTCTTCGTGAGACACTTCTAGCACGACGTGTGAAAGAGCTACACAAATACGCGTGCCAAATATGCGGAGAAACCATCGAACTTGTAGATGGTCGGCGATATGCTGAAGCTCATCATATTCAGCCGCTTGGTTCCCCGCATAATGGGCCAGACGAACTAGGGAATATTATCTGCGTTTGTCCCAATCATCATGCCATGCTTGATTATTTTTCTATCTCACTAAAATATAACGAGATAATAACCCACGCAGATCATGAAATTAACGACGAATATATTTCTTATCACAACAAAGAGCATCAAATTAGGAAGAGGTAAGAAATGGCAGTTCAAAAATAATTCTAGTATTGTCTCATGAGAAGAAAATATCTCCATATCTTATCAAGTATTTTTGATAAGAAGATCTGTTTTATAGGAGTGAGTGGGCTTTTATTCGGCTGCTCAAAAAGGCCGATCTACCATCGGTGCTGTCAACGTTCATGAAAATTCCATACAGAACCAAGTATTCATTAAGCTGGTTTTGGCTGCCCTGGCGCAGTTTCGGCGCAACCCTATAGTTCAGTTTCGAATAAAGAGTGTCTGCTATGCGAAAAACCTTCTGCGAAGAACGTACGTCCTGAACGAGGCGACTACCGCCTGTCTGCTAAATCCACCCGATGGACAGCGCCTTACACACGGGCCCTGCATGATCAGATGATAAAGGACCGAAGTTCCATCACGTCGCGTTTGGGTGCGGTCCCAAACCTGCGGACATAGTCCCGACTGAACTGCGACGGGCTTTCATAACCGACTTCAAACGCGGCGTTTGAGACGCTGACGTCCTCTGACACCATGAGGCGGCGTGCTTCAAGCAGACGCAACTGTTTTTGATACTGGAGCGGCGTCATGGAGGTCAGCATTTTGAAATGCTGATGGAAAGACGAAAGACTCATGCGTGCAACAGCAGCAAGATGCTCAATCCTTACCGGCTTCGTAAAGTTGGCGCGCAGCAGATGAATGGCCTCTGCGACCCGTTGCATGTGACTGTCGGGCAGGACGAGTTTACAGATCTCGCCCGCATGAGGCCCTGTTAACAGCCAGAAACAGATTTCCCGCATGATCCCCGGCCAGAGGATCGGTAGTGCTGCAGGATTATCGAGCAGTCGTATAAGCCGTCGGATGCAATCCGCCAGATCTTCAGACAGGTCGGCGACGAAGACCCCGATACCCTGATCATTCGAGGGAAGGGGCGGCTGAGCGAGTTCCGACATGACCTCACGCAGGATACCTGCGTCCAGATCCAGGGTGATGCCGATATAGGGACATTCAGGGCTTGCTTCCGTCACGCGGCCAAGAGCGGGTATTTCAATGCTGACCAGAAGGAACGCCATGGCGCCATACTCAAAAATGGCATCACCAAACTCTACCGCCTTCGCGCCCTGAAGGGTGATGCAGAGCGACGGTTTGTAGACCATGCCACTCGGCGGCGTCTTTTCGCTCAGTCTGATGATATTCAGACCGTCGAACGACGTCGTGCAAAGCCCATTCGCGCCACAACCCTGCGCGTCCAGATAGCAGGTTACAGCTCTGGCGAGAGATGAAGACATGCCTTGCTCCGGCCCAAATTCTAACATCTCAATCTACGCCCTGCGCATGGCCTGAGCCAGACCATTGCAGGATCGGGCAAGAAATTTGGCAGTTCGGGCATTCGTCCTCCCGATAGGCACAGCTAACTATCGAACCCCTGTCGAGATCCATGGCGAGCGTCATCGGACTATCGACCATCACTTCCCAATAAGGGAATTTCTTACCTGTACAGGAGCCGGACATGAGCAAATGGACGACGTCCAACATTCCAGACATAAATGACCGCTCATTCGTCGTAACCGGGACAGGCGGCCTCGGGTTTGAAGATGCGCTGGCGCTCGCGCGCGCCGGAGCAACGGTCATTCTCGCCGGACGAAACCCGGGCAAAGGCGCGGAAGCTATTGCCCGGATCAAAAGGGACACTCCCAAGGCCGCCATCAGCTTTGAAGCTCTTGATCTGGCTGATCTTGCGTCAATTGCCGCGTTTGGCGAACGTCTGCGTAGCCAACACGACCATCTCGACGTGCTTATCAACAATGCCGGCGTGATGATGCCACCCACACGCAAAGTGACCCCGGATGGCTTCGAACTGCAGTTCGGAACCAATTATCTTGGACATTTCGCACTCACCGCGCATTTGCTGCCCCTGCTTCGAAAGGGGAACCATCCGCGCGTTGTAACACTCTCCAGTATTGCCGCGCGTGACGGTCAGATCGCGTTTGACGATCTTCAGGCCGCACATAGTTATAAGCCCATGCCGGTCTATAGCCAGTCCAAGCTGGCTTGCCTGATGTTTGCGTTGGAACTTCAGCGTCGCAGCGACGCGGGAAACTGGGGGATCACCAGTATCGCAGCCCATCCTGGCATCTCGCGTACCGATCTGCTTCCGAACGGAGCCGGGGCTTCGAGTATATTGGGCCTTGCGCGGCGGATATTGTGGTTTCTCTTCCAGCCGGCCGGCCAGGGCGCACTCCCGACACTTTTCGCCGCGACGTCATCGGAGGCAAAGGGCGGCTGCTATTATGGCCCCGACAGGCTGAGCGAGACACGGGGGTATCCCACCGCTGCCAAAATACCTCCCGCCGCACTCGACCGGCAGGATGCTGCCCGCCTGTGGGATATCTCCGAACAGCTTACCCGTATGCAATTCGGGTAAGAATGTCGGCTTTCGGCAGGCCTACATACCCGCGTGGGGCGGCAGCTATGTAGGCGAAGGCGGCAGGTCCGCTTACGCCTACATTCAAGACATTCCACCCGTCAGAGATATTTTCGTAAAGCCGACATTCACTCCATATTTCAGCTCGGCCACATTGCAGGGCAGACTTCACGACAAGGTAGGTGAAGAGATGAAATCTCTCTCACCTAACCCTATGACATCACATCCTCATGCCGTGATCTTCAGCCGGCAATGAACGACAGGATATCGGCATTGATAACGTCTGCATGTGTTGTGTGCATGCCATGCGGGTAGCCGGGATAGATCTTCAGCGTGCTGTTCTGAAGCAGCTTGTCCTGAAGAATTGCCGCATTCTTGTAAGGCACGACCTGATCATCATCGCCCTGCAGCACAAGTGTCGGTACGGTGATGGCTTTCAGGTCTTCCGTCTGGTCAGTTTCGGAGAACGCTTTAATCCCTTCATAATGAGCCTTGGCACTTCCCGTCATGCCCTGGCGCCACCAGTTGCGGATCGTCCCTTCGGAAATCTCGGCGCCAGAGCGGTTGAAACCGTAGAACGGACCTGTGGGGACATCGAGAAAGAACTGCGCCCGATTAGCTGCCAGTCCGGCGCGCAGTCGATCAAGCACTTCGATCGGGGCGCCTTCAGGGCTGCGCTCTGTCTGCACCATCAGAGGTGGAACTGCACTGATAAGTACAGCTTTGGCGACACGTCCCTGAGGCTGCCCATATTTTGCGACATAGCGGGCCACCTGTCCGCCGCCTGTTGAATGCCCAACATGGATGGCGTTTTTCAGATCAAGATGCTCGACGACAGCCGAAGTATCGGCCGCGTAATGGTCCATGTCATGACCGTCACTCACCTGTGTCGAGCGTCCATGACCGCGGCGGTCATGCGCAATGACGCGAAACCCCTTGCTCAGAAAGAACAGCATCTGCGCATCCCAGTCATCGGCACTCAGCGGCCATCCATGATGGAAAACAATTGGCTGGGCATCCTTTGGCCCCCAGTCCTTGTAGAAAATCTCTACGCCATCAGATGTCGTGACGAAGGGCATGGTACTTCTCCTGCGCATTTAGAACTGATATTGCTCAGACGCTAACGTTGAACATAAGTTCAACGTCAAGATGAATTTACAATAGAAGACTGAAGATGAAGATTGGAGATCTAGCCCGGAAAACCGGTCTTGCGACGTCTAAAATCCGGTTTTATGAGCGCATCGGACTGTTGAAAACGGTCGATCGTCGTCCCAATGGCTACCGGACCTATCCACCGCAGGCCGTGATGATCCTGGGCCTCATTACAACGGCGCAGCGAGCGGGATTTGCGCTGGACGAAATCCGCGTCTTACTGCCCTCTGATCTGGCACATTGGGATCATACCGCACTGATGGACGCTCTGACTCGCAAGGTGGCGGATATTGAAGCCCTTCAGGCTCGCCTGGCCCAGAGCAAGATTCATCTGCTTCACCTGATCGAAGATATTCAGGCACGGCCTGCTGACATGGACTGTGCAACCAATGCCCATCGTGTCCTGACAAATATCATTACAGAGCCTCCCGAAGACCTGACCGTCACTTCAGACGATATACGCCTTCTGGACAAGACAGACCGCCGCCAGTCGGTAAATTCAGGCCCACGTAAAAAGGCTGCCCTCCCTTAAGATCGTCCCAGAAGAGCTACGACTTTCGCTGCTGTCGCTCTGGCAGAAAAAGGGTTCTGTCCCGTCACCAGTCGTCCATCCGTCACGACATGAGACATGAACGGCAGGATTGCCTTTTCATATATCGCGCTCCGTGCCTTCACCTGCGCTTCCGCATTATAGGGGACCTCCCGCGCGACACCCGCCAGTCTCTCCTCGGTCCATGAAAAACCGGTGATCTTTCGTCCGCAGACCAGAAAAGAGCTATCTGCAAGTCGGGTGTTCAGAAGCCCGCAGTAACCGTGACAGACAGCGGACACGATGCCGCCCTTTTCCCAGATTGCCCTGGTGATGCTCTGAACACCTTCACTGTCCGGAAAGTCCCACATCACACCGTGCCCCCCGGTAAAGTAGATCGCGTCATACTCCTCGGGTCGTACATCATCAGGACTCCGCGTAGAGTCCAGTAAGGCCATTTTCGCCGGATCGTTTAGCCAGTCCTTGGCCGACTGATCGCACATGGGCCATTTCAAAGCTTTGGGCTCAAGTGGAACCTTCCCGCCCCGGGGACTGACAATGTGTTGTTCATACCCCTCAGCGGCGAACACATCCCAGGCATGTGTAAGTTCCGATAGCCACAACCCGGTAGGATGCACTGGACTGTCGAAATGAGCGATGTTGGTGGCAGCGTGAAGGATACGGCGGTTCATGACTAGCCCCTTTCGTGTGGCAGGGTACTCACCCCCCTTCCTGCTGTAACGTTTGAGCCTACTTTAAGGTCAAGATGCTGTTTGACATTAAATCTGACTTCAACGTTAGGCTGCATGTCCAACAGTCGACAGACAAGGCGAAGCACATGCAAACAATTCTGGGCGCGAACGGGCAGATCGCCACCGAACTGGCGCGAAGCCTACGTTATCATCATACGGATGAACTGCGGCTGGTGAGCCGCAATCCCCGCAAGGTCAATGAAGATGACACCCTTATGGCGGCGGACCTTATGGACGCCCGGCAGACGATCGAAGCGGTGAAAGGCAGCCAGACCGTCTACTTCACCGCTGGCCTGCCTCCAGATAGCAGGCTTTGGGAAGAGCGGTTTCCGGTCATGCTGAAGAACGCCTTACAGGCATGCCGAACGGCGGGCGCCAGTTTTGCCTATTTCGACAATACGTACATGTATCCGCAGAACAGCCAGATCCAGACGGAGGAAACACGCTTCGCCCCGGTTGGCCGAAAAGGACGGGTGCGCGCCGCAATGGCCTCGATGGTGCTGGAAGAAATGGCCCGGGGAGAGATTCCTGTGCTCATCGCCCGTGCGCCGGAATTCTACGGCCCGGGGAAAACGCAGAGCTTCACCAACGCCCTGATTATCAACAGGCTGAAAGCTGGCAAAAAACCTCTGGTTCCTGTCCGTGACGATACGCGCCGGACCCTCATCTGGACGCCGGATGCAAGCCGTGCGCTGGCAACCCTGGGCAATACGCCGGATGCTTTTGGACAGACGTGGCATCTGCCCTGCTGTGATGATCGGCCGACCTATAAGACATTCGTCACCATGGCGAGCGGGATTTTCGGTCGAACGCCTTCCTATTCGGTAATCGGCAAGTGGCTGCTGATCCTCGCAGGGGTTTTTTCAAAACAGGTGCGCGAGATCAGAGAACTACTGCCCCGCTACGAGCAGGACAACTTCTTTGCCTCAACGAAATTCAAACGCCGTTTCCTCGAGTTTTCCGTGACGACATATGAAGAGGGGCTGGAACTGATCGGGAGGGAGCAGAAAGATCGATGAAGCCTTCCTTTAGGCGTTCAAGATCAGAACAATCATCGATGATGTGTCTGCTTCTGATTACTCAATGCCTATAGCGGACGTTCCGTTTGCCCCCCCTGAACTGCCTGTCTGCTCATAATATAAAACCAGACAGGCGGCAGTCGCCTACATTGCGGACTTACTGTCAGGATGGAAAGCGTCTGCAGAGCGGACATCTCGGTTGTCAGCGATACAATATTTGATCTTCTTAGATCGGTTACTGCTCTTTCTTGAATACATCCTGGAAGATGAGCGGCCCCCAGACGCGGCCACGTGCATGGACCAATGCGCCACCTTCGCTGAGCTTTCCCAGGTTAACGGGAGCGAACCCGAGTTCTCTGGCCAAGGCCGCGACAGGTGCGATCGCATCATTATTGTCGCTCGACAGAAAGACGACCCGATGGCCGCCTTCGACGATCGCATCAGTGGCCAAGGTAGCTGCAATCAGGTGGTTGAACCCTTTCACGTAATTGGCTCCGGTGAACGCCTTCGCGGCGTATGGGGAAGAGAGGAGACCGTCCATCTCTTCAAGAGGCGCCAACGAATTCATCGCGTCGATGACAGTCTTGCCTTGCCAGGTCGGGAGGATCTTCGCTACCTCGCCATGCTGCTCGAACGGAACTGCCAGAATGACGGTATCGGCTTGCACCGCGTCCTGTAGCGAGGTTGCGATGACCGTCGGCCCAATCGCTCGAGCCTGCGGCGTCAGGACTTCAGGGGACTGACGATTTGCAACAGACACCGGGATATTTTTACGGACGAAGGCATGAGCGAGGGCTTGCCCAATTCTGCCAAAACCTATGATCGCGTAACTCATTGTCGTATTTCCAATTTTTGTTCACGGGAATATCGCAGAAAGTGGGAAGCGTTCAGCAGCGAACGCGTCCCACTCTTCGGTAGTGGGCTCAGATGGCCGAGAAGCCCCCATCGACACAGAGCTCCATTCCGTTCACGAAGCTCGATGCCTCTGAAGCCAGAAACAGCGCGGCAGTGGCAATTTCCTCAGGGCGGCCCATCGTTCCTCGCGGGATAAGGGATTCGAACATCTGCTTGGCTTCCGGGGTCAGAACCTGATCCTGCATCGGTGTGGCAATCGGCCCTGGATGCAGCACGTTCACCCGTATATTTCTGGTTTTCAGCTCGTTGAGCCATCCGCGAGCGAAGGCATGCAGTGTCGCCTTGCTCGCTGCATATACGCTGTAGCCTGGAAAACCTTTGATCGCCGCAACAGAGCCGGTCATGAAGATCGACCCACCGTCGTTGAACAGCGGCAGCGCCTTTTGGACCGTGAACAGCGTACCACGTACATTCAGGTTGAAGGTCGTGTCGAAGTGCTGCTCGGTAATCTCACCCAAGGGGAGGGCTTCGCCTGTGCCTGCACTGGCATACAGAATGTCGATCTTGCCCTTTTCACGTTTGACCGTCTCGAAGAGACGGTCAAGGTCATCAAGGCTGGCCGCATCGCCGCGCACGCCCGTTACGTTTCGGCCGATTTGTCTAACGGCCTCGTCCAGCGTTTCCTGTCTCCGTCCCGTGATGAAAACATAAGCTCCTTCTTCAACGAATAGCTTAGCGCTCGCCAGTGCCATGCCGCTTGATCCACCCGTAATGACGGCGACTTTACCTTCAAGCTTTCCCATGAGTTTTCTTCCTGAGTTTGTCTGTGGTTGATCGGGAGATGTCCCGTATCATTCAAAGTGGAGTGGCTCTTGTCGAAGGACGAGTGCGCAACCGCGCATATCGGTGGTGCGGAATCGATCCGGTCTTTTAATTGACGCCGACCGAATGCTCGGGCCTTACTGGCTAGAAGACAACGAGAATACTCTCTTTGCTTATTAAGATCGCATGATGTTCAGGAGTGTGACGTGTCGAGTATGGTCTTAAAAAGACCTGCCTTGCGGTGCCAGGACGCACCATGATCGACTGGGATGACGTCCGTTATTTTTTAGCAGTCGCGCGGGGTGGTTCGGTCAGGGCTGCAGCCAGTCTCCTGAAGGTCAATCACTCGACAGTGCTGCGTCGTATCGCTCAACTTGAAGAGCGCCTTGGGGCGCAGATGTTCGAGAAGCTACCTTCGGGCTACCGCCTGACTTTGGCGGGGGATGAGATCATTGAGTTCGCGACCCAGATGGAAGCGTCTTCTCATCAGTTGGAGACACGCGTTCTTGGCCGTGACCAGAGCGTACGTGGACTTTTGCGAGTGACGTTGCCACCGTTCTTTGCGACCCATCTTCTGATGCCGGATCTCGCGGAGTTTGCTCGCCTGCACCCGGATATCGAGATGGATGTCGTGCCAACAGGCGCGGTCGCCAACCTGACTAATCGGGAAGCTGACATCGCCATCCGCATCGTGCTGGACCGTAACACGCTGCCTCTCAATCTTCACGGTTTGATCGGCCCTGTCTTATCCAGTGGCATCTATATGTCTCGCGATCTCCTGGCCTCGTGGCGCTCGGAGATGCCAGCCTCCATGCGCTGGATCGTCACAAATACGGATGGACGTCCTGGATGGGCTCATGACGGAGAAGTTCGCACCAAAGGAGCTCTGTTTAGGACACCGGACTCTGAAACGCAGATTATTGCCGTGCAACAGGGGATCGGGATGACGAAGCTTCCGTGCTTCGTGGGTGACGCGGACCCTCTGCTGGTCAGGGTTCCGGGCACCGAGTTGTATGGCCACGGAACGCTGTGGCTTTTAACTCAGGGAGAGACACGCAATACAAAACGCGTGAGGCTCTTTGCCGAGTTTATATCCCGGAGGCTTGTGGTCCATGCTGCGCTTCTCGCGGGCACTTCCTCATCGAGCAATTGACGCATCTATAAGAGGAACAGCAATGCGGCATGGCAAGACAACAGAATGGCGAGTTCTGAATGTTTTTCACTGGAACCCGACATTCCGTTTCCCCCCCCTTGGCGGACATTACATGTTGCTTCTGGTGCGGGTTAAAAGATCAGAGATCCATTCAGATACAGCTCCTGAAGCCTTTGTCTTAGGACGCCAATGTTGTCATGGGAGCGTCGGCTGTGCGCATGTGAATTCTCCCCTGGGTTTCACAGGGGGGGGGAATTGAGGAGGAAGAATCCTCTACCTTCAGGTCTTTACGTCACCTCCCGGGATTTTCCTGAGCAACGAGTGGACAACCAGTCTGCCTGTCCGGTGCAAATTGGCATTGACTTGCGCAATCACATGAGAACAAAATAAGAACATATAGTCTTGAAATTCTGCCAGACAAGGGGCGGCGGACCTGTGCAATGAGTGCTTCTTCCAACACGAAACCAGCGCTGGAGACGTTGCGTGCGGCCATCAGCCGTCTGGAAGGTCATACAAACCGGCGTCGGTCTGTTCTGCCTTTTGGCGTGAAGGAGATCGACAGCCGTCTGCCAGGGGGAGGGCTCGCGCTGGGGGCTCTCCATGAAGTGGTCGGTGGCGGGAATGATGCGCTGCATGGTGCGGCAGCCGGACAGTTCGTCGCCGGGATTGCGGCCCGCACACGCGGCAAGGTGTTGTGGATCGTCACTCGCCAGGATGTGTTTGGTCCCGCGCTCAAACAGGCCGGATTGTCTGGCCGAAGGGTCATCTATGTCGAGGCCGCCTCGGAAGCTGACGTTCTGTCATGTTTCGAGGAAGGGCTGCGGCATGGCGGTCTTGGGGCCGTGGTCGCAGACGTGGCGCGTCTGTCGATGACGGCGTCCCGTCGCCTGCAACTGGCGGCCGAAACATCCGGTGCGCTTGGCCTCGCGATCCGGCGCTGGCGCCGTCAGACCGAGGCTGCTGATTTTGGTCAGCCGACGGCGAGCGCCACGCGCTGGCGGGTGTCCGTATTACCCTCGGTTGGGTTGCCGGTGCCGGGAGTGGGCCGACCCCGCTGGTTGCTGGAACTGATCCGAGCCCGTGCGGGCGAATGTGCTGATTTTGAAGTGGAGGCCTGCGATGCCAAAGGGAGGCTCGCCTACAGTCGTTGTCTCGCGGGTGGTCTCGCTTTACCTGCCGCTCTGGCCAACAGACCGGATCAGGAAACGGCTGGGGCACGACGCGCCAGCGCCTGATCTCCCTCTGGCGCTGGTAGGGCGGGAGGGGCGTCGTCGCGTTGTGCTGTCGGTTGATCTGGCGGCCCGCAGGCTGGGTCTGCGTCCTGGCACACCGGTCGCCAAGGCGCAGGCGCTCTATCCGGATCTGGTCCTCATGGATGCCGATCCCGAAGGCGACCGGCAGGGGCTGGAAAAGCTGGCCTTGTGGTTCCAGCACCGGATTTCCCCTCTCGTCGCAACCGATCCGCCGGATGGTCTGGTTCTGAATACCACGGGAGCCGACCATCTTCATGGTGGTGAGTGCACCATGCTCACGGACATGATCCATCGTCTGTCCAGTTCCGGCTTCAGAGCAAAAGTAGCCATAGCCGAAACGTGGGGCGCCGCTCACGCGCTCGCACGTTATGGCCAAGCGTCGCTGACTATCGTGCCGCAGGGGGACGTGGCTTCCGTCCTTTCTGACTTACCCATTGAAGCCCTGCGTCTGCCCCCCAGGAGTATCGAAGGGCTGATAGCGCTAGGGGTGTCGCGGATTGGCCCGCTCGCTGCGATGCCGCGGGCCCCGCTGACACTGCGCTTTGGCCCCGACATAGCCCGTAGACTGGATCAGGCCTTCGGTCGCGTGAATGAAGCCATCATCCCGATCCGGCCCGTTGACCCGGTGCAGGTGGTGCGAAACTTTGCCGAGCCGATCGCGGCGGCGGAGACAATCGCCCGCTCTATCGGCAAGCTGGTTCCTGTGCTGTGTAAAAAGCTGGACGAGCGCGGGCAGGGTGTACGGCGTCTTGATCTGCTATTGAACCGTGTCGACAGCCGTACCGAAGCTGTTCGCGTGGCCACGGCGACGCCGGTGCGGGATATTAAACGTCTGACCCGGCTGCTGTGTGAGAAGATCGAGACCATCGATCCCGGTTTCGGCATTGAGCGTATGGTTCTGATTGCCACACTGGCCGAGCCGATGGACCGGCGCCAGACGGTCTCTTCCCTGATCGAAGAAGAAGAAAGCGATGTTTCCGACCTGATCGACACGCTGGCCAATCGGGTTGGCACCCACGCGCTCTATCGGTTTGCCGCGGTGGAGAGCGATCTCCCCGAAAGGTCTTTCTGCCGTGTGTCGGCTCTCGCCCCGGAAGAGGGTAAAGACTGGCCTGATCACTGGCCACGTCCCACCCGGCTGCTGCCGCGTCCCGAACCGGTGCAGGCCATGGCAGAACTCCCCGACCAGCCGCCGTTGTTCTTCATCTGGCGTGGCGTACGGCGCAAGGTGAAATGCGCGGATGGCCCGGAACGGGTTTTCGGGGAGTGGTGGAAGGATGACACCGAACTGACCATCGCCCGGGATTATTTCCGGGTGGAAGACACGAGCGGAGAGCGGTTCTGGCTCTACCGCGCGGGGGATGGTGAACATGGCGAGACCGGATCGCAGGCCTGGTTTCTGCATGGCATCTTTGGATGACGTCCCCGGCACCGCCTTATGCCGAGTTGCAGGTCACGACGTATTTCTCGTTCCTGCGCGGAGCCTCGTCGCCCATCGAGCTGTTTGAGGAGGCGAAAGCCCTTGGAATCGAGGCGCTCGGGATCTGTGATCGCAATTCTCTGGCTGGCATGGTGCAGGCCCATGTTGCAGCGAAAGTGGCCGGAATTCGGCTGGTTGTCGGCTGTCGCCTCGACTTTACCGATTTCCCGCCTGTGTTGGCCTATCCGACCGACCGCGCTGCTTATGGACGGTTGTGCCGCCTGCTGACCATCGGCAAGGCCCGCGCCGGGAAGGGTAAGTGCCATCTGGTCTGGGAGGATCTGGTTCACTGGGGTGAGGGGCTGCTTGTCATCCTGATTCCAGACGTGGCTGATGACGCATGCGCTCTGCATCTGCGCAAACTGAAAGACATCTTTACCGATCGCGCCTTTATGGCGCTGACGCTGCTCCGACGTCCCAATGACCAGATGCGGATTTATGAACTGGCGAACCTGGCGCATCAGGCAAAAGTGCCGACGGTCGTAACCAATGACGTGCTGTTTCATACCTACGACCGGCGCATTCTGCAGGATGTCGTCACCTGTATCCGGCACAACACCACCATCGACGACGCCGGATTTGCCCGCGAACGCCATGCGGACCGCTACCTGAAACCGCCTGAAGAAATGGCCCGGCTGTTCAGCCGGTATCCGGAAGCCGTTGCGCGATCCGTGACTATCATGAAACGCTGCAGGTTCAGCCTTGATGATCTGGCCTACCAGTATCCGGATGAAGTTTCTGTTCCGGGCCAGACGCCGCAGCAGGCCCTTGAAGCTCTGACCTGGAAAGGAGCGGACAGTTTCTATCCCGAGGGGATCCCTGACGAGGTTCGCAGGAGCCTTCATCATGAACTCGCCCTGATCGCACGCATGGATTATGCACCCTACTTTCTGACGGTGCACAGCATCGTCCGTTACGCCCGGTCACAGGGTATTCTGTGTCAGGGGCGGGGTTCGGCCGCCAATAGTGCTGTTTGCTACGTGCTGGGTGTCACGGCCATCGATCCGGCCCGGAACAACCTGTTGTTCGAGCGCTTCATCAGCGAGGAGAGGCGCGAGCCACCGGATATCGACGTGGACTTCGAACATGCGCGCCGGGAAGAGGTGCTCCAGTGGGTCTACAGTCACTATGGCCGGGACCGCGCAGCCCTGACGGCTGTCGTAACGCGTTATCGCGCCAAGGGTGCGTTAAGGGATGTCGGCAAGGTCATGGGGCTTCCCGAAGATCTGATCCGCACGCTCTCCGGGCAGATCTGGGGTTGGGGGCGAAAGCTGGAAACAGACACGCTGACGGACACCGGCATCGATCTCTCCGACCGCCGCGTCCGTCTGACCCTGGATCTGGCCCGCTGCCTGATGGGCGTGCCACGCCATCTTTCCCAGCATCCCGGCGGCTTCGTGCTGACCCATGACCGGCTGGATGAACTGGTCCCGGTGGAGCCCGCGGCCATGGAGAACCGGCAGATCATCGAGTGGGACAAGGATGATATCGACGTCCTGAAATTCATGAAGGTCGACTGTCTGGCGCTGGGGATGCTGACCTGCATGAAGAAAGGGCTCGACCTTCTGGCCGAACACAAAGGCCAGCATTTTACGCTGGCGACCATTCCGGCTGAGGATCCGCGCACATATGGAATGATCCGCAAGGCCGATACGATCGGGGTGTTTCAGATCGAGAGCCGGGCGCAGATGTCCATGCTGCCGCGCCTCAAGCCTCGCGTTTTCTATGATCTGGTCATTGAAGTTGCGATCGTGCGGCCTGGGCCCATTCAGGGGGATATGGTCCATCCTTACCTGAGACGGCGCGAGGGACTTGAGCCGGAAGAGTATCCGACACCTGAACTGGAGAAGGTGCTGAAAAAGACCCTTGGCATCCCGCTGTTTCAAGAGCAGGCGATGCAGGTCGCGATGGTCTGCGCAGGATTTTCGGCCAGCGAGGCGGATCAGTTACGGCGTGCCATGGCGACGTTCAAGAATACGGGCACTGTCTCCCAGTTTCAGACCCGGCTGGTCGAAGGCATGAAGCGCAAAGGTTACCCGGAAGAATTTGCCGAACGGATTTACCAGCAGCTTGAGGGCTTTGGGTCGTACGGTTTCCCGGAGAGCCACGCGGCAAGTTTCGCAATCCTTGCCTATTCCTCGTCCTGGATGAAATGCAGGCATCCCGATGTGTTTCTGGCGTCCCTGCTCAATTCCCAGCCGATGGGGTTTTATGCACCGGCCCAGCTTGTACGGGACGCGCGCGCGCATGGCGTTGAGATCAGGCCAATCTGCGTCAACGCGTCACGATGGGACAGTACGCTCGAGGGGCCGGAGACAGGAGAGGGCAGATTTGCGGTCCGGCTGGGCATGCGCCTGGTGAAGGGACTTGCCAATGATGAGGCCGCACGGATCGTTATCGCGCGGGGTGCAAAACCGTTCACATCGGTAGACGATCTGTGGCGTCGGGCAGGAGTGAAAGCAGCCTCGTTGACGCATCTTGCCGAGGCGGACGCCTTCCGGCCGGCTTTCAGTCTCGCACGACGTGAAGCGCTTTGGGCTATCAAAGCTCTGCGTGACGAGCCCTTGCCACTGTTTGCTGCGGCAATTGTGGAACGCGAGGCAGAGGAACCCGATGTGCTGCTTCGCCCCATGCAGGACGGGGCCGAAGTGACACGCGATTACAACCGGACCGGCCTGACCCTGCGGGACCATCCACTGGCCTTCCTGCGCAGCGATTTGTCCGAACAGGGCATTGTGTCCTGCCGACAGGCGCTGGACGCAAAGGACGGACGCCGACTGACGGCAGCAGGGCTTGTGCTGGTGCGTCAGCGTCCGGGCTCGGCCGAAGGTGTGGTGTTCCTCACTCTGGAAGATGAGACCGCCGCGCTGAATGTCATTGTCTGGCCGGATATGTTCGAGAAATACCGACGCGTCGTGCTGTCCAGCCAGATGTTGGGCGTAAAGGGTCGTCTTCAGAAGGAAGGCGAGGTCGTGCATCTCGTCGCCCGCGAGATCATCGATTTCTCTGCGCTTTTGGCTGATGTCGGGAACCGTTCTCTGCACAGCGTTGGCAGAGAACGGCAGGAAACACAGTCCGAGAAGATCGTCGTGGCATCACGAAATTTCCACTGATCTGTGTAATGATGGTCTAATCTCCGGGTGACCTGATCAATGGGTCGCGTTAGAAATGAATGTCGCATGTTGCCAAGCTAAGGAAATAGATGCTCTCTACGCGCTATATGACAGCTGATGTTGCATTTATTCTTCTGGTTACCGTGGCCATCAGCACTACCGAGGGGTCCGAAAAACGGCCCCTACTGACAAGCTGAGAGTGCAGGGTGGCGATAAGCAAAAACCTGGAATGGATGCCTTCAAAATGGGGGCTGATCTTCATGGGCTCATCTGAATGGCGGCTTCAACTCGAAGGTGAAGCATTCGTCCATACGTCTTTGTAGCCATTCTGCTCTGTTGCATCGCTCTCGCAATGGCCCCGGTCCTGTATGCCTGCCGAAGTGCGTAAATAGACCGAAATTCGATATAATCGAGGTATTTGAAAAAAGCTGAGGGAGAAATCAAAGTCTCTCTGATCTGGCGTAGATCCTCGAATTTCATTCGTGCCAGGGCAATCGCGTCCTCTAACTTCGCCTTATTCTCCTGAACCCCCGCAATTCCTAACTCGTGCTTCAGCACTTTCCGGCTGCGGGCCTTAGTTCTGGCTTTCGCGCGCCGTGACGCGTCTTCATAAGCCAGTTCCGATGCCCGATATGCCCAGGTAACCGTAGCGTTGGTCCAGCTTGAGAGCGGTGTTCGCGGCATTTCCGGCTGCGCACCCCGCCGGTTTTGCCTGGTGAGGTGCGATTCATAATACAGGCAATCCGTCATCTCGGCCTCGCGGCAAAAAGTCTGAGCAGGATTATAAAGATTCTTATCTTTTTTAAGACGACTACCAGAGGGGGGAAGCGTCTTACCGGTCGAGGCTGTCGTCGCCCTTGACAAAAGCCGCAAGTATTTCCGCGCGGTACTCTCGCACATCCCGGCTTTTTCGGACACCGCTTTCGCTGTGAGCTTTACACTCGCTGGCCACGTGCGGACGGTGTCGAGGACCCGTTTGCGAAATTGTTCAGAGACGCGTCGTGCACTTTCAGGGCCTGCTGCGGCCTGTCGGTCCCGGCCCGGGATGCTGTCGCGAGCAGCCTTCTCGGCCTGAAGTGTTCGATATGCATGAATACGCTCGCACATCTGCCGGACATTCGCGCGCTTTAAGGGAGACGTAAAACGTCTGTTTTCCTGATAAGCAAAGCGTACAATAGTCTTATACGACGCGACTTTCCGAAACCGGAAACGCACGATATTAAAGAGCAGCTTGTTTCTCCTAGGAATCGATAACCCCTCGTCGAGACGTTCATTAAGGATGGGCTGCTCTGCGAGAAGCTTCGATAATGCACAATTGAGAAAGTGCAGATCGACCGGTGCGGTTCCGGAAGTGGTCTCAACATGTGTCCCCCAAGGCGTAGGGATGAGTGTTTCAGGGGGCTGCGGTATGGCTCCCAGGAATTTTCCTATCAGACTCTCCGCGAGATCCGCATAACACTGCGGCGCACTTCTGGCCCGTTTTCCTAGGATGACTGGATCCTCAAGCCACAGGACTGCAAAAACCTTTTCGGTCACGCCATCTCTGATGATCCAGGGGCGGATAGAGGTCGGGAGCAGGTCAAAGCGCGTCTCCCAGCCCGGTTTGAGCAGCCAGGTCAGAACATTACGTGCTTGCCGTGTATTCGCACACAGGTAGTTCTGATGAACTGCGTCTGGCAGCGGAACGCGCCTAACCTGCTCGTTTAAGGCGCTACATGTCTCCGTCCAGCGCGGAAAGCGAGGCAACAGCGTTTGAGCGATGGTGCGTTGAGCCAGTTCAAAATTTCCAGCTTCTGAAAGAGCGGCCTGCAGAATGTGAGGCGTCTCCACGTGCCAATGCGGGAGGCCGTCCAAAGGATTAGGATTGGCACTGCTTATAGCTTTGGAGACGCTCATGATTGAAGCTCACTCTTTCCGGGACAACGAGGACTTTTTCAGGAAAACAAAAGACTGATCATGCATCCGGCAATAGCCAGGGCGAGCAGAAGACTGGCCTTTGCATAAAAGGAGACCGGCATGAGGACGATCTGGCCTGTGGAGCGGGGCCGACCTCTCTTGCGCTTTACCAAAACGGCGTTTTGATCAGAGCCTGCAGAAACACCTTTACCGTGGCCCGGGTCTGAAACGCGGTCGTCGTATTGAACGCGCGAGGCAAGAAATGCATCAAGGTCTTGCTTGCGAAAGCGCAGTCGTCTGCCGAGTGCAATAAAGACGGCAGGTCCCTGACCGCGCGATCGCATCGTCCGGAAACCATCATACGATATCCGGAGGTATTCTGCGGCCTCCTTCGAAGTCATGACCGCAAGGGAGGTGTCGTAATCTGGTCTGTCCACGTCCGTGTCTCACTGCTGGTCTGTATATTCCTCAAAGTAAGAAGACGTGTTTATAAATCAAACAGGAAAACGACCTCGAGAAATTTGAGGTCGTCACGAAATCTATTTCCGAAAAGCATTTCCTGTTTCTGGCTAGAGAGATTTTCCGCACATGGATAAATATGACAAATCATGTCAAGCGGAGAGATGTCCTGTGTTCGTATGCATGTTTGGCGTGTCGCATCTATTTGATAGCGCTTTCTTCCCGATCGTAGATGTATCCAAGCAGACGAGCGCGCTCTTCTGCGTCCTCAGCAAGGGTTGTCAGTACGGGCTGGTAGTAGCGATCCAGGCTTTTGAGATCGCGATGCCCGGTGACCCTGCACAGATCCAGGGGATTGGGGAAAAATCTGGCAAGACGGCTAGTGGCTTCATGCCGGAGGTCGTGAAACGTCAGATCGTCAAGCCCTGCTTTTTTAACACGACGACCGTATCGCACTGAAAAAGCGCGTTCATCGCCGATCTGGAAGATCAGGTCATCCGGATCAGGTGAAGCAGAAAGCGTGTTCAGCTTGTCGTAGAGCAGTGCTCGCGCCCCGGGCATCAGCGGGCGCAGTTCCGGGCCCTTTTCCTCGGCAAGATGCAGGGTCTTTGTGTGTCGGAGCGAAATTGTTCGTGCCATAAGATTAACATCGCGCCAGCGGAGGGACGCGGCTTCGCCTAATCGGGTGGCCTGCTCAATGGCCCATCTCACAAACCAGACGTCGTCTGGATGGCTTTCGGACGTCACTGCGGCAAGCAGGCGGTCATATTCGCTGGATTCTGTCGTGTTGGGAGCAGTAGGGGGCGTTGGGCCCTCCGGGGCGTCTTCCTGCAGTCGTCGATTGCGCTTGCGATCGGCGCCTGTCGGCCGCTTGATCATGCGGCCTGAAGCCGGATTCAGCGAGAGCGGGACATCCCATTCGCTCATGGCATGATTGAGGATGGAGGCTAGGAGATTGAGCCGCTTGACGACTGTCGCAGCAGCCAGATCCTTGCCCTGACGGTCGCGAAAGCCTCGAACTGCTGGAACTGTCAGGCGAGAGAGCTTCAGGTCTGCGATGGTATCGCGAAGCAGTGCCGGGATATGGCCTGTCCGGTCAGCGTCGCGGTGAGCCATGCATTCGTCACGGTAGCGCTCGATCAGGGCTCGGAGCATGAGGCCGTCCAAGGCCCGGACGTCGATATGACGCCCTTCGCGCACTTTGACCGAGGTTTCCTCGAGCCACGCACGGGCAAGACGGGCGGTGTCAAATGTTCTGATGATCCGCTGGCCGTTGACCAGCTTGCGGGCCCTGTATTGCCTGGGCCCTCGGCAACTCACGCCATCAGGCAGGGGCCGTCCTGTTGCAGGATCTTTGGCATTCTCGGCGGACTTTATACGGGCCATGAGACGAACTCCGAAATGAGACGGAATCGTCATTGGTCCAAAATCGCTACTTAATTTTTGTAATGGAGGGCCTAGTTTGGCGGTAAGTGCTTGATAGCATTGCCAAATAAATTTGGTGTCCCATAGGGGATTCGAACCCCTGTTGCCGCCGTGAGAGGGCAGTGTCCTAGGCCTCTAGACGAATGGGACGAGGCGAAGGGCTTAATAGGGGGCCCTTCAGGTCTTGTCAAGTGTTATTTAGGAATTTTTCTGCGTCAGGAGAGGGCCGAGGCTCTTTCCGCCGAACATATGGACGTGGAAGTGGGGGACTTCCTGCCCGGAATTCGGGCCGGAATTGCTGATGAGGCGGAAGCCTTCGTGGGTCAGGCCCTGCTCTTCGGCGATTTTCGAGACGGCGCGCCAGAAGCCCGTGATTTCTCCAGGGGAGGCTGTTGCGCCGAAATCGGCGATGGAGACGTATGGGCCCTTGGGAATGACCAGAACGTGGATCGGGGCCTGAGGGGCGATGTCGTGGAAGGCAAGGGCGAAGTCGTCTTCATAGACCGTGCGTGCTGGAATTTCCTTGCGCAGGATGCGGGCGAAGATGTTGCCGGGATCGTAGGTCATGGTCTGCTTCCTGTTCAGCCGAGCTTTTCCTTGGGGCGTGCTGCTTTTTCGGCGATGCCGCTCGTGCCTTCGCGACGCTTGAGTTCCGTCCAGACGTCTTCTGGGGACACGCCAGCATCCACCCACATAACGATCAGGTGGTACAGGACGTCCGCGCTTTCACCGATCAGTTCCTTGCGGTTGCCGTTCACGGCTTCGATCAGGCATTCGACGGCTTCTTCGCCGAATTTCTGGGCGATCTTGTTGCGGCCGCGGGACATCAGGCGAGCGGAATGGCTGAGGGACGGGTCGGTGCCGCGACGGGACTGTACCGTGTCGTAAAGGCGCTGAAGAACCTGTTCCTGCAGAAGATCTGACTTCTTGTCGTCCTGCTGCTTTGAAGGCTTCGGAGCCGGTTTGGTGGCGGGTTTTCCCATGATCTTACTCTCCAAGCCTGACCGGCAGACCGGCCTTGTTCAGCGCGTTCTTGACTTCATCGATGCGGAACTGACCGAAGTGGAACACACTTGCCGCCAGAAGGCCACTTGCGCCGACTTCAGCGCCTTCCACGAAATGCTGTAGTTCGCCCACGCCACCCGAAGCGACGACCGGGACGGTCACGGCGTTGCAGACCGCGCGCAGAAGGTCGAGGTCAAAGCCTGCGCGGGTGCCGTCGCGGTCCATGCTGGTAAGCAGGATTTCGCCTGCGCCCAGATCCTGCATTTTCCGCGCCCACTCCACGACGTCTAGCCCCGTGGGTTCGCGGCCGCCCTTGGCATAGACTTCCCAGCCGCCCCGTCCATTGGATCGTGCGTCAATGGCGACGACGATGCACTGGCTGCCAAAGCGTTCGGAAGCTTCGCGGATCAGCTCCGGATTTTTAATGGCCGCCGAATTGACGGCACATTTGTCTGCACCCGCCAGAAGCAGGCGGCGCATGTCTTCGCAGGTGCGCACGCCACCGCCCACGGTGAGAGGCAGGCAGATGGCCTCAGCCGTGCGGCGGACGACGTCGAGGATGGTGTCACGGTTTTCGACGCTTGCCGTGATGTCGAGGAACGTGAGTTCGTCGGCGCCAGCAGCATCGTAGAGCTTAGCCTGTTCGACGGGGTCACCGGCATCGCGCAGGGAGACGAAGTTTACGCCTTTGACGACGCGACCATCCTTGACGTCCAGGCATGGAATGACGCGGAGTTTCAGCATGAACCGAGGACGTCCAGCGCGTCTTTGAGCGAGATGCGACCATCATACAGGGCACGACCGACGATGGCGCCGGAGATGCCGGGCACCTCGCGAGCAACATCGCGCAGGGCCTTGAGGTGTTCCAGGCTGCCAACGCCGCCGCTGGCGATGACGGGGATGGACAGGCGACGGGCCATGTCGGCGGTCTGGTCCAGATCCAGCCCGGCCAGCATGCCGTCGCGGGTGATTTCGGTGAAGATCACGGCGGCGACACCGGCATCTTCCATGCGCAAAGCGAGGTCGTTGGCTTCCAGTTCGGAGACTTCGGCCCAGCCTTCGGTGGCGACGCGGCCCTGTCGGGCATCAATGCCAGCCACGATCCGGCCCGGGAAGGCGCGGGCAGCCTGTCGGACTAGTTCGGGGTCCTTGACGGCCACGGAGCCGAGAATGACGCGCGAGACACCCGCTTCGAGCCAGCGTTCAATGGCGGCCATATCCCGGATGCCACCGCCGAGCTGTACGGGAAGGCTTGTGGCCTTCACGATGGATTCAATGGCCGGGATATTGGTGGAACGACCCGCGAAGGCACCGTTCAGATCAACGACATGCAGATGACGGCAACCGGCTTCGGCGAAGAGCTTGGCCTGTGCTCCGGGATCGTCGGAATAATGGGTGGCATCTTCCATTTCGCCGCGGCGCAGGCGGACGCAGGCGCCGTCCTTGAGGTCGATAGCCGGGTAGAGCGTCAGGCCATGTGCCGGAGCTGCTGCCTGGGGTTCAGCGTTATGGCTGGACACCGAGGCGCTGGCATCAGGCATAGCGATGCTCGACTGCCAGCGGGCGGCCTCGTTCTCGTTTGCCAGAAGTTTTGAGAGAAAAAGTCCGCGCACCGTCTGCCCTCCGATCCGTGCATAATAGGGATGGGTGCCCCAGTGTTCGAAACCGAACGCCCGGAACAGCCCGATAGCGGCGACATGCGTTTCGCGGATGTCGCAGTTTACAACCTTGCAGCCAATGGCTCTTGCGCCCTTGAGCATGCCTTCCAGCAGTGCATGACCCAGACCGCGGCCCCGGGCATAGGGCGCCACGAAAAAGCCGGTCAGGTTGGCGGTTGCCGCATGGGCTTCATAACTTGCCGGGGGCCGGACGAGCTGGCCCGCACCGCAGATCACTCCGTTCTCACGCACGACGTAGAAGCTGCGCTCCGGCACGAGCAGCAGGCCTTCGAAATAACGCGCCAGAGCCTGATGACCGGGGGGCTGGAGCCACCCGAAGCCGCCACCATCCAGAATGCCAGCAGACGTGGCTTCGATCAGGGCATCAAGATCTTCAGGCGAGAAAGACGAGACAACCCGTTCGCATGTGATCGTCATGAGGTCCACCGCAGGAAGTTGCCGAGGATGGTCAGGCCGACATCCTGGCTCTTTTCAACGTGGAACTGCGTGCCGCAGCGATTGCCGCGTGCGACGATGGCCGGGACCTGCGTGCCGTACTGCGCGGTTGCGACCAAGTCGCTGTCCGCGCCATCATGCAGCGCATAGGAATGAACGAAATAGCCGTGATTGCCGGGCGTGAGACCATCCGTCAGGAGATGCGCGCCCGGCGTGAAGTCCAGCGTATTCCAGCCCATATGCGGCAGGCGAAGACCAGCACTGGCGGCTTCATCCATGCGGCGGATATTGCCGGAAATCCAGCCCAGCCCTTCGGTGCGGCCATGTTCGAGGCCGTATTCGCACATGAGCTGCATGCCGACGCAGATGCCGAGGAACGGGGTTCCGTTGGCGGTTGCGGTTTCGAGGATGTTACGCAGCTCGGGGCCCAGGCCCTGGGCACAGTCGGCAAAAGCGCCCTGTCCGGGGAGGATCAGGCGGTCTGCGCTCAAGATGTCAGTCATATCGCGCGATATGAGGACGTCGGCTTCGATCCCCTTGCGGGCGGCAGCTTTACGGGTTGCCTGGGCGGCCGAGGCGAGATTCCCGCCATTGTAGTCAATTACGACGACGCGCATGGGAACTCCGGAGATGTGCTGCCGTAAGGGGCGGCGTATTGCTGCTGGTCCATCCAGCGCAGGAGAGCGATGTCCCGGTTGGGGGCTGCGATCGGCATGCCGGTAATACGGCCATTCAGGCGCTGTTCCCATAGGCGGATCTCAGCCGTGAAGCTGGCGAGTACGGCATGGATGGCCACGATCAGGTCGAGCCGGGACCAGAAACCCATGAAAACATGCAGCGTGATCATGGTTGCCGTGGCTGCCAGCATTGCGGAAATCCATGCGCCATACGTCAGAAGGCCAAACCAGCCGAAGAACAGGACGCGCCATGAAAAGCCGTCCTGCACCATGACGGGCATCTGCGGGCCAAGCGCATCCGGCTTTGTGCAGGGAATGTAAAGCTTCACAGCACGCCTTTGGTCGACGGGATGGCGCCTGCCGAGCGGGGATCATGCGAGACTGCGACCTTGAGGGCGCGGGCAACAGCCTTGAAGCCGCTTTCCGCGATGTGGTGGGCGTTGGTGCCCGCCTTGCAGGTCAGGTGCAGGGCGATATGGGCGGACATGGCGAAGGCGCGGAAGAATTCTTCGAACAGCTCCGTGTCCATCGTGCCGATCTTCTCGCGGGGAAAGACGACGTTCCAAGCGAGGTAGGGGCGGCCGGAAATATCCACGACGGCTTCGCACAGGGCTTCGTCCAGCGGCACGAGAGCATGGCCGAACCGCTCGATGCCACGCTTGTCACCAATGGCCTGACGGAAGGCCTGCCCGAAGACGATGCCAACATCCTCGACGGTGTGGTGCCCGTCGATATGCAGGTCTCCCTTGGCCTTCAGCTCAAGGTCGAAACCGCCATGTTTGGCCAGTGCCGTCAGCATATGGTCGAAAAAACCGATGCCGCTGTCCACGTCGGAGCGGCCCTGTCCATCAAGAGTGAGGGCAAGGGTGATGTCGGTTTCGCTGGTTGCGCGATGCAGACGGGCGTGACGGATTTCGTTCATGACGTTCCTGCTACACCAGCGCGGCGCGGATTTCCACGCTGTCTGGTCAACATGCCTGCAAAATTCACGGGCAGACAGCGAGAAAAATCCTGTACGCAGAAGATGCCGATCCGTATCGACCGGGATGGGGCGGCGTCACTATTCCTTGAGAATGGCGGAGTCTGGAAAATGCCCTTGGCGGGGAGGGGAGATCGGGCCATATTTCCTGACTATGGCACATCATCATTCCCCCCTCGACGTCCTTCTCTCCCGCGCCTCGACGGACCATCTCGTCGAGCCTCCGCCGAAGGGGGATGAACTCCGAACCATCCTATCCGCCGGGCTCCGGGCTCCGGATCACGGGAAGATGCGGCCCTGGCGCTACACGGTCATCAAGGGCAAGCATCGCGAGGCTTTTGCCGATCTCGTGGTCGAAGCGATGGGACGGCAGGAGCCTGATGCGCCCGACGCCAAGAAAACCAAGCGTCATCACCGCTTTTCCAACATGCCGATGATCATCGCGCTCGGCATGCATCTGCAGCCGGAGGGGAAGATCCCGGTCGTCGAGCAGGAGATGGCCGTGGCGGCGGGGGCAATGAACGTCCTGAACGCACTGCACGCTGCCGGATTCGGCGGCATGTGGGTGACGGGTCCGTTCTGCGAGGATCGCGTGCTTCTGGAATCGCTGGGTCTGCCCGAGCCGCACCGTCTGGCCGGGTTCCTGTTCGTAGGAACGCCAGCCAAGCATTCGGATGAACGCAAGCGCCCGGACATCGACGACTACATGGCTGTGTGGAAGGGAGACGCTATCAAGTTCCCTGCCGATGCCGGCTGATCTGATGCGTTACGACGTTATTGTGGCCGGTGGGGGGCCTGTTGGTCTGGCCTGCGCCATTTCGCTTGGGCGTGACGGCCGGAAGGTCTGTGTTGTCGAGCGGTCGCCAGCGAATGTGTTGGCCGATCCACCGTTTGACGGCCGGGAAATCGCGCTGACGCATCATGCGTCGGAATGGCTGAAAGCTGTTGGTGCGTGGGAGGAAATCCCTGCGGACAGCATCTGCCCGATGTATACGGCCCGGATTGAGACCGGGAAAACGGGAAATCCGCCGCTTCTGTTCGATGCGCCGACCGATGGTCCTGATGCGCTTGGACATATGGTGGCGAACCACCTGATCCGTCGTGCCCTGTACCGCGTCGCATCGCGAACGCCGGGTGTGGACATCAGAGCCGGGGAAAGCATTGCCAGCTCCTGGCATGATACGCGGTCGGCTGGTGTGGTTCTGGCAAGTGGGGAGCGGATCGAGGCCGATCTGCTGGTTGCGGCGGACGGGCGCTTCTCGCGTCTGCGGACCGAGGCCGGGATCGGCGCGATCGTGCATGATTTCCAGCGTAATATCATGGTCTGCCGCCTGCGGCATCCGGAGCCCCATGCCAACACGGCGCTCCAGTGGTTTGACGAAGGGCAGACGATCGCTCTTCTGCCGGTTGCACCTGACGGGCGGCCCGGAGCATGCTCATCGCTGGTTCTGACGCTGGAGCCGGATGAAATCGCGCGTCTCAAGGCGCTGGATGGCAAGGCTTTCAGCGAGGATATCACTTCCCGAACACAGGGTCGGATGGGGCAGATGACGCTGGAAAGCGCGCGCTGTGTCTATCCCCTCAAGGCAGTTTATGCCCATCGTTTCCAAGCACCGCGCCTTGCCCTGATCGGGGATGCGGCTGTGGGGATGCATCCCATTACGGCGCATGGGTTCAATCTGGGGCTGAAGGGGCAGGAAGTTCTGGCCCGGGCGATTGCGGACGGTCCGGGGGATGCGGGCGATCCGTCTGTTCTGTCGCGTTTCGAGCGCACGCACCGCCTTTCAACGGCGCCGCTCTTTGCAGCAACCAATGCGATTGCGACGGTTTATACCCGTGACGAAGCGCCGTTCCTGATGGCGCGCCGGGCCGGGTTGGCAGTTGCTAACCGGCTTCTGCCCTTCAAGGCCGCGGTGACGAATATGCTGATGGACCGTCAGGGCTGAAGCATTCGCTTTCGGCTCGCTGGATTGAAGGATCATTCCGATGAAAGCTTTCGGGCACAGACGTGCGACCCGCATGGACGAGGCGGATGCGCTGGTCGAACTCGACATTCCAACCCCTGTTCCGGGGCCGCGGGACGTTGTTGTGGAAATCCGGGCAGTCTCGGTCAATCCCGTCGATACCAAGCTGAGGTCGATGGATCCGCCGGATGATGAGCCTCGGGTTCTGGGTTATGACGCGGTGGGCACCATCGTTGCGACGGGTGGCCAGGTCCGGGGTTTTCGGGCCGGGGACCGGGTCTTTTATGCAGGCACGGCCAATCGGCAGGGGAGTGATGCGCGGTTTCAGGCTGTTGATGAACGTCTGATCGCGCTGGCTCCGAAGAGCCTGTCAGATGCAGAAGCTGCCGCCTTGCCTCTGACGGCCCTGACGGCCTGGGAGTTGCTGTTCGACCGGCTTGGTGTGCGGCTGGGTGAGATGGAAAACCCGGATGCAATCATGATTGTTGGCGGGGCTGGTGGCGTGGGATCGATCCTGACGCAGATTGCGCGCCGTCTGACGGGTCTGACGGTTATTGCCACGGCGTCCCGTCCGGAGACAACGGACTGGTGCCATGCGATGGGCGCGCATCATGTCATTGATCATCGCCGTCCGCTGGATCAGGAACTGGCGCGAATTGGGATTCCGCAGGTGCGTTATGTTGCGGGTCTGACGGCCTCGGGCGAGCATCGGGACGCGATCGTGCGTTCTCTGGCGCCGCAGGGGGCGCTGGCTCTGATCGACGATCCGGGCGAATTCGACATCATGCCCTTCAAGCGCAAATCCCTTTCGGTGCATTGGGAATACATGTTTGCCCGCCCCATATTCGAGACGCCGGACATGCCGGTGCAAGGTCGGATTCTGGGACAGGTTTCCTCTCTTGTAGAGGCGGGTCTTTTGAAGACGACCCTGCATGAAGTGCTAGGGCCGATTAACATTGCCAATCTGCGTCGGGCGCATGAAATGCTCGAAAGCGGCAAGGGTATTGGAAAGGCCGTGCTCTGCGGCTTTGAATGATGAGCCACTGGGCTGACGGGTCAGGAGTGGCCCGTCAGTTGAAATGTGCCCGTAGCAGCGGGGTGGACGAGATGCAGAGCATGATCAGTCCAAACAGCGCCATAACCTTGATAACGAAAAAGCAGGCGTGGTGGCGGGCATCCGCTCCGGTAGCCAGCATCATAAACGGGTCGGGATCGGGAAAGCCGGTCTTGCTGCCGATCTGGACGAGTTCCAGTGCGCGCTGTCGCGTTGCGGCTGCCTGAGCGCGGCGGCGTATCATTTCTGTGCCAGAGATATCGGCTTTTTCGTGCAGGGCCGTGAGGTAGAGTTCCAGGTCTTCGCGGCGATAGGCCACTTTGCCGTCCGGAGTATTGGCGCGTGCGGGGCCTGTCCCGAGCAGGGAGAGCAGTTTCATTCTGCGTTCCGGCAAACCGAGATGAGCAGCAGCTTCCGCCATGGAAAGCGTTTTGGACCGGACGGGCAGGTGAAAGACCTGACCGGGCGTTTTGTCTCCGGAAATATGTGTCGGGGATGGCATCGGTGTGGATCCTGGCCTCGCTGGACAGACTGACCTTAAGACCAGTCCGCCGGGAAATCGAGTATTTCCCGGAGTCCCGGAAGTATTTTCCGATCAGGCTGTTGTGATAGCGACGTCTTCGGCATGGAAACGGCGGAAGACGTCAAAAAGAATGGAATCCTGAACACTGCCCCCGTCGCGAGCCGAGATGAGTGCGACGCTCAGGGTCATGGTCAGACTGTCGCCGGCAATCGCGCTAACACGGACTTTTGGCGACGGCGTTGCGAGGACTTCGTCACGTTGGGCCGCGACTTCCAGCAGCATGGCCTTCGCCTTGTCCGGATCGGTCGTCAGAGGAATCTTGAATGTCAGGGTCAGAACGCCGGTTGCGCCGCTCAGCGTCGCATTCTTGATGCTGGTGGTGATGAACTGGGAGTTCGGAACGATCATGGTCGAGCCGTCGCTCAGGCCGATATCAGTAGCGCGGATACTGATGCGTTTAACGTCGCCACGTGTACCAGCAATCTCGACCATGTCGCCGACGCGCACGGGACGTTCCGCCATGAGAATCACGCCAGAGACGAAGTTCTGCACAATGGATTGCAGACCAAAACCGATACCAACCGAGAGCGCACTGACGACCCATGTCAGATTCTGGACGGACACACCGGCGATGGACAGGATGCCGAGTCCCACGAGAATCCAGGAGCAGTAAGTGAAGATGCTGAGGATCGAAGTGCGGCTGCCGATGTCCAGACGTGTCGTGGGGAAGAAGCGGTCCCGCAGCCAGGAGCGCGTTTGCCGGATTGCGTAATAGGCGACCACGACGAGAACAATGGCGAGAACCACCGTATCCAGGGAGATTTTCACGCCATGGATGGTGTTGCCAACAAACAGCAGCCAGAGCCGGTTGGTAATGTCGGCGACGCTAAAGCTGCCGTCCGTCTGGGCGATGGAGAACAGCAGCAGCAGCAGCAGAACGTTCCCAAGTCCGGAGAGGATCACGCCGATCTGTGACAGGCGGCGCTGCGTCAGTCCAAGCTGGACGAGACGCAGGCTGAAGAACCCACCTTCGGAGAACAGTCGCTCCAGCACATCGCGCCAGCACAGACCCAGAAGTGTCACGATGGCGACGCCCGTTCCCAGCGAGAGCAGCCAGCCATTGAGCGTGAAAGCAAAGGCCACATAGCCCAGCATGATGGAAATAACCGTGACGGCCAGAAGCAGGCTGGAGACGCCCAGTGCAGAGGGTGCGAAACCGCGGGTGTCGTTCTGGTTGCTGAGCCTGCGGAATGTATCCACGGCGCAGGCAGCAATGGCGATAGAGAAGGCGATTTCCAGCAGGAGCTGAAGTGTCTGCCCGAAAGCATCCTGAGCCTGAAACGCACGAAGCAGGTCCAGCAGAAGGATGCTGATCGCAAGGATCCAGTCCACGCCACGAAGCGCCTTGCGCTCGCCGGGATTGCCCTGAGCCAGCACGCCGCTGCGCCCGAAGACAGGTAATCCGGCGCCAATAATGAAGCCGCAGACGGGGACGGTTTCCCCAATGATCGCAGCGATCGGGCCGCCACCATCTGGAAGGGCCGCAGCAGCCCAGATGAACCAGACGAGAGTAGCGATCAGGGCTTCCAGCGCGCCATTGAGCGTGATGGCGATGATGCTTGCAGAGAGAGCTTCCTTCACGCTGTCTTCGGTAGCGGGACGGAAATGCGCACCACAGCGCTTGAGCAGACGCAGGATCAGCGGGGAGCTGAGACCGATGGCCACGAAGGTAATCGCACAGCCGATCAGAAGATAAAGCCAGTCTGACAGAACACCGCCCGCATGCAGCGAATAGCGGTTTTCGGCGCGCTCGGTCAGCAGCGTGTTCCAGAAGCGCGGGGCGAGGGGCGACACCGTGCGTTCGGACAGGGCAGCGTGTTGCAGGCGCGTGCGGCGGGCATTGATGGCGGTGTTGAGCTGCTGGGCCTGAAGATTATAGAGCTTGGCCCGCATCAGCGCCGATTTTACGGCCTGTGAATTCTGCTGCATCCGCTGGCGCTGCGAGGTGACGGACGCGTCCTCGTTGTCAGCGGCCTTGGGGCCAAGAATTTTCAGAAAAGATTCGGTGATGTTGTCATAGGACTGGATCTGCGTGACCGCGTCCTGTGTGTTCTGCTGCACCTTCTGGACCTGCGACGACAACTGGTCGAGTTCGCTGTTGCCCGTGTTGCTGTCCTTGCGGTTCAGGGTAGTGAACACCTGCCGCAGTACCGTGGCACTATCATCAAGCTGGTGGTCGATGGATGCAGAAACCGCGTTCCAGCCGAGCCCGGAGTTGGCCGGATCGGACTGCTGGGTTTTTGACGTATCTTTTGGTGCATCTTTGGACGGAGCCGCGGTGGTCTGTGCTGCCGCCAGCGCCGGGCCGGAGGGCGCCGTCACACCTGCGCAGAGCAGTCCGAACGCGAGAAACAGAACGCCCAGCATATGTCCACAAGTCGTTCCGGGGCGCGGGCTGCGGAGATGTGAAGAGCCGCGCGCGGCAGGCCGTGTGGTCATGCGAGGTTGTTCCATTCAGTGTCTTGGTGGGTTTTCAACGGTTTGCAGAGGCAGGGGTTCGATTGCCGCTGTATTGCAGGACCGAGGGATATGAAAAAGGGCACCTTTCCGGGGAAGGAAAGATGCCCTGAATCGCGAACCGGAAGGTCAGAGTCAGTTCGGTCGGTCAACGCCATGGGCATCGGCGATGGACTCGAAACCGTCGCGGCGCATGGCTTCGAGCAGTTCCGTTTTCATCCGGGTCAGGATGCCCGGGCCCTGAAGCACGAAAGACGAATAGATCTGCACCATGTCCGCGCCCATGCGGATACGGGCAAGAATATCTTCGCCGGTTTCGATGCCGCCGCAGGAAATCAGCGCCAGCCGACCCTTGTTCAGGCTGGAAACGATCCGCAGCACATCCCGCGAGCGTGCGGCGAGCGGCCGGCCGGACAGGCCGCCGGTTTCCCTGGCGGCCGGATCGCGGAGCGTGGCCGGGCGGGCGATGGTAGTGTTGGTCAGGATCAGGCCCTGCGCGCCGCCTTCGATCGCGGCTTCAAGGATGGGCTCGTAGGAGCTGTCATCCAGATCCGGCGCAAGCTTCACCAGAAGCGGCGGCCGCTCGGGATTGCGGGTGTTGATGGCCGCGAGAAGGTCTTTGAGCATCGCTGCCGACTGAAGATCCCGCAGACCTGGCGTGTTGGGTGACGACAGGTTCATCGTAATGTAGTCGGCATAGGGCCGCACGCGGGCCACGAGTTCCGGATAGTCCCGCAGGGGGTCTGATCCGGTCTTGTTGATGCCGATATTCACGCCCAGCGGCACAATCGGGCCGCGCGCCCTGCCATTGGGCATCGGGCGATGCAGACGGGCCAGATGGCGGCAGAAGCGGTTCACGCCGCAGCCATTGAAGCCCATACGATTGATGATCGCGCCATCTTCAACCAGCCGGAACAGGCGCGGACCCGGATTGCCGGGCTGGGGACGGGGAGTGACGGTCCCGGCCTCGATATGGCCGAAGCCCAGCTTTGCCAGCGGGCGGATGGCGCGGGCGTCCTTGTCGAACCCGGCGGCCAGGCCGATCGGATTGGGAAAGCGCAGGCCAAGCGCACGGGTCGAGAGGGCGGGCACGTCCTTCGCGGCCTGACCGCCGAGGCCGAGGGCGAGGGAGTGAATGGCGAGTTCATGCGCCGTTTCGGTGTCGAAGCGGTGCAGAAGCGGGGTGACGAGCGTTCCGAGATCGATCATGAGTCGTTTCCATACCCTAATCCGTGGTGTGACGCATCAGCGTCCCGCCTTCAGGTCCAGATCGTCTGACCACGCCTGATGGCGTTTTGTCTTGGCGGAGGCGCGGGGACACGATAGACGCGAACTCATGTCCGACGTATCCGCCGCTGAATCCTATGATGAACCTTATCTGGAGACATGCTGCCGCTCGACGCTGCACCGGCTTTTGCTGTGTGCTTCGACCGGTCGGCCAACGGGACTGAAAGACCAGCCCTGTCTTGAGCGGTTAGAGCGGCTCGGCCTGTCGGAACTGCGCGATGACGGGCGTTTCGTTATCACGCAGGACGGTCTGAAACGGCACCGTGAGGAAATTGGTCCGATTGACTGAAAATCAGGCGTCGCCACGCCAGGCCTGATCCAACCCCTCGCGGCAGAAGCGGATGACGTCGCCCAGGTCGCGGTCATAGAGGCTGTCGGGTACGTCTGAAGAAAAGATCTCGACTGTGCAGGCGCCGCGGAAACCCGCGTCCCATGTTGCGTGCAGCATTTCATGGAGCGGGATGCAGCCATCGCCAGGGATCAGGCGGTCGGTCGCGGAATATGGCGTGCGCCAGTCGCTGACCTGAAGGACGTTGATCTTGCTTCCTGCAGCGCGAATAGCCGCGCAGACATCCTTCTGCTGCCAGATGTTCCAGTAATCCAGACATAGACCCATGGCGGGGTGGCCGACGCCATCAATGATGTCCATGGCCTGTTCGATGGTCCAGATGGTGCTTTCAGTATTGATGGACGTTGGGTTCAGGGGCTCCAGCGACAGGGAGACGCCGAGGTCATCCGCAAGGGGGCAGAGTTCCTGGAGATAACGGACTGTCTCGTCCATCGTCCGACGCATATTGCCGTGAGGGGCGGCTCCGGTGTTGGTGACGAAGACACTGCCGGGCACATGAGGCGCGAGCGTTTTCAGGCTCTGGGTCAGGCGTGCGACGCGGGCATCGGGCGCTTCAGGCTCCGGAGCCATTGCGCTTCCGAAAAACGTCCGCACGGATGGTTGGACCGCGCTGACGATCAGCCCGCTCTCTTTAACGAGGCGCATCTGCTCTTCAATGCGGTTCGGGTCGAGTTTGGCCGCGCAGATCTCGATCGCATCCACGCCAAGTTCCCTGTAGCGGGCGACGTCTTCCTCGAATGACCAGGGCTGGGTCGTGAATTCGTTCATGCCGAAGCGGAAGGGGAGTGTCGTCATGGGATCAGCTCTTCAGGAAGTCGAGAACGGTGCGGTTGAACTTCTCGGTCTCGTCGAGAAAAACCATGTGCGCGCTGTCCTCGAACTCCACGCCCGTGCAGTTGGGCATGTGCTGCGCCACCCAGGCGGGACCGTCCGGATTCAGAACCTTGTCCTTGCGGGCAATCATCATGAGGGCAGGGAGCGTGAAGCGGGGCAGCACGTCGCGCCAGTCCTGCGTGGTGTGATCCGCCATCATGGCGCTGCGGGCATAGGCCGGGCTTTGCGCCATTTCCCGCAGCAGCAGCGCTTTCTCGTCTTCGGGCAGTGGGCGGCAGATGCAGCTTTCCAGATTGGTTCTGTCAAACTCTTCCGGTGTCAGGGTGAGCTGCTGCTGCACGGCTGTTAGGCCGGACTGATCGAAACAGGCGGCATGGCCGAGCTTCCAGTCCGCAGAATAATATTGCTTCGGGGTTTGCTGGACGAAAATGGCGTTGCGGATGCGCTCTGAGCCGAACAGCTCCAGATACGACCAGATGATCGGGCAGCCGATTGACCAGCCCAGAACCGTGACGTCCTGAAGGTTCAGTGCGACGAGCAGATCCCGCAGATCGGCGGCCAGCCGGGCGATGCGATAGCCGTGCTGCGGCTTTTCAGAGCGTCCATGCCCCCGCAGATCCACGGTGATGACGCGGGCCTGTTCCGAAAGCGGCCCGACATTGCGGTGAAAGAAACGTCCCGAAAACGTCCAGCCGTGAAGCATGACAAGCGGGCGGCCATGTCCCTGTTCCTCGTAATGGATACGCGTTCCGTCGCTGGTCGTGATGTGCGGCATGGTCTTCTCCGTGGGCTGATGGTGGGCAGATGCGTGGAGACTGTGTGGGGATAGCGCACGGACAGGGGGCGGGGTTGCGTGCAAAGGAGCGTTTGCGCTTGCGGGGACGGGCCGCTAAATTGACCCTGCCATGACTGCTTCCGCTCCTACCGCCGCCCCCGATCCGTCTGCTGCAGCACCTCCGAACCGCGTTCTGAAACCCATTGATCTGGGGCAGGGCGTGGTGATCGAGGATCCGGTGATTCTGGCTCCCCTGTCGGGCGTGACGGATCTGCCGTTCCGCCAGCTTGCCCGCGATCTGGGGGCGGGGCTTGTCGTGTCGGAAATGATCGCGTCCTGGGCGATGATCCGTGAGAACGAGAACACCATGCGCATGGCGCGGATGGCCGAACGCGGACCGAATGCGGTTCAGCTTGCCGGATGTGACCCTGAAGCCATGGCGCAGGCCGCAAAGATTTCGGTGGATGGGGGCGCGAACCTCATCGACATCAATTTCGGCTGCCCGGTGAAGAAGGTGGCGATCGGGCAGATGGCCGGGTCTGCGCTGATGCGGGACGAGGTTCTGGCAGGGAAGCTGCTTGAGGCGACGGCGCGGGCCGTTAATGTTCCGGTGACGCTCAAGATGCGTATGGGCTGGGACCACAATTCGCTCAATGCGCCGCGTCTGGCGAAAATTGCGGAAGAGAGCGGAATCCGGCTTGTCACGGTTCATGGTCGCACCCGGCAGATGTTTTATAACGGCATGGCAGACTGGCGTTTTGTGAAGACGGTGAAGGACGCGGTTTCGCTACCGGTCATCGTTAATGGCGACATCAACACCATCCGTGATGCGCGTGAGGCGTTGCACCAGTCTCAGGCCGATGGCGTCATGATTGGGCGTGGATGTTACGGACGGCCGTGGTTTACGGCGCAGGTGGCACAGTCCCTGCGGACCGGCGAGGATGTGCCGGACCCGGATCTGGCGACCGAAAAAGAGATCGCCCTGCGGCATTACCGGATGATGCTCGACCATTTCGGTGAGCGGCCGGGCCTGCGGCTCGCACGCAAGCATGTGTCCTGGTATTCCGCGGGGCTGCCAGGGTCTGCGACGTTCCGCTCAACCATCAACGGCGTGGACACTGCAGCTGAAGCCATCGCACTGCTTGAAGGGTTCTACGATCGCCATATTGAAGCGGGTGTCGTCCGCAACCGTGAGGCTGGACCAGCAGGCAGCCTGAGCCGTGATGGTACGCGTGAGGCTGCCTGAGGCTGTGCGGAACAGGATTGCCTTCCTGCCGACCGTTTCATTGTCCGGCCTTTCATGACGGAATCGCCTACATCCGGTCTGATCGAGCAGGGCTGCCATCCGGTTTTTCTGTACGGCGCGTCCCGGCTGGACCGGCAGGACGTTGCCCGGCGGCTTCACAGTCACAGCCCCCGGGCACAGAATCCCTTCATCATTGCCGCTCTGACCACGACGCCGCGTGCGCTTCGGGAGGCGGCCCTTTTTGGAAATGGAGAGGCCGGCTGGATCCAGCAGGCGCAGGGCGGCACTTTGCTTCTGGATGAAATCGACTGTCTGTGCCCGCTGATGCAGGACCGGTTCATGGATTGGCTGGCGCAGGCTGAGACGGATCTGCGCGTGATTGCTGGCAGCCGTCATGATCCGGTCCTGCTCCTGCGGCAAGGCGGTCTGGCAGCGGGGCTGCATCAGTGGCTGTCCGCGCTGCCATCGGCGCAGCGTCTGGGTCCGGAGCGGATCAGCGCGGTCTGTCGTCTGGCGGCGGGCACAGGTACAGCGCGTCCTCGTGGATTGGAGCGGGCTATGGAACGGCCGCTGGCGGAGTATCTTGAGGGCGATCTGGAAAACGGAGCGGGCGATCTGCATGCCTGTGTGGTGGGAGAGGTCGAGCGACCACTGATCACGATGGTTCTGCGCCGCACCTGTGGCAACCAGCTTCGTGCGGCGGCCATTCTGGGTGTGAACCGCAACACCCTGCGCAAACGGATCCGCGAACTGGACATCACGATCCCGAAAGGCATCGACGAGTGAAATTTCCTTCCCTGAGGCGCCTGTTTGCGAGGCTGACGAGCGCCAACGGGGCGGTTCTCCTGACAGTCATGGCGCTGGTTCTCGCGTTTGCGACGTTCGTCGTGCTGTCGGGGGGGATGTCTCTGGCGCATCGCCCGCAGGTTCAGGCGATCGTCTTCCTGCTCGATTTCATCATGCTCATGCTGATTGCGGCGGCGGCCGTGGTGCAGATCGGGCGGATGGTGGCCGAACGCAGGCTGGGTCTGGCCGGTGCGCGTTTGCATGTGCGGCTGATTACGTTGTTCGGCATCGTGGCGGTGGCCCCGACCATCGTGGTCGGCGCGGTGGCGACACTGTTCTTCCATTATGGCGTGGAAATCTGGTTTTCAAACCGTGTGAACGATGCGCTGACGGAAGCGCGATCCGTTGCGGTCGGATATCTGCGCGAGCACAACGACAACGCCCGGACCGAAGCGTTCGCCCTCGCGAACACGCTGATTACCGTTCAGAATGATGAACTTTTTTCCCGTGGAATTGACCTCTTCCATGACCCGGCACGTCTTCAGGAATTTCTGGATGATGAGGTCACAGAGCGCGGGCTGACAGATGCTGAGGTGTTTGATCCGCTGACCTACAAGGTTCTGGCAGTCGGTGGACTTCTGGGTAGCGATGCCGACATGTCGACGGCTCCTCCGCTTCCACCGAAGTCGGTCGTGGAACTGGCGCAGCATGGTGAGGCGGTTATTCTGGACCGACCGGACCAGCGCAGGGTACGCGCCGTGGTGGCGCTGGGCGGAAATTCCGGCCTCATGCTTGTCATCACGCGCCCGGTTGATCCGGATGTGGTGGAACATATGCGCCGGACGGATACGCTGGTTGCGGATTATCAGAGGTTGATCACCAATCGCGGCAAGACGCAGGTCCTGTTCGCGGTCATTTTTGCCCTGATGGGGTTGCTTGTTCTGGCGGTCGGGATGCTGACGGGGCTGGCGCTGGCCAACCGTATCGCCAATCCGCTTGGGTTGCTCATTCTGGCGGCCCAGCGGATTTCCAAAGGCGATCTGGGGGTCCGTGTTCCGGTGCCCGACGATGCGGGTCAGGACAAGGACGATGAGGTGACGGGCCTGTCCCGGGCTTTCAACAGCATGACGGACCAGCTTGAGAGCCAGCGTTCCGAGCTGATGCAGGCCTATGACCAGATCAACGAGCGCCGCCGTTTTACCGAGACCGTGCTGGCGGGTGTGTCGGCGGGTGTGATCGGGCTGGACCGGATGCAGGTCATCGAACTGCCGAACCGTGCGGCTTCCAGTGTGCTTCAGCGTGATCTCCAGCCCGCCATCGGCATGAAGCTTGCGGATCGGGTGCCGGAGTTCTCGACTCTTCTGGAGGCGGCGCGTTTGGCGCCCGAACGCGTTCATACGGCCGAGATTCAGGTGGACACCGAAGGTGCGCAGCGTCCGGGTGGCCCGGGCGAAGGCGCGGGTGCGGGTGCGGGGCGGACACTTCTCGTGCGGATCGTGGCTGAGCTCCGGGGACAGGACGTTGCGGGTTACGTCGTGACCTTCGACGACATCACCGACCTTCAGTCCGCTCAACGCAAGGCCGCTTGGGCTGATGTGGCGCGGCGCGTGGCCCACGAAATCAAGAATCCGCTGACCCCGATTCAGCTTGCAGCGGAACGTCTGAAACGGCGCTTCCTCAAGGAAATTCAGTCTGATCCTGAGACTTACACGCAGCTTGTGGACACGATTGTGCGACAGGTGGGCGATATCGGGCGCATGGTTGACGAGTTCTCCGCTTTCGCGCGGATGCCGCAGCCTGTCATGCAGCCGGAGGACTTCTCGCGGCTGTGTCGTGAGGCACTGGTGCTCCAGCGGAATGCTCATCCCGAAATCGTGTTCGAGACGACGGGATTGCCGCCATCGGGACCGATCGTGCGCTGCGATCGGCGACTCATCGGTCAGGCGCTCACAAACCTGCTACAGAATGCAGCCGATGCCGTTAGCATGGCAGGTCGCGGAAAACCGGGAGAAAACGCGCCTGGCCAGCCAGTGCAGCCAATTGGACACATTGTGGTGGGCTTGCACATTCGCGGCGGGCATGTCCTGCTAGACATCGAAGATGACGGGATCGGCCTGCCGACGGTGGAACGCCACCGGCTGACCGAGCCTTATGTAACCCACAAGGCGAAAGGCACCGGCCTCGGCCTTGCGATCGTCAAGAAGATCATGGAGGACCATTCCGGGATGCTTCAGCTCACTGATCGGGAACCAGACCTTTCCCGTGGCCCGACATCCGGGCAGCGGGGAACGCGAGTCACCCTGTCCCTGCCGTTATGGGAGCAGGAGAGCCATGTCCCGGGTGGAACAGACCTCCAGACCATGAGGACAGCAGATGGAACATGAGATCCTGATCGTCGATGACGAACCGGATATCCGGTTTCTCATCGAAGGTATTCTGAACGACGAAGGCTACAAGACCCGGACGGCGGCCAATTCGGATCAGGCGCTGGAGCTTTTCCGAGCACATTGTCCGTCACTGGCGATTCTGGATATCTGGCTTCAGGGGTCCCGGCTGGACGGGATCGAACTGCTCAAGATTTTCCAGACCGAAGAGCCAGGGCTGCCGACCCTGATGATCTCGGGGCACGGCACGATCGAGACGGCCGTGTCCAGTCTCAAGCTGGGCGCCTATGACTTCATCGAGAAGCCTTTCCAGTCGGACAGGCTTCTGGTGGTGGTGCGGCGTGCGCTCGAAGCCGCGCGTCTGCGACGGGAAAATGCGGAGCTGCGTCTGAGGGCGGGTCCGGAAACGACGCTCTCGGGGGATGGCGCCGTTATTTCGGCCCTGCGTGCCCAGATCGAGCGTGTGGCCCCCACCAATTCGCGTGTGTTGATCAGCGGCCCGGCCGGTTCGGGCAAGGAAGTCGCGGCCCGCATGATCCATGCGCGCTCACGCCGGGCGGAGGGGCCGTTCATTGCTCTGAACTGTGCGACTCTGGCACCCAACCGCTTTGAGGAAGAGCTTTTTGGTCTGGAGGGCGAGGACGGTCAGCCCATGCGTCGCGGCGTGCTGGAGCGCGCTCATCGCGGGACGTTGCTGCTCGATGAAGTCGCGGATATGCCTCCTGAGACGCAGGGCAAGATCGTCCGTGCGCTTCAGGATCAGACATTCGAACGCCTGGGCGGCAATACGCGGGTGAAGGTGGACATCCGCGTTATTGCCACGACCAACCGGGATCTTCAGTCCGAGATCGCGGCACACCGCTTTCGCGAGGATCTTTATTACCGTCTGGCAGTTGTGCCGTTGCGGGTGCCGTCCCTGCGCGAACGTCGCGAGGATATTCCGGGTCTGGCGCGGCACTTCCTTGAGCGCTGTGCGCAGTCTTCGGGGCTTCCGGTGCGGGAGCTTTCCGTGGACGCGCTTGCGGCGCTGCAATCCTATGAATGGCCCGGCAATGTGCGCGAGTTGCGCAACCTGATGGAGCGGCTGCTGATCATGATGCCGGGGACGGGCAATGACCCGATTCGGGCGGACATGCTGCCGGCCACCATCAGTCAGGGCGCACCCTCCATGACGCGGCTGAACTCCGGGGCGGATGTGATGAGCCTGCCACTGCGTGAGGCGCGCGATCTGTTCGAGACGCAGTACCTTCAGGTGCAGCTCATGCGGTTTGGCGGTAATATCAGCCGCACAGCCAGCTTCGTCTGCATGGAGCGCAGTGCGCTCCATCGCAAGCTCAAGCAGCTTGGGGTGACGACGAACGAAGAGCGTTCCACGACGTCGCCGGTGAGTGGCTGAGATGGCGGACCGGCTTTTCTCCTTTTTCCTCTGTCGACTGATAACAGCGTGACTTCAGAACCTTCCTCTTCTGCCGGTCCCCGTGCCGTGCAGGAGATTTTCCTCGACCATCTGCGCAGGACCGAAGCCTCCGTGACCGTCTTTCTGGTCAATGGGGTGAAGCTGCAGGGCATCGTGGCGCAGTCGGATGCCCAGACCCTGCTGCTCCGCCGTGATGGTCATGTGCAGCTTGTTTACAAACACGCAGTCAGCACGATCATGCCGGTCGCGGCGATGTCCCATTTTGTGGAAGAAGAACTTTGAGCGGTTTCGAGACCAAAAGACCTGCAACCCGTGCGGCCGTCATCCTGCCCTGGGAGAAGTCAGGGCCGCATGAAGAAATTCGCGCGGCCGATGCCCGGCTTGAGGAAGCGGTCGGGCTGACAGCTTCGATCGGGCTGGTTGTTGTGCGTCAGGCTGCTATTCTGCTGCGTGCGCGCCGCCCGGCAACCCTGCTGGGAAGCGGTCAGGTCGAGCAGCTTGCCGAGGCCGTCAAGCTCGACGATGTGGATGTGGTCGTTATTGATGCGCGTCTGTCGCCGGGCCAGCAGCGCAATCTTGAAAAGGCGTTGGGCTGCAAGGTTGTGGACCGGACAGGGCTGATTCTGGATATTTTCGGCGCGCGTGCTGCCACCCGTGAAGGTGTGTTGCAGGTCGAACTGGCGCATCTGGAATATCAGCGTTCCCGGCTCGTGCGTCTATGGACCCATCTTGAGCGTCAGCGCGGCGGTTTTGGCTTCCTTGGCGGCCCGGGTGAAACGCAGATGGAAGCGGATCGCCGGATGCTGGCCGAGCGTATCGGCAAGATCAAGAAAGAGCTGGAGCAGGTGCGCCGGACCCGCGGCCTGCACCGTGAGTCCCGCAAGCGTGTTCCGTTCCCGGTCGTGGCGCTCGTGGGCTATACCAACGCGGGCAAGTCCACGCTCTTCAATGCACTGACGGGCGCATCCGTCCATGCTCAGGACCAGCTTTTCGCCACGCTGGATCCGACCATGCGCGGCCTGCGTCTGCCTTCTGGCCGCAATGTGATCCTGTCCGACACGGTGGGGTTCATCAGCGAACTGCCGACAGAGCTGATTGCGGCGTTCCGTGCGACGCTTGAAGAAGTGGCACAGGCAGATGTGATCCTGCATGTCCGTGATATCTCGCATCCCGACAGTGCCGCCCAGAGAGCGGATGTTCTCAATGTGCTGGACGGCATGGTGCGGGATGGGATGCTTGATTCACACTGGTCGGACCGCACGATCGAAGTGCTGAACAAGGCCGATCTGGTTGGTGGCGTCGAGGCCGTGCCGAAGCGTGAGAACGCTGTGGCGATCTCGGCCATTACGGGCGAGGGGCTGCCGGATCTGTTCGAGATTCTGGACCAGTATCTGACGCGATCCATGAAGTCTGTGGACGTGCGTCTACCGATTACGGATGGGGCTGCACTGGCCTGGCTTTATCAGCACGGTGAAGTGGTTGGACGGACGGATCGGGAAGACGGGATGGATGTGCAGGTCCGTCTTTTCTCGGCAGATCTGGAGCGGTTCGAACTGCTTCACCCGGAGCGGATTGTTCAGCCGGAAGCCTGAGAATGTTCTCTCAGGGCGCTGGTACCGCGGGTGCAGCGCCCGCGGAGATACGGGCAGCCTTAGCGCGCTGGCGGGCGCGATCCAGTGGCACAGCCAGCGCGTAAGTCAGGCCGAGCCCGACCACGTTCATGACGAGCTGCTCCCACAGATTGATGCCGAAACTGGCGAACATCAGCCGTCCCAGCAGGTCGAGCACCGTGCTACAGGCGAAGACTTCCAGTGAGTTCCGACCCAGCAGGGCGAGACTCTGGCCGATCCGGTCGGCGGAAATGCGGCGCAGCGCTTTGGAAGACTGCACCAGATAGAAGATCGCCATGATGTCCAGCAGCCGCCAGATGGCCAGCGTGGATTTACCCGTATTGGGTGGGGCCGGGAAAATCCGCAGGAACGGGACGTGCCAGTACTCGTATGGAAAACACAGCACGAAAGCGCCGGCGAGATAGGCCAGACACAGGGCTTTGGCCCATGGACGATAGGGCAGGTCGCCATTGTTTTTTGAGGCCCAGACGGCACCCAGGATTCCCAGAATGTACAGGAATTGCCAGCCGAACGGATTGAGATACCATCCAGTGGGGTCAAGCCAGTTGGGAATGGTGATATGGGGATCCAGATTGGCGACGGCCCATATGGCCACGCTGATAGAGACCAGCAGCCACAGACTGCGCTTCAGGAGCCAGTAGATCACCGGGAACAGCGCCAGAAGTACGACATAAAGCGGCAGGATGTTCAGGTAGCTTGGCAGGGCATCGAAGGTCAGGATGCGCCACAGCCAGCTATAGCCATGCGCGAGCTGGGGCTCGATCGTGTATTCCGGCAGAGGCTGGTAATGCCGCCACTGCCGCACGGTCCAGACGAACACCAGCGTCATACCGGTCTGGTACAGATACAGTCTGAGGCAGCGGGCGAGGATCCGATGGATGCCGGTTTTCCAGCCCTGACGGTCGATCAGACGTCCATAAGCCAGATAGGACGCATAACCCGCCAGCATGACGAAAATCTCGGCCGCGTCCGCAAATCCGAAATTGCGGATAGTGATCCGGTTGAGCAGATCGTCCGGGACATGATCCACAAGCATCATCAGCAACGCGATGCCACGCAGTGCATCCACGCGGTGATCGCGGGGATTCTTTCGCGCTAAAGCTGATGGGGGCGATTGGGGCGGCTCCATGACTTCTTCTTATCGTCAGTGCGGGGGCAGGGGTATAGGTGAGAGGTTACGGTCAGATTAAAGATTGGACGGAATTACGGTATGTGGCTTTCCGTGTCTGCATGATGCAGACCGGGCTCCGTCGAGCCCTGCATACCCATGCCGCCTCCACCGCCCCCAGCACCTCCGCCGCCTTTTCCGCCCTCTTTGCCTTCTCCCTTACTGCCGCCATTCGAGGAGGGGCGGGTTGGCCCCTGTTCAGGAAGCACGAGATCGGCGGGAAGGCTCTCCAGATTGAGAGCCTTGCGGATGAAATTGCGGAGGGAGACCACGAGATCATGGGTCGGGACGGGCCGTCCGGTTACAAGTTCTGCCGCGGCACGCCCGGCTAGCCGAACCTGTTCTTCCGTCCCGAGCAGGATAATGTCAGACAGCGCGGCTTCAACGGCATCGCGAATGCGGCGGTTGCGGTCCGAGCTGGAAAGCTGGTCGGCACTCAGGTCCCGCTTGTGCGCCGGATCCACGACCAGATCGCCGGTGAATGAGCCGCCCAGTGTGCGATAGGCGGCCATCAGGACGCGCAGGCGTTCGTTGATCTGGCGGTTCATGCGCTCCCGCCGCTGCTGGATGGTCAGCATCGTCAGCAGGCGGATGCCGACGCCGATCAGCGTGAAGAGGGCCAGCCCGATCAGAGTGGCGAGCAGGCTGTGCCAGGAACTGAAATCAATCATGCTGCGCAACGCGTCTCTCCGGAGCGGTCGGGGATGCGGCTATAACAGCCGGGCATCCGTACGGTTTTATGATTTCAGCCCCTGACGGGCCTTACAGTGCGAGCAGGCTTTCGTTCGACTGGGATGCAATGATTCCATGCTGTTCGGGATGCAGGCCCGTGACTTCCACGGTGTGGCCATGGGATTGCAGCTTGCCGATGATCTTTTCCAGCACCTGAACCGAGGTGATGTCCCAGAAACGGGCGTGGCTCAGGTCGAGAACAACGGTTTTGGCATCGGTGTGGTAGTCAATGGCATCGGACAGGCTGTCTGAGGACGCGAAAAAGACCTGACCGGATGCCCTGTAGGTCAGCGTCTCGCCTGAACGCTCTTCCGTGACACGCAGGAGTTTTGCGGCATGCCAGGCGAAAAACACGCCCGAGAGCATGACCCCGACCGCAACGCCTGCGGCCAGATCGTGGGTGATGACGACGACGGCAACGGTGACGAGCATGGTCAGGCTGGACAGGCGTGGATGGCGAGTCAGGTCGCGCAGGCTGCCCCATGAGAACGTGCTGGCTGAGACCATGATCATGATGGCGACGAGGGCTGCCATCGGTACCTGTCCGACCCAGCGATGGAGCAGAACCATGAGGGCCAGCAGGAAGGCCCCGGCCGTGAAGGTCGAGAGGCGTCCGCGTCCACCATAGCGCAGGTTGCCGACGGTCTGCCCAATCATGCCGCAGCCTGCAATGCCGCCGAATGCGCCGACGAGAATGTTGGAAATACCGAGCCCCGTGCACTCCATGCGCTGGTCGCCATGGGTATCGGTGATGTCATCGACGACGGAGGCCGTCATCATGGATTCCAGCAGGCCTACAGCCGCCATGGCCAGCGCATAGGGCAATACGACGGACCATGTGGCCCAGTTCAGGGCAATATGCGGGAAGGTCAGACTGGGCAGGCCGGTCGGGAGGTCGCCGAGGTCCGAGACTGTATGAACGGGCATCGGATGGAGCATCGTGATGGCGGTGAGGACCACGATACAGATCAGTGGCGAGGGGATCGCGTTCGACAGGCGGGGCAGCAGATAGATGATGACCAGGCCCAGCGCGATCAGCGCATAGGTGTGCCAGCTCACGCCTAGCATCTGCGGAACCTGTGCGGAAAAGATCATGATGGCCAACGCATTGACGAAACCCGTCCGGACTTCGGCGGGCACAAAGCGCATGACGGCCTGAAGACGCAGCAGCCCGAACACGACCTGAAACGCGCCGGCGACGAGTGTGGCGAGCAGCATCGCCTGCACGCCATGAGCATGAACCAGAGGTGCCGCGACCAGAGCTACGGAGCCGGCCGCGCCGGAAATCATGCCCGGCCGTCCGCCGAAAATGGCGATCGAGACGGAAATGACAAAGGACGCGAACAGCGAGACCGCCGGGGAGACGCCCGCGATATAGGAGAAGGCGATGACCTCGGGAATGAGGGCAAAAGTACCGACCATTCCGGCCAGCACTTCGCGCAGCGGGTTCTGTGCCCACTGGCGACGATAGAGAGCGGGAGACATGAAAAGATCCTTGCGGGCAGGGCGTGAACAGGGTGCGACGTATTCAGGCCCGGCGCGGCAATGGTGCGTCCAGTGTAACCGGACTGAGCTCAGGATTGAAGATGCGGAATGAGCAGGGCGTGCGAGCGCGCTGTTTATTGGTCTTTTGCCAGGACGTTATCGCCCCGAATTGAACATCCAGGCGCATCATTGCGTTGGCACGAAACTGACATCCTTCATTCGGAGATCATTATGGCCAACTATCCGTCCCCGCCGTTCAATACGCCGCATCAGGATCATATTCCGGGACAGACATCTCTCATGACGCCCAAGCCTGATCATGGCGAACAAAGCTATGTGGGTCATGATCGTCTGCGCGGGAAAATCGCGATTATCACGGGTGGCGATTCGGGGATCGGCCGGGCCATTGCGATTGCTTTTGCGCGCGAAGGTGCTGATGTCGTCCTGTCCTTTCTACCTGAGGAAATGGAAGATGCCCGTGAAACTGAATCCTGGGTCCGTAAAGCGGGGCGACGGGCCCTTCTGGTTCCGGGAGACCTGCGAGATCGGGATCTCTGTGCTGAAATCGTGGACCGGACGGTCGCGGAGTTCGGACAGATCGATATTCTCGTGAACAACGCGGCGTTTCAGATCGAACGGTCCTCTCTGGCGGATGTCAGCGACGAGGAATGGGACAAGACGTTCGACATCAATGCCGGGTCAACGTTCCGTCTGTCGCGGCTGGCTGTGCCGCATATGCCGCGTGGTGGCGCGTTGATCCACACGGTCTCGGTTAATGCAGATCAGCCAAAGCCCAAGCTGCTGGCCTATTCCGCGACCAAAAGCGCCATTCAGAATTTCAGCGGCGGCCTGGCGCAGATTCTGGGTGAAAAAGGCATTCGCTCCAATGTGGTGGCGCCGGGACCGATATGGACGCCCCTGATCCCAGCGACCATGGATGCCGAGCATGTGGAACGTTTTGGTGCGGATACACCGATGAAGCGCCCGGGGCAGCCCGCCGAACTGGCTGGTGTCTATGTGTTTCTGGCAAGCGACGAAGCGAGCTATGTCTCAGGTGCTACGATTGCGGTTACGGGAGGAACTCCGGTGATCTGAGGTCGGCCGAGGCAGTCGAAAAACCGGAAGCATGAAAAAAAATGCTTCAAAGGACTGGACGACTGCCCCAACCTTCCTCTAGAGAATGCGTCGCTGTGTGGCGGATGTAGCTCAGTCGGTAGAGCGCCGGTTTGTGGTACCGGTTGTCGCGGGTTCGATCCCCGTCATTCGCCCCAGCATTTCCTGAAATTTGAATACCTGCCTCAGGTCTTTGCAGCATCGACCTGATGGTGATGCCTGTGTTCCCAGTGCTCTTCGAGAGCCATGCGTTCGAAACGCAGTTTCTGGCGGATCCAGTTCAGCATGCCCGAGAGCGTGACGACGACGATTCCGACGAAAGTCCAGTTGTCCAGAGGCTGGTTGAACAGCAGGTAGCTGAATGCCACCGCCCAGACCATCTGGCTGTATTGCGGAAGTGCCACCCGGTTCGCAGGTGCGACGGCCGTAGCCATCATCATGAAAAGCTGCCCCAGAGCCGCGAGAAAGCCGTATCCGAACAGAATGGCCCATATCTTCAGGCCATGTGGCCAGGAGGCATGGGTGATCATGAGAAGCCCGTCGCCAATCAGAGGTCCAAACAGGCTTGATCCGAACAGTGAAAGCCGTGCGCTTCCATCTCCGGTAAGGCGGTAGGCCACCACGCTGCTCGCATTGGCGAGAGCGGCGATGATCGCGCACACATGGCCCAAGTGAAATGTCCGTGCGCCGGGCCGCAAGACGATCAACACGCCCAGAAATCCAACGGCTACCGAAAGCCACGTCCAGAATGAGACCTTTTCCTTGAGGATCGTCACGGAAATGATGGTGACGAAGAAGGGCATCAGGAACATCAGCGACAGGGCTTCGGGCATGGGAAGCAGCATGAAAGCCATGACACTGGCTGCCGTGGAGACGAATGTCGAAACAGCCCGGAGAACCCACATGCCCGGACGCGTCGTCGCAAAGATGTCGGAGTAGGGTTCGTCCGGACGCCGGATGAAGGGTAGAAGAAGGAAGCCAAAAACGCCGCCTGAGAATGCAACTTCAAAAGGGTCGAGATGCCCTGCCAGTCCCTTTGAGCAGGCATCGCTGATGGAAAATGCGGCATAGCCCAGAAGTGCCAGTAGAATACCTGAGGAGAAAATATTCTGTTTCATGGTTCCGTTTCTCCACAGGCAAAACTGATTTCCGTTCCGGGATAAGAAAGCCCGCCGGTGCTGACAGTCAATGTTTCAGATTTCCGGGGCTGTCTTTTCGGATATCTCGCTTAATTATTGATGTTGGAAAAAGTGCGCGGGGGTGAAGTTGGAAATGGCTGTAGCCTTGATGTATGGTGCCAGCCATTCGGGAGGCTGTATGGCTTCCATCTCGTGAGTGAAAAAGCATAATTCCCCTATGTCCCAGAAGATTGTTCCAGTCATTCTCTCCGGCGGGTCAGGCAGTCGCCTCTGGCCGGTTTCGCGCAGCAGCTATCCCAAGCAGTTCTGGCCTCTTCTGACGGAGCGGACGCTGATACAGGAAACGGCTCTGCGTGGTGCGCGGGCAGGCCTGTCCGCTCCGATCGTGATCTGCAATGCCGAGCACCGGTTCATTGTGGCAGAGCAGCTGCGTGACGTCGGTGTCGAAAACGCCCGGATTGTTCTGGAGCCTGTGGGCCGCAATTCCGCACCGGCTATTGCGGCAGCAGCGTTTCTCGTAGCCGAGACCGATCCGGATGCCATCCTGTGGATTATGGCTGCAGATGCAGCGATCACTGACGAAGCCGCGCTTTATGCCTCTCTTGAGCATGCTGTTGCTGCCGCGGGCCAAGGGCGGATCGTGACGTTCGGAATGAAGCCAACGCGCGTTGAGACGGGCTATGGCTACATAGAGAGTGGCGCACCAATCGCAGGGCTGGACGGCGTTTTCGGGGTCTCGCGGTTTGTCGAAAAGCCTGATGTTGCCACGGCGGAAGAATTTTTCCGCGATGGCCGATATCTGTGGAATTCCGGCATGTTCGTCACACAGGCCAGTGTTTTTCTGTCGGAAATCCAGACCTTCGAGCCTGCGATTTACGAGCATGTGGAGAAGGCTGTTCAGACACGCCAAAGCGATCTCGATTTCGACCGACTGGACGATGCGAGCTTCCGCCAGGCGCCGGACATTTCGGTCGATTATGCTGTGGCTGAACGGACGAAGCGCGCGGCCGTGGTGCCGGGGACATTTGGCTGGTCGGATATCGGAAGCTGGGACGCGCTGTGGGACCTGTCTCCCAAGGACGAGGCGGGCAATGCCACGTTCGGAGATGTTTTTCTTGATGGCGCACGAAACTGCTACGTCCGTTCGGATGGAATCGTTGCCACGGTTGCCGGGGTCGAGGACCTGATCGTTGTTGTGACGCAGGACGCCGTCATGGTCTCACATCGTGATCGTGCGCAGGACGTCAAGCACATGGTCAGCCGTCTGAAAAAGGCTGGCCGCAAGGAAGCGGTTGCCCATAACCGCATGTATCGCCCGTGGGGCTTCTATGAGAGCCTGATCCAGGCCGACCGTTTCCAGGTGAAGCGGATCGTGGTCGAGCCGGGTCAGAAGCTGTCTCTGCAGAAGCACTTCCACCGTGCCGAGCATTGGGTGGTCGTGGGCGGCACGGCCGTCGTGACCCGCGATACAGACCAGATCATGGTCCGGGAAAACGAGAGCGTGTATCTGCCGCTGGGCTGTGTGCACCGGCTCGAAAATCCGGGCCGGATTCCGCTGACACTGATTGAGGTGCAGTCCGGGCCTTATCTTGGCGAAGACGATATCGTCCGTATCGAGGACGTTTATTCCCGTAACTGATACTCGACGAAAACCCTGATCCCGAGTGGATCAGGGTTTCTGCTTGTGATGGGATCGCGCTCCGAACAGGTTGTGCAGGCCGTTCGCGAGCGGGACGGGTATTACGCCCAGACGCTGCTCCATCATGCCGATATCGAAATTCTTGTCTTCCAGAAGCCGGCGGATTTCTTCCGGCGCGATCTGTGGCAGTTTGCGGATATGCCGCGTCACATGGGACAGAGCCATGAGCATCCACCCCGGCAGGGAAATGATGGGACGGCCGCCAAGTCCCGCAAAATACAGCACCATGCGCACGAAGGTTCGGTAAGCCACCGCAGTCGGACCAGCGATCACGATGCTTTCCGGTCCCGTGACGTCTCCGCTCTGGATCAGGTGAATGGCCGAGACCAGACAGCGCGTGACGTCCCGCTGGTCGATGGGCTGAACGAGTGCGCGTCCACCTCCGGGAAGAGGGATAACAGGCAGGCGTTCCAGAAGCTTTGCCAACCGCTGCACATTGTCTTCGCCCTGAGCGCCATAGATCATGGTCGGATGCAGGATGATTGAAGGGCGGCCATCGGCTTTGAGGGCTGCCTCACCTGCGAGAACGCCCCCTCCGTGATTATCCGGCCAGTGCGTGAATTTGCGTGTGCTGCCCAGCGCTACGACAGGCGCTTTTGTGGCGGCCAGAATGGCTGGCAGGTGACGCGCATGGGCGGTGTTGACGACAATCGCCGCATCTTCGAATGCCAGGGCAAGCGTGGTGCTGTCTGTAAGATCGGCGACCCGTACGGCCCAGCAGGCTGCTGCGATATCGGGCGCGAGATTGCCCTGGCTGCGCACGACGGCGATGATTTTCTGACTCTCAGCCAGAAGTGCGCGACAAAGCGCCGCTCCAGAGCGGCCGCTGGCGCCGATGATGCTAACCGGGCCGTTGGCAGGGGCTGACGGGACTGGGATGTTTCCGGTCGTCATTGCGCGGAAGCCTTCAGGTCGGGGGAGGCGAGAAATGCCAGCATTGATGCCGGGGAAGAGAAGGCATCATTGAGAACGCGAAGGGAAACGGGCGTCCCGGAGGTATAGGTTACGGTCAGGGTGCGGCCTGCGGGACGGGCAACATAATCGGGTATGGCGCTCAGCCTCGGATTAACGGAGAGCGCCATCTGCAGGACCTGAGCAGCCTGTTGGCGCAGTTGTTCCGCCGTTGCTCCATTTCCGGCCTGTCGGGCGGACAGGACGAAACCGGTATCGAGAAACCTGTCTCCTTTCAGCGAGAAAGTTACGTTCTGCAGGGCGGTCGACTGGAGCATCTGTTGCGGAGAAGAATGCCCCTCAGCGAAGTCTGTCTGAACGGTTCTGGCGCTGGCCGTCAGGGTCATGAAACCGGGAACCGTGAGGGATGCATCGGTCCGGGACGTATGATCACCTAGATTCGAAATCTGGACAGAATGGGCTGTCGCGCCTGCACCGTTGATCGGAAACGGCAGTTTTTCGTCGCTCTGGAAATGAAAGCCTTTCAGATCCTGTGTCATGGTCGCAGTCTGGTTTTCCAGCGTCCCGGTCCCACGCAACTCATCCAGTCGCATTGTGCCCGATGTCATGCTCAGCCTGAAATTACGGGCGGCAAAGCTCTGTGGCGGGGGCATATGCGGCGGCAGAGGGTGATGGTCCCACAGGGCGGCAACCTGCGCAGCGAGATCCTTCTGCTTCAGATCCAGCCGTTCCAGACTGGCTTGCCCGCTGACAAGCTGCGGGTCATGACCAGGTGTGTGTACGGTGCGCTCATAGGCGACAGTCGCGCCGTCGGTGCGCAGGGCGGTGATGAGGCTGGGGCCGTAGTTGTCCAGCGTGAGGCGACCGGCAAACAGGCTGTGAACATTGATCGGGCCGGGAGAGGGCGACGGGACGAGGTTCTGGACCGAAAGCTGCTCGATCTGGCCGTGGGCCAGCGCGATATGCGCCGGATCGATTCGTGAATGGCCTTCCGTTGCAGGACGCGACGGCGGCAGGATCAGCTGGCGCAGACTGAGTGTGCTGCCATGGATGATCTGTGTCGGCGTCTGAAGGAACGGTTCCCGAACTTCGACCGCACGAATGGAAAGCCCACCATCCGGTGTCGGGCGGGGATGGCCGAGCCGCATCCGGGAGGCCCGCAGGGTCAGTGATCCGTCCCGCAGGGTAATGTCGGTCAGGGTAGCGCCCAGGGAAAGAATAGCCGGATGGGCGCTCCCGTATGTGAATGTCGTGCCCGGGGGAAGAGCCGCCCGGAAGCTGGAGAGGCCACGAACCAGCTCCATATGGGCTTCGTGGTGAACGCCAGCCATGCCGATCACGGCCGTTACCGAAATCAGGCTCGCCGTGAGCCAGGGTCTTTTCACGTTGATGTTCCTGTCTGAAACGGCCCCGCACAGGCGTCGGGCGCGAACGGTCTGCGTGGTGGCAGGATACCATTGTCGCGATATGGGGCAATGCAGACGTGGTTTTTGTTACGGTAACAGGATACCATATGGTCAAAAACGGCGGAAAACTCCTGCGAATCACATAATTCAATGTGTGAACGGGGCTTGACGCGCGCCTCGGGGACGGCAATAAGGCCCCACCTGATCCGCTTCGTCGGGAGAGAGGGTGCTTTCAGGCACCTTTTCTACTGCAAGCGCCATCCACGGTGCGGCCTTTGGGTCGCACCCCAAGCTGGAATGTCACTAATGAAGACCACACGTTCGCTGAAGCCAGCGGAGGTGACGAAGAACTGGGTGCTGATCGACGCCGAAGGGCTCGTTCTCGGCCGTCTCGCCACCATCATCGCCACCCGCCTGCGCGGAAAGCACAAGCCGCAGTTCACCCCGCACGTTGATTGCGGCGACAACATCGTCGTCATCAACGCCGAGAAGGTGGTTCTGACGGGCAACAAGGTCGGCCAGAAGCTGTTCCACTACCACACGGGTTATCCGGGCGGTATCAAGGAGCGCACCATCACGCAGCGTCTCACGGGCAAACACCCGGAAGAAGTTGTGGAAAAGGCCGTTGAGCGCATGATCACCCGTGGTCCTCTGCAGCGCGCCCAGATGAAGCACCTGTATGTCTATGCCGGTTCCGAGCACCCGCATGACGGCCAGCAGCCTGTCAAGCTGGACGTTGCTGCGATGAACCGCAAAAACACCGTAACCCACGAGTCGTAAGGCCTGTATCATGTCCGAGACCCAAGAGCGCACCGGCACGCTGCAGGACCTTGCGAGCGTTGCACCTGCCGTTACCTCCAACGCCGCCCCGGTTCACGAAGTCAAGCGTGATGCCCAGGGCCGTTCCTACGCAACCGGCCGTCGTAAGGACGCCGTGGCCCGCGTATGGATCAAGCCTGGCAAGGGTGACATCATCGTCAACGGCCGTCCGGTCACGACGTATTTTGCCCGTCCGGTTCTGCGCATGCTCCTCACGCAGCCGTTCCTGATTTCCGATCGCTACAACCAGTTCGACGTGTATTGCACGGTTGCTGGTGGCGGTCTGTCCGGTCAGGCTGGCGCCGTCCGTCACGGTATCTCCCGTGCACTGACGTATTACGAGCCGAGCCTGCGTGGCATCCTGAAGGCCGCCGGCTTCCTGACGCGTGACAGCCGTATTGTCGAGCGTAAGAAGTACGGCCGTGCGAAGGCACGTCGTTCCTTCCAGTTCTCGAAGCGTTGATTTCTTCAGCCTTTTCGAACGACGAAAAACCCGGCCAGAAATGGCCGGGTTTTTTTGTGTCTGGTTTCGGGGTGCGGGGATCTGTGTCTTATTTTAACAAAAGAACTTAAAAACAAACACAAACGCATCTTAATTTCGTTAAAGAAATTCAAAAAGAAACAACCTTTCCATATCGCCAGCGCGAAACATGTATGGCAGAGTGCCTCCGCTGTTTTAAAGACCAGAATCTTCGGAAGTGTTTTCCCATGACGCCCTTCATCATTGAAAAGACCGAAACCCCGACCGATCCAGTGAAGCGGACGGAACTGCTGGCCAATCCGTCCTTTGGGCGTGTCTTTACCGACCACATGGCCATCATCCGCTATTCCGTCGATAAGGGTTGGCACGATGCGAAAATCACGCCGCGCCGTCCCCTGAGCATCGATCCGGCTTCGACGGTCCTGCATTACGGGCAGGAGATTTTTGAGGGCATGAAGGCCTATCGTGAGAAGGACGGCCATGTCGCAACCTTCCGCCCCGAAGCCAATGCATCGCGTTTTGCCGCCTCTGCCCGTCGCATGGGCATGGCTGAACTGCCGGAAGATCTGTTCGTGCAGGCCGTTGATGAACTGGTGCGCGTGGATCAGGATTGGGTGCCGTCCGCAGATGGGCAAAGCCTGTATCTGCGTCCGTTCATGATTTCCAACGAAGTCTTCCTCGGCGTGAAGCCGGCCACGGAATACCTGTTCATCGTCATTGCGTGCCCGGTCGGCGCGTATTTCAGTTCCGGCTGTGTGTCCGTTTGGGTCTCCGAGCATTACACGCGCGCTGCGATCGGTGGCACGGGTGAAGCCAAGTGCGGCGGCAACTATGCGGGCAGCCTGATTGCCCAGGCCGAAGCCAAGGACAAGGGCTGCGATCAGGTCCTGTTCCTTGATGCGCGCGAGCGTCGCTTCGTTGAGGAAATGGGCGGCATGAACGTGATGTTCGTCCGCAAGGACGGCAAGATCGTCACGCCTCCGCTGGGTGGCACCATCCTGCGGGGCATTACCCGCAACAGCCTGATCCAGATTGCGGCCGATCAGGGGATCGAAGTGATTGAAGAGCCAGTCGATATCGACGAGCTTTTCGCTGGCGCAGCTTCGGGCAAGTACACGGAAGCCTTCGCCTGTGGCACGGCGGCGGTCCTTTCCCCCATCGGGAAATTTGTGCGCCCGACGGGTGAGGCTGTGTTTGGAGACGGGACGACACCTGGCCCGGTTTCACAGCAGCTCAAGAAATCCCTGACGGACCTGCAGGGCGGCCGGACGAATGACGTCCATGGCTGGATCCACCGCATTTCCTGAAATGCATCAGCCGGGTTCGTAAAGGGCCCGGCTTTTCAGTCCCGGTCGATCCAGCCTGCACGAACCGCAGTGGCAAGCTCTTCTGGCGTGTCGATATCGAATCCAAGTTCGGGCGCCTGAACGAAGGCGGGGGCTGTTTCTGCGCTTTTCCAGAGCTGGCGCAGGCCGGTATCGCCTCGCAATCCGTCAAGGCGCAGTTGCGTCGCCAGCGTCAGCAGCACCGGGATGCCCCGGCCTTCTTCTCCATAAGCCGTGACGATATCCCTGTTGCTGTCTTCCTGTTCCAGCTGGGCACGGAGATGGGAGAGCGTCAGGCACGGCTGGTCCGTTCCGGCAATCAGCAGGGGCATGGCGTTCTGCCCCAGCGCCCGATGGCCGCATCTGAGCGATGATGCCATGCCGGTTTTCCAGTCTTTATTCTGAACCAGAATGACGTCCAGGCCCGCGAGGGCATGACATATCTCTGTGGACGCGCCTCCCGTCACGATGACAAGCCGCTCAGGTTTTGTCGCAAGCAGAAGCTGTGCGACGTGCCGTACGAGCGGCTCGCCATTGATGGTCAGAAGCTGTTTCGGGCGTCCGAGGCGTGTGCTTCCCCCCGCAGCCAGAAGAAGAGCGGAATGGGGGCTCATTGCGGCTGCTTCGCAATCATCTGGGCCAGGATGGAAAGCGCGATTTCCATTGGAGTCTGCGCCCCGATATCCAGTCCGGCTGGCAGGTGCAGGCGGCTGAAGGCTTCGGGCAAAACACCTGCGGCCTCAAGGGCTTCAAGTCGGCCGGGGATCTTGCGGCGGCTTCCCAGAATACTGACGCAGAAAGCCTCGGATTTCAGGGCATGGGCTGCCAGCATCAGATCGTAATGAGCATCATGCGTCAGGCTGTAGACGGCCGTCCATCGGTCAAGCGTGAGCATAGTGAGGGCAGCGTCCAGACTTCCGCGAAGATAGCGTTTGGGAAGAAGGCCGGGAGGAGGCTCTGGTGGTCCGTAGGGGCGAAGCAGGATGGTTTCGAGTCCCATGAGGCTCGACAGGTTCAGGATGGCAAGAGTAACCGGGTCCCCGCCTGCCAGAACCAGTCGCAGGGGCGGGAGGTACGGGCGGAAGAACCGTCCTGCTTCATTTGCCGTGGTGCGTTCTCCCTCGCAGAACCGCATCGCTCCGGTATTCAGGTCCGTGATGAGCGTGATGGGCTGGCGTCTGTCGCGCGCGCTTCTGCGGGCTGCAACATGAGCATCTAGGTCGGAGATCGGGCGCACAAAAATCCCGATCCGCCCACCACAGGTCAACTGGATGTCCAGAACCGGACTGCCCGCGCCATAATCGAGCATCCGTGGTTGCCCGTCTTTCAGGCATTCCAGAGCTTCGGCGCGGACGGCCGCTTCCACGCAGCCACCGGAGACATAGCCCTGAACTTCGCCGTCCTCACAGATCGCCATTTCACTCCCCAACCGGCGCGGTGAGGAGCCTGTGATGCTGACGAGCGTGGCCAGAGCAGCGCGTTTTCCATCAAGAACCCAGCGTTCCAGCGTAGGGAGCAGATCGTCCGTCAGGCCATAGCTCGGCCACTGAGGTAGGGGAGAGAACTGTGCCGCGTCCGTCATGGAGGGTCCCTGATGCGCTTTGAGGGCATCAGGGTAACGCCAAAGACGATTATGACATACCCTTTCAGCCTCAGACTGTTGATCCGTGGGCCATGAGGTCTATATCGGCAGGGAACGCAGCGTCGGCATTTCAGCCAGCGGAACAGACGCGCCAGCGACCGGAGCGGAAATGAATGAACTCCTGAGCGTTACACGGGCCATGGAACTGGTGCTGGATTATGCCGGCAGCTTCGGGACCGAGACGGTCGATCTGGCTATGGCGGCAAGGCGCGTGCTTCAGCAGACGGTACATGCCGAGCGTGCCCACCCCCCTTATGACCGCGTGATGATGGACGGCATTGCCTACCGCCATGGCAGTGGTCAAACGCTGGTATCGCACGGAATCCAGCGTGCCGGTGCGCCAGGGCAGATGCTGCCGGAGGGGCATGTCTGTCTTGAGGTCATGACGGGTGCTGTTTTGCCGGATGGCGCGGATACTGTCGTTCCGGTCGAACGGCTTGTTCGCGAAGGGCGGCTGATCCGTTTTGAAGAGGGCTACGAGCCGCGCAAAGGGCAGTTCATTCATCGGCGAGGCTCTGATTGTGCGGCTGGGACGGAGCTTCTGGTGCCGGGGCGTCGTCTGGACGGTCCTGCGCTGGCGGTTCTGGCGGGCAATGGGCATGCGCAGGTCTGTGTGTCACGGATTCCGTCCATCGGGATCGTGGCGACGGGCGACGAGCTTGTGGATGTGGCGGCTCCCGTGCGGGACTGGGAAATCCGGCGCTCCAACGAATTTGCCCTGACGGGTGCGTTGCTGTCGCGCGGTTTTAACTGCATCGAACGCTCTGTCGTCCCGGACGATCTTGCGGAGACGATTGTGGCGCTGCGCGAACAGCTCTCGCGGCATGATGTTCTGATCCTGAGCGGGGGCGTTTCGATGGGGGCTTTCGATCACGTTCCCAAAGCGCTTTCGAAAATCGGGGTCGAGCGGGTGTTCCACAAGGTGGCGCAGCGTCCAGGCAAGCCGTTGTGGTTCGGGGTTGGCCCGGAGGGGCAGCGCGTTTTCGGGCTGCCGGGCAATCCGGTTTCCGCCACGACCTGCGGGGTGCGTTATGTCATGCCGATGCTTTTGGCAGGGCAGGGGCTAAGCCGTCCTGAACCTTATGCCGTCATGCTGGATGCAGATGCCGAACTGATCCCGACGCTGACGCGCTTCTTGCCGGTAAAGCTCCGTCACGATGCCGCGGGTCAGGCGCTCGCAACGCCGTGCCCGATGCCGACGTCCGGAGATTTCAGTTTTCTGGCATCAACGGACGGGTTTGTGGAGCTGCCGCTCGGTGATGGCGTGGCGCCCCGCGGAACAGCCGCGATGTTCCATGGCTGGTAACCAGACGCCAGCCCTGACCGATCGTTACAGCCGGCCGCTGCATGATCTGCGGATTTCCGTCATGGATCGGTGCAATTTTCGCTGCCCGTACTGCATGCCGGAAGCGACCTACCACGAGCATTTCCGCTTTCTGGAGCCCAAAGAGCGCCTGAGCTTTGACGAGATCGAGCGTGTGGCGCGTGTGGCGGTCTCGCTCGGTGTGCGTAAACTGCGCCTGACCGGTGGGGAGCCATTGCTGCGGCCGAAGCTCCCCGACCTTGTGGCGCGTCTTGCAGCCATCGAAGGTGTGGAGGATGTTGCGCTGACCACGAACGGCGTTCTGCTGGAGCGTCATGTTCGTGATCTGAAAGAGGCCGGCCTGAACCGCGTGACGGTCAGTCTCGACAGTCTGGACCCGGCGGTGTTCGCCCGGATGAGCGGCGGCCGGGCGCAGCTTGAGCCGGTTCTGGACGCGATCGACAGTGCCGCGCGGATGGGGTTTTCCGGAGGCGTGAAGCTCAATACCGTTATCCAGCGTGGACTGAACGACGCGGGTGTCGAGGCGCTGGCAGAGCGCTTTCGGCATAGTGGAGTCGTCTTGCGGTTTATCGAATACATGGATGTCGGGACGCGCAATCACTGGGAGCGCGCGGAGGTCGTGCCGTCGCGGGAACTGCGCGAACGCATTGATGCCCGCTGGCCGCTGGAGCCGGTCGATGCCCATTATCGCGGGGAAGTGGCGCAGCGATATCGCTATGGCGACGGGGGCGGGGAGGTCGGGTTCATTTCTTCCGTCACCGCGCCGTTCTGCGGGGACTGCTCGCGTGCGCGACTGTCCTCGGAAGGGCAGCTTTATACCTGCCTGTTCGCCTCGGAAGGGACGGATCTGCGAACGCTCCTGCGTGATGATAGCGACGATACGGCCCTGCGGGAGCTTCTGGCCGGGGTGTGGCGCCAGCGGACGGACAGGTATAGTGAGGAGCGGGCTGCCTCTTCGGATGCGCCAGCACGCCGCCGCATTGAGATGAACTATATCGGCGGCTAGACCGGGAGATCGAAGACGATGAAGACGCTCACCCATGTCAACGAGCGCGGCGAGGATCCGCGCATGGTCGATATCAGCGGCAAGGATGTGACCGAACGCAGCGCCCATGCGCAGGCTCGTCTGGTGTTCCCGTCCGAGATGGCGCGGACGCTGTCTGAAGCCGGGTTTATGACAGCCAAGGGTGCGGTGCTGACCGTCGCGCAGATCGCGGGCGTGATGGGTGTGAAATCGACATCGCAGCTCATTCCGCTGTGTCATCCGCTCTCGCTCAGTGGCTGCCGGGTGGACATCACGATCGAGGGCGATGAAGCGGTGATCGACTGTCGGGTCTCGTGCAAGGGGCGCACGGGCGTGGAAATGGAGGCGCTGACCGGGGCTTCCGTTGCTGCGCTCACGATCTACGACATGTGCAAGGCCATGTCCCATGACATGATCATCCGCGAGGTGCGGCTGATGGGCAAGGCCGGCGGCAAGCGCGACTTCCAGCGGATCGAGTCATGACACCGGTTTACGGCCTGATCCTTGCGGGTGGTGCCAGCCGACGCATGGGGACGGACAAAGCTGCGCTCGACTACCACGGCAAGCCACAGCTTCAGGCGGCGTTCGAGGCTCTGGCCCCTGTTGTGGAGCGGTGTTTCGTCTCCGTAAGACCGGGTCAGACGTCCGATCCGCTGCGGTCCAGCTTTCCGCAGGTCGTCGATACCGTGGACGTCGATGGACCAGCAGCGGGTCTGCTCTCGGCTCATCGGGCTTATCCGGATGTGGCCTGGCTGGTTCTGGCCTGTGATCTGCCGATGCTGGATCGCGGCACGCTCGATACCCTGATGGCCGCGCGGGAGGGGGAGTATGTCGCAGTGTCCTATCGCAGCGAACATGACGGTCTGCCGGAACCGCTCTGTGCCATCTGGGAGCCGGAAGCGCTCGATCGACTGGAAAAGCAGGTTGAAGGTGGCCGGATCTGTCCGCGCAAGCTGCTGATTAACAGCCCGACGAAACTGCTGGAGCCGCATATGCGTGGTGCGCTCGACAACATCAACACGCCGGAGGAACGCGAGGATGCGGCCCGGCGCCTGAAAGATCTGCCGGGAGGGCCGATGATTCGCCTGACACTGGAATATTTCGCACAGCTTCGGGAACTGGCCGGGACGCGGGAACAGTCGCTGGAAACTGCGTTTGGCACCGTGGGGCCGCTTTATGAGGAACTGCGTGAGAAATACGCTTTTCCGTTCGAAGCCTCGAAGCTTCGCGTGGCGATCAACGGCGATTTCGCTCCCTGGACACAGGCATTGAAGGACGGGGACCACATCGTGTTCATCCCGCCGGTGACGGGCGGATGAGCCGCTTTCGCATGGCATCCGCGCCTGTGGATCTGAACGTGTTGCGTGAGGATCTGCATCTGGCCGAGGCAGGCGGGTTCTGCACCTTCGAGGGCTGGGTCCGTAACAGGAACGAGGGCCGTCCGGTGGATGGTCTGGAATATGAATCCTACGAGGCGCTGGCGCAACTCGAAGGCGAGCGGATCGTGGCCGAGGCGCTGGAGCGTTTCGAGATCAGTCAGGCCGTGGCGATGCACCGCACCGGGAGCCTGAAGGTCGGGGATGTTGCTGTCTGGATCGGTGTTTCGGCGCCCCATCGGGATGCTGCGTTCCGGGCCTGTCGCTATATCATCGACGAGATCAAGCACAGGGTGCCTGTCTGGAAGAAGGAGCATTATCTGGACGGGGATGCCGAATGGGTGGCCTGCCATCACTGCCAGACCGCGCCCCGCGCGTCGGATGCCGGAACGCACGATCATGACCATGGCCACGATCATGGAAGCTGCGGCCACCATCATCACTGACTGACCGTTTCCGCAGGGCCGTATCTTTATGGCCTGCGGAGCGTTTTTAAGTTGTAATTGCAAATCATTCTCAATTAGGATGACTCCGGTTCTGCTGATTCGGAGTTTTCCCATGACACGGCTGTCGCTTTCCCTGTCCGACCTCTGCTGCTGTGAACGGCTCGCGCTGTGGAGCATCCGCTGCCTCATCAGCCATTACCGCTTGCCAAGCTGTCCCGAGACGAAAACGACCGATGGCCTGTTCCCCGCCTGTTTCCGCCCGGCACTTGATGCTGCGGAAGGGGCATTTGCGGATGCGACCCATCTTCTGAAGGCAGCGGATCAGCCGCATCTTGCGGTGAACGCGCCGGGCATGCAGTCCCTCACGGCACTGGAAGAGCGCTTCCTGCGCGGGATCATCGCGGCCCAGAATGAGGGCCAGCGCGAGGTTTTCGTGCTTCTGGCGGAAGTCTTTCCGGACAGATTCGTTCAGGGCTGTCTTGCGACGGCGCTGACGCTGCTGGCGGACTGCCTCGCGGGGGCAGGGCACTGGCTGCCGAAGAAACTGCTCAAGGATGAGACCACGATTTCGGGTGGCGGCGCGCTGTCCTCGATCAATCGCTGGCGCTCGGTCAGCCCGTCAAAGATGCGGGTCCTGTGGCCGCAGGATAGCGGACCGCTTCAGAATGCCAGCCGGGTGATGCACTGATGATGTCGCTGAGCGGACGCCCCGCTCGGACCGGGGCACCCCCGCAGCGGCCGGGACTTGAGGAGCTGGAACACATGACGGTCTGTCTGCTTCTACTGTCTGTCGGAGTCGTCGGATTCTGCTGGCTGGCATGCCTGAATCTTGAAATTTCCGTGGACGATCTTCTCTCCGCACTGGGATATCAGTCCGGGCTGGAAGCGTCTTTCAGGAGCTGAAGCTCCCGAAGGCGCTTCCGCAACGGATGGTCAGTCCACGCCGACCATGACGCTGGAGGCCTTGATGACGGCATAAGCTTCTTTGCCGACTTCGAGGCCCAGATCCGCAACGGCTTCATTGGTGATGGCGCTGGTGATGACCGTACCGTTGACGTCAATGGTGATGTGAGACGTTGTCGCGCCCTTGAGGATGTTCGTGATCCGGCCTTTGAGCTGGTTGCGTGCGCTGAGTTTCATGAAAAAACCTTCCGGAAGGATGGCAGACAGGAATGCCTGTCTGTTCCATATCGGAAGGCTTCAGGCCTGCGTCCAGAGAGACGGGGGCTGGAAAATGCCTCCGGACCGTGAATGGGCCGGAGATGTGCTTTTCAGATGTAGTACTCGGTCAGCGGCGGGAAGCCGTTGAAGCCCACGGAGGCGTAGGTCGAGACATAGGCGCCTGTGGCGAGGATCTCGATGCGGTCCCCACATTCGAGAGAATCCGGCATGGGAATACGGTTCTTCTCATACATGATGTCCACACCGTCGCAGCTTGGGCCAGCGACCACACAGGGGGAGCGCGAAGCGTCTTCTGCATCGCGGGAGGTCCGGAAGGTATAGCGGATGGCTTCACCCTCGGTCTCGGCCAGACCACCGAAGCGTCCGATGTCGAGATAGACCCAGCGCGGATCGGTCTCGGCACCGCCGCGGCGGCTGACGAGGATGACCTCGCTCGACACCACACCGGACTGTCCGACCATGTAGCGGCCCGGCTCGAGCAGGATTTCGGGTGCACCATCTGGGAAATGCGTCTTGAGGGACGCGTGGATGGTGTCGGCGAAATCCTGAACGGACGGGACATTTTCACGGTAATGCGTCGGGAAGCCACCGCCCAGATTGAGCATCTGGAGGTCCACACCCTGCGCGCGCAGATCGTGATACAGGCCAGCCGCCTTGGTGATCGCATGATCATAGGCGGCGACGCCCGTCTGCTGGCTGCCGACATGGAAGGACAGGCCGTGAGGCTTCAGACCCAGTTCGCGCGCGCGCAGCATGAGCGTGCGGGCATGGTTCAGCGTGGTGCCGAACTTGCGCGACAGGGGCCAGTCCGCACCTTCGTTTTCAACGGCCAGGCGGCAGAAGACGCGGGCGCCGGGGGCGTGCTCTCCAAGCTTTTCCAGCTCTTCGATGCTGTCGAAGACGAATAGGCTGATGCCCAGATCGTGCGCTTCGCGGATCCATTCGGGCTTCTTCAGCGTATTGCCGTAAGAAATCCGGTCAGGCGTTGCGCCAGCATCCAGGCACATCCGGATTTCCGCAATGGATGCGGCATCGAAGGAGGAGCCCAGGCCGACGAGACGGTCGAGGATGGCCGGGGCCGGATTGGCCTTGATGGCGTAATAGATTTTCGCTTCCCCAAGCGCATCGTGCAGGGCACGGTAATGCGCTTCGACGACGTCGAGATCGACGACGAGGCAAGGGGTTGCCGGCTGCTGCTCGGCAAGGAAGCGGGTGATTTTGGGAGTCATGACACTCAATTCCCAGAACCGGACTCGTCAGGGAACGATATCGCCCTGCGAGTATGTTGCGAAACGGTCGAACGGACCGGCGAATAGCGGGAATCCGTAGTAGGTGGATTCCTGAAGGCCAGAACGCTTGACGTCGTTGCGTAACCTCGAGTGGGCCAGTGGCACGTGCGTTGCTGCGTGAGGGGGGCATATGGGACCAAATCCCCCGTCGTGCAACTGCTAATTTTGCATTGTGATGGTTTTGCCAATATTGGTGAACTGAATCAGGGCAAATTCGGAACGCTAAAGGCGTCTTCTGCGTAGGTACTTGCTCGTATCGTTCAATGCAGGATGGTCTTTGCAGACGTCCGGTCCCGAACGAAATGAGACCGAGACTGCTGCCCCCAACAGGAAACTGCCGAGGACACCCTGCGTGAGTTTAACACCCGAATCTGCGACCCTTTCCGGCTCCACAGCCGTGCCGGGACAAGCCGTACCTTCGGAATCCGGACAATCACCTGCTGCGGCAGGCACAAATGATCTGGCGACCCCATTATCTCCCGACAAGCTGCATCATGCGGCCTGGCGCGTTGTCGCCAAGCATCTTTTTGCGGAAGTCGGCTCGAGCCAGACCTCCCTGTCTGCGGCAGGATGCGCTTTTTACGCCACGCTTTCGCTTTTTCCGGCCATTTCCAGCTTGATCTCGCTCTATGGTCTGGCGTTCGATCTTCAGACCGTTGAACCCCAGCTCGAAGTTCTGCGTCATCTTCTGCCGCCATCGGCTTATGACCTGATCGGGGACCGGATCCACGAGCTGATTTCCCAGCCGCATTCCTCTCTGACAATCGGGCTGATCTTTTCGCTGGCGGTCGCCCTTTGGTCGGCCTCGGCGAGTACGAAGTCGATCCTGTCCGCGCTCAATATGGCCTATAATGCGCAGGAAACCCGAAGTTTCTTGAAATTTCAGGCTATTGCCCTGTCAACCACGCTGACGGCTGTTCTGGGGGCCGCGCTGACCCTGGCTCTGATGGTGGCAGCCCCGGCACTCGTCGACTACCTGCCGCGACATGTCAGTTTTCTGAGTGACCCGCCGTTCCCGATTGACCTGTTGCTGTCCTACGGTGCGCCGATGGTGGTGCATACGCTTGCACCGATTCTGATGCTGCTGTTCGTTTTTATCGCCGTGACGCTGCTCTATCGTTTTGCGCCCTGCCGGGTGCATACACAGTGGCGCTGGATTTTTCCGGGTTCTGCCCTTGCGACCATTTTGTGGGTCGCAACGTCTCTGGGCTTCTCTTGGTATGTTGCGCATTTTGCAAGCTACGGCGCAACGTATGGACCGCTTGGTGCGGTGGCTGCCATTATGATGTGGTTTTTCGTGAGTGCCTATGTCGTGCTGTTTGGGGCAGAGCTGAATGCCAGCCTTGAGGCACGGGCTGGTCAAAGTCAGGCTGTACCTCAGGAGGCCGGGGCAGCCTGAAACTCAGAACAAATTGTGCAGGTCAGCGGTGATGGTGTGGAATACGCTGTGTGCTGCTGCCCTGTCTGGAAACAGGGGTTGTGTCGGTTCCGGCAGCCTGAATGGCCTGTGCGCTTGTGTCTGACGGGTCTGCCTCAGCCACTTCAGGCTCGGCATCAGGGCCCACGGACGGCGTCATTTTGGCGATTGTGACATGCGCTGTACCTGCGCCCAGCATGCCGATTTTTGCAGCGGCTGCGTGAGACAGATCAATGATGCGGCTGTTGAAAGGACCGCGGTCATTGACCGTTACGACCACCGAGCGGCCCGTATCCTGTGACGTGACGAGAAGCTTTGTGCCAATTGGCAGGGAAGGGTGTGCGGCGGTCAGGTCATTGGTGTTGAAAACCGTCCCGCTTGCCGTGCGCCGTCCGTGGAAATGCCGTCCGTACCAGCTGGCGACACCATGCTGGGACCATGCGTGAACGGCCTGATGTGCCCTGTTGGCAAGTGCGGTTCGAACGGACTCTGCCCAACTCGTCCCTGGTGTTCCTTCTGAGGCAGAGTCGTCACCCGCATGTGCGGCGTGATGGCTGGCCAGACCCGCCAGAGCGACAGCAAATGTCATACTGCGCAGCGGGAGGAAACGGAGAGGATTGCGAAGGACAGACAGTTCAAAGCGCACTATATCAGGTTCTTCTCCAGTGGACGGAACGGGCTCAGACCCTGCCGGATAGCACAAAAATGAGTCCCTGTCGCCCTTTGGACACCCGGAAGAGGGCAGCAATAGGGCAATGACGCTTTCATGACAGCTCCGAAAGTGCTATCGCGCGGCCAGATGAAACGCCCTCTGATCACCGTTCTCAACGGTCCGAACCTCAACATGCTGGGTCTTCGCCAGCCCGGAATCTATGGTCACGCCACGCTCGATGATGTCGAGCAGGTGTGCATTCAGGCTGCCGAACGGCTTGATGTTGCCATTGATTTCCGCCAGACGAACGGAGAGGGTGAACTTGTGTCCTGGGTGCAGGAATGTCGCGGCCGTGCAGACGGAATCGTCATCAATCCTGCTGCTTACGGGCATACCTCGATTGCCCTGCTCGATGCGCTTCTGGCGGTCGAGCTGCCCGTGGTTGAGGTTCATATTTCCAATATCCATCGCAGGGAGCCGTTCCGTCATCACACCTACGTCTCGCAGGCCGCCATCGGCGTGATCTGCGGCCTCGGCGTCAGGGGATATGCGCACGCGCTTCAGGCAATAACCGACATGATCGAAGACGAAGGATGAGCCGTATGCTCGTGGACAAGGATGCCATTCGGGCATTGGCCGATATTCTGACGGAAACAGGCCTGACCGAAATCGAGATTTCCGAAGCTGACAGCCGCATCCGCGTGGCCCGCAATGTCAGTGTGGTCCAGGCTGCTGCTCTGGCACCTGCCGCCGCCGCTCCGGTCGCCGCTGCTGCTCCGGCACCCGTCGCCGCTCCGGCCGACCCGGCCAAGCATCCCGGCATGGTCCCGAGCCCGATGGTTGGCGTGGCCTATCTGACCCCTGATCCGGCTTCCCCGCAGTTCGCCACGGAAGGCCAGCCGGTCACCGCCGGTCAGACGATCATGCTCATCGAAGCCATGAAGACCTTCAACCAGATCAAGGCGCCCCGCGCCGGCACACTGACGAAGTTCCTTGTCGAATCCGGCCAGCCGGTCGAGTTCGGCGAAGCCCTGGCGATCATCGAGTAATGATTTCCAAAGTCCTTATTGCCAACCGGGGTGAGATCGCGCTGCGGATCCAGCGCGCCTGCCGCGAGATGGGCATCAAAACCGTTGCCGTGCATTCGACGGCGGACGCCGATGCGATGCATGTGCGTCTTGCCGATGAAGCTGTCTGCATTGGTCCGCCGAGTGCGCGCGACTCCTACCTGAACGTTGCCGCCATTCTTTCGGCTGCGACGATCACGGGTGCTGACGCCATTCATCCGGGCTATGGCTTTCTGTCGGAAAATGCCGAGTTTGCTGAGACCGTTGAAGAGCACGGTCTGGCATTCATCGGCCCGACAGCCGAGCATATCCGCACGATGGGCGATAAGATCGCTGCCAAGACGACCATGCGCGCGCTTGGCGTGCCGCTGGTGCCAGGATCTGACGGAGGTCTGGCGGACTTGCAGGCAGCCCGCGAAGTCGCTGAACAGGTCGGCTATCCGGTCCTGATCAAGGCTGCCGCCGGTGGCGGTGGGCGCGGGATGAAGGTCGCGATGACCGCAGACGACATCGAGGAAGCCTGGTCAGTAGCCCGTGCCGAAGCCCGTGCGGCTTTTGGTAATGACGAGGTCTATCTCGAGAAGTACCTCAACCGCCCGCGTCACATCGAGCTTCAGATCCTCGGCGATGCGCATGGCAATGTCGTGCATTTCGGTGAGCGTGACTGCTCTCTCCAGCGCCGTCACCAGAAGCTTCTGGAAGAAGCCGGGTCACCGGCCCTGACGGATGCCGAGCGTGAAGAAATCGGCCGCACCGCGACTGAGGCCCTGTCACGCATGGGCTATCGCAACGCCGGCACGCTCGAGTTCCTGTATCAGGACGGTCAGTTCTGCTTCATCGAGATGAATACGCGTCTTCAGGTTGAGCATCCGGTGACGGAGATGGTCTGCAGTGTGGATCTCGTCCGCGAACAGATCCGCATCGCATCGGGTGAGCCGCTTGGTTACACGCAGTCGGACATCAAGATGTCCGGGCATGCGATCGAGTGCCGCATCAATGCGGAAGATCCGGAAACCTTCATGCCGAGCCCGGGCACGATCAAGGTGTTCCATGCTCCGGGTGGGCTGGGCGTTCGTATGGACAGCGCCATTTACGCTGGCTATCGCATCCCGCCTTACTACGACAGCATGATCGCCAAGCTGATCGTGCATGCCCCGACCCGCGCTGAAGCCATTGCCCGCATGCAGCGTGCTCTGGATGAATGTGTGGTGGACGGCGTGAAGACGGTTATCCCGCTGCATCAGAAAATTCTGGCGGACCCGTCTTTCCAGAAGGGGGATTATACGATCCACTGGCTGGAAAATTTTGTTGCTGCCCAGCAGGCAGGGAAATAACCCGGAGTTAGCCCATGAGTTACGCAGAAACCGTCGTTCTTGATGTCCGCATCGGACAAATGCCGCAGGTGGTTTCTGCCCTCACGGGGCGTGACGGGCTCGCTGTCTGGGTAAGCGAAATCGGTGTCCTGAACCGGGTTGTCCTGTTTCGGACAGCTACAACCTATGAATCTCTTTTGGATGGGCGGCCAGCGCTTCTGGCTTTGATTCCGAAAGAGCCTGTCCAGAGTGTCGATGTGACAAGCTGGCGCGTTATTTCGCCTCTGCTCCCCGCGGGTAAGCATGGCGGCATTTACGAGTGGCGCTGCTACGAATTGAAGCTGGGGCAGGCGGGGGAGGTTGAAGAGGCTTTTGCCGCGTCCGTACCAGGGCGTCTGGGGCTCTCACCGCTGCTGTGCGGAATGATTTCGATTGAGGGTACACCACGACTGGCACATATCTGGCCTTATGCGGATATGAATGTCCGTCTCGATATCCGGATACAGGCTGTGACCAGCGGTGTGTGGCCTCCGAAAATCGGCAGTAACCTGGTGGCTATGGAGAATACGGTTCTGCTCCCGGCGCAGGGCTCTGCCTGGCACTAGGGTTGGCCAACATATGAATAAAGAAAAGGCGGTGAGGCATAGCCTGCACCGCCTTTTCTTTGCGTCCGACCGATGTTCGAAGGGTTATTTTGCGGCTGGTGCCGGGGCAGGGGCTGCTGGTACCGGGGTCTGCGATTCCACAGCATTTTCGGAAACGAAGATCACGGAATCCAGAGCCTGGTTCAGTGCGTCCACCGCTTCCTGCGGATGATGGCCTTCCGTAAATACCGTCGCACGATAGACCGCCCCCTGAACCGGGGTGATGGGAGCGAGGGCCAGAATGAAATCCGCATCTTCGCCCACGACCTTCATGGTCTCGGCGGCCTGATCCGTGTTTCCGGATTTCAGTTGTGCATTTGCCGAGGCAACAGCTGTCTTTTTCTCTGGCGCCAAAGTCTCGTTCACAATGAACTCACCGCCAACCGGGAGCCAGTCGGTCTGTCCCATGACAGGCTGGTGGCTGGCCGTAACGGGATGCTGCGGGGCAGGGTGAAGATCATTTTCGGCAGCCTGAAACTTCTTGTCGGCTTTATCGGCCGCCGCCAGCCGCTTCTGGGCATCATAGAGTGCGGGGATGGCAGCTTCGGTCTTGCCGCCAGTCTGAAGGATGTCGCGCGCATTCAGGATATCTTGAAAAGCGCGCTGTCCATCTGCGGATAAATGATGAAATGCCCGGTGTGCCTTGAAATTATCCCAGTGCGTATGAAGTGAAGCGGCTCCGGCGAGAGGTGTCGCACAAAGAAGGGCTGAAATCGCGGTCATGGCGGAAATGAATTTCATGATATTGTCTCCGTGAATATTCGGTTCTGACACCTATGGATATTTCATGAGGGCAGATCGGGCAAATTACCGATCATTTAGTGACTGTACGTCCATTTCGATGCTTTCTCAGGGCATTCCAGAGCCGGGCGCGGTGGTGAGATGGAAGAAAGCGGGTTTTCGAAAATTGTTAGTAACGCATGTAATTCAAAATATTACGTCAACGGTGTGATTTTTGGAACTTAGAGCCGTGATTGCATGATGTCTTGAAACAAAAATGAGAATATTGAGGTTTTCATTTGGAGCACGGCTTGCTCTGAAGGAGGGCTTTCCGTATGTACGAGGCCTCAATCACGATACCGTGCCTTGCGCCGGAAAGTCGGCCTTTCCGGAGCGCATTGCAGGCATCAGCCGAGTAGCGAGTATTTCCAGATGTCTCTGAATCCCGTCGTCGAGAGCGTGACTGCCCGTATCATCGAGCGTTCGAAAATCTCCCGCCGGCGGTATCTCGCGCTCATGGAGCGCAACCGGGCCAAGGGCGTGCTCCGGCCCAGACTGGCCTGCGGAAATATTGCCCACGCCATCGCGGCTTCAAGCCCCGACAAGCCGGAGCTGATGCGCCCGACCGGGACCAATATTGGGGTCATCACCACCTATAACGACATGCTTTCGGCGCATCAGCCTTATGGCCGCTACCCGGAGCAGATCAAGCTGTTCGCCCGTGAAGTCGGTGCGACGGCTCAGGTCGCAGGTGGTGCGCCGGCCATGTGTGACGGTGTGACGCAGGGGCAGGAGGGGATGGAACTGTCCCTGTTCTCCCGTGATGTGATTGCCATGTCCACTGCGGTCGGGCTGAGCCACGGCATGTTCGAAAGCGTGGCGCTGCTCGGGATCTGTGACAAGATCGTGCCGGGGCTTCTGATGGGCGCGCTGCGGTTCGGCCATCTGCCGACTATGCTGATCCCGGCTGGTCCGATGCCGTCCGGTCTACCGAACAAGGAAAAGCAGCGCATCCGCCAGCTCTACGTTCAGGGCAAGGTTGGGCAGGCCGAGCTGATGGAAGCGGAAAACGCCTCCTATCACAGCGCAGGAACCTGCACGTTCTATGGTACGGCCAACACGAACCAGATGATGGTCGAGATCATGGGTCTGATGATGCCGGATTCGGCGTTCATCAATCCCAACACGAAGCTGCGTCAGGCCATGACGCGCTCGGGCATTCACCGTCTGGCGGAGATCGGGCTGAATGGTGAGGATGCCCGCCCGCTCGCGCATTGCGTGGATGAAAAGGCGATCGTGAACGCTGCCGTCGGACTGCTGGCCACGGGTGGTTCGACCAATCACGCGATTCACCTTCCTGCCATCGCCCGCGCTGCCGGTATTCTGATTGACTGGGAAGACATCAGCCGCCTGTCTTCGGCTGTTCCCCTGATCACCCGTGTCTATCCGAGCGGCTCTGAAGACGTGAATGCGTTTAATCGCGTGGGTGGTATGCCAACGGTCATCGCCGAACTGTCGAGCGCCGGAATGCTGCACAAGGACATTCTCACGGTCTCGCGCGGCGGCTTCTCCGATTATGCGCGCCGCGCCTCCCTTGAAGGCGACGAACTGGTTTACAGCCGCGCAAAGTCTTCCACTGACACCGATATCCTGCGTGATGTGGCAATGCCGTTCCGTCCGGATGGCGGCATGCGCCTGATGACGGGCAATCTGGGGCGTGCGATTTACAAGAGCAGCGCCATTGCGGCGGAGCACCTGACGGTCGAAGCGCCTGCACGGGTGTTTCAGGACCAGCATGACGTCATCACGGCCTATCAGAACGGTGAGCTGGAGCGCGATGTTGTCGTGGTCGTGCGCTTTCAGGGGCCGGAAGCCAACGGCATGCCGGAACTGCACAAGCTGACCCCGACGCTGGGCGTACTTCAGGATCGCGGCTTCAAAGTGGCCCTGCTGACGGACGGCCGTATGTCGGGCGCGAGCGGAAAGGTGCCGGCGGCCATTCATGTCGGCCCCGAAGCGCAGGTTGGCGGCCCGATCGCCCGTGTGCGCGACGGCGACATGATCCGCGTCTGCGCTGTGACCGGACAGATTGAGGTGCTGGTGGATGCCGCCGAATGGGACAGCCGTACGCCGGTCGCCCCGCCGCTCCCGGCATTGGGAACAGGCCGCGAGCTGTTCGCCCTGATGCGTTCGGTGCATGATCCGGCCGAAGCGGGAGGGTCTGCCATGCTGGCCCAGATGGACCGCGTGATCGAAGCCGTCGGCGACGACATTCACTAAGGAAGAGTTCCCATGATCGATACTGCCAAACTCGACGCCGTCATGAGCCGTTGTCCGGTCATGCCGGTGCTGGTTGTCAATGATGTGGCGCTGGCCCGTCCGATGGCCGAGGCTCTGGTGGCTGGCGGACTGTCCACGCTGGAAGTTACCCTGCGCACACCCTGCGCCCTGGAAGTCATTGAGGAAATGTCGAAAGTGCCTGGCGCGCTCGTCGGTGCCGGTACGGTTCTGAACCCGTCCGATATGGATCGTGCCGTCAAGGCGGGTGCCCGCTTCATCGTGAGCCCGGGCCTGACCGAGGCGCTCACAAAGGCCTCCGTCGAGCATGACGTTCCGTTCCTGCCGGGTGTTGCCAATGCGGGCGACATCATGCGCGGTCTCGATCTGGGTCTGTCGCGCTTCAAGTTCTTCCCGGCCGTGACGAATGGCGGCATTCCCGCTCTCAAGAGCCTTGCGAGCGTTTTCGGCAGCAATGTCCGTTTCTGCCCAACGGGTGGCATTACCGAAGAAAGCGCTCCGGAGTGGCTGGCCCTTCCGACCGTTTCCTGTGTTGGCGGCTCGTGGGTGACAGCCGGGGCGTTTGATGCGGACAAGGTCCGTCAGCGCGCAACAGCAGCAGCACTTCTGAAAGTCTGAACGCGCGGTCACAGAGGCTTCACGGGGCTCGCATCATGGTGTGGGCCCCGTGAACGTTTTATGAACAAATGGTTTGCGGGACGGCGGGAAGCAGATCATAAGGGCGCGTGACTGGACGTTCCCATCTGTTGATCGGCGGCTTTGCCGTGCTCTGTGCCATGCGCTGGCATATCCTCTCGCCTGAACCATTTTCTGTCTGTACAGGCCTGCTGGGCAGTCTCCTGCCCGATATCGATACCGAGCGCTCCATGCTTGGCTGCCGGGTGAAATTCCTCTCGCGTTTTCTGGCAAAGGCCTTTGGTCATCGCGGTCTGACGCATTCCGGCCTGATGCTGCTCGTGATTGCGGCCATATCGCAGGGTCTGATGGGCCCCGAGAGCCTGCGCGGCCCCTGGGGCGCTCTCCTGCTGGGCGCGGCGACGCATATCGCCGCTGATCTTCCAACCGGCGGATGCCAGTTCCTCGCGCCCCTCAGCCGTTCGAGACTTTCGCTCTGGCCTTACGTCCGGACTGGCGGCATCGGGGAAATCATGCTTCTTGTGCCCATTCTCTGCCTTCTGGGTTGGGCAGGATTCTCTGGAAAAGGCCCGGTTGCGGGTCATGTTCCTCCCCCTGCGCATCCCTCCCGGTTGCGCGGACATGTTTTGAAGGATATTTCATTCTCATCATGACTGAGACCCGACTCCCCGTCCGCCGCGCCCTTCTCTCCGTTTCTGACAAGACGGGACTGATCGAACTGGGGCGTGCACTTGCCGCCCACGGTGCGGAACTGCTCTCGACGGGGGGCTCAGCAAAGGCCCTTCGCGAGGCGGGTCTGACAGTCAAGGACGTCTCCGAGCATACCGGCTTTCCTGAAATTCTGGACGGCCGGGTCAAGACCCTCGTTCCGCAGGTGCATGGTGGCATTCTCGGACGCCGCGATCTTCCGGCCCATGTTGCGCAGATGGCGGAACACGGTATCGCCCCGATCGACCTCGTCTGTGTGAACCTCTATCCGTTTGCGGCAACCGTCGCATCGGGCGCTGGTGACGAAGACTGTATCGAGAATATCGATATCGGTGGTCCGGCTATGATCCGCGCGGCCGCCAAGAACTTCGATCACGTGACGATCCTGACCGACCCGCAGCAATATGCCGCAGTCCTGACGTCGCTTGAAAATGGTGGAACGGTTCTGGCGGAGCGCCGGGACTATGCTGCGTCCGCCTATGCCCACACGTCTGCCTATGACAGCATGATCTCTCGCTGGTTTGCAAAACAGGCCGGAGAAATCCTGCCGCCTGTCCTGACCCTGAGCGGAACGCGTGATGACCTGCTGCGCTATGGTGAAAACCCGCATCAGAAAGCGGCTTTCTATCGCGATGGAAGTCAGCGCCCCGGTGTGGCGAGCGCCCGGCAGCTGCAGGGCAAGGCTCTGAGCTACAACAACATCAACGACACTGATGCGGCGTTCGAAGCTGTCGCCGAGTTCGATGAACCGACCGTCGTGATCGTCAAACATGCCAATCCGTGTGGTGTGGCCTCTGCCGCAACGCTGGAGCAGGCCTGGATTGCAGCCCTGCGCTGTGATCCGGTCTCGGCGTTCGGCGGCATCGTTGCTGTGAACCGTACGCTGAACGGGGCCACGGCCCAGCGGATCAGCAAGATCTTCACCGAAGTGATCGTGGCACCGGACGCCGATGCCGAGGCTGTCGAGGTTCTCTCCCGCAAGAAGAACCTGCGTCTGCTGCTGACACAAGGTGTGCCGGATCCGGAAGCCGAGGGTCTGTCATTCCGCTCCGTCGCCGGTGGTTTTCTGGCCCAGACCCGCGATGCGGGCCGGGTAACGAAGGCGGACCTGAAGGTTGTGACCAAGCGCGCGCCAACAGATCAGGAAATGGCGGATCTGCTGTTTGCGTTCCGTGTTGCAAAGCACGTGAAGTCAAACGCTGTCATCTATGTTCGCAATGGTGCCACCGTCGGGATCGGCGCGGGGCAGATGTCGCGGGTAGACAGCGCGCGTATCGCAGCGCGCAAGAGTGAAGATGCGGCCAAGGAAGCTGGGGAACAGGCACAGCCGACGATCGGTTCAGTGGCTGCCTCAGATGCTTTCTTCCCCTTTGCGGATGGTCTTGAGAGCGTCGTTGCGGCCGGTGCCGTGGCTGTCATTCAGCCAGGTGGCTCCATCCGTGACCAGGAGGTGATCGATGCGGCAGATGCAGCCGGGATCGCCATGGTATTCACCGGCATGAGGCATTTCCGACATTGAAAAAGCTCGCTTTCGCCAGCCTGGCCCTGGCTGTGTCCATTTCCGCAGCCGAGGCGGCCCCCTGCGTCTATGACATGACACCGCTGCCTGTGACGCAGGGAATCGTATCCGGTATCACACCTACTGGTGTTCAATTGCGCAATGGCACGACTGTCATTCTCCCGGAAGAGTTCCTGGCAAGCGTTCGTCTGAACCAGAAACTCGCGGTCAGAGGGCTCGTTTCGACGACAACGCATACAGTCCAGGCATTGGCACTCGACGGTACTCCCCCGGTGTGCCCAAACGCACCAAAAGTTCCACGTGGACCGTTCGCGGGTTCGCCTGCATACGACGCGATCCGCCCCTGAGAGGTGGCGCCCAAAATCCCGGATTCCCTTAGGAAAAACTGATGGAAGGTTTTTTCTAAGGGGTATTCCCTCGAATGGGTTAAACACTTTCTTTACGGTTTTTGTGCCAAAAATCTCCGGGTTTCCCATTGTTAGCGGATCCGGAGGCACAAACTCTTGTCACAGGTCACGACATCCGCGGTTGTATCGACAACTGGGTTGGGGCACATCGGCCCCGAGACGCAACTGGCTTCAAATGAGCGTTTCCGCGACTTTTTGGAAAGCTATGTGCATCCGGAAACCCCGGCACATGCTGCAAGCAATCAGAAAAACTCCTTAGCTAAGCAGCCCTCGACGAAAACGGTTGTGTCTGCAGGGGATCAGAAAGCTCAAAGTCACCTGCCAGACACTAAGCCCGTAGTGCAAACGGTTGCGCGCAAAGACGGGGCATCTGATTTTGGGCATAGTGTCGGCTCTGGGAAGCAGACGGCTATTGCGTCTAAAAGTATATTACAGAATGCAGTCCAGAAAAGCGCAGTATCACCCAATAGAGAGCAGCAACAAAAACTGGGAAAGGCTACCCAGCAAGGGGCAGCGCAGGCAAAAATAGAAAATTCCGACGATAAAAGTGCAGTTATTGATGAAAAGAATCAGGAGAAAAATTTTTCAGTGGAGGTTGGCGAAGCTGACGCAACGGAAAACGTCTCAGCCGGGCAGGCATCTACAGAAGTAAAAACGCCTGATGCCGATACAGCCAGACCTCTTGCCGCCGATACGAACCAAAAAGATGATGTGTCGTTTTCCGAAGACGTATCTACCGCCAACAAGAGTGAGAAGTCACTTACGGCGGTTTCGGATGACGTTACAGAAATTAAGGACACCGCTGTATCGGAAATATCCGTCTCAAAAGAGAGTAGCACGTCTTTTCATGTAGACTCGGCTCATACCGAAAAAACATCCTCTGAAACACTAGATGAATCGTCTCAGGCGGCTGAAACAGAAGTTGCGCCGGAAACGAAAGATGATGAAGAGCAGATTTACCACCGAAATTCTGAGCAGCCTTTACTTTACCAGAAAAACAGTGATGGGAATACGACCACTCATATCGAAATGAATATCGGCTCCAACGAAAAGGTACATGTAGAGATTGGTAAAAATTCTACAGAAGAACATCGAATTCGCATCGATACAGATAATCCGGAAATCTACCGCTCTCTCAACGACGATCGCAGCACCTTACTTACAACATTGGCGGGAAGTTCAATTCCTGTGCCTGGTGCGCAATCCATAATTCCTGCTGATATCCAGATTAGTCTTTCATTACCATCATTCTCCAACATGTCATCTCGTTCTGAACGGGAACAGGAAAATAAACAGTCGTCTGGTAACTCACATAGTACTACATCCACGAACGCTAGAACTGTAGCTGAGCGCCGGTTTTTGCGCGGCGTTGTCGATCTCACTGTCTAGGATAGGATTCGAAATTATGGTTTCTTCAGTTGGCACAACGACGAGCAGTACATCTCTTTTAAGCCAGGCTATCGCAGCGGCTAAAAGTAACGCTGTTGCAAATTCGGCGTCGGCATCTTCCAGCGCATCAACGAGTGCAAGCAGTTCAAGTAGCTCTCTGTCTTCCCTGGGTGGAAATTTCAATCAGTTTCTCACGCTTCTTACGACACAGTTGCAACATCAGGATCCCAGTAATCCAACGAGTACTGATTCGTTTACTGCGGAGCTTGCGCAGTTTGCGGGTGTACAGCAGCAGGTCGAAACCAATACAAACCTGACCAGCCTGATCTCCGCAACGCAGGACAATCAGATGGCTTCAGCGGTGAGTTTGATTGGCAAAACAACAACTGCCAGTAGCTCCAGTTTGCCACTGCAGAGCGGATCAGCCGCGATGTCCTTTACGGCACCTCAGGCAGGCGATGTTGCGATTGCCGTTACTGACAGCACGGGGACCGTTGTGAAGTCTGAAACAGTAGATGCGTCAGTAGGCTCAAACACCTGGACTTGGGACGGCAAAAACAACAGCGGTACGCAGCTGAGCGACGGAGCCTATACGGTTGCAGTAGAGGGAAGCTCCACAGACGGCACCAGTGTTGCTCTGCCCACAACCATTACTGGAACTGTAACAGGTGTTTCAAAGAGTTCGACCGGAGTTAATGTCGATATGGGCGGTGCTGCAATCGACATGAGCGATCTTACGGGCTTTTCAAGCACCTGATTCCAGTCGGCAAGAATGTACTTTGTTAGGCGTACGTTAACCTTTGTGCTCCACAATACACATCATCAAAAGTTGGGTTTTTAGGGGTAGGTGCGCATGTGGGCAGTGCAGGGAGGTTTTTCTAAAGGAAATCGCTGCGATCACGATTTCCAGAAGAGCCGGAAAGAGAGCCGCCGGTGAAAGCGCTTCTAGCAAACCTCAAGCAGCTGGGACTTCCACGCCTGGCAGCTCTCGGGGGCGTCGGCGTCGCTATGCTGATCCTGCTTGGTGTTCTTGTACTCCACGGGATCAATGCCACTAATGGTCTCTTGTACCGCGATCTGGAGCCGCATGAAGCTGGTGAGATCGTAGATCAGCTTTCAAAAGCTCATATCAAATATCGCCTTGAGGACCAGGGCAGTACAATCATGGTGCCTGACGACGATGTTGCACGTGCGCGACTGCTTCTGGCTCAAAGTGGTCTGCCATCTGGAGGCTCGGTTGGGTATGAGATTTTTGACAAGGGCAATAGCTTTACGGCTACTCAATTCGAGCAGACCATTAATGAAACCCGTGCTCTTGAAGGAGAATTGGAACGCTCAATTCGTCTGATCCATGGGGTCAGGAATGCGAGAGTACACTTGGTGCTGCGTCATCGTGAGCTGTTTTCAACCGATGAGCAAAATGCACAGGCAAGTGTCCTTCTTTCAATGGACGGGGGGCGCCGCCTTGACGAGGAGAGCGTTACTGCTGTCGTCAACTTGGTGTCAGCTGCGGTTCCTGGGCTCGATGCGCATAATATCTCACTGATCGATAACCGAGGTCATGTTCTACTTAAGCAGGGCGAAGGAAGTGCGACCGGCAGTCAGTCTCTGGAAGAGCAGCGACAATTGACTGAACAGCGTATTGCGCGTGAAGTCGAAGACCTTTTGGGATCGTCGCTAGGTCCTGGACATGTCCGTGTCGAGGCGAACGTGACAATGAATAATGATCATGTCCGCGAGACACAGGAAAACTATGATCCTGATCAGCAGGTTTTGCGCTCGCAACAAACCAAAACAGAAAAAAATATTAATACACAGGGTTCAAATAATACGACGGTCTCCAATAACCTCCCGAATGCCAATGCTGGACAACAACAGAATGGCAGCCAAAGTAGCCGTCAAGAACAGACAAATAATTATGAGATAAGTAAAACAGTGCGGACCCTGATTCAGGACCAGCCGCGGATTGCGCGTATTAGTATGGCTGTAATGGTAGACGGTATTAATCAATCGGACGGAAAAGGCCATTTATCATGGCAGGCCCGAAATCAAGAAGAGCTGAGCCGCCTAACAGCCCTCACCAAAAGTGCGGTTGGCTTTGATCCGGCGCGTGGGGACGTCGTAACGGTAATGTCCATGAAATTTACGGATATGGAGACGGAGATGCGGCCGTCTGCCCCTGTTTGGTATAAATTTTTGAGCCGCTCTAACCAGATGGAAGCAGTCAGGTTCGGTCTTTTTGTTCTTTGTTTAGCAATGGTATTATTTTTTGTGGTTCGACCGCTGCTTAGGCCATTAGGAGATGCGGGTGATCGAAAGCCATTTAATCTCCAAGCTCCAGATTCAAGGCTCCAATCGAATGCCATTGCGGTGCAGGCAAATACATATTCAGGAGATAACCAACTGGAGCGGCAAATAGCACCAATGCTCGGATCCTCATATGTGAGTGCTGAACCAATCGACGAAGAAACTGTCTCTGTTAACGGAGTACAGGGAAAAATTAGGGCTTCATCAGTGCAAAAAGTTGTGGACCTTGTGGAAACACACCCTTCAGAAAGTATAGCTTTGGTTCGAGGATGGTTGATGCCTTCTCATGAGGGAGTAGGTCGATAATGGAAAAAAATATCTCAGGAGTGCAAAAAGCAGCTATCTTGATGATGGCGCTTGGAGAAGAAAATTGCTCCCGTTTGTTCGAGCAGATGCATGAAGAAGAGATCAGAGAAATTTCCTCATCAATGGCCCAACTTGGCATTGTCTCGTCAGACATCGTAGAGAAAGTATGTCACGAATTCAGCCAGGGGCTTGGTTCTGCTGAAGGAGTGATTGGGGATCTGGATACCACCGAAAAATTGCTAAAGAATGCTCTTCCCGCTAACCGTGCTTCGGCAATTATGGAAGAAATTCGAGGTCCTGCAGGACGTACGATGTGGGATAAACTTGGTAATGTATCGGAAGCAGTATTAGCCAATTATTTAAAAAATGAATATCCGCAAACAGTTGCGGTTATTTTAAGCAGGATTAAATCTGCACATGCAGCTAAGGTTTTAGCTCTTTTCCCTGAAGAATTCTCATTAGATATTATGATGAGAATGCTAAAAACTGAGACGATACAAAAAAATGTTCTTCAAAGTGTAGAGAAAACTCTTAGATCTGAATTCGTTTCAAATATTCCGAGAGGAATTAACCGTAATAGTCATGAAGTTCTAGCAGACATATTTAATAATTTCGACAGACGTATTGAAGGTCGATTTATGACGGCGTTAGAGGAGCGCAGTCAGAACGATGCAGAACAAATTAAGAGTCTCATGTTCACCTTCGAGGAGCTCGTAAATCTTTCGAGTGAGAGTCTTATAGTATTATTAAACCAGATTCCGCGTGAAAATCTGCCTTTGGCGCTTAAAGGTGCAAGTGACAAACTGAGACACGCATTCTTGGCCTCAATGTCTGAGCGTGCAGGACGTATTCTCTCGGAAGAAATTGAGGATTTGGGCCCAGTACGAGTAAAAGATGTTGAAGCGGCTCAAAATGAAATTCTCGTGGTTGCAAAAGATCTCGTAGATCGGGGAGAAATTGATTTAATTGATCAAGAACAGCCAGGTAATGAGATGATTTCGTAATGGATAAATTAAAAAATAATACATCAGATATTCTATACTACGAAGATTTTGATCACGTGCCATTTCAGGAAGAGAAAAACCTAGAACAGGTACAGGAAATCATCGAAATATCAGATAAGAAAAAATTCTCCGAACAGGAATTAGAGGAATCTTATAAGAAGGGTTTTCGGGAAGGGCAGAAAACAGAGAAAGAAATATCTGAAAATGAAAAAAAAGAATTAATACATGATTCTTTCAAAGAAATATCAAATAATATTTTAGAAATACAAAGAATTATAGAAGAGAGTAAAAATGATATTTCTAAAAATGTATCGTTTTTGCTAATGAATATTTTTGTAAATTTATTCCCTAATATTATTGAATCTTATGGATTTAAAGAATCTCAAAAAATGTTTGAAAAAATTATTCCAATTATTAGATCTAAATATGGCGCGAAATTAATGTGTTCTAAAGGTTTTATGGATACTGTAAAAATGAACTTGCCAGGAATTCTAGATAAAAAACTAGATTTTCTTGTTGATGACTCAATCAAAGATGGAGATTTCAAAATTTTTTGGGATTCTGGCCACTTATTTCGAAGTGCAAGTAAAGATATTGAAAAAATAATATCGGAAATTTTTCTTCTAACCTAGTATAAATAGGAGTGAACATGCCAAAGGAAAACCAAGACATAGAAAAGGAAGAATTTGCCGCTCCTGATAAGGTAGCAGATACATTTTCTAATGATTTACAAGCTATTTACGATATCCCAGTTACTGTTAGCGCAGTTTTGGGGCGCGCAACGATGCCGATTAATCAACTGCTTAGATTGGGTAGAGGAGCCGTTGTAGAGTTGGATCGAAAAATTGGCGATCCGATAGATATACTTGTAAATAATAGGCTAATAGCGAGAGGAGAAGTTGTTATGGTTGATGATTCTCGTCTTGGTGTGACTATGACTGAAATAATAAAATCTGAAAACTAAAATAAAACTTTATTCTGGAAGAAATAAAATGCAAAACTCTGAGAGGAATTTTTCTTCCGGAATGGATAGGTTATTTTCTTCGATTGCTATGCCTACCGGCTTATCCTCTTTGAGGAAGTGGCTCCCGGGATCTGATATCGGATTAGCGCTTTCAGTATCTGCATTACTATCTATACTTGTTCTTCCATTGCCGACATTGGTATTGGATGTGGGGTTATCACTATCAATCACGCTTTCAATTCTAGTGTTGATGGTGGCATTGTTTTTGAATAGACCATTGGATTTTACGTCGTTTCCAACATTGTTGCTGTTAACGACACTGTTACGGCTTTCTTTAGAGGTGGCAACTACTCGTCTTATTTTAAGCCATGGGTACGAAGGAACGTATGCCGCGGGGCATGTTGTTGCGGCTTTCGGCGGCTTTTTGATGGGCGGAGATGTTGTTATCGGAGCCATCCTATTTTCGATACTTTTGGTTGTTAACTTCATGGTTATTACCAAGGGTTCGGGACGTATCGCAGAAGTGGCAGCCCGATTTTCTCTTGATTCTATGCCAGGGAAGCAGATGGCAATTGATGCTGAACTGGCTTCAGGTGCGATTACGGATTCCAAAGCACGCCACAAGCGTAAAGAGCTGGAAGAAGAAAGCGGTTTTTATGGCGCAATGGACGGTGCAGCTAAGTTTGTACGTGGTGATGCGATTGCCAGTTTGATTATAACGGCGATTAATATTGTTGGAGGACTAACAATAGGCGTCATTCGGCACGGGATGTTGATATCCGATGCGGCCACAGCATTTACGACCTTAACAATCGGCGATGGTCTGGTCTCACAAATACCAGCTCTCTTGGTTTCCACGGCTTCCGGTATAGTTGTAACTAAAGGTGGAACCGAAGGGGGAGCCGATGTGGCCTTGGTGAGGCAATTGGGGGGAAATCCTAAGCCACTTGCTTTGGCGTCTGGATCTGCTGCTGTCTTGGCTTTGATGCCGGGTTTGCCGACATTTCCCTTTCTGTTTCTAGCAGTTTTGACCGCCGCTGCGTCATGGATGAGGTACCGTATGCCGGTTAATGATAAAAATAATGGGGAAGATACGGTTGTGCTTCCTGAAAATACTGCCCCCGCAGAGGCGCCGATATCAGAAAGCCTTAAAGTGGATTTACTTCGACTTGAGTTGGGATTTAATTTGCTGGCAATCGCCAGTGGAGAAGGTGCCCGGCTAACAGAAAAAATTAAAATACTTCGCAGAACCATTGCAAGTGACATGGGGTTTGTTTTGCCTCCAGTCCGTATCCAAGATAACCTCGGCTTGGCTCCGGATTGTTATTCGGTTTCTATTAAAGAGATAAAAGTTGGTGATGGAGAAGTTAAGCTAAACAAGCTTTTGGCCATGGACCCTCGCGGTGGAGAGCCTAATATCGAAGGTGAAAAGACAAGGGAACCCGCATTTGGTTTGCCTGCTTTGTGGATCGACCAAAACTTGCGTGAAAATGCTATTATCCAGGGATATACTGTTGTTGACCCGGCTAGTGTAATTATTACCCATTTAACCGAGTTGGTTAAAGAAAATATGGCTGACCTTCTTTCTTATGCTGAAACACAAAAGTTAATAGATGAGATGCCGCGTGAGCAACAGAAACTAGTAGTGGACTTAATTCCATCTCAGATATCTATCAGTACCGTTCAAAGAACGCTTCAATCCTTACTTGACGAAAGGGTATCGATTCGTGACCTGACGACTATCTTGGAGGCCTTGCAAGAGGGGTGCAGTCTTGGCTTGAAGACAGTATCAGCTTTAGTCGCTCACGTTCGGACCCGGCTGGCTCGCCAAATTAGTGCTTCAGCTACCGGTCCGCATGGTTACATCCCAATTTTATCGTTAAGTCCGGAATGGGAAGTATTTATTTTTGATCATTTATCGAGTTCAGTAGACGAAAAACAAATTAATTTTCCACCATCAAAAATGAATGAATTTGTATCGAGAGTGAAATTTGCTCTTGATAACGCTGTAAGGCAAGGAGAGACACCTATTCTCCTCGTTCCAAGAGTTATTCGTATTCCTATTAGAAGAATAATGGAACGGATACAGCCATCTATAGCTGTCGTGGCACAAGAAGAAATTTTTCCGCGAGTAAAAATTCGTACAGTGGGATCAATTTGATGCATAAAATGTAAGTTAATAAATATATTTATAGAGCTCTGCTATATTTTTTAAATGGTCAGGAAGAATTTTTGAGCCTTATCGCTACATTCCGTCAGATTATAAGCCTTTTGCGTGCTATGAAAATAAACTCATATTCTGTTTCGAAGCGTAGGGCGTTATTAAATCGCTTTGCGTCATCTTATGAAATTAGTTTTACCGCTTTATAAGTAAAAAATATCTCCATATCTAAAAATATTCGAATATTATAGTATAAATTTTCATTTGATCAATGGCCTCAACATTGTGAAAAGCTGTTAGGAAATTTCCTCCGATTGAGGGGAGATACGGTTCTTTTTAGTGTTGCTCCATTTCCAATGACGTACTCAGTTTCTCATTGGGAATGCGTTATTTCTTTAGATGAGCACATATTATACTCTGAACATCATGGCTCGGTTTGTTCGGAATATCGACGTGTCCCCGAAAGCATTCTGCTATGAAATTTTCTGCTACTGAAAAGACTTTCTTCTGATCTTGTGCTGATATAGTTCCGCTATGAAAATTCACTTTGTCGCCTCCTATACTGAGCCCGCTCAAACGGCTCTAGCCCGGCTCTCACAGAAGTACGGAAATGTTCGGCTTCACGATGCAGAGGTCGTAGTCTGCTTGGGCGGGGATGGCTTCATGCTCGAAGCGCTGCATAAAGTGCTGGACAGAAGTATTGCTATTTACGGAATGAACTATGGGACGGTCGGATTTTTGATGAATGCCGCTAATGAAGGCGATCTGCTATCACGCCTTGAAAAGGCGCAGCCTTCGGTTCTTCATCCATTACACATGACTGCCACAACAACTAAAGGTGAGATCAGGAGTGCACTTGCCTTTAACGACGTATTTCTCTTCCGGCAGACACGCCAGACATCCCGCATAAAAATTGAGATAGATGGTCGGACGCGGCTCGAAGAGCTTATCTGTGATGGAATAATTGTTTCCACACCTGCGGGATCGACAGCATACAATTTGTCTGCTCATGGACCTATTGTGCCATTAAGCGCCAATATTCTTCCTCTTACGCCGATTTCTGCTTTTCGTCCCCGCCGTTGGCGTGGAGCTCTTCTACCATCATCTGCTGTTGTGAAGCTGACACTTTTGGATACTGACAAAAGAGCTACGGCCGCCGTAGCGGATTTTACGGAAATCCGTGATGTTTCAGAGGTTATTGTTCGAGAAGACCGGGGACGGCAGGCTACTATCCTGTTCGACCCTGATCATGGTCTCTCTGAACGGATTATTGCGGAGCAATTCGTTGCATAGGTTTCAGATCACTGGGGTCAGAAGTGTTTTATCCGTAAAATAAGCAATCAGATTGTCTACAACCAGTTTGGCCATTGCCGCTCTGGTTTCTACGGTCGCGGAAGCCTGGTGAGGCTGCAGCACAGTATTTTTCAGTGTAAGGAATGCCGGATTTATGTCTGGTTCGTTTTGAAAAACATCCAGGCCGGCGCCAGCGATCCGTTTCTCGTGCAATGCATTTAAAAGCGCGCTTTCATCCACCACAGTGCCACGAGCTATATTGATTAAAAAACCATCCTTCCCAAGAGTATCAAGAATATCCGCATTAATCATGTTTGCAGAACGCGGTCCTCCAGAGACTGCCAAGATGAGCACGTCACACCAAGTTGCCAACGCCTTTAGATCAGGTTCAAACCGACAGGGGCTTTCTGTCCGCGCGTGTGAATTGAAATAAGCTACTTCCATGCCAAACACGGAAAGACGTTTGGCAATTGCCTGGCCGATATGACCGAAGCCGACAATGCCTACCCGTTTCTCTGTCAGACTGTAGCCCAAGGGGGCCGTTGCAGAGTGCCATTTTCCTGCCCTGACAAACTGATCATTTGTTACTACACCCCGCATCAGGGTCATCATCAGGACAATGGCCATGTCAGCAACATCGTCTGTCAGAGTATTCTGCGTCGTAGCGACCCGGATATTTCGGCGTTTAGCTTCCTCTAGGTCGATGCGGTCGGTCCCTACGCCGTTTACGGATATGACCTCAAGGTTAGGCAGGACATTCATAACCTCGGCAGGAACGCCAGAACCTCCACCGGTTATAATGCCGCGAATTTTAGTAGCGTAAGTTTCAAGGGCGTGGAGGGAAGTGAAGGAGTGGACTGTAAAGGATTTCTCCAGCCTTTCTGTCATATTTTCGGAAAGAGGATCGATTGCGAGAAGGTCGGGACTGGATGACATGAGTTTCTCCATTCTGTCCCCCAAGACAATTAGTTTTGGGGCCTAGGGCCAAGTGTAGTTTGAGCAAGTGCGGCGCAAGCCGCTTCAACATCCTGCCACGTCGTCATGAACCCTGCGTCTGATCCGTAATAGGGGTCAATAACATCCTGTCCGGTACGGTTTGGAATATGGTCCAGCATAAGCGAAACATGCGTTTTGGATTGGCTTGGTTTCATTCGTGTGAGGATGGCAAGATGAGAGCGGTCGAGCGCGATAATATGATCAAATCGGTTGAAATCATCTTTGGTGACGAGGCGGGCTCTCAACATAGAGGCGTCCAGGCCTTGGTCAGACGCCACCCTGCATGTTCTCGGATCAGGGGCTTCGCCTAAATTCCAGCTGCCAGTTGCTGCAGAGTCGATATCAAGCGTCAGGCCACGTCGTTTGGCTTCTCGGCGCATTGCCAGCTCAGCCAGCGGGGAGCGGCATATGTTGCCTGTACACACAAAGAGGAAACTGGTCATGCACCTGTCAGCCAAATGAAAAACGCCATAGTGAGGATTGAACTTAACGTTCCAAAGAACAGAACGGATGCAATTTCGCGTTCCAGAACATGATACCGCATGGCAAGGATGACATTGATGGAGGCGCTGGGGATGGCCATGGTGAGCACACTTGCCTGAAGCGCCGGCAGGGGAAGGTGCCATATTTTGGCGAGGCCGTAGATGATACCTGGGATAACGACGTTCCGGACGCTGACAATGACGCCGACCAAAGGACTGAATTTCACCTGACGGGTGAAAAGCACCACGCCTGAAGCAAATAGAGCTGCACCGCCGGTTGTACGACCAAGCAGTTGGAGGGAGCCTTTGAGAAACTGCGGAAGAAAAGCGCCGGCACTGACCAGAATGAGTGCCAGCATGGGCACCCAGACAACCGGTTCCCGGCAGGAATGGATCAGGTGTCCGAAAAGCTCCCGAAGTTCATTCCGCGCTTCGCCTTCTGTTTCGACGCGATGGCGTGTGCCGCGGTCATGTCCCATCAGGATCAAAGTGATGGGCAACTGGATCAGATTCATAGCCAAGGACGCTATTGAGATCGGTACTGAGCTGGCGGGGCCGAAAATCTGTCCGAGAACAGGGATGCCAATGAAGGGAACGGACGGTCCTGTGATGGTCATGGCAATCAGGGCGGCTTCACCCAGGCGGCGTTTGAAAACGCCGCGCAGGATGGCAAAAATCACGCCATAGCCCCCAACCATAGCCAGCAGGATCAGAGCGGCCACCGGTCCCGCAGCCAGAACCTGGCCTCTTGGTGTGCTGAGGATGGACGCCAGCAATTCCAAGGGGAGCGCGTATAACATGACCAGACGCGTCAGGACACCAGCCTGCTGGGCATCAAAATCTTTTCGATACGCCGCAAAATATCCAAGTCCCAGCGTCACGAGAATCGGGAGAATGGACTGAACGATCGTCAGCAGCAGGGCAGGCGAATTCGTCATAGGTGACCCATGAAAAAGGAAGTCCGTTCGGGAAAAGATCACCTTTCGTAACGGTCACCCCCACATTCGTCTATCCCTGCGTCACATCACAGTTGACCAAAGCTGCGGAGAATGGCTTTGTGGAGTGATCTTGTCCTCTTTCGATCGGTGCCAGATTACGTGATGCAATCCATACTCGATACGTTGTGGGGTCTGATCCTCGGTCTGCTGGGCGTAATCGTGGCTGGTGTTGCGATTATCGAGGTCATGGCCCGTTCTGTACTCGCCAGTTTAGGGATACAGGGGAATCCACAGACAGTTCTCCTGTTCCTGCTTCTGGGTGGATTGATTGTGGCATCGTTCAAGATTTTTGGACGGCTCTTTGCGGTCCTGCTGGTCGCTGCGTTTTCTGTCTACTTCATGCATGTTGTTTTCGGGTTTCTGAGCGATGCGCTCATTCCGGTTCAGACATCGGGTGCGACAACCGATGTCTGAACCTTCTCTGGTCTGACAGTTTAACTCTTCGGTGTCTGGATGATGCTGATCAGGGTTGCTACGATTTCCGGATCTGCGAGAGTCGACAGATCACCAAATCCTTCTGTTTCTCCACAGGCGATCTTGCGGAGCAGGCGCCGAACGCTTTTTCCAGAACGTGTCTTGGGAAGATCGGGCACGACATGAATACGTTCGGGGGCGGCATAGCGTCCCACCTTTGATGTGATGGCCTTTGCCGCCCGGAGGTGCAGGTCTTCCGGGGCATCTGCGCGCGGTACAACATAAACGACAATTCCCTGTCCCTTGAGGTCATGGGGAATGCCAATCGCAGCGCTCTCTGCGATTGCCAGATCAGCCGCTAATGCGTCTTCGATTTCGGCAGATCCGATCCGGTGTCCAGAGACATTGATGACATCGTCCACACGCCCGGTAATCCAGTAATAACCGTCCTCGTCGCGTCGGGCGCCGTCCCCTGTGAAGTAATATCCGGAGTAAGGTTGAAGATAGGTGCGCTCGAAAAGCGCGTCATCGTTCCAGATGGTAAGGGCGCGGCCGGGCCAGGATCCCTGCAGGCAAAGTACGCCCTCCGTGGCACCTGCCTTAGGAGCGCCACGTTCGTCCAGAAGAACAGGATGGACGCCGGGGAGGGGAAGCGTGGCAGATGCTGGTTTTTCCTGTACGGCACCCGGGACAGGCGAAATCATGATCCCGCCGCTTTCCGTCTGCCACCAAGTATCAACGAAGGCACAGCGGCCGCCACCGACATGGTCGTTGAACCAGGACCAGGCTTCTTGGCTAATAGGTTCGCCGACAGTTCCCAGAACCCGCAATGAAGAAAGGTCGTGGCGCTGCACAACGTCGTTACCTTCACGCATGAGGGCGCGGATGGCGGTAGGGGACGTGTAGAATGTCGTGACCTTGTGATCCTGGATCACATTCCACCAGCGACCTGGGGCTGGATAGGAGGGCATGCCTTCAAACAGAAGGATTGTCCCTCCATTCAGCAAGGGACCGTAAACGGCATAGGTATGGCCGGTAATCCAGCCGATATCGGCTGTACACCAGAAGATGTCTCCTTCCTGATGGTCGAAAACCAGCTCATGCGTATAGGACGCCCAGACCAGATACCCTCCGGTACCATGTACGATTCCTTTGGGCTTTCCGGTACTGCCCGAAGTGTAAAGCAGGAAAAGCGGCGCAGAGGCGGCCATGTCTTGCGGTATGCAGTCAGGAGCAGCTTTGTCCACGAGAGGGGAAAGCCACCTGTCCCGTCCCGTCGTCATGCTGACGTCATCTTCCGTCACGCTCACGACCAGAACGTGGCTGACAGCAAGCGTTTCCGGGCGGAGATCAAGTGCGCTATCAAGGGTGGTCTTGAAGGGAATCCGTTTGGCGCCGCGTCGACCGACATTGGCGGTAATGACCAGAATTGCCCCACTGTCAGCAAGCCTGTCGGCAATGGCTTCAGGAGAGAAGCCGCCAAAAAGAACTACATGGATCGCTCCGATCCGTGCGCAGGCGAGCATTGCGATGAGGCCTTCGGGAACGGAAGGCAGATGGATGGCCACCCGATCACCTGTCCGAACACCCTGTTCCCGCAGAACATTTGCGAGACGGCAAACACGCTCATGGAGCGTTCGGTAAGTGAATGTCAGAACCCGACCAGCTTCTTCAGCCTGCCACACAAGGGCGTTCTGATCGCCGCGTGTCGCCAGGTGCCGATCCAGGCAGTTGACGCTCGCATTCAGTATCCCGTCAGGAAACCAGCCATGCTCTTCACACAGAATCCGACTTGGGTTTGCAGTCCACGTCAGTCTTCTGCTCTCATTCTTCCAGTAAAGCCCGGGCTCGGCAGCGGCACGTTCCACCCGCGCCGTATAGTCCGCCGGAGAAAGACGGAATGTATGAGGGTGAGACGAGAGGGGCATAGACCTGAAAACCTTACGCACGAAAGACGAACGCCATATAGCGAATGTGTCGTTATATTCGGCTTGGAAGATCGGAAATAGGGAGAATTTTTCCTGTAGAATCCGAAAACGCGAAGCGTCTCAACACTTCAGTATGAGTTAAAAAACGCAGGCATCTGGAATGATATGGTGTCCGCGAGAGGATTCGAACCTCCGGCCCCAGGATTCTTACCACTTCGGTTTTCACCGCCATGCACTGAAGCATGTTTGTGGTCTGGACTGTCTCTTCACCACAGCTACGAAAACGAAGCCAAGGTGTCGCCCGTACAGTCTCTACACCTTCGTTCCAGCGCACCGAAACGCTTGGCTCGGGATTGGCACGATCGAGATGATCAGAGCGTTCCCCGAATTTGAGCGAATCCACCATGCGGTTTCCCATCATGGCGCCCAATTCGAAACCTTAGGAATCCTGTGCTCTATCCTGCTGAGCTACGCGGACACACAGCCAAACCGTACTCTGGTTGAAGTGTCTCTGCAACCGTGCCTGTCTTGATGCCTGTGCAAAGCTGAAAATTTACCACGCAGAACGGATATCCGAAGGACTGTGATTGGCAGGTGACGTTTATGCTATTTAAACTTTTTCTGCTTATTCTTTCGGGTGCGGCCTTTGCTGTGGCCTTGCGCAGCCCCTTTTTTCCATCAAAAAGGTGGTCTGTATTTTTGGTAGTACCAAATCCTGAGTAGGGTAGATCGCATTCGCGTCTGGCATCCTACACAATGCTCCTTGAATGGGGTTTTGCAGGTTTGACTGGGTTGAGAATTGCCATGATCTGCATTGTTTGTGACGACATACTGAAACGGCGTGAGGCTTTCGTCCTTTCTGGTGCGGGGCGCTGACCGTGGAGGTGAAGATAGTGGACAGTGTCAGTCATCATGTCCGCGAGACAGACCCCACGCTCCTGCGCCTGAAGCTGTTCGGGCAGATGGAAGCAAAAACCCTTACGGGTGAAAGCGTTCTGCCGGTGGGGAGCAAGACGCGGGCTCTGCTGGCTATCCTCGCTCTTTCAGACCGGAAGCCTGTCCTGCGATCCCGTCTCGCCGAATTGCTGTGGAGCAAGCGGCCAGAGGATCTGGCGCGCGCTTCCCTTCGGCAGGAAATCCATCGCCTTCTTGATGCGCTGAGCCCGATAGGTGTGGAGGTCATCGATGTGCAGCGGCACTCACTGGCCCTGAAGTCAGCGCTGACATCTGTGGATGCCGAAAAGTTGCTGACAGTCAGTGTCCGCACAATTGACGCTGTGGCATTTCCGGAGGAACCGTTGCTTGGAGAGTTGGCAGGGGTGGATCCAGCTCTGGACGACTGGCTTGTTCAGCAGAGAAGACGCCTGTCAGCCCATCTTCAGAATGTTTGTGAAAGTGCCGTCCAGGAGCTGACTGACTCAGATCGGGTCGAGGCTACGGCTGAGCGTCTGCTGAAATTTGACGGACTGAACGAGATTGCCTGGCGTGCCAGAATTCAGTTGGCCCTCCATCGAGGAGACTATGGCCGCGCAGTGTCGCTCTCCGATCAGATGGCGCGTGTTGTTGAGGATGTTGAGGGGCACGTTCTGTCGCCTGCGACACAAAAGCTGCTCGCAAGCATCCCTGATGAGCATACCGCCGGTGAGCCAGTGCAAGACGCCGTCCAGCCGGCGCTGTCGGGGAGCAACTCTGAGGTTACATCACTGGTTTCTGTAAGACGCCCAGATCCAATGTTGGCTCTGCCGCTCCATTATGCTGCGCAACACTCGTCATCAATGGAGCCCCAGAAAATTGCACTGGTTTTTCTGGCGCCATCTTGTACTGATGAGACCCTTTTAGGGTATCGACAAAGTCTGCGCGATCAGCTGGAGCTCATGTTTGTTAACATGGGAACCTTCGATATTCTTTCAATTGCGGATATATCATCTCCTGACTCCGTCAATGCTCCGTCGATTTATCAGAGCCTGGGCGCGGACTACGTCATTTCGGGAAGTTTGCGGGCCGGGCAGGAGGACGGGGCCGATAACCGTCTTATCCTTCGTGTTCTGGATGCCCGGCGTGGAGGGGTCATAATTTGGGGAACGCATTTCGATTTCCCTTCGTCAGGCCCTGATGAAGCTACAAATAGCATTGTGGCGCCGATGCAGGCGATGCAGTGGAGTATCTTCGTCGCAGAAGCACGCCGGATCGCTGCAAGGTCGGATGCTGAGCTTTCAGCGCTTGGAATGGCCCTGAGAGCCTTCATGCTACTTTTGCGGCATGACTGTACGCTTTTTGACAGGATTGGATTTCTGCTGGAGCGCGCTGTTGATCTTGGAAAAGACGATGGGGCGATTGCGCTTATTGATGCGCTATATTGCTATATTCGTTTTTTAAATGAATGGGGAATTCAAGCGGAATCTGTCTTCGCTCGTGGACTGAAGAGCGTTCGTGTTGCTGTTTCGCTGATGCCTGATCTGCATGCTGTTGAAGTTCTTTTGGCGGCGTATCTGATGTACGAGCCCGGTAGCCATGAAGCCGCTGTATCAGTGGCTCGGTCTGCTGCAGAGGATATCTCGAGTAACGATAGCCATCACAAAAATTCTCCAGACCTTCGGATGGTAGAGATTGTCCTGAATCTTCTTTGCGGAGAGATGAAGTCGGCTGCGGGCAATGTGAAGAAGCTGTTAGAGAATGGATATCGTTCTCAGCTTCTGGAGCTTCTGCGTCCAGTTTTCATGATGATCCTTTTATTGGGTGAAGACTATCAGAAAGTAATTTCAATGGGAAGGCTGGCCTCTGGACTTTATCCGTCCTGCCCCAGTTCTTTGGTTTATTACCTTGTTTCGTTGATTGAAGTGAATGATTTTCCAGAAGAGGCGCAGCAGGTCCGCCGTCATCTGCTTCGTCTGGCGCCAGATCTGACAGTTTCCAAGGTTGTCAGCCGGTTTCCTTTTGTTGAAACAGCTCAACGAACGAGGCTGACTGAAGCGCTGTTCAAGGCGGGGATTGCCGGAGAATAAGATCATCTTCCTTCTGGTGCTTGGCCTTGTGCCGCCGGCGCGATATGAACACTCAAACAGAAGTTGCCGGCTGCAGGCCTCGCCAGTCTGCATCCTTGCTTGTGACCGGCCCTGGCGCGGCCCGCAGGACCACACATGATGTCTCGCATCCAGTTGACCGTTCTTCGACCTCTTCATCGACCGATCCCTCGTCTTGCTATGGGCTTTCTGGCTCTTGGCGCTCTGGCTGCCTGTGGCGGCGGACGCGATCCCAGCACCCTGACCGCGCCTCGCAATCATCTTCTCGGGGTAGATCGCGGTGCTGAAGGTGGCGCTGACGAACTGCGGGGGGGTGTGAACGCCTATCTGTGGCGTGGTGCAATCGATACCCTGTCCTTCATGCCTCTGGCATCGGCCGATGCGGTTGGTGGCGTCATTCTGACGGATTGGTATCAGCCCTCTGCGAGCCAGAACGAGCGGTTCAAGATTGCCGCTTATGTGCTGGATCGCCGATTGCGCTCTGATGCCCTGCGGGTCTCTGTGTTCCGACAGGTACTTCAGGACGGGCAATGGGAAGATACTCCTGTTTCCGCAACCACGACTTCTGATATCACCACCCGTATCCTGACACGGGCGCGCCAACTGCGTGCCGAAAACGGTGAGCGGGATAACTGAGCCAGACATGAGCGATACCACAGCCCCCGCATTCGATTTCCAGAGCCGCGAGCCGTTCTGGCAGGAAGAGTGGAAGCGGCAGAATGCCTTTGCGGTTCCGGATGTTCCTCCTGCTGACCGCCCGAAATACTACGTTTTGGAAATGTTCCCGTATCCTTCGGGGCAGCTCCATGTCGGACATGTCCGGAACTATACGCTTGGGGATGTGGTCGCGCGCTACAAGCGCGCCCGTGGTTTTGCCGTCATGCATCCCATGGGATGGGATGCTTTCGGTCTTCCGGCGGAAAATGCAGCGCGTGAGCGGAACGTCCATCCGGGCAAGTGGACGATGGACAACATCGCCACCATGCGCGGCACGCTCCAGCGCCTCGGGTTCTCGCTGGACTGGGAGCGGGAAATTGCGACCTGCCTGCCGGAATATTATGGCAAGCAGCAGAAGCTGTTCACCGACATGCTGGCAGCTGGACTGGTCGAGCGGCGTGATTCTCTGGTCAACTGGGATCCCGTCGATGAGACGGTTCTCGCGAACGAGCAGGTCGTGGATGGACGCGGCTGGCGCTCCGGAGCGCTGATCGAGAAAAAAAAGCTCTCCCAGTGGTTCCTGAAGATCACGAAGTTCGCCCAGCCCCTGCTCGATGATCTGAAGACGCTCGATCGCTGGCCCGAACGCGTGCGGACGATGCAGGAGCGCTGGATCGGTCGTTCGGAAGGCGCACGGGTCCGCTTTGCCCTGCATCAGCCACCTGCAGGGTATGACGAGGATCTCGACAGCGTCGAAGTTTTCACAACGCGTCCTGATACCCTGTTCGGTCTGAGCTTCGTCGGGATTTCGGCGGAACATCCTCTGGCCCGCAAAGTTGCCGAGACCAATCCACAGGCAGCAGCCTTCATTGAGGAATGCCGCCGTCTCGGAACGTCCGAAGAAGTAATTGAAGCTGCCGAAAAGCGCGGATTCGACACAGGCCTGCGTGTGGCCAATCCGCTTGATCCCGAAAAGACGGCGCCTGTCTGGATCGCTAATTTTGTCCTGATGGATTACGGCACGGGCGCCGTATTTGGATGCCCGTGTGGCGATCAGCGCGATCTCGATTTCGCACGCAAATACGACCTGCCGGTTCCGCAGGTTCTGCTCCCTGCTGGACAGGATGCCGAAACCTTTGTGTTGGGCAAAAAAGCGGTTTCAGGCGATGCGACACTTTTCAATTCAGGGTTCCTTGACGGGTTGGATCCTGTTGCGGCCCGGACGAAAGTTATTGAGCGACTTGAAGGTCTGGGAGCTGGCCAGGGCGTTGTGAACTGGCGTCTCCGCGATTGGGGTATTTCCCGGCAGCGCTACTGGGGCTGCCCCATTCCCGTCATCCACTGCGACACCTGTGGTCCGGTTCCGGTGCCTGACGAGCAGCTTCCCGTGATCCTGCCGGAAGATGTGACGTTTGATCGTCCCGGAAATCCCCTCGATCACCATCCGACCTGGAAGCACGTGGATTGCCCGCATTGCGGCAAGCCTGCTGTCCGCGAGACCGATACATTCGATACCTTCGTTGACAGCTCGTGGTATTTCGCCCGCTTCACCAGTCCGCATGCCGAAACGCCAACGGTTCCGGCGGCTGCCAATGGCTGGCTGCCGGTCGATCAGTATATCGGTGGCATCGAGCATGCGATCCTGCATCTGCTCTATGCCCGTTTCTTCACGCGGGCGATGCATGAAACCGGGCATCTGGATGTGGACGAGCCATTTGCCGGTCTCTTCACCCAGGGCATGGTGACGCATGAGAGCTATCGGGACGACAGTGGCTGGCTGTATCCTGAAGAGGTCGAGCGTCAGGGTGATCAGGTCGTGCGTCGTGAGACGGGAACACCGGTTCAGGTCGGTCGCTCGGAGAAAATGTCCAAGTCCAAGCGCAACACGGTGTCTCCGGTCGACATCATCGAGCGTTATGGCGCGGATACAGCGCGGTGGTTCGTCCTCTCCGACAGCCCGCCCGAAAGGGACATGGAGTGGACGGCGTCAGGCGTTGCCGCTGCTGCCCGCTTTGGTCAGAGGCTGCATCGCCTCGTGTCGGCTGTGGCTGCCCGTGATGCAGCGGACAGCGTGCATGGGGCGGCCGGAGATGACCTGCGTCGTGTCACGCACAGGGCCATTGCCGCGGTGGCTGAAGCCCTCGAAGCCTTTACGCCCAATGTCGCCGTGGCCCGTCTGCATGAGCTGACCTCCGCGCTGGCTGATGCGGAACGTGTCGAAGGGGCCGGCATCGCAGCGGCCCGTCGTGAGGCGGCGCAGGTTCTTTGCCTTCTTGTCGCGCCCATGATGCCTCACCTCGCAGAGGACATGATGGCCGTTCTGGAGCCCGGCAGTGCGCTGGTTGTGGAACGTTCCTGGCCGGAAGCCGAAGAGAAATGGCTGGCCGTGCAGAGTGTCACGATAGGCGTACAGATTCTTGGCAAGCTGCGCGGGACCATTGAAGTCCCCCCCAACACGCCGAAGGACGAGGTGCTCGCAGCAGCGAAAAATGAGCCAAATGTGGCCCGTCTGCTTGAAGGAAAGCGACTGGTGAAGGAAATCCATGTTCCCAACCGGATCGTCAACTTCGTGGTGGCAGGCTGATGTCTGAACGACGCGGCGCCTTTCTGCTTACGGCTTTTCTTTTGTTGGGGGGGTGTGGCTTTTCACCCCTCTATGGGAAGCTGACCCCGAAATCCGATATGTCGGAAGAGTTGGCACAGATTTATGTGGACAACATTCCGGGGCGGTACGGTCAGGAACTGCGTCTCGCCCTACAGAAGAATTTGGCGGGTGCCGGGCCGGAAGATCCTCATAAATACATGCTGAAAGTCTATTCCGGCATGAATGAGGAAGCGATTGACATCCATCAGGACAATACATCCGGCCGGACGCGAAGCACTGGTGCCGCGCATTGGGTCCTCATTACCGTGGAGCAGAATCCCCGTCTGCTGGCGCAGGGGGATGCGACGACGCTGGACGGTTTCAACACCAGTTTCGAGCAGTATTTCGCGCAGACGCTGAATGATGAAACGCTTCAGGCGCGCGTTTCGGATACCCTTGCGCAGACTGTGACCCAGCAGATTGCGATCTGGTTCCGAAACCACAACATGCCTGAAAAGGCAGCGCCTGATGAATTGCCGCGTTATCTGAATACCGATCGCATGCCGGACGATAACGGGAACTCTGCGACTGACCGGACTGGCGTGGATGGCTTCCCGGCTTCCGCAACGGGCCGTCTGTCACGAAGCACGACCAGTACGTCTCCTCAGTAAGTGGTGAAGATTGACGCGCGGAGTATCGGGCGGACACTGGCCGATGCTGGTTCCTGGCGGGCCATAGTGCTTCACGGGGAGGATACCGGCCTTATCCGTGAACGGGCCGCTCAGGCAGTCCGGTTGGTGGCAGGGACGATTGATGACCCGTTCCAGGTTGCCCAGCTGGATCGGGAAACCCAGGATCGTCTCGAAGAAGAGGCCACAGCACTTTCCCTGATCGGTGGGCGGCGCGTGGTTTGGGTGCGGGACGGACAGGACAGTCTGGCGCCCATGTTCAAACGCGTCCTGGATACCGAAACGGATGCTCTGCTCGTTATTGAGGCTTCGGGCATCACAGCGCGTTCAAAACTGCGCGCTCTGGCGGAAGCACATAAAAAAGTTGCGTCTATTGCCTGCTACCCTGAGGAGGGGCGGGCTCTCTCCCAGACCGTAAGCGAAGCTCTAGGGCAGGATGGTGTTACGATCGACCGCGATGCCATGGTGTGGCTTCTAGGTGTTCTCGGGGCTGACCGCAGCGGCGTACGAGGTGAGATCGAAAAACTTGTTTTGTACGCAGGTGCGAACGGTCGTCTGGATCTTCAGGCCGTTCAGGATTGTGTCGGCGACGCTGGCGGCAATTCACTGGAGGACGCAGCTTTTTCAGCCTTGTGTGGAAATCGCATGATGGCAGATCAGGCGCTCGAGCGTGCATTGGCCGATGGTGCTAATCCGGTTGCAGTTGCACGAACGGTTCTGGGTGTTCTCGTGCGGCTTCAGAAAGTTGCGCAGGGTGTGCAGGACGGCCAGGGGCGCGCCGAAGCCATGAAAGCCCTCAAACCTCCTGTATTCTTCAAACGCACGGCCGCCTTTGGTCAGGCACTTGACCGCTGGTCTCTGCCGGCCCTGGCACTGGCAGCGCGGGAAACGCAAGCTTTTGAGCTGGCCTGCAAGCAAAGTGCATCCCCTGATATGGCTCTGTGCAGACGACACATTGCGTCGCTTTGTACGGTCAGGAAAACCTGATTTCAGAGGTCTGTCAGTTGGGCAGGGCGTTCTGAACCGATTTTTTAGGGAAACTTCCTGCTCAACGAACCTGTTTTGTATCCGTCAGACATTAATGATCTGCAGTGTCGCCCTTTACGGGATGGCCTGTGGAGACTGGATAAGGACAGGTTCATGACTGAACGGAATTCCGATGATTCTCGTCGCAAGGTTCTGAAAGGCGCGGCTCTGGGGCTTGCCGCCGCCGCGGCAGCGGGCGGAAGGGCCAAAGCGGCCGATCCTTCCATGTCAGCAGAAAACGGTGCTCCGCCGCTCTCTGATCCGGCCAAGCGCTATACGGACGGCCCCTTTCAGGCTCAGCCGCAGCCCTGGCCAGGTCTTGCTTCGAGAATGACGCCGCGCCCGGATCATGGTGAGACGTCTTATCGCGGTTCGGGCCGCATGGCGGGACGCAAGGCGCTTGTCACGGGAGGGGATTCCGGGCTGGGCCGCGCGGCGGCGATTGCCATTGCTCGGGAAGGCGCTGATGTCGCCATTTCCTATCTTCCGGCTGAAGAGGAAGATGCGAAGGAAGTGGTCGAGCTCATCCGCAATGCCGGACGCAAGGCCGTGGCACTTCCCGGTGACATACGATCGGAAAAATTCTGTCAGAAGCTGGTTGCCAATGCAGCCCGGGAACTGGGTGGTCTGGACTGTCTGATCAACTGCGCCGGCCGACAGCACTATCATGAGAGCATTCTCGATCTGACGACCGAGGATTTCGACTGGACACTCAAGACCAATCTTTATGCGCTGTTCTGGATCATCAAGGCAGCTATTCCGCATATGCCGCCGGGAAGCTCCATCGTGAACACGAGCTCGACCAATGCCTATGACCCTTCAGAAATTCTGGTGGATTATAGCATCACGAAAGCCGGGATTGCCGATCTGACAAAGAGCCTTGCCAAACAGCTTGTACCAAAAGGGATCCGCGTCAATGCGGTCGCACCCGGACCGTTCTGGACCGCGTTGCAGGTCAGTGGAGGGCAGCCGATGTCTGCAGTTGAAAAGTTCGGGTCCACCGTTCCGCTCAAACGGCCCGGACAGCCTGCGGAAATTGCTCCGCTCTATGTTCAGCTTGCCAGTACGGATGGCAGTTATCTGACCGGCCAGATCTTTGGCGCCACGGGCGGAACCGGCGTTCCCGGCTAAAAACCGGACAGGTGAGGAAAAAGCGGAAGGGAGTACCTTCCGCTTTTTTTGTGGCTGCTCAGAAGCGTGCCGAGACATCCAGATAGTAATAACCACCATTCATGCCAAGCTGGGACGTGCTCATGTAATATTTGGGCACCCCCAGATAGCGATTTCCCTCAGGCACAACAGACGGGAACTTGGCGAAAATATTGTTCCCACCGATCGTAGCACTCCATTTGGGAGTGATATTGTATGTGACAGAGGCATTTGTCGTCCATTTTGGCACATTCGGGAACTCCAGGAAGTGGCTCGTGGAGTAGGTATAGGGCCCCGTGTAGTACGTGAGCTGGGACGTCGTTTCGCCGTAACGGATCTCATGAACGGAGACAGCCCATTTGTTCTGGGCGGAACGCCAGGTGCCACCGAAGATGATCTTGCTGCGCGGGTACGCCGTGGTGAGATAGGCGATATACTGGGCGTTCAGAAGCGCTGCCCCGGTCGTGCTGGTGGCCTGATGGCGCAGGCGCGTCCGGTTCAGGTTGATCGCGACATCCCAGTCCGCATGACCATATCGTCCAAAATCGGTGGGGTAGGTCGCTGTCAGGTCGAGGCCCTGCGTCCGGGTATTAGCGACGTTGGCGAACCAGTGTGTGGCGAGCTGACTGCCCGTCCAGGTTTCGGATCCTGGTGGCAGATTGAAATTATCAGCCTTAAGTGCATTGTAAGCATCTGATCCATAGATTGTTCCACCCGGCATGATGCGGTCCCGCAGGTCGATCTGATACACGTCAACGGTGACGTGCAGCTTTTTGATCGGCTCGACGATGATGCCACCTTCGGCACTCGTGGAGGACTCAGGCTTCAGCGCCGATGCCCCGTTGGAAAGGGCGCCAGCAGAGTTCGCAGCGATAATGCCGCTGGCGGCAGTGGGAGAAACGGACAGTGCGGAGTAATGCTCCTGCGCCAGTGTCGGGGCATGGAAGCCATTGCTGAAGGTGCCGCGGATCGCAAAGCGCGGGCTGAAGTCGTACCGGGTCGAGATCTTGCCGGTCTTGGTGTTGCCGACATCCGTGTAGTGCTCGACACGCCCCGCCAGATCGACCTGCCAGTGCTTCATGAGGTTGGTGGAAATGTCGAGATAGCCTGCGGCAACGTCACGGGACCACTTGCCGGCATTGGCCGGATTGGTGCCAGGAAAACCATCCGAGCTGGAATAGCTGTAACTGGCCGGAGAGCCGGTGCCGATTGCATACGCTTCATAGCGGTATGATGCGCCGCCAGCCACGTTGATGGCGTACGGCCAGAGAGATGTGTGGAATTTGCGGCTGAGATCGACGCTGTTCGTCCACTGGGTGTCATTATAGGACTGTGCGGCGAAGGATGTCGGGGTCTGGCCCGTGGCGGTATAGAGACCCACATTGGTCGAGCTCTGGGTGTCGAAAGCGTCGTAGTCCCGTCCGAAAACCGAGGATACGTCCCAGTGCCAGCCTGCCAGCGTCCCCTTGAAGCCTGCCGTCAGTTCGTAGTCATCTTCGTTCAGGGCTTCGACGGGCGCATAGCCATAAGGGTAAATCGCGGCATAGCCAGGGTATTTAGCGAGCGTGGAGGGTAGCCGGTAGTTCTGGTACGATTCCGCGTGCCGATGCGCATAGGTTGCGCTGGCATAGGCCTGTACGTTGTCAGTAATGTCGTAGCCCGCATTGAGGGCAACGCTCTCACGGGTCTGCTCGGGCTGGCCAAGGAGCTGATTGACATAGGTATTGGTCCGATTGTCGGCACCGGACCGGACTGTGTGGTCCTGATGCACAAAATCGCCGCCGATATGAACAAAACCGCGATTGTTCAGATTTAACCCGCCATCGATGAACACACCTTGCTGAAAGCCATCGCCTTCGCTCGTAATTCCCGTGTTCGAGCGCATGGTCAGACCATGGTTCTGCTTCTTGAGGATGATGTTGACCACACCTGCAATGGCGTCCGAACCATACTGGGCGGACGCACCGTCACGCAGGACTTCGATATGATCGATCATGGACATGGGGATCATGTCGATATCGACCGGTGTGGAGCCCTGTGCGGGGCCACCGTCGGCATACATATTGGCCGTGGTGTGTCGCCGCTTGCCATCGACCAGAATGAGCGTTTCGTTGGGGTTGAGGCCGCGAAGCGCAATCGTATCGGTCAGCGCGCCGGCATCGAAACCGCCTGTCGGTACGGTGAGGGACGGGAGCAGAAGCGCCAGAGAGTCGCGCAGGGTCGGCTGGCCGGTTCCCGTCAGCTGACGATTTGTGACGATATCAACGGGAGCTATGGAATCCCGAGCCTTTTTGCCGACTTCACGCGTCCCCGTCACGACGATGGCTTCGCTTCCCCCTGAAACCTCCGGAGCGGGTTTCGGTATCTGTCGGGGTTTGGCTTTCTGAGCCGCCGGGGTCGTATGGGCCTGTTTGTGCTGAACCGGGACGGACTGCGTTGTTGCAGCCCGGCTTTCGTCCATCATGAGAACGAACGCAGAGCCGAGAAGGGAAGTCCCCAGAAGGGTCATATGACGAAGGGAAAGCTGGGTCAGCACTTTTACCACGCAATTTGTTAGTAATATATACGAAATACAAAATCGTTTCGTATTTGCGGAAGGTCAACATAATTTTCCGCTTCCGAAAATATTCTGATCACATTTTGTAGGACCTGTGGCGTTCTTCCCACGGATCGGGCGTTATGGAAACGGTTTGTCTTGTAAATGGATTTCGGGAGGATGTGCATGAAGCGACGTCATTTTCTGCGGGCCGCTTCGGCAGCCCCAGCGTCACTTGCGGTTTCGGCGGCTCTGCCAGGCTCTCAGGCGCGTGCCGCTGGAAACGAGGATAACGGTACAGGTCCTTACGGGGAGCTCGATATTGTTGCCGAATTTGATGGCCCTGGTCCGTCGGGGATCGTGGTTCTTCCAAACGGCAGGACCTTTGTAGGCTTTCCCCGTCACGCCGTGGATCACAAGGGCGCAACGCTTGGCGAACTGGTGGATGGGAAGGTCATGCCTTATCCCAGTGCGGCAATGAGCCTTCCCGGAAATGTTCCGGCAGAATGCCTTGTGTCCGTTCATGGTATGACGATGGATCGTCAGGGTCGCCTCTGGGTGATTGATGACGGCAAGCGTGCCGGACATCCCCTGCAGCCGGGCGCAGCGAAGATCGTCTGCATTGATCCGGCAACGAACCGTGTGGCCCACAAGATCATTCTGAAAGCGCCTGTTCTCCTGCCGGACAGTCATATGAATGACCTGCGTGTATCGCTCTCCCGCGGCGCGCAGGGAACGGTTTTCGTGACGGATTCATCCTTCGGGACAAAGCCCGGGCTTGTGATTGTCGATGTTGCGACACAGCAGGCTCGCCGGGTTCTGACGACGCATCCAGCTATTTTGCCCGAGACGGGATTTCTGGCGATTGTGGAAGGGGAGCCCCGACGCTACATCCCCGGTCATCCACAACTTGTATCCGGTGGCGTTGATGGTATTGCCCTGACGAAGGACGAGAAGCGCCTCTATTTCTCTCCCCTGACCAGTCGGCGGCTCTACAGCCTGCCGGTGGATCTTCTGGCCGATCCTGCTTCGGACGATGCGGTTCTGGCTCCTGCGATCCGCGATGAGGGCGAGAAGGGGGTGGCGGACGGTCTGGCACTGGATGCCCAGGATCGGCTTTATACAACCAACTACGAGCATGATTGTATTCTGCGGCGCGATCCGGATGGAACGTTCAAGATGATGCTCCGTGATCCCCGCGCCCTTTCCCCGGACGGAATCTTTGCGACCGCGGATTATGTCTATTGCACGTTCGGGCAGTGGAACCGTCTTGCTTCGTTCAACGAGGGGACTGACCGCAGAGTCACGCCCTATCTTCTGATCCGCTTTCCGATTGAACAGACGCAGCCCTACAATGCCCTGCCGCAAGGTCAGAAGACTTGACTGCGGATATGAAAACGCCCCGGTGGATCATCTCCACCGGGGCGTTTGACCGCTTGTGCGTCGAAGCTTTAATTCAGGCCGTCGTGGACGGTGTCTGATCTTCCGACGTGTGCTTGTCCACCGCGGCGGGAAGCAGTTGTGCCAGAGCCGGCAGGATCGTTCCGGCGGGCAGACCCGTCTTGGACACGATCGTCTGAATCTGCTGGTCCGTTAGAAGGTTACGCAGCTCGTCCGTGGTGATGGGCAGGTTCTCGCCGTTTCCGATCCAGGAGTGGATCTTGTCGGTCAGTCCAGCGCTCTGCGCCTGACTGATGAGCATGTTCAGGCCGTCTCCCTTGAGGAAGTCACCGATGCTGCCGCCAAATTTATCGCCAAGCTGGCCGCCGATTGCGCCTGCTGCCTGGTTCATGAGATTTCCGAGAAAGCCGCTCATCCGTAATGTTCCGTTCTTTCAGACGCGGCGCTTCGGCCGCAGTGGGGGTCCTGAGGTGAGGTTTAGGAGGCCCGTTTGCCGCTGAGTTCCTGAGGAACTTCGACGTCAATTTCGAGCATGGAGCAGCCGCTTCCGCGGTCCACCTTGATCTGGACCTTGTCCTGATCAACGGCGACATGGCGCGCGATGACTTCCATGATCTCCTTGTGGAGTTGCCGGATCAGATCGGACTCGCCCGTTTCACCACCTGCACCACGTTCATGGGCAAGCAGGATCTGCAGGCGGTCCTTGGCGACGCTGCTGGATTGCTGACGCCGGGCGAAAATATTTGCGAGAAAACTCATGAACTCATGCGTCCCTCTTGAAAAGCCAGTCAAGGAAACCGCGCTTCTCGACTGGAACCGAGACTTCGAGCTTCTCGCCGTTCAGGCGACGGGCAGCTTCGAAATAGGCGCGGGCAGGAAGGCTCGTGGGTGCCGCCAGCGTAACGGGAGCACCGACGTTGGACGACTTCAGCACATCTTCACTTTCCGGAACAATGCCGAGCAGCGGGATGGACAGGATTTCGAGCACGTCTTCGACGCTCAGCATTTCCTTGCGCGCGGCGCGGGCCGGGTCGTAGCGGGTCAGAAGCAGGTGCTTGTCGACCTTCTCGCCCTGTTCGGCCTTCTTGGTCTTGCTGTCGAGCAGGCCGATGATCCGGTCGGAGTCACGGACGGAGCTGACTTCCGGATTCGTGACGATCACGGCCGTGTCGGCGTGATACATGGCAAGCTGGGCGCCACGCTCGATCCCGGCCGGGCTGTCGCAGATGACCCAGTCAAACTTCTCGCGAAGTTCATCCATCACGCGGGCAACGCCCTCTGACGTCAGCGCGTCTTTATCACGGGTCTGGGACGCGGGAAGGATGGACAGTGTTTCGCAGCGCTTGTCACGGATCAGAGCCTGCGACAGGCGCGCGTCACCCTGTACGACATTGATGAGATCGAAAACGACCCGACGCTCTGCGCCCATGACCAGGTCAAGGTTCCGCAGCCCGACATCGAAATCAACCACCACGACATTCTGCCCGCTCTGAGCGAGAGCGGCGCCGAGCGCGGCGGTCGATGTCGTCTTGCCGACGCCACCCTTGCCGGAAGTGACAACCAGAACCTTGGCCATGAATACTCCAAAAAAACGTCTTTGCGGTATGCGGTTGCCTGTGACGGGGTACCGCAACCGGTTTCGCATTCTATGAAAGTTTTACGCCCTGCGGCAACCTGCGAATAGGGGTGCTTTCAAGGCAGGCCCAATCAATTCACAGTTCGGCTTATGCAGGTAGCGGCAGGACCCGGACCCGGTCTTCGTCCAGGGCGGCCTGCGCGGCCTGACCCAGAATGGAGGGATCAATGTCTTCCGTGACGGCATAATAGCCGTCGAGAGCCAGAAGTTCGGCCAGCATGCGGCTTGCGAAAATACGGCTCTGCGACTGTCCACCCACGCCGGCAATCGCCCGCCCGCGCAGGGTTCCGTAAACATGGATGGAGCCCGCGGCCACGATTTCAGCGCCTGATGATACGGACCCGAGAATGATCACGTCCCCCTGCATGTGCTGGATACTCTGACCTGAGCGTACGGTCTGGTCGATGATCAGCGTCCCACCGCCGGAAACCGGGCCTGCCGCACTTGCGGAGGGATCTTCCGGAATCTCGACTTCACCGGCTGGACGGCCACCATCAAGGGTTTCGGGCCAGTCCCAGTGCGCAACCGCGGGCCAGTGGCGGCTTCCCCCCTCGATACCGATGATCCGAACGCCGCGGCTTCGGATATCGCCCAGCAATGTCGACAGGCCCGGCGTGGTTTCGTTGAGGAGGCCGAGGTCCAGAATGACCGGCTTTCCGGTGAAGAGGCCACCCGAGCGGGCGATCTGGTAGTCGAGACCTTCCAGCCACGAGGAAAGGGGACCTTCGGGAGACAGCACGAGTGCAAGGAAGGAGCGGCCGCGTGCACGGATGCGCATGGGGGCGTTCGAAGAGGGTGCAGAAACGGGATCGGGCATCGTGAAAATCGTCGGACCTGTGTCGGGCAGTCGGTGAGGCTCTTGTGAGCGGGTATCGGCTGACTTAGAAAGTGGCAATGCGTATCCTGCATCACCTTCCACTTTCTCCGCAATGCCGTCTCGTGAGGCTCGCCCTCACAGAGAAGCGACTCCCGTTCGAACCTGTCATTGAACGGGTCTGGGAGCAGCGCGAGGAATTCCTGCATCTCAATCCCGCGGGCGAAGTTCCTGTGCTGGTTGAGGAAAATGGTCTGGCCGTACCGGGCGGGCGAGTCATCTGCGAATATCTGGAAGATGCCTATCCCGATACGCCGCTTCTGGGGCGTACATTCGCCGAGCGCGTCGAGACGCGGCGTTTGGTGGACTGGTTCGACACCCGCTTCGCACAGGAAGTCACCCGGAACCTGCTGGGCGAAAAGGTGGACAAGCGCCAGTTCGGACGCGGTCACCCGGACGGCAATGCGCTGCGGGCCGGTTATGCGAACATGCGCTTTCATCTCGATTATATCGGCTGGCTGGCAGAGACGCGGTCCTGGCTGGCGGGGCCTGCTCTGTCGCTCGCCGATTTCGCGGCTGCGGCGCATCTGTCCGCGCTGGATTTCATCGGGGACGTGAACTGGTCCAAGGCGCCTGCCGCGAAAGACTGGTATGCCCGGGTGAAATCCCGGCCCTGCTTCCGGGGTCTTCTGTCCGACAAGGTCAGTGGCATCACGCCGCCGGCGCATTACGCCAATCTGGATTTCTGAGGCTGCCCATGATGAACCCCGATGTGATTGTGCTCGGAGCCGGCGCAGCGGGGCTGATGGCTGCGGCGACGGCCGGACAGAATGGGGCGCGTGTCCTGATTCTGGATCACGGGCCGGAGCCGGGACGCAAGATCCTGATCTCGGGCGGTGGCCGGTGTAATTTCACGCATCTTGAGACCGGTCCCAACTGCTTCATTTCGCAAAACCGTCATTTCGCGCGTTCTGCTCTGGCCCGATACACGCCGCAGGATTTCGTCAAGCTGGTGAACCGCTACGGCATCGCCTGGCATGAGAAGGCGCGAGGGCAACTGTTCTGTGATGGCTCGGCCGGGCAGATCGTGGACATGCTGATCTCGGAGTGCCGCACCGCCGGGTGTGAGCTTCGGATGCAAACGCGCATTCTCGATGTGCGGCAGGCAGAGCACGGCTTCATTGTCTCAACAGACGGCGGCGAAATCCGGACTGGGTCGGTGATCCTTGCCACAGGTGGTCTGTCCATCCCCAAGCTTGGGGCGTCGGATCTGTCACTGCGGCTGGCGCGGAAATTCGGTTTGCGGGTTGTGCCGACGGCGCCTGCACTCGTGCCGCTGGTTCTTGCGGATGCCGATCCGGAGCTTGCAGGCGTGTCGCTACCGATCGTGGCGCGCGTGGGTAAGAAAGGGCCGCGGTTCGAGGACGGAATGGTCTTCACGCATCGAGGCGTTTCAGGCCCGGCGATCCTGCAGATTTCGTCCTATCTTGAGACCGGCGATGCGGCGCAGATCGATCTGCTGCCGGGGCAGAATGCGCTGAACGTGCTGCTGAAGGTCAAGAAAGACCGTCCGAAAGCCCTGCCGCCCAGCTTGCTGGAAGCGCTGCCGCTGCGGCTGGCGCGCGCGATGGCTGTCGGGCTGGGGGATACGATGCTGGCGAACCAGCCGGATCGTGCGATCAAGGCGCTGGCGGAGCGGGTTTCGAACTGGCAGCTTCGTCCTGCCGGGACGGAGGGCTACGCCAAGGCGGAAGTCATGCGCGGTGGGATCGATACGCGGGACCTGTCGTCCCAGACACTCGAATCCCGGGATGTTCCGGGGCTTTACGCGATTGGTGAGGCCGTGGACGTGACAGGCTGGCTGGGTGGTCACAATTTCCAGTGGGCCTGGGCGAGTGGTGTTGCGGCAGGGCAGGCCGCTGCCGGGCACCGTTAGTCGCTCACCAGTCTGGGGCGTCAGCCGCCCCTTGCCACAGGATTGCCATGCTGACATCCGATCACGCGGCAACCGATGGGGCGGCGATCCGTTTTTCGCTTTTCCAATTCCGGTTTTCTGAAACTGGCCGATCAAGGACACATCCACCATGTCTCGTTCCGTTTTCCGTCATGTTCTGAGTGCTGCTGCCGGTCTGTCCTTTCTGGGACTTGGCGCCTGTGTTGGCACCGCGGCTTCTGGTCCTGTCGCACCGGGAACGCCGATCGCGGGTTATGGCTATACCTGCAAGGCCGGGATCTACACCTGCAAGATGCCGACGCAGGTTCCGCTTGGTGCGCCCTGCTCCTGCCCGGGCCTCGGGGCTGCATCTTACGGCAATATCCATCAGCCGTAAGCCTTACGGCATTGGCCGTATTGCGATGAGCGGGTAGGACTGCGCCATGCAGGAGAATATTTCCGGAATGGCGCAGTTTCTTCCCTGGATCGTGGTGGCCGTAGCGCTGCTGGTCGCGCTTCTAGCCGTTCTGCGGGGGAGTAACGGCGGTGGCCGGTTCGAGCGTCTGCTCGAACGTGAGGCGCAGGAACGCTCACAGGACGTCGAATATCATCGGGCGCATCTGTCGGAAGTCGAGCGTGTGCTGTCCGGGCGGTTGGACCAGTTCCGGCTGGAGACCAGCGAGCGGTTGAGTACGTTGGCTCGAAATCTTGGGCAGGATCAGGCAGAAGGGCGGCTTCTGCTGTCGGATGCACTGCGCGAGATGTCGCAGAGCCAGAACGAACAGATCGAGCGGATCCGCGCCACTGTGAATGAACAGCTCCACGGCGCGGTTGAAAAGCAGATGCAGACCAGTTTTCAGCGCGTGGTGGAGCAGTTCAGCGCCATGCAGAAGGCGCTGGGCGAGGTGACGAGTGTCACGGCGCAGATCGGGGATCTGAAACGGCTGTTCTCGAATGTGAAGACGCGCGGGGGCTGGGGCGAGGCGCAGTGCCGGGCCATTCTGGACGATATTCTCCCCGCAGGCAGCTACGACATGAACTTCCGGCTGGGTACGGCGGGGGAGAATGTCGAATTCGCGGTGAAAATGCCGGTGCGGGGGACGGAGACGCCGCCGCGCCTTGCGATCGACAGCAAGTTTCCGACCGAGGCCTATGAGCGGTTGCTGAATGCGGCGGAAGCAGGGGATGCACTGGCCGAGCGTCAGGCTCGGCGGGAACTGGAAAATGTGATCCGGTTCGAAGCCAAGAAGATTGCCTCGAAATATATTCTTCCTCCCGTGACAGTCGAATTTGCCGTGCTCTATCTGCCGACGGACGGGCTCTATGCCGAAATCGCCCGGATGCCCGGCGTGATTGATGAGATTGGCCGCCTGCATCGGGTGATGGTGATGGGGCCCTCGCTTCTGCCGGCAATGCTGCGGACCGTGCATCTGGGGTATGTCACGCTGACGCTCGAGGAGCGGACAGAGGCGATTGCCGGATTGCTGGGAGCCACGCGGCAGGAAATGCTGCGGATGGACCAGGTTCTGGAAAGGCTGCATCGCAATGCCGGGACCATGGGCAACACGATCGAGGAAGCCCGGCGTCGGACCCGTGTTCTCGGCCGACGTCTGCGGGCGCTCGACGGGACGGCGGACGAAATGGAAGAGGCGCTGGACGAGCCGACTGTGCCCTGAGCGTCCTACTAAGAGCGATTTTAATTGGATGACATGGGAGGCTGCCCCATGTGAAGATCATGACCATGACGTCCGCACATGAATCCGGGGCGCCTGAGCGCCTTCCCGAACCCTCTCCCCGGCTTCTGCTGATCGAGGATGACGACAGCATTGCGGCTGAGGTCGCAGAGGAACTGACGACCCGCGGCTATGAAGTGACGAGGGCCGCAACGGGCGTTGAAGGGCTGGATCACGCCTGTACCGGGCAGTTCGATCTGATGATCGTGGATCGCATGCTGCCGGAACTGGACGGACTGACAGTTATCGAAAGCGTCCGTGCCCAGAGAATCAACATACCGGTTCTGGTGCTGTCCGCACTGTCGGCGGTGGATGACCGGGTGAGTGGCCTCAAGGCAGGAGGCGACGACTATTTGACCAAGCCCTTCGCCATGGAAGAACTGGCCGCCCGTCTGGAAGCACTGCTGCGCCGTCCGACGGACAGTCGCGTGACGATGCTTCGGGTTGGCCCGCTTGAAATGGATCTGATCGAACGCAGGATTTTCCGTAATGGACAGGAGATCGAACTGCTGCCACGGGAATTCCGACTGCTGGAATACATGATGCGTCGCCCAGATACTGTGCTGACGCGTACCATGTTGCTTGAGGACGTCTGGAACTACCGTTTCGTTCCACAGACAAATCTGGTTGACGTCCATATCGGAAAGCTACGTCGCAAGATCGATCTGCCTGGCGAGCCCCCGCTTATTCACAGCATTCGCGGTGCCGGGTTCAGTCTGCGTGTCCCGGGCTGAACTGCGCTTTTCCGAACTGTTCCGGGCTGATCTTTTCCGCACGGCTACTTTCCGGCTGACACTGGCGTTTGTCGTGGCCATTATTGCCGGGATGGCGCTTCAGTTCGGGCTCGTTTACGGGCAGATGAGCGGATACGAACAGCAGCGGTCTACGGATCTGCTGCAACGCGAGGCCGCTCTGCTGGTGCACGAGACTCCAGCAGAGCTCGAATATGAAGTTCGTGAGCGCAGCAAGACCGATCTGCGTGTCATCCTCAATGGGGCGGCGCTGTTTGACATGAGCCGCAACCGGATTGCTGGTGACATCAAGAAATGGCCTGTCGGACTTGAAGTTTCCCCCCGGACCCAGCGCCTGTGGGACGCGCCTCCGGGTGATACGCCGTATGAAATGCGTTATCTTGCTGTTGAAGTGGAGGGGACGCAGGGAAACCGGGACCGCATCCTTGTCCTGGCCCGCTCGCTGCATATGGCGAACGAGTTGCGCTATATCACCAAGCGCGCTGCACTGATGTCTGTTGTGCCGGTTGTGGCATTTGCGCTGATGGCGGGGATTTTCCTGAGTCATCGTGCGCTGGGCCGGATCAAGGACATGCATGAGGCGATCGACCGCATTATGGACGGCGATCTGCACGAGCGATTGCCGACCGGCCGCGAACGCGATGATATCGAGCGTTTGGCAGTTTCTGTTAACCGGATGCTGGACCGGCTGGAGCATCTGCTCGACGAGATCCGGGATGTGGGTAACGACATTGCTCACGACCTTCGGACGCCCTTGGCCCGTGTCAAGGCACGGCTGGAGCGTGTTTCGGCCATTACAAATGATCCAGTGGCTCTTCAGGGCGCGATTGAACGTGCCGCCTTGGATCTGGAACAGTGCTTCTCTGTCATCACCGCTCTTCTGCGGATTGGCGAGATTGAAAACGGCCGACGCCGGGCCGGGTTTGTCGCGATGGATCTGCGCGAACTGCTCGCGGGGGTGGTGGATCTGTATGAACCCATCGCCGAGACCGAGGGCGTTGTGCTTGAAGTGATGGACTCGAACGAGCCGGTACCACTTTTCGGGGACAGGGACCTGTTGAATGAGGTTCTTGCCAACCTTGTAGACAATGCGATCAAATTTACTCCTGCGTCGGGAACGGTTCGGTTGAGTGCAGGGCTGGACCCGAATGGGGGAGGGTGGCTGCGCGTTGCCGATACTGGAATTGGTATTGCCGAGGACGAACGCAAGGCAGTCATGGGGCGTTTCTATCGTTCGGATAAAAGCCGTCATGTTCCGGGGAGTGGGCTGGGGCTTAGCCTGGTGTCGGCAATTCTCCGACTGCACGGCGCGTCGGTTGATATCGTTTCTGCCCAGCCAGGAGAGGCGCTGCCCGGCGCGGTTTTCACCGTGCATTTTGCCCACCCGACATCTGCCTGAGATGCATCGAAATGTGTCTTAGTGTGTCAATATTTACCGGGTGTCTTGATATTTAAACAGAATTTTCCTTGTCGTCTGAGTCCCGATGGATATGACTCGGATCAATTTGCAAGGGGACACCCGTTGAGAATGACCGGACCAGGAAGAGCCCCTAGGGGTTGTCTGACCGCATGAATGCCATTGTCGTTACCGCGCTGAAGCGGCCTTATACCTTCGTGGTTCTGTCGATCATGATCCTGATCTTCGGGGTCAGGGCCATTGTGTCCACGCCAACGGACGTTTTCCCGTCGATCAAAATTCCGATCGTAGCGGTTATCTGGTCCTATACGGGACTGATGCCTGAGGACATGTCGGGGCGTATCGTTTACTATTACGAACGTTCTTTGACAGCCACGGTCAGTAACATCGAGCATATCGAGAGCTCGTCCTATTACGGGCGTGGCATCGTGAAGGTGTTCTTCCAGCCGGGGACCAATACGGCTGTTGCGCAGACGCAGATTACGTCCGTGTCCCAGACCGTCATCAAGCAGCTACCAAACGGTTCGACCCCACCTCTCATTCTGGCAATGGACGCTTCGTCCGTTCCTGTCCTGACGCTGCAGGTCAACAATCCGACCATGTCCGGGTCGGAAATCTACAACATGGCGTCCAACCTGATCCGGCCGGAACTGATTTCCGTGCCCGGGGCCGCCATTCCCAATCCGTATGGTGGTCTGGCTCCGGACATCATGGTGGATATTGATCCGATCAAGCTGCTGGCGCACAGGTTGTCACCTGAAGACGTGGCCACAGCGCTCAACCTGCAGAACATCGTTCTTCCGGCGGGTGACCAGCGTATCGGTCAGCTGGACTGGATGGTGAAGACGAATTCCACGCCCCTTGATCTGGATGTGTTTAACAAAATGCCGGTCAAACAGGTCGGCAATTCTGTGATCTACCTGCGTGATGTCGCCTGGGTTCATCGAGGAGGGCCGCCGCAGATCAATGCCGTCCTTGTAAAAGGGCAGCAGGCAGTCCTGATCGTCATCCTAAAAAGCGGCGATGCCTCGACGTTGTCTGTCGTAAGCGGAATCAAGAAGCTTCTGCCGCAGGTCGAAGCCACTCTGCCGGCAGGGACGACGATGAATGTCCTGACGGACGCGTCGAGTTTCGTGAAGGAATCGGTGGTGGACGTGGTGCGTGAGATGATCACGGCCGCGATCCTGACCAGTCTGACAGTCCTGCTTTTCCTTGGGTCCTGGCGGTCGACCATTATCGTGGCGACCTCCATTCCGCTGGCGATGCTGTGTTCGATCATCGGGCTGAGTATTGCCGGGCAGTCCATTAATGTGATGACGCTGGGTGGCCTGGCGCTGGCTGTTGGTATTCTCGTCGATGATGCGACCGTCATGATCGAGAACATCGACACGCATCTGGAGACTGGAAAGGATCTGGAAAACGCCATCATTGATGCGGCAAACCAGATCGTTATTCCGACTTTCGTGTCGACGACCTGTATCTGTATCGTGTGGCTGCCGCTGTTTGAGCTGACGGGGATTTCCGGCTGGCTGTTCATGCCGATGGCCGAGGCGATTATTTTCGCCATGATCGCATCCTTCATCCTGTCGCGGACGCTGGTGCCGACAATGGCGAACTGGATGCTCGCAGCTCAGGTGCGGATGCATCGCGATCCTGAATGGCACAATCGCAAGCGCGGCATTTTCGGCCGTTTCCAGGAAGGCTTCGAGGCGCGCTTTACCAGTTTTCGTGAGCACTACAAGACGATCCTCGAGACCCTGATCTCGATCCGCGGTCGCTTCGTGACATTGTTCCTGCTGGCAGCCGTTTCTTCTATGGCGCTGCTGCTGTTCATCGGTCAGGATTTCTTCCCGGAAATCAAATCCGGAACGCTGCAGATGCATATGCGCGCTCCGATCGGTAGTCGTCTTGAAGAGACAGGCAAGATTGCCGGACTGGCTGAGCGTCGGATCCGGAGCCTGTTGCCGGGGCAGGTGACCAACGTCGTCAACAACTGCGGCCTGCCCTTCAGTCAGTTGAATCAGGCGATGATACCGTCTCCGACTGTCGGATCGCAGGACTGCGACATCACCATTCAGCTCCGTGACTCTGAAAGTCCGATCCCCGAATATCGCCGGACCCTGCGCAAGGGACTGACGAATGATTTTCCTGGCACCATCTTCACGTTCCAGCCGGGCGATCTGACGGCCAAGATCCTGAATTTCGGTCTGCCATCGCCGATTGATGTGCAGGTTGTCGGTCGTGATCTGAGTGAGAATTTCAAGTTCGCGACGCGGCTTGCCAAGAAGCTGCGTCATATCCCGGGTATTTCTGATGTCTCAATTCAGGAGCCGATGACGCAGCCGACCATCATGGTTAATAACCGTCGCAGCTTTGCGCTAGGAACGGGCATTACGGAGCGGGACGTGGCGCTGAACGCCCTTGTCACGCTGTCTGGTAGTGGACAGGTCGGTCAGACCTATTACCTGAATGCGCAGGGAACGTCACAGCTGATCGATGTGCAGACGCCCGCAAACTATCTCCAGACCATGAATGATCTGGAAATCCTTCCGATCGACAAGGGAGATGGCAATCCGACCAACCAGACACCGCAGCTTCTGGGTGGCTTGAGTGCACTGGTTCAAACCGGGACACCGGCTGAAGTCGCGCATTACAACATCATGCCGGTCTTCGACATCTACGCCGCGCCGGAAGACATGGATCTGGGAACGGTTTCGCGAGCTGTAAACCGGATTGTGGATGGGGAGCGCAAACTGCTGCCGCACGGTTCGTCTATGGTCGTCCGTGGACAGGCCGTGACGATGAATGATGCGTATATCCAGCTGATTGGCGGCCTCGCGCTCTCGATCGTGCTGGTCTACCTGATTATCGTTGTGAACTTTCAATCCTGGCTTGATCCGTTCGTCATTATCACGGCGCTCCCGGGAGCTTTGGGTGGCATCTCGTGGAGCCTGTTCCTGACGCACACCTCCATGTCCGTCCCCGCACTGACGGGCGCGATCATGTGCATGGGAACGGCGACGGCAAATGCCATCCTTGTGGTGTCCTTTGCCCGTGAACGGATGGATCATCATGGCGATGCCATCCTTGCAGCGCTTGAGGCCGGTTACGAACGTATCCGTCCGGTCCTCATGACGGCGCTTGCGATGATGATCGGTATGATTCCGATGTCCATCAGCAATTCTGACAATGCCCCGCTGGGCAAAGCTGTGATTGGTGGACTTCTGGTGGCGACGATTGCCACCCTGCTGTTTGTTCCCTGCGTTTTTGCCCTTATTCATTACAAGCGGCCTGCTGGGCCTGAAGGAGACCGCGCGTGAGCCATTCTACGGATCAGGGGCAGGTGCCTCCGACAAACCATCCGGCACGCACGGGTTCAGGAACGCGTGGCAAGCTCATCCTGCTGGTGGTGATCCTGCTGGCGATCGCGTTGGCGGCCTGGGGGATTGTGCAACGGGGAGCGCATTATCATTCCCTGACGGGCGCTACTGACGAAGCCGCCATTCCGCCTGTGACGCTTATTGCGCCGCAGCCGGGTCCCAAGACCCGGCAGGTCGATCTGCCGGCCAATCTTGCTGCCTGGTATGAGGCGCCGATCTACGCGCAGGTCTCGGGCTATGTGAAGATGTGGTACAAGGATTACGGCGCGCATGTGAAACGTGGCGATGTTCTTGCGGAAATCAGTACGCCAAGCATTGATGCCCAGTTCGAAGCTGCCAAAGCGCATTACAATGTCATTCTGGCGCGTTACAATCTGGCCGTGATCACGACCCAGCGCTGGACGGCGTTGAAGGGAACGCAGGCCGTGTCCCGTCAGGAAGTGGACGTGCAGGCTGCCAACGCTGCAGCGCAGAAAGCCGAACTTGAGGCAGCGCGTCACGATGTGGACCGCTTCCAGGCTCTTGAAGACTTCAAGAAGATTGTAGCGCCTTTCGACGGGATCGTGACATCGCGACTGGTGAACGTAGGCGATTACGTGAATGCAGGCGGTGGCAACGTCAATTCACGGGGTACGGCTTCCGAGCTCTTCTCCGTCGCTGATGTTCACCGGATGCGTGTGTTTGTCTCCGTGCCACAGGATTTCGCCAGCGTTATTTCACCAAAGATCGAAGCTGAGTTGACGGTGCCGCAGTATCCTGGAAGCCGCTTCCGGGCGACGTTCCTCGCGACGGCAAATGCATTCAATGCTGCGACCCGCACGGTTACAACCGAGTTGACGCTGGATAACTCAGACAATCTGCTGTGGCCGAATTCCTATGCGACGGCTCATATTTCGGCTCCGGGCAATCCGAACATCCTGATTCTGCCGGAAGGCTCGATCATTTTTCGGGCTGAAGGGTCGCAGGTCGCCAAGGTCATCAATAACCATGCCCATCTGGTCAATGTGACCGTTGGCATCAACTTCGGGACGACAGTCCAGATCCTTAGCGGTATTACAAAAGACGACCGTGTGGTTGCCAACCCTACGGCTGATCTGCTGGAAGGGGATGAAGTCAAGATCGTCCCGACGACACCGGGATACAATACGCCGAGCAAGGCGCAGCATGATGCAAACCCTGAGGAGGCCGGATCTCGCTGATGAAACCGGAATGTTCCCAGTCATCCCCGCGCCCGTCATCTCCATCCGCCATGGCTTCTTCCAGACGTAACTGCTCAGGATGGCGAATCACAACGGCCCTGGCTGGCGTGCTTTCGATTGGGCTGACCTCATGTGATCTGGCGCCCGAATATCATCCCCAGAAATTTCTCTATCCCGAAGGATGGGAAGGGAAGGGGCTGATGGTCAACGCGCAGCCCTCGGATGGGGCTGTCCGCAGCGATTGGTGGACCATGTTCAACGATCCCATTCTTGATGGGCTCGAAAAGCGCATGCTGGCGGTTAATCCTGATCTGCAGGCGCAGGCGGAAGCCTTTACGCAGGCGCGTGATGTGGCCCGTGAGACGGAAAGCCGTCTTTATCCCCAGGTCACTGGTGCGGCTCACATGAGCGACAACAAGGGATCTCTTGGCCGGTTGTATAACAACCCGGCCACGAGCAGCAGTCTCGTCTATGAGTCCAATCAGGCCTATAGCGGTGCTGCGACCTGGGAGCCGGATTTCTGGGATTCCATCCGTAACACCACGCGGATGCAGAAGAACCTCGCGCAGGCGTCAGCAGGTCAGTATGCGCTGGCGCGGCTGAGCCTGGAAGCCGAGCTCGCGTCCGACTACATCGCCCTGCGCGGACTTGATGCCCAGAATGCGGTGTATGATGATTCAATTCGCTACTTCCATGCAGCAGTTGAAATCACGGAGCTGCGTCAGGCAGGTTCGATTGGCGCCGGACTGGATGTCTCACGTGCAGAAACGCAGCTTTATTCGGCGCAGGCGGCCAAGAGCAATCTGATTGCCCGGCGTAATGTCATGGAACATGCCATCGCGGTTCTGCTGAATACTGCTCCGGCCGGTTTTCATATTGCGCCCGTTCAGGACGTGAAAATGCATTTCGGGGTCGTGAAGATCAATGCCGGCCTGCCCGCGTCCCTGCTGGAGCGCCGTCCTGACATCGCAATTGCCGAGCGACAGATGGCGGCTTCGGCCCGTGCGATCGGTGTCTCGCGCGCTGCGTTTTATCCGCACATCACCTTCAGTGCAGAGGGTGGTTTCGAAGACGGGGGGTTCGATCTTGCCAGTATTTCGCGGGCCTTCTGGAAGATCGCGGTTCAGGCGGTCGAGCCAGCGTTCACCGGTGGTTTGCGGCGCGCGGCGCTGCAGCGTTCCTGGTCGCAGTATCGGGGAATGGTGGACAACTACCGTTCTGTCGTCCTGTCTGCGTTTCAGGACGTCGAGGACGGCCTGACGCAGACACGCCAGTTCAAGATTTCCCAGGATCAGCAGCAGAAGGCCGTGGAGGCCGCGCTGCGGACTCAGAGCATGACCATGGCGCTCTATACCGGCGGGCTGTCGAATTATCTTGATGCGCTTGTAGCTCAGCAGGATGCGCTTCAGGCACGTCTGGCGGAGGTCGAGGTCCAGACGGCGCAGGTTCAGTCCTCTGTACGTCTGGTGCGTGCTCTGGGCGGGGGCTGGAGTGCCAGTGACCTGCCGGGTGTCAAGCAGATCGATCCGTTTGGACCGCTGCAGTACAATGGCCTGCGTACTCCGAAGTCTGTGAATGGCATCGACAATCATGCGTCCCCGCTGGACAATGATCTGCGCGGAGATCATCTGTCGGCGAATGTCCCGCAAGGCTTGACGGGGCAGCCTTAACTGGTCTAGGGGTCCGCCTCAATTCGAACGCGGGAGGAGCCGGCTTGGCCGACTCCGTTGAACCGCGGTTCGGGAACGACAAAACAGGGGAGTCCCGGATATGGCCAAAAAAGTTGTTGGCTACATCAAGCTTCAGATCCCGGCTGGTAAAGCCAATCCTTCTCCGCCGGTTGGTCCGGCTCTGGGTCAGCGCGGCCTGAACATCATGCAGTTCTGCAAGGAGTTCAACGCCAAGACCCAGCAGCTCGAGCCCGGCATGCCGATCCCGGTGGTCATCACCGCCTATGCGGATCGCACGTTCTCCTTCATCACGAAGACGCCGCCGAACACGTACTTCCTGCTGAAGGCTGCCAAGATTTCCAAGGGTAGCCAGACGGTCGGCAAGTCCGCTGCGGTTGGTTCCGTGACGACGGCTCAGCTTCGCGAGATTGCTGAGACGAAGTTCAAGGACATGAACGCCAACGATCTTGATGGCGCCGTGCGCATGCTCGCCGGTTCCGCCAAGTCGATGGGCCTGAACGTGGTGGAGGGCTGATATCATGGCCAAGAACAAGCGTCTGAACGCCGCACAGGCAACTGTCGAGCGTAACAAGCCGTACGGCCTGACCGAGGCTGTTGCTCTCGTAAAGAGCAACGCCAAGGCAAAGTTCGACGAGACGATCGAAATCTCGCTGAACCTCGGCATTGACCCGCGTCATGCTGACCAGATGGTCCGTGGTCTGATCTCCCTGCCGAACGGAACGGGCAAGACCCTTCGCGTTGGCGTTTTCGCCCGTGGCCCCAAGGCTGAAGAGGCCCTGGCCGCTGGTGCGGAAGTTGTCGGTGCGGAAGATCTGGCTGAAAAGATCCAGGCTGGCGAAATCAATTTCGACCGCTGCATCGCGACGCCGGACATGATGGCTCTCGTTGGTCGTCTGGGTAAGATCCTCGGCCCGCGTGGTCTGATGCCGAACCCGCGTCTCGGCACGGTGACCATGGACGTCAAGGGTGCCATTACGGCAGCCAAGTCCGGTCAGGTTGAATATCGCGCCGAGAAGGCCGGTATCATCCATGCAGGCGTCGGCAAGGCTTCCTTCGGTGAAGACAAGCTGGTTGAGAACATCAACGCTCTGGTCGATGCCGTTCAGAAGGCTCGTCCGACGGGTGCCAAGGGTACGTATCTGAAGAAGGCAGCCCTGTCTTCCACGATGGGTCCGGGCGTTCGCGTTGACGTTTCGAGCTTCGAAGCCTGATTGACAGGAGGTCTTCCTTCTGGGAAAGACCTCCACGAAATGACGTTGCGCCTTCGGGCGTGATGGCTAAGGGGTAGCCTGCTTGCAGGCTGCTTCCAAACCTGTCCAAGACCGCACGTGGACCTTCGGGGCCTTAAGGATCTTTCGGGATCGCGGGCGTCAGACGGGGCGACAGTATTCAGTGGCTCTGCTGCGATGTGCTGGGTTCGCTCACTTCTGTGGACAGGCGAGCGGAACCGTCTCGAAAGAGAAGGTTCCATGGGTAACCTGGTCCGGCGCAAGTCGGGCTGACGAGGAGACAGGTTTTGGACCGTACGGATAAACGGGCCTTTGTTGAGTTCCTCGCCGATGTGTTTGGCAGCACGTCCATGGTTGTCGTCACCCAGAACAAGGGTCTGACGGTTGCCGATGTGACGGAACTGCGTCGACGCATTCGTGCGGCAGGAGCGACATACAAGGTTGCGAAGAACCGGCTGGCCAGCCGTGCTCTGGATGGGACCCAATTCGACGGCATCGCGCCGCTGCTCAAGGGACCGACCGCGCTTGCGTGGTCTGAGGATCCTGCATCAGTAGCAAAAGTGATCGTCGAGTTCGCCAAGACGAATGACAAACTGGTGGTGCTTGGTGGCGCCCTGGGTTCCCAGACGCTTGGCGTCGACGGAATCAAGGCCCTTGCCGAGCTGCCGTCGCTGGACGAGCTGCGCGCAAAGCTGGTGGGTATGATCAATACCCCCGCAACGCGTATCGCAGGTGTTGTCCAGGCGCCGGCTGGCCAGCTTGCTCGCGTCTTTGGTGCCTATGCCAAGGCCGGCGAAGCAGAAGCCGCCTGAGAATGATGGCCCGCGCTGCGGCGTAGGCCTGAACCTGATCAACAGTACATCAATTTAGGATAAGACCATGGCCGATCTGGCAAAGATTGTTGAAGAGCTGTCCGCTCTGACCGTTCTGGAAGCTGCAGAACTTTCCAAGATGCTCGAAGAGAAGTGGGGCGTTTCCGCTGCTGCTCCGGTTGCAGTTGCTGCTGCTGCTGGTGCTGCTGCTGCTCCTGCTGAAGAGCAGACCGAATTCACGGTTGTTCTGGCTGACGCCGGCGACAAGAAGATCAACGTGATTAAGGAAGTCCGTGCGATCACGGGTCTGGGCCTGAAGGAAGCCAAGGACCTGGTCGAAGGCGCACCGAAGACCGTCAAGGAAGGCGCGTCCAAGGACGAAGCTGCCAAGATCAAGAAGTCCCTGGAAGACGCAGGCGCCAAGGTCGAAGTCAAGTAATTCACTGACTTCAGGCTGTCCCGTTCGCGGGGCAGCCTCTGCCTGGCAGACAGAGAGGGCGGGGATCGCATGCGGTTCCCGCCCGATTTGCCGTTGGAGCAGAATGGGCGTATAGTGCGCGGCTCGCCACGTACGGAAAATTTCATAATGGCCGGTCGTTCCGGTCGTCCGCCATGCAGGGGCCAGTTCTCCGGCACAGTTTACGGGCGACTCGAAGGTCTGGTGCAGAGGGCAGAATAGATGAACGCGATCACCAAATCGTTCACGGGACGCAAAAGGATCCGCAAAAGTTTCGGGCGCATTCCCGAAATTGCGCCGATGCCCAATTTGATCGACGTGCAGCGCGCCTCCTATGAGGCATTCCTGCAGATGAACGTAAGCCCTGACAGCCGGCAGGATGCCGGCCTTCAGGAAGTTTTCCGTTCGGTTTTTCCGATCAACGATTTTGCGGGTCGCGGCCGTCTGGACTTCATGTCCTACGAATTCGAAGATCCGAAATATGACGTCGAAGAATGCATTCAGCGTGGTCTGACCTATGCAGCGCCGCTGAAGGTCATTCTTCGTCTGACGACATGGGATATCGACGAGGATACGGGCTCGCGCTCGATCCACGATATGAAGGAACAGCCGGTTTACATGGGCGACATGCCGCTCATGACCGATAACGGCACCTTCATCATCAATGGCACCGAGCGTGTCATTGTCTCGCAGATGCATCGTAGTCCGGGCGTGTTCTTCGATCACGACAAGGGCAAGACGCATTCTTCGGGTAAGTATCTTTTCGCTGCCCGCGTCATTCCGTATCGCGGTTCCTGGCTCGATTTCGAGTTCGATGCCAAGGATCTGATTTATGTCCGTATCGATCGCAAGCGCAAGCTTCCTGTCACGACACTTCTGTATGCGCTTGAAGGTTCGAGCTACCTCGCGCAGCGTGATCAGAAGATCATTGATGGTGGCGACGTTGAGGGTCTCGATGTTCGTGGAATGGATCAGGATGAAATCCTATCCTACTTCTACCAGACTGTGCCATTCACCCGTCTGGGTGGCGAGTGGGCCCGTCCGTTCGATCCCGACGCATTCCGTGGCCTGAAGCTGCTCAGCCCACTGGTTGATGCCGACACCGGCGAAGTGGTTGCTGAGGCTGATGCCAAGCTGACCGCCCGTATGGTTCGCAAGATCGCGGAAAAGACCCGCGTCGTGCAGGTCGGTCGTCTCGATATCCTTGGCCGCTTCCTTGCCTATGATCTCGTGAACGAGAACACCGGCGAGATCTACGGTGAAGCAGGCGAAGAGCTGACCGAAGACCGTCTGGCTGCGCTTGAAGAAATGGGCATCACGGAGCTTCCGCTGCTGTCCGTGGACGGCTCGCATGGTCCCTGGATCCGCAACACGCTGGCTGCCGACAAGAACAGTTGCCGTGATGAGGCCCTGATCGACATCTATCGCATTATGCGTCCCGGCGAGCCGCCGACCAAGGAAACGGCAGAAGCCATGTTCCATGGTCTGTTCTTTGACCAGGGCCGCTATGATCTTTCCGCGGTTGGCCGTGTGAAGATGAACATGCGTCTTGATGTCGATGCGCCGGATACCCTGCGCGTTCTGCGCAAGGAAGATATCCTGCGCACCATCAAGATCATGTGCGAGCTGAAAGACGGCCGCGGCCAGATCGACGATATCGATAACCTCGGTAACCGTCGTGTCCGCTCCGTCGGCGAACTGATGGAAAACCAGTATCGCGTTGGCCTCCTCCGTATGGAGCGCGCCATCCGCGAGCGTATGGGGTCTGTCGACATCGATACGGTCATGCCGCATGACCTGATCAATGCGAAGCCTGCTGCTGCTGCGGTGCGTGAGTTCTTCGGCTCCTCGCAGCTCAGCCAGTTCATGGATCAGACCAACCCACTTTCCGAAGTGACGCACAAGCGTCGTCTTTCGGCGCTTGGCCCGGGCGGTCTGACCCGTGAGCGCGCAGGCTTCGAAGTCCGTGACGTTCACCCGACGCATTACGGCCGTATCTGCCCGATCGAGACGCCGGAAGGCCCGAACATCGGTCTGATCAACTCGCTGTCGACCTACGCCAAGGTGAACAAGTACGGCTTCATCGAGACGCCGTATCGTCTGGTGGAAGAGGGCGTTCTTCAGGATGGCTGGAAATATCTTTCCGCCATGGAAGAAGAAAAGCTCGTTGTTGCCCAGGCTGATGCCAAGCAGGACGATCAGGGTCGTCTGACGGATGAGCTTGTTTCCGTTCGTCGTTCGGGTGACTTCCGTGTTGTCCCTCCGGAGCAGGTCACAGCCTGCGACGTTTCGCCGAAGCAGCTTGTTTCTGTCGCTGCCGCGCTCATTCCGTTCCTTGAGAACGATGACGCCAACCGCGCACTGATGGGCGCGAACATGCAGCGTCAGGCTGTGCCGCTGGTGAAGGCTGATGCCCCGCTGGTCGGTACCGGCATGGAAGCTGCGGTTGCGCATGACTCGGGTGCGACCATCGTGGCCAAGCGCCGTGGTGTGATCGACCAGATCGACGGTGCCCGTATCGTGGTTCGTGCCACGGACGAGGTTGGTGCAACGCAGGGCGTGGATATCTATCGTCTGCGCAAGTACATGCGTTCCAACCAGTCCACCTGCATCAACCAGCGGCCGCTGGTGAAGGTTGGTGACACGGTTCATGCAGGCGACATCATCGCTGACGGTCCGTCCACCGAGCTTGGTGAACTGGCTCTGGGTCGTAACGTGCTCGTCGCGTTCATGCCCTGGAACGGTTACAACTTCGAAGATTCCATTCTGATCTCCGAGCGTATTGCCCGTGATGACGTCTTCACTTCGATCCACATCGAAGAGTTCGAAGTCATGGCCCGCGATACGAAGCTGGGTCAGGAAGAAATCACGCGCGACATTCCGAATGTTGGCGAGGAAGCCCTGCGCAACCTCGACGAAGCCGGCATTGTGTATGTTGGTGCGGAAGTGAACCCGGGTGACATTCTCGTTGGCAAGGTGACGCCGAAGGGTGAAAGCCCGATGACGCCGGAAGAGAAGCTTCTGCGCGCCATCTTCGGTGAAAAGGCTTCCGACGTCCGTGATACCTCTCTGAAGCTGCCGCCAGGCACGACAGGTACGATTGTCGACGTTCGCGTCTTCTCCCGTCGTGGCGTGGACAAGGACGAGCGCGCCATGGCGATCGAGCGCGCTGAGATCGAGCGCCTCACCAAGGATCGCGACGATGAACGCGGCATTCAGGAGCGCAGCTTCTATAACCGTCTTCGTGAGCGTCTCGTCGGTCAGACCGCCGGGGCAGGCTTCAAGGGCCTCCGCTCGGGAACGCCGATCACGGAAGAGGTTCTTGACGAGCATCATCGCGCGACCTGGTCCAGCATTACGGTAGCTTCCGATGACGTCATGTCGGAGCTTGAAAAGCTTCGTGGTGAGTTCAAGGAAGCGACCCGTCGCATCGATGCGCGTTTCGACAGCAAGGTAGAGAAGCTGCAGCGCGGTGACGAGCTGCCGCCTGGCGTGATGAAGATGGTCAAGGTCTTTGTTGCCGTGAAGCGCAAGCTTCAGCCGGGTGACAAGATGGCCGGTCGTCACGGTAACAAGGGTGTCGTCTCCCGCGTTGTTCCGGTTGAGGACATGCCGTTCCTTGAGAATGGTCAGGCTGTTGATATCGTTCTGAACCCGCTGGGTGTGCCGTCGCGCATGAACATCGGTCAGATCCTTGAAACCCATCTTGGCTGGGCCTGTGCCAATATCGGTGCAAGCATCGGCGATATGGTCGACGAGTATCAGCGGACCGGCGAACGCAAGCAGGTATTGCTTGACCGTCTGCATGAAGTCTATGGAGACGTGATCTTCAATGACGACATCGCAACGCTGCCGAACGAACAGCTGATCGAGCTTGCGAACAATCTTCGCAAGGGTCTGCCGATCGCAACGCCGGTGTTCGACGGTGCCTCGATTCCCGACATCGAAGAGATGCTCGAGAAGGCTGGTGTCAACAAGTCGGGTCAGTCCCAGCTGATCGACGGTCGTACGGGTGAGCTCTTCGAGCGCCAGACGACGGTTGGTTACATCTACATGCTGAAGCTGCATCACCTTGTCGATGACAAGATCCATGCCCGTTCGATCGGTCCTTACTCGCTCGTCACGCAGCAGCCGCTGGGTGGTAAGGCGCAGTTCGGTGGTCAGCGCTTTGGTGAAATGGAAGTGTGGGCCCTTGAAGCATACGGTGCAGCCTACACGCTGCAGGAAATGCTGACGGTGAAGTCGGATGACGTGTCCGGCCGTACCAAGGTCTACGAGGCAATCGTTCGTGAGCAGGACGATTTCGAAGCCGGCATTCCGGAGAGCTTCAACGTTCTGATCAAGGAACTGAAGTCGCTCGGCCTGAATGTCGAACTCGAGCAGAGCGGGTCTTAATTGCCCGCTCTCTCCTTCTCGCCACGGTTCATTTTTAAGGTGTCCGCGGGACGCCGCGGTACACATTGGGGTTTCGGCGCATGAACGAACTCATGAAGATCCTGGGTCAGACCGGCCAGTCGGTGACCTTCGACCAGATCAAGATCCAGCTCGCTTCCAGCGAGCAGGTGCGGTCATGGTCTTACGGCGAAATCAAGAAGCCGGAGACCATCAACTACCGGACGTTCAAGCCTGAGCGTGACGGCCTGTTCTGTGCTCGTATCTTTGGTCCGATCAAGGATTACGAGTGCCTTTGCGGCAAGTACAAGCGGATGAAGTTCCGCGGTATTGTCTGCGAAAAGTGTGGCGTTGAAGTCACGCTGGCCAAGGTGCGCCGCGAGCGCATGGGACATATCGAGCTGGCGTCGCCTGTTGCGCATATCTGGTTCCTGAAGTCCCTGCCAAGCCGCATCGCCACGATGCTGGACATGCCGCTCAAGGACGTCGAGCCGGTTCTGTATTTCGAAAAGTTCCTGATTCTCGACAAGGGCGTCTGTGAATCGGATCAGATCGACTCCTACAAGAACGGCAAGAAGCGCGACCAGTATCTTCTGGACGAAATCCGCTGCGAAGACCTGCTGGATGAATATCCTGATGCAGGCATCGACGTCGGAATCGGTGCAGAGGCCATCAAGCGCGCGCTCTCCAGCTACGACTGGGGCATTCCGAATGACCAGGAACGCGATCTGAGCCTTGCGGCAAAGGAAAAGGGTCTGCCGGATCCGTTCGACTATGACGCTGAAGTCATGGAAGGCGATTCCGAGAAGACCATGATGCGTAAGAAGCTGCGCAAGGCGACTTCGGAAGCCGCGCGCAAAAAGCTCGTCAAGCGTCTGAAGCTCGTCGAAGCGTTCGTGGAAAGCGGTTCGCGCCCTGACTGGATGATCATGGACATCGTTCCGGTCATTCCGCCGGAACTGCGTCCGCTCGTGCCGCTCGATGGTGGCCGTTTCGCAACGTCCGATCTGAACGATCTGTATCGTCGCGTCATCAACCGTAACAACCGTCTGAAGCGGCTGATCGAGCTACGTGCGCCGGACATCATTGTCCGCAACGAAAAGCGCATGTTGCAGGAAGCTGTTGACGCCCTGTTCGACAACGGCCGTCGTGGCCGCGCCATCACGGGTGCCAACAAGCGTCCGCTGAAGTCGCTGTCTGACATGCTGAAGGGCAAGCAGGGACGTTTCCGTCAGAACCTGCTTGGAAAGCGCGTCGATTACTCTGGCCGTTCGGTCATCGTGGTTGGTCCGGAACTGAAGCTGCATCAGTGCGGCCTTCCGAAGAAGATGGCGCTCGAACTGTTCAAGCCGTTCATCTACTCGAAGCTTGAGAAGTACGGTCACGCCACCACCATCAAGGCTGCAAAGCGCATGGTGGAAAAAGAGCGTCCGGAAGTCTGGGATATCCTCGAAGAGGTGATCCGCGAGCATCCGGTCATGCTGAACCGCGCACCGACACTTCACCGTCTGGGTATCCAGGCGTTCGAGCCGACGCTGATCGAAGGCAAGGCCATTCAGCTTCACCCGCTGGTCTGCACCGCATTCAACGCTGACTTCGACGGCGATCAGATGGCCGTTCACGTGCCGCTGTCGCTTGAAGCCCAGCTTGAAGCCCGTGTGCTGATGATGTCGACAAACAACATCCTCAGCCCCGCAAACGGCAAGCCGATCATCGTGCCGTCCCAGGATATCGTTCTGGGTCTGTATTACCTGAGCCTTGAAGTTCCGGAATACCGCGAGACGCCGGATGAGGCTGTCATCAAGGATGGCAAGATCGTCAGGGCTGCCCCGTCGGCCTATTCGAACGTTGCCGAAATCGAGAGCGCCATGCTTTCGGGTTCGCTTCAGCTGCATGACAAGATCCGTCTGCGTCTGGAAACGGTCGATGCAGCTGGCAAGCCCGTGCGTCAGATGATCGTGACGACTCCGGGTCGTGCGCTGATTGCCCAGATTCTGCCGAAGCATCAGGCTGTTCCGTTCAGCCTGATTAACAAGCAGCTGACGAAGAAGAACGTGTCTGACGTGATCGACACGGTCTATCGTCACTGTGGCCAGAAGGAAGCGGTGATTTTCTGTGACCGTCTGATGGGTCTTGGTTTCCGTCATGCAGCCCGCGCCGGCATTTCCTTCGGCAAGGATGACATGATCATTCCGGACGCCAAGGCAACGCTGGTTGGCAAGACGTCGGAAGAGGTCAAGGAGTTTGAGCAGCAGTATCAGGACGGTCTGATCACGGCTGGCGAGCGCTACAACAAGGTGGTGGATGCTTGGTCACGCTGCACGGACGAAGTCCAGGCTGCGATGCTCAAGGAGATTTCCAAGCAGGTTATCGGCAAGCCGACGAACTCGGTCTGGATGATGAGCCATTCCGGTGCCCGTGGGTCGCCGGCCCAGATGAAGCAGCTCGCCGGTATGCGCGGCCTGATGGTGAAGCCTTCGGGCGAGATCATCGAGCAGCCGATCATCGCGAACTTTAAGGAAGGCCTGTCGGTTCTCGATTACTTCACGTCTAGCCACGGTGCCCGTAAGGGTCTTGCGGATACGGCACTGAAGACCGCGAACTCGGGTTATCTGACGCGTCGTCTCGTCGATGTGGCGCAGGATTGCATCATCGTTGAGCCGGATTGTGGTACGGAACGCGGTCTGACGGTGCGTGCGGTCATGGATAGCGGCGAAGTCGTCGCTTCCCTGTCCGAGCGTATCCTGGGCCGTACGCTGTCCAAGGACGTCGTGCATCCGGTTACGCAGGAGATCGTCCTGCCGCGCAACACGCTCATTGAAGAGCCTGAAGCCGAGCTCATCGAGAAGTCCGGGGTGGAAAGTGTTGATATCCGCTCCGTTCTGACCTGTGACAGCCGCGTTGGGATCTGTGGTCACTGCTATGGCCGTGATCTGGCACGTGGTACGCCGGTCAACATTGGTGAAGCGGTCGGCGTTATCGCTGCGCAGTCTATTGGTGAGCCGGGCACCCAGCTGACGATGCGTACCTTCCATATTGGTGGTGCGGCAACGCGTGGTGCCGAGCAGTCCATGGTCGAAGCGTCCCGAGACGGTATCGTGACGATCAAGAACCGGAACGTGGTCGAGAACTCGCAGAAGGTTCTGGTCGTGATGTCGCGTAACTGCGAGATCCTGCTGACCGATGAGAACGGTGTGGAACGTGCCCGCTATCGTGTGCCTTACGGTGCACGCCTGATGGTCTCGGAAGGGGAAGCGGTAACGCGGACCCAGAAGATGGCCGAGTGGGACCCGTACACCCTGCCGATCATCACCGAGCAGGCTGGTACCATCGAGTATCTCGACCTGATCGACAGCATCACGCTCGTTGAGCGTATGGATGAAGTCACGGGTCTGAGCTCGAAGGTCGTCGTCGATTACAAGCAGGCAGCCAAGGGTGTGGATCTGCGTCCACGCCTGCAGATCAAGGATGCTTCCGGAAACGTCGTCAAGCTCGCAAACGGCAATGATGCCCGCTACTTCCTCTCTCCGGACAGTATTCTGTCGGTTGAAAACGGAGTTGAGGTCAATGCCGGTGACGTGCTGGCCCGTATTCCTCGCGAAGGCTCCAAGACGCGTGACATTACAGGTGGTCTGCCGCGTGTGGCAGAACTCTTCGAGGCACGGCGTCCAAAGGACCATGCGATCATTGCCGAAGGCGAGGGACGCATCGAGTTCGGGAAGGACTACAAGTCGAAGCGCTGCGTCATCGTCAAGAATGACGATACGGGCGAAGAGACCCAGTACCTCATCCCGAAGGGGAAGCACGTTTCCGTTCAGGAAGGCGACTTTGTCCAGAAGGGCGATCCGCTGGTCGATGGTCCGCGCGTGCCGCATGACATTCTCAAGGTCATGGGTGTTGAAGCGCTGTCTGACTATCTCGTCAACGAGATCCAGGACGTCTATCGACTGCAGGGCGTGAAGATCAATGACAAGCATATCGAGGTCATTGTTCGTCAGATGCTGCAGAAGGTGGAAATCCTTGAGCCGGGTGATTCGACCTACCTGATCGGTGAGACGGTGGACCGGATCGAGTACGAGGGTGAAAACCAGCGTCTGACCCAGAACGGGGATACGCCTGCACGGGCCATGCCGGTTCTGCAGGGCATCACCAAGGCGTCCCTCCAGACGCAGTCCTTCATCTCGGCGGCCTCCTTCCAGGAGACCACACGTGTCCTCACGGATGCGGCGACGTCGGGCAAGGTGGATACCCTCAACGGTCTCAAGGAGAACGTGATTGTCGGGCGTCTGATCCCGGCAGGAACGGGCAGCGTGATGAACCGTCTGCGGGGCATCGCTGCGAGCCAGGACCGCCACCGCGTTGGCGGAACGTCTCCGGCAGCCGTCGAAGATGCAGCAGAATGATGAACGGGATCCCTGCCGCTGATGGGGCAGGGATCCCGTTTGCCCGATTCCGGAATCTTTCCGTGCAGAATCGGGCCATTTTAGCTGAACCACTTGACTTGAGGCCGAACCCTTCGTAGGTTCCGCGCCCTCGGCACATGCCTTCTCGGAAGGCTGAAAAAGCCGACGAAGTTTAAAGAATCGCATGCGGTGCCGCTATTTTCCCTCGGGAGAAAATGCCAAGGCCGTACGCTGGAGAGAGAAGGGAACAGTTCAGGCTGTTTCCTTTTCACGATGTGGAAATGGCAGGCGGTCCTACCGCATGTCGGTTGGAACAAATGTCAAGGCAGAAGCAGCAATGTGGCTGCCTGAAATAGGACAAGGATTGGGAAGGGCGCATGCCGACCATCAACCAGTTGATCGCGAACGGCCGTGAGCCGGCCGCAAAGCGGAACAAGGTCCCCGCACTGCAGGGCTGCCCGCAGAAGCGCGGCGTTTGCACGCGTGTGTATACCGTAACGCCGAAGAAGCCGAACTCCGCTCTGCGTAAGGTCGCCAAGGTGCGTCTGACCAACGGGTATGAGGTCGTGAGCTACATTCCGGGTGAAGGTCATAACCTTCAGGAACACAGTGTTGTTCTGATCCGTGGTGGCCGCGTGAAGGATCTTCCTGGCGTCCGTTATCACATCCTGCGTGGTGTGCTTGATACACAGGGTCTCGCCAAGCGTCGTCAGCGTCGTTCGCTGTACGGCGCAAAGCGTCCGAAGTAAGAGGTATTTGGAATGAGTCGCCGTCACCGCGCTGTAAAGCGCGAGATCCTTCCCGATCCGAAGTTCGGAGACGTCGTCATTACGCGCTTCATGAATGCGCTGATGTACGATGGTAAGAAATCCACTGCCGAGGGCATCGTTTACGGTGCACTCGAAGTCATGCGCCGCCGCGGCGGCACGACTGCAGATCCGGTGGCTATGTTCCACTCGGCTCTGGACAACGTGAAGCCTGCGGTTGAAGTCCGCTCGCGTCGCGTCGGTGGCGCAACCTATCAGGTTCCGGTTGAAGTCCGCACCGAGCGTCGTCAGGCCCTCGCGATCCGCTGGCTGATCGACGCCTCCCGCAAGCGTGGCGAGAACACGATGCAGGAGCGTCTGTCCAACGAACTGATGGATGCGGTCAACAACCGTGGCTCCGCTGTCAAGAAGCGCGAAGACACGCACCGTATGGCTGAAGCCAACAAGGCATTCAGCCACTATCGCTGGTAATCAGAACCGGTTAAAGGGCTTCCGGCAGTGTCACGATCTTGGGATCGTGCACTGACTGGTTTGAACTTTCAGTCTTACTCCCGTTCCAGGTGGAGCGGGGTTTTGGAGAAAGACGATGGCAAAGGCTAAATTCGAGCGGACGAAGCCGCACTGCAACATCGGCACCATCGGTCACGTCGATCACGGCAAGACCTCGCTGACTGCTGCAATCACCAAGACGCTGGCAAAGACCGGCGGCGCCACCTACAGCGCGTACGACCAGATCGACAAGGCTCCGGAAGAGCGCGCTCGTGGTATCACCATTTCCACGGCTCACGTTGAGTACGAGACGGCTAACCGTCACTACGCTCACGTCGACTGCCCCGGCCATGCTGACTATGTGAAGAACATGATCACGGGTGCGGCGCAGATGGACGGCGCGATTCTCGTCGTGTCCGCTGCCGATGGTCCGATGCCGCAGACGCGTGAGCACATCCTGCTCGCACGTCAGGTTGGCGTTCCGGCCCTCGTGGTCTTCCTGAACAAGGTTGATCAGGTTGACGATCCGGAACTGCTTGAACTCGTGGAAATGGAAGTTCGTGAACTTCTGTCTTCCTATCAGTTCCCGGGCGACGATATCCCCATCGTCAAGGGCTCTGCTCTTGTGACGCTGGAAGATGGCGATGCAGCAATCGGTGAAGACCGCGTGCTTGAGCTCATGACCCAGGTTGACGCCTACATCCCGCAGCCGGAGCGCCCGGTTGACCGTCCGTTCCTGATGCCGATCGAGGACGTGTTCTCGATCTCGGGTCGTGGTACGGTTGTCACGGGTCGTGTTGAGCGTGGCGTCGTGAACGTGGGTGACGAAGTCGAGATCATCGGCCTGAAGGATACCATCAAGACGACCGTTACGGGCGTTGAGATGTTCCGCAAGCTGCTCGATCGCGGTGAAGCCGGTGACAACATCGGTGCACTGGTTCGTGGCACGAAGCGTGAAGATGTCGAGCGTGGCCAGGTTCTGGCAAAGCCCGGCTCCATCACGCCGCACAAGAACTTCAAGGCTGAGGCTTATATCCTCACGAAGGAAGAGGGCGGTCGTCACACGCCGTTCTTCACGAACTACCGCCCGCAGTTCTATTTCCGTACGACCGACGTCACTGGCGTCGTGACGCTGCCGGAAGGCACGGAAATGGTCATGCCGGGTGATAACGTTGCCATGGACGTGGAGCTGATTGCTCCGATCGCCATGGACGAAGGCCTGCGCTTCGCTATTCGCGAAGGCGGCCGTACCGTGGGTGCCGGTGTGGTTTCTTCCATCACCGCCTAAGGTCCTGCGTTTAGCTGTTGGCTTTGGCAGCCCCGGTCAGATTTTTTCTGACCGGGGTTCCCTTTCAGGGGCAATGGCAGTAGGACGACACCCGAATTTTTGAGTTGGACGAACAAGAACATGGACAACCAGAACATCCGCATTCGCCTTAAGGCGTACGATCATCGCGTGCTGGACAACAGCACCAAAGAGATCGTAAACACGGCGAAGCGTACGGGTGCGCGGGTTCGGGGTCCGATCCCGCTGCCGACGCATATCGAACGGTTCACGGTGAACCGCTCGCCACACGTGGATAAGAAAAGCCGCGAACAGTTCGAAATTCGGACTCACCGCCGGCTGCTCGACATTGTCGAGCCGACCCCGCAGACCGTGGACGCCCTCATGAAGCTCGACCTCGCCGCTGGCGTGGACGTCGAGATCAAACTCTAAGGTCCAGACGATGCGAACCGGATTGATTGCAAAGAAGCTGGGAATGACCCGGCTGTTTAAGGAAGATGGCACTCATGTGCCTGTGACGGTCCTTCACCTTGACAATGTCGAGGTTGTGGATGCCCGCACGAACGAGCGCGATGGCTATACCGCCATTCAGCTCGGACTTGGTAATGCCAAGGTGAAGAATGTCACCAAGGCGAACCGTGGCCATTTCGCCCGGGCCAAGGTCGAGCCAAAGAAGCATCTGGCAGAGTTCCGCGTCTCTGAAGACGCCCTGCTGGAAGCTGGAACCAAGCTGTCCGCTGCTCACTTCGTTGTGGGGCAGAAAGTTGACGTCACGGGCCAGAGCAAGGGCAAGGGTTTTGCGGGTGTTATGAAACGTCATAACTTCGCAGGTCTCGAAGCATCCCACGGCGTCTCCATCAGCCACCGTTCCCACGGTTCTACAGGCCAGCGCCAGGATCCTGGCAAGGTCTTCAAGGGAAAGAAGATGGCAGGTCACATGGGTGACGAGCGTGTTACCACGCTCAACCTTGAGATCGCTGCCGTGGATGAAGAGCGAAACCTGATCATGGTCAGGGGTGCAATTCCTGGTGCGAAGAACGGCCTTGTGCTGATTCGCGATGCAATCAAGAAGGCTCGCCATGCTGATGCGCCGTACCCGGCAGCAACAGCGGCGGCCGCCGGTTGAGGACGAGGGGCATGGAATACGATATCAAGACCCTCGATAATGGTAGCGCAGGCTCTGTCGCGCTTCCGGAAGAGATTTTCGCGGTCACGCCGCGCTCTGACATCATGGCACGTGTTGTGCACTGGCAGCTCGCAAAGCGCCGTGCCGGTACGCACCGGACCAAGGGCATGGGTGAAGTTTCTGGCACGACCAAGAAGCCTTTCCGTCAGAAGGGCACGGGTTCTGCCCGCCAGGGCTCCCTGCGTGCACCGCAGTTCCGTACGGGTGGCGTTGTTCATGGTCCGGTCGTTCGCGATCACGGCTATGACCTTCCCAAGAAGGTCCGTCGTCTCGGCCTGATCTGTGCGCTGTCGCAGAAGGCTGCGGAAGGCAAGCTGATCGTTCTCGATGCAGCTAACGGTGTCACCAAGACCCGTGAAGCAGCAGCGAAGATCAAGGCTCTGGGCTGGACGTCCGCACTGATCGTTGATGGCGCTGTTGACGAGCAGTTCGCTCGCGCAATCGCTAATCTGCCGAAGATCGACGTTCTGCCGACCATTGGTGCAAACGTCTATGACATCCTCAACCACGATGTGCTGGTTATCACCCGCGCCGGTCTTGAGGGTCTTAAGGAGCGTCTGGCATGACCACCAATACCGTCATGAACGCACATAAGACTGCACAGAACATGTCACAGGAAGCCCTGTACGACGTGATCCGTGCACCGCTGATCACCGAAAAGGCTACGCTTCTTTCAGAGCGTAACCAGGTGGTGTTCAAGGTCGCTCCCGGTGCGACGAAGCCTCAGATCAAGATTGCGGTTGAGAAGCTCTTCAACGTGAAGGTTACTGGCGTAAGCACGCTGGTCCAGAAGGGCAAAGTCAAGCGCGTCAAGGGTCGTCCTGGTCGTCGCTCGGACATCAAGAAGGCGTATGTACAGCTTGCTGAAGGTCAGTCCATTGACCTTACAGCCAAGCTGGGCTGACGCGGGGTAGGATACCATGGCACTAAAGCACTTTAATCCCACAACGCCGAGCACACGCGGCACCGTGCTGATTGATCGCAGTGAGCTCTTCAAGGGCAAGCCGATCAAGCAGCTCACGGAAGGTAAGAACAAGTCGGGCGGCCGTAACAATCACGGTCGTACGACAGTTCGGTTCCGTGGCGGCGGGCACAAGCAGTCCTATCGTTATGTCGACTTCAAGCGTCGCAAGTTCGATGTGGCCGCTACGGTCGAGCGTCTCGAATACGATCCGAACCGCACGGCGTTCATCGCGCTAATCAAGTATGAAGACGGCGAACTCGCCTACATTCTTGCTCCGCAGCGCGTAAAGGTTGGCGATCGCGTCATCTCCGGCGCCCACACGGACGTCAAGCCTGGCAATGCCATGCCGCTGGGTGCAATGCCGGTCGGAACGATCGTGCATAACATCGAGCTGAAGCAGGGCGCTGGTGGCAAGCTGGCCCGCTCTGCTGGCACGTATGCCCAGCTGGTCGGCAAGGATGCCGGCTATGCGCAGGTCAAGCTGCAGTCCGGTGAGCTACGTCTTGTTCGCGGTGAATGCATGGCAACCGTTGGTGCTGTGTCCAACCCGGACAACATGAACCAGCATTTTGGTAAGGCTGGTCGCTCCCGCTGGCTCGGGCGTCGCCCGCATAACCGTGGCGTTGTCATGAACCCGGTCGACCATCCGCATGGTGGTGGTGAAGGCCGGACCTCTGGTGGCCGTCATCCGGTTACGCCTTGGGGTGTTCCGACCAAGGGTTACAAGACGCGTGTTAACAAAAAGACGGATAGCCTGATCATCCGTCGCCGTAAGTCCGGCAAGTAAGAGGGGGCAAATAGAGATGGCACGTTCCGTCTGGAAGGGCCCGTTCGTTGACGGGTATCTGTTCGGCAAGGCTGAAGCGTCACGCGCTTCGGGTCGTAACGAAGTGATCAAGATCTGGTCACGTCGTTCGACGATCCTTCCGCAGTTCGTTGGACTTACGTTCGGCGTCTATAATGGTCACAAATTCCTGCCAGTGCAGGTCACGGAGAACATGGTCGGTCACAAGTTCGGTGAGTTCTCACCGACGCGGACCTACACCGGTCATGGCTCTGACAAGAAGTCGAAGCGGGGCTGAAAATGAGCAAGCCAAAGCATATTCGCACGCTTGCTGACACGGAAGCGCAGGCAATTGCCCGCAACATCCGCGTCAGCCCGCAAAAGCTGAACCTGGTTGCGGCAATGATCCGCAACCAGCCAGCTGACAAGGCTATCGCTGCTCTGACCTTCTCGCGTCGTCGTATCGCGCAGCAGGTCAAGAAGACTCTTGAGAGCGCCGTGGCCAACGCTGAGAACAATCATCAGCTCGACGTCGATCAGCTGGTGGTCAAGACCGCAGAAGTGGGCAAGTCCATTGTCATGAAGCGTTTCCACGCTCGTGGCCGTGGCCGCTCCTCTCAGGTCCAGAAGTTCTTCAGCCACCTGAAGATTGTTGTTGCCGAGCGTGCAGAAGCACCGGAAGAGACGAAGCCGTCTCGCGGAACCAACAAAGAGCAGAAGGCAGCCTGATCCATGGGACATAAGGTCAATCCGATCGGGCTTCGGCTCGGCGTCAACCGTACCTGGGACAGCCGCTGGTACGCTGGTCAAGACTATGCGCGCCTGCTGCATGAAGATCTGAAGCTTCGTGCATTCCTGCGTCGCAAGCTGTCCGGTGCAGGCGTGTCCCGCGTTGTTATCGAGCGTCCGGCAAAGAAGCCCCGCGTGACGATCTATGCTGCCCGTCCGGGCGTCGTGATCGGCAAGAAGGGCCAGGACATCGATGCGCTCCGCAAGGAACTGAGCCGTATGGCGAAGACCGACGTGGCGCTGAACATCGTCGAGATCCGCAAGCCGGAAATCGATGCGACCCTCGTTGCCGAGAACATTGCTCAGCAGCTGGAACGCCGCGTTGCTTTCCGTCGTGCTATGAAGCGCGCAATTCAGTCCGCAATGCGTCTGGGTGCCCAGGGCATCCGGATCACCTGCGGTGGTCGTCTGGGTGGTGCTGAAATCGCTCGCGCCGAAAAGTACCGTGAGGGACGCGTTCCCCTGCATACGCTTCGCGCTGATATCGATTATGGTACGGCAACTGCCAAGACAACGTATGGTACCTGCGGTGTGAAGGTATGGATCTTCAAGGGTGAGATCCTGGCTCATGACCCGTTGGCACAGGATCGTCGTGCTGCGGAGCAGGCTCCCCAGCGCTAAGACTGTGAGCGAAAGCTCACAGTTCCTTTGCTGGTGCTGATTTGAGGATTTAACAACATGCTTTCCCCGAAGCGGACAAAGTTTCGTAAGGCCCATAAGGGCCGCATTCACGGTCTTGCGAAAAGCGGAACCCAGCTGAACTTCGGTGCCTTCGGCCTGAAGGCGCTGGAGCCGGAGCGGATTACCGCTCGCCAGATCGAAGCCTCCCGTCGTGCGATCACGCGTGCCATGAAGCGTGCCGGTCGTGTGTGGATTCGTATCTTTCCGGACACTCCGGTCTCGACAAAGCCTGCAGAAGTGCGTATGGGCTCCGGTAAGGGTAACCCCGAGTACTGGGCCGCACGCGTCAAGCCGGGTCGTATCCTGTTCGAGATCGAAGGCGTTCCGCCTGAGGTTGCCAAGCTGGCCCTGAGTCTGGGGGCTGCAAAGCTTCCGATCAAGACCAAGTTCGTTCAGCGTATCGGAGACGCGTAATGGCCGACACGTACAAGCCTGCCGATCTGCGCGCGAAGAGCGAGGACGAGCTGAACGCTCTTCTGCTCGATCTCAAGCGCGAACAGATCAATCATCGTTTTTCGGCTGCCACCGGGCAGTCGGAGAACACAAGCCGCGTCAAGGTCGTGCGCCGTGCAGTTGCACGTATCAAGACACTGGCTCACACATCGAAGAACCGTGCGGGCGCCAAAACGTCCGCCGCTAAGTCCTGAGAGGAGACGGACGATGCCAAGGCGCGTCCTGACGGGTAGGGTCACGAGCGACAAGATGGACAAGACGGTTACCGTTCTTGTTGATCGTCGCATCATGCATCCGCTCTACAAGAAGTTTATTCGCCGCTCCAAGAAGTATGCGGCTCATGACGAAGAGAACGTCTGCCAGACGGGTGATCTGGTTCGCATTGAAGAATGCGCACCGATCTCCAAGCGCAAGACGTGGTCTGTCGTGTCGCGCAACGGAGAGGAACTTGCTTCGGCTTCCTCTTCCGTCAGCGCATAAGGGGGTAGGCACATGATTCATCCCGAGACCAACCTGGACGTCGCCGACAATTCCGGCGCACGTCGGGTGCAGTGCATCAAGGTGCTGGGCGGTTCCAAGCGGAAGACCGCCTCGGTCGGCGACGTCATTGTCGTGTCCGTCAAGGAAGCAATTCCCCGCGGCAAGGTGAAGAAGGGTGACGTCCATCAGGCCGTTATCGTTCGAACCTCCTACCCGGTCCGTCGTGCAGATGGCTCCGCCATCCGTTTCGACAAGAATGCTGCCGTTCTGCTGAACAAGCAGCAGGAGCCGATTGGTACGCGTATCTTTGGCCCGGTGGTTCGTGAGCTGCGTGCGCGCAAGTTCATGAAGATCATCTCGCTGGCTCCGGAGGTGCTGTAATGGCTGCTCGTATCAAGAAGGGTGACCAGGTTCTGGTCCTCTCCGGCAAGTCCCGTGGCGTTCGTGGCGAAGTTCTCGCCGTGATGCCGAAGGCCGAGAAGGCTGTTGTGCGTGGCGTGGCAATTGCCAAGCGTCACACGAAGCCCAACCGCGCAGGCGGCGAAGGTGGAATCATCGAGCGCGAAATGCCGATCCATCTTTCTAACCTGAAGCTGGTTGATCCGAAGAGCGGTAGGCCGACGCGCGTGGGCTTCCGTATTCTGGAAGATGGTCGCAAGGTTCGCGTTGCCAAGGCAACCGGCGAAGTGATCGAAGGCTGAGGAACGCAACAATGAGCGAATATAAAAACGCTTTGCCGCGTCTGCACCAGCGCTACGAAGAAATTCTGAAGAAGCAGCTTCGTGAGCAGTTTGGTTATGCCAACGAACTCCAGGTTCCCAAGCTCGAGAAGATCGTGCTGAACATGGGTGTTGGCGAAGCCGCTGGCGACCAGAAGAAGCTTGATGCTGCTTTTGCGGAAATGACCCTGATTTCAGGTCAGAAGCCCGTCAAGACCCTTGCTCGCAAGGCTATTGCAGGCTTCAAGATCCGCGAAGGTCTGCCCATCGGCTGTAAGGTCACGCTCCGTCGTGCCCGCATGTACGAGTTTCTTGACCGTCTGGTGACGATCTCTATGCCGCGTATCCGCGACTTCCGCGGCCTTCCGGCAAACAAGGGCTTTGATGGACATGGCAACTTCGCCATGGGTATCAAGGAACAGATCGTGTTTCCTGAGATCGAATATGACAAGATCGATGCCGTCCGCGGTATGGACATCATTTTCGTGACCAGCGCCAAGTCTGATGCTGAAGCAAAGGCCCTGCTGAAGGCCTTTGATCTGCCGTTCAACGGCTGATCAATAATTTTTCAGACCGATCACGGTTAAAATCAGGATTCGGCCTTCCATTGGAAGGCCGCTTTCCTTTATAGACACGCTGATTGGAAAACCGTCGGGATAGGCCTGACAGGTTCCGGGAGAAAATTCGAGATGGCGAAGGTCTCAGCGGTAAACCGCAATAACCATCGCGCTGACTTAGTGAAGCGCGACAAGGAAAAGCGGACCGCTCTCAAAAACATCATCAAGGATCGTACACTGTCGGTTGAAGACCGCTTTGATGCGACCCTTAAGCTGGCCCAGATGCCGCGCAATGGATCCGCTACGCGCGTCCGTCTGCGTTGCAAGCTTTCTGGTCGCCCCCGTGCCAACTATCGCAAGTTCGAACTGAGCCGTATTGCTCTTCGCGATCTTGCCTCCGCCGGCCAGATTCCTGGCATGGTCAAGTCGAGCTGGTAAAGGGTAGATCGAATGTCTTTGTCTGATCCACTGGGCGATATGCTGACCCGGATCCGCAATGCGCAGCGTGCCCGTCATGCTGTCTGCGTTGCGCCTGCATCCAAGCTGCGCGCAAGCGTTCTGGAAGCCCTGAAGCGCGAAGGCTACATCCGTGGTTTTGCTGCTGAAGAGCTCCGCAAGGGTGTTGCACAGCTCCGTATCGAGCTGAAGTATGTAGAAGGCCAGCCGGTCATCAAGGAAATCCATCGCGTTTCCAAGCCCGGCCGTCGCGTCTACTCGAAGATCAAGGAACTTCCGCGCGTTTATGCCGGCCTTGGTGTGTCGATCCTGTCCACCCCGCGTGGCGTCCTGTCGGACGTCGAGGCTCGCGCTGCCAACGTTGGCGGCGAGGTCCTCTGCCGCGTCTTCTAAGGAGGATCGCATGTCTCGCGTAGGTAAATATCCCGTCGAAGTTCCGACCGGCGTGCAGGTTTCCGTTGCTGATGGCATTTTTACGGCCAAAGGCAAGTTGGGCGAACTGACTGTTCCGGTGTCCCGTCATGTGGAAGTCAAGATCGAAGGCAGCAATGTTTCCGTTGCTCCTCTTGGTCGCCGCTCCCGTGAAAACTGGACCATGTGGGGAACGACCCGCGCCCTGATCGCCAATACGGTCAAGGGTGTGTCCGACGGCTTCTCCAAGGGGCTTGAAATTCAGGGTACGGGTTTCCGTGCTGCTGTTCAGGGCTCCAACCTGGTGATGAACCTCGGTTTCTCGCACGATGTTGTCTATCCGATCCCGGAAGGCATCAAGATCACCACTCCGCGTCCGACCGCAATTGTCGTTGAAGGCAACGACAAGCAGCGTGTTGGTCAGGTTGCGCTCGATATTCGCAGCTTCCGCAAGCCTGAGCCGTACAAGGGCAAGGGCGTTCGGTACGAGACCGAGGTTCTGCGTCGCAAGGAAGGTAAGAAGAAGTAATGGCATCGCAGCAAGGATTGCAGGAACGCCGCCGTCAGCGGCTGCGTTTCCAGCTTCGTCGCAAGAGCGGCGGCCGGCCGCGTTTGTCGGTCTTCCGTTCCAGCAAGCACATTCACGCCCAGATCATCGACGATGCTCAGGGCCGTACGCTCGCCAGCGCTTCCACGCTGGAAAAGACGCTTCGCGATGCTGGCAAGACCGGCGCCGACGTGTCTGCGGCCACGGTTATCGGCAAGCTGATTGCCGAACGTGGTGTTGCAGCTGGCGTCAAGACCGTCGTGTTCGACCGCGGCTCTTATCTGTATCATGGCCGGGTCAAAGCCCTGGCAGAGGCTGCCCGTGAGGGCGGACTCTCGTTCTAAGGAGGATCACACATGGCACGTGAGCCAAGAGAAGGCGGCCGTGGTGGTCGTGAGCGCGAGCAGGGCGATGATCTGGTCGACAAGCTCGTAACCATCAACCGTGTTGCCAAGGTCGTGAAGGGTGGTCGCCGTTTTGCGTTCGCTGCCCTCGTGGTTGTTGGTGACCAGAAGGGTCGCGTTGGTTACGGAGCGGGCAAGGCTCGTGAAGTTCCCGAAGCAATCCGCAAGGCAACCGAGCGCGCCAAGCGCACGATGATCCGCGTTCCGATGAAGGAGGGCCGTACCCTCCATCACGATACGTTCGGTCATTACGGTGCTGGCAAGGTGGTTGTTCGTGCGGCTGAAGCCGGTACGGGTATCATCGCTGGTGGCCCGATGCGTGCAGTGTTCGAAAGCCTCGGCGTCAATGACGTTGTGGCCAAGAGCCTCGGCACGCGGAACCCGCACAACATGATCAAGGCAACGTTTGCTGCGCTCGAAAAAGCCAGCAGCCCGCGTCATGTTGCTTCCCGTCGCGGCAAAAAAGCTGCTGAACTGTTTGGTAAGCGTGAGCAGACCCAGACGGAAGCGGAGGTGACAAATGGCTGAGAACGGCAAAACCGTCCAGGTTACGCAGATCGCATCGGTCATCGGTCGTAAACCGGGCCAGGCCGGGACCCTCACGGGTCTGGGCCTGCGTGGAATTGGTTCCACGCGCACTCTGGAGGATACTCCTTCGGTGCGTGGAATGATCCGCAAGGTTGCCCACCTCATCAAGGTGGAGGGTTGAAATGAACCTCAACGAACTTCGTGACAACGAGGGCTCTCGTTATCGCAAGAAGCGTCTCGGACGCGGCATCGGGTCCGGCAAGGGCAAGACGTCGGGTCGTGGCGTCAAGGGTCAGAAGGCTCGTGAGGGCGTGTCCCTCAATGGCTTCGAGGGTGGCCAGCTTCCGCTGTACCGTCGTATGCCGAAGCGTGGCTTTGTGAACATCTTCCGTAAGGAATATGCTCCGGTGAACCTCGGTGCGATCTCCAAGGCCATCGAAAGCGGAAAGCTGGACAAGGCTGCAACCGTCACCGAGGAGACCCTTCGCAAGGCTGGTCTTGTCAATGGTAGCAAGCTGGCCGGTGTCCGTCTTCTTGCCCATGGTGAACTTTCGTATGGTGTGACCATCGAAGTCGCTGGCGCTTCCGCTGCCGCTCTGGCTGCAGTTGAGAAGGCTGGTGGTACCGTCAAGGTACTCGAGACCAAGAAGGAAGTTCAGGCTGACGCCTGATATTTCTTCCCTGGGCTTCGGCTCAGGCTAGGGTTGGATAGTGAACAGCGTCCCGTGCTTTCGTGCGGTGACGCTGTTTTCATGAAAGGACAGGTGGATGGCTTCCGCAGCAGAGCAGCTCGCCGCCAATCTCAATATGAGTTCGTTTTCCAAGGCGACCGAACTCAAGAAGCGCATCTGGTTTACCCTTGGTGCGCTGATCGTCTATCGGCTTGGCACATATATTCCGGTTCCCGGCGTCGATGCGACCGTGATGGGGCAGCTTCTTGCCCAGCATCAGGGTGGCATCCTGGGGATGTTCGACATGTTCACCGGTGGTGCGCTTGGGCGTATGACCGTGTTTGCGCTGAACATCATGCCGTATATCAGTGCCTCGATCATCATCCAGCTTCTTTCCACGGCGCTTCCGTCCATGGAAGCGATGAAGAAGGAAGGTGAGGCGGGTCGTAAGAAGCTCAATCAGTATACGCGCTATCTTACGGTGTTCATTGCGCTTTTTCAGGCTTACGGCATTGCCGTCGGGCTTGAGAACATGACGGCACATGGGGCGAATGCTGTGGTGGCTCCCGGGATGTTCTTCATCGCATCCTGCGTCGTGACGCTTGTGGGCGGCACGATGTTCCTGATGTGGCTGGGAGAGCAGATCACGTCCCGCGGCGTCGGGAACGGGATTTCCCTCATCATCTTTGCGGGCATCGTGGCGAACCTGCCGCATGCTTTGGCCAGTCTTTTCGAGCTCGGACGGACAGGGGCTCTTTCGCCCATTTTCGTTGTGATCTTCCTTGTTCTGGCGATTGCGGTCATCGGCTTCATCGTCTTCATGGAACAGGCGCAGCGCCGCGTCGTGATCCAGTATCCGAAGCGTCAGGTTGGAAACCGCATTTTCGGCGGTGATTCCACCCACATGCCGCTGAAGGTGAACACGGCCGGTGTGATACCGCCGATCTTCGCGTCATCGGTGCTGCTGATTCCTGTAACCATCTCCGGTTTCATGAACGGGCATTCGATGCCGGGTTGGCTCTCGGTTCTGGGCCAGCAGCTGGGTCAGGGGCAGCCGTTGTACATGCTGTTCTATGCAGCGATGATCCTCTTCTTCTCCTATTTCTATGCGGCGATTACGTTCAATCCCGAGGAAACGGCGGAGAACCTGCGTAAGCAGGGCGGCTTCATTCCTGGCATTCGTCCCGGGGCAAGCACTGCTACGTATTTCGACAAAATCCTGTCCCGTCTGACGGCGATCGGTGCGATGTATCTTGTGGTGGTCTGCCTGCTGCCGCAGATCCTGATCAGCAAATACAATGTTCCGTTCTATTTTGGCGGCACAAGCCTGATCATCATTGTGTCGGTCACGATTGATACGGTGACACAGGTCCAGTCCCATCTGGTGGCGCACCAGTATTCGGGTCTGATCCGCAAACAGCGCAGCCGCGGCTCCCGTGGTGGCGTTCCGGGAGGCTCGAAGCGTCGATGAACATCATTCTTCTTGGCCCCCCGGGGGCAGGCAAGGGCACGCAGGCCAAGCGTCTTGAAACCATTTATGGCTTCAAGCAGATTTCCACCGGCGACATGTTGCGGGCGGAAGTGGCGGCAGGTTCGGCGATTGGCAATGAAGCCAAGGCGATCATGGAGAAGGGACAGTTTGTTCCCGATCCGATCATCGTTGCCATGATCCAGAGCCGGATTGCGCAGCCGGACTGCCAGCGCGGGTTCATTCTTGATGGCTTCCCGCGGACTGAAAGTCAGGCCGAGGCGCTGGATGCCATGCTGTTCCAGCTTGGACTGACAATCGACGCAGTGATCCTTCTCGATGTTAACGAGGACGAACTCGTTGATCGCATTGCCAGCCGTCGAGGCGAAGACGGAACGCGACGTCCGGATGACAATCCTGAGGTGGTTCGTGCGCGTCTTGATGTCTATCGCAAACAGACTGCTCCGATCCTTCCTTATTATGAGAAGGCCGGACGTCTGCTCCATGTCGATGGCATGAAGGACGTTGAAAGCGTTGGTAAAGCGATCGATGCCATCGTGACAGGCGCTACGGAAAACTGAGTTCTGAGTAGATATCACGAAAAAGTGATCTCTATCATTTGACTCAGGTAGGGTGAGCAGTATATTGCGCGCCCTCGACACAGGTGTAGCCAGACCAGATATGCGTCTGCCGGAATCGGCAGATGACAGGTTCGGCTGCGAGACAATCGACCTGGCCACGGCCGGGGATATAACAGTCTGGAGCGGCGTTGAGCCGTTCCAATGGGAGTAACAGGCGTGGCACGTATTGCCGGCGTAAACATTCCGACCAACAAGCGGGTCGTCATTGCCCTGCGTTATGTCTACGGCATTGGCCCGTCGACGGCGCAGTCCATCTGCACGAAGCTCGAAATCCCCGATGCCAAGCGCGTCAACGAGCTGTCTGACGATGAGATCGTAAAGATCCGCGAGCTGATCGATTCCGAACTGCGCGTCGAAGGCGATCTTCGCCGTGAAACCGCAATGAACATCAAGCGTCTGATGGACCTCGGTTGCTACCGTGGCCTTCGTCACCGTCGTGGCCTTCCGGTCCGCGGTCAGCGTACGCACACCAACGCCCGTACCCGTAAGGGCAAGGCCGTTGCTATTGCTGGCAAGAAGAAGGTCACGCGCTAATTCGCGCCTGATTTCCTCATCGACGTTTTTGCTTAAACTTTTAGGACGACCTCTCTCATGGCGAAGGCCGCTGCTCCGCGTATCCGTAAAAAGGAACGCAAGAATATCATTTCCGGTGTTGCTCACGTGCTCTCCACGTTCAACAACACCATGATCACCATTTCTGACGCACAGGGCAACGCGATTGCCTGGTCGTCGTCGGGTGCGCAGGGCTTTAAAGGCTCCCGTAAGTCCACGCCGTATGCTGCTCAGGTGGCCGCAGAAGATGCTGGCCGCAAGGCACGCGAGCATGGCATGGAAACGCTTGAGATCGAGGTCTCCGGTCCGGGTTCGGGGCGTGAAAGCGCGCTTCGTGCCCTTCAGGCCGTAGGGTTCAACATTACGTCCATCCGCGACATGACGCCCGTGCCGCACAATGGCTGCCGTCCCCGGAAGCGTCGTCGCGTCTGAGTGATGCTTTGCTGCGTATCGCGTGCGATACGCAGCATTTGTTAGTGATTGCATCTTTTGCCGCACCTTACCGGTGCGGGCCCAGGTGCCGCCAATTTCCCTTGGCGTGCTTCGTTGTTTGAAAGGCCACGACCTTGGTTCTCCAGAAAAACTGGCAGTCCCTCATCAAGCCGGAGAAGCTTGAAGTCGAGCCCGGACCGGTTGCCTCGCGCATCGCCACTGTCGTGGCCGAGCCTCTGGAACGCGGCTTCGGCATGACGCTCGGTAACGCGCTGCGTCGTATTCTCCTGTCGTCGCTGCAGGGTGCTGCCGTGACCGCCATCCAGATCGATGGCGTGCTGCATGAGTTCTCCGCAGTGCCGGGTGTTCGCGAAGACGTCACGGACATTGTCCTGAACGTCAAGCAGCTTGCTCTTCGCATGCACGGTGAAGGCCCCAAGCGCATGATCCTGACGGCCACTGGCCCAGGTGAAGTGATGGCTGGCCAGATCCAGGCAGGTCATGACATCGAGATCATGAATCCCGATCTCGTGATCTGCACGCTTGATGATGGCGTGAAGCTCGGCATGGAATTCACCGTCAATATGGGTAAGGGCTATGTTGCAGCAGCAGCAAACCGTCCGGAAGATGCCCCGATTGGTATGATTCCCATCGACGCAATTTACTCCCCGGTCCGTCGGGTTTCCTATAAGATCGAGCAGACGCGTGTTGGTCAGGTCACTGACTATGACAAGCTGCTGCTGACGGTAGAGACCAATGGTGCAGTGACCCCCGAAGACAGCCTGGCTCTCGCAGCCCGGATTCTTCAGGATCAGCTGCAGCTGTTTATCAACTTTGATGAGCCGCGTCCGGTCCAGCATGAAGAACCGCAGGATGACCTGCCGTTCAACCGCAATCTTCTCCGCAAGGTTGACGAACTCGAGCTGTCGGTGCGTAGCGCCAACTGCCTCAAGAACGACAACATTGTTTATATTGGCGATCTGGTGCAGAAGTCCGAACAGGAAATGCTCCGTACGCCCAATTTCGGGCGCAAGTCGCTCAACGAGATCAAGGAAGTTCTCACCGGTATGGGGCTGTCGCTCGGCATGAGCGTTCCGGCCTGGCCGCCCGAGAACATCGAGGATCTGGCCAAGCGTCTCGACGAGACGTTCTGAGAACTTTCAAGGTAAGGAAAACTAGCAATGCGTCATGGTGTGAGCGGGCGTAAGCTCAACGTCACCTCTTCTCACCGCGCTGCCATGTTCCGCAACATGGCCGTGGCTCTCATCAAGCACGAGCAGATCACTACGACCCTGCCGAAGGCGAAAGAACTTCGCCCGGTGGTCGAAAAGCTGATCACGCTCGGCAAGCGTGGCGATCTGCACGCCCGTCGTCAGGCATTCGCGCAGCTGCGTGACGATGCTGTTGTGACGAAGCTGTTTTCGGCCGTTGCCGAGCGCTACAAGGGACGTGCCGGTGGCTACTCCCGTGTGCTGAAGGCAGGCGTCCGTTATGGCGACAATGCCGATATGGCTGTGATCGAACTGATCGATCGCGATGTCGCTGCAAAGGGCCTGGATAGCGGACCAAAGCAGAACGTTGGTGAGGAGCAGGAGGCTGCCTGAGGCCCCTGTTTTGATACTTTGAAAAAGGCCGGGGCAGGAATGCTCCGGCCTTTTTTGATTCGTGGTTTCTTTGCCACGATGTTGTGTGATATGCAGTCACCACTCTTTGCAGAAACTTTTCTGTCTCTTTCGGGGACGGCATGAATCTCCGGTCTCCTGCGGGACCGGTTCTTTCCCATTTGGAAGACGTTCTCTCGTTTTTCGCGTTGGGTCTGCACAATTCTGAGAAACAGGTCCGAGCACTCTCGTAGGGCCTGCCACGACGCATCGAATATGTATCCCGGCAATGAGGCCCGGATAGGTTCGTGATGCGTCCAGCGTTTGGAGAGCGTTATAATGTCCGAATCTTCCCCCCCGAAACATGGGCTTGCGGAAACCCTTGGGATACCCAGAGCCCTGTTCTGGGCGTTTGTGGGACAGCTCCTGTTCATGGTTGGCGATGGTGTGGAGGCGGGGTATCTCGATACCTACATGCTTCATCACGGCCACACACAGGGCTTCGTGAATGAAATGTTCACCTTCTACGGCATCACCGTGATGATCGCTGCCTGGTTCTCCGGGCCACTATCCGATCTCATGGGCCCAAAGAAGGTTATGTGGCTCGGTCTTATCCTTTGGACCATTCTTGAAGTGGGCTTCCTGACCTTCGGTCTCGGGCCGAATAGCGGGCCGATGATCCTGCTGTTCTATACACTTCGTGGATTTGCCTATCCGCTCTTTGCTTACGGCTTCCTTGTCTGGATCGCGGCCGCAACCCCGACCGCCATGCTGGGTTCGGCAGCAGGGTGGTTCTGGTTTTCCTTCTCGGCAGGTCTGCCGACGTTAGGATCGCAGTTCGCACGCTTTGCCATTCCGCAGATCGGCGAGCTTCGCACCTTCTGGTGTTCGCTCGGCCTCGTGATCATTGGTGGCCTTGTCGCACTGCTGTTCACACATGAACCGACCGGGAAAAAGCGGCTTCTTCCTGACCATGTGCCGACCAAGGACATTTTCTTCGGTTCCATGAGCATCATGTGGCGTGAGCCGAAGACGCTGATTGCTGGTATCGTCCGCGTTATCGACACGTCTTCGGAATATGCCTTTCTGGCAATCATGCCGGCCTTTTTCGTGGACCACCTCGGGTTTTCGCTTGGTCAGTGGCTGAACCTTCTGTCGCTCATCTTCCTGAGCAACATTCTGTTCAACCTTGTGTCGGGTATGGTGGCAGATACCCTGGGTCACCGGTTTGTTGTGGCGGTGTTTGGTGGGATCGGCGGCTTTATTGCCATTCCGCTGTTCTATTACGTTCCGCTGTGGTTCCCGGGGAATTTCTGGGCTGTGGCTGCCGCAGGTATTTTCTACGGTGCCACTGTTGCAGCCTTCGTCCCGCTGTCGGGCCTGATGCCGCAGATCTGCCCGCGTGAGAAAGCAGCAGCACTTTCCATCCTTGGTCTGGGCGCTGGTGCGTCTACCTGGGTAGGGCCGGCTGTCGTTGCTGCATGTGAAGCTGTCTTTGGACCGGGCATGCAGTATGTGATCTGGACCTTTGCCGTGATCTATCTGCTGTCCGCCGGTATGACGATGGCCCTGACCATCTCTCCGGAAGCTCGCCGCTATAGTGAAGAGGCGGCGGCACGGGGAGAGACCACTCCTGCTGTCGGGCATTGATACAGAGCATCCCGTTGGCGCTCTGACGATGTAAAAGGAAGGGGCAGTCCGTTACCGGGCTGCCCCTTCCTGCGTTGGGAGACTGTTATGTCAAGGAGAAGACCTATGGATGCCGATCTGGAATGCTATCTGGATGCCGAAGTGGGACGACTGCAGGATAATGCGGGATGCTGTTTTTGGAAGAGCGCCCTGAAGAAAAAAATATCCTGCGCGGCAAGAGAAACGGATGCGCTTGTCAGTGATCTTATGGTGGATCAGCCACTGTTCTGGCTTCTGAGCTCGTTTTTTGTCGGGATCTTGTTGGGGAAACGTCTTTTTCGGAAAAATTAAACTTCCGCAGGTGCGTCACGTTACGACATGACCACGAACTCTTGGGCGAGGAGCCTGCGTCATGCTGCACTATGCGATTGTTTTCTTCATCATTTCCATCATTGCCGGCGTTTTCGGCTTCTCGGGCATTTCTGCCGCGACTGCCGGAATTGCCAAACTGTTCTTCATTGTTTTCCTTGTTCTGGCAGTTCTGGCCATTCTCGCGGGCGTTGCTGGGCTGCATGCGCTCTGAGCGCCTGACATACAGTTGATGCGAAAAGGGCGGGTGCCAATGGCCCCGCCCTTTTTTATGGTCTTCAGTTCCCGTTCTTGTCTCTTTGGATGAAGGACGGCAGAAGCGGATTGTCCGTCTGAAGCGAGTTCTTGCTTGGAAGCTGCTGAGTGGTCCAGCCACCTCCCAGATCCGTAATGAGTTTTACCTCGGCGAGGAATTGTTGCTGCCGGACGCTGAGCTGGGTTTCCTGGTACTGCAGGGCATTCTGTTCGGCGGTGATCACGGTTGTATAGATTTGCGTCCCGGCAAGGTACTCGTTCATCGAGACCTGCACCGCTGCCTCGGCGGATTTCACGGCAGCATCCTGCAGAGCCAGCTGCTGATCGAGATAATGCAGACCAGACATCTGATCCTCGGTGTCCTGAAGCGCGGCGAGAACGGTCTGACGGTAGGTGGCGACGGCATTGTCATAATCCGCTTCCGCACTGCGCACGGCTGCGGAGCGCGCACCGCCCTGGAAGATCGTCTCGGTTGCGGCCGCGCCAAGGCTCCATGTGCGTGTGGCCGCCTGGATCAGCTGTTGAAGCGGATTGCCGCTATAGCCGTAAGATGCTGTGAGCGAGACCTGCGGGAAAAAGGCCCCGATCTCATATCCGATTTCCGCATTATATGATTCCATGTTGCGTTCGGCCTGAGCCACGTCAGGGCGGCGCTGAAGCAGCATGGATGGAACTGCAACAGGTGCTGCAGGGATTGTCGCGGGAAGGGGAGAGGGCGCTAGCGTAAGTTCTGCCGGCGCACGTCCTGTCAGCATGGCGATGGCATGCTCATACTGCGAGCGGGCAATATGCGCGTTGGAAAGGTTCGCCTGCGTTGACTGCAGCAGATACCGGGCCTGGAGAACACTCGTTGGATCGGCGACACCGGCATCCAACTGGTTCTGCAGAATATCCAGGTTGTGGCGATAGAGATCGACGTTACGGGCATAGAGCGCGATCAGGCTGTCCTGATAACGCAGGTCGAAATAATCCTGTGCTAGCTGAAGCTGATAGGACAGGCGCATATTGGCAACCAGCGCCGCGTCGGCCTGTGTCGCCGTAACCTGCTCCTGAACCTGACGCCGGATCATGCCCCAGACGTCCACGGTCCAGCTTGCGGACGGGCCGGTCGTCCATGTGTTGGACGTGTAGGACTGGCTGGACGTGTAGGGAATACCGTTGCTGGCATTCGAGGTGCTGCCGCCTTCCGAGTTGCGGTTGAAGCTGAACTTGCCGCTCAGTGTCGGAAAGAGCTGGGCCCGGATCGAGTCAATCGTGGCGGCAGCCTTACGGTACTGCGCCTCATATTCCTTCAGGCTTTGATTGGATGTTGCGACACGCTCTTCAAGATCGTTCAGGACGGGGTCGTTGAAAACCGTCCACCAGTCTCCCTTGGGCATTTTTGCAAGATCGGGGACAGCAGCCTGCCAGCCCGGTGGCGGCGGTGCTTCCTTGAACTTCGCAGAGATGATGGCCTTCGGGCGATGATAGTTCGGCCCGACCATGCCGCCGATGCAGCCGCTCAGGAACGGCAGGGTCGCTGCCCCCAGCAGGGCATTGCGCAGGGTAGACTTACGGAGGGCGGTCATCAGGACTGTGTTTCCCGGGATGAAAGATGGAAGAATGAGGCGATATGGGACCGCAGACGGCCCATGGCGCGTCCGAACCGGTCGAGATACAGGAAAATGACAGGTGTGCTGTAAAGCGTCAGAAGCTGGCTGACCACGAGACCACCAAGGATGGCGATGCCCAGCGGACGCCGGAGTTCGCAACCATATCCATTGCCGATAATCAGAGGCACGGCGCCGAACGCAGCAGCCAGAGAGGTCATGAGAATGGGGCGAAAGCGCAGATGACTGGCCTGACGGATGGCATCCGTGGCGGACATCCCTTCACGCTGTGCGACCAGGGCAAAATCGATCAGCATGATGGCGTTTTTCTTGACGATGCCGATCAGCAGAATGACGCCGATCATCGCCATGAGGGAGAACTCCTCCCCACAGACCTGCAGGGCAAAAATAGCACCTACGCCAGCAGAAGGCAGGGTCGAGAGGATCGTCAGGGGATGGATCAGGCTCTCGTAAAGGATGCCCAGAACAATATAGACGGCTGCAAGGGCTGCAAGGATCAGCAGGGCCTCGCTTCCGACCGATTTCTGGAAAGCCGCTGCATTGCCGGCAAATCCACCATGAATGTCCGACGGGACATGCAGCTTCACCATGGCAGCCTGAACCGCGTCCACAGCCGGCCCGAGCGACACTCCGGGTGCAAGGTTGAAGGAGACGGTTGTTGCGACGGACTGACCTTCATGGCTGACGGTCAGGGCCGTATTGGTGTTCCGCTGGCGCGAGACAACCGAGAGCGGAACCATTGTGGCCGCAGTCGTCGCCACAGCTGAACCGCTCGACGCCGATTTGCCACCTGCAAGGGCGTTGGCGACGGAGTTCTGATAGGACTGCTCGCTTTCCGACAGGGCTGTCGCGGCAGTCGTCGCGCGGGCGCGGATGTTGTTGGACGCCGTGCCACCCGCCGCTGTGCCGCCGGAGATGCTCACCCACATCTGTTCCAGCATTGACGGGTCCTGCCAGTAGCGCGGAGCGGCTTCCATGACGACGCGGTACTGGTTGAGGTTGCCATAGATGATCGACGCCGCACGCTGGCCAAAAGCATCATAGAGCGTATTGGAAATCAGCTGTGGCGTGACGGAGTAGCGTGCTTCCGTGTCGCGGTTGATGGCAATGTTAATGCCCTGTCCGCCCTGTTCCACATCGGACGTGACGTCCATGAGCTCTGGCAGCTTCGAGAGCGCCGCGACGATTTTAGGCGTCCATTCAAACAGGTCTTCGGCGGATGGGCCTTCCAGCGAATACTGATAGGCAGCGTCGCCGGGGCGTGCACCCGTCCGGACGCTCCCTGGAGCCATGAGCCGCAGTTGCGCGCCGGGAACGTGCGAGAACTTTCGGGTCAGACGCTGGATGGTCGTGGCAAGATCATCCGTACGTTCGGATTTGGGCTTGAGGGCGACGAACATGTTGGCGGAGTTTGCGGAACGTCCGCCTACGCCCCCCATGACACCCACGACGTCACGGTCCGCAGCAACAGTCTTCATGGCCTTGACCACGATTTTCTGGAGCGCCTGAAACGAGATCGACTGATCGGCGACAACACGGCCCATGATCTGCCCGGTGTCCTCGGACGGGAAGAAGCCCTTCGGCATCTTCACATACAGCACGCCCGCAAGGATCAGGGTGGCGGGCAGGGACATCGCAATCAGAAACTGGTGTTTCAGCGCCCAGTCGAGGGAGCGCCCATAACCGGCGGTCACACTGTTGATCGTCCGCTCAAGGAAACGGCCGATCTCTTTCCACGGGCCCGGACCGTTGTCGTCTGTATGGGTCAGCAACTGGGCGCTGATCATGGGCGTCAGCGTCAGGGACAGGACCAGCGAAATGCAGAGTGTGATGACCATGGTCATCGCAAATTCGTGGAACAGGCGTCCGGCAATGCCGCCCATCAGCATGATCGGCGCGAAAACGACGATCAGTGAGACTGTGATGGAGACGACGGTGAAGGCGACTTCGGTCGTGCCCTTGATGGCTGCTTCCTGCCGTCCGTAGCCCATCTCCATGTAACGGGCGATGTTTTCCAGTACGACGATGGCGTCATCAACCACAAACCCGGTCGAGATCGTCAGGGCCATCAGGGACATGTTGTCGAGCTGGTATCCCATCAGCGACATGACGCCAAAAGTCCCCACGATCGAGACCGGAACCACGATGGCCGGAACCATGATGGCCGAGAGACTGCGCAGGAAAAGCAGGACAACGGCCACCACGAGCACGATGGCGATGAAGAGGGTCTGTTTCGTGTCGTCCAGCGAGGCCCGGATCGTTTTGGAGCGATCGATCAGGATCGAGATGTCGGTGTTACCGGGAAGAGCAGACTGAAGCACCGGCAGGCGGCTGCGAATGCCGTCAATCGTTTTGATGACATTTGCGCCACCCTGCGAGAACACCGTGCAGATGATCGCGGCCCTGCCGTTGAGATAGCCGGCCTGACGGAGGTCTTCCACGCCGTCATTGACGTCTGCCACGTCCGTGAGCCTGACAGGCTGGCTGTTACGGTACGCGATGATCAGGTCGCGGTATTCTTCGGCTTTCGTGGCCTGATCGTTGGTCGAGAGCATCATCCGTTCGCCATTGGCGTCCAGAAAGCCCTTGGGCGTATGGGCGTTAGCGGAAGCGAGCGCGGCGCGCAGATCCTCGAAGCCGATCCCATAACGGAACAGGCGCAATGGATTGATCTCAACGCGGACGGCAGGAAGGGAGGCGCCGCGGATGTCCACATCGCCCACGCCCTGGATCTGGCTGAGCTGCGGGATCAGAATATTGCTGGCGAAGTCGTAAAGCTCCTGCGGCGTCCGGGTGGCGGAAGACAGGGTCAGCGCCAGAATGGGAGGGCCGTTGGAATTCGCCTTCATGTATGTCGGGTTGCTGCGGAGGGTCGTCGGCAGGTCCTGTCGTGCGCCCTGCAATGCAGCTTCCACATCACGCGCCGCGCCGTTGATATCGCGCGACAGGTCGAACTGGAGCGTAATGCGCGTCTGGTTGACTGTGGATTCAGACGTCATTTCCGTGACGCCGGAAATCGCCCCCAGATGCCGTTCCAGAGGTCCGGCGATGGTGCTCGCAATCTCTGACGGGGAGCCACCGGGCTGGTTCGCCGTCACCATGATAACCGGGAAGTCCACGTCCGGCAGATCGGCAACGGGGAGGCTGAAATACCCCATGATGCCGCCGATGACGAGCGCAACGGCCAGCAGCGTCGTACCGACTGGCCTCAGGACGAAGAGGCGGACCAGATTCACGGAGCGCCTGTCTGAGGATTGGAAGCCTGCGGCTTCGAGGGCGGCCGGCTGCGGCGGTGTCGCTGGATGAAGGCGCGGGTCTTCGTGCCCAGTTCATCCATGAACAGATAGATGACAGGCGTTGTGAACAGGGTCAGGAGCTGCGACATCATCAGACCGAAGACGATGGCCACACCCAACGGGCGGCGCAGTTCTGAGCCGACACCCGTGCCGAGCAGCAGGGGGAGGGCGCCGAACAGGGCTGCAAGCGTGGTCATCAGAATCGGGCGGAAACGGAGCAGCGCCGCACGCTTGATCGATTCAAGCGGCGTATGGCCTTCTAGACGTTCGGCTTCGAGCGCGAAGTCGATCATCATGATGGCGTTCTTCTTCACGATGCCGATCAGCAGCACGATGCCGATGATCCCCATGATGTCGAGATCCATCCCGAAGAGATAGAGCCCGATCAGCGCACCGATGGCGGCTGAAGGCAGGGTGGAAAGGATCGTGATCGGGTGGACATAGCTCTCATAGAGAATGCCAAGAACGATATAGACCGCAATCACGGCCGCCATGACCAGCCAGACCTCGTTGGACAGCGACGAGCGGAACGCCGCAGCGGTACCCTGGAAGGCGGTCTGGAACTCAGGCGGCAGACCGATCTGCTTTTCCACGCGTTCGATGGCGTTTGTCGCGGTTCCCAGCGAATAGCCGTTGGCAACGTTGAACGAGACGGTCGTAGCCGGGAACTGGCCGTAATGGCTGATCAGAAGGGGTGCGAGCGCATGGGTCATCGTCGTCACCTGCGACAGCGGCACGAGGCCTGATGTTGGCTGACGGGTCGGGCCGGACGTGCTGCCACCGGCTTCGGATGAAATGCCCGGCAGGTAGAGCTGGCTCAGGGAGGTCAGATCGGTCTGAAGCTTCGGATCGGCTTCCAGAATGACGCGGTACTGGTTGGACTGCGTGTAGATCGTAGTGATCTGGCGCTGGCCGTAGCTGTCATACAGAAGGTTGTCGATCGTCTGCGGTGTGATGGAATAGCGTGCGCCGGTCGGACGATCGAGCGAAAGCTGGGCCACCAGCCCCTCGGCCTGAAGGTCGGACGTCACGTCCGTCAGGGACGGCTCCTTGCGCAGCGCATCCACGAACTTCGGCACCCAGGTCTTGAAGGTGTCGTAATCCGGGTTTTCCAGCATGAACTGGTACTGTGTGGCAGAAATCGAGGAATCCAGCGACAGGTCCTGGATCGGCTGGACATAGAGTTCCGCCCCGGTCACCTGCTGCCCGACGGAGGACAGGCGGCGCAGGATTGTCTGCAGGTCGCTTGTCCGCTGCTCGCGCGGCTTAAGGTTGATCAGGAAGCGGCCGACATTCAGCGTCATGTTCTGGCCGTCGATACCGACGAAGGACGAGATGCTTGCGACGTCCGGATCTTTGAGGATCACGTCTCCAAGGGCGGCCTGACGGTCCTTCATGCCTTCGAATGAAATGGCCTGTGACATCACGGAGATGCCCTGGATCACGCCGGTGTCCTGCGTCGGGAAGAAGCCCTTGGGAATGGTCCAGGCCAGCACGCCCGTGAGGATGATCGTGCCCACTGTGACCAGCAAGGTCATGACACGGAAGCGCAGCACCACGTCAAGCCAGCGACCATAGCCCGCGATCAGCGCATTGATGCCACGCTCGGTGCGGTTGGACAGGCGGCTCCAGACCGTGTTTTTCGTGGAGGGCGCATGCGTGTCGGACAGCAGACGCGCGCACATCATCGGCACCAGCGTCAGGGCGACGACGGCGGAAATGATGATCGTGATGGAGAGCGTCATCGCGAATTCATGGAAGAGACGGCCGACGACGTCTTTCATGAACAGCAGCGGGATCAGCACGGCGATGAGCGAGACCGTCAGCGAGATGATCGTGAAGCCGATTTCGCCAGCACCCTTGAGCGCAGCGGTGTAGCGGTCCTCGCCGGCCTCGACATAACGCGCGATGTTCTCGATCACCACGATGGCGTCATCGACCACGAAGCCGGTCGCGATGGTCAGGGACATCAGCGAGAGGTTGTCGAGCGAGAAGCCCAGCAGATACATCGCTGCCAGAGTGCCAATCAGTGACAGCGGAACGGACAGGCTGGGAATAATCGTTGCCGGAACATTCCGCAGGAACACGAAGATCACGCCCACGACCAGCAACATGGCGAGGCCAAGTTCGTATTCCACGTCATTGACGGAAGCACGGATGGTCGTGGTGCGGTCGGTCAGTGGCGTGACATCAATGCCCGGTGGCAGGTCGAGCTTGAGCTGCGGCAGGACACGCAGCACGTTGTCCACGACGCCAATGACGTTCGCGCCGGGCTGGCGCTGTACGTTCAGGATCAGCGCGGGTGTGCGGTTAGCCCAAGCGGCAAGCTGTGCGTTTTCGGCACCTTCGACCACGGTTGCGATGTCGCGAACGCGGATCGGACCGTTGTTCTGGTATGCGATCACCTGGTTCATGAGCTGTTCGACGGACTGGATCTGACCGTCGATGCGCAGGGAAGTGGAGCGCTTGGGGCCATCGAACGTACCGGTCGGCGAATTGACGTTGACCGTGCTGATGATGGTGCGCAGCGTGTCGATTGCGATGCCGTAGGAGGTCAGCTTCGGGATGTTGACCTGGATCCGGTACGCCTTGCGGTTGCCACCCGAAAGGGTAACGAGACCGACGCCGGAAATCTGACTGATCTTCTGCTCAAGACGCGTGTTGACGTAGTCCTCGACCTCAGGAAGTGGTAGCGTTTTGGACGTGATGCCAAGCGTCAGGACGGGGGTATCCGCCGGATTGACCTTCGCATAGATCGGAGGCGCGGGCAGATCGCTGGGCAGCAGGGAAGTCGCGTTGTTGATCGCGGCCTGAACTTCCTGCTCGGCCACGTCCATCGACATGTCCAACCCGAAGCGCAGGGTCACGACCGAAGCACCACCCGAGGACTGGGACGTCATCTGGTCCAGCCCCGCCATCTGGCCAAGCTGGGTTTCCAGAGGGGCGGTGACGGACGTGCTCATCACATCCGGACCGGCGCCGGGATAGAACGTCGAGACCGTGATCGTCGGGTATTCGACCTGCGGCAGCGCTGACACGGCCAGGAAGTGATAGCCGAGCAGACCGCTCAGCAGAATGGCGAACATCAGGAGGCTGGTGGCAACCGGGCGCTCGATGAACAGGCGGGACGGATTCACGGTCTTGCTGTTCCCTAATCTTGCTGTTCTGGTCGGCGATCAGTGGTTGCCGGTATCGGCAGGCGAGGACGGGTCGTTCGTTTTCTGCGGCGCATCGGAGCTCTGCTGCCCGTTGCGGTGACGGCGGTGCTGTCCGGCGGTCTGCTGCTCGGCTTCCGTGGTCTGCTTGGCAGCCGACGAGGTGTCGGGGATCGAGACCTTCTGGCCCGGACGCAGATGGCTGACGCCATCGGTTACGACACGGTCGCCATCGTTCAGGCCCTTCTGGATCACCGCATTCGTGCTGTCGGTCGTGCCCACCGTGACGGGGACGACTTCCACTGTCATGTCAGGCTTCACGCGATAGACAAAGCGGCCGTCTGGTCCGGTCTGAAGCGCATTACCGGGAATGAGCAGGGCGTTGTGCAGCGTCGTGACCAGAAGATGCGGATTGACGAACTGGTTCGGGAAGAGGTGCTCGTCCTCATTCGCGAAAATGCCACGCATCCGGACTGTTCCGGTGGAGGTGTCGATCTGGCTGTCGAGGGCCTTCACGGTGCCGGTGGCGAGTTTCTGGGTGTTGTCGCTGTTCCAGGCTTCGACAGTCAGTTCGCCGGATTCACGCAGATGGGTTGCGACATCGCCGAGCTGGTTCTGCGGGACAGTGAAGATTACCGAAATCGGCTGCATCTGCGTCAGGATCGTCAGCCCGCCGGACTGGCCTGCCGTCACATAGTTGCCGACGTCGAGCACGCGGATACCGACACGACCTTCGACTGGCGCAATGATGTGGCAGTACATCACGTTCAGCTCGGCGTTCCGGACATTGGCACGATCGAACTCGACCTGACCTTCAAGCTGCTGGACCGTGAATTCCTGGTCACGGGCAGTCATGGCGGAGGTCGAGTTCTGCTTGATCAGGCGCTGGTAACGGGCATTGTCCACGCGGGCCTTTTCAAGCTGCGCCACATCAGCTGCCAGAGTGCCGCGATACTGGGCAAGCGTGGCTTCATAGGGGCGTGGATCAATCAGTTCCAGCTCGTCGCCCTTATGGACGTGCTGGCCTTCCTGATAATAGACGGCAGCAATATGACCGTTGACCCGGGGCGTGATCGTTACGTTCGTGACAGGAACGACCGTGCCGATTTCCTGGAAGATGACAGGCATATCGCCGGTATGGGCGGTTGCGACGGCGACGGGCTGCACGCTTCCGTCCCCGGTCCCGGCGCCATTACGTTTGTGCGTCGCGCCATGAGGGCGGAAGATCGCAAACAGGATCAGAAGAACGACCAGAAGGACAACGCCCCAGAGGATCCAGCGCCGACGGGAGCGGGCAGGAGGAGGGGAGGACTGGGCGGTGCTGTTCGTAAGGCGGTCGTTGGAGCCGGCCGTCTGCTGATCCATGGTGGTTCTGTCTTTCCCTATACCAGAGCTCAGGGCTCTCAGGCGGCGATGCTATGTGTTTTCATACCTATACGGCAGGAGGCCAGCGCCTGCCATGACGCGACCTTAAATCCTGTTCAGTTTTGACAATGAAAATCAAAATGAGCGTAAATGATACGTTTCGTTACTTTGTCGCAGGCCTTGTCTCTTTTCCGCTCAAGGATCATATCGGACTGGAACCGGATGCTGCGGTCGCGCGTTCATCAACGCAGACACAGATTTGTCCGGACAAAGGAGAACAAGATGGCTGATACAACTGAAACGAAGGCTGAAGGCCTCCTGGATGACGTCAAGGGCAAGGTCAAGGACGGCGTTGGTGGCCTGACCGGTGATGCCAAGCTTCAGGCCGAAGGCAAGTTTGACCAGCTTTCCGGCATGGCACAGCAGGAATTTGCTGACCTTTATGACGAAGGTGAAACCAAGCTTGAAGCAGCGACTGCGTTTGTGCAGGATCGCCCTCTGATCTCACTCGTGATCGCGACGGTCGTTGGCATGATCGTAGGCGGTCTGTTGTTCGGACGCAAAAGCTCCTGAGGGAGCAACAGCCCTTTCGACGACTGCAACGTCTTTGTGCTAGAAGCCTTCCGGAGTAATCCGGGAGGCTTTTTTGCATGGAATGGTTTTACGAGAATAACGGGCAGCAGGCCGGTCCCGTTTCCCGTGAAGAAATCCTGCGTCTGATCATGCAACAGCGCATCAAACCCGAAACCCTTGTCTGGACGTCGGAGTTTGGAGAGACGTGGCGGCCAGCCAGCGCTGCCGGGCTTGTGTCGCCGCTGACAGGCCTGCTGCGGATGTCGTCAGGCATTTCAGAACACTGGGCCTGGGTTTTGCTGGTGGGGCCCTGGCTCATCCAGCGTCTGGCGCTTCTGGTTCTGGATTGGCGCCAGATCCCGGATAGTGAACGGATGGGAACATTTTCCATCATTGGAATGATGTCACTGGCCCTGTTTTTCACGGCTTTTGTGCTTGATCGCAATTCGATCCGCGAGAGTGGTCAAACGCCGCCCGGCTTCTGGTGGTGGCTTTTCCTGCCGGGTTATTTCTGGAGGCGGCGGCAGATTGTCGGCCGCGGGCTCTCGCTTCTGATCGTCAGCCTCGTGTTGCTGGCGGCGAATGTGACAGAAAAGATCTATCAGCTTCCCCAGATCGAAACCGAGCTTCAGACGCGGCAAGGGCAATCGAGTCAGCCTGCTCCTACGACGCCTCCGGGTGCTGGCCAGGACAACGAACAGGAAGAACTCTGAAGTCCGCAGGGAAAGAGTCTTTCACACCACACTTGACAGACTAAACTCAGAGAAAATGCATTTTTAGGCTTCCCTTTCGAGTCGCCATGATTCAAAACCGATTCGGTCACCTGATTTTGGGGTGTCTGTCGGGGAGAACGCTCAAAAATGCCGGATTACGCCCTGGAAGCTGCCCATGGGGGGCTGGTCGTCGGGATCGACGAAGTCGGGCGTGGTCCTCTGGCAGGGCCGGTGGTGGCTTCTGCCGTTGCATTCACGACGCCTCCGTCTGAAACCCTGTCTTCCCTCCTTGATGATTCCAAGAAACTGACAGCCCGGCGCCGGATGCTTGCCTATGAGGCCCTGATGGCTGACGAGCAGGTTCTGATCGGCATCGGTGCCGCGTCTGTTCTGGAAATTGAGCAGATCAATATTGCCCAGGCCTGCTATCTGGCCATGCGCCGCGCGCTGTCCCGGTTGGGGCGCATGCCGGATCTGGCCCTTGTGGATGGCAAACATGCCCCAAAGCTGCCGTGTCCCATCAAAATGGTGATCGGCGGGGACGGGATCAGCCTGTCCATTGCCGCAGCCTCTATCATCGCAAAAGTGACGCGGGATCGCCTGATGGCGCGTCTGGCGGTGCGACATGACGCCTATGGTTGGGAGCGCAATGCCGGTTATGGCACGGCCGCGCATATGCAGGGCCTGAAGCTCCGGGGGGTGACACCCCATCACAGGCGTAGTTTTGCGCCGATACGAAACATGATTGAAGCAGAGGCACACGCAGCATGAGCGGTGAATTTCCCGTCGACCAGATCCTGCGTGGAGAATGCATCGAAACGATGAAGACGCTGCCCGATGGGAGCGTGGACTGCATTTTCGCCGATCCGCCGTACAACCTTCAGCTACGCGGCGAGCTGCGTCGTCCGGACGAGACCGTCGTGGACGGGGTGGATGATGATTGGGACAAGTTCGCGGATTACGCGACCTACGACAATTTTACGCGCGAATGGCTCAGCGAAGCACGCCGTATCCTGCACAAGGACGGTACGATCTGGGTTATCGGATCGTATCACAATGTCTTCCGGCTGGGCGCGATCATGCAGGATCTGGGCTTCTGGATCCTGAACGACATCGTCTGGCGCAAGTCCAACCCGATGCCGAATTTCCGGGGGCGGCGTTTTACGAACGCACATGAGACACTGATCTGGGCGGCTCGTGGTCCGCAGAGCAAGTACCGCTTCAACTATCAGGCCATGAAGGCGCTGAACGACGATCTTCAGATGCGCTCGGACTGGTATCTGCCGCTATGCACCGGCAATGAGCGCCTGAAGAACGAGCATGGCCTGAAACTGCATCCGACGCAGAAGCCGGAAAGTCTGCTCCATCGTGTTCTGGTGGCCTCGACCAATGCCAACGACGTGGTCCTCGATCCGTTCTGCGGCAGTGGCACGACGCCCGCCATGGCCAAGCGCCTGGGTCGCCATTACATCGCCATCGAACGCCATCCGGATTACGTTAAGGCCGCCCGGGAGCGTGTGGCGCGTGAAGAACGCCTGACATCCGAGCAACTCGCGACGACGCCTGCCAAGCGTGAGATGCCCCGTATTCCGTTCGGCAGCTTTGTAGAGACAGGCGTCCTTCCTGCCGGAACGGTGTTGTACGACCGGCAGAAACGGCTGAAAGCAACCGTTACGCCTGATGGTACGCTGGTTTCAGGTAATCAGCGTGGCTCGATTCACAAACTGGGCGCGACATTGACAGGCGCACCGTCCTGCAATGGTTGGACGTTCTGGTATTTCGAGCGGGACGGACAGTTTGTCCAGATTGACGTGCTGCGCCAGGAAAGTCAGGCGCTTCGCAACGTCGGCTGATACCGCGTAATGTACGCATAAAAAAAGCCGGAGACTGATCTCCGGCTTTTTTCGTATCAGGTTCAGAAATATTAGTGGCCTGCAAAACCCAGAAAGCCGACTGATGGGTCGGCTTTCCCACCGCTTGTGTCGAAATGCGGAGACGCTGCGACGAGAGAGCGTTTCGGTGTGACGGATTTTCCGCCAATGGTGAGATGGCCGCTGCCATTCTTCATTTCGACGCCCTGATCAGAGACGCTGTTCTCGATTTTGCCGTCCGGATTATAGGTGCGCATCGACAGGAGCAGGAACATGATGTCCTTGCGGTTCAGGTCGATGGCCATGTCCAGCGGTGTCTGGTCCAGAACGTTGTGGCCACCCATGTCGGCGCCGCGGTTAAGTGCTTCTTTTGCCGCGTTGAGAGAGCCACGGTTGATGGCGTCGAACAGGGCCGTGGTCGGGTTCACGTCGGCGCGGGCATGCCCGGCATCGTCGTCGGACCCTTCTGCTCCAGGCAGGGCCGAAGGCGGCGCGGCGCGCTGGGCGGCCTTGCGGGCTTCGGCCTTCTTCTGGTTGGCTTCGGCTTCCTGTTCAGCCTCGGCGTCGTCGGCATCCTGAGCCTGGGCGTGATGCCAGGGTACGAGAATCGTCGGCGTCATTGCCAGAGCGGCAACGAGCAGCAGGCGGGGCAGGGTGGGGAGCAGTCGCATAATCCCAATATACTGTGATCGATCGTCCTGTGCGAGTCTGCAGATGCCTCTTGGACGTGCCGGATTGTGACATTTTTTCAATGACCTTCCCGCCACCAGCCAATTGCGAGGAAAATCAGGGCTGCGAGGAGGGCTGCCCATGCGGGAACGAGGTCCGTCGTCCGCGTTTCGCCTGCGACGGCGGCCGTCGTAACGGGCAGACCCATCCAGCCTGAACCCGTCATGGCCGAGCCGGTGGGAACCTGTTTCAGATGCGGCGTATGTTCCGCGATCCATGACACCGTTCCCCCCGATTCCTGAGCGCTTGCGCCCATGACCGTCGCGGTGGCGCGCAGGTCCTGCCGTTCGATTGGATCGTGGGAAACAGGACTTGCAAAGGCGACGAGCCCGTCCTGTCGGACGCTCCAGATTCCGGGCGTCGCGGCGGCCAACGTGGCATGCCAGACGCCATTCGTCTGTTTCAGGGTGACGGGCGTGCGCTTTCCGTCTGGTGCGGTGACGAGAGCCTCTGGCGAAACAGCCTGTCCCGCAGCGTGGCGCTCGACGTCGAGCTGCCCGTTTTCGATCCGGGCCGTCAGGCGGTTTTCTTCAAGGTCGGGCTCTTTCATGAGCCAGTGCGAAAGGCGCCGCAGAAGCTCGGCCTGCGGTCCGCCGCCGCCTTCGCCACGGGACCACAGCCAGAGCTGGTCTGACATCAGCATGGCCACGCGCCCCCGGTCCACCCGGTCCAACAGAAGAAGCGGCGCGCCGTCAGGACCGTGCATCAGGTCCTCGCCATGCGACTGGTCTGGCCGGAGCGCACGATACCAGGGACCCCAGTCTTCCGTCAGGCCCGCCGTGACGGGATGGGTTTTGCCCAGATCGGTCAGGGCAGGACGGAAAGCCCGCGTAACCACGCCGTCCGTTCCGACATGGGCCGGAAGAACCTGTGCGAGGCTTGTGTCCTGAAGAGTGCCGTCCTGCGTGAATTCCGGCCCAGCTGTCACCAGAAGGCCGCCACCATTGCGGACGTAGTCGGCGATATTGGTCAGGTATTCGTCTGGCAGGATGTTGCTGTTGCGGAATCCGTCCAGAATGATGAGGTCAAAGCTGCGGATTTTTTCCTGAAACAGTTCACGGATCGGGAACGGAATCAGCGCCAGATCCGACAGCGGCGTGCCGTCATCGGTGTTGGGGGAGCGCAGGATGGTGAAGTGTACGAGATCGACGGACGGATCGGCTTTCAGAAGCCGCCGCCAGACGCGCTCGCCCTGATTGGGCACGCCGGAGACCAGCAGCACGCGCAGCCGGTCACGGACGCCCCGGATGCGCACGACTTCGCTGTTGTTTTCCGTGGACGCTTCCCCCGCCAGCGGGGAAACCGACAGGCCAACGAGCGTTTCGCCGGGATGCTGGACCGGCACCGTGATGTCCTGCGGTGTGCCGGTCTGGATCGGTCGTGTCTGGGGCGGGGCGTCGCCGGATCGGATTGTGAGGATGGCGTCGGCTGTGGCCGGAGCGCCCAGATCGTCCACCTGAACGCGGATCGTGGCGTTCTGCCCGACGATGGCATAGGGCGGCGTGCTCAGGATGCGCAGGCGGCGGTCCTGTTCCTCGCCATGCGCGGCCAGCAGGAGATGCAGCGGAAGTGTCTGCCCGTCTGCGCCATGAAAGCGGGGAGGCAGATGGGCTGGAACGTCATGATCCATGCCATCCGTTATGACGATGGCGCCCGCGAAACGGCCTTGCGGAAGATCCGCGTGATCCAGCGCCTCGAACAGGCGTGTTCCATGTCCCGTGCCGCCGGGAACATCCACGCGATGCAGCGTCAGGCCGGGAAGACGGGCTGCGTCCTGCATGATCTGTTCGGCGGCGCGGTCTGCAATGGCTGTGCGGGGTCCGACCTGCATGGAGGCGGAACGGTCCACGACCAGAAGGGCATCCTGCGGGACGGGACGCAGAACCGGGTGGAGCGAGCGTGGCCCGGACAGCCATCCCAGCAGGGCCAGAACAGCGAGAGCCCGCCAGAGCATTCCGCGCGCACCACCTAGGGCACCGTAAATCGCGCCGGCAACCGTCAGGATCGCCAGCGTCGCCAGAAGCCAGACCGGCAGCATCGGAGAGAGGTCGAACATCATGGTGCGTCCTCCTCATCAACGCTGTCGGGGCTGGTTGCGGGCGCTTCCGTTTCGGGGCTGCCAAGACGGCGGAGCATTTCGGGATACTGGGCCTGATCGTTCTTGTAGTTTCCGGTCAGGGCATAGAGGACCATGTTCACGCCGAAACGATAGGCCTGCGTGCGCTGGTCTTCGCCACCGGGAAGGACGGCGAAGGGATGGTTGCCAGACCCGTCCACAGCCCAGGCATGGGCCCAGTCGCCATTGCCGATGATGACCGGGCTGACATCGTCATTCGCTTCATCGCCATTGCGGGCGACATAAACCGGCTGCCCGGCAACACGGCCGGGGAAGCCGCTATGCAACAGATAGAAGGTGTGGGCCAGAACGTGCTTGTCCGTCAGTTTTGCGAGCGGCGGCACGACCAGACCGTCGGTGACGCGCTGCAACGCGGCCCGGGCGGCGGAACTGGTTCCGGAATCCGTGTCGGTGCCCGCGCCCTGTTCGTCGATCAGCAGGATGCCGCCGTGTTCCATGAAAGTGTTGAGTGCCTTTGTCCGTTCCGGGTCAGGCTGAACATCCGGCGTGATCGGCCAGTACAGCAGCGGATAAAACGCCAGATCGTCCTTGCCGGGCGTGACGCCATCCGGATGGCCGAGCGTCGCGGAACTGCGGGCCGTCGTGTAGTCGGAAAGGCCCTGAAGCCCTTCGCGGGAAACGGCATCGATATCGTCATGCCCCGTCAGGACATAGCCCAGTCGTGTCTCAAGTGCGGCCTGCGGCACCGTTGCCGGAAGCGGAGGCAGCGTCTGAGCATGGGCCATCGGCAGCAGTAGAAGACCGCCAACAGCCAGAGCGCCCAGCAGACCACGCCGACGCAGCGACAGGATCAGATCCAGCAGGAGCAGCAGCAGACCTGCGGCCATCAATGCAGGCCCAAACGGGCGATCCGCATGGGCGCCATCCGGCGAAATCCGCGTTCCGAGCAAAGGTTCTTCCGTCATCGGGGAGGCGGAATCTGCAAGATTGAGAGCATGCGTTCCGTGGGCGGGACCATAAAGCCCGGCGGGATGACTGACGGACACGGCCGTATGCGCCAGATCCGACGCCCGGATGGAGCGTGCGGCCTGAGGCGGCATGATGAGCCCGCCGTCGCTTCCCACAATGCGCCAGGGCGCAAGTTCCGAAGGACCGCCGCCTGCCACGCCTGCCGAACGCTCGATCAGGCGCTCCAGCATATCGGGGAACAGACCGGACAGCGGCACATTGGACCAGTCAGGCGAAGGCGTGACGTGGAACAGGACGATCTCGCCATTGCCTTCCGCCCGCGCGGTCACGAGGGGCGTGCCGTCGCTCAGGGCCGCCCAGACATGATCCGTCAGGCCCGTCTCGGGCTTGGCTAGAACCTGCCGTGAGACGGTCACGTCGGGCGGGATCGTCAGGTCAGAGAACGGGGAGGTCTCGGGGAATGGCGCCAGGGTCTGTGGCTTGCCCCAGGACATGGGGCCGCCGAGCTGCCGCATGCCGCTCATGAGATGAACGGGCAGGAGCGCATCGGACGTGGCATCAGAACTGGCGGTCTGATCTGCGGCAAGGCCGGGGCCGGCAAAGCGGACGAGCATACCGCCATGACGCACCCAGTTCAGGACGTGGTTGCGCGTCTGATCGCCTGAAAGCGCACCATCCGTGGCGATCAGGACAGAGAGCGGCGCTCCCAGCAGGGCTGTGGCGTCTCCGCTATGCAGATCCGAAATCGGCTGCAATGCGCGGTTCAGGAAGAAGGCCGACCCGACGAGAGGCGTCGCGTCGCCGGGCGTCTGAAGGATGCCAACGGGGCGACGGTGATCGGCCTGTCCCATCAGGTGGACTGCGGCCGGCCCGGTTGCCCCTTCCAGCGTCAGACGGTCAAGCTGGTTTCGCAGCAGGGCCGGGAGGGAGATGGTCTGATCCTGCCCTGTCGCAAGGGGATAAGCCGCGAGTGTGCCGCCATTCGCATTGACGGCATGCAGCGTCACGGTCCGGGCCGGGCACGGCAGCGTGTCGACCTTCGCATGCAGGGCGCCGTCCTGGCCAGCAGATGCGGCAAGGCGCAGGACGTCGCAGCCATTCCAGCGCATGTCCTGAACTGAGCGGGCCTTAGCCAGCGCATCATGCAGGGCGTTGTCACCCGTGGCTGCCAGCCCGTCCGAAAGAACCATCACGCGCTGGCTGGACAGATCACGGTTCTGAAGCAGGCTCGCCAGAGCCTGACGGTCCGTCGGCCAGGGCTGGGGCCGCAGATGAGAGAGATGTTCGGACAGGGCATGTGCGTCATGCGTGGTGAATGCCTCAGGCATCGCACCATCGGGTGCACGTGCAGCATGCAGCAACGTCACGTCCTGACCGTTGCGGATCGCGGTTTCGCCCAGAGCCACAGCCGCAGAAATACGTTCGCTCCAGTGCGGAATGGCCGCCCAGCCATCATCGAGAACAAGGGTGAGGGGACCATTGCCGCTTTCGGCCTGATGCGGTGTCAGGACGGGACGGGCCAGTCCGAGAATGACGAGGGCTACGGCCGCAATGCGCAGAAACAGCAACCAGAGCGGAGAACGGGCCGCATCCTCGCGCCGGGCGGTCAGTCGGTTCAGGATGAGCAGGGATGGAAAAGTCTGGTTCTGGGGCGCGGGCGGCGTCGCGCGGACCAGCCACCACAGGGCAGGGAGAGTCAGAAGACCGAGCAGCAGGAACGGTGCCAGAAGGATCATCGGCCGCCTCCCAATGCCATGTGAAGCGCCAGCAGGGCCGGGAGCGGGTTCTGCGACGCATCATGCACGATGCAGTCGGCATGGAGGGAGGCCGCGCTCTGCTTTAGGGCCGCAAGATGCGCAGTCATCGCCTGTTCATAGGCCGGCCCAAGGCTTTCCGTGGCGGGGAGGGTCAGAACGCCCCCTTCAAGTCCTTCGAACCGGATTCGTCCGGAGCGTTTCAGCTCCCGTTCCGCTGGATCGAGAACGCAGAGAAGATGCGTTCGCACAGGGCGGCTGACGCAGGTCTTGAGAAACGTGTCGATCCGCTTTTCGTCCCACAGGAAATCGCTGATCACGACCAGATTGGACCGCGCCGGGACGAGGGACATGCGCGGAAATTCGGGTTCGTCCACATCCGGATGCAGAAGGGATGCAGCCAGTCGCGAGAGAACCTGCCGACCGGCCAGCGCGCGTCCTGCCTCGATCCCGGTCAGAAGGCCAGCGCGCTCGCCGCCCCTCAGGGACGCGGAGGCCAGAGCCAGCGTGCAGAGCTGCGCCCGCTCCGCCTTGGTCGGCAGGGCCTCGGACGAACGCCACTGCATGGAGGGCGACGGGTCGCACCACAGCATCAGCGACTGCGCATTTTCCCGCTCGCGTTCCCGGACCCAAAACGTGTCTTCAACCGGCGAACGCGCAGACTGGCGCCAGTCGATGGACGTTGCAGGCTCTCCGGCATGGTAGGGACGGAACTGCCAGAAATCCTCGCCCGGCCCCGAACGCCTGCGACCGTGAACGCCACTTTGCAGGCTCGCGGCAATTTTTTCGGCTTCAAGGACGAGCGCGGGCAGGGGCAGGCTTTCCGCCTGCGCGGTCGGAGCGCCGGAACTGGCGCCCCGGTGGCGGCGAAACAGACTGCGCAGGGTATCGGACGGGCTTTTCACGGTGATCAGAGCAGCGCCTGCGCCTGCTTGCGGATCAGGGCTTCACTGTCCGTTCCTGCAGCGCGGGCCCCAAAACCCAGCCCGATACGATGGGACAGGACCGGGCTTGCGAGAGCCACAACGTCATCAAGACTCGGTGCCAGACGGCCATCCAGCAGTGCGCGGGCGCGGGTCGCGATCATCAGGGCCTGAGCCGCACGAGGGCCCGGTCCGTAGGACACGGCGTCCCGTACGTCCTGCGAGGCGGACGGATCTTCCGGACGCAGCGAGCGTGTCAGTGTCAGGATCGCATCCACAATCTGATCGCCGACTGGCAGCCGCCGGACGAGGTGCTGGGCCGCGAGAAGGCTTTCCGCATTCATCAGAGCCGAGACTGTCGGCGTTGTGGCGCCGGTTGTTTGAAGCAACATCTGACGTTCCGCATCCCGCCCCGGAAAGCCGAGGCTGATCTGGAGCATGAAACGGTCGAGCTGGGCTTCGGGCAGCGGATAGGTGCCTTCCTGCTCGATCGGATTCTGGGTCGCGAGAACATGGAAGGGGCTTGGCAGGGCGTAATCCTTGCCCCCCTGTGTGACGCGCCGCTCCGCCATGGCCTGCAACAGTGCGGACTGGGTGCGGGGGCTGGCACGGTTGATTTCGTCGGCAAGGACAAGCTGGCCGAAGATCGGGCCGGGCAGGAAGCGGAAGGCGCGGCGGCCGTCTGCATCCTGATCAAGGATCTCGGCACCCGTGATGTCCGACGGCATCAGGTCAGGAGTAAACTGGATGCGCGTGGCGTCCAGACCCAGCACGCGCGACGCCGTGTTGACCAGAAGGGTCTTGCCCAGACCGGGCGCTCCCATCAGAAGCGCGTGACCGCCGGACAGGATCGTGACAAGAACCTGTTCGATGACGCTATCTTGGCCAAGAACAATGCTGCCGATGGCCTGGCGGACGTGACGGAGAACCGGGGCCAGACGGTCGGCTTCAGCCACGTCCGCCTCGCCCTGCAGGGTGCCGGCGGAGACGCCGGAAGAATAATGCTGCTCGCTCATGGCGCCACTCTGACAGGTGTGGGGGTTTCATCAAGGCTCGATTGCACCCAAGTTGGTGTGAGAAGAGAGTTTTTATGCAGTTGGAGGGAAAATTGAGCGATCATCAGTTCCGGCAGGCGGCCCGACCTGACGTCTCCGTGGCTCCAGATCCTCTGGTGTCACAGTCTTCCTTTTGCGGCTCTTCTTCGACGGGGCCGCGTATGCTGCCGTTTCTCATCCAGCGTGACGGCACATGGCTTTACCGGGGTTCCGCGGTAAAGCGCAAAGCCATGCTGTGCATGTTTTCGTCCATGCTGACCCGGGACCCCGAGGGCACATACTGGCTGAAAACGCCAATGGAGCAGGGGATCATCCAGGTTGAGGATGCCCCGTTCGTGGCGGTCGAACTGGATTTCCGCGGGACCTGCGGCCGCCAGCAGAACCTGTGTTTCCGGACCAATATGGATGAGCTGATCTGTATCGGCCCTGAACATCCGCTGTCCTGCGACTGGGATCGCCCGTCGGAAGACTGTGCGGCTGTGCCGTATGTTCATGTCAGGGACGGCGAGGGGGATTTTCCTGTTCTGGCGCGGGTGACACGCGCGGTTCATTATGAGCTGGCTGCCTTGGCTGTTACGGGGCATGTGCAGGGCCAGCCCTGCCTTGGCGTCTGGAGTCAGGACTGTTTCTTCCCGCTTTCGCGCCCGGCATGATGCAGAACTCCGGCCTGCTGGCGCATCTTCCAGATCGCACGGGGCTGGATCGTCTCTGGTCTGTGCTGCCTGACGCACGGCTTGTTGGCGGATCGGTCCGTGACCTGCTTGCAGACGTTGCCGTGAATGATCTGGATCTCGCGACTCCGGAACCTCCCGAAGATGTGCAGTGTCTTCTGGAGGAGGCCGGTATCCGCGTGATCCCTACGGGACTGGCACATGGGACGGTGACGGCCGTGCTGAACGATGCTCCGTACGAAATCACGACCCTGCGCCGTGATGAGGAAACGGACGGACGCCATGCGATCGTGGCCTGGACGCAGGATTGGGAAGAAGACGCAGCCCGGCGGGATTTCACAATCAATGCCATGTCGCTGGATCGGCATGACCAGTTGCATGATTACTTTGGTGGCCAGCAAGACCTTCAAAACCATCGCGTGCGTTTCGTGGGCGATGCTTCCCTTAGGATCGCGGAAGACGCGCTGAGAGCCCTGCGTTTCTTCCGGTTTGATGCGCGTTACGGCAACGGGCATCCGGATCAAGCGGCATGTCAGGCTGTGGCGGAGCAGCTTGGGCTGATCGGTATGCTGTCTGCTGAGCGGGTCGCCTCGGAACTGCTGAGAATTCTGTCGGGTCCGCGCCTCATGGAGACGGTTGCTGAAATGGTGACTGTTGGACTGCTTCCAGTCATCCTTCCGGAACCCGATCCTGCTTCCCTGAACCGTTTGTTGAACTGTGATGCTCCTGTCTCTTCTTTACTCAGACTGTTTGCGCTGTGCCGTAAGGATAGCAGGGAGCTGCCCGATCGGCTGAGGCTTTCGAACGCAGATGCTTTGAAGATCAAGGCCTGGGCGTCAGACAGGCCGGTTTTGCATCCGAAATTATCTGACAATGACCTGCGTCGCCTGCGTGTAGAGCAGGGTCTGGATCGGCTTTTGGAACGAAGCTGGCTGATGCAGGCTTGCCGTGTTGGTGCGCCTGACAAGGCGTGGGATCAGTTTCGTTCCCGCTTACAGGCCATGCCACAACCGGAATTTCCGTTATCGGGAAAGGACGCCATCGCCCAAGGCGTCTTGCCGGGACCCGGCATGGGGCAATGGCTGAAGGCAGCCCGGGACTGGTGGATGGCACAGGGATGTCTGCCCAGTCGGCTGGAGTGTCTGGCTTATCTCGAAGCGAAGAAATGAAACCGCGGTTTCGTCCTTTTCAAAAGGCCTGCTAAACCCCCGGATATGACGAAAACGACAGCTCTTGATACGGACAGCCGCGTCCTGATGACACGCATCTGGCGTGAGGAAATGCGTCAGCATGTTGGGCGGATCATTTCCGTAATTATCCTGACAGTGCTCATGGCCGGACTGACCGCCCTTTATCCCGCCGTTATTAAACGGGCCGTGGATATGTTCGCGGCTCATGATTCCCGTATTCTGTATCAGATTCCGGCGCTCGTCGTGATTGTCACGGGACTTAAGGCTGCCTCCCAGTACGGACAGACGATTGCCGTGCAGGGACTAGTTCTGGCAGTAATCCGCGGGTTGCAGTCTCGCATGTTTGCTCATGCGCTTCAGGCAGATGTCTCGACAATCGAAAAAGACGCACCTGCCAAATGGGCAGCCCGTTTTACTACGGATGCCATTTCGATCCGCGAAGCCATGATCCGGGTAGTTAACGCTCTTGGCGATGCAGTGACGGTGGTGGGACTTGTGATTTCCATGATCGTCACGGACTGGGAGCTGAGCCTGATTGCACTCGTGCTTTATCCGGTTGCGGCAGTGCCCATTCAGAAGCTGGGCAAGAAGGTGCGCCGGGCTTCGGGCGGGATGCAGGAACAGATCGGTGAGACATCGGCTCTGCTGAATGAAAGCTTTGCCCTCGCCCGGCAGGTTCGCATCTATCGTATGGAAGAGCGGGAGAGCTCACGGGTCGATCAGTCTCTTGACCTGCTGCATTCGGCATTCCTGCGAATTGCGAAGGGGCGCGCGCGTGTTGATCCCGTCCTTGAGGTTCTGGGCGGTGCTGCTGTTGCAGCCGTACTGGGTTTTGCTGGCTGGAGAGCGGCGCAGGGTGGGGCGACGCTTGGGGATTTCACGGCCTTTATTGCAGCTCTCCTGACCGCGTCCCGACCCATTCGCGCACTGGGTTCACTCAATACGGCTCTTCAGGAAGGGTTAGCCGGTTTGTCACGTGTCTTTGCCGTGATTGATGAGCCCCCGGCCGTGATGGAGCGGGCGGGTGCGACATCCCTGCCGCCTGGAAAAGGTCATCTGGCGTTCCAGCAGGCCAGCTATCAATACGAGGATGGTCGGGTCGGCTTGCAGAATCTGACCTTCGATGTTCAACCCGGAAAGACGGTTGCTCTGGTGGGGCCGAGCGGGGCAGGAAAATCCACGGCACTTTCCCTGATTCCGCGCCTGCATGATGTCAGTGATGGGTCCATCCGCCTGGAGGGCGTTGATCTGCGGGATCTGACACTCTCTTCCCTTCGGGATGCCATCGCCTATGTCAGTCAGGATACGACCTTGTTTGACATGTCCGTGCTCGAGAATATCTGGATCGGACGGCCTTCTGCCTCGCGTGAGGAAGTCGAAAAGGCCTGTGCCATGGCAGCGGTCGATTTCCTCGACAATCTTCCCGCCGGACTGGATACTCGCGTAGGGCCCGGAGGGCGTCGACTTTCCGGTGGCCAGCGCCAACGTGTGGCACTCGCTCGCGCTCTGCTACGTAATCCGCGTGTCCTGCTGCTCGATGAAGCCACAAGTGCTCTGGACTCCGAGAGTGAAGCCAGAGTGCAGAAAGCCCTTGCCAATTTGCGTACAGGTCGGACGACCGTAATCGTGGCGCACCGGCTTTCTACGGTACAGGCGGCCGATCTTATTGTGGTGATGGATCAGGGCGCTGTAGCCGAAGCCGGCACACACGCAGAGCTCATCAGGAAAGACGGGCTTTATGCCCGACTGGTGCGGACCCAGTCTTTGGCGGCAGCCTGAAAAAGTGCCGTCAGCTCAGGGATCAGATCGGCATAGAGGCCTTTCTTGAACCCTAAATTCCGTTCCAGAACCGCTTTGGGCTCCACCCATTCCCAGGCGTCGAACTCCGCCGGCTCGTGCAGGTCCAGGCAGATGTCGGCGTCCTGTCCTTCATAGCCCATCACGAACCACTTCTGGGTCTGTCCCCGAAAGCGACCTCCAAGGGCCTTTCCGATCAGGTCAGGGGGCAGATCATAGGAAAGCCATCCCTCCCGTTCGGCAAGAATACAGGCATTCTGCGTTCCAATCTCCTCGCCCATCTCGCGCCAGGCAGCAGTTTCAGGCGTTTCACCTTCATCAATGCCGCCTTGTGGGCACTGCCAGACATCTCCTGCGAGGTCTGTCCGTCTTGCAATGAACAGCTTGCCTTCATTGTTGAAGAGCGCAATTCCGACATTCGGACGGTAGGGGAGGGTCGCTGGATCGATCATAGAGGCGCTACCGGGGTCGAAGATGAAAGATTGGCAGCTTGATCGTTGCCAATGCCACTATCGGCAAAAGCCGAAGGCGGCACCACTACGAAGTTACTGGCTGCGGGGCTTTTGAGCCAGTTTGCCAGACGGTCAATCATGACGGGCGTAATGGGCCCGACCATCAGCAGGATCCTTGCGGGCTTTCCGTCCTGAGGCAGCAAGGCGGCCAGACGGTTGTCCAGAGTGGCCGCGTCCGTGTCGCCATCGATCCAGGCCGTTGCCGTCATCCCGCGGGTACGACGACCATCCTGCGCAGAGCCTGCCAGATAGAGCAGGCCTTTGCTGCTGATAAAACTGGCGATCGGAGAAAAATCAGGAGAAGTGGTATACCCACCGCCAGGCTGGTCATCCCCATTTTCAGACGCATCTGTCAGTCCTTCCGCACCGGCAGCACGGGACAGGCACCACTCCAGTTCGCGCTGGTCACCAGCGGAAGAGTTTCCATATCCAAGCGCGTGCGGACCTTCATCAACCCGCTCAGGATGGGCGCTCTGCATGGGAAGAGTGACATACACTTCCCGGTGACTCGCATGCGCGCGGGCAATGATATCGCTGATGTTGCTGACATAGGGCGAAACTCCCACAGCAACCGGGGCGGGAATGCGCGAGAGAACGTCGTAGGTCAGTGCATCCGAGTAGCCGAACCCCTGCAACACGATCGCGATGGCGGTCCGGTTCGCCGGAAGTGCGGTCGGGGAGGGTGCAGTCATTGGTGAGGGCGCTGGCGCGGTAGGGGGGATCGCTGGCGGAAGAGCCTGCTGTGTCACGGCTGTAGACAATGATGCAGCTGAAGGGGGGGCAGCCTTGGCAGGAATGGTTATCGGTGGGGCTGGCGGCACAACGCTCGCTGACGTTGCAGAAGTCGGCGTTGGGAGCTGTGCATCAGCCGTTCTGACAGGATGTGCTGTCTCTTCTGGTACTGGCGTGGAGGCGATCGAAGACGTGTTATGGGTAAGCGGAGCTGCAGGTTTTGCCTGTGGCGCTGCCTTGGCAAGAATTACAGGCTTCTGGTGGTGGAACAGAAGCGCCGCGGCTCCGGCGCCACCCGCCAGAAGGACGGCCCAGAACGCGATCAGAAGGCGTCCGATAACGGGAAGTCGTTGCCAGAGCCCTGGTCGGCTGGAGGCGGGACGGTTCTGCACGATCCGGGATGTCCTTGTCAGTGATGGGCTTCAGGTGGCTTGGGGGCAGCCGGAGCGGTAGCCTTGACCTCGGTCGCCTGCGCAGTAGCCGGAGCTGGATTTGACAGTCCTGCCATGGCGTTGATGACCTTGATCGCCTGCTGAAGCTGGAAATCGGTTGCAGGCTTCGTGGCATCGAACGCCGGCCAGCTGGCATCCGGCATTTTCGGAATGGATTTTGCGATCGGCGGGATGTCGGTACGCGGCGTTTCGTTCGTGCGATTGCCGCCGATATTCGTCAGAATATGGGACAGATCGGCCTCACGATAACCAAAAGCATCGTCATCCTTCGTCTCGGCAACGGGGATGTCAGGCGTGATGCCCAAGCCCTGAATGGAGCGACCAGACGGGGTGTAATAGCGCGCTGTCGTCAGACGCACGGCACCCTGATCGCCGATGGGGATGAGGGTCTGAACCGAGCCTTTGCCGAAGGTCTTTTCGCCCAGGATAATGGCGCGGTGATGATCCTTCAGAGCACCGGCTACGATCTCACTGGCCGAAGCCGAGCCACCATTCGTCAGGACGACGATCGGCAGGCCATTGGTGATGTCCATACCCTTGGCGTCCCAGCGCTGGTTGTTCTCTGCATGACGGCCACGGATTGAGACGATTTCACCATCCTTGATGAAGTCGTCCGAAACAGCGATGGCCTGATCGAGCTTGCCGCCCGGATTGGATCGCAGATCAAGGATGATGCCGGTCAGCTTGCCGCCTGGCGCCTTGGTGGCCTGTGCCTTGAGCTTGTCGAATGCGGCATGCATGGCGCCTTCAAGGTCGTCATCGAATTCGGTCAGGCGGATATAGCCGGTGCTACCGTACAGCGCGGACTTCACGATCTGGACGTGCACGATCTCACGCGTCATGTCGAAAGTGAGCGTCTTACCGGTCTTGGGACGAACAATCGTCAGGCTGATTTTCGTGCCCGGATCGCCGCGCATCTTGCGGACAGCCTGATCGAGCGTCAGGTCGTCGATGCTCTTGTGATCCACCATCGTGATGAAATCGCCCGGCTGGATACCAGCGCGTGCGGCCGGAGTTCCGTCGATCGGGGAAACCACGCGAACATGCCCGGACTCACCCTGAACCTGAAGACCCAGACCGCCAAACTTGCCCGAAATCTCGGTCTGCATGTCGTGGAACTGGGCCGCGGTCATGTAGGAGGAATGAGGGTCGAGATTGCCGACCATTCCGTCAAGCGCGTTGTTGATGAGGTCCTTGTCGGAGACAGGGTGGACGTACTCTGCCTTTACCACATCCATGACTGTTCCCAGCAACGTCAGCAGGCGGACGGTTTCCGCGCTGTTGTCATGGGAAATTTCACGGGCGAGGGCTGCACCCGGAAAGTCTCCGGAGCCAGCAAGACGCAGGGCGCCGGGTCCGACGGCCAGTCCGGCCAGAAAGGCGGTGCCCAGCAACAGGCCACTGCGAAACTTCATGTGATCTCCATCCTCGGGAACGAAGGAACGTACTGACCCGTCGTTGCCTCGGAGGCAGACTAGGCCGGTTCAGGTTGCCAAATTACTAAGAAACGATCCTACAAGGTCAAACGCGCTCGGCAAACCGGATCAAAGGAACGGAGCGGGGCTGACGACCTGCGTGCCATGCCGGAGCTGGACAAAAAGCATACCATCGGTCGCAGGCATTTGGCCAAGTGTGGCAGCTTTCCTGATACTTTGGCCACCTGAGACAGTCAGTTGGCCCAATCCGGACAGGACAAAGCGATAATTGCGGCCGCAGTCGAGGATCAGCATCTGCCCGAAGGACCGGAAAGGACCAGCAAATTCGACTCGGCCCGTGCAGGGAGCCTGGACCGGTGCAGAAGCGAGGGCAGCATAGGTGACGCCCGTTGCCGGTCCCGCTTCCGTCGTCTGTCCCCAGCGGACAGCGACATGGCCTGGAACCGGAGCATGGCCGCCGCTGCTTGAAACGCCCTGTCCAGCCGATGACAGGGCCTGAGCCTGCGAACGGGCATGGCGGGCGCGGTCAAGCTGGTGCTGGCGGGTCAGGGCTGCGGCTTCCTTCTCCAGTTCGGCGCGCGCCTGAGCCTCCTGCTGCACCAGCCCGTTGATTTCGGCAGACAGATCTGCTGCGGCGCGCATGGCGTCTGCAACGGCCTTGCGGGCTTTCTGTGCCCCCTGATCTGCGACAGCTTCCTGCCGGGCTGCCAGCCGTGTGCGTGCAGCCGCCGCGTTACGATCGCGGGTCTGCTCCGCCAGCAGGTCTGCCAGTTCTTTCTGCTGTTGAGTCAGGGTTGTCCTGATGGTGCGGAGTTCGTCCTCCCGGGACTGGAGTGTTTCCGCACGCTTTCGGGTTAACTGCGAAAAACCGCCGAGAATAGACAGGGCTGTCACACTGTCGGACGCAGTTTCAGGCGAGGCCAGCAGTGCCGCGTCGGGTGCAATGGACAGGCGGGCAGCGATGGGGAGCAGGGGTTGCAGTGCAGCATTCTGTTCGCGAATGTCGGCCTCAACTGCCGCTTGCCGGTTCATCGTCTGGACAATGCTGGCCTTCAGCGTCTGGACATGGTTCTGGGTCGTGTCCAGAGCGGACTGTGCCGTATGGGTCTGGGCCGTGAAGGCGAGCGTTCGTGCGTTGTCCTGACGGGCTTTTGCCTCAGCCTGTGCGGATGCAAGCTGTTTGGCATGAAGAGCTGCAGCTTCTGCGGCCTGTCGCTGTTCCAGAGCCCGGCGTGCGGCCTGTGCACGGGCGAGGGCTTTTTGCCCCTCGCTTGGCGCTGTGTGTACCGCTTTGACCGTGTGCTGTGCCTGGCGATGAACCACATGATGGCCTGCCGCCAAACCTGGTGACAGGATCAGGGCAAGCGGCAGGACATGTCGCGGATCAGGCGCTTTCAAGCAGGGAGACACCCGTCATCGCATCAGGTTGGCTGATGCCCATGAGCGCCAGCATGGTCGGGGCGAGATCGGCCAGGCGACCATCATGAATGGTCTTACCGTCTGCATGAGCCAGAATAACCGGCACGACATTGAGCGTGTGGGACGTATGCGCCCCGCCTGTCACAGGGTCGCGCATGGTTTCGCAGTTGCCGTGATCTGCCGTTACGAGCAGCGCACCACCGGCTTTGACAATGGCGTCATTGATGCGCCCCAACCCCTGATCGACCGTTTCGCAGGCCTTGATGGCCGCGGACAGGGAGCCGGTGTGGCCGACCATGTCTGGATTGGCGAAGTTCAGGACGACCATGTCGAATTTGCCGCTTTCAATGGCGGCAACGGCTTTGTCCGTCAGTTCGGGGGCAGACATTTCGGGCTGGAGATCGTAAGTCGCGACCTTGGGTGAGGGAACCAGAATGCGTTCCTCGCCCTCGAACTGGACTTCGCGGCCCCCGTTCAGGAAGTAGGTGACGTGCGGATATTTCTCCGTCTCCGCCATGCGAAGCTGTGTCCTGCCTGCCTTGGACACGACATCCCCCAGCAGGTCCTCAAGCGGTACTTTTGAGAACAGGACGCTCATATGCGGCGCCAGATGGTCGGAATAGCGTGACATGCCGCAGACGGACGCGAATTTTACCTTCCGGCCACTCTCGTATTCCGCAAAATCCGGAAGGACGAGGACGTCCAGAAGCTGGCGGATGCGGTCTGCGCGGAAATTGCAGGACAGAATGCCGTCCCCATCCTTCATGCCGGCATAGTCGCCCAGAACCGTAGGGAGAACGAATTCGTCTCCCTTGTCGCTGTCGTAACTTGCCTGAAGGGCAGAGAGCGCATCAGTCGCATGAGGCCCCTTGGCGTCGCGGATGGCGTCAACGGCGAGACCGACGCGCTCCCAGCGACGATCGCGGTCCATCGCATAATAACGACCGCTCAGTGTTGCGACCTGTACGCTGTCAGGCAGGTCCGCGAGGAATTTTCCGATGAACTGCTCGCCAGAGCGCGGCGCGGTGTCGCGGCCGTCGCTGAAGATGTGAACGGCGACGGGAACACCAGCCGCACTGACGATCTTTGCCAGTGCGACGACATGATCCTGATGGGCATGCACACCGCCGGGCGAAATCAGGCCCATGAGGTGGCAGGTCCCCCCCGAAGCCTTCAGGGCGGCAATGTGCTCCAGAAGAACGGGGTTCTGCGCCAGCGAGCCATCCCGCGCGCTGCGGGAGATGCGGGGCAGTTCCTGCATCACGACACGACCGGCGCCGATGTTCAGATGGCCGACTTCAGAATTGCCCATCTGTCCGTCCGGAAGACCCACATCTTCGCCAGATGTTTTTAAAAACGCATGCGGGCTTGTGGCCCAGAGCGTGTCGAATGTCGGGGTATTGGCGAGGCGGACCGCATTGTCTGAGTCATCCTCGCGCCAGCCGAAGCCGTCGAGAATGACCAGCATGACGGGGCGGGGCGTTGAGGATGCAGACATGGGCAGTCTCCTGAAGGGAAGGAGTGATGGAAGTGTGATCCATCATGCCATCATTCCCCACAAATGCGAACGCCCGCCATGAAGGCGGGTGCTGCATTGTGATCGGGAGACTGGCTTCAGAGCTTGTCGATGCCGCTCTTGACCGCATCCTTGGCGTCGCCCGTGGTCTTCTGGACCTTGCCCTTGAGGTTCTGGGCTACGCCTTCACCTTCAAGTTCCTTGTCGTTCGTCACGTGACCGACTTCTTCCTTGACCTTGCCGGCAACCTGGTTGGCAACGCCCTTGATCTTGTCTTCGATGGAACTCATGACCGGATCCTTCCGTCTTGATGTTGTGCATCCATTAACGGATCTCGCCTCGCCGGGTTGCGTCCTGACAGTTTAAGATGCGTGACAAAATACGGCGGCGCTTTCATACATCGTCAGAAGACGCCCTTCAGATTTTCCGGAGAACCAGCATGACCCAGAGTTGCGGCCCGAACGGGCAGACCGGTAGTGGCTGCGGTGTCGGCCTAACGCCGGAACAGCGGCGGATCCTCCATGAACACGGAACGGAGCGTCCCGGCTCCAGCCCGCTCAATGACGAAAAGCGCGCGGGGATCTACGCCTGCGCGGCCTGCGGGCGTGAGCTCTTTTCTTCGGAAAAGAAATATGAAAGCGGCAGTGGGTGGCCCTCGTTCTTCCAGTCCCTGCCGGATGGCGTCGAAACCACGCAGGACAGCCGCTATGGCATGGTCCGCACCGAAGTCCACTGCGCGAACTGCAAGGGCCATCTGGGGCATGTCTTCCCCGATGGGCCGCCGCCCACGGGACTTCGTTACTGCATGAACGGTCTGGCGCTCGATTTTCGCCCGGCCGAAGGAGAAAAAGCATGAGTCAGGCGCTGCCGCCTATCGTTCTCGACCATCCGCTGGTGCGCCACAAGCTGACCCGTCTGCGTGACCACAACACGTCCACGGCAGGTTTCCGCCGCCTGACACGCGAGCTCAGTCTTCTTCTGGCTTACGAGGCCACGCGGAACCTCTCGCTGGCTCCGCGTCATATCGAGGCGCCGAGCGGCCCGATGGAAGGTGAGGAACTGGACGGCAAGAAGCTCTGTTTCGTCTCGATCCTGCGTGCCGGAAACGGTCTGCTGGATGGGATGCTGGATCTGGTGCCGTCCGCGCGTGTCGGACATATCGGCCTGCGCCGAGACCACGAGACGCTGGAAGTCAGTGAATACTACTTCAACATGCCAAGCGATATTCCGGGCCGGACCTGCATCGTGCTCGACCCGATGCTGGCAACGGGCCACTCGGCTGCGGCTGCGCTGACCCGCGTGAAAGCTGCCGGGGCCACGAACCCGATTTTTGCCTGCCTGCTGGCGGTTCCCGAAGGCATCGCCCATATGGCGGAGTTGCATCCCGATGTGCAGATCGTGACCTGCTCCATCGACAGCCATCTGGACGAGCATGGGTATATTGTCCCCGGTCTCGGAGATGCGGGCGACCGTCTGTTCGGTACACGCTAAAGCATGGCACACGCTCTTGTGTGCTGAAATGTCAGGCGTTTTGTGGCGGGTATGGGGGCTCATCCTGAGGAGAGCATTCCATGCCTGCCTATGCCCTGTTTATTCGTGAAAAGCTGGCCGATCCGGCTGAATTTAAAAAATATTCGGAAGTGGTTGGGGAAACCTTCAAGGGATTTCCGGCCAAAATCCTTGCGGCCTATGGCAAGCAGGAAAAACTCGAAGGCACCGAGCCTGATGGTGTGGTGATCATCGAGTTCCCGGACTCGGCTTCGGCCCGGGCCTGGTATGAAAGTCCGGCCTACCAAAAGGCTGCCGAGCATCGCTGGAAAGCCGGACCTTACAATGTCGTTATCGTCGACGGGCTCTGAGGGTCAGTCCCGCCGGACGATGTAATGCCGTGCCAGATCAGTTTCGATCTGGTGCGCGTGTTCGGTATCGCGCGCTTCTACCATCACCAGAAGCTCGGCCGTCTGAACGGATGGGGATGCGAACAGGCGGTGATGGGAGACTTCGATGATGTTCCCGCCGTAATTGCCGATGCGGGTGGAGATGTCTGCCAGCATGCCAGGACGGTCGGGGATCTGGAAGATCAGCCGCAGGATCCGCCCGTCCCGGAGAAGGGAGCGCAGGATCGTGTTGGCGAGAATGCGCGCGTTGATGTTGCCGCCCGAAAGTGGCAGGGCGACGCGGCGCCCTTTGAACAGCTCCGGATAGGCGAGAACGGCAGCAAGACCCGTTGCGCCCGCGCCTTCGCAGACCTGCTTGGCCTTTTCGGCCAGTGTCGTGACAGCGCTTTCGACCTGAAGCTCGCTGACCACAAGGATCTTCGAGATCTTGTTGCGAAATGCACTCAGGCAGTGATCGCCGAGTTTCGTGACGGCAATGCCTTCCGCAATGGTCGAACCGCCCAGTGTCGGGCCGTCTTCCTTCGGATAGCTGGACAGTGAGGCATAGGCCTCGACCTGCACGCCGATCACTTCAACATCCGGGCGCAGGGCCGCCATGACGGTTGCAAATCCACCGATCAGTCCACCGCCGCCGACCGGCACGACGACCGTGTCGATATGCGGGGCGTCCTGCAGAAGCTCAAGTGCTGCCGTACCCTGACCGGCAATGACGGCCGGATCGTTGAACGGGTGAACGAGAAAGCGTCCGTCCTGCTTCTGAAGCTCGGCGGCTGTTTCGCTGGCCTGCGCGAAATCGTCGCCTGCCAGCACAACCGTTGCACCCCAGGCCTGCGTTGCCGCAACTTTGGACGCCGGCGTGAAGCGCGGCATGACGATGGTGGCATCAATGCCGAGAAGACTGGCCTGACGGGCCACACCCTGTGCGTGATTGCCTGCCGAGACGGTAATGACGCCGCGTGACCGCTCTTCCGGCGTCAGGAGGGCCATCTTGTTGGCCGCTCCGCGCTCCTTGAAGGAGCCGATCGCCTGAAGGTTTTCGAGCTTGAGCGTAATGTCCGCGCCCGTCAGTTTGGACAGGGCAGGGCAGGAAATCGTCGGCGTGCGGACCACGGTGGACGCGATGCGCTGATGGGCGCTCTCGATGTCCGCGATGGTCACGACAGGGGTGGTGGACGTCAGGACGTCAGACATCAGCGATATGCGACCTTGAGGATTTCATAAGTCCGGTCTCCGCCGGGAGCAGGGACAGACACGGTGTCACCGACATCCTTGCCGATCAGCGCCTTGGCCAGCGGGGAGGAAATCGAGATCAGGCCCTGCTTGATGTCGGCCTCATGGACGCCCACGATCTGGTACAGCGCTTCCTTGTCGGTCTCTTCATCGACGAGCTGGATATGAGCGCCAAAGCGGACACGCGTTCCGGTCAGCGTCGAGGGGTCGATCACCTCGGCGTTGGAGACGATGCTTTCCAGTTCCAGAACCCGGCCTTCGATGAAGGACTGGCGGTCACGGGCGGCGTGGTACTCGGCGTTTTCGGACAGGTCGCCATGTTCGCGGGCTTCGGCAATGGCACGGATGACAGCGGGTCGGTCAACGCTCTTGAGGGTCCGCAGTTCGTCTTCAAGACGCTGCTGTCCCTTTGCGGTCATGGGGATCTTCTGCACTCTGAAATCCTCGAAAAAGCGTGACTGAAAATAACTAATGAGCCGAATAATATAGGGTTTATGGGGTTTTTTTGCAAGGTGGCGGCATTTTCGCCGAGGAAAGTTGTCCCTGACCACACCCGGAAATCGGTCCTTCTGGTCTGTCCCGGGTGCTCCGACGATCCCTAGCCCTGCTCGACTTCCACAGATTGTGGTGCCGGGCGTCGGCGCGCGAAGGCCAGAACATTACCCATCAGGATCAGAAGAAGCCCGGCCAGCATGGGCCTGGACCAGTGGGCGCCTTCCCACAGAGCGGAGGCACCCAGAGCAATCACCGGGGACAGGATTGTTGTGTAGGCTGCTTTATCCGCGCCGATGCGCTGCACAAGCGCCAGATAGAACAGGAAGCCGGCCACGGACCCGAAAACGGACAGATAGATCAGTCCACCCAGCCATCTGACCGTCAGGGGGGGCATGAAATCATGGCCGTGGATCAGCGTATTGCCTGCCATCAGCAACGTACCACAGACCATTCCGTAGAAAACTGTGTTCAGCAGGCCCAGATCAAACCGTCCCAGCCGCTTAGAAACCATGTTGCCCAGCGGGAACATAGTCGTTCCTACAAGCGCCAGTCCCATGCCGATCAGTGTTTCCTTGCCAAGATCGGCGTTCCCGCCCAGCAGTAATCCGACCCCGCAGACCCCAAGGACACCACCGCCCAGGACACGCGCATCCGGTCTCTGACGGAAAAAGATCCACTGGTTCAGGGCATTGAGGATCGCGGACATGCTGAAGATGACCGAAACCGTGCCGCTTGGAAGGAAAATTTCAGAACTGTAGATGGCCAGGAAATTGCATGAGAACAGGCACACGCCCATCACTGCCAGCCAGGGGAGCGCCGCGCGTGGCGGACGCCGCAGCCTGCCAGTAACGCCGAGCCCCGCGCCAAGGAGCAGGACCGCCAGGGCAAAGCGCCAGAAAATTGCCGTATCAAGGGTGGTACCGCCGATCTGGAGGTGAATGGCGAACCATGTCAGGCCTCAGATGAGAACAACGGCGGCGAAAAGGAAAATATTCATAAACCCACACCTACCCCTACGGCCCCTCCTTCTGCAGAGGTGGAATGGTTATCGTTTCCAGTGTGACGCCAGAGTGAGAGCCCGCCGGATCGCTTTGATCGGCGGGCTGATCACTACAGGTCTCAGAACGTCCCTTTGAAGTAGGACTGAAGCGGGGCGACGCCCAGATCGTCTTCCTTCAGAACCGCGATGGCATAGGTTGCCGCACGGGCACCTGCGATCGTGGTGTAATGCGGGATGCCCATCGTCAGGGCGCTGCGACGGATTTCGTAGCTATCCTGCGCGGCCTGACCGCCCTGCGAGGTGTTGATGACCATCTGCACATCGCCCGAGCGGATGGAGTCCACACAGTTCGGACGGCCCTGCATCACTTTGTTCACGCGCTTTACGGGAATGTCGGCGGCTTCCAGACGGGAGGCCGTGCCGCTGGTGGCGAGAATGGTGAAGCCCATGGCGACCAGCTTGCGGGCGAGAGGCTGGACATGCGCCTTGTCGCTGTCACGGACAGACAGGAACACCGTGCCTGCAAGCGGCAGCGTCACACCGGCCGCAAGCTGGGACTTGGCAAAAGCCCGCTCGAAGCTGGAATCCAATCCCATGACTTCACCCGTGGAGCGCATTTCCGGGCCGAGGATCGTGTCGGCATTGGCGAAGCGATGGAACGGGAACACCGCTTCCTTGACCGCGACATGCGGAGAGACCGCCCCACCATCGAGCTTGAATTCGGTGAGCTTCGCACCCGCCATGACGCGCGCGCCGATCTTGGCAACCGGAACGCCGGTCGCCTTGGCAACGAACGGCACGGTCCGCGAGGCGCGGGGGTTCACTTCGAGGACGAAGACTTCCTGATCCTTGATGGCGTACTGGACGTTCATCAGGCCACGGATGCCCAGTTCGCGGGCCATGGCTTCGGTCTGGGAGCGCAGTTCCGTCACCAGCGCGGGAGAAAGCGTGTAGGGCGGCAGGGAGCAGGCGGAGTCACCGGAATGGATGCCGGCTTCCTCGATGTGTTCCATGACGCCTGCGACATAGACGTTCTCGCCGTCGCAGATGCAGTCCACGTCCGCTTCGATGGCGTCGTTGAGATAGTGGTCGAGCAGGACGGGGCCGGTCGAGACTTCGGGGCCGGCGGCGCGCAGGACGCCGTTGAGGTAGCGCTTGAGACCCGGCTTGTCATAGACGATTTCCATCGCACGACCGCCCAGAACGTAGGACGGTCGGGCGACGACCGGGTAGCCGACTTCCTCGGCGATCTTCTCGGCTTCCGCCGGGCTGCGGGCGATGCCGTTGCGCGGCTGGCGCAGGCCGAGCTTGCGGAGCATGGCCTGGAAACGCTCGCGGTCTTCGGCGCGGTCGATTGCGTCGGCCGGGGTGCCGAGGAGCGGGATGCCAGCTTCTTCAAGGGCGCGGGACAGCTTGAGCGGGGTCTGGCCGCCATACTGCACGATGCAGCCCAGAACCTTGCCGCCCTTTGCTTCGGTGCGGATCAGGGCGATCACGTCCTCGGCGGTCAGGGGCTCGAAATACAGGCGGTCCGAGGTGTCGTAATCGGTAGAGACCGTCTCGGGGTTGCAGTTGACCATGACTGTCTCGAAACCGGCTTCGCGCAGGGCGTAGGCGGCGTGAACACAGCAATAGTCGAACTCGATGCCCTGACCGATGCGGTTCGGGCCACCGCCGAGGATGACGATCTTGTCGCGGTTCGTCGGGCGGCTTTCGCAGTCCGGCGTGCCGAACCCACCTTCATAGGTGGAGTACAGATAGGGCGTGTCGGAGGCGAATTCGGCGGCGCAGGTGTCGATGCGGCGATAGACCGGCGTGACGGCCAGTTTTTCACGCAGGGCTGCGACATCCGTGATGCTCTGGCCGGAAAGGCGGGCGAGCTGGACGTCGGAGAAGCCCTGGGCCTTGAGACGGCGCAGATTGTAGGCGTCCGTGGGCAGGCCGTTCTTTTCGATGTCGCGCTCGGACGTCACGATGTCTTCGAGCTGGCGGAGGAACCAGGGCTCGAATTTGCAGGCTTCGTTGATCTGCTCGACGCTCAGCCCGGCGCGTAGGGCCTGCGCGGCCATCAGGATGCGCTCGGGGCGCGGCTCGGCGAGAGCGGCGAGATAGGCGTTGTGCGAACCGTCGCCGGGGGCTTCGACCGGATCGAGGCCGGTAAGGCCCGTTTCCATCGAGCGAAGACCCTTCTGGATGGCTTCGGCGAAGGAGCGGCCGACCGACATGGCCTCACCGACCGACTTCATGGATGTCGAGAGCAGCGCCGGGGAGCCGGGGAACTTCTCGAAGGTGAAGCGGGGGATCTTGGCGACGACATAGTCGATCGTCGGTTCGAAGGAGGCCGGGGTCGTTTTGGTGATGTCGTTCTTGAGTTCGTCCAGCGTGTAGCCGACGGCCAGCTTGGCGGCGATCTTGGCGATCGGGAAGCCGGTGGCTTTCGATGCCAGAGCCGAAGAGCGCGACACGCGCGGGTTCATCTCGATGACGACCAGACGGCCATCGGCAGGGTTGACGCCGAACTGCACGTTGGAGCCACCGGTCTCGACGCCGATCTTGCGCAGGCACGCGATCGAGGCGTCCCGCATGCGCTGGTATTCCTTGTCGGTCAGCGTGAGTGCGGGAGCGACGGTGATGGAGTCACCGGTATGGACTCCCATCGGGTCGATGTTCTCGATGGAGCAGATGATGATGCAGTTATCCGCGGTGTCGCGGACCACTTCCATCTCGTATTCTTTCCAGCCGAGGACAGACTCTTCGATCAGAACTTCGGTTGTCGGTGAGGCATCAAGGCCGCCCGTGACGATCTGGTCGAACTCTTCACGGTTATAGGCGATGCCGCCACCTGCGCCGCCCATGGTGAAGGACGGGCGGATGATGGCGGGCAGGCCGACATCGGCCAGTGCCGCACGGGCTTCTTCCAGCGTATGGGCGATGGTGCTGCGGGGGCTTTCGATCCCGATCTCGTCCATGGCTTCGCGGAACTTCTGGCGGTCTTCCGCACGGTCGATGACTTCTGCGTCCGCGCCGATCAGTTCCACGCCGTGCTTCTTGAGGAAGCCGGACTTGTCGAGCGCCATGGCGGCGTTCAGGGCTGTCTGGCCACCCATGGTCGGCAGGACGGCGTCGGGCTTTTCCTTGAGGATGATGCGCTCGACGAATTCCGGGGTGATCGGCTCGATATAGGTCGCATCCGCCAGACCGGGGTCGGTCATGATAGTGGCGGGGTTCGAGTTGATCAGAATGACGCGATAGCCTTCCTCACGCAGGGCCTTGCAGGCCTGTGCGCCGGAATAGTCGAATTCGCAGGCCTGTCCGATGACGATCGGGCCAGCGCCGATGATCAGGATGGACGAGATGTCTGTCCGTTTTGGCATGGCTCAGGCTCCTGCTTTAGCGCGACGGTCCATGACCGCGACGAAACGCTCGAAAAGATAGAAACTGTCGGACGGGCCGGGGCTCGCCTCGGGGTGGTATTGGACGGAGAAGGCGTCCTTCGTGGTCGAGGCGATGCCTTCGTTGGAGCCGTCGAACAGGCTCACATGCGTCACCTTCACATCGGCAGGCAGGGACTTCTCGTCTACTGCGAAGCCGTGGTTCTGGCTGGTGATTTCCACGCGGCCGGTTTCGACGTCCTTGACCGGCTGGTTGGCGCCGCGATGGCCGCGCTCCAGCTTGTAGGTCTTGCCGCCGAGAGCCTGCGCGAGAAGCTGATGGCCGAGGCAGATGCCGAAGACAGGGACGTTCGCGTCCAGAACCTTGCGGATGGCGGGGACGGCATAGGTGCCGGTTGCGGCCGGATCGCCGGGGCCGTTGGAGAGGAACACGCCTTCGGGCTTGAGTTCCAGAATTTCTTCGGCGGTGGCCGTGGCGGGCAGGACGGTGACGTCGCAGCCGGCGGTCACGAGGCAGCGCAGGATGTTGTCCTTGGCGCCGTAATCCATGGCGACCACGCGGCGGCGGTTCTCGGTCCGGGCCGGTCGGGTGGTTTCCCACACGCCTTCGGTCCAGACCCGCTTGGGCTGGGTGACCTCTTTGGCGAGGTCCATGCCTTCGAGCCCGGGCCACTGGCGGGCCTGCTCCAGCAGGGCAGCGGGGTCGATACGACCGTTTGCGGGGAAGGCTATGATCGCGGTCTGCGGACCCTTGTCGCGCAGGGTGCGGGTGATGGCGCGGGTGTCGATGCCGCTGATACCCGCGCGATTATGTTTGCTGAGCCATGTGGCGAGGGGCTCGTGGGAGCGCCAGCTTGCCGGGACGGTGATGTCTTCCTTCACGACGGCACCGAGGGCCGCCATTTTCGGGGCCTCGTTGTCATCGGCGTTCGTGCCGACATTGCCGATATGCGGGAAGGTGAAGGTCACGATCTGGCCGGCGAAGGACGGATCGGTCAGGGTTTCCTGATAGCCGGTCATGCCGGTGGAGAAGCAGAGTTCTCCGACAGCGCCTTCCGTATGGGCACCGAAGCCACGGCCCCACAGGACCGTCCCATCGGCAAGGACAAGGGCGGCGTTGGCGCCGGGAGGGCAGGGATTGGACACGTCCGTCTCTCTTTCTTGTTCTTGTGGGGTGAGGTCCGCTGTCAGGTCCTGAAGGGCGATTCCCGGCACGCGCAGCAGGGCTGGCCAGTGCTTGGTCGGGACCATGCGGGACTGGCGCCATTTGCGGACGGCTTCCAGTCCGACGCCTGCGAGGGCGGCGATCTCGTCCGCGCCTCCGGCCTTTTCGATGATTCTGTCGATGTCCATGGTCGCCTCGTTGCTGGCTGCCGGATGTACTCTGAGGCCTCTGGATAAGGGATCGGAAACGGAATGGGAAGTTTTTTCCCAAGGTCTGTTTTGCGTTCCTGGAAGATGTGGGAAGTTTTTTCCGAATGGCTTGTTTTGCGGCCACAGGGGCTGCTGGATTGTTGCAATCCGGCTTTTGTGCGATTTTGCCGCCATTCACGGAATGAGGGATGGCTCGCCAAGGGAGTTTCCTGCGGGCTGTCCGATGTAAGGAGAACGGCGATGTCGCTTCGCAAGCAGATCATGGACGACCTCAAGACAGCCATGAAGGCCGGTCAGTCCGAGACGGTGGCCCAGATCCGCGGGATCACGGCCAAGATCAAGGATCTGGACGTTGCCGCCCGCGCCAAGAGCGCTGAGGTGACGGATACGGACATCATTTCCGCCTTGCGTTCCATGATCAAGTCCCGCACGGAGTCCGCCACGATGTATCGTGACGGCGGCCGTCCGGAGCTGGCGGAAAAGGAAGAGGGCGAGATCGCGACGATCAAGTCCTATCTGCCGCCGGAACTCGACGAAGGTCAGCTCAAGGCTGGGATCGAGGACGCCGTGAAGAAGACGGAAGCGGCTGGCATGAAGGACATGGGCAAGGTCATGGCCGCGCTGAAGGAGCGTTTTGGCGCGGATCTGGACCCGGCGAAGGCCAGTGCGCTGGTGAAGGCGCATCTCTCGGCCTGATCCGTCGATCAGAGTTTGACGTTGCAGGAAGCCGTCCCTTCGGGGGCGGCTTTTCTGTTTTCAGGGCGTCCGGCAGAGCCTTGCGTAATCGCCGGGCCGGTAGCCCGTATTTTTGTGGAAGGCTGTGGCGAAGGCGCCGAGGCTCTCATAGCCGACGTCCAGTGCCACGCTGGCTATGCTTTCGCCGCGTGCCAGTTTTTCCTGTGCGTTCAGGATGCGCAGGCGTTGCCGCCAGACGGAGAACGGCAGTCCCGTCTCAAGTGTGAAATGGCGGACGAAGGAGCGGAGCGACATGGCGGCCAGCCTGGCCCAGTCTTTCTGGTCGCGGGGGTCTGCCGGGTTGTCGCTCAGGGTGTTGGCGACGCGGCAGAGTTGCTCGTTTTTCGGGAAAGGCAGGGACACGGAGGCGCGTGGGGCGGTCAGGAACTCGTGCCAGAAACATTCCGCAAGTCGGCCGATATGCGCGTCCCATCGGGTTTCGTCGGCGTCGTGGGAGAGGCGATCCGCCAGAGCGGTGAGAAGGCGTGTCCCGCCTGCGAGAAAGGGTTCGTCCGGCAGATCGGAGCATTTTGCTGCGCTGACATACAGGCTCCAGCCTGCGACGGCGCCGTGGGAGCGGGCTTCGTGCAGGAGCCGGGGCGGGAGCCAGAGGCACTGGCCGGGACCAATCAGCCAGTAGGCGTGCTCGGTGCGGATGGCCATGACGCCGCTCTCTATGCCGAAGATCTGGCCCCGTTCATGGGCGTGGCGGTCTGCGACCCGGCGTGTGTTCTGCTTCATGTGTCCGCCAAGGAGCCATGGTGTTGTGGAGGTGGGATGTTCGGCTGCGGCGGGGGTCATAAAGGAATTGGCGCACATGAGTCGAACTATGGCCTGTGAGCGGGGGAACGCCAAAATGACTTTCGCTAGAACTGTGGTGTCCGGGCGGGTTTGAAGTCCTGAACGGAGTGTTCAGCGGGAGATCAGGATGATGAAAGTCGGTTTTGTGGGCCTCGGGGCCATGGGACATGCGATGGCGGAGCGTCTTCTCAAGGGAGGGCACGAGCTTGTCGTGACCAACAGAACGCGTGAGAAGGCGGATGATCTGGTGGCGCAGGGGGCTGTTTTTGCCGAGACGCCTGCGGACGTGGCGCGGCAGGTGGAGGTTGTGTTCTCCATGCTGTTTGACGATGCCAGCACGCAAGAGGCTGTGTTCGGAGAGCATGGCATCGCGACGGGTCTGGCGCCGGGTGCCATTCATGCATGTAGCAGTACGCTGTCTCTGGAGCAGGCGCGCCGTTTGCGGGACGGGCATGCGGAGCGCGGGCAGGTTTATGTCAGTGCCAATGTGCTCGGGCGGCCGCCGGCGGCGAAGGCAGGTGAGCTGTTCGTGGTGACGGCGGGAGCGGAGGAGGCGCTGAAGCGTCTGCGGCCTTTGCTGGAGTGCTTCGGATCCAAGATTTTTGAAGTGGGGCAGGATCCGGTTCAGGCCAATCTGGCCAAGCTGTCGCTGAACTTCATGATTTATTCGACGATCGAGCAGATGGCGGAAGTCTTCGCGCTGAATGAAAAGGCCGGGACGGATCCGCATGCGATCTTCGAGATCATGACGGGCAGTTTCTACAACGCGCCGGTTCATAAGAATTACGGAAAGCTGATGGTCGATCATGAATACGACCATCCCGGCGCGCCGGTGACGCTGGGGCTCAAGGATATGGAGATGTTTCTCAAGGCCGGTGGGGAGCATGGGGTTCCGCTGCCTTACGCCTCGGTGGTGCGTGACCGGTTGCTGAGTGCGATCAGTGCCGGGGATGCCGAGCGTGATTTCGTCGTGCTGCTGGAGCGGGCGCGGCAGGACAGTGGGCTGAAATAGGTGTCAGGACATCTTGAGGCGTCCGGTCGTGCTCCGGAGAGGATCATTCGGGACATGTTCGCCATGTTTGCGGATTTCGGGTCCGATCTGGACGCGCTGACGACGTTCATGACGCCCGATTATCGCCAGCTTGTGGATGGGCGCGAGATGACGCTGGCGGATTTCCGCACTCATGCGCTGGCCCTGCGGGAGGGGCTTTCCTCTCTGGAAATCGAGATCCTGCATCTCGTCTGTGAGAAGGATCGGGCGGCGACGGTTCATCTGGCGTCCGCGACCCGGCCCTGCGGGGCGCGGAGCGTGATCCGGGTGGTGGCGTTCTATCGGTTTCGGGAGGGGTGCATCTGTCTTGTGGATGAACTGACGCGTGTTCAGGACGGCCATGAAGCGGATGGTGCGCTTGGAAGCCTGCAATAGCGCGCGACAGGGTTTGACAGGGCCGCGCCGAGGTCCTCACTCTGAAATCCGGTTTTTACGGATGAGGCCAGAATGTCGGCAGGTGGTTCAACAAAGGTCGTTTTCATTGCGCTGGGAGTCAATCTTGCGATTGCCTGCGTGAAGGGGGTGGCGGCTCTGCTCACCGGCTCGGCCGCGATGCTGGCGGAGACGGTTCATTCCTTTGTCGACTGCGGCAACCAGCTTCTGCTGCTGGTGGGCATGAAGCGCGCGGCGGCTCCGGCGACGATGCATCATCCTTTGGGGCATCACCGGGAGCTTTATTTCTGGACGCTGGTGGTGGCGGGTGCGCTGTTCATTGGCGGCGGGGTCGCGTCTTTGCATGAGGGCTGGGAGAAGGTCTGGCATCCGGCGGCGATGGAGCCGATCCATGTGCTGGGGCATGTCTTTCCCGGCTGGTGGCTGAATGTGGCCATTCTCGGGATTTCGGGGAGCATGGAGGGCTATGGTTTTCTGGCGGCCATGAAATCCCTTCCATCCGGGAAAGGTTCCCTGTGGACCATGATCCGCCGCAGTACCGATCCGGGGCTGTTTGTCGTGCTGTTCGAGGACGGCGCGGCGCTGGTCAGTCTGATGATCGCGCTGGTCTTTACGGTGCTCTCCGTCGTGACGGGATGGCATGTTCTGGACGGTATGGCGTCGCTGCTTATCGGGCTTGTTCTGGTGATTGTCGCGGTGTTGCTGACGAACGAGACGCGCTCTCTGCTGGTCGGGGAGAGTAATCCGGAAATTGACGCGTTTGTGCGGGTGGAGGCGATGAAGCTGCCGGGTGTGGTCGGGGTCAACGAGGTCGTGACCGAGACGCGGGGGCCGGGGAGCATCATTGTCCTGCTGTCGCTGGACTGGGACGACACGCTGACGGCCGGGCAGGTGGAGCAGGGGGTTTCGGCGCTGGAGCGGGTAACGCGGGCGCGGTATCCGTCGGTTCTGCGGATGTATGTCGAAGCGCAGGACCGTAAGGACGGAGTGCCGCTTCCGATCTGAAACGGGCTTGAACGCAAACCGGGCTCCCGCGAGGGGAGCCCGGAGTGTTTCCATCATCGGGAAATGATGACGTCAGTCTTACTGGGGCTGCGCCGGAGTAGCGGCGGCCGGTGTGCCAGCCGGAGCTGCATCCGTACCATTCATCTGGCCGGGCTTGGTGGAGTGTTCCACGTCATAAGCTGTAGCCTTCTCCTCGTAGGACCCCTTGGCGCCCGGATGAGCCTTGTCATACAGGGCAGCCTTCGCGCGGGCTTCCTTGCGGTAACGGTGACGGACATACATGCCCGTCACGCAGCCACCCATGGCGCCCAGGACGCCATGATGGTTGGCGATATGGCCACCGACAGCACCGGCGGCGCCGTATTTGATGCAACCGCCCGGTTCTGCTTCTGCCGTGGTGATTGACGTCGCCAGCAGACCGGCTGCGGCGGCAAGCATCAGGTACTTTTTCATGAACGTTTCCTGTTTTCCAAAGCTGCCGGAGCACCCGGTAGCAGAGAGACACGCTCGAGCATGCCTCAACCCGGCTTTTAGAACAACCGGGTGGGGCAGCGCACAACATTTTCAGCCGGTGCCCGGAAGGTCCAGACGGTGCCGTCTGGTTCGTGGCAGCAAGAACTGCTGGCACCGGGGATCGACCGGGGATTGTGTTCGATGACGATCGAGCCGAAGCCGCGCCGATCCGGGGTTTTCACGGTCGGGCCGCCGTTTTCCTTCCAGCACATGCGGAAGATGGGGCCGCCTTCTTCGTCGAGCAGATCCCAGCTGACGGTTACGGTTCCTGTGTCGTTCGACAGGGCGCCGTATTTGATGGCGTTGGTTGTCAGTTCATAGATGGCCAGCCCGATGCGGTCGGCGGTGGCGGGAATAAACTGAAGCGCCGGATCCCCCTCGATCCGCAGGCGCGTGGTGGGGAAATCTCCGGCCACGACGGTCTGGGAGGTGACGACGTCGTGGACAGTGGCACCTGTCCATTCGCCATGGATCAGGAGGTCCTGACTGCGCGAAATGGAGGTGATGCGCTCTTCCAGAACCTTGACGAAGGGGGCTGCGGGATCGGGAACTGTGCGCCGGATCAGGGCCTGGAAGATGGCGAGCATGTTCTTTGAGCGATGGTTCAGCTCGTTGAGGAGCAGGGCGATCCGCTGCTCGTTCTCGCGCTGGGTCGTCACGTCTCGCGAGACGCAAAGAATGGCCTCGACTGTCTGGTTGGGATTGAGCAGCGGGGTCAGCATGTTGTCCCAGTGTCTCGTGGGCTGACCGGGGAGCTGGCTGACGCCCATGAAGCGGGCATTCTGTCCCTCTGCGGCGTCCCTCAGGGCTTCACCACCGGGGGTGTGGGCCTCGCATGGAAGCAGATCGAGCCACCGCATGCCGAACCCGGAGTTGCTATCGACGCCCAGTGCGTTGCAGCCGGCCGTGTTCATATGAACCAGCGTGCCATCTTTCGTGATTTCCTTGATGCAGTCCACGCTGACATTGAGCATCCGGTCGCGGATGTCGGCCTTGTGAAGAAGGTCCTCTTCGTGGCGTTTCCGCTCATGAATGTCTGTCAGGATGAGGATGCGGGCGGCGCCCTCGCTGCTGGAGAGCGTGCGCTGGACGATGCGTAGGAGGAACCAGCGGTATTGTCCATCAGGGTTCCGGATGCGGAAACTTGTGGTCCGGGTGGTGTCTGACGGTGTGGTTTTGTGCAGGACGCGGGTGACGTCTGCCTGATCTGCGGGGAGGACGATCGGAAGCCATTTTGGAAAAGGGAGCGGGACCCCAAGGTCTGCAGCCTGCTGCTTCCAGGCCGTGTTGAAGTGCATGGTGCCCGTGTTGCCGACAGACTCCATGCAGATCAGGTCAGGCAGCAGATCAAAGGCGGGACAGGAAATGTCTGGTGGGGCGGTTTGTGTCTGTCCCATGTTTCTTTCTGACGGCAGCGCGCGGTATTGCGATGGTTTCGGGATCCATGCGCGATACTTACTGTCGCGCTTTGAGATATTTACCCTGAAAAATCATCTTTCTGAAACCCGCTTCTGACGCGGATCAGGGCAGCAATACGGCGGCACCGTCGAAACGGCCGTGCCGAAGGTCATCGAGCGATCTATTGGCGTCCTTGAGGGCATAGGGCGTGTTGGTCACTTTGATGCCGATTTCCGGAGCGATTTTCAGGAACTCCAGACCGTCCTGCCGGGTCAGGTTTGCGACGGAAACGATTTCGCGCTCTTCCCACAGCGTATCGTAGGAAAAGGCCGGGATTTCGCTCATGTGGATTCCGCCACACACGACTTTTCCGCCCTTGCGAATGGCCTTGAGACCGGCGGGGAGCAGGGCGCCGACGGGAGCGAAGAGGATGACGGCGTCGAGTGGCTCGGGCGGGAGTTCGTCCGAGCCACCGGCCCAGATTGCGCCGAGGGAGCGGGCGAAATCCTGTTTCTGCGTGTCACCAGGTGAGGTGAAGGCATAGACGTCGCGGCCCTGCCAGCGTAGGACCTGCGTGATGATATGGGCGGCCGCACCGAAGCCGTAGAGGCCGATCTTCCTGCCGTCGCCTGCCTTGTTCAGGCAGCGCCAGCCGATCAGCCCGGCGCAGAGCAGGGGAGCCAGATCCTTGTCTTCGCCCTTGTCACCCATCGGGAAGGCGTAACGGGCATCGGCGACCGTCATGGTCGCGTAGCCGCCATTGCGGGTGAAGCCTGTGAAGAGGGGATGGTCGCAGAGATTTTCCATCCCGTGCGTGCAGTAATAGCAGTGTCCGCAGGTATGCCCGAGCCAGGGCACGCCGACCCTCTCGCCCACCGACAGACCGGTGACATTGCTGCCCAGTTTGTCGATCCGGCCGACGATTTCGTGGCCGGGGATGATGGGGAGGGTGGAGTGGGGGAGTTCGCCATCCACGACATGCAGGTCCGTCCGGCACACGCCGCAGGCGCCGATCCGGATACGGATTTCATCGGGGCCGGGCTCGGGATCGGGGAGTTCGACCCATTCCAGAGGGGTGTGGTGGGCTTTGAGCTGCATGGCGAACATGGCGTGTTCTCCTGGGGCTGTTTTCAGGACCGGAAATCGAGCACTGTCCGGCCTTCGAGGCGACCATTCTGCAGATCGTCGAAGATCGTGTTGATGCTTTCAAGCTTTCCAGGTGTGACGACGGATTTGACCTTGCCGCGGGCGAAGAAATCCATGGCTTCGATCATGTCCAGCCGTGTGCCGACGATGGAGCCACGGATGGTGGTGCCGTTCATGACCATGTCGAAGATCGAAACCGGGAAGTCGCCGGGTGGCAGTCCGTTCAGGACGATGGTGCCGCCGCGCCGGGCATAACCCATGGCCTGCGAAAACGCTGTCCGTCCGACAGCGGTGACGAGCGCGCCATGTGCGCCGCCGATCTGCTGCTGGATGAATTTGGCAGGATCAGTGTCCTTGGCGTTGACCGTCAGTGCCGCGCCGAGCGTCTTGGCGGTGGTGAGCTTTTCGTCATCAATATCCACGGCGACGACATTCATGCCCATGGCGACGGCGTATTGCACGGCCATCTGGCCCAGGCCGCCGACGCCCGAGATCGCGACCCACTGTCCCGCGCGCGCCTCGGTCATTTTCAGGCCCTTATAGACCGTCAGGCCTGCGCACAGGACCGGGGAGGCCTGAAGCGGGTCGATGGTCGAGGGTAGATGCGCGACGTAGTTGGGGTCTGCCACGACATATTCGGCGAAGCAGCCATTGACGCTGTAGCCGGTGTCTTCCTGCTTTTCGCAGAGTGTTTCCCAGCCGGCGAAACAGTGTTCGCAGTGACCGCAGGCGGAGTAGAGCCAGGGCACGCCCACGACATCGCCGGTCTTGACGAAATCGCCGACCTGACTGCCGACGGCGACGATATGGCCGACGCCTTCATGGCCGGGAATAAATGGCGGGTTGGGTTTGGACGGCCAGTCCCCGCGCGCGGCGTGCAGGTCGGTGTGGCAGACGCCGCAGGTATCGACCTTCACGAGGATCTGGTGGGGCTGGATGTCCGGGATGGGCAGCCGCTCGATGGAGAGCGGCTTGCCGAATTCACGGACGACGGCGGCGAGCATGGTATCAGCCATGGGAAAGGCTCCTTCTGGCGGGTGTTACGAGGCGGAGAGGCCCTTGACGGCCTCCACCATCTTGGACAGCACGGCCTGCGCATCGCCGAAGAGCATGGCGCAGTTGTCTTGGAAGAACAGCGGGTTCTGCACGGCGGAATAGCCCATGCCCATGCCGCGCTTGATGACGAAGACCTGACGGGCTTTGTCGGCATTCAGGATCGGCATGCCGTAGATCGGGGAGGACTTGTCCGTCCGGGCAGAGGGGTTCACCACGTCGTTCGCGCCGATGATGAGGGCGACGTCGGTATCGGCGAAGCTGTCGTTGATGTCGTCCATGTCGTAGATCATGTCGTACGGCACGCCGGCTTCGGCGAGCAGAACGTTCATGTGGCCCGGCATGCGTCCGGCGACCGGGTGGATCGCGAATTTCACGTCCACGCCCGCGGCCTGAAGCAGTTTGACGAATTCGTAGAGCTTGCCCTGGGCCTGTGCGACGGCGAGGCCGTAGCCCGGCACGATAATGACCGTGGAGGCGTAGCGCATCGTGGTGGCCGCATCGCCCGCAGCGACGGATTTGGCTTCTTTCTGCGGGCCTGTGGCAGCGGCGGCGGTGGCTTCACCGAAATTGCTAAACAGGACGTTGGTGATGGAGCGGTTCATGCCCTTGGCCATCATGACCGTCAGCAGCGTACCGGCAGACCCCACGACCATGCCCGCGATCATCAGGGCCGGATCGGCCATGACATAGCCTTCAAGACCGACGGCAAGGCCCGTGAAGGCGTTGTACAGCGAGATCACGACCGGCATGTCGGCACCGCCGATGGGGACGGTCATGCAGATGCCGCAGAGCAGCGCGCCCATGAAGAACAGCAGGGCGAACAGGCCACCGCCGGGCTGGTGGTACTGGGCGACGGCCATGACGCCGAGCAGGATCGTCAGCATGAAGACGGCGGCGTTGACGATGCGCTGTCCGCCGAAGCGGATCGGTTTGTTCATGCGGCCGTCGAGCTTGGCCCAGGCGATAAGTGAGCCGGAGAGCGACATGCTGCCGATCAGGCCACCGGCGACGGTGACGAGAAGCTGGCCGATGCCGGTGTCTTTCGGGCCGGTCAGGGCGATGACGGACACGGCCGCGGCAGCGCCGCCGCCCATGCCGTTGAAGAGGGCGACCATCTGCGGCATCGCGGTCATGGCGACGCTGCGGCCTTTCCAGCCTGCCCAACCACCACCGATGACGAGTGCGAGCACGGCGAGGATGACGTTTACGACGATATGGGGCTGGGCTGCGTCGGAAACGCTGAAGATCTGGAGGAAGCTGGCCGCGACGACGAACAGCATGCCCCAGCCTGCGGTCACGATGCCCGAAACGGCCGTGACGGGGGAGGACATGCGCTTGAGGCCATAGACCAGAAGAGCCGAGGCGATCAGGCCGCTGAGGGCCACGATATAGGCGAGCAGGATCATGACTTGGCTCCTGAGGCCGGGGCCGGCGTCGCGGGTTTGGTGCTGGGTTTGAACATGGCCAGCATCCGGTCGGTCACGACATAGCCGCCAACCACGTTACCGGCGCCAAGCATGACGCCCAGAAAGCCGACAACCTGTTCCAGAACGGACGAGGCGTTGAACAGCGCACCGAGAGCGCCGACGACCACGATGCCATGCACGAAGTTCGAGCCGGACATGAGCGGCGTGTGCAGGATGGAGGGGACGCGGCTGATGACCTCATAGCCCGTGAAAGCCGCGAGCATGAAGATGTACAGGGCGATGACGAAGGTCATTGCGGTGATCATTTTGCGGTCTCCTTGCCCGCGTCGTTTGCGGCGGGAGTTGTGGGCGCGGGAGTGGCGGCGGGAGCAGGGGCAACAGGCGCGGGCGGGGCTGGCGAATTCGGATCCACGGCGGTGCGGATGCCATCATTCGTGATGTAGCCGTCATGCGTGAGCGCCGTGCCGGAGATGACTTCGTCCGTGAAGTCCGGGGCCAGACCCTTGTCCTTGGTGATGATCTGCTGGAGCAGATGCATGATGTTCTTGGAGTAGAGTTCGCTGGCCTGTTCGGCGAGCATGGACGGGACGTTGATAGGGCCAACGATGGTGGTGGGGCCGACCTGAACGGTCTGTCCGGCCTGCGTGCCTTCGCAGTTGCCGCCGCCTTCCGCGCCGAGATCGATGATGACCGCGCCGGGTTTCATGGCGCTGATCTGTTCGGCGTCGATCAGGCGCGGAGCATGCTTGCCAGGAACGGCCGCTGTCGTGACGATCAGGTCGGAGCGGGCGATGTGGTCGCTCAGCGCCTTGCGGACCTTCTGCTTCTCGTCATCCGTCAGTTCGCGGGCATAGCCGCCCTGACCGGTGGCATCGACGCCGGTATCAACGAATTTCGCACCCAGCGACTGCGCTTCTTCCCGTGTTTCGGGACGGACGTCATAGCCTTCGGTCACGGCGCCAAGGCGCTTGGCGGTAGCCAGAGCCTGAAGGCCCGCCACGCCAAGGCCCATGACCAGAACCTGTGCGGCGCGCAGGGAGCCGACGGCCGTGGTCATCATGGGCAGGATCTTGGGCATGTGCACCGCGCCCATCAGGACGGCGTAATACCCGGCCAGCGTAGCCTGGCTGGAGAGGGCGTCCATGGCCTGTGCGCGGGAAATGCGGGGCACCAGTTCCATGGCGAAACAGGTGATTTTTCCGTCCCGCAGGGCCTTCACCAGATCCGGGTTGTTTCGGCCGTAGATGAAGGAAATAAGGATGGCGCCGGGCTTCATGGCCTTGACCGTTTCCAGCGTTGGCGGCTGGACGGCGAGGACGATGTCCGCATCTGCCAAGAGTGCGTTGCGGTCCGGCGAGAGTGTGATGTCCTTGTAGGTACTGTCGGGGTAGGACGAGGCGATGCCTGCACCCGTTTCCATGGAAAAAGCGATCCCCAGCGGGGCGAGTTTGTCGGCGACCTGAGGAATGAGGGCGACGCGGCGTTCCCCGCCTTCATCGCGTTCTTTCAGGACTGAAATCTTGACAGTCATTGGCTGCGATCCTGTGTCTGTCGTCGGGCGCGGGCTGTCGCCAAAGAAGAGGCTGAACAGGAAAGGCCCGTGCCCCGTTCGATGTCACCATGACGCCTGTTTGGGGCGGAAACCATTGATGGATATCAAAAGGAAGAAATTATATCTGCGTGGAAATTATTCGTAATGACCGATCGGTCATTATGATTTTGTGACATCACTGACCGATTGGTCAGTTTTCTGCGGTCTGCCGCAATGGCACGCGCGGTGGATTTCGGGAAAAAGTTTCCTTTAAACAGAAGGGCTGGCGCTGTATGCGCTCGGGAACCTTCTTTCCAACCCGCATGAAAGGCTCTTCCTGCCCATGGCAATTGATGCTGCTTTTCTGGACGAACTGCGCAACCGGACTCCGCTTCCGTCGCTGATCGGGCGACGTAACAAGTTGGTGAGGTCCGGGCGGAACTGGAAAACCTGCTGTCCGTTCCATGGTGAGAAGACACCGTCCTTCTACATCTACGACGACCATTTCCACTGCTTCGGCTGCGGCGTGCATGGCGATGCAATCAGTTATGTGATGCAGAGCGAGGGGCGCAGTTTCCCCGAAGCCGTCGAGCAGCTTGCCTCCGAAGCCGGACTCGAGGTTCCGAAAGCGGACGCGCGGACGCAGGAACGGGCCCGGGAGGCGCAGTCGCTTGGGGACGTGCTCAATCTCGTGCAGGAGAGCTATCGCCGTCGGCTGTACCGGCCGGAGGGGCGTGAGGGGTTGGCCTATCTGCGCGGGCGCGGGCTGACGGAAGAGACGATCGAGCGGTTCGGTCTGGGTTGGTCCGGTGACGGGCGGCAGTTGCTGGACGAATTGCGGCCGCATGGGGTGACGGTCGAGATGCTGATCCGGGCCGGCATCATGCGCGTGGATGAGCAGGGGGCTCCCAAAGGGGAGCTGTTCTTCAACCGTGTGACGTTCCCCATCCGGGACCGGCGGGGAAGCATGATGTCCTTCGGCGCCCGCACGCTGGGGGACGGACAGCCCAAATATCTCAATGGCCCGGAAACCGCGCTGTTCTCCAAGCGGCGCACGCTGTTCAATCTCGATCTGGCGCGTGAAGCCGTGCATCGCGGGGCGGAGCTCGTGGTGGTCGAGGGGTACATGGACGTCATTGCCATGGATCAGGCGGGGTTCGGGGGGGCCGTGGCTCCTCTGGGCACTGCGATGGGCGAAGAGCAGCTTGAGCTGCTGTGGCGCATGTCGCCGTCACCGATCCTCTGTCTTGATGGCGATGCGGCGGGTGCGCGTGCGGCGTTGCGGGTGTGTGAGGTCTCGCTGCCCCTGCTGGCGCCGGAGCGGACGATCCGGTTCTGTCGGCTTGATCCGAAGGATGATCCGGACAGCCTGATCCGCAGTCGCGGACCGCGGGCCATGCAGGAAGTCCTGTCCGGTGCGACCTCGATGGCGGAGGAGCTGTTCGGGCTGCTGACGGTGGGACTGGTGGATCCGGGGCCGGACCAGCGGGCGGCCCTGCGTGAAAAGCTGGTGGCGCTGTCGAAATTGATCCCCGATCGTTCTCTGGCATCGGAATATCGCAGCACGCTTCTGGACATGTTCTTTGCCCGCTTCAGGCGGAAAAAGACCTTCCAACGCAAGGGAGGCGAGAGTCTGCCGCTATCGACGCAGGCGCCCGGGGCAATGCGCGATGTGGAGTCGGGAAATCTGGAGCGGCTGAACATCATGACGGCGATGCTGCTTCACCATCCCGATATCCTTCCGGAAGTGGAACAGGCTTACAGTGGTCTGCGCCTGCCGCCCGAGCTGGACCGTCTGCGTTCGGCAATGCTGGACTGGTCCTGTCAGGAAGAGGAACGTGAGGACCTGACGGCAGAGAGCTGCATGGCCTGGCTTGAAGAGCATGGACTGACCGATCTGGCGCAGGTGGTCAAAAGTGGTCCGCTGCCCCGCGGGGTTGGAGACGGCAAGGTCAAGGACGAGATCCTGAAGGTGGATGTCATTGAAAGCTGGTGGCATTTTTATGCGCTGGTCAATTTCCAGACTTTCGAGCGGACATTGGAAGAGGACGTAACCCGGGCCGTGATTGAAGGTGACATGGAGCCGTTTGTCGATGAAAACGGGAACAGTGGGCTGCGTTTTCCCAATGCGCTGATGACCCGTCTTCGGGTCCGCGATGCCCTGAAAAGCGGAGAGCGGGTCGGAGAGTAAGAGCGCTGCGGAGAGGGCTCCGCCATGCCGGAAGAAATGATTCCGGAACGATTTTTATTCCCGAAAGGTTGCATTCTTTGGGGTGCCAATCTTGACTTCGGGCGCAGGATCGACCACCTGCACGCTGCCGGATTGCTAACTCGCGGCGGAGTTGACGGAGAGACGAATGGCGACGAAAACAGCCTCTGGAACGGATCGGAACGCGCAGGAGCAGGAGGGGGACACCACTCTCCTTGATACGCAGTCCGCTGCCGTCAAGCGGCTGATCGCCAAAGGGCGTGAACGCGGGCATATCACCTTTGACGAACTGAACGCTGTCCTTCCGCAGGACCAGATGTCTTCCGAGCAGATCGAGGACGTCATGGCGGCCCTGTCCGAAATGGGCATTCAGGTCATCGAGAACGAAGAGCAGGACGAGGCTGAAGCGCCTGCGGAAAAGGAAGCCGAAGGCGAGACCGAGGAGGCCGAAGGTCCGCAGGGCGGTAACGTCGATGCCGAGGCTGCCAGCCGCACGGATGATCCGGTCCGCATGTATCTGCGCGAGATGGGCTCGGTCGAGCTGCTGTCGCGCGAAGGCGAGATCGCGATTGCCAAGCGGATCGAGGCTGGCCGCGACGAGATGATCGGCGGCCTGTGCGAGAGCCCGCTGACGATTCGCGCCATCATCTCCTGGCATGAGCGCCTCAAAGACGGCGAGATGCTTCTGCGCGACATCGTCGATCTCGAGGCCAGCCAGGGCGGCGGTCCGGATCCCGAAGCAGTCGAGGGTGAAGAAGGCGACGAGGCATCCGAAGAGGAAGACAAGGCCGAGGACGAGAGCGAAGAAGCCGACGGTGAGCAGCAGGAGGGCAGTGGCCTGTCCCTGTCGGCGCTGGAAGAAAAGCTGAAGCCGGAAATCCTGGCCCGTTTTGAAGCCATCGAACCGCTGTATCACAAGCTTCGCAAGATCCAGATCAAGCGCATCGAAGCCCTGACGGGTGGCGAGGATCACTCGGACAAGTCCGAGCAGACCTACGAGAAGCTGCGTCATGAGCTGGTCAGCCTTGTTGAGCAGGTTCATCTGCACAACAACCGGATTGAGGAGCTGGTCGCGCAGATCAAGATGCAGGTTCAGAAGCTGAACAGCGTCGAAGGCCGGATGATGCGTCTGGCCGAGAACTGCAAGATTTCGCGCGATGACTTCCTGATCAAGTATCGCAGTCGCGAACTCGATCCGACCTGGCTGGACAGCATTTCCACGCTGCCGGGCAAGGGCTGGAAGAACCTGACGACCAAGCACATGGACCAGTTGCGCAACCTGCGTGGCGAGATTGCGGCCCTGTCGCATGAGACGGGTCTGCCGGTTGGTGAGTTCCGTCGCGTCTATGCGACTGTTTCCCGTGGTGAGCGTGATTCCACGCGCGCCAAGAAGGAAATGATTGAGGCGAACCTGCGTCTGGTGATTTCGATCGCCAAGAAATACACGAACCGTGGTCTGCAGTTCCTAGATCTGATTCAGGAAGGCAATATCGGTCTGATGAAGGCCGTGGACAAGTTCGAGTACCGTCGCGGCTACAAGTTCTCGACCTATGCGACCTGGTGGATCCGGCAGGCGATTACGCGTTCCATCGCGGATCAGGCCAAAACGATCCGTATTCCGGTTCACATGATCGAGACGATCAACAAGCTGGTCCGTACGTCGCGCCAGATGCTGCATGAGATCGGGCGCGAGCCGGCTCCGGAAGAGCTGGCCGAGAAGCTTGGCATGCCGCTGGAGAAGGTCCGTAAGGTCCTGAAGATCGCCAAGGAGCCGATCTCGCTTGAGACGCCGATTGGTGACGAGGAAGACAGCCATCTCGGTGACTTCATCGAGGACAAGACGGCCGTTATTCCGCTGGATGCCGCGATTCAGACGAACCTGCGTGAAGCCACGACACGCGTTCTGGCGTCCCTGACGCCGCGTGAAGAGCGTGTGCTGCGGATGCGCTTCGGCATCGGCATGAACACTGACCACACCCTTGAGGAAGTGGGCCAGCAGTTCAATGTGACCCGTGAGCGTATCCGTCAGATCGAAGCCAAGGCGCTGCGCAAGCTCAAGCACCCGAGCCGCTCGCGCAAGCTGCGGTCCTTCCTCGACGATAACTGATCGTCGGGCGGGAGACCGGGGCAATGCTGCCGGACTGGCTTAAGCCGAAAGGGACATCCACCCGCCTGGCGGTGGATGTCACCTTTCTGGAAACATGTTCCCCCCGTCCATATCCAATCCTGCCCGAAGGATATTCCCTGTTGCGTATGACGGGGGATGGGGCCGTTCCGCTCTATCGCGCTCTGTATACGGGGGTTGGGCAGGACTACTGCTGGTGGATGCGCCGGTCGATGCCGGATGCGGAACTGGCGGATATCCTCCAGAATCCCGCGGTTCATTTCATGGTTCTGCATGACAGTTCGGGTGAGCCTGTCGGATTTTACGAGCTGGATCTGAGGCAGGGCGGGGATGCCAATCTGGCCTATTTCGGTCTTCTGCCGCCAGCGATGGGGCGTGGTCTGGGGCGGGCGCTGCTGGATCACGCCATTGCACGCGCTTTCGGGGCCGGAAGCTGGCGGCTGCGGGTTAATACCTGCACGCTGGATCATCCGCATGCGCTCCCGAATTACCGGCGGGCGGGGTTTGCGATCCGGTATGCGGTGCCCGAAACCTGGGATGTTCCGGATGAATATGTCCCGGAAAGACTGAGGCGACTCTGAGTTAAGACTTGCCTTTGGGCGCTCTGCATGATTAATGCCGCCTTTCCCTGCCGGGCGATGTGGCATCGCACCGGCTATACCTGTGCCCTGAAACACGGGCTCTGTTTCCGGCATGGGCCGGAGCCAGTCGCAGGTTGACCTCATCCGAAGGGAGTATTCATGCCATTGTATGAAAGCGTGCTCATCGCACGTAACGATGTGTCGCAGGCTCAGGTGGAAACCCTGGTCGAGACCATCGAAACCCTGCTCAAGGACAACGGCGGTTCCATCCAGAAGCGCGAGTTCTGGGGTCTGCGTTCGCTCGCATACCGCATCAAGAAGAACCGCAAGGGCCATTACGTCCTGCTGGGTCTTGACTGCACCCCTGACACGCTGCGCGAGCTGGAGCGTCAGCTGGGCCTGAACGAAGACGTGCTGCGCGTCCTCACGCTGCGCGTTGACGAGATCGACGAGAACCCGTCTCCGGTTCTGGCTCGCAAGAGCGACGATCGTGGCGATCGCGGTAACTTCCGTGGCGGCTCCAAGCCGGCTGGTCGTTTCGAGAGCGGCCGTGGCGGTCCCCGTCGCAGCAGCGAAGACCGTGAAGAATATCGTGCACGTGGCGAGCAGGAAGATGCTCGTGAGACGGCCGGAGCGGAGTAAGAAACATGTCCGAGACCATCACTCCCGACGTCAGCGAAGTGAACCCGGCTGCCCGTCGTACGGCAGTTGGCGCACGTCGTCCGTTCTACCGTCGTCGCAAGTCCTGCCCGTTCTCCGGCCCCAACGCGCCGAAGATCGACTACAAGGACGTGCGTCTGCTGAGCCGCTTCCTCTCGGAGCGTGGCAAGATCGTGCCGAGCCGCATCACGGCCGTTTCGGCCAAGAAGCAGCGTGAGCTGGCACAGGCGATCAAGCGCGCCCGCTTCCTCGCCCTGCTCCCCTACGTTGTGAACTGAGGAGAGCATCATGTCCCAGACCGCACTGATCCTGCTGCAGCGGGTTGAGCATCTCGGCCAGATGGGCGACCTGGTGCACGTGAAGCCGGGTTATGCCCGTAACTTCCTGCTGCCCCAGGCCAAGGCCATGCGCGCCACGGTTGCCAACAAGAAGCGTTTCGAGACCGAACGCGCCCAGCTTGAGGCCCAGAACCTCAAGAAGCGTGAAGAGGCCGAGCGTCTTGCCGAGCGCATGCACGAGCTGTCCGTCGTCATCATCCGCCAGGCTGGTGACAGTGGAAGCCTGTACGGTTCCGTCAGCACCCGCGACATCGCGGCTGCAGCAACGGAAGCCGGCCTGACGATTTCGCGTCAGCAGGTTGTTCTTGCACACCCGATCAAGCAGCTTGGCCTGACGGAAGCACGCATCGTGCTGCATCCGGAAGTGTCCATCCCGCTGACGGTGAACGTTGCCCGTTCCGCTGAAGAAGCCGAGCGTCAGGCTCGTGGCGAAGCAATCGGCGAGCAGGACGAGGATGAAAACATCCTTGGTGAACTGCAGGCTGAGAATGCCGCCGAAGAGGCTGCTGCCGAAGCAGGCGAGGCATCGGAAGAAGCCGAAGGCTGATACCGCTGACCTTGTCCTTGAAAACCCGGCCGGGAATATTCCCGAGCCGGGTTTTTTTGTGCCCGTTTGACTGGCAGGATACAACTACAGGCCCGTTGAGGCTTTTTGCCGGTATTGGAAACAGGAGATCGGAATGAAGCGGATTCTGGATTTTGTCTTGAGAAAGTTCATCCAGACAGGAAGCCTGAGAGTCACGTTCTGTGACGGTACTGTCCGCACCTATCGCGGGCCAAAGCCAGGACTGGCGGCAGGGCTGCATCTTCGTACACCGCAGGCCGAGCGGGCCCTGATCATTAATTCCGGTCTCGCTTTCGGTGAAGAATACATGGCGGGCAGTATCGTGCCCGACGGCTGTACGCTTGAGACGCTGCTGAGCGTCCTGATGGAAAACATCAACGGCCATGGTCATGTCTTCGAAGAGATCGAGGACCGTCTGCGTTATGTGACGCGGGCCTGGAAGACGCTGAACTCCCTGAAGAAGTCCCGCAGCAATGTCGCGCACCACTATGATCTGAATGGCACGCTGTACGATCTGTTTCTGGACAAGGACCGGCAATATTCCTGCGCCTATTTCGAGCGCGAGGATATGACGCTGGAGGAGGCGCAGGTTGCCAAGAAGCGGCATATTGCAGCCAAGCTCAATCTGGATCGTCCGGGCCTTGAAGTGCTGGATATTGGCTGTGGCTGGGGCGGTATGGCGCTGACACTGGCGAAGGATTATGGCGCGCAGGTTCTGGGCATCACGTTGTCACGCGAACAGCTTGAAGTGGCGCGTAAGCGGGCGAAAGACGAGGGACTGGAGGGACAGGTCCGGTTCGAGCTGATCGATTATCGTAACCTGCATCAGCAGTTCGACCGGATTGTCTCGGTGGGTATGTTCGAGCATGTTGGACCGCCGCAGTTCGAAGCATTTTTTCAGAAAGTGAAGGCCTGTCTCAAGCCGGATGGCGTGGCGTTGATCCATTCTATCGGACGTATGGACGGCCCAGGGACGACCAATCCCTGGATCCAGAAATATATCTTTCCCGGTGGATATTCACCGGCACTGAGCGAGACGCTGGCGGCGATCGAGCGGTCAGGGCTGTGGATGACGGACTGCGAGGTCCTGCGACTGCATTACGCGCGCACGCTGGCGGAATGGCGCAAGCGCTTCGATGCCAATCGTGACAAGGTTCTGGCGCTGTATGACGAGCGGTTTGTCAGGATGTTCGAGTTCTATCTCGTGGGGGCTGAGCTGGCGTTTCGGGTGCAGGGGCACATGAACTTCCAGCTTCAGCTGACACGCTCGATCGACGCCGTGCCGTTCACGCGGGACTACATGTTCGAGCGTGAACGGGAAAGCGCAGGTCAGTAAGGACCTTTAGCGGCTGGCGAGATTGAGTTCCGCCAGTCGCGCGAATTCAGCGACCGAAAGCGTTTCAGCGCGGCGGGTCGGTTCGATTTCAGCCTTTTCCAGAAGACGCTCGCCTCCGATGGATTTCAGCGAGGAGCGGAGCATCTTGCGGCGCTGTCCGAATGCGGCCGCTGTGACCTGTTCCATGGCGCGGAACAGTTGCGGAGACGGTTGTTCGGCGTGGGGGATGATGACGGCGACTGCCGAATGGACTTTGGGTGGTGGTGAGAAGGCCGCGGGAGGGATGCGCAGGGCAACAGAGCATGTGGCGCACCATTGAGCCAGTACGCCGAGGCGGCCATAACCCGAGCTTCCCGGTGCGGCACAGATGCGCTCGGCGACTTCGAGCTGGAACATTAACGACAGCCGTTCCCACTGATCAGCCTGACTCAACCAGCCTACGAGCAGGGGCGTAGCGACATTGTAAGGCAGGTTTGCAATGATCTGGCGCGGAGCGGGGGCCAGCGTGGCAGCATCCAGTTTCAGAGCATCCTGACGAACGACGTGCAGGCGGTCCGGATAGTAGGTCGCCAGCTCATCCAGCAGGGGCCAGGCGCGTTCGTCGATTTCCACGACATCAACACGACTGGCGGGTGTGTCCAGCAGGGCGCGGGTCAGGCCGCCGGGGCCGGGGCCGATTTCGACGACGCTGCGTCCTGTCAGATCACCGCCGAGGGCTGCGATACGGGCGCAGATGCCCGGGTCTAGAAGGAAGTGCTGGCCGAGGGATTTTTTGGCATCCAGGCCATGAGCCTGGATGGTGTCACGCAGTGAGGGCAGGGACACGTTAGTTGGTGGCCTTGGCGGCGGGTCGCATCTCGATGATGGCGCGGCGCTGAAGGTCACGCTGGAGCTGGCGGGAAGCCTGCTCGACGCGCTCGTTCATGAGCTGATCGGCGATTTCGCTCGGGCTCTGCTGGGCCAGGTTTTTCTGCTGGCGGTTGCAGACCATGAGCAGGGCGATGCCGTCCATCGAGACCAGCGGACGGCTGACCTTGTTGGGAGGAAGCGATTCGAGGACCGACTTCATCTGCGGCATCAGGCGCTCGAGGATCTGCGATCCGGGGTTGCCAGGGCGTTTTTCACCGAGGGACTTGTTGAGCGCTTCCATCGCATCGCAGCTATGAACCGTCTGGACAGCAGTTGTGGCCTTTTGCAGGGCGGCACGCTGCTGTTCAGTAGGGTTCTGCGGATTGAGGGGGGTGTCGAAGGGGAAGAACGCCTGTCTCAGGTCAAGCTGAGTACCCATCTGCTTGCCGACGACGCGCTTGGACTGAACCGTGGCAATGACGAACCCGCCAGCGACCTGAATGGGATTGGAGATGGCTCCAATCGGCATCTGGCGGACGATGCTGACGACCTGCGGGTCAAGATTGTCTTCCTGCACCCACCCCATGGACCCGCCATCGAGGGCCGACTGGGCCTGCGAGAACTGGGCCGCCACGATCGGGAAAGGCGCGCCCTCACGCAGCTGGGAAATGATGGTCTTGGTGAAAGTGAGCTCGTTTTCGTCATGGCGGGGATCGGCCACGGGGACGAAGATTTCACTCATGAAGTACTGGGCGCGGCCCTGCTCGGCCTGAAGCGCCTGCTCACGCTGGCTGATCTGGGTGGCCGTGATCCGGCCTTCCTCACCAAGCTTTTCACGCAGGACCTGCATCCAGCCGATCTGCACGCGGATCTGGTCGATCAGTGTCGTCAGCGACACGCCGTCCGAGGCCAGCCGGTCGCGCAGGGCATTTTTGGGCATCCCGTTGCGCTGTTCAATATTGGCGATGGCGCCCGCAATCTGTTCAGGTTCCACGTTGATGTGGAGCTTCAGGATTTCCTGCGTTTTCAGACGTTCGTCGATCAGCTGATGGATGATCTGGCCCCGCATGCGTCCCATGATCTCGGGGCTGATGGGCAGGCCGGTCGAAAGCACGAAGAGCTTGGCGCGGTTGTCCACGTCACGCTGCGTGAGAACCTGACCGTTGATGACGGCCAGGATCTGGTCCTCGGGTGGCTTGACGGGAGCCGCTGCCGGTTTGGAGGCAGTAGGCTTTGCGGCCGCCTTGTGATGCGGTGCGGCCGTGGCCGGGAGGGCTGCCGAGAAGGCGAGGAGGGCAGCCAGGGCCGTAGAGGCAATGCAATGGGTCTTGGACATGCTCAACCGTTTATTCCGAAGGTGCCGATCGTCTTGAACGTGAAGTTGAACAGGATGGTTTCGTTACGCTGTTCGCCGCCGATACGGGTGTATTGCTTGATGTACATGATATCCAGCCCGAAACAGTCATTGGAATAGCCGATTGTGCCACCGTTTGCGACGAACTGTTTCCGCGAGAGGCTGCGACGGAAGAAACCCGATGCGTGGTAGTTGCGCCAGCGGGTTGAGAAACCGCCCGTGACCTCGCTCGTCTTGACCATGTAAGGCGCATTGGGACCGGATTCGCGGAAATCGGTTGCGTAATAATAATACGGCGTCACGGGAGCATAGACATATCCGCCCGTAAGGTGGAAGGCGGGTATGCCGGTGCTGACCAGCCCTTCGCCATAATCAAACTGATGCGTCCAAGGGTTGAAGCGGCCGCGCGCCGTCACGTCCACGAATTGATTCGGGCTGACCCGCAGTCGGGCTACCGGGTCGGACAGGTGATGCTCGAGGCCGGAATAGGGCAGACGGTTGTGATCGATATGCTCCTGGAAGCTCTCTCCGACGAGCATGTCAATCGCATGGCCATTCCACGACCAGTTCTGGTGGATGCCCACATTGGCGCGCAGGCCTCCGTCGAGACGGTCGGTGCCGAGATAGCGGTTGAGGGAAAACAGTGTCGTATCCGTGAATTCGTAGGACAGGCTGTCTTCGTTTGGCAGATTGCGGTTCTGCGAATTCCCGGTGTTGGGAGCAGCGATGATCTGGGCGATCGGCTCGAAGATCTGCGAGCCATGACCCTTGGCAAAGCTGCGCAGGAAAGGCCAGTTCATGCGCAGGGCAATGGTCGGCTGGACCTGACCGACAAGATGGTTGCCACCGGCATTCGTATAGTAGGTCGGCTGCTGGTAAGCCTGCGTGGCGTGGTAGACCATGGAGTCAATGCGGGCCGTCAGCAGGAACTGCTGGCCAAGCTTGTTGTGGAAGGGGCGGTCCCACTGGATGGCCGCCTGGCCGCGCTGATCGTTGATGCCGTTTTTACGATACAGGTTGAAGTCCGTCGTCTGGACACTGAGGCGGCCGCCGAACATGTCCGGCTGTCCCTGAAACGCGTAGGTCAGTCGCGGAAGGGCCCAGGGCAGATCCGAGTTGCGGATGACGCCCTGGTTCAGCCCCTGATAGGCCTGACCGTCGAGGCGCATGTAAGAACCGACGCCATAGCCTTCAAGGAACAGGTTGGAGTTCAGCATTTCCGAACCGTAACCCGGAACGCGGTAGTCGCGCATGTAGTTGGCGGAGCTGGCGACGTTGATGTTGGCTCCGACCTGCCAGTTGCGGTCGATTGCAAAATTGCCGCGACCGAACACATAGCCCTGAATGCCGTATTCGCTGGACGAGCCTACGTTATTGCCAAAGGTGTTCGTGTACCGGCTTTCGTCATGCGTGTCGTAGGCAACGCCTCCGGTAACGTCGATCGATCCGAAGTTGAGGCGGTTGCGGTACTGCGCTGTCAGTTCGGGGCCAGTTTTGGTGGAAACAAGGCCACGAACCGTCAGGTCCTGCTGTTCATCGATGGCCCAGAAATAGGGCAGTGTAAAATAGGTGCCAAGATAGCGGTCATGCGGGCTGATGCCAGGCATCAGGAAGCCGCTCTGCCGTTTGACGGACGGATCGGTCATGGAGAAGAACGGAAAATAGAAGACCGGCAGGCCAAGCATTTTCAGCCAGGCATGATCGAATTCGAGGCGCTTGTGCTGTACGTCCTGCGTCGCGTCGAAAGCCTGGAACTGCCAGAATGGCGGCAGGTCGGGGTTCTTCTCGCAGATTTTGCAGGCCGTGTAGACGGCATGCGTCAGGTCATTGAGCATCCCGTTCGTGCGCCGCATGCCGTTGCCGGCGAGCTTGGCATTGTCTTCCATGCGGATGTAGATGCCGCTGCCGATGCCGTCATGCATGCCGTGGCTGAACTCGATGTAATCGGCATAGGTCGTGCTGCCATCGGGCTCCACGACGGCGACATGGCCCTTGGCCGACAGGATGCCAGTGCTGCGGTCATAGATGACGCGGTCGGCGCGCAGGGCGTGATCGCCCTGCCAGACGCGAACATTGCCGTCCCATGTGATCAGACCATTCTTTGCGTAGCTTTCGCTATCCGCGAGATAGGTCAGGGGATCGGTCTGGGACGTCGGTTTGCCGATGACGATGATATGGGAGTTGTCGCGCTGCATCGTGTTGGCAGACATCTTCTGCGGCGCCACGAGCGCGGTTCCTGCCATCAGCGTGGCACCGACAAACGAAGCGCGTCTGCGGGCGCGTGTTGGGAGCCACAGGGGCACCGTCATCAACCATCCTCCATGTGCAGCAGAAGGGCGACGGCGAGGCAGAGCCCCGCACCTGTCGGCGCCCATGCCGCAAGAACCGGTGGCAAGGCACCGGATTCACCAAACTGTTCGGCCACTTTCGAGATGGTGAACAGCGCAAAACCTGCGGCGATTCCCGATCCCAGCATCCGGGCTACGCCGCCGCGTCGTGTCGGACGCATCGAGAAGCCTGCGGATACCAATGCCATGGTCCCGGCCAGAATGGGAAGGGCCAGCAGTGACTGGAAATGAAGTCGGTGCCGGATCGACGGAAATCCCGAGCGCTCCAGAAGGTTGATGAAGCCCGGAAGTGCAAAGACTGACAGGGTGTCTGGCGATGCGAAACTTTCCTGCACACGACCGACGGTCAGATCGGAAGGAAGGGTCATATCGCCGACCTGCTGAGGGAGGTGATCGGGGTGCAGCACGGAGGTTTCGTGCAGAAGCCACTGATGGTCGCCGAGGGCTCCATTTGGAGATTCGATCCGCACGATCAGCCGGTCCCGCTCGTCGAGCCGGAAAATTGACACGCCTGAGACCTTCAGGGCTCCGTTCACAAGGTGGACATCCTGAGCGTGCAGAATGGCAACCCCATGGGGGACCAGACCATCATCAGACTGCCTGAGCCATAAGGCGCCCCCGTTAAGGGTCAGTGGGCCTCCGCCGGTGCGCAGATAGGTCTGGTCGAGCATTTCGGCGCTGCGGAACATGTCCGAAGACAATGCGGAGATGCCGGTTGTTGTCAGCAGTCCAGTCAGCAGGGCACAGGCCAGCGGGCTGGCGAGGAACTGCCAGGCCGAAATGCCGGCGGCGCGCGCGACGATGAGTTCGGATGAGCGCGTCAGACGGGAAAAGCACACGATCCCGCCCAGCAGGATGCCGAATGGCAGCACATAGATGATGTAATACGGAACGTGCAGGGCTGCGATCTTGATGACGAGGCTTGCTGGAACGTTCGGACGTGTTGCCGCACGGCGCAATAGGTCGATGAAGTCGAAAAGCGAGACAAGCCCGGTCAGGGCCAGAACCATGGACAGGGTGCTGAGCATGAACTGGCGTGCGATGTAAATCGCGAGCGTCGTGGAGAAGCCGGCATGGTCGTCGCGGGTGCTAAAAACCTGAAACAGGGATGTCAGCCAGAGACCAAGGCGGGGAGACGGGACGGCCCTCATCGGGCGGGTTCCACGGAAGTGCTGGCCGGTGTGGTTTCCCGCACGGTGCCGGTCCACTGTTCGAGGAACAGCATGACGGCACAGATGACGGCCGGAAGGATGGCCTCAAGCCAGATGAGGGGGACAAGGGCAAGATGCCGTCCAGCCAGATTCTGGAGCATGAGTGAAATGGCCAGCAGTCCGACGACAGTGAGAATGGCGGTCAGGGGGCGTGTGATGTTGCCATGACGGGAGAATGCGCCGCGTAACACCGTGACCAGACCGATCATCGCGAAGGACAGAGCCGTCAATGGGGATGTGAGGCGGCGCCAGGCCACGACGATGTTCTTGCCACGATCCCGTTCGGACACTTCATGGGGATCGGGATGGAACAGTTCGCGCAGCGACATCTCGTCTGGGTCCCGGTCTTCATGGTTGTTCTGGCGCGCCGAGGTGAGGTCGATCGTATTGCGTCCGAAGGTCAGAATGTTCAGTCGCCCGGTATGGCGGTCTATTTCCTCGCGGGAGCCGTCGTAGAGAACGACGCGGGGCTGGTCGTTGACCACGACCATGGTTCCGCGCTCCGCCAGGATCGTGGTGTGAGAATCCGGATCGCGGTCGTCTTCGACCAGCACGCCATGGAGCTGGCCATCATTGGTCCGTCCCCGAACATAGACGGTCATGTCACTGGAGAGGTTGGTGAAAACGCCGTCCTGAAGCAGGAAAGCCGCCATGCGGTTGCGGATCTGGAACTCGTAGCGGTGAAACGCATGATAGGAGACGGGAGCGAGCCACAGGGTCAGGGCGTAGCACAGGATCACGGAAAAAAGTGCGCAGAGAAGGCCCGGTCTGGCCAGTTCGAGCGGGGAACGGCCTGCGGCGCGCATGACCGTGAGTTCCCGGTCGCCAACCATTCGCTGATAGGTGAACAGTACGACGAGGAATGTCGTAATGGGCAGAATGACCGCGATGAAGGTCGGGAGCATCAGCGAGGTCAGCTGGATGAATACCCGCAAAGAAAGCCCATGCTGGACCACCATCGAGACGAAGTGCAGCGACTGGGTCAGCCAGATCAATGCCGTCGCACCTCCTGTCAGCGCCAGCAGGGCGATGAGGAGCTGACGGAGAATATAGCGGTCGAGCAGAGGCAGGATGTGCCGCCTGGAGGTACCTGAGGATGAGGCCATGGCCCTTCATCTATCCCTAGCGCGTGGCGGGAGGAAGGCGAAAAAACGAAACAGTTTCTATCGTAGATAAGAAGCCCGGTCGATGGGTGTCATCGTAGCCGTCAGGCTGTGGTAGAGCTGCGTTGAGGCAATGCCGACCAGAAGCCCTGCGCCCACTGCAAAAACCAGAGCGACATAACGCCAGGGTTTCTGCATTCTTGTGGTCGCTATCTCCATCTGCAGCAGACTGACGTCCATCTGGGATCGTCCCAGGCGCGTCTGGGCGGCACGGGTGTCGGCTTCGCTCCGGCTGAGGCGGCGTTCCAGTCCGGAAATCCGTTCCCGCAAACCATTCTCCCGTTCGGAGGCGTCGTTCTGCGGCACAGTTCCGATGCGGGTTATGAAGAGGTTTTTAAGCGCGCCGCCCGTGACGCTATCGCGTCGTGCCATCTGACGGATCCGCTCCAGTGCGCTGGCAGCGTGGCCAGGTTGCTCGTCCAGCACCAGCGCCAGAATGTCTGACAGGATCTTGACCTCCCGCGGATCCGGAGCGCGACTCATGGTCAGGAAGGAGTCATGCTGTCGGTGCGGGGCTCGGCGGCGCGGCGAAGGCGGTCGCGGATGGCGAGACCCAGCCCGTGGCGGGGAATTGTCTGGGCGGCAATGGTTTTCAGCCCGCGACGGGTCCCTTCAGCGTCCAGAAAGCGTAGTCCGGCGAAGAGACGGGCGGCTGCTTCTTCAAGGCTGCCGTTCTCGCTCAGATTCCATGTCAGTCCGGCTCCCGGAAGCGGTGCGCCGAAAGCAAGCTGGGCCTCGTCGGGGTCAATGGACGTGACGTCCAGTCTGACGGGCAGGCTTGGGGCATAATGCGAGGCCAGTCTGCCGGGAGAGGCAGGGGCGATCTCTGCGAAATCGTCCGGATGGCGGATCGGACCGCAGAGCTCGGTCAGCTCTTCGAGCGTAACCCCGCCCGGACGCAGGAGAACGGGCACTTCGCGTGTCAGATCCAGCACCGTGCTTTCCACGCCGATCGAGCAGGGGCCGGAATCCAGAACCGCGTCGATCCGTCCGTCCAGCGAGCGCAGGACGTGGAAGGCATCGGACGGGCTGACAGTGCCCGAGACGTTCGCGGAGGGCGCGGCAACGGGCGCGCCGACTTCGCGAAGCAGGGCCAGAGCCGTTTTGCCGCGCGGAACACGTAGCGCCAGCGTGGAGAGGCCTGCGGCAGCGAGATCGGAGACGGTTGAATTCGGTGAGCGGGGCAGCACCATGGTCAGCGGGCCGGGCCAGAAACGTTCGGCCAAAGCGTGCGCGATCTCTTCCATCCTGCCGCTCAGCGAGGCCTGTGCGAAGGCGCTTTTGGCATCCGGAAGATGGCTGATGAGCGGGTTAAAGCGCGGGCGTCCCTTGGCGGCGAAAATCCGGGCGACAGCAGTGTCGGACGAAGCAATGGCGCCAAGGCCGTAAACGGTCTCGGTTCCGAAGGCGACCAGCTTGCCGGCTTTCAGGAGTTCGGCGGAGCGGCGGATGCCCTCAGGTGTGGCGGTCAGGCGTTCGGTATGGGGTGTGTCGCTCAAGATGCGCCTCCCGTGCAGTAGAAGGAACCGTTCAGCCGATCGGGTTTGCCGTAGCGCAGGGGCGTGCCGCTCTCGTCGAGCAGGGCGCCACCTGCGGCTTCAAGAATGGCTTGGGGGGCCGCCGTGTCCCATTCCATCGTGGGTCCGAAGCGGGGGTAAAAATCCGCAGCCCCTTCGGCGACCCGCATAAACTTCACCGAAGACGACAGCTTGTCGATCGAGGCCACCTTGCGTCCAGCGAGCCAGCGGTCCAGCAGTTCTTGATTGCCGTGATGGCTGGAGGCCAGCACGCGCAGGCCCTCTTCAGAGGGTGTGGCGGTATGGATCGGCGTGCTGTTTGTGCCATCCGAGCGATGCGCGCCGAGGCCCTGTCCGCCGCTGTAAATCAGGCCGTAACCGGGGAGGGCGACCACGCCCAGAACTGGCCGGTCATTGCGGACCAGACCGATATTGACGGTGAAGTCTTTCCCGCCCGATGCAAAACCACGTGTTCCGTCCAGCGGATCAACCAGCCAGTAGGAGTCTTCCGCGCTCACCCGGATACCGGCCGACATTTCTTCCTCGCCAATGGCGGGGATGGACGGGCAGGCCGCGCGCAGGCCGGACAGGATATGCTGTTCGGAGGCATGGTCCGCTTCCGTAACCGGGGAGGCATCGTCTTTGATGTCTGTCCGGAAGCCGCGTTCGCGGATGGCGTTGATGATGTCCGAGGCTTCGGAGGCAAGCCGGAATGCCAGGGCCAGAAGAGCGCGGTCATCGTCCGCGCGGACGATGATGGGGGAGGCAGAAGTCATTTGCCCAGACTACTCCAAGATGGCTTTTGCGTCATGTGCTGATGCACCCGTTATTGCGGGCAGGTTGGGACAGGCTCCTGATCTCCGTTCCATTTTGCAAACGGGATTTTTGTTGCGGCACTCAGGGCGATATCCGCGTGGCATGTTGTGACAGGAGACTGGAGCGTGGTGCGGAGCGCGAAATAGAACAGTGTGCTGCCCGGTTCTCCGTCTCCTTTCGTCAGCTGGTAGACGCGGATATGCGCCGGGCTCAGCTGGGGGACGGGATTGGTGCCGTTGTCGCGGGTGCTCACGAACAGCAGGAGGGCCGGTTTCCCGTTCACGCGGCCGGACGCGAAATGGATGGTCTGGAGCGCGTCTTCGCCGGTGTGGGGAATGTCCTGCACCATGTCGAGAAGCTGGCCATTATGGTCTGCATCCTCCGTGTCCACGAGGGTTGTGCGGTAAGGCGCCTCGGCCTCGGGGGTGCTGACGGCATACAGGGTGTAGCCCCATGCGTTTCCGTTCTCGCGCCAGAACGGGGTGATGGTTACGGGGGGAAACCCTGTGGGGTGAACTGTGACGGGTCTGTTGCCGATCAGGATAGGCTGGATGTCGGTAATTTTTGAGGTGGGTTTGGTGCTGGCAGGCGCGGCATGCCCCTGTGGGGTAGCGAAAGCGAGGCCGGAGCAGAGCATCAGCGTCAGGACAGAACGGCGCATCACGTGGTCTTTCTTCGGGTCGGAAGAGGGGAGGACTTGTATGGGCGGTCGGTGTTCCCGATAACGGAGGCAACGACTTCATATTCCAGACGGCAGGACCATCATGCTTTCAGTGATTTTCGATTCCTTTCCAGCCTTTTCTGCAGATGCGCCCAAGGCGGTTGTCCTGCTGTGTGATGCGGCCGCTGGTGAGACATTTGCCGCGCTGGACAAGGCTTCGGCCGGTGCCGTGTCGCGTGCTGTGGCCCTGAAGGGTTTCAAGGGCGAGGCCGGGCAGAGCGTGGTACTCCCGGCTCCGGCCGAGGGCCTGTCGCAGATCGTGCTTGCTGGCGTGACGCCGAAAGGTGCTGCTGTGGATGCCGTGGCGGTCGAGAACGCGGCCGGTCGTGCGGTGCTGTTGCTGGATGGTGTCGAGAGTGCGGTTCTGGCCGTCGCGGAAGGGCTGGAGCAGTTTGCTCCGCAAGCGGCTCTGGGTGCCCGCCTCGCATCCTATGATTTCGATCTGTATCGCACGAAGAAGCCTAACAGCCGTCCGGTTCTGAAGACGCTGCATGTCACGGTGTCCGATGCGGCAGCAGCGCAGACGCGCTGGGCGGCTCTGGATGCGGTGTCCCAGGGTGTGATCCTGACGCGGAATCTCGTGAGCGAGCCACCGAATGTGCTTTATCCCCAGACCTTTACGCAGCGGATCGAAGAGCTGCGTAAACTTGGCCTGACGGTTGAGGTTCTCGACGAGAAGGCCATGACGGAACTGGGCTTTGGCGCGCTTCTGGGCGTGGCGCAGGGCAGTGTGCACAAGCCGCGGACTGTCATTGTCCGTCATGATGGCGGTGGCAGCGAGGCGCCTCTGGCATTCATTGGCAAGGGTGTGACGTTCGACAGCGGCGGCATCTCCATCAAGCCTGCGGCCGGTATGGACGAGATGAAGACCGATATGGGTGGCGCTGCGACCGTGATCGGTCTGATGAGCGCGCTGGCCCGTCGCAAGGCGCCGGTCAATGCGATCGGTGTGGTGGGCCTTGTCGAAAACATGGTGTCCGGCGGGGCGCAGCGTCCGGGCGATATCGTGCGGGCTTATGACGGGCAGACGATCGAAGTGCTGAATACCGACGCGGAAGGCCGTCTCGTTCTGGCGGATGTGCTGTCCTATACGCGGACGCGCTTCAGCCCGAAGCTGATGGTCAATCTGGCGACGCTGACGGGTGCGATCGTGGTCAGCCTTGGCTACGAGAACGCGGGTCTGTTCAGCAACAGTGATGCGCTGGCGAAAGGTCTGGCGGAGGCGGGTGCGCAGGTTGGTGAAGGGTTGTGGCGGATGCCGATGGGCGAGGCCTATAACCGCGAACTCAACTCTGACATTGCCGACATGAAGAACATCGGCGGCCGTCCAGGCAGCGCCATTCTTGCAGCCGAGTTCCTCAAGCGCTTCGTGGGTGATACGGACTGGGCGCATCTGGATATCGCCGGGACAGCCTGGAAGACCAAGGCGTCCGCTATCGCGCCGAAGGGTGCGACCGGGTTTGGTGTCCGTCTGCTGGATTGTTTTGTGAAGGCCCACGAAGCCAGCGCCTGAGGAGCGGGACCACGCTGTGGATGTCGGGTTCTATCATCTGACGCGTACGCCGCTTGAAGAAGCGCTTCCGGCCCTTTTGGGCCGGACGCTGGATGCGGGGGAGCGTGCGCTTGTGCGCTGCCCGGATGCGGCTGCGGTCATGACGCTGGATGCGGCGCTCTGGGCGTGCCGAGATCCGGTCTGGCTGCCGCATGGCACAGTCAAGAGCGGTCATGCAGTCCGGCAGCCGATCTGGCTGACCGAGGGCGAGGACGTGCCTAATGAGGCGCGGTTCCTGTTTCGCGTTGATGGGGCGGGGGACGATGAGTTCACGCCCTTTACTCGGGTTTTCGATCTGTTTGATGGTGGAAATCCGCAATCGGTTCAGCGGGCAAGGCAACGCTGGGTGGCGATGAAATCTTCTGGTCACAATCTCGTGTACTGGAAACAGGAAGAGCGGGGCTGGAAAAAGGCGGGGTAAGGTTTCAAACTGTGTCTGAAGCCATTGATGGAAAGCGCGCCGTATCCGGGGTGTTTTTCATTTCACTGGAGAGGACGCCTGACTGTGCCAGATCCCACGAATTCTTCCGCCGCATCTTTCAAAACTGACCTGCGTCGCGTCGATATCAATCCAGACTTCTGGTATCCGCTGGCGTGGTCAAAGGATCTCAAGCGCGGCAAGACGATCGGGCGGCGGTTCGGGCGTCATCCCATAGCGTTGGTGCGTCCCGAGGAAGGCACGGTCTTCGCACTTGAGGACCGCTGTGCGCATCGTCAGGTTCCGCTCAGTCTCGGCAAGGTCAGCGGTGAGGCAGTGCAGTGCTGCTATCATGGCTGGGCCTATGGGCGGTCCGGCCGGTGCATTGATGTGCCGTATCTCGGTAAGGGCAAGCTGCCGAATGGTGTGAAGACATATCCCTGTCGTGAGGCGGGGGGGATGATCTTCATTTTCCCGGGCGATGCGGCGAAGGCGGAGAGCGTGCCCCTGCCGCCTCTGGCGCAGGTGGATACTCCGGCGTTCAAGACGCGGCGTTTCAGCCCAGTCGTAAAATGCCACTACACGTTCATGCATGAGAACCTGATGGACATGAACCATCAGTTCCTGCACCGCCGCCAGATGGGGCAGATCAAGGCGCGTTTTCTGGGGCAGGATGCGGGCGAGAACTTCATCGAGGCGCGATACAGTTTTGCGCGCAGTGGAAACCAGCAGCCCCTTGCGGAACGGCTGATTTTCGGCAAGCATCATGATGACCCGAACCGGGAGCAGCCGGTTGAGGAAATCGTCAGCATTCGCACGACCTATCCGTATCAGAGCCTGAAAATCCATGACAAGGACGGCGATCTGATCATGGAACTGTTCAGCGTTTACGTTCCCGACACAGCGGACGGGATGAGCACGCAGACGTTCGGTCTGCTTTCGGTGCTGCGCCCCAAAACGCCGTTCCTGATCGACATGATCTGGCCTGCGCTGGGTATCTTTACGAACCGGATTTTTGAAGAAGACCGGGAAATCATGGAACTGGAACAGAACGCCTGGCGCGAACTGGGCGGCGATCACAACGTCGAGGTCTTCCCGATTGTGCGGAAGTTGCGGGAGCTGCTGGCGGCCAATGGTGTGGCGCCGGCTGATGTTGTGAGGGAACAGCCGGCGGATCCTGTCGTTGTCTGAGAGCACAGACAGGAAATGATCATGAAAACAGTCACACTCAGGAATGGTGTCACGGTTCCCGCGCTGGGCATGGGAACATGGAATGTCGGCGACAGCGCCGCGCGGCGCGTGGACGAAATCGAAAGCCTGCGTCAGGGGCTGGAAGCCGGGTTGAAGGTTGTCGATACGGCCGAGATGTATGGCAACGGCCGGTCGGAAGATCTGGTGGGCGAGGCGATCGCGGATGTGCGCGATGACGTCTATCTCGTCAGCAAGGTTGTGCCGTCCAATGCGTCTTATGATGGTGTGCGCAAGGCGTGTCGGCGTTCATTGAAGCATCTCGGCACCGACTGGCTGGATCTGTACCTGCTGCACTGGCGCGGGGGTACGGCTCTGGAGGAGACGATCCGCGCTTTCGAGGATCTGAAGGATGATGGACTGATCCGGGGTTGGGGTGTTTCGAATTTCGATGTCGATGACATGGAAGAAATCGAGAGCCTGTCCGGAAACTGTCTGGTCAATCAGGTTCTGTATAATCTCGAACATCGCGGGACCGAGTTCGATCTGCTCGACCATGATCTGAACTCCGAGACTGTTACGATGGCGTATTCGCCGCTGGGACAGGGTGGGGAGTTGCTGGATCATCCGGCCCTTAAAGACGTGGCGTCGCGTCATGAGACGTCGCAGGGGCCTGCCGATCCGGCCCAGATCGCACTGACCTGGGTGCTGCATCGGCCGAATATCATGGCTATTCCGAAGGCCGGCTCTCCGAAGCATGTGGCGGGAAATCTCGCCAGTCTGGAGATCAGCCTGACAGAGGCGGATCTCAAAACGCTGGACGGTGCTTTCCCTCCGCCGAAACGCAAGGTATCTCTCGCCATGATCTGACGGTCGTGATGGTTGCGGTCCGTTCCCACCTTTTGTCCGGACCGCGCCCTGCATATTTTCGCCTCCCTTTTTCATGTTGATCCGGTCTCTCTCAGCCTTGCGGTTCTGATTGTTCCGGCCTGTCTGCAGGCTGTTCAGCCCGGGCAGGTTGGGAGAGCTGTTGTCCTCTGTCTGGCGGCGCTGGCGGCCATTCTGGCTCTGTCGCCAGCAGTTGTGGCGGTTGCGATCGGAGTGATTGCAGCACTGGATCGGGAGGCCTGTCCGGCGGTATGGAGCGTTCCCGCTCTGCTGCTAGGTGTCCTGTTTCCAGCTCAGACATCTGTTGTGCTGGCGCTGCTGCTGGTTCTGTTCTGGTCCGTTCTTGTGCGTCGGCGGGATGGGGCATCGGACGGGGCATTTTCAGCCGTAATGGCGATTTTGGCGGTGTCGCTTGTCTGGCATGCGCCGGGAAGTGTTCCAGCTGAACTGGTCGCGGGTCTGGGGGGTGGCGTGATCGGGCTTGGGGGG
>NZ_JAERLY010000030.1 GCF_018256155.1 Gluconobacter sp. Dm-62
CGCGGGGTGGAGCAGCCCGGTAGCTCGTCAGGCTCATAACCTGAAGGCCGCAGGTTCAAATCCTGCCCCCGCAACCAATGTATCCTGCACTAAAAACTTCTCGAAAACGCCAGCATCAGGGTGACGCTCGGCGCTCTTTCTGTTCGTCGCAAATCCCAGCATCGCAGCCAGATCACCCTCAAGAAAAATCCCAAGCTCCCCATTCTCCGGAATGAGGCGGATCCGCGTAATCAGGGACCGGATTGCCTCCATCGTCTGCGTGGCATCGGCCTTGTTCTGGAGGCTGTTGTGGAGAGACGCGATCTTCTGGCGATACAGCTCGGCCATGTTGGGGTGCAGCAGGGGAGGTGGAGCAGGCGCATCGGCCAGTTGTGTTTCGATTTCTGCCTTGCGGGCTTCGAGTTCCTCCATGCGTGTCTTGAGAGCAGGGCTGGCAAAACCGTCGAGGATCGCCTGCACGGCCTTGTCGAGTTCGCGCTCGATTTTGGGCAGTTCAGATTTCAGAGCGACCAGATCGGCCCCTTTTTCCATCCGCAGACGGTTTATCTCGAGCGTGAACTCGTCGCAGAATTCTTTGAAAAGGGCAGGGTCCATCATCTGGGTCCGCAGTCCGTTGAGCACGGATTTTTCCAGAACATCCCGTCGGATCGTCAGGCGGTTCTCGCAGGTGCCCTTGTTGCGGGCGGTTGAGCAGCCGAGGTGATGTTTGGAGATCATCGAAAAGCCACCGCCGCAACAGCCGCATTTGATGAGGCCTGTCAGAAGATGGGTCGGACGTTGCAGGGCGTTGAGGGGGTGTGTGCCGGTGCCGCGGGATTTCTGGGACCAGGTTGTTTTGCTCTGACGGGCTTTGACCGCATCCCAGAGATCCTGCTCGATAATCCGGAGGTCAGGCACGTCCTGAAGAACCCATTCGGATTCAGGGTTGAGGCGGGAGACGCGTTTCCCTGTGCTGGGGTCCTTGATGTAGCGCAGGCGGTTCCAGACCAGTCGGCCGATATAGAGTTCGTTGTTGAGGATGCCGGTGCCGCGTTCGCGGTTGCCATTGATCGTTGATGGGCTCCAGGCTCCGGACAGGGGGCCGCGATGGCCTTCAGCATTGAGTGAAAGAGCAATGGCTTTGGGAGATTTGCCGTCGGCATAGTCCCGAAAGATCCGACGGACGATCTGCGCCTGCTCGTCATTGATGGCGCGTTCGCCACAGATCGCCTCGCCATGACTGTCGCGCTGTTTGACAACATCGTAGCCGTAGCACAGGCCGCCACCGGATTTGCCCAGTTCGACGCGGCCACGTAGACCCCGCCGGGTCTTGTTGGCCAGTTCCTTGAGATAGAGCGCATTCATCGTGCCGGTCAGGCCAATATGGAGATGATTGATCTCACCCTCTGAAAGGGTGACGATCTTTACCCCTGCAAAGCTCATGCGTTTGAACAGACCGGCAATATCTTCCTGATCGCGGGACAGGCGGTCCATGGCTTCTGTCAGGAGGATCTGGAAGCGACCAGCATTGGCATCCGTGATGAGCTCCTGGATCCCAGGTCGGATCAGGGATGCCCCCGAAATCGCCCTGTCGCTGTAACTGTCAACGATCGTCCAGCCCTGTGTGTCAGCATAACCCCGGCACGCCCGCAGTTGATCCTCAATGGACGCATCCCGCTGATTGTCTGAGGAGTAACGCGCATAAAGGACAACTTTCATGGCGGCAGCTTTCTGTCAGGTGGCGGTGGGAAAACGTCCAAATCAGGGCTGATCTGACCCTCATACCATTCTCGGGCCGCTTGGCGTGCGAGAATTTTAGCAAGCGTACGAAGCGGATGGTCAGAAATCCCGGCAGGCTCCCGATAGGATCGATTTATATCCCGAGATTTTTTTTCATGCATGATCAGGAGCTCTCTGCCGGAAAAGATGAGCGGCAGATTCCGACAGAACGTAATGACTCCGACCGATATGCAGGCTTGTGATCAGATTGTCCGAGACGCAGCGTCTCAGCGTCGATCGCGACGTTTCAAAAAAGCTTGCCGCGTATTCGATCTTTATCAGGGCAGGGATGCAATAATAATTTTGCAGGACTGTTTCCATATCCCCGGCAAGCGTACCGCGCGTCTTGTCAGCTGCCATCTTCTTTTGGAGATATCGTCGGCATGCGCTCGCTGGTATCAATACCCGTGCCCGCCGTCCCTCCTTACGGTGCACGACTTCGCCAGGTTGGATCAAAGGGAGGATGCGTCGGCTCGATATTCCGATGACGCTGCTACACTCAGACGCCAGGATCAGGTCAGGGAAAGATTGAGCGGAAGAATACTGAGACGTCATTGTTTTTCTCCAGGCGACTTATGTTCGGCCTGAAGAGAAGCAAGTGGGATCCGTCTGCTGGAGTCCGGATTTTCCGGGACACTATTTTTTAGGTTTTTTGTTGGGATCCTGATACGCCAGCGCAGCCGCTAAAACATTTTCCGGTAACGGAGGCAGCCGAAGTGGAATCCTGGCACTCAGAAAGCGTCTGTCATGATCGTCGGACACAGAAGCGGCGCCGTCTGTCTGGGGTGGCGGCCCCTGGTTATCCGCAGAGCACTCACGGCCTGGCAGAGTCTCGAGATCGTCCGGCTCTGAAGGCTGTGGAATATACTCTGGAATATGGAAAGGCTGGTTCTCGTCATACTCGTAGCTGTCAATTTCAGACTTGTACGGAGAACTCGGATCTTTCACATGATAGTTCTTATTAGAGAAGGGATCGTGAAAAACAGAGATCGAATTATCTCTGAAGCGCATCCCGGTATCGTTGGACAGCGCGGAGGACTGAAAATCGCCGTTCAGCGGAATGAAATCTCCCCTCGTGAGAAGGGATTTCCTTTTTTTTGAACGGGCCGCGGGTAACTGACGGGTCAAGATCTGTTCCGGGGCCAGGGTATGCCCGATCGTCGCATAGGTCATGTCCTCGTCTTCCGGATCCTCAAGAAGGGTATAACCACCCCGCATCAGAGAAGGGGCCCCGCTCTCAGGTGGGATGACAGAAGGCCATTGCCCGGTATTCGGGCGTGCCGGCTCGGTACGGTGGCAGGCGAGAAGGTGCATGGCACCCAACTGGGCAGCCACTGGTTCATAATATTTTTTCAGATCCAAAAACACGCTTCTCGTCAGACCCAGATACTTGGAGTCCGTCTTGGCCTGTCGATTTTTGGTGCGTGCTCCGCTCAGGGGATATGTTACGGTGATGAATTGCTCCAAATCATTACGAATTTGAACCGACGTTTGGTCCATCAGGTAGTGGGAAAGACTGCGTCTGCTTCCGGGTTCGACAGCTTCAGAAAAGAGATGCGCCAGAAGGTTCCAGGACACATTGATCGTATCACCGTGGTGGACAATCAGGCGAGCTGCAACATGGATGGCCTGGCCGATGATATAAACTCCGGCAAGAAGCAGGGTTCGGCGCCGCTCTTCATAGTCGATAAAGGTCATCTCCCGCGACGTCAGGCGTGTTAGTCGCAGGCGACGGGGCTTCAATCCCCGGTGAAGGGCAGCGAAATCAAAAGGATCTGATGCTCCAATGCGACCTGTCATATCCTGAAGCCGGGACATGCGCTCATTCAGGAAATTCAACCGTGCCTGCTGTGACGCCGATTGGGATCGTCCTGATCCGACGGCCTGCGCCAGTTGTGCATGTAGATATTGCAGGCGAAGATAGGTTGTGACTGTTGTCTGGCGATACCGCCTTGCACGGTCCGCTCGGATAAGCATCGTCTGCTCTTGTGCATCCGGTTCATAGCCAAGGGGTTTCTCTGCCCCAAAAGTCCTAATCCAGTAGGGTCTGCAATGACGATAATGTTCTGCCGTGAACAGCACTGCCTGAAGACGGAGATTGAGATCACGGGCAGTCATGCCGCTACGAAGGTTGATGTGCCAGTTCTGCCAGGGGTTCCCCAGGGAGGGCCGGCTCTTGTTCGCGGACTTAGAGATCGTATCCTGAGTGTCTTTGGCGGTCATGGCGGGACGCTTTCGCTTTTCCAGAATGATGCCGTTCAGATGTGACGGTCAGAGTCCTGTCGGACGAAATGCCCGGTGACTGCCGCTCATCAGGGCGGGCCAGGAGCAGAAAACGATCGCAGACAGCCAGAACCGTTTCAAGATCAAATGCCGACAGCGCGGAAACGAGGGCGTGGTGGGATATGGAAACTCTGCTGTCTGGTTGTCTGGCGGAGGCGTGAAACGCAATTTCCATATCGTTCAGGTCGTCTATCAGGTGATCGGTTAAAGAAGACGGCTGGCCCTGAGGCGTGAGGACAAGATCCTGATAACGATCTGTAGGCCCGTTGCTGGAATACGCCTCTGGCAGAGTGAGCTGAAAGAGACGTGTGACTTCGCGCGTCGCAGTCTTTAATCCCACGGGTTTGCCGCGTCGGGCGTCCCCTTTGCGCCAGAGCGCGTGTTTGTAGAAGTCGAAGGCATCGCTCATGTCTATCGAGCGCCGACCGTTCGCATCGGAAAGACCGATCAGGGCGAAATAATCCGGGGTTCCCCAGTCCGGCATCTCCTCATCCGTCAGAGGCCGTTCGATCCGTCGCCAGCTCCGCGTTTCCTGACGACGAAGACGCTCTTCCGCTCTCTTGCGCGCCAGACGGCGTGCGCGGCGGCGTCTGAAGGCGGGCAGAGTGTCCGCGAGCGGAGCCAGAGCGTCAGAAATCGTTTTTTTGAGATGGGCGGTCAGATCGGTCACGCCTGTTGAAAGGCTCGTTGCATGCCCGGTTTGTGCAGACAGGGAGGAAGAGACAGTTTCAGCCAGAAGGTCATGGATTTTCTGGTGACGATGGCGAGCAAGGGCAGGAGCAAGACTGGGTGAGGAACCTGTCCGTTGTCGGGTCCGTTCAATCGTCAGGCAGGCCTGCTGAAGTGTTGCATGCGCGCTGTGTCGTCCTGCCCGGGCTTTGTCCAAAAGTGCCAGAGCGCCCTCGCGTTGATCCGGACGCGCCATGTTCCGCGCCATATTGTCGAGAATATCCCGGGAACGAATGGGACGGATATCTCCCAATGCGCGGCGTCCTGCGACCTGACGACGTTCCGCTGCCTCGGATGTTACAAGCCATGTGTGTTCCCGATGCCGAGAGCCCTGGGTGTAGGCTCGGTGGGCATTGATGGCCTGCGAACCACGCGGCATGGCCTCGATATGTTCTGTCGAGGTCACGCCCTGTGTGGCATCAATCGAAAGCACATCCCCGTAACCAAGCCGGATCTGGCTGCGTTGAGGATGCTGGAGCGTTGTCCAGGCAACGAAACCTTCACGGCCAGTCCGGTTGCGGAGGGTCAGTCCTGTCTGGTCAGCATCAAGGACTTCGAGCACGGATCCGTTGTTTCCGATGATTCCCCGAGTGGCGGTTGGGTATCTGGCGTTTGTGCGCGCATAAAGTCTGACGTGATCGCCACGTGCGACTGTCATGGGATAAGTGGTGCCATGCTGGTCGATGGCATCAATCTGGACCAGATCTTCTCCAAGAAGACCGATCTGTCGGCGTCTGATGCGGATTTCACGGGCAATCTCACGGGCATCTGCATTGGTCGGAGCGGATACTGTCAGAGAAAAATCTGGCGCGGTGTATCCTGCGTGATGACGCTCGAGCCAGAAATCGGCAATACGCGTAACAACGTCGGAGTAGTCGCCGGATGCCAGAACAAGCGTGCCATCTTCACGTTTGCGGTCAAGCGCCTCACGACTTTTACCATCCCGCAGCATGAGAGCCGTGGCGCGTTCGCGTTCAGAAGTCTGTCTGACACTGGAGACCAGTTCCGGGATGGTGTCTGGTCCGAGCGCTCTGCGTAAAAGGTCTACGACGGGTCCGGCTTCCACCGCCTGGCACTGCTGGGGATCGCCGATCAAAACGAGCTGGCACCTGCTATTCGCCTGCGCCTGAACAAGTTCGAGGAGCTGGATGGTGCTCAGAAGGCTGAGTTCATCAAGGATGACCACACTGTTCGCGTCGAGGGAGATCTTGCCGGTTTTGATGCCGTGCAGGAGCGGATGGCAGGCTTTGATCTGATTTTCAGGAATGCCGGCATCTGCAAGATCAGTCGCCTGGCGCCAGGCTATTGCAGTGCCCCAGACTGTCCGTCCAGCTTTTTTCCAGGCCTGCACCAGCGGTGCCAGAAGAGTGGTTTTCCCCGATCCAGCCACACCCACGAGAACAGAAAGACGTCCGCATGTGGCCAGGGCCGTCATGGCGCGACGTTGGGCCTGCCCGTGGGAAGAGGAGAAGTCCAGACCGGTCGCGAGAATGGCTTCGTCAATTTCTGGCTCAGTTATTGCACCATCGCGATCGTTGGCGGCGTTTCGTGCCAGTTCAATCACCGTCTGCTCACGCGTCACATGCAGTCCTGTAGTAAATTTGAGACTGCGGTCGCCACGTCGGTTGTAATGCTCAACGCAAATGAGCCTTGTTTCCTCGCCGTCCAACAACAGGGGCCGGGTGTGCATTGTATTGATGATGATATCGATGTCTTCAGGGGCATGGACGCCGACGGCGATCAGAGCCTGCGCGGCGCAATGTCGCGCTGTGGCTTCATCCAGGACAGCGCTCTCTTTAAATCGTTCCGCAACCAGCTCGGCAGCCAGATGATGCGCGCGGTCAAGCTGTTGGTCAGGGTGGGTCAATGGCGTTATCGGGTGATCGCCCACAAAATCGGGAATAGTCCACCCAAGATCTGCCGCAGTCTGCCTCCAGAATGCAAAATCGGCCATATCATCCGATTTGGGCTGTCTTTTGTCTCCCTGAGTACCAGATTTGAGCAGACTGATACGCTGTGAAGATGTCAGGTTGTCCCATTCCAGACCCTGGGATGTCGCAAATTGTCGCGCCGCATCGCGGCCTCCCTGAGTTCGCTTCGAGAAAGCATCGCGCACGGCGTCCGGCACATCCGGAAGGCGCGCGGCTCCTGTCTTTGGATCGAACGCGATTTTGACGCCAAGTTTGCGTAAATTCTGGGCAAGATACGCTTGATAGAGAGCTCCGAGTTCCTTGATCCGTCCACCAAGACGATCGAGGTCAAGGGCGCCGACGCGACCGGACCGTGTGACAACCGCATTTGGCACCACCACATGCGTGTGAAGCTGAGGATCGCCTGGGATCATGACCGAGACAGGGCGCGTAAAGGTTTCCCCACTTGACGGGTCCGTGTCTTCCAGGTCGACGGTAGGCCTTGCGGTGAAGTGGATAAACTGCATCCATGCGATGTGCCCCTGGTCAAAGCCGCCTGAGCCTGCTTTGCCTTTTCTCGCACGACCGATGAGTGTTTCCATGAAGGCCATGGCAGCCGTCACGGCGTCTTGATGCGCCTGCAGGATCATGGCGCGTTCGGCATCAGTTTTCGCCAGTGCGAAGGCGATCGAAACGGATTTGTCTGCGGACCAGGTAAGATCGATATAACCAATCGGTGAGCGACGGGACGTGATTGCGTCTCCAATTGTCTGTCGGGATATCTTTTGCCCAGCGAAGTTGAGGCCTGCGGCAAGCTGCAGGCTGAGCTTTTCGTCAACGGCATGATCCTGGGGAACACCGTAAAGATGAAGCAGACGTTTAAATGCTGCGCGGCGCGTGTTGTCCTGTGTACATCCGGCTGCCATCCCGCCAAGTCGTTGCCACGCCTGGGGATCAGATAAAGACGCAAGCGAAACATCGAGAGTGGAAGCAATATCTGTGGTGCCGGACTGATACTGTTTTCCGGATATCGGACGGCCGTCCGCCCGAAGCCCGCATAACAGGTTCATGATCATCTCGCGCGAAAGCCCTTTTTCTGTCGTCGACAGGCCGAGCGCGGCTAGCGGTCGTGGATCAATGGAATCGCCAAGCTCGGCTGAGCAGATATCCGGCCCGAGCGGAGCGCTGCTCCCATTGTAATATTGAAGCAGTGCGTTCTGTACGCTGGGAATGGTTGCTTCAAGGAGGTGGTCAGCCATGAAGCGCGCGGCTGAGGGCACGCCCCCCGCACCCGTTCGATAAGTCAGCATCAGGTATTTTCGCTGAGGAGCGTCTGTAATTCCGTGGACAGCGTTTGAGCAACACTGTCGGGAAGCCGATAAATAGTCGTATGCAGGTCGGCAATTCTGGCCTCCTGCGTTTGAAGTGCAGAAGCGATCTTACCCACGAGGGATATCAGGTCGCTTTCTCCGGGGGCGGGGGCGGTAATTGCTTCAGTCAAGAGACAGAGCAATTTACCGTGCGCCGCCTGGGTCTCCACAATTGTGCCAAGTAACGTAACGAGCACGACTTGTTCAGTTGAAGTCTCATTGATTGCCGTCATCTGATCCACTCGCATCGAGAGTCGCAGTAACAGGATCTGGAAGTCGACCGGGTATAAGCATAGTACTTGGGCGATTTGGGTCGGTCGGGATTTTCAAAGGAAGCCAGCAACCCAGTTGATTGCGGTCATTATCAAAAACAAACGATGTTTTGTGGCGACAAATGTCCCAGATACTGGTCACCGCGAGCCGGTTCAGTTTGATAAGGGGGGCCCACGCTTTCAGCTCTTCCGGATGCTCCTGAAATAGTTGGGCAGCCTCACCGCTATTGCTGTTGATCGTGGTAATTTCCGCAATGCGCGCAGCGTCGTTGACTTTATAAAAGGCATCGCCTTCTGCTTTCGCAATGGCGAACCCATCATCGTAGCCGCGTAAATGGCCAACCCCGTAGAGGCACGTTGCGAGAACGACTGCTGCAAGTGCGGAAGCGACCAGTGTATTGCGATTGATAGATCGCACGCGCTGGGTAAAGGCTTTTTCGGCAATTTTCGCGACATGCTCACTCGTCTCGTGGATCGTTTTCGCATGAATCTGCCGCGCAAGTGTCGCGTACCTTTCCGCTTCTGCATCGAGTTTGCGTGTTTCTGCCGTGAGGGTCTCGGTCCGAGCTCTGAGAGCGCCCGTAATTTCAGTATCAATAACTTGCGTGAATTTTCTCAATTCGCACTTTTGCTCATCAAGTGCCTGACATGCGGCATCCCATGCGACCATCAGCGGCCACAACGGATCCTCTTCAAGAATTCCGTATTTCTTTGCGACGTCGACCATGCCAAGCGGCCGATCGAATGTGCATTTCGATGTATCTGTCATGATTCTGTTCCCAGACGTGAATTACGGAAGATAATGAGTAACTCTGGCGAAGCTTGTTTCCATTTCGCGCATCCAAGTCTGAACCCGCTGGCGATCGAAAACGCCAAGGGGGTTACTTCCGGCCCCCGAGAGGGCATCGAAAAATTTCAATCGTCGCTCGGATAGTCGATGCGCACAGCTCAGGGTCGGCACTGGAACGAGCTCAGCGCCGGCGTTGAGGATGGCTTGAAGAGGTTGATGTTGTCGGACCGCGGTCTCAAGCCACGAAACTGCATCGATGTGGCTTGGAAGAGAGAAACGTGAGAACACGATGAGTGTAGCTGGTGGTGCAAAAGCATCATACAATGAATAAAGCGCTCCCAGATCGTCCGGATCCCCGCCAATGCAGTACAAAGCGACCGGGGTCAGTCCTGCTTCGTTGATGCTCTCGACAAGAGATAATTCGCGGCTCATCTTCTTGATCGTTTGATCTCCTCCACCGAAATCGACGATGAGGGACTGGGCTGTGGTGGAGGCTCGTTCGATCTCTGCTTCAAACCAGGCACCCACTGCCGCTGGCTCTGCAGAAGGTGGCGATGATGCCTCCGGGAAAAATCCTCGCAGGGACTGATTTGTATGATCGCCGTCCGCGAGAAGTACTGATCTCCCGGCGTTGTGTGCTCGTTCATATAACCAGCGCTGGGTGGATGTTTTTCCTCGCCCGCCGCGGCCCCCGCCAATCAGGCAGATCGGCTTGCTCGCTTTATCGCAGTCCAAGAGGTTCTGCGGCGCGTCTTTTTGCGTCTTACGGGCTATTTCGTCAGACGATGGACTAACCATGATTAACTCCAGTGTTCGCCACCAGAATGAAAGTCATTTCATTAGGAATGGCATAAATTAGATAACCTCATCCTTGAGACGCTCATCAGATAGAAATTTTGTCTCTTGAGGATGAGGTATTTAATTTGAAAAACCGGAGAACAATCAACCTATTTATGTAGTCTTTCCTCGATTTATCAAAAAACATCTCCATAATTACATAGAAGTTATTTCATAATTAATTGTCTGGATCGTTCATAATATTATTGGGCGTGTCACTGGACGGCCCTGACGGTTCACGGCGTCTGGTGTCCTGACGGCGGAATGCAATATCACTATTTCGTGATGAGCTAGTTCCTGTTGTCCTTCGATCTCTGATTCGCAGAAATTGGCTTCGGCATGGGAGTCTCCGAACGCCGTAACTGTTGCATAGCCCCCTTCAGCTTTTCCTCTACGCTCCAATTTCTCGATGGTGACTCCTCGTTCGGTCTTTGGCCGTCGAAGCCTGTACGCCCATCCACCTTTGGAGCTGGCCGGGCAGTGTTGGATGTCGGTGGCGCAGCGGTGTCTTGAAGAAGATGGACCGACGGAGAGGCTGGTAGTTCCAATTGGGTTTTTGCATTAGCCTTGAGTTCAACGCGTCGCCATGCCTTACGGACCGTGTCCGGCGTCAAAGGGCCATTACGGGCATTGCGAATGCCAAGTCTAGAGAAGCCGGCCGTGACCGAACGCCAGTCAGGCGAGCCGTTCAAACTGGGCTGCAATGCCTCATATTGGAGTTCAAGAAACGTAGGTAGCTCTTGACCGCGTGTCTTGATCCGGGCCTCGCGAAAGAGAAGTATGATCTCCTTCTCGGACAATATTTTCATAAAAACCCTGACTGCTGCAGTGGCACGAGACTGAAAGCGCCCATCATAGAGGACGCACGCTCAGACCCCTTCAGATTTAATAGACTGAAAATAAGCCACCAGAAAAATCGCTCATCCTGAGGAAAAGGATTCAATTTTTTTTCTGGATGCCAAACGATCGGGACCGGAAAGATCTCAAATGATTTCTGACATGATTGCGCTCTTGACGGGGCACCGAGCGGATATCAGGCGGACATCCGCCGGACAAAGAGAGTGCGGAAAATCTGTTACAGACCAAGGCACCCTTGGTGCGTGGCAGTGGATTTTTGAGAAAAATAGCAGGACCCGTCTGAATTGCTGAACCAGCTGGTCATCGCCTGCTGGCGCGGCTTATGAAACCGGTGGAGTTGCAACATACAGGGGCTGGGAGTTGCATTCCGTCGGAGCGGAGGAGGTCTTTTTCTTTTGCAGACAAGGGGAGGGGAGCTGCGCTGCGGCTCTCGCCCCAGAGGTTCTCTCTGCCAGATGGCAAGACCCTGCGGGTGATCACAGTCTTTTACTGGATCTCCTATGTCTTTCTCTCCCTCTGACATTCCAGCTCGTATTATCGGGCTTGCCCCCACAGGCTCTCCTGGTCGTCCAAAGGGTGGTGCCTCCACTTTGATTGAAGCCTGTCTGCTCGATCTGCTGGTCGGCAATTCCGGCGGTGCCAGCCACTCTGCTGAACGCATGTGTCTGTGGTCTCCGACCGAACAGTTCACCGTGACGCACATTCCGCATGATACGATCAATACGTCGGTCTTCCTGAGTCTTGATCCGGAACTGCGGAACGATCTTGTTCATCGACCTTTTCTTGAGGCGATCGAGAACGGCCAGGGCGTGGGAAAGGAGCATGGCGCACCGACACTGATCGTTCCACTGGACGGTCGTGTCCAGTGCTGGCTCGCGCCTTTGCCTCACGGGGATGATCTGCGAGTTCTGCGTTTTGACAGGCTGATGAGAGGCCTGTTTTCAAACCTGATTGTCGGTCACGACGATTATCGTCGCATCTGGAAGCTCTACGATCCGCAAACAAGCGCTCCATATCATCCGGCCTCTTTGATTCACGACGTGTTCGTCGCCGGCCGCATTCTCTCTGGCGTGCTGAGTGAGCTTCCGCTTTCCGAAGTGCTCGCCGTCGCCCGCTGACGTCAGCTTCGTTTCCGCTTCTATCCCGCGGCAGCATCCCTGCGCGTTGCCGCTGTGCTCTTCTTATTCAGGACAATCGATCATGTTGCTCTTTCCTTCCTCCAGCACCCGGACGGGTGCTGGGTGCTCTGTCGCGCGCTCTTTCTTCGAGCCCACACCGGACGACCTCCGTCTCTACCGCGAACTGAGCCTGCGTCTGCGCGCTCAGCCGCCCAGCTCCTTGTTTCGTTATATCCCAACACCGGCCGGGCAACACCTGACCCGGCTTGGCGACTGCGGAACCTGGGCCTGGGCGGCAGTCATCAAAGCGGCCATGGCGTGCTGGAACGATCTGCCGACAGGAGGGAAAATTGCCGAAGATGGGACGCAGCTCAACTCCACGCCCGAGCGGATCGCGTGGGAAGCCCTGTGTCCGGTTACCCCTTCCGACATTACACTGGACGTCGAGCCCCCCATCCAGATCGCGGCACCGGCACGCTTCTTTTCGGATCTGGGGATCCGGTTTCAGGATCGGGTTCGGTACGTTGAGATCGTGGGCGCCTGCGGTGCGGACCGCGTGACCCGAAACAATTGGGAATCCCATCTGCTAGCGCAGTTCGACCGAAGACTGGAGGTCTACCGGCAGCAGCGTCTTACGCCCGAGATCTGGTATCTCAACGATCTGCTTGAGCCAGCGCAGTTACAGAAGCGTTTCCTCGCCCTTGTGGCGCAGCTGCGCGCGGGAGGCGGGTCATGACCCCTAGTCCGATCCGGCTGCCGCGCTGGCCCATCACGCGCCTGAAACTGCTCGATATCACGCCGGATCAGAAAGGAGCGCCCTATGCGGGCGCTCCCGTCACGCTGCTGCAAAGGGATGGCTTCGTCGAAGGACGCAGCCTGCTCTGGCTTGGCGCCCCCCGGCGTTCCTCGGGTCATCTGGAAGAAAGTCCCGACGAGCATGGTCAGCCTGCCCTGACCATCAGCGATCCCCTGTTCCGGGCCCTGATGCCGGTGGATGCCCCGCGACCCTTTGTTCTGGCGGGATTTCATATGTCCTTCCTGCGCCGCATACTGGGTGGACCGCAGGATCGACCACCGTATGATCTCTGCCTGTACCGGCTCGCACGACAGCGGGCGTCCTGGTTACGGCCGTGCGGGTTGCAGGAATCCGTCCTCGAACTACGGACAGACCTGATGACAGAACTGACGCAGGACAGCCCTTTTCTGCGTTTGAACTGCGCAACTGCTCTGCTTGAAACACTTCTTGAGTGGGAGCCGCTGAACCGGCTGCTGGTGCTGTCAGGCAATGTCGTCTCTCCACCGCCTGGCGAGGAGGAACCCTTCGGTCAGGCCGCAGAGTGGAGTTGTCTGCCTCAAGGTCCTGCCATGCTGGAAGACTGAGTGACCAGCGGAGGCGTCGACGATGACTTGGGAAGGTTTGAAAATGTCCTCAGACCCGGACGATGCATCCAGTTCTTCAGCGGCCTGGGCTACCCCCTCTGCTTTCAACAGCAGAGGGGGGCTCTCTCTTATGTAGCCTCAGAACAACCCGCTGCCGGTTTTGACGGCGGAGGCATTCATGGTGTGGTGCCAGACGACATCGCCATTGAAGATCACGGTCAGAGTCTTTTCCGTGCCATGGGTGCCCTGATGCAGATCGCCATAAAGCGGAATGAAGTTTGCGGCGTCAGACGAGGCATTGGTGAACGCATAGCGCCACTGTTCATGGCCGCTGTCGGTGAACGTGCTCTCGCGCGGATCTCCGAACAGGGCCCGGATCTGGTCCTTGGTGGTCACGCCATCATGGATCTTCTGGTCAATGGAGGCACTGGTCTCGTTTTTGAGTGTTTCGTTTCCTTCCGAGGCACAGCCTGTCAGGGCGATTAGCCCCGTAAGAGACAGAGTGACGGCCAGGGTTCTGAGAAGACGTGCAGACATGCGGGATCCTTTGCTGTTTTTGCAAAAACAGTCGATGACGGGACAATTGGAAAAAAGCGGGCGACCTGCCGAAAAACGAACGGACTGTCTCAGTCCAGCCCGCGAAGGTGGCGGCGGTCTTTAGCGGCTTTCAGTTTTCGCAGAAACGGTTCACGCGGAGCCGTCCAACAGCTCATGCCCAGAACGAACGCAAAGAGCGGATGCCAGGGCAGAGCCAGGGCGATGCCGCACAAAAGACAGGCACCCGCTCCGAACCACGAGACATATCTCAGCAGAAGCCGTGTCTCGTCTTCCTCAGCACCATATTCTTCGAGATAGGCAGCCAGACGGGCCGCGCGTTTTGCTTCGGTCGCCTCGCTGTACAGACCGTCTGTTGAAGACGTCATGAGCGCTTATCTCCCCCAGTGGGCGTGGAAGACGACCCGGATCACCAATGCCGTGCCCAGCATCAGAGCCGCAGGCGGCAGAATGTCGCGGGCCTTGAGCCAGGCGAACAGCCTGACCGACGATCCGAGCGCCAGCACCAGCAGGAGAAGAACGATCAGGACAAGGAGGATGGAGACGACCATGTCAGGCGCCCCCTGAAAGGCAGGAACAGGGGCCAGACCGGAAGACACAACGGGACAAAGACATCATCGCCAGCTCCTTGCAGGTCCTGTGCGGCAGGACGACCCTGCCACCCGACGAACTCAATAAGCCAGATGATCTACGATTTCCCGCGCATCGTCAATACGGATATGCGCCTATTTCGAGAAACAGGTTCCCGTATATCAAGAACGCCTCAGGGATGAGGCACGCCGCCGATCCAGACCACTTCGCCGAGCAGTTTGAAGCAGTCCAGACGATCGGCTTCGACGTCCTGGGGCGGGTAGCGATGATTGTCAGCAATCACCCGGACCCCACCACCGAGTTTGGGATCAAGACGACGGATCAGCACAGCGCCAGCGCTCTCCAGCGCATAGAGCGCGCTGCCCGTCACAGCCGTGACGCTCCGGTCCACGATGACCAGATCGCCTGAGGACAGGGTCGGCTCCATCGCATTGCCTGCATTGCTGATGAGGCAGAGGGCTGCGAGGTCCCGGGGAATGACGCTCTGCAACCAGTCGCGGCCAATCCGCAGGCCATCTTCATGATGATCATACCAGGGCACGACGATCTGGCGGGTCGAGGTGGTCTGGACCGCTGTCGCCCCGGAAGGTGAACCGCCGGACGCGCCAAAGGCGATCCAGTCCAGGGACACGCCGCAGACCCGGGCCAGGGATGCAAGGGCGGAGAATTTCATCTCCCCGCCATTCATGTAATCCCTCAGGGTCGTATACGGCACGCCCGCCGCCTTGGCAGCATGGGTGATGCCAATACTCTGGGCCGCTTCGCGGAGGCGCTCGCCGCGCTCACGCATCAGGCGGATCTGGTCGTCCATGAGTTTACGCTTTCGCCTGGAATGTCGGGGCACGCAAAGGGTCCTCATTCGGAAATGAGGCGTGAATACGATATTCCGCTTGATATGGAAGTCGGAAAACCGTATCTCTTGGCATCGAAATGTTGCGTGGCCCGTGACTCGTCATGGTCAGATCCTCGCATGAAACCGACATTTTTGTCCAAGGGATTGTCATGCCTGAAGATCCACTGCCACCACCACCCCGTCCAGCCGGTCTCGAGGACCTGCATGCTGGTCTGCATGACGTGCTGCGTCTGATCGAGATCGAGCATGCGCTGCTCAAAGGGCGACTGGAGAGCCTACGCGCGGATACGGAAGGCGCGCGCCTGCTGGAGGGCGTGATGGTGCTCGGCGCCGTGCTGCAGCAGCGGATGGGCGGTCTGCTCCAGCTCTGCCGCGAGGTCGGGAAGCTGTGACGAAGTGGTCCATCGGACACAGCACGTCCTGACCCTGCCGTTTGCTTCATCGAAGCCCCGTTGCTCTCTTCCATACGGTCATCATCTTTTATGCCAGAACACTCAGACCCGTCTTCTGAGCACGTTGTGCTGGACGGGCACAGCCTTACGCGTGCGCTTCCTTTTGGTGCCTATCCATTGACGGACGTGCAGAAGCAAATCCGGAAAGTCTTCTTCAACACGCCCTTGGGGTACAGCCGTCTGCGTCGGCCGTTCATGGAACGGTTCAAACGAGACTGCTCCTCAGGTCTTGTCGATGCGACCCTGTTCGGGCTGAAGGTGCGGTTTTACCCGCAGGACAATCAGACAGACGCAAAATCAGCGGTGTGTGGCGCGTGCTACAATCATCGTGAGCTGAAATGGCTGCGGCGTCATCTGCCGAAAGGCGGCACGTTTGTGGATGTGGGCGCGAATATGGGGTTCTTCTCGCTCTATGTCGCCCAGAGAGACGCCCGCGTCATCGCCGTTGAGCCGAACCCGGTGCTGTTCGAGCGGCTGGCCACCAATATGAGGCTGAACGGGATGCGCGCGGATCTCTTCCGTGTCGCCGTTGGGGATCAGGAAGGCTCTGGTCAGCTCGTGCAGGTGAACGGGGATTTTGGCGGCGGTCGGATTGGTGCGGGGCACGGTGCCGCAGTGCGGATCCGTCCGCTTCTGGACATTCTGAAGGCCTGTGATGTGACGGCCGTGCATGTGCTGAAGATCGATATCGAAGGCTATGAAGACCGGGCGCTGCTGCCGTTTTTCCGCGAGGCGCCGGCGACGTTGTGGCCCGATCATCTCATCATGGAAGACACCGAGCATGGCCGGTGGGCCCAGGACGTCTTTCCGGTGCTGCGGCGCTGTGGGTATGAGCGCCGCTCCCGCAGCCGAGGGAATATCCTGCTCTCAAGGTTTTGACTGGTGCTGGTGAGGAGAAGCTTGTCAGCTTTGGGGGGATAGTGTTGAAAAACTCATGGTGAAGAGTGAAAGTGTTGCCAAACCACTTCGGCATAAGTGCAGCTTTCTTGCCTCAGGTGGATAAGGCAGGCGCTCCGGGAGGTATCAGTTTCGCCATTTTGCGGAGATTTTGAGCAGCTGCGGCGAGATGGAACTCATCACGGACGCCGTTTGGTCCTCTGAGCCTCAACCGATCGATCTTCAAAATGCGCTTGAGGTGAGCAAACAGCATTTCGACCTTCTTTCGTTCTCGTCTGGAGACGATATAGGCGTCAGTTAAGGCAATGTCGCGGGCCAGATCACGAGCGCCTTCATGGACGGAGCGCAGGACCTTACGACTGGGCTGATCGGGGCAGCATTTCGGTTTGAGAGTGCATACGTCGCACGCGAGTTTCGACGAACGGTATCGAAGTAGGTTGTCGGGAGGGGCGTTTGGTCGATCCGAGTTGATCTTGCGCCACTGCTGCTTCAGTTCCTGTCCGCCAGGACAGACGTAAAGATCGAGCATGTGGTCATATGTGAAATCTCGGCGTTCGAAAGTCCCGTCCTGCCGGGCAGATTTGTCGAAGACCGGAATGTGAGGTTCTATGCCACGCTCATGAACCAGCCATGCAAGGTTTTCAGCGGAGCCATAAGCTGTATCCGCAGCAAGCTTTTCGGGCCATATTCCAAATGTTTCCTGAGTACGCTCTATCATTCGGCGTTGCGCCGTAACCTCGGCCTGCCGGATGGCTGTCGTGGTTTCTACATCCATGATGACAGCCGATTTAAGGTCGATGAGGTAATTTATGCAGTAGGCATAATAAGCAAGGCCACCGCTTGCAGCGTTCCAACGTGCCGCAGGATCGACCGGAGAGATATATTTTGGTTGTACGGGCGTAGCAGACCCAAATGCAGCATCGTCCAGCACCGAGAAATACTCCCGCACAGCACGATGGGCGGCCTCGATTGGCAGCTTGTCTGGGCTCGGAACACTGCGCTGCCGATTAGCGTCGGCCTTGATCGTGCTGGCATCGACCGCAAAGCCTTCACCGCCCACTAGTCCCTTGGCGATGCACTGTCGGACGGTCATTTCAAACATTTGGCGAAGCAGATCACTCTCCCGGAAGCGTCCGTGTCGGTTTTTCGAGAATGTCGAATGATCAGGCACAGGGCCGTTGAGGCCAAGGCCGCAGAACCACCGGTAGGCCAGGTTAAGATGGACTTCTTCACATAACCGTCGCTCGGATCGAATACCCATCACGTAGCCAACGATTAACATCCTGATGATCAGCTCGGGATCGATCGAAGGCCGCCCCGTGCCGCTGTAAAATGGGCGAAGATGCTCACGCAGGCCGTCCAGATCAACAAAGCGATCAATTGAACGCAAAAGGTGGCCAGCTGGCACATGATCTTCAAGACGGAACTCGTAGAACAGTTCCTCCTGTATTTTCGTTCGATCACCCATCATTTGCAGGGTCCTCCTGCGAAGAATGAATCAGTGCTTCACTCTCAAAGCAAGCGCGACTTTTTCAACACTGTC
>NZ_JAERLY010000031.1 GCF_018256155.1 Gluconobacter sp. Dm-62
CGGGGAGCAGCGCATCGAGCACGGCATAGGCCTGCAATGACAGCGTGCGGGGCTGCGCCTCGGACACCGAAAGCCGGGATGTCAGGATCTCGCGGGTGCGGGCGGAGAGATGGTCGGAGTCCAGAATTTCAGGACGGTCGGGCGGGGGGGACATTGCGGCCTCCTGTGTTTTGGTTTCAAAGTCCGGCGACGGGGATGGTTCCGCCTCCCGCTGGGGGCAAAGATGCAGTATCCTGCATTGCCGAACCTTTTCCGGTAGGGTTCCGGGCGTGATTCTGAGGGGCGGCCCGCAGGATAGACAGACATTTCCCCGCTTCGGGGCGGGATGCAAGACAGGGAAGCAGCATGACGGTCGAGATCAGGGTTCCGGCGCTTGGAGAAAGCCTGACAACTGCGACTGTCGCGCGGTGGCTTAAAAAATCCGGCGACTATGTGCAGCATGACGAGACCATTGTGGAGCTGGAGACGGACAAGGTCAGCGTCGAGGTGACGGCGCCGTCCGCCGGGCGTCTGGAAGACTGCGTGGCTGTGGGGACGGAAGTCGAGATCGGCGGTCTGCTCGGGGCTGTTGACGAGACGGCCGAGGCGCCGGTTGCTGCTCCTGCTCCTGTGGCCGAGGTTCCTGCTGCGCCGCCGGTTCAGGCAGCGGCTCCTGCGCGTGTGGCTCCGCCCGCGCAGGAAAAGCCGAAGCCTGCTGCTGTTGCCCCGGCGCCCCAGCTTTCATCGCCCAAGTTGTCTTCGCATGAGGCGCGGGAGCGTCGCGTTCCCATGAGCCGTCTGCGTCAGACGATCGCACGCAATCTGAAGGCGGCACAGAATACGGCGGCCATTCTCACCACGTTCAACGAGATCGACATGTCCGCCGCCAAGGCGCTGCGGGCGGAATACAAGGACGAGTTCGAGAAGAAGCATGATGGCGCCCGTCTGGGGTTCATGTCCTTCTTTGCGCGGGCAGTCGTTGGCGCGCTGAAGGATTATCCGGCGATCAATGCGCAGATCGAAGGTGACGAGATCGTCTATCGCGATTTCGTCAATCTGGGCATTGCGGTGGGGACGGAGCGCGGCCTGGTTGTGCCGGTGCTGCATGATGCCGATCAGATGAGCTTCGCCGAGCTGGAGCGTCGCATTGCCGATTACGGCAAGCGGGCGCGGACGGGCGGGCTGAAGCTGGAGGAGCTGTCGCACGGGACGTTCTCCATCACCAATGGCGGAATTTTCGGGTCGCTGCTGTCCACGCCGATCCTGAACACGCCGCAGTCGGGAATTCTGGGGATGCATGCCATTCAGGATCGCCCTGTCGTGCGGGACGGGCAGATCGTGATCCGGCCGATGATGTATGTGGCGCTGTCTTACGATCACCGGATCGTGGACGGGCGAGAGGCGGTGAGCTTCCTCGTCCGGATCAAGCAGCTTGTGGAGGATCCGCGGCGTCTGCTTCTGGATCTGTGATGCCTTTTGCGTGTCTGGGGCGTTAGACGACCTCCCAGTCATGCCGAACGCCGGACAGGAAACTGTTCCCTCGCGTTCTGTCTGTTGTTCTGAACCCGAGGATGGTGTCCTGAAGATGCGTGATGTTTCCAGACTGACGCGGTTTGCTGCCCTGTTATGCGCGTCCACGGTGATGGTTCTGGGTGTGGCACCGCTGGCGGCCTGTGCGCGGCCCGATGGTGCGGGTCCGGAACTCTCGACGCATCAGCCGGATACGACACCCTCGCTGGGGGTGTCCGTCCCGCCGCCTGCCAGCAACCCGCCGACGGATACGCCGCCGCAGCCTGATCTTGCGCCGCCGCCGATTGATATTCCCGATCTTCCGGTCGTGTCCGATGAAGTGGCGCGGGAAGAGGCGTCCCGTCTGGCGGTGCTGATGAAGCATAATGTCAAAGGGTTCAGCACCTACACGCCGGAACGTCGCAAGGCGTTTCTGACGCTTGCCAAGGACGTGGTGACGCAGGCGGACATGCCGGTTTCGCGGCCGCAGCTCATCATGGTCGTGGATCGTAACGAGATGATCCAGCATCTGGATTATGTGCTGGCGCTGCCGGATGCCCCTTGGGAATCCCTTGGCGGGACGCCGGTCTCAACCGGGACGACGGGGCGCAAATATTATTACATCACCCCGACCGGGGTGTTTCAGAACACGGCGGACCGTCTGGGCTATCGGGCGGAAGGGACGAAGAACAAATACGGCATTCGCGGCATTGGAGCCAAAGGCTCGCGCGTGTGGGACATGGGGTGGCAGACAGCGATGAAGGGCTGGCTGCCACGACATGAAACCGGGCAGATCCGGCTGGAAATCCATGCGACCGACCCGCAGTTCCTCGAATGGCGTCTGGGTCATCCGGCTTCGGAAGGCTGCATTCGCATTCCGGCGACCATGAACAAATTCATGGATCATTACGGGCTGATCGATGCGCTTTATGAGCAGGCCGCGAGTTATGATCCGCGCTTTCAGGCTCTGCTGCCGAAAGACCGGCAGCAGACGCCGATTGCCGGGGATCTGGTGGTGGTGATCGATTCAGGTCCGCTGACGGAACCGAAAATCGACCCGATTGCGGATAAAAGACCGTTACCGTAAGTATAGATAAGAAATATTTCAAAATAAGTATGAAAGTTTGAAGTAAAGCATGTGAATGTTTTATTTCAGGAACGGTAAAGCAGTTTTCCTGAGCTGAAGCCTTCCGTATGGAGTGCGCGCCATTCACTGGAGCCCATTCCCCATGACGTTCAAGATGCGTAACCATATCCTGCTTTCCGGGTGCTTCGCCGGTGCCCTGTTGCTGGGAGGAAGCGCCTACGCCGATGTTTCTGATGCAAAACAGAAAAAGCATGAGGAGCATAAATCTAAAAAAGAAAAAGCGGCTACGCCCGGCGTTGAAAACCTGACCGTTCTCGGTCATGCCGCGCGAATTGCGCCTGCGACAGTTCCGTTGGACATTACGGAGCCGACATCAAAAATTCAGTCGGGCTTTCTGAGTAATAACATCATTCCGCTTGCCAGCATCGACGATATCATCCGGTTCCAGCCGAGTGTTTATTCGCAAAATCCTAACGGTCCCGGAATGGGTAAGGCCGAGGCGATGAGTCTCCGTGGCTTCCAGGACGGCCAGTATAACATGACGTTCGATGGCATTCCGTTCGGCGATGCCAGCGATTTGCACCATACGACATCATCGCTGTTTATTTCGCACTTTCTGGGGGAGGCGCAGATTGATCGCGGTCCCGGAACGGGCTCCACGATCGGGAATGCGACGTTCGGTGGAACGATGGGATTCACGTCCAAGACGCCAGCGGCCAAGCGCGGTGTGTCGTTGTACGGGACTTATGGCAGCTTCAATACGCGCGCGGGCGGTATCGAATTTGACAGTGGCAAGACGTGGTTTGGTCGTGCGTTTCTCGATATGCAGCATGAAGAGACAAACGGCTATCTGACCAATTCGGCCGAGCGCCGGAGCAATCTGATGTTCAAGGACGTGATTGATCTTGCGCCCGAGACAACGCTGACATTCGAGACGACGTATAACAAGGAATGGCAGTACACGACCCAGGGTGCGACGCTCGCGGAATATGCGAAATACGGCAAGAATTACGGGCTGTGCAACGACCCGTCCAAGCAGTGTTATTACGGATATAACCCCAGCACCTACACGTCAGATTTTGATTATGTGAGCCTCAAAAGCCGCCTTGCCGCGTGGTTGACGATGGAAAACCAGCTTTATACGAGCGGGTTCGAGCATGATTATACGGAAAGCACGGATGCCAGCCAGACGAGCACGGCTGCGAACGGTGTGACGTTCTACAATACGGCCGGGAAAAAGGTGGCCACCTATGCCAGTGACATTCCCGGTAAATATGCGGATGCTAAATTCCGTTCCTACGGCGATACGTTACGCTTCAAGGCGCATACAGCCTATACGGATATTCTGTTTGGTGTGTGGGCGGATGTGCAGAAGGACCGTCGCTACACCTATGCGCTGGATCTGAGCAAAAATGCGATCCCGGTGCCATCCAAAACAGGGTCGGCTTACAGCTATGATATTTCCGATCTGAACACGACGGTGCAGCCCTACCTTGAGTTTGATATCCACCCCTGGAAAGGGGCAATTATTAAGCCGGGTGTGAAATATTCCATGTTCACAAGGGATTATAATGCGGCGATGAACAAGTCGACAAAGGTGCCGCTGAAGGACACCCAGCATTATGGATCCTGGCAACCATCCATTGCGATCAATCAACGGATTATGAAAAACTGGAGTGCCTATGCGCAGATTGCGCGTGGGTTCCTTGCACCGCCGATGTCGGTTTTTCAGGTGCAGTCCGTTGGCAGCGTGAAGCCGGAAACGACGCTGAATTATCAGGTTGGTTCGGTTTATCATGGCAAGAACTGGATGCTATCGCTGGATGGCTATTACATCGATTTTTCCAATTATATCGCATCCGCACAGATCAAGGTGGATGGCATCGGGACGACTTCGACTTATGTGAACAGTGGCGGCGCGGTTTATCGGGGGATCGAGCTTGAGGGGCAGTATGTCATCGGATACGGCTTCTCGCTTTACGGCAATTACAGCGTGAATGATGCGCGCTACAAACACAGCAGCGTGCGCGTGGCGACGACGCCGGATTCACTGGCATCCTTTGGTCTGCTGTATGAAAATCCGAAGGGGCCGTATTTCTCGCTGATGGGGAAATATGTCGGCCATCACTGGGGTCTGGACAGCACCACGAATGCGGCTGGAAATGCGGCGTTTGAAAACCAGTACAAGATCCGTGGCAACGTGACGGCCGATCTGGCACTGGGCTGGCGCATCCACAATATCGGTGGTTTCATGCGTGATGTGACGCCGAGCCTCAAGATTTCCAACCTTTTCAACAATCGCTCCATCAGCGATTTTGCGGGCAATCAGTCTTATGGTGATGCGCCGCTTTACTGGCGTCTGGCCGGGCGGAGCGTGTTCTTCAACATGACGGCGACCTTCCCGTGAAAAAGACCGGCTGTGCCCTTCTGTTTGCATTGTCCCTGACGGGATGTTCGGGCGATGTTCCGGCCCTGTCGGGGCCGGTACTAGAAAAAGTCGTGCTCCTTTCCCGTCATGGGATCCGGAGTCCGACAGCGTCTCCGGCCGTTCTGCGGGAAAAGACCGGGTTTGACTGGCCTGAGTGGTCCGTGGCGCCCGGCGAGATGACGCCGCATGGTGCGGTGGCGCTGGGGGCGATGGTTCAGGCTGTCCGGTTACATTATCAGCATCTGGCTTTTGGACCGTTACAGAGCTGTTCCGATCAGATCCGGGTCTGGGCGGATGGTGCGGATCACAGGACGCAGCAGACCGGGCAGGTCTGGGCGCGGGATGTGGCGCCGGACTGCCACGTTACGGCGCAGTGGCAGGCGCAGGGTGCGGATCCTGTCTATAATGCCATTGCGGCGGGTCGGGCCGTGCCACCGCGACAGGAAACGGAACAGGCGTTTGCGTCTGCGCTGCCTGTCTCCCGCACTCCGGAGGTGCAACACGGATTGCAGGCGTTGCAGATGTTGATGGCACCGGGAGCGTGTGACGGGGCGACGCATACCGCGCGTTGTCTGCGCGACGTTGCGGTTCTGGACTGGAAAAAAGCCGCGCCGCATCTTTCCGGGGCGGTTGCGACGGGGGGCATGGCTGCGGAAAGTCTGCTGCTGCTGTATTCCGAAGGCTTTCCGGTGGATGTGTTCGGATCTGCGAAAGCGGATGTTCCGGCTCTGCTGAAGACCGTCATGCCGGTTCATGAGGCGGAAAGTCTGCTTCTGCGGCGTCTGCCGGTTGTGGCGCAGGCGCGCAGCGGGGTGATGGCGCAGGGCATTCGTGCGTTTCTGGCGGATCGTCCGGTTGCGGATATTCCGGGTGTCACGGCGTCCACGCGGCTTCTGGTGCTGGCTGGGCATGATACGAACCAGGATGCCATGGCGGCGATTTTCGGGCTGTCATGGGCGTTTGCCGATCAGCCGGACAGCACGGCGCCGGATACGGTTCTGGCGTTCGAGCGGTGGCGTTATCCGGACCGGCATGTCGAGGTCAAAGTGCGGATTTTTCATCAGTCGCTTGAGGAGTTGCGTGCGGGGCAGGCGTCTGGTGTGGAGCGTTCGATGCAGACGCTTGAGCCACGCAATCCGATCCTTCCCTGAGGAAAAATCGCTGCACCTGAAAACGTCATAAAAAAAAGCCCGGCTGTTACCAGCCGGGCTTTTTCATGTTGTCCATGCGGACGGGGCGCGGATTAGTGCGTCCAGTCAGCCGGAACCTTGCCGCCATTCTTGGCCAGCTCGGCATAGACCTGCTTGATGAGCCAAACGTTCATCGTCGCGGTGTCGTCCGTGCTGCCCGAATAATGCAGCTCACCGGCCAGTTCCTTGCGGGACTGGAGCGAGCTGTCGAGACCGAGCAGCTTCAGGAGATCCACGATGGAGGTCTTGTAGTTCAGCGGCTGACCGGCATTTGCTGCCAGACCGGACAGAACGGCGTCCACATCCACCGGAGCTGCTGCCGGGGTTGCTGCGGCGGCGGCCGGAGCGGCTGCGCCAGCGGCAGCCGGGGCTACGGTGGTGGACGGTGTGGCGGCTTCTGCATGGCCAAAGATCTTGGACATGATCGTGCTGAAAAGACCCATGAGTGTAACTCCTGTTGATTAAGGAAATCCGGAGAGGGCGTAACCGAAGTCGTGCCCATCCGGATCGGCCTCGTCTTAGTAGCGGTATTCTTCGTGCTTGAACGGACCATTGACTGGAACGTCGATGTAGTCCGCCTGTTTCTGTGACATTTTGGAAAGTTCTGCGCCGACCTTTGCGAGGTGCAGGGCAGCGACCTTCTCGTCCAGAGACTTCGGCAGGGTGTAGACCTTGACTTCGTACTGGCCCGGCTTTGCAGTCCACAGTTCAATCTGCGCGAGCGTCTGGTTGGTGAAGGACGCGGACATCACGAAGGACGGGTGGCCCGTTGCGTTGCCCAGGTTCACCAGACGGCCTTCGGACAGAAGGATGATGCGGCGGTTCGGAGCCAGCTCGATCTCGTCGACCTGCGGCTTGATGTTGTTCCAGCGATAGTTGCGCAGAGCTTCGACCTGGATTTCGCTGTCGAAGTGACCGATGTTGCAGACGATCGCACGGTCCTTCATCTCACGCATATGGTCGATCGTGATGATGTCCACGTTGCCCGTGCAGGTGACGAAAATGTCGCCGCGCGGTGCCGCGTTTTCCATCGTGACGACTTCATAGCCTTCCATGGCGGCCTGAAGGGCGCAGATCGGATCGACTTCGGTCACGAGCACGCGGCAGCCTGCGTTGCGCAGGGAAGCGGCGGAACCCTTGCCCACGTCACCGTAACCGGCAACCACGGCAACCTTGCCGGCCATCATGACGTCCGTGCCCCGACGGATCGCATCCACGAGGCTCTCACGGCAGCCATACAGGTTGTCGAACTTTGACTTGGTGACGCTGTCGTTCACGTTGATGGCCGGAACCTTCAGCGTGCCCTTCTTGGACATTTCCCACAGACGATGGACACCCGTCGTCGTCTCTTCGGAGATGCCGCGCACGTCCTTGAGCATTTCGGGGTACTTGTCGTGCATCATGATGGTGAGGTCGCCACCATCATCGAGGATCATGTTCGGCGTCCAGCCATCGGGACCATGGATGGTCTGCTCGATGCACCAGTTGAACTCTTCTTCCGTCAGGCCTTTCCAGGCGAAGACGGGGATGTTCGCTGCGGCGATGGCTGCTGCGGCGTGATCCTGCGTGGAGAAAATGTTGCACGAGGACCAGCGGACCGTGGCGCCCAGATCGATCAGCGTCTCGATCAGAACGGCGGTCTGGATGGTCATGTGCAGACAGCCGGCGATGCGAGCACCCTTGAGCGGCTGTGTGTTCTTGTACTCTTCGCGAAGAGCCATCAGGCCCGGCATTTCGCCTTCGGCGATGGAGATTTCCTTGCGGCCCCAGTCTGCCAGAGTAATGTCGCGAACCTTGTAATCCTGCGTCGTCATGAAATGGCCCTTGCTGCCCATCTTTGGATGGCTGCCTGTATAAAGGCTTGGCGGACCCGCGGAAAGGGCGGGCCCGGCAATAGGCACCTGGACGCCTTATCGGGGCGTCTTATTCCGGCGACGTTGTCTGCGGCGTTGCGTCGGTCGCAGCGGACGTCTTCTTGTGCGAGCGGTGATGCTTGCCAGCGAGCTTGTGCACGTCCTTCTGGTTGGACGGGACCGGACCGGTTTCGGTCGTGGTGCGGCTCATGGCGCCGGGAGCGGCCGGTGCGGGCTGGTCCGGCTGTTCCGTGATGGTGCGCGGATTGGTCGGCAGGCTGTTGTTCGGCTGGCTGATCGTGGAGTTCTGGGCCTTCTGGACAGCCGAGGTCGAGGTCTGCGTCTGGTCGTTGCTGGGGGCGCTTACGGCCTGTGCCATGACGGATGGCGTGGCGACAGCGGTGCCGAGCAGAAGGCTTGCAGCGAAAAATGATGTGCGGATGGACATGAACATTCCTTTCCGGAGGGGAGTTCCCCTGCGTCAGGGGCTGACTCATTGCGGAGTGAGACCATAACTGTCCGGGTTGGGTGGAGTTGCATCACGGGACGCTCACATTTACGGATGGAGGGGTATATTGCGTCGGTCCGCAGGGCATGCGAGAAGCCGGACAGGGTTTACCCCCTGTCAATTTTCCAGTCGTTTCTGTTGAACCTGCATGCCGGTTCTGCCGGTCCTGAACCCCCTGAGAACAGGAGGATGTCGTGTCAGACAGCACTGCCTACAACTTCCCCTTCACGGTTCTGGATCCTGAGCACCAGGAAACTGGCGCGCCCGCGTTTGCAAATGGCCTTGTCTGGGCTGTGCATGCGGTGCCGGGGCAGGATCTGCGAACGCTGGGGTCAGCAGAGGTCGAAGCGCTTCTGGCACCCGATCGGGTGCTTGAGGACGAGGGGTGGTACTGGCTGCATTTCGATACGGTACACAGCTCGGCGCGTGGCTATGTCGCGCATCTGCCGGATCTTCCCGAAGACGTCTGCGCCATGCTGGCCGAGACGGAATACGGCATTGCGCTTGAGGCATTCGGCGATCTGATCTGGGGTGCGCTGCCGGCATTTGACGATGCGCTGTCCGAAGAGGACCGGGACATCTGCGCCTGGCGGTTTGCGATGCGTCCCGATCTGCTGATCACGACGCGGCGCAATCCCATTCCGGTTCTGGGGGCGGCTTACCGTTCCCTGCGGCCCGAGCATATTCCCAAGACGCCAGCAGGCATTATCGACCGTGCCCTGCGGGAGTTTACCGGGACCGTACGGCGTCAGCTCGGGCATCTGGATGATGAGCTGGACCGGGCGGAAGACGTCCTGCTGCTGATCGAGCATCGCTCCGATCTGGGGCATCTGGGTAGCATCGTGGGTAAGGTGCGCCGTCGTGCGACCGAACTGCGCCGTGTGGTCACGCCAATTGACCGTGTTCTGAAGGACGAGGATCTGGATCTTCCGGACTGGGCGGAGGACGAACTGCGGGACCGTGCGGAACGGCAGGTTCATGCGGCTCTGGACGATCTGATCGCGCTTCAGGACCGTGCGCGGTCGTTGCAGGACGAACTGGGTTCCAATCAGGCGGAAGAGACCAACCGGCGGCTTTATATCGTCTCGGTCGGGACTACGTTGATGCTGCCGGCAACATTCGTGACCGGATTCTTCGGTATGAATACCGGCGGGATGTTTCTCGCACAGGGGTCACTTGGAACTGTCGAGGCAGGAATTGTCTGTTTCGTCTTCATGAGCGTGACGTTCCTGTTCATGAAGGTTGCGCGTCTGCTCTGACGGCGGGTCTGTTGGCATTCAGGATTTTTAATACCCAAAAGAAAAACCCTCCGTGCATGGCACGGAGGGTTTTGTCTGTCGCGGGGTCTGTTCCGGGAAGGATCAGACGGCCTGCGGCTTGCGGGAGTTTGCGGCTGCAACAGCCTTGCCCCACTGGACCAGCGTCTTGGTGCAGTCCGTACGGTCGAGCTTGCACTCAATGAGCGTCGGACCGCGGGTGTTCTTCTTGGCCTTTGCGATGGCTTCGGCCAGTTCTTCGCCTGTCGTGGCATGCAGGCCGAGACCGTACTTGCCGCTTTCTTCGCCGGGGACGCCCTGGTTGAAGCACTGCATCAGAGCGGCGTAGTCCCAGTTCTGGATGTAGTTGTACGGGCCGTCATGGATGGCGATTTCGATGACGTAGCCGTGGTTGTTCACCAGGAAAATGATGACCGGCAGTTCGTAGCGGACCATCTGGGCCACTTCCTGTGCGGTCAGCTGGAAGGAACCGTCACCGACCATCAGCACGTGCTTGCGTTCCGGCGAACCGGTCGCGTTGCCGAACATGGACGGAACGGACCAGCCGATATGGCCCCACTGCATTTCGGTCTCGACCTTCGCACCTTCGGGAAGGTGCATGCGCATGGCGTTGAACCATGAGTCGCCGGTCTCGGCGAACAGGGTGGTGTTGCCGTCAACCAGTTCGTTGATCTGGCGCGTCATTTCGTCATTGGACAGCGGCTTGGCCTGATCGGCCTTTGGCAGGATGACGGGCTTGTATTCGCCGGTCAGGGCTGCGCTCTTCTTCGGGGCCTTCTCGGTCAGGGCCTTGACGAATTCTTTGAGGCGGAAGCCATCGAAGGTCTTGCCGTTGACGGTGACGCGGTTGGGATCGATTTCGAGAACCTTTTCGCCACGGACGATGCTCTGCCAGCCGCCCGAGGAGTAGTCGTTCCAGACGGGAGCAAGGCAGATCACGGCGTCGGCGCCCTCGATGATCTCCTGTGCGCCCGGGCTGCTGACGTCGCCCCAGTAGACGCCGCGGAAGCCGGGATGCGTCTCGGGGAAGTAGCTCTTGGCAGCGGCCATGACCGTGACGGGGCAGCCGAGCTTGTCAGCCAGTTCGACCGTTTCCTTGAGGGCTTCCGAAGCGCGCAGCTTGGTGCCAACGAGGATGGCGACCTTGGTGGCCTTGTCGAGGAAGCTCAGACTTTCGTCCAGAGCGGCCTTGAGGCTGGCTTCATCAGGGCGCGGGTGGGCGTGCAGGGACGACACCGGACCCGGACGGACGCAGGGTGCGGCCGAGACGTTACAGGCGATTTCGAGATAGGCCGGCTTCTTCTCGCGCAGCATGGTGCGGATAACGTGGTCGATCTTGGCCGGAGCGGTCTCGGCAGACGTGATGCTTTCGGCGGCACAGGTGACGTGCTTCGCCATTTCCATCTGGTAGCTGTATTCGGTCGTGCCGATCGTGTGGTGCAGGACATGGCCCGAACCGTGATCGTTGGAGTTCGGAGCGCCCGAAATCACGAGGATCGGCAGGTTTTCGGCATAGGCGCCGCCCAGGCCGTTCATGGCGGAAATGGCGCCAACGCTGAAGGTGATGACGGCTGCGGCAGCACCATTGGCACGGGCATAGCCTTCGGCTGCGAAGCTGCAGTTCAGCTCGTTGCAGTCATAGATCTGCTTCATGCCGCCCTGTTCGATCAGCTGGTCGAGTAGAACGAGGTTGTAGTCGCCCGCGACGGCGAAATGATGCTTCAGGCCGATCTGCGTCAGGCGTTCGGCAAGATAATGTCCGACAGTATAGGTCATGATTTCGATACCTCAGAAGCCACAGGGACGATCGGATGACTGGATGATCTGCCGTGCTGACAGGCTCATGCAGTCATCCGACCAGGGGAGGGCAGGTGACAGATGATGGGGAGTTGGCGCTGTCCAGGCATTCTGCACAACTGGCAGATTCCGGGCAGCGCTCGTCAGCGAGGCCAGCAAAGCCTCGTAGCCATTGGAGGAAAGGGAATGTTGAGAATGATGCTGCTGGGCGACCTGCATTTCTGGAAGAGCGTCTGAGGTCGTTCCGGGTTTGCAGGCGGATGTCTGGAGCAGGGTGTTAAAGGGTAACGTGCCGTCAGGAGTTCGTAGAAAACCGGGAGAGTCTGGATAGCGATTTTCTGTCGTTAAATATTGGGTAGTATAACAGTACAAACGGCCCGTTCCGTCATGACGGACCCCAGAAACGGCAAGAAAAGAACCTCTTGGTGACATATCTTCCCATGACAGCCGGAAAACAGACCGGCTTCGTATGAAATACCTGTCTGCTCCAGACGCATGAATGTTTAGAACAAAAATCCTGTCTGTGAAGGACATCGATCAAACATTACAGATAATTGAAAAAACCCTTTCTCGTGAAGGGGAATTCAATACAGCTTTTTCCGCTCTGGACGTTGGATGAGGACCAGAAAGGTCTGGTTGCGATATTTTGAACCATGGTCACCAGTCTAGAGCGCGCCTCTACAAGGTTTCGGGCTGCGGGAGCGTCTGGCGATGCACGGTAATGGGCGATGGCGGAGTATCCGTATTCCACGTCAGATCGATCCGGGCGGAATTCCCGGGTATGATCTGGCTGATCTGATTCAGGGCTGCGGTATTCAGGAATAATGGCAGGGACCTGTCGCCAAACTGAAGCATGAAGCCGTTCTGCAGAGTGGGTGTTGGGAAGACAGTGTCTGTGTCAGATTCCAGTCGCAGTGTGCCGTCTGTCAGCAGCAGGGATAGCCCGCGCAGCATTTCGATGGTCAGGGGAAAAAAGGTTTCCCATTCTTCGGAGCGTGGGGAGACCCAGTCCAGCGTGTCGTGACCGCCGGGTGAACTTCTCATGTAGGTTTTTCTGTCCGGCATGAAAAAGACAACGCGGTTGTGGAGTATTTCCTGCATCTGCATTGCGGGAAAAGGGCGGGGCATCGATACGCGCTTTTCCATCGCTGGGTAGCAGGGGAGCTGGAGAGGCACGGGGACAACAGCGCAGAGGCCTGGCAGACTGCCTGCCAGAAAAGGGCTGCGGCTGGGAAAATCTTTCAGCGGATTATGGTCGAGCATCCAGCCGTGCCAGTCCATGAACCACAGGCGCAGTGTTGGGGTCGTCTCGGTCATCGTGTCTCCGGAGTCTGCTTGGTGAGGGCCAGGCATTTCTTCATGACGCCGGGCAGGGCGGCGCGCTTCGTTGAACGGAACGTGCCGAAGGAGGAATCGATCCCTGCATTGTGGCCCTGAGGAAGGCAAGCCTCGTAGACCATGAGGTACAGGTTGAAATGGGTGAAGACATGGCGGATCTCGCCTCTGCGGATCCAGTCGGTGAGGCAGGGGGCGTGGGTGAAGGCTTCCTCGTCCGTCCAGACAGTGCTGCGCCATTCGGTTCCCGGGAGTTCGTCCATACCGCCGAGCAGGCCTGTGGGCGGGCGTGTCCGCAGGAGGATCTGGCCACTGGAGTCGTGCAGGAGGAAATGCGCGCCGTAACGCGTAGGACGTGCCTGTTTGGGCTGTTTGGCCGGGAGTTGCGCTGCGATGCCGCGGGCATGGGCGATGCAGGATGTCTGCCAGGGGCAGGTCAGGCAGGCGGGGCTGCGCGGCGTGCAGATCGTGGCACCAAGATCGAACAGGGCCTGTGCGAAGTCTGAAGGGCGGCTTTTAGCCACGGGATCGTCGTTGAGGAGTGCTGCCTGTCGGGCGAGGAGCGGGCGTGCGGCTGGGAGCGGCTCTTCCGTGGCGTTGAGGCGCGCTGTGACGCGTTCGACATTGCCGTCCACGGGAACGACGGGGCGACCGAAGGCGATGGCGGCGATGGCGCGGGCCGTGTAGGCGCCGATTCCGGGGAGCGTCAGAAGCTCCTCGACCGTATCGGGGAAACCGCCGCGTTCGGCGACGCGTTTTGCACAGGCATGCAGATTGCGAGCGCGGGCGTAATAGCCGAGCCCGGCCCAGAGATGCAGGACGTCTTCGAGCGGGGCCGCCGCGAGGTCCTGTACCGTCGGGTAATGCGTGAGAAAGCGCTCGTAATAGGATATGACGGCTTTGACGGTTGTCTGCTGGAGCATGATTTCGCTCAGCCAGACGGCGTACGGGTCCGGACGCTGGCCGGGCAGGCTGCGCCAAGGAAGGGCGCGGCGGTGGTGGTCGTACCAGCGGAGCAGGGCGGATGCATCAGGAGTCACAGGGACGGATATGACGAAGGATCGCGGTTCGGACAAGCGCCCCTTGCGAAACACGGCACGAAAGAAAGCCGTGGCGGAGCCGGATGGCTGGGTGCCGTCAGACCGGAACTGGAAGCCGCGCCGTTCGGGGGCGAAGCAGATCGGAACTTTCGTGCAGGCAATGACGCAGCCGGTCTTCAAGAAAAAGCCGCCTGTGCTGGCGCGGCTGATGATGGATTGGGCAGATTTTGTTGGCCCGCGTCTGGGGAAGCAGACCGAGCCGCGCCGGCTTTCCGCGGGGACGCTGACGCTGGCCTGTTCCGGGCCGATCGCGATGGAGCTTCAGCATCTGGCACCCCAGATCATCGAGCGCGTCAATGTGGCCTGCGGGCTGCGGGGGGAATACGGGATCGAACGGCTGAAGATCGTTCAGGATCTGGTGGCGTTCGAGCGACCGACGCCGAAGCGCCCGAAACCGTTGCAGATCGAAGTGCCGGATATTGAGGACGAAGAGCTTCGTCTGGCGCTGGAAAGTCTGGGTGGCCATCTGGGGGCGAAGCGCAAGCGAAGGTGACGGAAGTGTTTCACGTGAAACAAGTTGTTTCGTCATGGGAAAGCCACCTTCCCACGCGATCTGATAATGCCGATATGGGAAAATGATCGGGCTTTCCCACAGGAGACTTGCCATGACCTTTGCACACAGACCTGCTGCCGCGCTGATGCTGGCATTGCTGGCGTCCTCGATTTCCCTTCCCGCTTTCGCCCAGCACGGTGGCGGCGGAGGAGGAGGTGGACATGGCGGTGGTGGAGGCGGTGGCTTCCATGGCGGCGGGGGCGGC
>NZ_JAERLY010000032.1 GCF_018256155.1 Gluconobacter sp. Dm-62
GGAAAACTTCTTCACAGGATTGCTCATCAGACCTTCTTCTCAGGTAGATAGGTCTCCGCCAATCCCAGGGCGGTTCATCGGGCTGGCCAATATCGTCTATAATATGCGCCGCTTTCTCCTCTTGGAGCGGATTAACGCCGCCGCGTAGCAATCCAGAGCATGCCCCCCTCGCTTTGCTCAAAACCAAGAGTAAAAGTCAGACTAGGGAAGTAGAAGTCAACACGCTAAAAACCCGAAATCAGGCGCAAGAGAGGTCAATCAGAGGTTTTTAGAACCCTCCACGTCGCTGGCGCGACCTCGATTTTATGCTAAGAAACGGCAATGCTGAGCGGCATAAAACTGTTACAAGTTCACTGTGGCCGTAGCCCCACTCATGCCAAAACGCTGCGAAAATCATGGTGCTTGGGGATGGTATTCGGCGAACAGCAGATTGGTCCCGATATTGATAGCTGTTACCGAGGAATATGGTGGGAGAAGTGTTCCTGATCCCACTGACTTGCCATAGAAAGCCCACGCTGAATTGATAGGGTATACGTAAATACTGTGCGCGCTGATATTCATGATGGTCTGCGAGGCGCCTGTATTTCCAAGAGTGGAACTGACAGTGACACCGGAATTGTCCGCATTGGCTTTGACCAGGACATAAGGCCCACTGGCGCTTGCGGCATCCGCAATTGTCGTACCGGCCGCAACGGTGATGGAAACCGGTCTGGCCTCGATCCCGTCGTCAAATGTGCGGTGTACGACACCCCCGCCAGCAGAATATGCCAACCCCGTTGAATATGACAGTGTATGCTGGTTGCGCCCTGCCAGCGTCCCGTTTGCAGTGAAGTCCACGGCGATTTGTCCGGAAGCGACCCGGACCACAGAAGCCGTTGAGCTCATCTGTGAGTTTGACGCATCAAGCCAGGCATTGTTGATTCTGATCGTACTATCGCCACCTACTGGAGTGTCGTAGCCATCGCCGAGTGACCCTGTCAGCCACAGGACTGACCCGATGGTCTGATTGTACATCTCCCCGAACTGCCAGACTGCCGTCCCGTCGGTAACGCGGGGTGCGATGTAGACGCCTTCGCTGGAGAAGGCGCTTTCGCTTGCAATTCCGGCATCCAGCGCGATCTGATAAGTCCCTGCTCCTCCCGTCGTTCCGGTCAGCTGTTTAACGATCTGGAAGGGGTGGACCGGCTGCGCCGCCGTGACGTAGTCGCCGATAGAAATCGTCCCCGAGACAACAGAGGATACCGTCAGGGTCGTCGCGCCGTCATACGAGGCAACGGCCTCGGTCGGAGCCGGAAAGTTCGGCTGCGCGCTGCCTGTGGTTCCGGTTGTCCGCGCATACCACAGCCATGCTACTCCATTCACCCCCACCTGAATGCGGGTGACGTCAGGCTTGTCGTACAGCCCTGCAGACCACGCACTGACATTCTGATGGGCAGACCAGTAAGCCGCGTTCAGATGACTGCCACTGATGTAGAACAGAGAGCGGTGTCCGGACTGTGCGTTACCGTAGCTGGGATCGAATTCCGGAATATCCTGTCCGTTTGCCCACAGATCGAACTCGTTCCACGATGCGAAGGCCCCGGGCGATTTGGCAGAAAAATCCTGAATGTCATCGACAATGCCCCAGACAGAGTTCTGACCCATTTTTTTGACAAAGCTGTTGATGCCGACGTCATAATTGGATGACGGACCGTTTCCGTAGCTGTCGAGTTCGGCGTTGATGGCGGATGTATTCCCGGATGAAGTTGGTCCGCTGATTGCTTGTGCTCCAAAAGCAGGCATCTGCGCGTAATTTGAACAGAAAGGCCCGCAGAAGCCCGGGTTCATGTTCCAAAAGAACGCACTGGCGGGCGTATTGAAGTGCTTTGAGGTTTTCGAAACGGCCCCGGCATAAAAGCCGCCGTTCAACGTAATGTTGACATCGCCATCCCCACCGGGGGAAGGATAATATCCTGCGATGGGTCCATCAAAGAGCCATGTTACATATTTATTCGGGTCTGGGGCTGCAAGCTTTCCGTTCCATCGAGATCCTCTGGGGACTTCGACTAGGCTGTTGCTGGGCAACGCATTATAAATCGACTGGATCGTGACGGCATCCGACGCAGAGCCATCCAGCTTTGCCCCCAGACCTGCCAGATTGTATCGGTCGCCCCATCTCTGAGGTAAAGGTTGTGCCAAAGCTGATAGATATAAGCAATTTTCATACAGTATACATAAATATATTATTAAATAAAATAAATTTTTTAATTTAACTAAAATCCGAAACATAATAATTTATATGTTTTCTTGATATATTAACTAAAAATATAAATCTACTTTTTTGTATCATATAAAATAATATAAATCTAGAAATATTCTATAAATTTTATTTAAACGTAAGAGACAGGTCACGTTGACAAAAGATCCATACGATCTGCCTGAGATCTGATTCACTTCCTGGCTGTGGGATAACGGGCAGAGAGAACAGGCATGGCACGAGTCGATCTGACGGATCAGGAATGGGCAATGATTGGTCCGCTTCTGCCTTCTGAGCGTGGACGTTGGGCGGGCCCGTCTGGAGATAACCGCCGTTTTCTCAATGGTATGCTGCACATCCTACCGCACTGGATGCCCCTAGCGGGACATGCATGAACGCTACGGCAAATGGAACTCGGTTTATGTCCGGTTTCGCCGTTAGGCCGAACAGGGTGTCTGGGATGCCCTGCTGCAAACCCTTGTAGACCTTGGTCTGACCGATGACTGGCAGCATATGGTCGACAGCACCGTAGTCCGTGCCCATTCACAGACTACGGGCGCAAAAGGGGGGCTCATTCGGAGGCTTTTGGTCGATCACGCGGCGGCTTTACGAGCAAAATCCACGCCCGATGCGACAATCAGGGACGTCCCCTCGGCTCTCTCCTCACCGGCGGGCAGGTCTCGGACTACAAAGCCACAAACGCCCTGATGAAGCTGCCTGTCCTGACCCCCAAAGCCATGCTGGCTGATCGGGGCTATGACAGTGGCAGCTTCCGTCTGGACCTGCTGCTATGTGGTATCCTGCCGCTTATTCCATCACGTAAAGGCTGCAGTGCTCCACAGAAAACAGACTGGTGACGTTACAGGGAGCGCAACCGCATCGAGCGGATGTTCAACTCCCTCAAGCAGATGCGTCGTATCGCGACCCGATACGACGAGACCGCCTTGTCTTTCATGAGTTTCCTCAATATCGCCGCCGCAAGGCTCTGAATCAGATCTTTTGTCAACGTGACTTAACTTAAGAAAACCGGTCTCCGCCAATCCCGGGGCGGTTCAGAAAGGCCCAAAACCAGAGGGTTTTTTGAACCCTTTATTATGGCGACATTCATTCAGGCATGTATCAGATCTTCTTCGGCCTTATCCAAGAAGGCTTGCAAATCGGTCATCATTATACCGCAATATTTGTCAATTTTCCAGTCCGGCCATTCCCACCATTTGAGCGCCAACAAGCGAGAGGTGGTTTTAGGTCACGTTGACAAAAGGTCTATACGATCTGGGTGAGATCTGATTCACTTTGTTTCTGTGGGATAGCAGACAGAGAAAACAGGCATGGCACGAGGCGATCTGACGGATCATGAATGGGCGGTGATTGGTCCGCTTCTGCCGCCTGAGCGCGGACGTTGGGCCCGACCAGCCGGAGACAACCGCCGGTTTCTCAATGGCATGCTGCATGTCCTGCGCGTCGGTTGTCCATGGCGGGATATGCATGAGCGCTATGGCAAGTGGAACTCCGTTTATGTCCGGTTTCGCCGTTGGGCTGAACAGGGCGTGTGGGATGCCCTGCTGCAAACCCTGGTAGACCTCGGCCTGACCAATAACTGGCAGCATATGCTCGACAGCACCGTAGTCCGTGCCCATTCACAGGCTACGGGCGCAAAAGGGGGGCTCATTCGGAGGCTTTTGGTCTATCACGCGGCGGCTTTACGAGCAAAATCCATGCCCGATGTGACAATCAGGGACGCCCTTTCGGCTTTGTCCTTACCGGAGGCCAAGTCTCGGATTACAAAGCCACAGACGCCCTGATGAAGCTACCTGTCCCGAACCCCAAAGCCATGCTGGCCGACCGGGGCTATGACAGTGACAGTTTCCGCCAGGAACTGCTGTTCCATGGGATCCTGCCGATTATTCCATCACGCAAAGGCCGCAACGCTCCACAGAAAACAGACTGGCGGCGTTACAGAGACCGCAATCGCATTGAGCGGATGTTCAACAGGCTCAAGCAGATGCGCCGTATTGCAACCCGATACGACAAAACCGCCCTGTCCTTTATGAGTTTCCTCAATATCGCCGCCGCAAAACTCTGGATTAACTCTTTTGTCAACACGGCCTAGCATCAAACCGTGGCTTCAAAACATATCCCGGATTGCCAAGATATATTGAGTAAGGCTCGACTTTTTGGCGAACCACAGATTCAGCGCCAATAATGCAGCCGTCTCCTATAATTGCACCTGGGAGAATGGTAACCCCACGACCAATCCAAACATCATTGCCGATCACTACCCCCGAGGGGATATTATCTTCAAACTTTCCGATGTTTGCATGTCGTGAAGGCCACCGAAAAGCCTCGGCCTGAAACGGAAACGTGGTTGCGGATTTGGTTAAATGATTTCCGAGCACAACCGTGACGTCTTCAGCAATTGAACAAAATGCACCAATCTTTAGGCGTGCTGGCGGGTAAGGGAGGATACGCGGGGAGCCGTAGGAGTACTTTCCTACATCGACGAAATCACCTCCGCCCCATGCATAATGAGCATGGAAGCCTCGTCCGACACTTGGATATTCAGACTTCATCAATAGTTGTATCGACGGGAAGATGAACTCGTAGCTTGGAAGGTCTTTGATTTGATCGATAACGTGCGAATAGGCTGAAAAGCTCTCGATCCGTGTTATCGCATAGGCTATATCAGCCATATTTGCAAATGGTAACTTTTTCGATAGAGAAATAAGATTATCCTCTACAGACTTTGATAGTACTTCTTGTAATATTATATGTATATTATCGGGGTCAATATTGATAGATTGATCAAAAAATATTTTATCTAACTCCTCATTATCTCCATCAATGTAGATCTTTCTATCATTTGAAGCTCTAAATATTTTTGCGTTGTTGGGATGCTCGATTACCATTCCATCACCAGATTGGCGACGAATCTTAAAAGAAAATATCGTCCTCTGACCGAAATCACCCATGATCCAGAAGGCATCACCAGATGCAGATGTCAAATAGATTATATCACTGTTAGCTTCCGAACGCCAAGCATAAACAGGGTCTACAACTTCAGTTGGACTGGCGTGACTTAGAACGCCTCCGGATACATGTAAGACAGTTTTTTGAGACGTGATGATGATTGAGTACATACTAACCCGGATAGTAATTATTGCGTATTATTCAGAAAAGTCTTGACATATCAAAATATTGAGTTTTCCTTAATGCTCGGCAGCAAAAGAGGATTTCATGTGGAAGATACACATTCGTGTTTAGAATACAAGCTACCATGAAGACCGGCTAGGCCAACATCGTCTACAACATGCGCCGCTTTCTCTGCTGCATAGCAATCCAGCGGGCGGTAGTCTCCGATCTATTCATACCGCAGATGGAGGGATCGAAGAACTGTTGATTGATCCCCATCGCGCCTGATTTCAGGATTGTGGTGTGCTGATTTCTGGTTCCTGGCCCTGATCTTCGCTCGGCGTTTGTCGCAGATCTGGAGTTCTCCCCCGCAGGTTGCTACGCGCTCGCGTTCAACCTCTCCAGGAAGAGGAAGCGGCGCATATTACAGACGATATTGGCCAGCCTGATCCTCATGGTGGCCCGCGTTATGCCTACGGTTCGAATGAACAGTCCCGTCTGTGATTTCTGATCGGCAAAGACATTGCTCGACGCGAGATATGATCACCGACTTCCCTGCGTTGGATCTCTGGATATGGCGGGGCATAGGCCTGAGATGCGGCTTTTTCCTGTGAACCTTGGAGACAAAGCCCTGCTTTTCCATGAAATCCTCATTGGCTTTTGAGCGGTAGGCTGTGTCTGCCCAGGCCGTTGAGGCTGTATTGCTTTTATCAAGCAAGCCCTCTCTCAATCGCGCGCCGTCACTGGCGGCGGCATCTGTCGTCTTCCATTTGCGGATCAACCGAAATTTCCGATCGATGGAGATGTGCGACTTGTAACCAAAGAATGGGATGGCCAGATCCGTTGCGGGCATACTCCCGTCTTCCTCTCGCTTCACTTTCGTGAATTTCAGGGTCCAGCGCGCATGCCTGTCCTTGTGGGAAAGCTTTGCCGGTTTATCCTGCCAATCCTGTGGGATCCGTCCTTCCCGCAGATCAGTCTTTTCATCGTTGGTATTGCGCTGCTTCGGAGCCGCTACCAGCGTGGCATCCTGGATTTGGCCTGACATCGGCAGATAACCAGCGTTACGCAGGGTCGCATCAAAGCGGTTAAACAAAATATCAATTGCTCCCGCCTGTGTCAGACGCTCCCTGAACAGCCGGACGGTTTTGGCATCCGGCACCCGGTCCGACAGCCCCAGGCCTAAAAAGCGCATGAAGGAGAGACGGTCATTGATCAGGTATTCCGTCCGTCATCGGACAGATTGTTCAGCGTCTGGATCACCAGGATTTTGAACATCAGCACCGGATCAAACGGCGGACGCCCGCCTTTACTGCCGTCTGCATAGGCCAGCGCTTTATCCAGATCAGGACGAAATGCTTCGAAATTCACAGTCCGGGAAAAGGCTTCGAGCTGATCACCAAGCTCGCTCAATCGAGCAAGCCGCTCTTCAACATCAAAGAAACCCGGCTGCTTCATCATCTCTCCCTCCATTCCACGCAGGAAGAATGGAATCACACAGAGAAGCCCAAAACCAGAGGGTTTTTCGAACCCTCCAACTGGATGGCAGGACACCGGATCAGATCGCCAGACAAGGGTCTCGGGGGCATGCCCCGAGACCCTTGTCACCCCATCAGACCTAAGCCATAAAAAATGGGAACTCTCCTTTTGACTGGGTACAAAAAAGGGGGCACGTCACCCGCAGGTCGCCCCGCCTTTCTTCAGGAATCCGGTCTCATCGACAACTAGAACCGCGTCGGGATCGCCAAGATGATCTACGACATGATCCCGAACGACATCGCGCAGTACATCGGCATCCCATAATGCATCAAGCGTCAGCCCTAGAACATCCTCAACCGACGCCGATCCACTCATCTCGTTCAGAATCAGGGTTACCCATAGATTCAGAACTTCCAGAAAAGCGCAACTGTAGTACTAGGCACTTAGATGATAGTCGTCTTCTAGACCATGCTTCAAAAAATAAATCCCGTTTTCAACCGAAGAAAATAAACCGCATGAAACCCAATGTTCAGACAGATAGGTACTTTCCTCTAAATTCAGAGTCGAAGCTCTATTTCTGTGTATAGAAAAGAATTTAATTTTTTTATCATCCATTTTTTCAATAAATTTCATGACCTCTGATTGGCCATTTGGATATCCGTCAAACAGAGTTACATAATTTTTTTCAGCGAGAATTGATTTTCTCTTATAGAATTCAAAAACTGCACCATAGAGTGCAAATTCTGTTATTGAATGTATGTCATCCCAACCAAGAAAAATAAAATATTCCCAGCTATGTTCGGAATTCAATATTTTATTATCCATACATTTTTTAACAATATTCGTTTCCATGACGTATGGGGTTGTAGATTGATATTTCTCATATATTTTTCTATCTAAAGGCAACCCCAAAAGATTAAAAGCATTAGTGAACCATCTAGTAAACGGACTCCAATCTTCATACTCTTGTTCGTGAACAATAGGGTAACCTTCATGGGAGAAAAAACTTGGTTTTAACTCTCTGATAGCGTGATTTTTAGCATCAAGAAGAACATACAAATCATCTTCAATGAAATTTGAAACCATAATCTTTATTACTTGTTGAGATCGACTTCCCTCTACCTGAGAAAAATCAAAATCAGTCATGTCTTTTCTATCTACCCAAAATACTGGAAAATGAGCACTTGAGATTTCTTTTTTTATAGAAAGAAATAATTTCTGTTTTTGTTCAGGCATTATTTCATCATTTAAAACAATAACCCATTGTTTTATGGCGTCATTTCCATACAACGCTAATGAACGAGCTTGTAGAAGTAAATTTGCGAGTTCCCCAGAAAAAACAACCGTAACAAATGTTAACGAATTTTTCGTGTCAAAAAATTTATTAGGGGAATATATTTTCTTTTCATTCAAATCGAAAGAAAGCATCATGTGAACCTCCTAGACAATCAATGCTACGGATGAATCTTAATTAATTCAGGATTGCAAAATTTCATTAATGTTTTTGATATATCTGACCTGATTGTTATCTTTCATAATTCTATTTAATGCATTTCGACGTAATTTTACCCACGTCATGTGATTTTCGTATGCTTGAATAACTACATCGCAAAAGTTTTTCAAGTTTCCTGCCTCGGCTTCAAGAATTTCCGTGCCAACTTCCCATCCAACCTGTCGACACAGGATATCTGAAGCAATGATGGGCAGACCACGAGAAGCCGCTTCATATATTTTATAGGGAATACCGGCGGCGTATCGCGTAGGTGCGATGAAGAACCGTGCCCTATCGTAAAGAGGTTCAAGATTGTCTAACTCTCCCACGTAAAAGACTTTTGGTGTCTTCGGAAAAGTAGAAAAAGAAATACTTGGATCAACATGACCAGCGATTACTAATCTCGTCTCGTCAGGAAGAATTTTTTCTAAAATAGGCCAAAGAATTTCGACAAGCCATACAATAGAGTCGTAGTTAGGAGATTTATAATCATGAACAGCTCCTACAAACAAAAGATCAGTACGTTTTTCCCAACAACTTATTGTTCTATTTGGTTCTTGAATATGGCCCAAAACAGATACGGAATTAAACCCAAAACTCATTAGTAATTTTGCATCAATTTTATTAACGGCTACAATTCTATTCGCAATAAGTAAGCATTCAACCTCTGAACGTATTTTTTCTTTGAACGTTGATTTTTTGTTTTCAGGAATTCCGATAAGGCAATCGTACTGTTCTTCGCGAACAGCACTGACGGCTTCTGTATCAGCAACAATCTCAGCCAAGGGCATAAGATGCGATATCTTCTCGATAATCGGAACCAGGCGCCGAACGTTCTGCGTTCGACAGATCCAGATCGTATCAAATAGTCCGGCACGCAGGGAAAAAAAGGCTTCAAGATCATTGATATCCCGATCCCAGATGATCTCAACAGAATCCGGAAATGCATTATAAAGCCGGTTCGCGGAAACAACGGGTTTGAACACAGGAAACACCGTCACCTCATGCCCCATTTGGGTCATGGTCGTTATGATGTCATGTGATCGGGAGAATCCTGATCCATAGGATTTTAACGGAACTCGATCTTCAATAAATAAGATTCTTTTTGAATCCTGTTTCCTGACAGAGCGCGCTAAATTCGTATTTTGTTTTGACTTTACAATTTTCTTTGAAAGAAAGTCGCTATGCTTCGAATTAAAAATAAGCCTGTTACGGTTAATGTATCCGGTCCCGTTTTTTGCGCTCGAAGAGCCATATTCATAATGAATAGCGGTGATTGACGGATCATAAATAACATCATAACCTGATTTCCAGACATTTACACAATAATCAGTCTCTTCGTAATAAGCTGGAATATAATCTTCATCGAAACCACCGATCTTTCGGAACAACTCTGTTCTTGTAAAAAGGGCTGCTCCAGAGCAGAAATCGACACGGCGCACAAAATTCGCTTCCGGAGCGTCTGGACTAGCGCCTCGCATATAACCAGCAACACTTCCGTCGCGATAAATGATCGCACCTGCTTCCTGTAGCAAGCCATTTGTCCGGATCAGTTTTCCACCAATCACTCCGACTTCTGGATCACGATGGAATCGACTGATAGCAGCCTCAATACTCCCCAACAGGATTTCGGTATCATTGTTCAAAAAAAGAACATACGGCGCACGTACCTGCTGAACTGCGGCATTGCAGGCACGGATAAAAGCGACGTTACCTTCAAAACGCAGGATTGTTGCACCATGCACATAGTGCTCGATATGATAGGTTTCATCGTCCGATCCGCTATCTGCAAGGATCAGTTGAATTTCGTGTCTGTAAGCGGCCCTTAAAGCTGTCAACGCGTTTAGCGTCATATCAAAGTTATTATGCAACACCATGATGACGCTGATGTCGGGTTGCCTAAATGAAAAATCCAGCTTCGAGCGTGCCGCATTGATTGCCGCAGACGCACTCTTTTTTTCAAAAGCGAATTTCGTTTGTACTTCGGCGTGCTCTAAAATTTCGTCAACTTCAGGAACTTTTCCGTCAAATTGGCACCATCCTATGAAGACGTTTGGAATACGGCCATTGAAGAGGAGTTTCTGAATATAAGGTTCGTGATAGAACCGCTCCAGGTCGATGTCCGGATGGGGGCGGCGGCGCTCCTGAATGCCGTAAAGTAGGAAGTGTTCATATCCACTGAAAAACCGTCCGGATTTGATGGCTTCTACAAGATCCGGATTTGATTCCACATAAAATTTTTCCGAAAAGAATCGCGAAGGACTATACTTTTTGCAGTCTGTCTCGGTTAAATAGTGGTGAAGGAAAGAGTGCCATTTTCCATTTTTTAAATCAGAAAAAATTTCTGGATAGGTCTCGGCATACCAGTTCCTATCAAAATAAAGATTGTCAAAATCTCTCTTGGGATTTTGGATATAATTATAGAACGGTTGTTTGACATCCCCATCTGCTAGAGACTTCAGATACTCAAGAGGATCAAAAAACCAGGACCCGCTACGAAATTCCTGGTCACCATACTGGATGTAATGTTCATAGCCATTGGAGAAAACGGTCTCGTTAACGAGCGCACGAGCGACATCTGAGTATCTGTTGAGATAATATTCTTCACAGAATAACCAATGGGGATCCCGATCTTTATATCCGATTTTTCGATAATGATCGAAACCGGATATAAATTTTCCCTGGTTAACCGCGTCTCGAACATCAGCATAACGCTGGACGTAATAAGATTCATCAAAATAGGGATTAGGCTGATAGCCACATTTCCCCGCTAAAAACAGAACTTCTTCAGGATCGAAATCGGCTTGCTCCCTGAAAATCTCTTCGATTTCAGGGTAAGTTTTTTTCATCCAGGAAAAATCTATGTGGTTCCACGAATTCGTTGCGTCACTCACTGAATTTTCCAGTAAAAGTATACTCATTTGTACTCTTCGACTTTCGGCTGCCCTGGGTGACGATACTTCATGATGATCTCGAGATCGTAATGGGACTTATGCGCCTCGGTAGCAGTCCGGGACACGCCATGCACCCGATAACGACAGAGGATTTCAGGCAAAAACACCATATCAATACCCTGATCGATAAATTTGAGCCAGAAATCATAGTCTTCCCATCCTTCTTCGATATGGGAAAAACCGCCTACCTGGGCCCAGGCCGATTTCTTCATCATCGCCATGATGTCGACATAGTTGTTGCGGTACATCCTTTGAACGTCCCACAAATCGGCACTTCCAATCTGGTTGCGGTCACCGAATTCGACGATTTGGCAATAAGCACCCTGCGCACCAGACCTTTGCAAACAATCATATAACTTGGCAATGGATGTAGTCATGATTGTATTATCAGCGTCCATGATAAAAATTATATCAGAGGGACAATACTCAATCGCAGTATTGCGTGACGCTGATGGGCCTTGATTAATACTGTTTTTCAGTAATTTGATTGAAAAAAATCGAAATTTATTTTCTTCCATCCACTCCAAAATCTTTTCTACAGAGCAATCCTTTCTTGAATCATCATCAATCACCACAAGACTTAGAGTCTTATGGGTTTGATTTAAAATAGAATCAAGACACTCTGTTACATATTCTTCATAGTTATAGTTCGTCACTATAACAGAAACATGGACTGCATTATCAATCGAGTCATCTGCATTGTAACTAAATAGAATTTCCGGGGTAGGCTTCCAGGCTTTATCAAGCATTTTCGAAACTTTCTTTCCAGACGCGCCCAATGAAATTAAAAATATCATTAAACTTAGATTTCTGCAGTTTCTTATCTTTGAAGAGTTTCAAGCATGAAAACTGTATTTCCTGCATTTTTTTCTGCCCGTCTGCCGTGTCTAAAAGCCAGGAAATGAGATGCGGCATATGTCGCGGCGTTTCTGCCAGAAAGTGGATCCCCTCCTGGTAAAGGGGCGTGGGTAGACACTCTTCTGTCACAACGACCGAACCGCGTGCTGCACCGTGTTTAATAATACGATGCCATTCGAAATAAGGATCATCATTGCGATGAATATTCAAACATATTTTGCTGTTTTCAGCGACATAGAACGGCATACGCCCTAATATTTCGTTTACGCCCTCCATACGAATGGGACCGTGCGGTTTGCGATAATATAAAAAGCATTCGCGCAGAGCAAAAAAATCAGCATTGCGTGAAAAAAACTTCTCCCGTTTAGCTGAGGCATTGCCAAAAAAGCTGACATCAATAGCACGCTCTGAAATCGGACGCAGTGCTGATTGAGGAGTATCAATTTTTGCACGATCAGGCAAAACACGGAAAAATGCATGGGCACGATCCCGATCTAAAGTTTTAGTCGCAGCCGCACTGGGGATCGGATCAAAATGGAATGCGGGAAGTCCGATAGACTCAAACAGCTCGATATTCTGGTACAGAAAATCAATAACGCCTGCAGACATCAGGAGGTATATAAGGCCTCGCGTAAACCATGCCGTTTGCGATTGCTCCGTGTTGAGCATAAGAGAAGATTTTAAAACATCCTCTTGCTCCCAATGCTTGCTTCCTTCAAGAAAGAAAAATTCATGCGGAGCACAGAAAATACACAGGTCCGGCTTTGCACTCAGAGGCGTTTTTTCTGTTTCAAGTGAGACTTGGAAACCTCCTCCTGCCAAGCAGTCAAGAAGATCTTCTGCAATCTCTTTGATAAAACAGTTGCCTTCAGTATGATAAAAAATACCTATCGACTTTGGTAAAGGAAGATTCTTTTTCCGATGTGATGTCAGGAGATATTTTATCGAATCTTTCGATTTTTCTCCCAAAACTTTTGCAATACGCAACTTGGAAAGAAGTGTGCGTCCTTCAGGAATACCATAAAGAATGGCATGCTGATGCGGCAGAAGCTCAGAAGTTGAGACATCGCCATTTAAAGAAATATAATCCTTACCCGAAAAAAGTGGAAATTCCGCCAATCTCTGTGTGGCACGAGACAAAATCTCATGGCTGAAATTTTCTAGAAGTCCTTTATCAAGAAAACCCAAGTCACGATTATTTTTTAAATAATGGACAAATGGGGCTTTGTCAGGTTCAATACAATCTTTAAAAGCTTTGATATATTTTTTATTATTATACTTTTTATTAGGACTTCTATGTAATTCGTTTATCCCATATTTAACGTAATGAACAAGATATGGAATGTCTATCTTTTCGAGATCAGGATTGCTATCAATATAATATTTTTCATCAAATAAATCATAGTGTAGAATAAGATTATATAGATAAATTTCTTGAGGAGTTAGATGAACTTTGGAAAGGTCAGGTCTGTAACGGTTCCGCGATAGAAGATCGAGAAAGGGATGACCCTCTATCTCCCCAAGAGAAAAATCAAAAATATACTGCCCTGAATCAAATTCAGGATACGGCTTTCTTTTCTCTTCATGCAAACCATAATGCGCATAGTGAAAAATGGGGTCAATCCCACTTTCAGCAACATCCTCATTATCTGAAAGATAGGCTTTCTCATCAAATAAACCTGATTCTCTTATTTTAGCAATGAGCTTATCTGGATCAGAGAGCAAAGGAGAACCTTTCACGAAAATGCATTTTAAAACATAGAATTAAATCTTAATCACAAAAAAAGGATAAAGTCGATATCATCCTTGGATGAAAAAGTGTTTTGAATGGTTTAAGATATCCTCCCTCATAAGACACGATTCAGTAAATTCTGTTCTGGTACGGATATTTATCAATAATCAGATGAAAAATTACCATGCTTCAGAAATACCTGATTATATTCATGAGCAATGCTCATATCCCGTATGGGATACAGATGGAGGGATCGAAGAGCCGTTGATTGATGTGCTTGGCTGGTAATTTCTGACTTGTGGCGATTTGATTGACGGTTCTT
>NZ_JAERLY010000033.1 GCF_018256155.1 Gluconobacter sp. Dm-62
AGGGCAGTATGACGAGGATCCAAGGGCGTGCTTGTCATATGATCCGATCACAATTCCGTATCGCTGAAATTTTCATCGCAACGTCCATGGGTTGCCCGTCTGTGTCTTGGGATCATTCAAGAGGTACAATTAGTGAGATCCAGACAATCTCTGCAACAAGGCTTTGAAGCGCTGATGTCCGCTATTTGGCAAACAACCTTGTGGTCCAAACGACCGACATGAGGGCGACTGCCGCCTGTCTGTTCTGGTTCCCTTGAGCAGACAGGCGAATTAGGGAGGAAAGCGGAATGTCCGCAATGGAATTGAACGAGGTGAACAGCGGACATAATGGCAGCCCTAGAGGAAAGACCAACCCCTTCCCTGGTCGTATGTCATCACTTTTCCAGCGGATGTCATCGGAAAATGCGATGTGAATACTGCTGCGGTGTGTTCGGCAGCATAATTCAAAGCCCATTTGCGCGATATGATGGCTATCTGAGGATCTGCATCAAAAACGGCACTCCACTCCGGAATACACACCTGAATAGGGTGATGCATGACATCACCCGTGAAGAGCGCACGCTCCATACCTGATTTCAGCACAAGAGACGCGTGATGTGGCGTATGCCCAGGTGTGGGGTGAAAGGAAATTCCTTCAAGAACTTCGGATCCGTCTACGTCAATCTGATCCGCAAGACCCGCCGAGATAATCGGATCAACGCTATCAATGCGTGTCATGAAACTGGTTTTATTACGGACGCTATCATGAACTGGATTACTGAAAAAATCATATTCGGCTCTAGAAAAGACATATCGGGCATTCGGGAAGGTCGGAACCCAGATGCCATTTTGCAGGCGTGTGTTCCACCCCACATGATCAACATGCAGATGGGTGAGAAGAACAAAATCGATATCTTCTGGCCGGACGCCAGCGCGCATCAGATTTTCAAGCCACACGGTGTGCAAGTGATCGAAATACAGAGCAGCAGGTCGAGCCTTGCTATTCCCGGCCCCCGTATCCACAAGAATGTTCCGACCGCGATCCTTGATGAGCCAGCTATGAACGCTCAAAAGGATTTTCGTTTCTGAAGCATCCAGCGTTTCAGACAGATCAGGATAGACCTGAAGTGCCGTTGCATCATCCCAGTCAGGAAGCAAGTGTTCTGGAGTGAGTGCTGCCAGCGTCAGATCCTGTATTTTTAGTATGCGGGCATCCCCTACAGTATACCACTGAAGATCGTTCATAATCCCAAGGCTCTGTTTTCGTTCTTATTTCTCAAAAAACACAGCGCTGTCGTCATGAAGGGAAAAGAGACTTCAATTCTTGCGGGAGTGCGCCTGTTGCATGGTTTGACAGGCACCCGAATAGTGGGTCCCATTCTTCAATCCGCAGATCACAAATCAAACCTTCGGATGCAAAGGGATCACCGGCAATCATCGCGTCAATCTCCTGCCGATTGGCGCCTTTCATAATTAGAAAGCCGGAGCGCAATGGGGTACCTTTCAACGGACCGGAGGCCAGCAGGCTGCCTTCCTGAATAAGGCGCCTGAGATACAACACGTGGGCTGCGACATGCTGTCCCCATCCCTCGCCGTCAGGGTGGTCCATGCGCACAAGATAAACAGGCATTTCGAAAGTCTCCACCAGAACTAGACTTGCCAATCACTCGAAGCCTTCAGCATATTCCTCTTTTTCGCTGGATAAATTGTCGATACGAGACATCAGTCACAACTGAGGATGATGAATGCTTGACCGGTTAACCAGCATGAAGATTTTTATCAAGGTCGTGGAATTGGGGTCCTTTGCTGCGGCCTCCCAGCATCTGACTTTGTCGCCGCAGATGGTCGCCAAGCATATAGAGGCTCTGGAGCATCACCTTGGTGCTCGCCTGTTGCATCGAACGACACGTCGGCAAAGTCTGACTGAAACAGGACGCCTCTATTGCGAGCAATGTCGGCTTGTTCTGCAGGCTGCTGAACAAGCTGACAGTCTGGCAGCCAATATGCTTGGCACACCGCGCGGCACATTATCTGTCAGCGTCCCAGTCACCTTCGGGCGAACGGTATTTCTATCATTTATTCACAGTTTTCAAAAAAGATACCCAGAAATTCAAGTGCATTTATCCCTGACAGACCAACTGGTTCACCCCACAATGGATGGTCATGAGGCTGTGATCCGAATTGGTGAACTGGAAACGGACCTTACAGCGGTCAGTCGTCCTTTGACGGCCTATCGTCGGGTCATCTGCGCGGCTCAAACCTATCTGGAAAAACACGGTTTTCCAGGGCAGCCCGAAGATCTGATGCGCCACGAGTGTCTCGTATATGAAAACTCCGGCGGCCCTGTAACCACGTGGTACCTTTCTCAGGGGAGCGTTACGCGACCTGTCACCGTGTCCGGGAAGATAATCAGTAATGATTCAAGTGTTCTGCATTCTGCAGCTCTTGGTGGCGATGGCATTCTGCTGGGATACGAGCAGGCTCTGCTTCCAGATATGAAAAGCAAACGGCTTGTCCGGCTTATGCCCAGGTGGAAAGTTCCGGACAGGCCCATGCACCTGCTCTATAACGCAGGTCCGGTTATGACACCAAAGCTGCGGGTCTTTGTGACCGAGCTTCAAGAGGCTTTCCAGCCTGAAGCCTCTTTTCGACGGAAGGGTGCCTGACTCCTAGGCTCAGGACCCATTGATTTTTGTAGGGAATTTTGATTCAGGCTCTGCAAGGAGACTGAAGATGAGCGACCTGTTTTGGCTGACGGACGATCAGATGGAGCGCCTGCGACCATTCTTTCCCAAGAGCCACGGCAAACCTCGTGTTGATGACCGTCGAGTGTTGAGCGGGATCATTTTTGTGAACCGTAATGGCTTGCGCTGGCGTGATGCGCCCCGGGAATACGGTCCACATAAGACACTGTACAACCGCTGGAAGCGCTGGGGTGCCATGGGGATCTTTTCCCGGATGATGGACGGTCTGGCTGCCGGAAAGGCAGAGCCCCAGACGATTATGATTGATGCGACGTATCTCAAGGCGCACCGCACGGCTTCGAGCCTGCGGCTAAAAAAGGGGATCCAGGGCGACTGATCGGACGGACAAAAGGTGGCATGAACACGAAGCTGCATGCGATCACCGATCAGAACGGACGACCGCTGAGCTTCTTCATGACAGCAGGACAGGTCAGTGATTACACCGGAGCCTCTGCCTTGCTGGACAGCCTGCCCATGGCACAATGGATGCTGGCGGACCGGGGTTATGATGCTGACTGGTTCAGGGATGCCCTGGAGGGAAAAGGGATCAGGCCCTGCATTCCGGGACGGAGATCCCGCGGAAAACCAGTCAAATATGACAAGAGAAGATACAAACGTCGCAACAGCATCGAAATCATGTTCGGTCGCCTCAAGGACTGGCGGCGGGTCGCAACCCGCTATGACAGATGCCCGACCGTCTTCTTCTCAGCCATCTGCCTCGCTGCAACCGTCATGTTCTGGCTATGAGTCCTGAGCCTAGACTGCCTTCGACTCTCCAAGGCCAAGATGGCTGACAGGTGTGCGATGGATATCCACATCGGGTATGACGCATCGAACGAAAAACTCGGGCACGCCGTCTTTGAGATGTTTCACCGCCCCTATCTCAAGCAAGCCGCTTTTGACGCGCAATGGTCGTATCTCGTGCAGGTGACGCCCTATCTCGAGCCAGCCATCCTCGACGCATGGTTTTAAGCATATTTCCCAAGGTGACTCGCTCTGATGCTGTCGAAAATGTCCGATTTTTGTAGCATATATCGCAAAGCAGACATTCCGTTTGCCCCCCCCATTGCTGCCCACACCTCCACAGGTTCAACATCAACAACGAGTTCTCTATTTTGAAAACAAGATCGTTCGAAGCTCTTATCTTTCCTACCGAAAGTCCCGTGCCTTCAGGAGCTCCGATCCCTGAAGTAACGGCGTACGGTCTTCCAGACTAAGCACAACGACATGAATCACCTCGCCTTCCTTCTGAAGCCGGCCCTTACAGGCCAGAAGACGGGACGCGAGAAGAGGACGGCGGTATTCCTCCTGCACGTCCTTTCAGACGATCAGATTGGCCGTGCCGGTTTCGTCTTCGATCGTGACGAACATGGTGCCGTTGGCCGTCCCTGGCCTTTGCCGCATCAACACCAATCCGGTGAGCTGGATCCGACGCCCATCCCGCAGATACGGGAGATCCCCGCAACGAACGATCCCTTCCTTTCGCAGGCCCTCCCGTAGAAACGCGATTGGGTGCCCGTTCAGGCTGAGTCCCGTCGCCCGATAATCCTCATGCACTGAGGCCCGCTCTGACATTAGTGGCAAGGAAATCTCCGGCTCGATTACTTCCGGTAGCGGAAAGTTCCGGCCCCGATCAGCCGCTTCGAACAACGGTAGAGCGGTATCCGCCAACCCTTTGATTGACCAGAGCGCAGCACGGCGCATTTGTCCAAACACCCGGAAAGCGTCTGCTTCCGCGAGACATTCCAGGGCCGAGACCGGCACATCCGCACGGCGCCAGACATCGTCAATGCTCTCATAGTCCGGCATCCGGGCTGCGATCAGGGCGGCCCCATGGCCGTTCGCCAACCCGCGCACCATCCTGAACCCCAGCCGGACCGCCGCGTGCCGTCCGTTCCGGCCGCGCTCCAGTGTGCAATCCCATCGGGAGGCGTTGATGCAGATCTGCCGGACCTCGACCCCATGCCGTTGCGCGTCCTGAACAATCTGCGAGGGGGCATAAAATCCCATCGGCTGAGAGTTCAGCAGGGCGGCACAGAACACATCCGGGTAATGGCACTTCATCCAGGCCGAGGCATAGGCAATCAGGGCAAACGAGGCGGCATGGCTTTCCGGAAAACCGTAACTGCCAAAACCTTCGAGCTGCGCGAAGGTCTGCTCGGCAAAGTCCTGCTCATACCCATTGTCCAGCATCCCGTTCACCAGTTTGTCCCGGAACGGCGACACGCCCCCGGTCATTTTGAACGTCGCCATCGCGCGGCGGAGCTGGTCGGCTTCGCCTGGCGTAAAGCCTGCGCAGTGGATCGCCACTTGCATGGCCTGCTCCTGGAACAGCGGGACACCCAGTGTTTTCCCCAGAATGCCGCGCAGGGTCTCGGACGGGTAGGTGACAGGCTCCAGTTTCTCTCTTCTGCGGAGATAGGGATGGACCATGTCCCCCTGGATCGGTCCCGGCCGGACGATCGCCACCTGAATGACCAGATCATAAAAGGTCCGGGGCTTCATGCGCGGCAGCATGGACATCTGCGCCCGGCTTTCGATCTGGAACGTGCCGAGCGTGTCCGCCTTCTGGATCATGCGATAGGTCTGCGGATCCTCGGCTGGGATCGAAGCGAGATCCATACGCGTCTGATACACGGTGTGCAGCAGCTCAAACCCGCGACGCAGACAGCCGAGCATTCCCAAGCCCAGAACGTCCACCTTCATGAAGCGCAGGACGTCGATGTCATCCTTATCCCAGACGATGATCTGCCTCTCGTCCATGGCGGTCGGCATCAGGGGGACGAGTTCATCCAGGCGATCCTCGGTCAGCACAAATCCGCCCGGATGGGTGCCGAGCTGGCGGGGAAAGCCCAGAAGCAGACGTGCGAGATGGAACGTCAGACTGAGCCGGCGATCCTTCAGGTTCAGGCCAAGATCGGCCGCACGCGCCTTGCACAGATCGGGATCGGCTAACGATGAGGCGATATGTTTTGAAAGCTGGCCGGTCAGATCTTCGGGCAAGCCCAGAACCTTACCCACTTCCCGTAAGGCGCCTTTGGGCTGATAGCGCTGCACCGTGGCGCACAGGGCGGCGCGATGGCGGCCGTAATGGCGGTAGATCCACTGGATGACTTCCTCACGGCGGTCGCTCTCGAAATCCACGTCAATATCCGGCGGTTCCTGCCGTTCGGCCGAGATGAACCGCTCGAACAGCAGGCCCGAGCGGACCGGGTCAATACTCGTGATTCCCAGGACATAGCAGACGGCCGAGTTCGCGGCAGATCCCCGCCCCTGACAGACAATGCCAAGCGAGCGGGCATGACGGACAATGGTGTTCACGGTCAGAAAATACGGCGCGTAGGCCAGAGAGCCGATCAGCCTCAGCTCGTGGGCAATCTGCGTCTCGACCTCAGGCGGTGCCCCGGCCGGGTAGCGACGCGGTAGCGCGGCCTGGACCAGGCGTGTCAGGGTCTCCTGCGCGCTTTCGCCCGTGCGCTCGGTTTCGGTCGGATACTGGTACGTCAGGTCATCGAGACTGAAGGCGCAGGCCTCGGCAATCCGCCGCGTGTTGGCCAGAGCGTCCGGAAAGGCGGCGAACAGGCGCGCCTGTTCTTCAGGGGCTTTCAGATGGCGATCGGCGTGAACGTGACGGCGGTTGCCAAGATCATCGACCGTGCAGCCTTCCCGGATGGCCGTGACCACGTCCTGAAGAACGTGCCGGCGCGCATCGTGGTAGAGAACATCTCCTGTCACAACGCAGGCCAGACCTTGGGCTGCACTGAACGCCGCGAGCGCGTGAAGCCGCGCCAGGTCTCCCGGCTGCCGGAGCATCGTCAGCGCAAGAAACCGGATTTCTTCTTCGCCTGCCCTTTGTCCCGGCAGATCCAGCAGGCTCTGAACGTGCCCGCGAAGCGCTGTCAGATCCTCGGGCGGCAACAAAATTAGGAGGAGGTCCGGGGCCGCTGCGACGAGATCCTCCCATCCCAGAAGGAACACGTCCCGCTCGCCCCGATGATGACCAAGGGTCAGGAGCTGGCACAAGCCCGCCCAGCCCGCACGGTTGCGGGGATAGGCCCGGAGCGCACTGCCATCGCGCAGAGTTAGACGACATCCCGGCAGAAGACGCAGACCGGCCTCACGCGCCGCCAGATGGGCGCGGATCACCCCGGCCACGGTGTTCCAGTCGGTCAGACCGATGGTGTCATACCCCAGGGCCTTCGCCTGGAAAATCAGTTCATCCGGCTGGCTGCCTGAGCGCAGGAACGAAAACGACGATGTCACCTGCAATTCGACATAAGGCGCGCTCATGGTTCAGCGCCTGTGCGGATGGGGGTGCCGGCTGCTGTCAGGCGCGTTGCTGGTGGGCGCGCGCATCACGACAAATCCGGAGCGTTCCAGATAGGCGACCAGACGCTCGGCCACGAGACGGGCCATCAGTTCGGCGGCGTCATGCGTCCGCCTGCGTCCGTCATAGCACAACGCGTGCATCAGGACTTCGGCCACGTCCGAGGTGCTGGCCGGGATCAGATCATCACGGGGCTCCATCAGAATACCCCCTGAAGAAACCACGCGCCTGACCCGGACCAGTCGTGGGTTCCGTCGCCTTTGCGAAACAGCCACAGGCGCAGGCCGGTCGTGGTCTCGACCTGCCAGTAGTCGCGGATCGCGCCGTAGCTTTCGGCCGCCTGCCACCACTCACCCAGCAGACGTTCGGGACCGTCGGCCGCCGCGATGCGATGCGTCTGCCGCTTCAGGACGAACTGGCGTGGCGCACCGTCCGGAAGCAGGGCAGTCACCTGCACCCGGACGGGCAGATCGAACAGGATGTTCGGCCGCGCCCAGAGCATCTGGCTCGCGAGAGGCGGTTTTGCCATGTCGTCTGGGGAAACGCGAGACTGCCCGTCTTCCGGCCAGGCGGAAAACCGGGGCGCGAGCTGGTGGACAGAAACAACCCCCGGACGGTTCAACAGCCGGTCGATCAGAGTGGCCGGGAGCGCGCGCTCCGAGGATGCCCCGACGTCCGGCAGGACAGAGCGTTCAGGCCCGGCTTCGAGCGGTTCGTTCGCGCTGACGGTCAGGATGACGGTTTCAATTCCAAACTCGGGCGCGATCTGCGGGATCTGGCCATTGAGCAGGCGCGTCAGACGTGTCACGTCAGCCGTCGGGTCAGACGTCCCCACGCGGACGGCCTGAATGGATCCGTCCACGCGCACACAGAGAAAGTCGAGTTGCCGCGCCCCCTCCCCGCGCGCCGCCAGCTTTTCGCAGACAACCGGCACGAGTGCGGCAATCACCGTGGCAATGGCGCCCGATGTGCTGATGGGTTCGACCAAAGACCGGGTCAGGGAAATCCGGTCCGCAGGTTGAAACACGCTGAGCGGGTTGGCCTGCCGTCCTAGAGCCTCATCGAGACAGGTGAGAAGCTGTGCCCCAAAGCGCTTGGCCAGAGGCGCGCGTGGCAGATCTGCAAGGGCGCCAATGGTATTGAGGCCGAGCCGGGTGAGGCTCGACAGTGTCTTTTCGGGTAGCGGTAGCGCTGTACAGGCCAAAGGATGCAGAGCCTGTTTCTGCTGACCGGGAGGCACGAGACAGATCCGGTCGATCCGCGAGCGGGCCAGAGCGCGTGAGGCAGCGGCCGTATCGCTTAGCGCCACAGAGCAGGAATGCCCCCTTGCCCTCAGGCGTTCCCTGACGAGATCCAGCATGGCCGCCTCACCCCCGTAAAGATGGGCGCATCCGGTGGTATCGCTGTAGAGACCGTCCGGAGCGTCGAACGCGGGCAGCGGCGACAACCAGATCAGCCAGGAGCACAGATCGGTCAGCGCGGCAGTCTGTGCTTCCGCGTCTTCTTCTGCCGTCAGAAGATCCGACACCAGGGAGCGGGCCTGTGCCAGCGGCATTCCGGGTGTCAGTCCGGCCGCGAGCGCAGCCGGACTGACACCGGTGACGGTGTGACGGTTATGTGCCAGCGCGTGCACAACGAGCGGCCTGTCGGTCGGAAAGTCTCCCGGGCGGGAGAGCTGGAGGCGCTCGGTGCGCCAGAAGGGCATCCAGAGAGCGAGAAAGCGGCGCATGATCGGTGCAGTCGAGGATCCAGTGAGCATGGCGGCCTCCCCTCACCCGCAACAGCGTGACAGAAAGGCGTCGGGAACCGGGACGCGGCATGGTCAGTCCCGGAAGCGTTTGAGGCGATGAAGGATGGGAGAGGACCCGCCACCGCGTGGCGCACGCACAGGGGTCTTTCCCAGGAGCTTGTGCGAGAGGCGCAGAGCGCAGGAAAAAGCCTGTGTTTCCGCTCGCCTCCACAGCCAGATTGAGGCGGCGGATTTCCTTGAGCGTTGGGACGTGACGTCCTGCGATCACGGCCATTGCGCGCTCTGGTCCGCGCAACACGTCCTCGGCGACCGACAGCAGGTTGGCCGGGTCCGTTTCAATGCAGACCAGATGTTCCAGTGAAACACCCGACTGATGCAGCCCGCAGGCGTTCAGTTCGGCAGGTGTGTCGCTGATCCAGAAGACCGGCCCCCTGCCCTCTTTCAGAATGGGCCCGAGCATCGCGAGACTGGCCCCCGTCTCCAGAGGATCGGAGATCAGAAAGTCATGCAGGCTACCCGTTTTGAGGCCACCGCCGAGATGGTCATCGACGGCAGAATGCCCGGTAGGCAGGGTGTCAGCATGGGAATGAGGAAGGCTTCGACGCTCCAGGCGTCGGACCTGCTCGCGCAGTCGCGTCACGGCGTCCGTTGTCATCTTTGTTCTCCTCGACGAGAACATAAAGAGAACAAAAGGAGGCTTAAGGCAAGATCAATCTTTTTGCCGAGCGCCACCTGTGAAAGCCGAGAGTAACGGAATTATCCATAGTCTTGCTAGAACAGAGTGCATGAATGTGCATGCTACCAGTTGCATGCAGTGCTACCGGTAGCATGCCATTTTTAGACTTTTGCGCGGTCCATCAGTTCCCGAATGCCTTCCCAGTAGGCAAGACGGTTCGCATCACAAAACTCAATGAACCTTTCAGCTACGTCTTCTGGAACTCTGGTGTTTATCGTCACAGTCGGTCCAACCGACTTCTTCCTGCGAGGAACCAATCGCGCGCCCGCTTCGCGGCTTGTAAATCCAGCGCTACGCCCCGCCTGATCAATGCGCTCAAGATCATCGCGGCCTAATGCGCTTGGTTCACGCGGTGTTATCGCAGCCAATCTTGAAGTGACTTTTTTCGGTTTGAAGCCGAACGCGTCGTCGTTCATGCGGAGATTTCCTCGGTGTCTGATGTCTCGACGAATGATGAGATAAGTTCTTCCGCTACGGCTTCCGCGTTCCTCAGTGCTTCTGGCAAACCATTAACATCTGTCGGGTCCAACTCTTGAAGGGCCAGTCGCCTTACGAAGATCGCCTTGTAAGCCTGACGCTCGTTGAGCGCGTTTGCAAATAGCGGCAATTCTGCCTGTTTCAAGCCCGCGAGTATCTCGCGCTCAATGCGCGTTTTTATCACCGGGCTGGTACGAGTGAGAATGATGCGGAATGGAATCTCGTGACCGCGTAGAGCCTCTTCTTCTTCGTGGATTAGGTCGATGGCGCGGCTTGCCTGGCGTGCATCGACGCCGCTAGCTTGGAGCGGCACTACTACGAGATCGGCATGGCTAATCGCGCGGGAGACGAGACGGCTGGCTGTTCCTTCCAGATCAACAAAGACGAACTGCTTTTGACGGGCAGCCTCGACGATTTGACGGATAACGGTTCCTTCCTTCACCTCGGAAATCACTTCGAAATCAGCCTGTGAGTTACCCGTGCGCCAATCGGCAATCGGCTTATTAGGATCGGCGTCGATTACGGTGACGCTTGCTCCCATTGCTGTCAGGGTCTGTGCCATCACGAGAGTGAAGGTACTCTTACCGGCGCCCCCTTTTGGGTTGGCTGTAACAATTACTGGCATCAGAACTCCTAGCGGCAACGCATATAATATTGGTTGCATGTCGTGCTGTTGAATGCTTCTAGTAGCACTGCATGCAACCGGTTGCAACGCAACCAACTGCATGCACAGTAAATTTTCTGCTGCCAGAAAACAGCGGAATAATGCCAGATTATCGGGGATTTCGTGGATGAAGGAAGGCTAGTCAAAATGATTGCTACCGGTAGCAATCGGCAGCAACTGGTAGAAGAAAATGAAAATTACAAGAAGAAAAAAGACAAAAGAAAAGAGCTGGCTGGGAGCCGCCCAGTCAGCAACAGGTGGGTCAACGCGTGTCCTCGCCATGCTCGCCGGCTACGCCGTTTGCGCGTGACTGCGGGCCGCGTTGATTCTGCCGCTGCGCGGCACTGTTGCAGTCTGAACAGCCCCCAGGCGGACGCGACGATGTTCAAAAACCAGAAATGGATCGAGCATCATGCGCCGTCATTTAATATTGGTTGCATGTCGTGCTGTTGAATGCTTCCGGTAGCACTGCATGCAACCGGTTGCAACGCAACCAACTGCATGCACAGTAAATTTTCTGCTGCCAGAAAACAGCGGAATAATGCCAGATTATCGGGGATTTCGTGGATGAAGGAAGGCTAGTCAAAATGATTGCTACCGGTAGCAATCGGCAGCAACTGGTAGAAGAAAATGAAAATTACAAGAAGAAAAAAGACAAAAGAAAAGAGCTGGCTGGGAGCCGCCCAGTCAGCAACAGGTGGGTCAACGCGTGTCCTCGCCATGCTCGCCGGCTATGCCGCCTGCGCGTGACTGCGGGCCGGGTTGATCCTGCCGCTGCGCGGCACTGTTGCAGTCTGAACAGCCCCCAGCCGGACGCGACGATGTTCAAAAACCAGAAATGGATCGAGCATCATGCGCCGTCATTACCTTCCTTATGTCCCAACACCACGCGGTCGGCCGCCCATGCGCTGGACCGATACGCAGGAGCCCGTATCCTGCCGCAAGTGCAACGAGCACTGGGAAGGTGGCGATCCGGCGCTGACAATCGCCTGCACGGGCTGCAACGCGCCAGCTCATGAGCCCTGCCGTCGCAGTGCGGGCGGCAATGAGCGGGTGTGTGCGTGCCGGGATGAGGCGGCCACCCAGCTTGGACTCCTCTCACGCTGCGAAGGCCTGAGCTGGGACAACCGGCATGTAAAGCCACTCATGCTCCGGGCCGCTCCTGTCCCCACCGCCCTGATGTGCCGCTCTGTCCGGACAGGTGCTCCTGTCAGCAGGTTTGTGCCATGACGCCGGATCTGACCTCCTATGACAGCATCATCGTGGCCGTGTCGGGCGGGAAAGACGGCACCGCCTGCCTCCTTGACCTCCTTGAAGCCGGGGCTCCGAAGGGCCGCCTGGAACTGTGGCACCACGAGGTGGACGGGCAGGGGCCATCCTTCATGGACTGGCCCTCCACCTCGCCCTATGTGAGCGCGCTGGCGTAGGATTTCGGGCTGCCGCTCTGTCGCTCCTGGCGAGAGGGCGGCTTCGAGCGGGAGATGCTCCGCAACGCTGCCCCGACGGCGCCTGTCCTTTTCGAAAGCCCTGACGGGCTGATCCGTACAGGAGGGCAGGGGCCAAACGGCACACGTCTGCGGTTTTCTCAGGTCTCCGCCAGCCTGACGACCCGATGGTGCTCCAGCGTCACCAAGATTGACGTGGCCGATCGCTCCTTGCGCGGGCAGGAGCGCTTTCTGAACCGGCGCACGCTGTTCGTAACGGGCGAGCGGGCCGAAGAAAGCCCCCAACCGAGCCCGCTATGCGGCCTTTGAGCCGCACCGCACGGACACGCGACATGGCACCCGCCGTCGCCGGCATGTCGATCACTGGCGGCCGGTTTACCAGTGGAGCGAGGCGCAGGTCTGGGACAGTCTGAAGCGCTGGAACGTGATGCCGGCGCTGCCATACCGCATCGGCTTCTCCAGGCTGTCCTGTGCCACCTGTATTTTTGGCGATGCGCGGCAGTTTGCAACGATCCGCTGGCTCGATCCTGCCCGCTTTGAACGCCTCGTGCAGTACGAGCAGCAGTTCGGCTGCACGATCAAGCGCACCGTCTCTCTGGAGCAGCTCGCGGAGCAGGGGAGGCCGTATGCGGCTGCACTGGCGGCGCCCGATCTGGCCCGCGTGTGCCTGTCGTCGCGGCCGATCCCGACCGTCCTCACACCAGCCTGGGAGTTTCCGGCCGGAGCGTTCGGACAGGGCGCAGGTCCGACCTGAAAAAAAGAAGAAAAAACAGAAGGTTAAAAAAGGAAGAAGAGGGGAGGGGGGCAGCACAGGCCAGCCCGCCCTGCAAGAGGTGGGTCCGTCCGTGTCCTCGCTACGCTGCGGGCCGGGCGGTCCCGACGCTGCGCGTCGCTCTGGCAGGTCGCACTGTCCTGCGCTCGCCGGAGAGGGTCAGGAAAGGAAATAAAGACAATGTCAGACACCCTCGAACGCCCCGCACAGGCCCACGCCTTCGACCTCAAACAGGCCCACGAAGAGGGCTGGACGATCCTCGAAGGCTGCGGACCCGACAATGACGAGACGCGTCTGGTGGGTCTGCATTGCAGCGATCCGCAGGCCTGGTGGCGCGTGGCGCGGAAGGCAGGCGAGGGTTCGACCTACCACCACGAGGCGCTGTCCCGCCTGTCCGAGAACGAGCGCGAGCAGATCCGCCTGCGCTTCGGTCCCCTCTGACCCCGAACTGATCCGGGAGGCCTGACGCCTCTCTCCCCGAACTGATCCTGTTTTCCGGCCCCCCGGTCTGCCTCCGCGCAGCACCGGGCGCTGCCGCATGTCCGGAGTTTTCCGATGTCCACGTCCCAGATGAGCTTTTTCGATACATCCGCCCTTGGTGGCAGCAACGCAAACCTGTTCTGGGGCCACTTGCCCGGGGACCGCGCGCTGGAGGAAGCGGCCAAGGTTGCAGGGCAGGCCGTCAAGGCCCCGACTTCGATCCCCGCTGTCCTGCCGAAGGTGGACTTCGTCTTGAGCGGAACGCGTGGCCTCGCTCAGGGCTGGAAAGAGCGCGCTCGCGATAATCTGGCAGCGATCCGCCTTCTGGCCACGCTGGAAGCAGAAGACCGCAACGCCAGCCCCGACGAGCAGGCCGTCCTTGCCCGTTTCACAGGGTTCGGGGCCGGAGAGCTGGCCAACAGCCTGTTTCCGCGTGCGGGAGAGACCTTCCGGGCAGGGTGGGAAGAGATCGGCAGCCAGCTTGAGGCACTGACCAGCCAGCAGGAGCGGGCGGGTCTGGCACGGGCCACGCAGTACGCCCATTATACGCCCGAGCTGATCGTCCATGCCATGTGGGATCTGGCGGCCCAGATGGGGTTCCGGGGTGGCCGTGCGCTGGAGCCGGGCTGTGGCACAGGGCTTTTCATGGCGAGCGTGCCTCCGAA
>NZ_JAERLY010000034.1 GCF_018256155.1 Gluconobacter sp. Dm-62
TAATCGGGGGGGATCAGGTCGGGTTCGGAGAGGATCTCGGCGGCGTCGAGCCGGGCCATGAGTTCCGGCAGGGCAGTTTCCGGGACCGAGGCGGTTTCGAAAGCGCCGGTGGAGATGTCGATCCACGCCGCGCCGATCGTTTTTGTGCGTTTTTCCGGGCTGCGGGCGAGGGCGAGGAGGAGGTTGGCGCGTCCGGCTTCGAGCAGTTCGTCTTCCGTCAGGGTGCCGGGGGTGACGACGCGGACGATGGCGCGGGACAGCGGGCCCTTCTGCGGTTTTTCGCTTTTTTTCGGAGGGGTCTGCGTCTGTTCGGCGACGGCGACGCGGAAGCCGCGGCGGATCAGGCGTGACAGATAGGCCGGGGCTGCGGCAACGGGGACGCCGCACATCGGGATCGGCTCGCCCTGATGGGTGCCGCGGGCCGTGAGTGCGATGTCGAGCGCCATGGCGGCGGCCTGTGCATCGGAGAAGAACAGCTCGTAGAAATCGCCCATGCGGAAGAACAGGAGGGCGTCGGGTTCCTGATGTTTGAGATCGAACCACTGGGCCATCGCGGGGCTGGCGTTTTCGGCGGTGGGCAGGGGCATGAATGTGCCGATGGGTCCGGTCTCCGGGCTGTCACTTCGGGAAGGGGATGGGAAAATAACGTCTCCGTGCCGGTGTGTGAACCGGCACGGAGGGGTCAGCGGGCGCGTCGGCGGTTCAGGCGTGTCTGGAAAGCCACGGTCGCGTCACGCAGGCGCACCACTTTCAGGGCGTCCAGCATCACGGCGTAGACGAGCATGCCGAAGATAATCAGGGCCGTCAGCATGCCGAAGCGCCAGACGCCATGCCAAGACGGCAGGCCGGGGGCTGCGAGTTTTTCGGCGGCGGCGACCCACAGGGCCATCATGACGGCGGCGCCCGTGATGCGCAGGGCGCGCCCCTTCAGGAGCGGGTCAGCAATAAAAAGGCCGCGCCGATGCAGGATGACGGCGAGCAGCGTGCAGTTGACGAAGGCGGCGATCGTGCTGGCTAGCGGCGGCCCGATATGGCCGAGCGGGCGATAGAGCAGCAGGTTGAGAACGAGGTTCAGTCCCAGCGTAAAGAAGCCGATGCGCACAGGGGTGACGGTGTCGCCTTCCGCAAAGAAGGCCGGGGAGAGGACCTTGATCAGGACGAAGGCGGGCAGGCCGAGGGCATAGGCCTGAAGGCACTGGCCGGAGAGGATGGCGTCCGCGACGGTGAAATGGCCGTAGCTGAAGAGGGCGGCCATGATTGGCGAGGCTAGCACGATCATGCCGATCATGGCCGGGAGGGTCAGGAGCAGTGTGTAGTCGATGGCGCGGTTGAGGCTGGAATGGACGGCGGCGCGGTCGTTATTGGCGATATGGCGCGTCAGAAGCGGCAGGAGGGCCGTGCCAGCCGCCGAACCGAGAACGCCGAGGGGGAGCTGATTGATGCGGTCCGCGAAATACAGGATCGATGGTGTTCCCACCGGGAGGTGGGTTGCGATGATCATGTCCACGGTCAGGTTGATCTGGGTGACGCCGGAGCCGACGAGGCCCGGTCCCATGCGGCGCATCAGGGCGCGCATGTCTGAGGACAGGCTGGGCCATGTCAGGTGTGGTGCCATGCCTGCGCGGTGTGCTGCCCAGTAGAGCGCGCCAAACTGCACAATGCCGGAGAGCGTCACACCCCAGGCACTGACGACGGCAGTGTTATGCCAGACCAGTGCGCCGAGGAGGATGGCCGCGATGCCGATGATGTTGAAGGTGACGTAAGCTGCGGCTGCGGCGGTGAATTTCCCGAGGCCATTGAGAATACCGGAGACGAGGGCCGCGCCGCAGATCAGCAGCATATAGGGGAATGTGATTCGCGACAGGTGCACAGCGGTTTCGAACCGGGTGCCGCTGAGGCCGGAGCCGACAAATTCCACGACCAGCGGCATGAAAATTTCGGCCAGAACGGTCAGCAGCGCCAGCCAGAGCATGAGGCCGGACAGGGCTTGCCCCGCGAAGCGCAGGGCAGACTGATGGCCCTTTGTCTCGTAACGCTCGGTGAACATCGGGACGAAGGCCGCATTGAATGCCCCTTCGCCGAAGAGGCGCCGGAACATGTTGGGCAGCCTCAGCGCGATCAGGTAGGCGTCCTGAACGGGGCCGGCACCAAGAAACGCGGCGAGAAGCTGGTCACGAACGAGGCCGAGGACACGCGAAAGCATGGTCCAGCTGCCGACTGTCAGGAAATTGCGAAGCATTTCCTGATCCTAGCCTAACATTCGGCGCTGCGACATATGCTCCGTTACAGGAAAAGCGCAGTGTGGCGAATGGGCTTCAGCGCAGGATCGTTTCGCGGTTGTGCAGGACCGTGGTGTCGCGCTGGGACTGGCTGACGGCGGGACGGACGGCGGCAAGACCGATGCAGAGCAGGGTGACTTCCAGCATCAGCATGGCGCTGGCCCAGAAAATGCCGGACAGGCCAAGGAACGTCGTGACGTGATGGGCCACGGCCGGGGTCAGTGCACCGAGGGCTGCGACCACCAGAAGGGGCAGGATCGGACGGAGGAGTGAGTCCTTCATGATGTGTCTCCTGTCACATTTCTGACTTGGACTTTGGCGGGTTTCGATACGGTTGTTCAAGGAAAAAAGACGAACTTCCGGTTCGCTGTTGCGTGATAGGGGGTGCCATGACTGATTTTTCAACAATTTCCCCGCCCGTAAGTGTTGCAGAGCTGCGCCGGAGGCTGGAGCGCATCAGGCGTCTGGCCTGGCTTCTGAACTCTGCAGCGCGGATTCCCGGACTGCGTCTGCGGGCGGGGCTGGACACGCTGCTAGGGCTTCTGCCGGGCGGGGGCGCGCTGATCGGGACGGCGCTCTCGCTTTATATTGTCTGGGAAGGGCGCCGGATGGGTGTGGATCGCCAGACGGTGCAGCGGATGCTGGGCAATGTGGCAATCGAGGCCGTAGTGGGCCTCGTGCCGCTTGCGGGCGATCTGTTTGATACTGTTTTCAAGGCCGATCTGCGGAACATTGCCCTGATTGAGGCGGCACTGGCGTCCCGCATGGGCACAGGGGCGGGATCAATGGTCCAGAAGGACTTTCCGAACCGCTTCCTCGACCCGGTTTGACGCGGGTTTGGTAATCGGGGTGAACCAGTTGGCCAGATTGCCGTCGCGGTCGATCAGGTATTTGTAAAAATTCCAGCGCGGGCGGGCGAGGAAGCCTCCCTGTTTGTCCAGCCACTGGAACAGCGGTGTGGTCTCGGGGCCGCGGACATGCTGTTTGGCGGCCATGGGGAATGAAACGCCGTAATTGCGGTGGCAGAAGGTCTTGATGTCTTCTGCGGAGCCGGGTTCCTGCTCGCCAAAATCGTTGGATGGCACGCCGATGACCATCAGTCCGTCCGGGTAGTCGCGACCGTAGCGGGACCAGACATGCTGGAGGTCTTCATACTGGGGCGTGAAGCCGCATTTGGAGGCTGTGTTGACAATCAGCAGTGGTCGTCCGCGATAGGCCGAAAGGTCGATCGTGTCGCCGGACAGGCCGGGGAGGCTGAAATCATAGGCACAGGTCATGGGGCTTCTCCCTATCAGTCGGCGGCATCCTAGCGGTTTGAAGGCGTGCAGGCGAGAGAGGAGGGGTGGACAGAACGTGACATGACGGACAGGTTCAGGTCGTTTCGGGTCCAGTTCTGCCTGTTCTTTTTTGGTAAGGAGTTTGACTGCGTGATCCTGCGCGTCCTTGTCGGCATGGCCGGTCTTCTGTTTCTGGGTGCGCTGCTTTCCACCAACCGCCGGGCCATCGACTGGGCTCTGGTGGGCCGGGCCCTGCTGTTGCAGGTGCTGATTGCGGCGGTCGTGCTGTGGGTGCCGGCGGGCGCGCATGGCCTGCATATCGTGTCGGATGCGGTGACGAAGGTCCTGTCTTTCGGGGATGTGGGGAGTGCGTTTCTGTTTGGCGGCCTTGTCGGGCCGAAAATGGACGGGCTGTTCGGCAATGAGGGGTTTGTTTTTGCGCTGAAGGTGTTGCCGGAGATCGTCTATGTCGCAGCCCTTCTGGGGTTGTTGCAGCACTGGGGCGTCTTGCAGTTCCTCTCCCGGCTGATCGGTGGAGCGCTGGCCAAGGTTCTGGGGACGACGGGACTGGAATCGTTTGCGGCGGTTCTGACGATCTTTCTGGGGCAGAGCGAAATGCCGATCGCGCTTCAGACCTGTCTGGCGGAAATGTCGGAAGGGGAGCTGGCGACGGTCCTGTGTAGCGGAACATCCTCCATCGCAGGGTCGGTGTTGGCGGGATATGCGTCGCTGGGCGTGCCGATGGAGAACCTGCTGGCGGCGTCTTTCATGGCGATTCCGGGCGGGTTGCTGTTTTCGCGCATCCTGTTTCCGGGGCCGCGTCGGTCTGATGCGCAGATTGCAGGCGCGGATCATGGGCATCACAGCATGTTCGAGGCCATTGCCGATGGTGCGATGAATGGTGCCAAAATCGCGGTGGCGGTGGGGTCTGTGCTGATTGCGTTCGTGGGGCTGATTGCGCTGGCGAACGGGCTTCTGGGTGCGGTCGGGCTGTCGCTGTCCTGGATGCTGGGGATGGTGTTTGCGCCGTTTGCCTGGCTTCTGGGCGTACCCTGGAATGAATGCGTCGTGGCGGGTGGGCTGCTTGGGCAGAAGATCGCGTTCAACGAGTTCGTGGCATACGTGAACCTGTCGCCGCTGATCCATGCGCATGCGCTATCGCAGCGGACGATTACGATCCTGTCTTTTGCACTGTGCGGCTTTGCGAACATCTCGACGATCGGGATTCTGATCGGGGCGTTCGGAAGTGCTGAGCCGCGGCGGCGGACGGATGTGGCGTCCCTTGCCGTTCGGGCTGTGGTGGCGGGGACGCTGTCCAATGCGATGAGTGCGGTGATTGCTGGGCTGTTCGTCTGATTTTGGGCGGATCACGAATCTCTGATCGCGGGATAGGCTCGTTTCGAGTAAGATGCGAATAATTATCATCTGACTTTTAAAAGACTGTGAGCCCCCCATGCGCCGTTCCGGATTTCTGACCCTTCTTCTGGCCTCTGTGATGGCTGTTCCTGCGCTGGCGAGCGCTGCGGATCACGTAAGTGGAGCGCTGAAAGGGACGGATGGTGCCACGCATGGGCTCGTGGACGTGACGGGGGCGCCGAAGGGCGTTCTGCTGCGCCTTCAGGTTCAGGGGCTGACGCCGGGCTGGCACGGGATTCATTTTCATGAAAAGGGGAGCTGTGCGGCCCCGAAATTCACCAGTGCGGGCGCGCATGTCCATACGGTGACGCCTGTTGTGCATGGTCTGCTGAAGGCGGATGCGAATGATGCCGGCGATCTGCCGAATCTGTATGTCGCGGCGGACGGGACGGCGACGGTGGAGCTTTATTCCACGCTGGTGTCGCTGAAGGGCGAAAATGGTCTGCCGGCGCTGATGGACGCGGACGGAGCGTCCGTGGTGATCCATGCCAAGCCGGATGACTATCAGACCCAGCCGATTGGTGGTTCGGGAGACCGTGTGGCCTGCGCTGTTCTGCACTGAGGCGCGTCGTTATTCCCGGGTTGGGGGGCGGTCCAGCAGAAGGTGGCGCGCTTCCTCGATCGAAACGCCTTCGTTGAGGAGGCGCGTGACGGTTTCGATGATCGGCACCCGCACGCTGTGTCTGCGGGCGAGGGCGAGCATGGCGGGGGCGGTCAGCACGCCTTCCGCGACCGTTGTGCGTGAGGCGAGGATGTCCGCGAGCGGGCGGCCTACGCCAAGTTCCAGACCCACACTGTAATTGCGCGAGCCGCGCCCGGTGCAGGTCAGGATGAGGTCGCCCATGCCTGCGAGGCCTGCGAGCGTGCTGGCGCGACCGCCTGTGGCTTCGGCGAGGCGGCCGATTTCGGCGACGGCGCGGGTGATGAGAGCGGCGCGGGCGTTTTCGCCGAGACCTGCACCAATTGTGATCCCTGCGCCGATGGCGATGACGTTCTTTGCAGCCCCGGCGAGCTGCACGCCTGCGGCATCATCGCTGGCGTAGAGGCGGAAGCTGGATGTGTTGAGGAGCGCCGTAAGGGACTGCGCCATAACGAGGTTTGCGCAGGCCAGCGTTGCGGCGGCGGGGAGGCCCTTGGCGACTTCGATGGCGAAGTTGGGGCCGGAGAGGACACCGGTCGGGCGGTTCGGCATGGTCTGCGCGAGCACGTCGAGTGGCAGGAGCGATGTGGCCTGTTCCAGTCCCTTGCAGCAGGTCACGACGGGAACTGTGGGGTCAAGCACGGTCTGAAGGCGCGTGGAGACGTCGCGGGCGGTCTGGACCGGGGTGACCAGCAGAACTACGTCCGCGCTGCGGAGAAAGTCGCCGGTGACGGTGACGTTTTCGGGCAGCGTGATGTCCGGCAGGCGCGGCAGGGTGCGGGTTCCGGGTGGGACGGGATTGCGCATCCAGAGTGTCACGTCCGCGCCTGTCGCTGCGGTGGCGCAGGCCAGCGCTGTGCCCCAGGCTCCGGCGCCGATGACGGCGATGTGCGGACGTGTGGTCATGATTATTCTTCCGCCAGTCGTTCGATGTTGATCTGGATGTCTTCAGCGTCGGGAGAACGCAGACCGGTGGCGAGAGCTTGCAGGATATTGCGGGCCTCGTCCTCGAAGCCGAATGGGGCGTTGACGACCAGCAGGCCGCAGCCGTTCAGACGGGAGGGATCGACGGGCGGGCGGAGCAGGAACTCGCAAGCGAGCATGTCGCTGATGCCGGTGTCCTGAAGGGCTGTGTAGAACGCGCGGACGGGTGTACGGTGTTTGATCGGGTACCAGACGGCGACGATCCCAGCGCGGAATCGGGTGCGGATCAGGGCAATGGCGTCGGCGCAGCGGGCGAAATCGTCGGGCTTCTCGAACGGCGGGTCAATGAGGACGAGGCCGCGCTTGAAGTCTTTTGGTGGAAGCAGGGCGCGCAGGGCTTCGTAGCCGTCGCGGTGATGGACGGCGGCCTGCGGGTCGGCGTGGAAGAGGCGGCGCAGGGGGCGGACGTCTTCCGGGTGCAGTTCGCAGGCGATGAGCTGGTCCTGCGGGCGGAGTTCGGCGCGGGCGAAGGCCGGGGAGCCGGGGTAGCGGTGCCGGTCCTGCACGTTGGGGCGGACGGCGTCGAGATAGTCCTTGAGCGGTTCGGCGGTTGGCCGCTCCAGAAGCTGGCCGATGCCTGCGCGCCATTCACCGGTCTTTTCGGCTTCTTCGGACGTCAGATCGTAGCGGCCGCAGCCGGCATGGGTGTCGAGGACGACGAAGCCTGCGGGTTTGCGCTTCAGCGCCATGATGAGTGCGAGAAGCAGGGCGTGCTTCATGCAGTCGGCGAAGTTTCCGGCGTGGTAGATGTGACGGTAGTTCAAGATGTCTGTTCCGGGGTGGATGCGGGGAACTGCCTGAGGATGACGGGATCGGTGATTTTGTCATCGGCGGCGAGAAGGAAGAGTTTCGACAGGATGACCGAGAGGGTCTGGTCGTCGTCGAAGGGCAGGGTGATGCTGGATTTCTTTTTGCGGGCGTCGGGTACGATGCAGATATAGCGCCGGTCGGGATCGAGGAAGATGTTTCCTGTCCCGATATGGACCCGGTAGCTGTGCAAGACGCCGCGGACATGGACATGTGTGTCGGTGAGTTCGAGGCGGTCCGCGATGGTGAGGCGGGGGAGGATCCGTTCGAGCGTCTCGTAGCGGATGCGGGCGCGTCCGGCGAGGGACATGGTCTCGTCCTGCTTCCACACGGCCAGATCGGGCATGCGGCGCCATTCGCCGATGGAACGGCCTTCCGCTCCGTCGAGATAGGTGGCCTCCAGGCCGATGGAGGACACGCTCACGAAGAGGTCAAGATCGCGCATGACTTCCGAAAAGATCAGCGGCGGGACGTTTTCGAGGGGAACGGTGTCCTTGCCGATGGCGAGTTTCTTGCCGCCGTCGTGGCGCCAGGAGCCCTTGTCCGTGACGGTGCGGAACTGGACGCGGTCGGTGAGGATATGGGTGAATGTTCCGTGGTGAAAAGCGGCCTGACCGTCCACGCCGGCGGTCCAGATTTCGGCATGCAGACCGGCGGAGGGGATGGTGAGGCTTGTGGGTTCGCCCTCGCTTGAGGGCATGTGCATGCTCAGGGTGCGCACGCGCCAGCCGCGCTGGCGGCCGAGTTCGACGGCCTGCGCCTGACGCAGGACCTGCCTTGCGTAGCGGAGGGAGGCCGGGGAGGTGGCGCGTTCGGCGTCGGTCAGGACATAGGTTTCACGCCAGGCCTGACGGATGGGCTGGATGAGGGCGATGGATTCCAGCGTGTCGCGCCACTGGTTGAGGCGGGCTGTATCGGCATCCAGCGGGTGCCAGAGGGTGAGGGTTTCGTCATCGCGCAGGGGGGCGGTCGGGGTGCCGTCTGGAGCGATGGGTGTGCCGTTTGGGAAGAGGACGGTGCGCTGCGTGCCGTCGGGTGCGGTGAGGGTCCAGATCTGGCGGTGGGCGAGCCAGGACAGCACGGGATGGGTTAGATAGTGCGTGCGGAAGCGCTCGGCAGTCCAGCGTTCCTGTGTGATCCAGGAGCGTTCGAGGCGCAGGCGGTGGCCCTGCATCTCCTTTGTCAGCGCGCGGGCTTCTTCCCTGAGTTTTTCATAGGCGCGAATGGTCTTGAGTTCTGTGCGGATCGCGGGAGGGACCGGGCGCAGTTCGGTGCCGTCGGCAGAGAACAGTGTGACCGTTCCGGAGCCGTTGGTCTTGAGGGACAGAGTCGCGGTCAGGCCGTTGGGAAGCGGGACGGCCCGTTCATGATGGCTGTTGAGGTCGTGGGTGTAGGCGGAGCGTTCTTCGAGTTCCGTGATGCTGATGCCGGATTTTCGGGCGGAGTCGGCCAGGGCGGCGTTGATCTGGCCGAGCATGAGCGAATGACGGGTTTTCTGGCGCAGGGCGATCTGTTCGTTAATGGCGTCACGGTCGGCGGTGAGGCCGAGGGCCCGGATGATACGGTTGAACTCGAAGATCCTGTCGCCCCTCTGGAAGCTTTTTGCCAGTGTGCTGAGGAGTTGTACGTCTTCCGGTGTGCCGCTGACGGCGACGAGCCAGAGGCAGCCACACAGGATCTTGTTCAGGCTGAGCAGTTCCGCTGGCGGGCGTTTTCCGAGATTCCGCAGTCCCAGCTCCGCGGTATCCATCCGCCAGAGGGTCTGCTTTTCCGGTATGAAAGAGTCCGGCCTTGCGATGAGTTCGTATGCGGCTTCGCGGACGGAGCCAGTGGCCTTGATGCGGTTGTTTGCATGAATGACGAGGATGGGAAAAACGGCGGCACGATAGAGCGGACCGTCGATCCAGCGACCGCCCGCAGTATTGAAATCGCGCAGGATGGTGCGGGCCAGCGTCAGAACGTCCTGTCCGTCAGGGGCGGCGAGAATGGCGGCGCGGTCGCGCAGGGTTCTGGCAGAGGGGGTAATGCTGTCGGGGGTGGACAGACGGTCAAACACGGGATCGTCCGCCTTGCTTGGGTGCAGGGTCAGGCGGATGACGTGCTGGCGCACGAGACGGAAGGTTCCGGGCCGTTCGACCGGGATCCGGACATAATCTGCCCGGGCTTGGGCCAGCCATTTCAGATCCATGATGCGATGGGATTCGGAATTCACGGATGGGGCTGGACCCGAGCCGAATATTTCGAAACGGGTCCAGTAGGAGCAGCGTTTCGCCAGTGGAATGGGAGCTTCGGGATCAAGGCTCTCGCGAGAGAGACGTTCGAGCCACTTGGGAGATGCAGGGTGCGGTACAGTGCCCATCGTCTCGGGCAGGAAATAGGCGGCGAGAGGGATATGATCGCCCAGATAGCGGCCGGCAGCTTCCCGGAAGGCGTAGCCTTTGTAGTCGCATCTCTGTTGTTCGTAGAGTTCGACCCATTTTTTTCTGGCATCTTCGAAAACCGTCGGACAGCGGGAGCGCATCAGGGCGCGCCACTCGATGAGCGCCTGTTCCATGTCGCCGACTTTTGACAGGAGGCGATAGAGCGGACCGCCGGGCAAAGAGGCGACAAGCACTGGATCACGCTGCTGCATGTCAGCCTCCGACCAGCGGGATAAGGCGCAGGAAAGTGATCGTCATGTCCGGGGTGAGGGTGATGTCGTCATCCAGATGCGGGATCTGGCGGTCGTTGATGATGACCAGATAGGCGCGGCGTTCGAAGGCCTTCAGGGCATGGTCGATGGCGGCTTCGATGGTTTCGATACAGGGCGTGTCCTGCGGGATGAGGGCGGTTTCTTCGCCTTCTGCCTTGGTGCCGTTGTCCCATTCGAGGCGGACGCGCTCGGCGATCAGATCCCGCACGCGCAGATGTCTGCGGGTTTTCCAGTCGAAACGCAGGGCGGGTCTGCTGATACCGGTTCCGGTCTCGTCGCGAATGAGGATGGCGGTCATGCGGCTTCCTGTGTTCAGGCGTGGGCGGGAGTGCGTTCCGAGAGGGGCCAGCGGGGG
>NZ_JAERLY010000035.1 GCF_018256155.1 Gluconobacter sp. Dm-62
TGGTCCGGGGTTAACCCCGGACCAGAGGGCGTCGGCACGTCATGATACGCCTCATCGGGCGTGCGTCCAGCCAGTGCTGCGTGCGGACGCTGCCCGTTATAGTGGGTGATCCATTTCGTGAGCCCCACTCGAAGTTCTGATCCGGTCTCAAAGGCGTGCAGGTAGACGCATTCGTATTTNCACAGACGCTCGATGAACACGTTATCCAGCCAGCGCCCACGTCCATCCATGCTGATGCGGATCTGACGCTCTTCCAGAAGCCCGGTAAAACGGGGCGTCGTGAATTGTGACCCTTGGTCAGTATTGAAAATTTCCGGGGTGCCGTAGCGCATCAGCGCATCCCGGAGCGCCTCGATACAGAACTCCGCGTCCATCGTGTTCGACAGACGCCAGGACAGGACCTTGCGCGTGAACCAGTCNGTGATGTCGGAACACCAGACCTGGTTGGGCCGGTCGATGACCAGATCCCGCAGCAGATACGGATATTTCCGATGCTCTGGATGGGGCACACTCGTGCGTGGCTTCTGGTAGATCGCCCGCAGACCCATAATCGCCATGAGCCGCCGAACCCGCTTGCGACCGACTTCATGTCCCAGGCGGCGCAGATGCCATGTCATCTGCCGCGAGCCATAATACGGCGTTTCCAGGAACTGNATCAACGCCAGATTGGCCTCGTTCTGTGGCACAGGCCGATAGTACACGCCCGACCGGTTGAGTTGTAGCAGCGTGCATTGCCGCACCACCGATAGCCGAGGCCGCTTTAGGTCGATCATCTGCCGCCTCTGATCACGCCCAACCGAGCAGAGGCATCGCGTAAAAAATCCCGTTCCACGAGAAGCTCCCCTATCTTCGCGTGTAGTTTCTCCACATCAGCAGGGCTGACCGGGGGCTCAGACACCGCCTTCCCCGAAAAGGTTGCCGCCATGCCCTCGACTGCCTGGCGCTTCCACTGGGCAATCATCGTCTGATGCACACCATGTTTCGACGCCAGTTCCGCCAGCGTCAGCTCCCCACGGATCGCCTCCAGGGCAACCCGTGATTTGAACTCCGCCCCATACCTCTTGCGCGTAACCTTACCCATAAAACCCGTCCTCTCTCAGGTCGGATTATAGCTTAGACACCTGTCCGAAAAATGGGGTCCACCTCTGCCTTCGAGTTGCGCGAAGGTCTGTTCGGCAAAGTCCTGCTCATAGCCATTGGCCAGCATCCCGTTCACCAGCTTGTCCCGGAACGGCGACACGCCGCCTGTCATTTTAAAGGTCGCCATCGCACGGCGGAGTTGGTCAGCCTCGCCTGGTGTAAAGCCCGCGCAGTGGATGGCCACCTGCATGGCCTGCTCCTGAAAGAGCGGGACCCCTAGTGTTTTCCTGAGGATTTCGCGCAGGGTCTCGGACGGATAGGTGACAGGTTCCAGTGTCTCTCTTCTGCGGAGATAGGGATGGACCATATCTCCCTGTGTGGACGGCCTTTACGATGCAAGAGGTCACATTGATTGCATTGTCATATCTTTCTTCTGCGTATTTTTGCTCCAGCGAAATGCACTGATACTGTCATGATGTGGAGATCCGGTCAGATGCGCCCTTATGTCCGGCCTGTTGATGCGAAGTTTTTCGCTGGCCATCATGGGTGTGCGCTTGCGTGTCAGGCACCAATCTGGATCTCGTGCTCGATGGCACAGGGGGACATTCGGTATTGCCTGAACTGCTTCTGATTACAGTCTTTCCCATCACGCGGTTAGTGCATACTGCCGGATCTACCGGGGTTTATCCCGGTATCTATCATCCTGGTGGTGCATGTCAGACTGTAGCGACGCTACGACCGGTCGGACGATAGATCTCTTTGCGCGACAACAAGGCCCAGATAATCCGGGCCAGCTTGTTGGCCAACGCCACGGTTGCCAGACGGCCCGGGCGACGTTCCAGAAGCTTGCAGAGCCATACTCCTGCAGCGCTGTCCCATTTCTGCGCGCGGTAAAGCATGGATGTTGCACCCAGAACGAGCATCTTTCTTATTTCCCGGTTGCCCGTTTTTGTAATCCTGCCCATCCGCGTTTTTCCGCCGGATGAGTGTTGACGTGGAACCAGTCCGAGCCAGGCTGCGAAGTGCCGGGCAGTATCGAAGGCCCCAATATCGGTAACAGACGCGACAATCAGGGAGGCAGTTACCGGACCTATGCCCGGGATGGTCAAAAGACGGCGGGCATCTTCATCCTGTTTGGCATGGGTCCGGATATTTCCTTCCAGCTTTTCTATGCTTTCGCTCAGTCGACCATACTGCTCAAAGAGCAGCATGGTTGTCTGTTTCAGGGCGTCAGGCAGATTGGATGAGGTTTCGATTTTCGCCAGAAGTTCGGGTAGACGGGCGTTTCCAAGGGGAACAATCAAACCGAATTCCGCTGCAAGTGCGCGCAACGCATTCACCAGCATCGTTTGCTGTTTGACCAGAAGGGTACGAGTTGAGTGCAGCGATAACAGGCTTTGCTGCTCCCGATTTTTAATCGGGACGAAGCGCGTGTCGGGATGGATCGCGGCAAGACAAATCGCGGCGGCATCAACGGCATCATTTTTCTTGCCGCGTTTGACAAATGGTTTGACCTTTTCCGGAGGAATGAGTTTGACCTCATGACCGGTGTCACGGATGACACGAGCCCAGTGATGCGACGTGCCGCAGGCTTCGAGTACGACCAGGCAGCGCTCCAGATTTTCAAAGAACGAGACAACCTCACTCCGCCCGAGTTTCTTCTTGAGCAGACATTTTCCGCTTGCGTCCGTGCCATGCGCTTGAAAAACAGACTTGGCGATATCCAGGCCGATTATGGTAACTTTCATCCGGGCGGTCTCCTCTGAATGGTCTTCCGACCTCATCATGGCACATTGATGCCGCATGGAGGCCGTCCACCCCATCTGAATGGGCCCCGGCCGCACGATCGCAACCTCAATGACCAGATCATAGAAAACGCGAGGCTTGAGACGCGGTAGCATGGACATCTGCGCCCGGCTCTCGATCTGGAACGTGCCAAGCGTGTCCGCCTTCTGGATCATGCGATAGGTCTGCGGATCCTCGGCCGGGATCGCGGCGAGATCCATCCGCGTCTGATACACGGTGTGCAGCAGCTCAAACCCGCGCCGCAGACAGCCCAGCATCCCCAGACCCAGAACATCGACCTTCATGAAGCGCAGGACGTCGATGTCATCCTTGTCCCAGACGATGATCTGCCTCCCGTCCATGGCGGTCGGCATCAGGGGGACGAGTTCGTCCAGGCGATCCTCGGTCAGCACAAATCCGCCAGGATGCGTGCCAAGCTGGCGCGGAAAGCCAAGAAGCTGGCGGGCGAGATGAAACGTCAGGCTGAGGCGGCGATCCTTCAGGTTGAGACCAAGATCCGCTGCGCGGGCCTTGCACAGATCGGGATCCGCGAGAGACGAGGCGATATGTTTTGAAAGCTGGCCGGTTAGATCCTCTGGTAGGCCGAGCACCTTGCCGACCTCGCGCAACGCGCCTTTGGGCTGATAGCACTGCACAGTCGCGCAGAGGGCCGCGCGGTGGCGGCCGTAATGCCGGTAGATCCATTGGATCACCTCTTCGCGACGGTCACTCTCGAAATCGACGTCAATATCCGATGGCTCCTGCCGTTCGGCCGAGATGAAGCGCTCGAACAGAAGGCCCGAGCGGACCGGGTCAATACTGGTGATTCCCAGGACGTAGCAAACGGCCGAATTTGCGGCAGATCCCCGCCCCTGACAGACAATCCCGAGCGAGCGGGCGTGACGTACGATCGTGTTCACGGTCAGGAAATACGGCGCGTAGGACAGAGAGCCGATTAGCCTCAGCTCATGAGCAATCTGCGTCTCAACCTCAGGCGGCCTCCCGGCCGGGTAGCGACACGGCAATGCGGCCTGAACCAGACGTGTCAGTGTGTCTTGCGCGCTCTCGCCCGGTCTCTCGGTTTCGGTCGGGTACTGATAGGTGAGATCATCGAGACTGAACCTGCAGGCCTCCGCAATCCGCCGCGTGTTGGTCAGAGCGTCCGGAAAGGCGGCGAACAGGCGGGCCTGATCTTCAGGGGCTTTCAGATGCCGATCGGCGTGAACATGACGGCGGTGGCCAAGATCATCGACGGTACAGCCTTCCCGGATTGCCGTGACCACGTCCTGAAGAACGTGCCGGCGCGCGTCGTGGTAGAGCACATCCCCCGTGACAACGCAGGCCAGACCTTGTGCCGCACTGAACGCCGCAAGCGCGTGAAGCCGTGCCAGGTCTCCCGGCTGCCGGAGCATGGTCAGTGCGAGAAATCGGCTCTCTTCTTTGCCTGCCTGTGGTCCAGGCAGAGCCACAAGCCTCTGAACGTGCCCGGGAAGCACTCTCAGATCCTCGGGCGGCAACAAAATCAGGATGAGGTCCGGTGCCGCGGCGACGAGATCCTCCCATCCCAGAAGAAACACGTCCCGCTCGCCCCGATGATGACCAAGGGTCAGGAGCTGGCACAGACCTGCCCAGCCCGCACGGTTGCGGGGATAGGCCAGGAGTATACTGCCATCGCGCAGAGCGAGGCGGCATCCGGGTAAGAGGCGGAGACCTGCCTCGCGCGCCGCCAGATGGGCACGGATCACCCCGGCCACAGTGTTCCAGTCGGTCAGACCGATGGTGTCATACCCCAGGGCCTTCGCCTGGAACATCAGCTCATCCGGCTGGCTGCCTGAACGCAGGAACGAAAACGAGGACGTCACCTGCAATTCGACGTAAGGCATAATCACGGCCTAGCGCCTGTGCGGGTGGAGGTGCCGGCTGCTGTCAGGCGCGTTGCTGGTCGGCGCGCGCATCACGACAAATCCGGAGCGTTCCAGATAGGCGACCAGACGCTCGGCCACGAGACGGGCCATCAGTTCGGCGGCGTCATGTGTCCGCCTGCGTCCGTCATAGCACAGCGCGTGCATCAGCACTTCGGCCACGTCCGAGGTGCTGGCCGGGATCAGGTCATCACGGGGCTCCATCAGAACACCCCCTGAAGAAACCAGTCGCCCGACCCAGACCACTCATGGGCTCCGTCGCCCTTGCGAAACAGCCACAGGCGCAGGCCGGTCGTGGTCTCGACCTGCCAGTAGTCGCGGATCGCGCCGTAGCTTTCGGTCGTCTGCCACCACTCACCCAGCAGACGTTCGGGGCCATCGGCCGCCGCGATGCGATACGTCTGACGTTTGAGGATCAACTGGCGGGGCGCACCGTCCGGGTGCAAGGCTGTTACCTGCACCCGGACGGGCAGATCGAACAGAATGTTCGGTCGCGCCCAGAGCATCTGGCGCGCGTCCGCGGGTTCTGCCACGTCGCCTGGAGAAATGCGAGACTGTCCGTCTTCCGGCCAGGCGGAAAACCGGGGCGCGAGCTGGTAAACCGAAATAACGCCCGGACGGTTCAGCAGCCGGTCGATCAGAGTGGCCGGGAGGCCCGTTTCAGAGGATCCTGCTCCGTCCGGAAGGACAGACCGCTCAGGCCGGGCTTCGAGCGGTTCGTTTGCGCTGACGGTCAGGATGACGGTTTCAATTCCGAACTCGGGCGCGATCTGAGGGATCTGGTCTCGCAGCAGGCGTGTCAGACGCGGCACGTCAGCCGTTGGGTCGGACGTCCCCACGCGGACGGCCTGAATGGATCCGTCCACGCGCACGCAGAGAAAGTCGAGCTGCCGCGCCCCCTCCCCTCGCGCCGTCAGCTTTTCGCAGACAACCGGCACGAGTGCGGCAATCACCGTGGCAATGGCGTCCGATGTGCTGATGGGCTCGACCAAAGACCGGGTCAGGGAAATCCGGTCTGCAGGTTGAAACACGCTGAGCGGACTGGCCTGCCGTCCGAGAGCCTCATCGAGACAGGTGAGACGCTGCGCCCCAAATCGCCTGGCCAGAGGCGCGCGAGGGAGGTCTGTAAGGGCGCCAATGGTGGTCAGGCCGAGCCGTGTCAAAGTGGCCAGTGTTTTGTCCGGCAGAGGAAGTGCTGAACAGGGCAACGGATGCAGAGCCTGTTTCTGCTGACCGGGAGGCACGAGACAGATCTGGTCGATCCCCGAGCGGGCCAGGGCGCGTGAGGCAGCGGCCGTATCGCTCAGCGCCACGGAGCAGGAATGCCCCCTCGCCTGCAGGCGTTCTCTGACGAGATCCAGCATCGTCGCCTCACCCCCGTAAAGGTGGGCGCATCCGGTGGTATCGCTGTAGAGACCGTCCGGAGCATCGAACGCGGGCAGCGGCGACAGCCAGATCAGCCAGGAGCACAGATCGGTCAGCGCTGCCCTCTGTGCTTCTGCGTCTTCTTCGGCGGTCAGAAGATCCGGAACGAGGGAGCGAGCCTGTGCCAGCGGCATTCCCGGTGTCAGTCCGGCCGCGAGCGCAGCCGGACTGACACCGGTGACGGTGTGACGGTTATGTGCCAGCGCGTGCACAACGAGTGGTCTGTCGGTCGGATAGTCTCCCGGGCGGGAAAGCTGGAGGCGCTCGGTGCGCCAGAAGGGCATCCAGAGAGCGAGAAAGCGGCGCATGATCGGTGCAGTCGAGGATCCAATGAGCAGGGCGGCCTCCCCTCACCCGCAGCAACGCGGCAGAAAGGCGTCGGGAACCGGGACGCGGCATTCCCAGTCCCGGAAGAGATACAGGCGATGAAGGTTGGGAGAGGATCCGCCACCGCGTGGCGCACGCACAGGGGTCTTTCCCAGGAGCTTGTGCGAGAGGCGCAGAGCGCAGGAAAAAGCCTGTGTTCCCGCTCGCCTCCACAGCCAGATTGAGACGGCGGATTTCCTTGAGCGTTGGGACGTGGCGTCCTGCGACCACGGCCAGTGCGCGTTCTGGTCCACGCAACACGTCCTCGGCGACCGACAGTAGGTTGTCCGGCTGCGTTTCAATGCAGAGCAGATGTTCCAGTGAAACGCCGGATTGATGCAGCCCGCAGGCGTTCAGTTCGGCAGGTGTGTCGCTGATCCAGAAGACCGGCCCCCTGCCCTCTTTCAGGATGGGCAGCAGCATGGCGAGGCTGGCCCCCGTCTCCAGAGGATCGGAGATCAGAAAGTCATGCAGGCTACCCGTTCTGAGGCCGCCGCCGAGATGGTCATCGACGGCAGAATGCCCGGTAGGCAGGGTGTCAGCATGGGAATGAGGAAAGTTTCGACGCTCCAGGCGTCGGACCTGCTCGCGCAGTCGCGCCACGGCGTCCGTTGTCATCTTTGTTCTCCTTGATGAGAACATAAAGAGAACAAATATTTTATGATTGCAAGTGTTTTCCGAATCACCCGATAAACTATATTACCGGGTTTCAATAAAAACCGGATAAACCATCAAACCGGATTATTTTCTTTATACAGCTTCCATGCGTCTTCTATGACAACGCCTGGGTAACGCCTCGCCTAGTTGCTTCCTCAGCGATTTCGTCAGAGACGTTGGGAAATACCTTAGCGTGTAGTTGTCCTGTTCGAGGACTGGGTAGGCGTCCTCTACGTTTCGCTGGCTCTCTAGCTACGAAACCATGATCCGCAGCTACGCGATCAACTCGTTCGACATCGGCGGCGAAGGCGGCTTTTTTTCGCGCGATCTGAGCTTTCCAAATTACCCGATAAATTATATTACCGGGTTTCAATAAAAACCGGATAAACCATCAAACCGGATTATTTTCTTTATACAGCTTCCATGCGTCTTCTATGACAACACCTTGGGTAACGCCTCGCCTAGTTGCTTCCTCAGCGATTTCGTCAGAGACGTTGGGAAATACCTTAGCGTGTAGTTGTCCTGTTCGAGGACTGGGTAGGCGTCCTCTACGTTTCGCTGGCTCTCTAGCTACGAAACCATGATCCGCAGCTACGCGATCAACTCGTTCGACATCGGCGGCGGAGGCAACTTTTTCGCGCGATCTGAGCTTTCCAACATCAATCGCAAAAGGCTTTTTTTCGGTCATTCTGCCGCTCCTGTAAGGCGTCGGTACACAGCTTGTGCAAAGCCATCGGCGTTTTCGATCGCTGCCACAATGTTACCTTGTGGCGGGATCGAATGAAGATCTCCACCGAACTCGAAAAGAGCGGAAAATGCAGCACGCTCCATTAAAGGCGGCGTAATCACGTCCACGCCTGAGTCCCTTAGTGAGGCTTCAATGCCTGAATGCTGTTTGGAACGAATTGCTCGTGTCATTGTAAAAACAACTGAGTGAGGAATCTTGCGCCCTAAAGACTCTTCTTCCTCCGCTACTAGGGCAAGGGCTCTTGCTCCTATCGTAGCGTCTAAGGTTGTCGCTCGCATGGGTGTTAAGACCAAATCTGCTTGAGAGATTGCGCGTGAAACCAATCTTGACGCGACGCCTTCCAAATCGACAATGACAATTTTTCCATCAGCATCATGCCTTTTGATCGTCTTTATAATGTCGCTTTCGGAGACCCTAGTTATCAGGCTGATTCTGGGTGGCTTGGGCGCGCGGTCAGCCCATAAAGTCAGCGCTTCGTTCGGGTCGCAGTCTAACAGAGTTACCTCTGCGCCGTAGTGCGCAAGCTGGGTTCCCAAGATAACAGCAGTAGTCGATTTTCCAGCGCCGCCTTTGGGGGACGCGATAGCAATCACAGGCATAATGTTCTCCGCTCAAAGACGCTGTGCTGATTTGTGTTCGTAGTCTTGCTCTAGATTTTAGTAAACCGGATAAATGTTAAAATCGGATAAGAAAGAATATCCGGTAAGAAATATAACCAGATAAAACATTACAGGAACGCATCCTACTCGCCTCAATTCACTCAGAAAATGACGGACTGGGAGGGGAGATCAGGCCTATAAACCGTCTAAATAAAATATCAGGTAATATAACAAACCGGATAAATAAAAAAATCAGATAATGAAAAAGGGAAAAAGCTGGCTGGGATCTGCCCAGCCAGCAACAGGTGGGTCAACGCGTGTCCTCGCCATGCTCGCCGTCTGCGCGTGGCTGCGGGCCGCGTTGATCCTGCCGCTGCGCGGCACTGTTGCAGTCTGAACAGCTCCCAGCCGGACGCGACGATGTTCAAAAACCAGAAATGGATCGAGCATCATGCGCCGTCATTACCTTCCTTACGTCCCAACGCCACGCGGTCGGCCGCCCATACGCTGGACCGATACGCAGGAGCCCGTATCCTGCCGCAAGTGCAACGAGCACTGGGCTGGCGGCGATCCGGCTCTGATGATTGCCTGCACGGGCTGCAACGCGCCAGGCCATGAGCCCTGCCGTCGCAGCGCGGGCGGTAATGAACGGGTGTGTGCGTGCCGGGATGAGGCAGCCACCCAGCTTGGACTCCTCTCACGCTGCGAAGGCCTGAGCTGGGACAACCGGCACGTCAAGCCGCTTCTCCTCCGGGACGCTCCGATCGCCAGTGCCCTGATGTGCCGGTCTGTCAGGACAGGTGCTCCGGTGAGCAGGTTCGTGTCATGACGCCGGATCTGACGTCGTATGACAGTATCATCGTGGCCGTGTCAGGGGGGAAAGACGGCACCGCCTGCCTCCTTGCCCTCATTGAAGCCGGTGCCCTGACGGACCGCCTGGAACTGTGGCATCACGAGGTGGACGGGCAGGGGCCATCCTTCATGGACTGGCCCTCCACCTCGTCCTATGTGAGCGCACTGGCGGTCGATTTCGGACTGCCGCTCTATCGCTCTTGGCGAGAAGGCGGCTTTGAGCGGGAGATGCTCCGCAATGCCGCTCCGACAGCCCCGGTCCTTTTCGAAAGCCCTGTCGGTCTGATCCGCGTGAGCGGGGAGGGGCCGAACGGAACCCGCCTGCGGTTTCCTCAGGTCTCCGCCAGCCTGACGCCCCGATGGTGCTCCAGCGTCACCAAAATCGACGTTGCAGATCGCGCCCGCTTTGAACGCCTCGTGCAGTACGAGCAGCAGTTCGGCTGAACGATCAAGCGCACCGTCTCTCTGGAGCAGCTCGCAGAGCAGGGGAGGCCGTATGACGCTGCACTGGCGGCGCCCGATCTGGCCCGCGCGTGCCTGTCGTCGCGGCCAATCCAGACCGTCTTCACACCAGCCTGGGAGTTTCCGGCCGGAGCGTTCGGACAGGGCGCAGGTCCGACCTGAAAAAAGCAGAAAAAACAGAAGGTTAAATAAAGAAAAAGGAGGGGAGGGGGCAGCACAGGCCAGCCCGCCCTGCAAGAGGTGGGTCCGTCCGTGTCCTCGCTACGCTGCGGGCCGGGCGGTCCCGACGCTGCGCGTCGCTCTGGCAGGTCGCACTGTCCTGCGCTCGCCGGAGAGGGTCAGGAAAGGAAATAAAGACAATGTCAGAGACCCTCGAACGCCCCGCACAGGCGAAAGCCTTTGATCTGAAACAGGCCCACGAAGAGGGCTGGACGATCCTCGAAGGCTGCGGACCCGACAATGACGAGACGCGTCTGGTGGGTCTGCATTGCAGCGATCCGCAGGCCTGGTGGCGGGTGGCGCGGAAGGCAGGCGAGGGTTCGACCTACCACCACGAGGCGCTGTCCCGCCTGTCCGAGAACGAGCGCGAGCAGATCCGCCTGCGCTTCGGTCCCCTCTGACCCCGAACTGATCCGGGAGGCCTGACGCCTCTCTCCCCGCACTGATCCTGTTTTCCGGCCCCCCGGTCTGCCTCCGCGCAGCACCGGGCGCTGCCGCTTGTCCGGAGTTTTTCCATGTCCACGTCTCAACTGAGCTTCTTCGACACCTCAGCACTCGGCGGCAGCCAGTCCAATCTCTACTGGGGTGATCTCCCCGGAGACCGCGCCCTTGAGGAAGCAGCCGCTGCGGCCCAACAGGTGGCAAAAGCCCCGGCCCCGATCCCCGCTGTCCTGCCGAAGGTGGACTTCGCCCTGACCGGAACGCGTGGCCTCGCCCAGGGCTGGAAAGAGCGTGCGCGGGACAATCTTGCGGCGATCCGCCTTCTGGCCACGCTGGAAGCAGAAGACCGCAACGCCAGCGCCGACGAGCAGGCCGTCCTTGCCCGTTTCACAGGGTTCGGGGCCGGAGAGCTGGCCAACAGCCTGTTCCCGCGTGCGGGAGAGACCTTCCGGGCAGGGTGGGAAGAGATCGGCAGCCAGCTTGAGGAACTGACCAGCCAGCAGGAGCGGGCGGGTCTGGCACGGGCCACGCAGTACGCCCATTACACGCCCGAGCTGATCGTTCATGCGCTGTGGGATCTGGCGGCGCAGATGGGGTTCCGGGGTGGCCGTGCGCTGGAGCCGGGCTGTGGCACAGGGCTTTTCATGGCGAGCGTGCCTCCGAA
>NZ_JAERLY010000036.1 GCF_018256155.1 Gluconobacter sp. Dm-62
TCTTCCATTCCATCAATCAATGCAAGAGAAATGGAATCACAGAGACAGACTCAAAACCAGAGGGTTTTTCGAACCCTCCAGGTGCTCGCTCCTTTTTTAAGAGTGTAGAGCACGGTCGCCGGCTTTTCCGGATTAATTGACCCGTTTGAAACGGATAATACTGCGGGACATTTTTCCGTTATCCCAATTAGGCATAATCCGCCAAGGCGTCAGAACATCAGCTTCATTCCCTTTCACGACGATATTACGACGCTGCTCTGTTCCAACCCATTCTGGCGCCCATGCTGTCTGTACACTTGTAACCCACTGGTTACCTTCCACACGATAGCGGCCAATATAGGCAACGAGTGTCTTCATGAGATGCGCGCGATCTGCGTCATTTTTTGCAGGCTGACGATCACTCCCTTCAAGATTAAACGCAACCCAACCGTCAGGGGTGAAGATGACGCGGCCACGCGGATGGGCGCCCATAGCGTCAATCAACTTCCCGGTTTCTTTATCCTGAACCTTATAAGAAACCAGCTCCCAAACCCCGACTATGTTCTTTTTCAAGTCTGGATCAACCTGCTTTGGAAGTTCCGGAATTGATACTTCCTGAGCATGGACAGATGACAATGAAGACATAGACACAGATCCCGCAAAAAACATAATCAGCATAACTTTTGTGTACTTACGTACTTTTTCAAACATACTCATATCCTTTCTATTTTTAAACAACATTTATTGTTTTGTGACGTCTTATGACGAACACTACGGCACACAGTATCAGAACCAGTATTGCTCCCGCCGCCATGCCAACTCGGGACAACAGCAATAATGGAGAGGCAGGCCCACCCTTTCTGATAAGCGCAACATCCTGTGGTGTGACCTGAACGTCTGGTCGACCATATGTTTTGAAAACAAAATTGCTCAACCTGGCGATCTGACTATCGTCCAGTTGTACAGCATCTCCCGATTTTCCGCCGAAACCTGGCATGAAGGCTTGGCGCCCCTCTACCGATCGAGAGACACCATACAGAATTGTTGAAATGAGGTTGTCGCCACGAGACGCCCCTGTCACCGAATTATGCCAGAGGGATGGATAATAACCATCTTTACTTCCCTGAGCACTGGCCCCATGACACGAGGCGCAGTTCCCCATAAAGAGAGCCGCTCCACTGGCGGTGTTGTCGTTATGATCTAGAATCGGGGTTACCCCCCGCAGCTCGACTGACGGATTTAGGTCATGGCCTTGCTGAAATCTGGACGAAGCGTGATCATTCGGATCACTGACCGGCTTTAAACTGCGCAAATAAACGCTAATGGCATTCAGGTCACCAGAAGACATATGAGAGAAACTGTGTTCAACAGCCTCACCCATTCCGCCTCCGGCCTGTGCTTTGCCATGCAGGCGTCCCGTGCGGAGATATTCCGTAAGATCCTGATCACTCCAACTCCCAATACCACTGACTGTGTCAGGGGTAATGTTTGGTGCGTACCATGTTCCAAGACTGGCTCCCGACAGCGGGTGCGCCAGATCTTCCTGCATCAGGAACCCACGATGTGTATGGCAGGTTCCACAATGCGTCGCCCCCTGTACCAGGTAAGCTCCCCTGTTCCACTCTGCCGACTTTGTCGCATCACCCTGATAGGGTTTTCCATTCAGGAACAACATGTTCCAAAAAGACATGGAGAACCGGATATTCATCGGAAATGGCAGCGCTGTAACCGGTCCTTTTTTATCTACCGGAGCAACCTCCTTCTGGAAGTAAGCATATAAATCAGCAATGTCCTGATCCGTCAGATAGGAATAAGCTGTGTACGGCATTGCTGGGTACAGGTTGGCACCATCTTTTCTGACGCCACGCCGAACAGCTTTGTCGAAATCTTCTAACGAATAGTGACCAATACCTGCTGAAAGAGACGGAGTGATGTTTGTCGAATACATAACTCCCAAGGGGGTATGCATGGCCAACCCACCCGCGAAAGGCTGTCCATGGGGCGCCGTATGACAGGCTACGCAGTCTGAAGCAACTGCCAGATACTGACCACGCTGTGGGTTTCCAAGTGGATCAGCCTTTGCTGGATGTGTCGCAGAAAGAGCAATGGCAGCAAAATAACAGACTGTAACTGTGTAGAAAAAGGATCGCTGTATCATGAGATCAAGCCGTCTTGAATTGTGCCACAATTGCATCGGCAGCCTTCAAAGCAAGCGCTGCCATTGTAATCGTGCTATTTCCACTCCCGCCGGTTGTCATTGCTGCCCCGCCAGGAAGAAAGAGATTCTCATGATCGTGAGAACGGCAATCAACATCGACAACTGAGTCTGATGGGTCTTTTCCCATAATGCAGCCTCCCATGATGTGATCACTATGCAAGAACTCAGGATTCAGATCGAACTTTGTCGCCCCTAAAGCCGCTGCCATCTTTTTAAGTGTCGGAATAGTATATTGTTCCGCACTACGCCGCACATAATCGCCAACATCATAATAAATCCGCGGGCGATTAAGGCCTAACCAGTCTTTTTTATCCGACAGCGTCAGACGATTAATGGAAGACGGAAGAGGCTCATGCTCCACAACCAACAGCCCGGTACAAGCAGACAGGCGGCGAATTTCCTGATCGAGGGCACGTCCGTACAGACCTTTTTTTAACGCTTCTGCTGCACCAATCGAGCCTCGGGCCATATTTTCCATACGGAACATGGCTCCAGCATATTCGCTACGGAAGTCGCCCTGACTGGTGTTCAGAATGCTACTGCCCTGTACAGGTCCAACCCCAGTCCAAAGCGGCTCGCTCATTTCAACAGTCGCTTTCAACTTCGGCTGATCCATCATGTTACGCCCTACCTGATCGGAACTGTTGGCAATTCCATTTGGATGGCGATCATCTTTGGACAAGAGCAGAAGTTTGGGGGTCTCAATGCCATTACAGGCAATGACGAAAGCACGCCCTGTTACGCGATGTGATGTGCGATGAGGGTCATGATAATGGACAGCCTGTATTTTATGACGGTCATCCGCTTCAATGCGATAGGCAACAGCATTGGTTAAAAGCTTTCCGCCTTTGGCCTCAATGCGTGGCAGTGCCGTGGCTGCGTCATATTTTGCAGCAATAGGGCAGACCGGAAAACAGTTATTATTGCCACAGCACGCAGGACGTCCATCATAACTAACACCACTATTGCGCGCCTGCGGTGCAGGCAAATTTTGCAGGCCGAGTGGTGCCATAACATCGGTGAAGCGCTGCTCTCCTGGCCCCAAAGGTAACGGACCCATGGGATAAGGCCGGGAACGAGGCGTTTTGGGAGGCCATTGCAATGCGGCATCCGTTGGACCGCAAACGCCTAGAGCATATTCTGCACGAGCATAATACGGCTCTAAAGTCTCATAATCAAAAGCCCAATCGCGCCCAACTCCATAGAGGCTTTTTAATTTCATATCGTCAGGGGTCATTCGCCAACAAATGCCAGCCCAGTGCCACGTCGCTCCGCCAGCATACCGAACATAACCTTGCTGGTAAGCCGTGGCATTAGGCCCTGTCAGATCCAGATAAGCATTTTCTTCGCCAGGCGTGCGTGTTTCGAGAACTGGTGCCCATGGTGGCGGAGGAAATGGCGCATCCCAGTGATGTCGCAACGACGGAGGAAGGTTTCGAAAATTTTCTACGATGGTCTGTCGATCAACCCTGGGCCCAGCCTCCAACATAAGCACTGACAAACCAGCATCTAGAGCTTGTTCGGCGATCAAACACCCAACAACGCCTGTTCCGACGACAACGACGTCATATTTTGTCTCATTTACCATTTCAGCGCGCTCCTATATCAGCTTCAAAAAATCGGAAGTTGAGAAAGAGGCGGAGCGTCCGCCGTCCAGCCATTGGGCCCAGAAATAGCATAAGAGGGTATCGTCATCACATCAGACGTGACTTTGAACATCAAAGCCTCTTCATAAGAAATGACGGAAATAGTGGATACCCCCTGAACTGCACCAGTATACCAAGATTCAATGATGCTTTGAGCGGCATTTTTCAAAGAAACATCTGCTAAAGCTTCCATAAGCTCTTCAACATCAGCGGGCTTTTTAGCCTCAATGAACGATGCTAGCTGCTCTAAATGTTCAGGAAAATCAGGAACAGTCGCGATCATTGCATCTGCTGTTCTCATTCCGATAGTTTCATTGAGCTTATGCGGCACCAAAAGAGATGAGACCGACATGAACTTCTGATGCAGCATTCCGGAACGCAACATTCCACCACGCAATGGCGCAGCGCGAGATGTTTGAACACAAAAGAGGGCACTGAGAGACGACATACCCAAAAGCAACCCGCGCCTTCCGATCCGAGGGCTGGTAGAGCGTGATATGTGCATAAGAAACACTCACTTCACAAAATAGAATTTCTTAACTAAATATAATATATACTCCCATTCTTGTATTTTTCGTCATAAATTTTTATTTTAAAACGATCTGTTATTTATTCTCCTAGACATGTTTGTGCATGTACCTTCCTGTTTTTAAAAGAAGGCACATGCACGAATAAAATTACTTATTTTCAGGCAGGCTTACGGGAATTGGCTGCTGCAACAAATTTGCCCCACTGCACGAGCGTTTCGGTGCAATCTGTCTGATCAAGCTTACATTCGATCAATGTTGGTCCACGAGTATTTTTCTTTGCCTTTTCAATGGCATCAGCCAGTTCTTCACCTGTCGTAGCGTGCAGGCCCAGTCCGTATTTACCACTTTCTACGCCCGGAACACCCTGGTTGAAGACCTGCATCAGAGCGGCATAGTCCCAGTTCTGGATATAATTATAGGGGCCATCATGAATTTTGATCTCAATGACGTAACCAAAATTATTGATGAGGAAGATGATAACCGGCAGTTCATAGCGAACCATTTGCGCCACTTCCTGTGCCGTCAGCTGGAACGAGCCATCACCAACCATCAGAACATGCTGACGCTCAGGAGCAGCCAGGGCATTACCGAAAATGGACGGCACAGACCAACCGATATGTCCCCACTGCATTTCCGACTCAACTTTGGCACCCTCAGGCAGATGCATACGCGTTGCATTGAACCAGGAATCACCAGTCTCGGCGTATAACGTCGTGTTTCCATCGACCAACGCATTGATCTGACGGGTCATCTCATCATTAGTGAGCGGCTTGGCAGCGTCAGCAACTGGCAACGCAACGGGAGTATACGGCTTCACCAGAGAGGCAGGCTTACTGGACACCCGCTCTGTCAGAGCAGCCACAAATTCCTTCAAACGGAAACCTTCAAAAGTCTTACCGCTCACCGTGACACGACCCGGGTCCACTTCAAGCACATGCTCTCCACGCACCGAATCCCGCCAACCGACAGTCGAATAATCATTCCAGACCGGGGCCAGAGTGATAACAGCGTCAGCGCTCTTGATGACATCTTCAACGCCAGGGCTGCTGACCTCCCCCCAATAAACTCCGCGGAAACCCGGATGCGCCTCAGAGAAGAAGCTCTTGGCCGCAGCCATAACAGTCACGGCACAACCGAGCTTGTCTGCAAGAGCCACTGTTTCAGTCAGCGCCTCACAAGAGCGCAGCTTGCTCCCGACAAGAATGACAACATTCTGGGCTTTTTCAAGAAACGCGAGACTTTCTTCGAGCGCAGCTTTGAGGCTGACTTCGTCTGCCTTCAGGTGAGACAGAAGCGACGAAACCGGACCTGGGCGCACACAAGGCTGGCTCGCAACGTTACAAGCAATTTCTAAATAAGCGGGCTTTTTTTCGCGCAGTGCGGTCCGAATGACGTGATCGATTTTTGCAGGTGCAGTGTCTGCCGAGGTGATGCTCTCAGCCGCACACGTAACGTGCTTCACCATCTCCATTTGATAATTATAATCTGTCGTGCCGATCGTGTGGTGCAGGACATGGCCCGACCCATGATCATTAGAGTTCGGCGCACCAGAAATCAGAATGACGGGAAGATTTTCAGCATAAGCCCCACCCAGGCCATTCATTGCTGAAATTGCACCGACACTAAACGTCACCACAGCAGCAGCAGCACCATTTTCGCGCGCATAACCTTCCGCCGCGAAGCTGCAATTCAACTCATTGCAGTCATAGATCTGCTTCATACCGCCATGCTCAATCAGTTGATCAAGCAGAATCAGATTATAGTCACCAGCAACAGCAAAATGATGCTTCAGACCGATTTGTGTCAGCCGTTCAGCGAGATAATGCCCAACAGTGAAAGCCATAACTCAGTATCTCCAATAAAAATTCTTCCCCCAAGATGGATGCCCCTCTTTTAAACGTCCAATATATATTTTGACTGATTGTCATATGTATATCATATGGATACATGGATCTTCGCCATCTACGCTATTTCGTGGCCATCGCAGAGCATGGCAGCTTCACAAAAGCCGCAGAGGTGCTCCATATCGAGCAGCCCCCTCTCAGCCAGCAGATTAAATCCCTAGAAACAGAGCTAGGAGTGCAACTCTTTATCCGGTCTAGACGTGGAGCTGTCTTGACGGATTTTGGGGAGCAGCTTTTTGAAAAAGCCCAGACAATTCTGCGCCTTGAACATCAATTTCACCTTCTGGCCAAAGGATTATCTCTTGGCGAACAAGGGCGTCTTAGAATAGGGATGGCTGGAGCCGTCGCGCTGTTACCTCTAATACCTAAAGCCATACGAGCATTTCGAGAGCAGTGGCCCGATATTGTAATCACACTCGAAGAGAGTAACACTCCCGCTCTCTGTGAGGCTTTACGAGAGCGCCGGGTCGATCTCGCCATTGTACGCCCGCCAGCGCCAGATCCGGAAATCGTACTCCATCCTCTCTTTGATGAACCAACCCTGATCGCCATTCCAAAAGGCCATCCACTTTCCAAGCGCCACACGCTCAAATTAATCGACGTCGCCAAAGAACCATTTCTTATTTTTGATCGCTCACTCGGCCCCGGTTTCTACGATGCTATTATCTCAGCCTGTCAACAAGGCGGCTTTACTCCGCGTTTCGGACAAGCAGCCCCTCAGATCACCGCAACAATTCCAATGGTTGCGGCGGGACTGGGTGTAGCAGTCGTTCCGGCTTACCTACGACAAATTCATGCTGATGGCGCAACATTCCATCCCATCTCCGGCCCCTCACCTCGAGCCAGCATCTCGCTTGCCACCCTTGAAACGGAATTGACTGGACCAAGCGCCAATTTCCATCAAATTCTTCTGGCTATAGGAAGCAATAATTAGAATATAATATTGAGTATATTATCCGTAATTTCTATTAATAATTACAAAAATCCGATCATACATATTAATTATTTTCACTAATGCCATGACGGTCGATGCGCCAGAAAATCTCTTAAATTGTCGAGAAAAGTTCGAACGCGCAGAGGCACGTTACGTCGACTTGGCATCGTTGCAAACAATCCGATCGTCTCCCCTTGGTACTCCGGTAAAAGACGGACCAACCTGCCGCATTGCAGGTCGTCGCCGACGTCCCACAAGACTTTGAACACGATGCCTTTACCCTTGAGTGCCCAATCATGCACCACTTCGCCGCTCGTCGTCGATAGATGCGGCGTTACCTCAACGACCTGATCTTCTCCTTCACGAGACAGCCGCCATCGGTCGAGCATTCCCAGCTCATGCCCACGCATCAGGCAAATACAGCGATGCCGATTTAATTCGGCAGGAGTGGCAGGCATGCCAAATTTCTTAAGATAGGCTGGAGCAGCGCAGATGACTCGTTCACTGCTCATGATTTTTGTCGCAACAACCCCCGTTTCATTCGGCATGCCAATCCGAATGGCCAGGTCAAGGCGACTATTAACAACATCCAGCCCTTCATCCGACAGAAGAAGATGGACGCGCAGCTTCGGGAAACGATCGGCGAATTCGCTGACAAAATCAGCCAAACGGCGACGTCCCAGTTCAAGTGGTGCTCCAATCCTCAGAACACCACGAAGCTCTTTTTGATTGGCGGAGATCTCGGCTTCGGCTGCTTCAATATCAGTCATGATCTCTGCAGCACGCTCATAAAACGTCTGTCCCTCGTCCGTCAGGTCGAAGCGTCTTGATGTCCTTGTGACCAGCCGTACGCCAAGCCGCTCCTCCATCCGAGCCAGTCTTCGACTGGAAGCTCCTGCCGAAACGTTGAGATGACGTGCGACGGCAGTCAGATTTCCCGCTTCAACGAGGAGTACGAAAAATCTCAGGTCACCGGCGTCATCGTGCATTGAGGGGCCATCTTTGCATTTTATACACAGATACAATGCCTTTTATGCGACTACCAGCACCATCAACGCACATCCATTGTCTGTTCATCAATGAATGGAGACAGACATGACGTCCGATCGCACTGCATCTTCACTCCCTCCCCTTCTGGATGCGGTTCACAACCGCGAAACCGCCTTCACGAATGAGGAGCGGCACAAGAATGGTACGCTCGGCCTCCTACCTGACGCCGTCGAAACTCTTGATCGGCAGATGGAGCGCGTCCTGTGGCAGCTGGACAGCAAGAGCAACGATCTCGAGCGCTTCTTGCATCTGAACGGCTTGTCACAGCGTAACGAAACACTGTTCTTCAAGGTTGTGATGTCCGATCCGAAACGCTTTCTTCCGATTGTTTACGATCCGACGATCGCTGATGCCTGCCTTCAGTACAATCGTCTCTTTGAGAGACCACAAGGCCTGTATCTTTCGTTGCGTCACAAAGGGCATGTGAAAGAGATTCTCGCCAACTGGCCCGAAAAAGATGTGCGCTTCATTTGCGTCAGTTCCGGCGGTCGTATTCTCGGGCTCGGAGATATTGGCGCCAACGGCATGGGCATTCCGGTGGGCAAGCTGCAACTCTATACAGCCTGCGCCGCCATCCCACCTCAGGGCCTGATGCCGATGTTGCTGGATATCGGTACGACCAATCAGAAATTGATTGACGATCCACTCTATCTCGGTTTGCGGCAGGCACCCCCATCGTCAGACGAACTCGACGCATTCGTTGATGAACTCGTCGCAGCCATTCAAGAGCTTTATCCTCATTGCTGCCTGCATTTTGAAGACTGGAAAGGAGACGATGCTATCCGCCTACTGGCGCGATACCGTGACAAGATCCTTTGCTATAATGACGACATTCAGGGGACTGCGGCCATTACGATCGCGGGCCTCGACACAGCCTTATCGATCAAGGGTGAGGCGCTGAAAGAACAACGTATCCTGTTCTACGGCGCAGGTTCTGCTGGGATCGGCATCGCGAATATGATCGTGAGTGCGCTACAGGACGAAGGCCTTTCTGAAACTGATGCCCGCGCCCGCATTTCCATGATGGATATCAACGGACTGATCGAACCTTCGCGGCAGGATCTTAATCCTTCGCAAAAAGTGTTCGCTCACTCCCATGCAGCGACAAAAGATCTTGCAGAAGCCGTCAAATCTATTAAGCCCACTGTCCTGATCGGCGTCAGTACCAACGCGGGTGGCTTCACCGAAGAAGTCGTCCGCACCATGGCAAGCATCAACGACAAGCCCGTTATTTTCGCGCTTTCCAATCCCACCGACAAGGCGGAATGCACTGCCGAACAGGCCTATCGCTGGACCGACGGCCGAGCGCTCTTCGCTGCTGGTGTCCAGTTCGATGATGTTACTTTGAATGGCAAGACGCTAACCCCCGGCCAGGCCAATAATTTTTACATCTTCCCCGCCGTGGCACTGGCTGTCTGGGCAACACAGGCACGACGCATCACCGACGAGGTCTTTCTCGAGGCGGCCAAGGCAACCGCCGAACAAGTCACAGCAGAACAACGTGCCCACGGTCTGCTTTTTCCGCCGCAAAAAGATGTCTTACGTGTGGAGATCAACACGGCCATCAAAATCGCGCGTCAAATCTTCAAGTCGGGCCTGGCTCAGGTCCCTGAACCCGAAGACATCGTGGACTGGATTGAGTCCAAGCTCTACCGTCCGGAATACACATCGGCGAATGGGCAGTAGAGTCTACCTCTAGCAACTGTGTTTAAGCGGCGGAGCGAATGCGCCATGGCAGGCCGGTTTTGAGGACGGCATTGGCGATNTGGAGGGATCGAAGAACCGTTGGTTGATGCGCTTGGCTAGCGATTTCAGGCTTTTGGCGATTTGATTGAGGGTTTCCGGGGTGACTTTCGCTCTGCGTTTTGAGCAGATCCCGGCCCATCGCCAGTGGGATGGCTACGCGCTTGCGTTCAACCTCTCGAGGAAGAGGAAGCGGCGCATATTATAGACAATGTTGGCAAGGCCGATCCTCATGGTGGCCCGGGTGATACCGACAGTTCGGACGAACAGTCCCGTCTGCGATTTCTGATCGGCAAAGACATGCTCGACGCGGGATCGGATCACGGACTTTCCTGCATTGGACCGCTGGATATGGAGTGGCATAGGTTTGAGATGCGGCTTCGTCCTGTGAACCTTCGAGACAAAGCCCTGCTTTGCCATGAAGTCTTCGTTGGCTTTGGAGCGATAGGCCGTGTCTGCCCAGACGCTTGAGGCCGTATTGGTTTTATCCAGCAGCCCCTCTCTTAATCGCGCACCATCACTGGCGGCGGCGTCCGTCGTCTTCCATTTCCGGATGAACCGAAACTTCCGGTCGATGGAGACATGGGACTTGTAGCCAAAGAATGGGATAGCCAGATCGCTGGATGGCATGGTTCCATCATCCTGCCGCTTCGCCTTCGTGAACTTCAGCGTCCATCGTGCATGCCTGTCCTTGTGGGACAGCTTTGCCGGTTTATCCTGCCAATCCTGTGGGATCCGTCCTTCCCGCAGATCAGTCTTTTCATCGTTGGTATTGCGCTGCTTCGGAGCCGCTACCAGCGTGGCATCCAGGATCTGGCCTGACATCGGCAGATAACCAGCATTACGCAGGGTCGTATCAAAGCGGTTAAACAAAACATCAATTGCTCCCGCCTGGGTCAGACGCTCCCTGAACAGCCAGATGGTTTTGGCATCAGGCACACGCTCCGACAGCCCCAGGCCTAAAAAGCGCATGAAGGAGAGACGGTCATTGATCAGGTATTCCGTCCGTTCATCGGACAGATTGTTCAGCGTCTGGATGACCAGGATTTTGAACATCAGCACCGGATCAAACGGCGGACGACCGCCTTTACTGCCGTCTGCATAGGCCAGCGCTGTATCCAGATCAGGACGAAATTGACGTGCCCCCTTTTTTGTATCCACTCAAAAGGAGAGTTCCCGTTTTTTATGGCTTTGGGTTGATGGGATGACAAGTGTCTCGGGGGCATGCCCCCGAAACACTTGTCTGGCGACCTGATCCGGTGTCCTGCCACCCAGCTGGGAATGGGGGCGCACCGTATTGTAGTCTTCCCGCCAGTCAGCCAGAACCTGTCGGGCATGGCTGAGAGACGTGAACAGCGTCTCGTTGAGGCATTCATCCCTCAACCGGCCGTTGAAACTTTCGACAAAGCCGTTCTGTTGCGGTTTCCCGGGGGCGATATAGTGCCATTCAATCTTCATCTCATCCGCCCATTTCAGGATGGCATGGGATGTGAACTCCGTACCGTTGTCGCTGACAATCATGAGGGGTTTGCCATATCGTTCTACCAGGGCCGTCAGTTCCCGCGCCACCCGTCCACCTGATAATGACGTGTCGGCAACCAATGCCAGGTTCTTGCGACTGAAATCGTCGATAACAGCTAGAATGCGGAACCGGCGGCCACAGATCAGGGCATCCGAGACAAAATCCAGGCTCCAGCGCTGCCCGGGTTCCTGAGGGATGGTCATGGGAGAACGCCTCCCCAGTGCCCTCTTGCGGCCACCCCGATGGCGGACTTTCAGCCCTTCCTCCTGATAAAGGCGGAACAGCTTCTTGTGATTGGGGCTGAATCCTTCCCGCGCCAGAAGATAACCCAGGCGGCGATAGCCAAAGCGGCGTCGTTGGTCCGCCGGTTCCCGTAGGCGCTGGCGCAGGGCAGCATCGTCCGCTCCGGTAGAAACATACCGCGCGACACGCCTGGCAACACCAACAAGCGCACAGGCTCGGCGTTCACTCAGGGCCAGAGCTTCCTGAATGTGTCGGACCGCCTGCCGTTTCGCGACAGGCGTTACCACTTTTTTCCAACGATCTCCTTCAGCGCCGCATTATCCAGCATGGCATCCGCCAGAAGACGTTTCAGGCGGCTGTTTTCATCTTCCAGCGCCTTCAGCCGTTTGGCCTCGGATACCTCAAGGCCACCATAACGGGTCTTCCATTTGTAGAAGGTCGCGTCACTGATCCCGTGCTTACGGCAAAGATCAGAGACCTTCAGCCCGGATTCCTGTTCCTTCAGGATCCCTATGATCTGCTCTTCCGTAAAACGACTGCGCTTCATCCGTCCGTATCCTTCTCGATCGGACTCTACTTTTAAATGGTTATATTTCCGGGGGGCACGTCAGCGGATTTGAGCATGCAGACGGATATCCTGAAGGAAGCCCTTGGAAAAAAATGAAGCGGCCAGCCCAGTGCCGGGAACTGGCCGCACAAGCTGTGGCGCATCATGGGGTCAGCATTGCGCTGACCTGTCGGATTTTTGGGATATCCGAGACCTGCTTTCGCTATCGTCCGCGACTGGCAGCGGAGAACGACAGGATTGCCGCTCTTCTGGTGGGACTGACCCAGGCTCACAGGAGATGGGGATTTGGTCTGTGTTTCCTGTATCTGCGCAATGTGCAGGGACAGCTCTGGAATCATAAGCGGGTTTATCGGATCTATCGGGAACTGGAACTCAACCTGCGGATTAAACCCCGCAGGCGTCTGGTTCGCGAAAAGCCTGAAAAGCTGTCGGTTCCGACCCTTCCCAACAGGGTCTGGTCCATGGATTTTATGGCGGACAGGCTGATGGATGGACGTGCTTTTCGGCTCCTGAACATTCTGGATGACTTCAATCGTGAAGGACTGGCGATCGAGGTTGATTTTTCCCTGCCAGCCTGTCGGGTTGTCCGCTGTCTGGAACAGGTTATGGAGTGGCGTGGCAGGCCAGAAGCCATCCGAATGGATAATGGCCCTGAATATGTCAGTCATACGTTGGTTTCATGGGCCGAAAAACAGGGGATTACCCTGATCTATACGCAACCGGGTAATCCGCAGCAGAACGCCTATATTGAACGCTACAACAGAACTGTCCGGCAGGAATGGCTGGAGCAGTATTTGTTTGAAAGCATTCAGGACGTGCAGGAGGTCGCAACACAATGGCTCTGGACATATAACCATGACAGACCCAACATGGGGAACAGCGGGCTAACCCCCGCCCAGAAACTAAAAACAGCTGCCTGAATTCTCATTCAATGCCCCACTAAAAATGGGGGGATTACCCTGTGGGATCCGCCCTTCACGCAGATCCGCTTTCTCAGCATTTGTGTTGCGCTGCCTGGGAGCCGCGACCAGCGTTGCATCCAGGATCTGCCCTGACATCGGGAGATAACCAGCGTTCCGCAGGGTTGCATCAAAGCGATTGAACAGACCATCGACCGCACCCGCCTGTGTCAGACGCTCGCGAAACAGCCAGACCGTTTTGGCATCGGGCACGCGATCTGACAGCCCCAGACCAAGAAAACGCATGAAGGACAGGCGGTCATTGATCAGATATTCCGTCCGTTCATCGGACAGATTATTCAGCGTCTGGATCACCAGGATTTTGAACATCAGCACCGGATCAAACGGCGGACGGCCGCCTTTGCTCCCGTCCGCATAGGCCAGAGCCTTCTCCAGGTCAGGACGGAATACTTCAAAATCCACAGTCCGGGAAAACGCTTCGAGCTGGTCACCAAGCCCACTCAGACGAGCCAGGCGATCTTCAACATCAAAAAAACCGGGCTGCATCATCATCCATCCCTCATCGTAAGATGAACGATGGAATCACACACAGGGCCTCATAACCAGAGAGTTTTTCGAACCCTCCAGGTG
>NZ_JAERLY010000037.1 GCF_018256155.1 Gluconobacter sp. Dm-62
TTCTGGCTTTGAGTGGAGATAAAATCTGTTAGGGGCATCTTTCAAACTGTGAAATCAGCTGGCAGCTTTCCGCACCTTTTATCCGGAAGCAGTCCAACTGTTTTGTTTTCTTCCACGATTTGCCTGTTTGCTCAGCGATATTAGAGCAGACAGGCAGCAGTCGCCTACATGTCAGAAGCCAGAGCGTCGCTCTTCGCTTCTCTGAAACGGACGTGTTCATGGCTTGCGAGAATAGGCTGTTGTCGATCACGACCAACATCACGAGCATCCCGCCTAAAATGCGCGGTATGTGCCGGCGGCCAAGTGCGATGACCCCGCTCGTCTCTGTTAGGGCGTAGGGGGAACTCAACACCAGTCTCTCTGGAAATGGTTATTGATGGATGACAGGCTCAATGATCGTCGGAATTGCAGCCCGGAGCACGCGGAGAGCTGACGGCTTGGCGTAGCCGGTCGACCCGATTACGCAAGTCCCGCAGTTCGGTGATCGACAGCCCGGTCGCCGCCAACACACAAGCCGGAATCGTCTCGGCCTGAACGCGCAGGGCCCGACCGGCCTCGGTCAGATGAACGCGCACCTGTCGTTCGTCCTTCTGGTCGCGGGTGCGTTCCACAAGGCCAGCGCCCTCCAGCCGCTTGAGCAACGGCGTCAGGGTGGAGCTGACCAGATCGAGTTGTGATCCAATTTCGCCGACAAGTCTGCCGTCACTGCTCCACAGGACGGTCATTACCAGATATTGCGGATAGGTGAGACCGAGCGGCTCGAGCAGCGGTTGGTACAGCCGATTGAAGGCGTGGCTCGCGGCATACAGCGAGAAGCACACGAAATTCGACAGATCAGGTGTGGATGGGTCTTCGTTCATATCGTCCTCCATAAGCAGAGCCATTATATCGCGCAATATCAAATCTCGGGCGATGTTAATGCGTAGGAGCTATGCAATTTCCCATGTTGCACGATACTATCGTGTGCGATATATAATGCTTCACAGGCCGATCGCAGCCTGATCGATACGGAGTTTTCCATCATGAAGCGCCTCTCCACAGTCATCGCCTTGGCTACCGCTATTGCCGCCGCGCCCGCGCTCGCCGCTCCCGTGCTGGAGCCCACGACCCAGCATTTCCTCAACGACCTCGCCACCGCCCATGTCCCGGCCATCCCCTCGCTGTCGCCGCACGATGCCCGTGCGCTGCTGGACGGCGCGCAGGCGTCGGTGAAGGTCACCGCTCCCTCTGCCCGGATCACCGACCGCGTGCTCCCCGTTGGCCCGACCGGCAGCACACGCATCCGGATCTATCGCCCGTTCGACGCCCCGAACCATGCGCCGGCCATCGTCTATTATCATGGTGCCGGTTGGGTGATGGGCGGCCCGGCCAGCCATGACCGCCTCGTGCGCGATCTGGCGGCGGGCAGCGGTGTGGTGGTCATCTTCGTCGATTACGAACGCTCGCCCGAGGCGCGTTATCCAACTGCGATCGAGCAGGATTATGCGGTTCTGGAGTATGTCGCTCGTCATCCGGTCGAATTCGGGATCGATCCATCCCGCATTGCCATCGCCGGAGACAGCGTCGGCGGTAATATGGTTGCGGTCGTCTCCGCGCTCGTTGCGGAGCGGCATGGACCCAGGCCCGTAGCCCAGCTCCTGTTCTATCCGGTAACCGATGCCGCGATGAATGACGGATCCTATCGCGAGTTCGCCAGTGGCCCCTGGCTGACAGCGAAAGCCATGGATTATTTCTGGAACCAGTATCTGCCTGCCGGCACTGATCGCGCCCAGCCGCATGTCTCGCCGCTGAACACGCCGGACTCCATCCTGCACGGGCAGGCGCCAGCGCTGGTCATCACAGATGAAAACGATGTCCTGCGTGACGAGGGCGAGGCCTACGCTCGACGCCTGGTCGAAGCTGGCGTGCCGGTCATAACGACCCGCTATAACGCGACGATCCACGATTTCGTTATGCTTAATGCGCTCGCCAAGACGCCGGCGGCCACCGCCGCAGTCGCCCAGGCGGCTCATTTCCTGCGCGATGCCTTTACGAAGGTAAAGTGATAGAACAGGGGCGGTCTGCAGCAATTTCCTCCAAAAAGAGGGAGTGCTTCAGCCTCGCGCTGGCCGCAGTTTCTGCTCCGTCCTCAGGCACTGACCATGAACCTATCGCTGGCATGACGACTGCATATATGCGGGGTCTTATGAGACGGACAGCTCTCGCCCGACGAAGTAGGTTGTCAGGTTGATCTTCAGGAGACGCCCATTTGTGTCGTGACAGTCGATTGCACGAATGACCGATTTTCCAGTCTTACCGCCCAACAGCCGACATTCTGCTCACCCCCCCGATTAGTCTGTCCGCTCAGTAGTGTAGGAGCAGACAGGCAGCAGTCGCCTACTTCCGGCCGATTAGATGCAGGCTACATGCTTCTCGAAAGCGGACGTTTACAGATAGTTTGGCTGGCAAACATTGAGAGCCTGTATGGCGATCTCACCAAATTCCTGATCTCTTGTGATTTCGAACTGAGTGACCGGACGCACCTGAAGGAACATCTTTTAAACGGAAAAACTCTTCTACTTGATCTCAGTAAGAGCAATTCATTGCGAAAACTTTCTGATTGTTATCGGGATCAGCTTTCTTACATCGCTTGTCATGCGAAGGGCTATTGGGGCCTTTATATCTCGCTCATTCGTCCTGATAGCTTTATTGCCTGGGCAAGCGATAATTTTCCAGATGATATCTAAAGCGATATAGGCATTATTCAAATTACTTATTGTTTCGCCTAACAAGCAATATTTGGCCTTATCTTTATTTTTCGAATCAATAGGTATATATTTAACGCCCTAGTATACGTCTCTCTGGTACTGGAGGAGGGGAGGGATATAGTATCAACCCTTTTTCCATATCAACATCTACGTGTGCTTCTGGATAAACAGAGAGGGCTAGTTTTAGTGGGCCTGTAATATCACGTTTGAAGTCACGCATACGCGCATATTCTGGTCCAAACTGCCCTTTGAAAGCATACCACGAGATAGATACTGGTTCTTTGAGAATATGTAGCCTGTAAGCTAACCAAATATATGTATCTATCGCTTTTGATTTTCCGGATATTTGACGAATTGCTACTTCCCGAAGTGGCAAAGGGTGGTCAATCAAGCTTTCGTAAAAACTTTCGTCTAAACGAACAACTTCTCTCCAAAACGAAGGTTGATTTTCATCTTCCTGAATTGGAAAGATTGCGTCCCGTACAAATGCTCCGTTACTAACCATTTTTGCTCCATTGTGGACGCGAAAAAATGTTAGTCTGCACTGACTGATTCTTTTTGCTTGGTCTCTTACGGAATTATAAGTTTTCCCACCAACAGTAATTCCCATTACTTTAAGCCAAGCATTCATCGAAGAGCCAAGCTCGACTTCACGGGATTGTGTCTTTACTGCTTGAGTTTGTAAATAGAGGAGAATCATACGAGCCATTGAGCCGTATGGAATACCCACGGGAGTTTTGTCGTCGTTTAAGCCGCTTTCAATAAGAAGTTTGATTCCTCCGCCTTCACGTTCCCATACGGTCTCTTCAGTCTTTTTATGAGGCAGAGCAGCCATCGCAAAGCCCGAATGAGTGATGCCAATTTGTAAAGCTTCATCACTTAATACTTCATGAGCAGCATCGACACATACACGGCTTAGCTGCCCATCGAGAGACGCCTGTCGCCGAGCTTCATGGAGTCCATGGCGTTCAAGAAGATTGTGTATTTCACCCATGAACCTGACTTTCCATGGCCGACGATCGGGTGTCAATTTGGACTTTGCTCGCGGCGATTTTTCCACAGAACTCCCTTGGACTCCACTCGCCGTGGTTTGGACTCTGCTCGCGCGCTCTAGGAAGATTATTAGATATATTTATTAGATATGCGCGACCAGAGTCCAAGGGATAACCACCATTGTAGCGAGCAAAGCCCAAGAAATGAGCGAGGAGATCCCAGGGGATAACTGTTCTAAATTCAAATCGCTGTGCATTACGGCTGTCTGCAATGAGCGAGGAAAGTCCAAGAGGGTGCGAGAAGAGTCCAAAAGATGTGAAAGAGGATGATGCGGACAGCGAGGGGGATAGAGCGAGAAGAGTCCAAACAACTGAATGGCACAATAAGCTGGCCGTTAGGCGGTGCAAAAATTTCTCATCGTACCGTTTGAATAGAGAACCAAACATATTGATTCTAATGGCCTAATTTCTAAATGTAGGATAAAATTAGCCTTAACTTCAGTGAGATATCGAAGATAATTCTGAATCCGCTGATTGCGACAGTAAGCTTACCGGGATAGCTGGTCAGGGACGATCAACTGCAAATGTTCGTGGCAGGTGCAACTGTCTAAGATATAATTCTCCTCGTTTTTCAAGTTCCAAAACGGCCGAAAGATGAGCAGCCCACGCGGCCTTGCGCTGCATTAGGTTTTGAGGGCTGGCTCCAAGAGAAAAATGAATCACGCCCTCGACGAGGTCCCACGTGCTCTCCGGATAGTCCCGAACTTTCCGCTGCCACCATGCCAAAGCGTCCTGAACAGAAACACGCGGTACTAAAGAAGGCTGGAAGATACTCTCTGGGGGCCGCAGCTTTGCCCTCCGACGAGATGCTGACAAAAGCGCGTCCAGTAGATCTTGGGTGAGGATTGAAGACGCTGTCTCAGCAGCAGAAGGCGAGGGGGGCAGTTTCCCGCGTCCAAAAACACTTTCGCCCAGCACAGGCCGAGTTTCAAAGCACTCCACGGCTTGCAAAAGCTTGTCCTTTCGAAGCAGGGCGCGTTGGAGCTGCTCGGCTGCGGAGTGGGCGGCAAGGTGCTCTTCAGTATCTTCCCGAAGCAGAAGAGCCGAGCGCATTTGAAGAAGGGTCGCTGCCAGAACAAGATCGTTCGCAGTCTGTTCGAGAGGACGGTTTTTAAGTCGCTCTTCCACGCAGATCAAAAACTGGTCGATCAGCTCTCTCAGCGGAAGCGTCCGAAGATCTATCGCACGATGGCGGACGGCCTGCAGCAGCGCCTCCAGCGGGCCCTGCCAGGCTCCAACTTCCAAAAGCAGTCCCTCAGACATCGTAAAGCGGGCGTATGGAAAAGGTGAGGTCGGGCCATTGGGTCGCAATGGCCCGAAGAGCCGGCCAAGGCGTCCAGTCCGCCGACCAGAAAGAAACACTCCAGTGGTTGGTGATCTTTTTCGGATGCCCGTCCATGACTTCGACTTGCCGCAGTGGCCGGGAGGTTCCCCAGTGCTCCCACAGCCACGTTTGTGTCATGGGGGAAGCGGGGCCGAGGGAGAGAAGATCCAGAGGCATAGGACAAAGGGCATTAAGGTCAAACGGAACAGAGCTCGATCCTGTCTCCTGCGCGAGAAGGACCGTCTGAGTCTGGACAATCTGGCCGATCAAAGCGGCTGTCCGGGAGTCCCCAACGGGAAAGATCCGGCTCAGATCTTCGCGGTTGGTGACATCCGGTCCCCACGACAGACGCCCAGTCCCCGCTGCTGCCGCCCGGAACTGGGCCAGCACGGCTTCTGACCCTGTGACGGTCAAGACATGTGCCAGCCAGTCCGGTTGAGGATTGAATAGCGGACGAGAAAGAGGGGTCTTCGGCTCTAACAGCTCTGACCCGGCGATTGAAAATGCCGTGCCGCTTGCCGGTGGCCTTGGGGTGTGGCGGGTGAGCGCTGGACGGGTGGGGAGACGAAAGCCGCCCCCCAGTTCATCGTCGTCACTGGGGCCCGGTTCGAGATACCCGTGGGCAACGGGTCGTGCTTCCAGTTCCAGACGATAGGCTTCCAGGCGCGCGACTGTCGCATCAACGTCGGCGATGATTTCAGCCGTTGTCTGTGGCACGGGCTACAGGTCCAGAAGATGGGCGGGAGAATCCAGGTCCAGACGGGCCCGACGGACATAGCGGCGCATGCTGCGCAGGTCCCGGTGGCGGGTGTGTGCCATGATCTGCTCGTCACGGGCATTAGCCCGGAAGGCCTCAGTGACGAAGCCGGCACGCAGCCCATGCGGGCTGAGGCGTTCCCCGGAAGGCACCTTAAGCCCGGTTACCCCAGCACGGCGCAGCAGGATCTGCCGGACGGCATCCGGATGCAGGGCATCGCGTCCCACCTGCTCCCAGCGATTGATAGACCGGAAGAGGGGACCGTCAATAATCTCGGCCTTTTTCAGCCAGCGCTCCAGAGCCAAAACCGGACAGGTTTCGCGATGCCTGCCGCGCGGCAGAAAAATTTCTTCGCCCCGGTGTTCGGGGTCTGTCTTGCTGCGGGCGATATGGAGCTTCACGCCGGTTCCCACGATCCGGACGGTCTCTGTCGTTAAAGCAACCAGCTCTGAACGGCGCAGCGCCCCGGCAAAGCCGATCAGCAGAAGGGCCCGATCGCGCAGATCCGCCAGCGCTTCGACGGTTTTGCTATGCTCGGGGGCGACGAGCTTACGGAGTTCCTGGGAGGTGAGGGCAGCGGCCTGTTTCTGAGGCGCGCCATACACACGCCCTGCCGCGCGGAGGGTAGTGCGGATGGCCGCATGGCCGGAGCTCCACTCCAACCCCCGCATGCGATGCTGATAGCCAATGGCAGCCAGGCGACGGTTGAGAGCCGAGCGGCTGAAACGTGGTGCCAGACTGTGCAGCCAGGCCGCAACGACGGGAGGAGCGGCCGGAAGTGGGGGCGTGTCGTGTTCGTTGCACCAGTGACAGAAGGCCTGCCAATCATGAGCATAGGCTCGCAGGGTTTCGGGTGCATAGGCTGCGGTCCGGGCACTGTCTTTTGCGGCGTCCAAGGCACTTTGCAGAGCAGGGGAGGGCGCTTCGGAGAGACGCTCTGCGGGATCTGTCGGGACTGTCATGCCGGTGATCTTCCCTCTGAAATATCCAATAAATCTGCCGTAAGACAACAATTAAAGCAACCTTGATCTAACACGCGGTAAGAGAACATTACCACGTGTTAGATCAACGATAAGTCGTCCAAAAAATCCTGCAGAAAGAGCCCATAACGGCCTATAGCGGACCTCTCAAACCTTCGAGGAGCGGGTCCAGTTCGGTGAGAGACTTCAGGCCATAGGTGACAAGGAAGGTTTCGGTCGTGGCCCAGAGTTGAGGCTGGCCCGGCACCGGCTTACGACCGACGCTGTGAATGAGGCCTCTTTCTTGCAGCAGGGTCAGGGTCTTCTGGGGTAGGGCGGCATCCCGGAAGCTTTCGATCTCGGGCCGTGTGACCGGCTGACGCGCAGCAATCAGTAGCAACACTTCGAGCGCGGCGCGGGGCAGGCGTTCTCGGGGGGGCTCCAGCACCGCCCTCAGGGCCTCCGCCACATCGGGCGCGGTGCGAAACATCCAGCCGTCTCCGACCGCGACCAGCTCAAACCCCAGCCCCTTGGTGCGTCTGGTCACCTGGCTCAGGATCTGAGCGAGATCCACGTCCTCTCCCAGGGCGCGCGCCAGCGTCGTCCGGGAGACAGGACCGCTGCTCTGGAAGAGGAGGGCTTCGGCCAAACGGACGGGATCGGAGGAAGAGGACACCATGGTCGAGAGCATAAGACCGCATCGCTGCGTTCCGCCAGAGCCCGGGACATGCTGGAAGGGGATCTGCTTTGCGACCTCGGGGATCAGGACCCGATTGTATGCTATTGATCTGGGATGCCGATCCGACCGGAACTGAAAGCGCTTTACCCTCCCAACTGGCCCCAGCTGAGCCGACAGGTGCGGTTCGCGCGGGCAGGGGGTGTCTGTCAGCGTTGCGCTCGCCCGCATGGACATCATCTTCAGGTGCTGCCGGGTGGCCGATGGAAGCATCCTGACACAGGGCACTGGTTCAACGGACGGGGCAGGCGGATCTCGCCTCCGGATCTACTTGAACTGCTTCAGGTTCGGCAGACGAAGGTGGAGGGTTCGAAAAACCCACTGGTTTTGGGTCGGCCTTTATGATTCCATTTTTCCTACGTTGATTGGGTATGGTGGAAGATGAAGCAGCCGGGTTTCTTTGATGTTGAAGAGCGGCTTGCGCGATTGAGCGGGCTCGGCGATTAACTTGAAGTCTTCCGCCCTGACCTGGAGAAGGCTCTGACGTATTCTGACGGAAGCAAAGGCGGGCGACCGCCATTTGATCCGTTGCTAATGTTCAAGATCCTGGTCATCCAGACGCTCAACAATTTGTCTGATGAGCGGACGGAATATCTGATCAACGATCGCCTCTCCTTTATGCGTTTCCTTGGTCTGGGACTTTCAGATCGGGTGCCTGATGCCAAAACGGTCTGGCTGTTCCGCGAGCGTCTGACCCAGGCGGGTGCGATCGATGGGCTGTTCAACCGCTTTGATGCGACCCTCCGCAACGCCGGGTATTTACCGATGTCCGGCCAGATCCTGGATGCCACACTGGTGGCTGCTCCAAAGCAGCGGAACACCAACGCAGAGAAAGCCGATCTTCGGGAAGGACGTATTCCTGAAGACTGGCAGGACAAACCCGGAAAGCTGTCGCACAAGGATCGTCATGCGCGCTGGACACTGAAGTTCACGAAAGCAAAACGGCAGGATGATGGAACCATGCCATTCAGCGATCTCGCCATTCCATTCTTTGGCTACAAATCCCATGTCTCCATCGACCGGAAATACCGGTTCATCCGGAAATGGAAGACGACGGATGCAGCAGCCAGCGATGGCGCGCGCTTGAGAGAGGGGCTGCTGGATAAAAGCAACACAGCCTCAACGGTTTGGGCCGACACGGCGTATCGCTCACAAAGCCAACGAGGACTTCATGGAGGAGCATGGCTTTGTCTCGAAGGTTCACAGGAAAAAGCCGCACCTTAAACCCATGCCACTCCATATCCAGCGGTCCAATGCAGGAAAGTCCGTGATCCGGTCCCGTGTCGAGCATCTCTTTGCCGATCAGAAATCGCAGACAGGACTGTTCGTCCGAACTGTAGGCATAACGCGAGCCACCATGAGGGTCGGGCTGGCCAATATCGTCTACAACATGCGTCGCTTTCTCTTCCTGGAGCGGATCAGCGCGAGCGCGTAGATATCCAGCGGATGGCAGCCCTCGATCTGCTCAAAACGCAGATCGAAAACAACTCAAAGAACCGTCTATCAAATCGCCAAAAGCCAGAAATTATGGGCCAAGCACATCAATCAAGGGTTCTTCGATCCCTCCAGCTGGAGGGATCGAAGAACCCTTCAGCTGACAATTTCGGGATATTTTTTAATATCCAATCGTAAGAGAGAGTGTTCCGAACCCGCCTTTGTTACCGAAGCCATTCTGCTCGCGTATGGCAGACACGCCGTGCAGGCGCCAGCCAACATTGAATATGAGGTTGATATAACGATCGACAGCACTATGCAGGTCCAGACCGATGCTGGACAGATCTGCCTCGTTCACGGACTGAGCAATGTGGTGCACCTGCGAGACATGGCCATAATCATAGAATAGTCCCACCTGTTCAGTATCATACACGGGGATGTTAGGTGCGATGAATTTGGAAAGACTGAAAGCTGGTGAGCGAATTTCGTTGGTAACACTGACTCCCTCACTGCCCAGAGCAGTATCTGTAAAATAGCCGCGTGCGGTGTAAAGCCCGCCAAGGCCAAGTTGATTATTGTACATCAGATTGGTACTGGCAAGCTGCCCCGTGGCTTGCAAAATCCACGATAGGCCCGCAGGCAACCATGTGGTGCGGTTAAGACTCACTGTGTCATAGACATACTGGTTACTTGCTCCAGGTACGAGTGTTTCAAAATTGCGGTGGCGGTTGGCTCCACTCATGCCGCCGGGGCTAAGCACGAGCTGGTTCTGGAAAGTAGTCTGCCCATACGGGTCGTTCAGCATGGCATTGTATAGGATGGGAAACTGATCGACTTCTGCCTGACTATCGAACACAGAGGTGGCCCCCATTTTTCGGACAGGACGATAAGCTATAATCCGATCTGAGAGAGGACGGGTTTATGGGTAAGGTTA
>NZ_JAERLY010000038.1 GCF_018256155.1 Gluconobacter sp. Dm-62
ATCAGGAGCGCCCCCGCCCCTTTGGGGCCACCCATCTTGTGCCCCGACACCGCAACACTGCATCCGCCCAGCACGAACTTCACCCGTCCTGCGCTCTGCACAGCGTCCACATGCAGATGCGCACCCGAGTCGCGACACACCGCCAAGACATCCTCCAACGGCGAAAGCACCCCCGTCTCGTTATTGGCGGACATCACGCAGACCAGTGCCGGGCCGCTCTCCCGCAACCGCGCGCGCAGGTGTTCCACATTCACAATTCCGTCCCTGTCCACCGGCAGGATTTCAGCGTCCGGCGCGGCCTTGAGAATGGCATCATGTTCCGTAGACCCAACGAAAATCCGGCGTCCCTGACCGAAAGCATGAACCGCCATCGCATCGGCTTCCGTCGCCCCGGAGGTGAACACGCAAGTCCCGGAAATCCGCCCGAAACCCGCTGCCATTCGGCTTCTGGCGTCTTCAAGCACCCGGCGGGCCTCCCGGCCTTCCGCATGAACCGAAGACGGGTTTCCGGACAACATCATCCCCGCAAGCGCCGCATCCTTTGCACAGGGGCGCAGGGGCTCGGTGGCGTTGGCATCCAGATAGGTCGTCCCGGAGACAGTCTTCAGCGCAGTCATCATGTTTTCCAGATTGGGCAAACGGGTGGAAATCGCAATGGCATGTCGATTTTGGTGGAAATCGGCTTTTGCGAATCGATATACACAGCATCACCGGACGGCAGAGTTCCAATCCTGCCTGACACAGCGCGAGAGTATTATGCCTGAAGTGATGTTCGCCGGCCCAGACGGCCGGCTTGAGGGTCGTTACCACCACTCCAGCGAACCCAACGCTCCGCTTGCCCTGGTGCTGCATCCCCATCCGCTCCACGGCGGCACTATGAACAACCGCATCACCTACACGATGTATCGCAGCTTCGAGAAGATGGGCTTCTCGGTCATGCGCTACAATTCGCGTGGCGTGGGCCGCTCCCAGGGCCGTTATGACGGCGGTATCGGCGAAATTTCCGATGCAGCCGCTGCCCTCGACTGGATGCAGATGGTCAATCCGAACTCCACCGAACTGTGGATCTCGGGCTATTCCTTCGGTGCCTTCGTCGGCATGCAGCTTCTGATGCGTCGCCCCGAAATCAGCGGCTGGATCAGCGTGGCCCCTCCGGCCAATGACTATGATTTCGGCTTTCTGGCACCCTGTCCGTGCAGCGGCCTGATGATTGCCGGTGGCAAGGATGAAATGGCTCCCGAGCCGGGCATCCGCAAGCTGGTGGACAAGCTGAACACCCAGAAGAACGTGACCGTCGACTATCGCATTTTCGAAGACGCCGACCACATCTTCGCCAAACAGGCCGACCGGGTTGCCGAAGCCCTCGAAGACCACGTGAACACGATGCGTGGCCGCAAGGCGCTGGCTCTGGCCGCAGACTGATCCGGGATCTTCGCCCCGTCAGAGACTTCAAAAATGGCTCTCCCTTCCGGAGAGCCGTTTTTGTTTCCGGCACTACAATTCCTTGCTCCGTCCAGACAAATATGTAACCGGATATTTCATGCAAGACCGAAACATTCTGCACCCCGGCGCCCCTTTGTCCCTCCCCGTCGAGGTCTCGCACCTCACCAAGAGCTTTGGCAGTTTCAAAGCGCTGGATGACGTATCCTTCTCCATCGCACAAGGCGAGACCGTGGCCCTTCTGGGACGCAACGGCGCGGGTAAATCCACCCTGATCGGATGCCTCATGGGCTTCCTGCTCGCGGATGGCGGAAGCATCGATATTTTCGGTCACAGCATCGCAGCCCTCCCGCGTGAAATCCGGGCGCGGACAGGCTTTGTCCCCCAGACCATGACCGGTTTCGGCAGCTTCCGCGTCAGCCAGCTCATGAGCTACATCGCCGCGTTCTACGGCGAACTTCCTCCCGTCGATCCGGCCCTGATCGCCTGGGCTGACCTTGATCCGAAAAAGCAGGTCCGCTCCCTGTCCGGCGGACAGAAACAGCGCTTGGCCATCGTGCTCGCCATGCGTCACAACCCGGAATTCCTGGTTCTGGACGAACCCGTCGCTAGTCTAGACCCCCACGCCCGGCGGGACTTCATGAACCTGCTCGACGCCTATACGCAGCGGACCGGCGCTAGCATCCTGATCTCCTCGCATATCCTGTCCGATCTCGAACGCATGTGCTCGCGGCTGCTCTTCGTCCGGCAGGGCCGCGTGGTGCTGGATGTCCCCACCGAGACGTTCCGCGCTACCACACGCTGGCTCGAACACCCCACACCCGATCAGCTTCTCGCAGCACTGCCTGCCGATATCCAGATCCTCGGCCAGCGCCCTGATGCGTTGCTGGTCCATGGCTGGACCGGAGACCTCATCCTCCCCGAAAATACCCTGACAGTCGTGCCGGATTTCGAGGATGCCTTTCTGGAAATCACGGCGCCCCGCACGGCCCCGGCCTCTGCTGAAGGATCGGACAGCGCGGCATGATGAGCTTCCTGCCCTCGGGCGCACTGGAACGCAGCGATATGTTCCGCGCGCTGCGGCTGTATGGCACGCGCATTTTTCTCGTCGGCAATCCGATGGTCTACACGGCCGGGTTCTTCATCGTTCTTGCGGGCATGACGGCCCATGATCTGCACACGGCGCTCCTGACGCAGGGGCTGGAAAAAGCGCTCAAACACGCCAACGTCTTTAACGCCGCCATCGCCGCGACCTTTATACAGAACTGCCTGCAAACCCATTCCGGCAACCAGATCGGCGCGTCCCAGGCCCCAGCCATCCCGGGCCTGCTTCACGCCGAGGCCCGCGCGGCAGCCCTGACGTCCATTGTAGCCATCATCGCCCTCGCAGGCCTGCTGGGCTGGAGCGGACTGCCGCTGCATGACACGCTGTTCTACACACTTCTCAACACGGTTCCGGCTGTCGTCCAGTGGTACGCCCCGCCGCAGCAGACATCCCGCAGAATCAAAGGCATCATGGCAGTCATTGGCGTCAGCCTGCTGCTCGGCCTGATGCTCCTGACCTTGACGACCGATTTTCCGCTCTGGGCGCTCACACGTCCGGCCGTCCTGACCATCCCCGCCGATCTCGCCATGATGGGCCTGCTGACAGCGGCCATCATGACGCTGCCCAACCGTCTGCACTCCCCGGCCATGCTGGCGCCCACGGATGGCGTCACGGCATCCGCCCCGGAATTTGCGATGCCAGACAGCGCACCGCCCGTCGCACCACAGGATCTCAGCTTCTATCAGCTCCGGCAGATGCTCCTCTCCCCGGCCTCTCCGACCAGTCAGCGCAACGACCTGCTGATCAGCCTGATCATGCCTGCCAGCATCATCCTGTTCATGGGCAGCCTGCCGCTCGGACACGGCTCTTTCGGCACCCGGATCGCCCATCTGACGCCCGGCATGACGATCCTGATCGCCCTTCAGGACGGCTGGATCAGCAACCGCAAACACTGGCCGCTGCTCCTGACGACGGGACGTTTCGGCAGCCGGCTCAGTTTCGTGCGCGCGGTGTTCGCCGCCAAGGCCAGCCGGATTTTCATGACGGCCCCGCTCCGGACCCTGAGCCTCATGCTGCCGGTCACGCTCTTCAAACCGCTTACCCCCACCCATGCCCTGCTGGACGGCGTGGAACTGCTGGTTGCAATGCTCGGGGTGACATTCTGCTGCCCGCTGCCGTTCCTCGTCATGAAGCAGCCTCCGCAGGGCATTATCGTTGCGGCCAGCATCGCCCCGGCCTTCCTGCTCCAGATCTGCAACCCGTTCATTCTGGGAACCCGCATCTTCGGACCAATCGCCCTGGCCCTCGCAGCCCTTGGGGCGCTCTGCTTCTTCGTTGTCCCATCCCGCATGGCCCGCTCCGACTGGCCTTACGAGACCGAGTAAGCGTCGAATAAGCGCCCTGCCCGATGCCTCGCCGGGCTCCGGAGTTTCCGCTCCGGTCCCGGTCATGCTAGGGTTTGTGTCCCTTCTTTTCAGCAGTAGCGTAGCAAGACCGACCCATGACAAAGAGTCCGTTCCTTCTCGAAGCCCAGGCCCGCGGCCTGATCTTCCAGTGCACCGACCTCGACGCCCTCGACGAGGCCATGCTGGCCGGACCGATCACCGCCTATGTGGGTTTCGATCCGACAGCGGACTCCCTGCATGTCGGCAATGCGCTCTCCATCATGGCGCTGCGCCTACTCCAGAAACACGGCCATCGCCCGATCGCGCTGATGGGCGGCGGCACGGCCAAGATCGGCGACCCGTCGTTCCGCGACGAGGCCCGCTCCCTCATCACGAACGAGACGATCGCGCACAACATCGCCGGGATCGAAAAATCCCTGCGCCAGTTCATGACCTTCAGCGATGAAGACCCTTCCAGCGGTGCCATCCTCGCCAATAATGCCGACTGGCTGGACCAGCTCTCCTACATCAACCTGCTACAGGATGTGGGCGCCCATTTCTCCATCAGCCGCATGCTCTCTTTCGACAGCGTGAAGCAGCGTCTGGATCGTGAGCAGGGTCTGACCTTTCTGGAGTTCAACTACTCCATCCTTCAGTCCTATGATTTCCGCGAACTGAACCGCCGTCATGGTGCTGTCCTGCAGATGGGCGGCTCGGACCAGTGGGGCAACATCGTAGCGGGCATCGACCTCACGCGCCGCACCGATTCCAAGCAGGTTTTCGGCCTGACGACCCCCCTCGTGACCACCTCCTCGGGTGCGAAAATGGGCAAGTCCGCCAACGGGGCCACGTGGGTCCGGGCAGAGCGTCTGCCGGCATTCGAATACTGGCAGTTCTGGCGCAACACCGAAGACGCCGATGTCGGTCGGTTCCTCAAGCTCTTCACGGACCTTCCGGTTGAGGAATGTGAGCGTCTGGGCGCTCTCGAAGGCTCGGAAATCAACGAGGCCAAAAAGATCCTCGCCACTGAAGCGACCGCCATCTGTCACGGTCGGGCGGCGGCCGAAGAAGCCGCCGAGACGGCACGCCGCGTCTTCGAGCAGGGCTCCACTCAGGCCGCCCTGCCCGAAATCGACCTGCCTGCCAACCTGATCGCCGAAGGCCTGCCCGCTTTCCGTGTCTTTCAGGAAGCCGGACTGGCCACAAGCGGCGGTGAAGCACGGCGCCTGATCCGTGGCGGCGGCGGTCGCGTCAATGACGTGGTTGTCTCCGACGAGAACCAGACCTTCACGCTCGACGATCTGCGCGAGGGCGTTCTGAAGGTCTCATCCGGCAAAAAGAAGCACATCTTGCTCCGTCCGGTCTGAGCCCCGTCATGACCCCAGCCATGACCGATGTCATCTGCGACATCTGACACTGCACCCTGTTTTTCTGCGCCGGAACGGGCATCCTCATCGCGGGCTGCCCCAACGGAAGCGGAGCGCGGATGATGACGGAACAGAAGAACTGGCGTGGTCTGCTAACCGACTGCGCAGGACTGATCTTCGCAGCCGTCTGGGCCACGCGCGGCGCTCAGGCAGGCCGGTTGTCCATTCCACTGACTGTCACCCTCATCGCCCTCCCGACAGTCCTGCTCGCCCTCGGCTTCATCCGCCGCGACCTCATTCTGCGACGCCCGGAAACCACCCTCGATCCGAAGCTGGCGCGTCGCATCAAAATCCTGCGCTTCATCGGGATTTTCGTCGCCGCCTCATGGACCCATGCCCATCACCCGGTGGACCTGTTTTATCCGCTGCTCGGCGCCATCATCGGCCTGTCCTACATTCCGCTGGGCCATGCCCTGAAAGAACCGGTCCATCTCTTTATGGGCGGGGCCATCGTTCTGATTTCCGGCATCTCCCTGCTCCTGCCAGAACCGCAGCATCTTGAGGTCGCGGGCTTCGGCACGGCTGCCGCCATTTGGGCCGGCAGCGCGCTCCGTCTGTGGCGTTCGGGAACATTCTTGACCCCGGACACGTCCTCAACCACCCTCGCCTGATGGCCGCAGATTCCCTCTCCCGCCATCTGGCGGACCGCAAGACGCCGTGGCCCCATTTCAACCAGTATCTGGTGGCCTATCTGAGCTACCTGCTGTTCTATCCCGTCCCGTGGCTGCTGGGTTATCACCGCCCCACGCTCGCTGGCGTCCTGTTCTCCACGGCCGCCATGCTGGTCTTCCTGCTGGTCTATTTCGCGCCCTACCGCAAAGACCGGTATTACGGCTACGGCGAGATCATCCTCACCGATCTGATCGGCTATGCCTGCGCCTGGACGCATGGGGACTGGGAAGTCTACTGCATTTTCGCCGCCGGAATGTGCGCCCGCCTGCCCGGAAAGCGGCAGTCCATCACGATGGTCATCCTGCTTCAGGTCGTCCTGATCATTTCGGGGCATTTCCGCCACAAGACCACGCTGGAAGTCATCCCCGGCGCCTTTTTCAGCATCATCACCTATATGGGCACACTGGTGCAGTGGCAGCTCGGCATCCGCAATTTCGAACTGCGCGAAGCCCAGAACGAAATCCGCACTCTCGCCACGACCGCCGAGCGCGAACGCATCGCGCGTGACCTGCATGATCTGCTCGGCCATTCCCTCACGGTCATTTCCGTGAAAGCCGAACTGGCCGATCGCCTGTTCACGGCCGACACGTCCCGCGCCCGACAGGAAGTCACCGAAATCAGCCAGATCGCTCGCACCTCCTTGCGCGAAGTCCGTGACGCCGTCTCCGGCATGAACGGCGCCTCGCTCCAGCGCGAACTGGACCGCGCCCGCAAGGCCCTGAACACAGCAGGAATCACGCTCGCCCTGAACGGTCCCGGCCCCTCCACCGATCAGCCACAGAACAGCGTCCTCGCCCTGGCCCTGCGCGAAGCCGTCACGAATGTCATCCGCCACTCCGACGCCCGAACCTGTACCCTCACCTTCCAGCATAACGCGGAAGGGCATATCCACACCTTCACCCTCGAAGACGACGGCCCCCTTCAGGCCGCGCAATCCGCCCCTAGCCTCATCGAAGGCAACGGCCTGCGTGGCATGCGGGCACGGCTCGCCGCTTCGGGTGGCACACTCACCGTCTCCCCCCACCCCCAGGGCTTCAAGCTGACTGCAACGATACTCCCATGATCCGCCTCATCCTCGCCGAAGACCAGACCATGCTCCTTGATGCCTTCGAGGCCCTGCTGCAACTCGAAGACGACATCCAGATCGTCGGCCGTGCGACCGACGGACGCGAGGCGCTCGACCTGATCCGCGAACACCGCCCCGATGTCGTCCTGACCGACATCGAAATGCCGCATGTCACGGGCATCGAACTTGCGGAAAAAATCCTTCAGGAAGGCCTGCCCAGCCGTGTGATGATCGTGACGACCTTCGGACGCTCCGGCTATCTGCGCCGCGCACTTCAGGCCGGCGTACGCGGCTATATGCTCAAGGACGCCCCTATCACACAGCTCGCCGCCGCCATCCGCAAGGTGGCGGCAGGCGGACGCGCCATCGCGCCCGATCTGGCCGAAGCTGTGTGGGACGCCCTGCCCGACCCGCTCTCCGAACGCGAACGCGCCATGCTCCGCCTCGCCGAAGCCGGACGCACCAACCGCGAAATCGCCGAGGAACTGTCCCTGTCCTCAGGCACGGTCCGCAATTATTTCTCGGAAATCGTGCAGAAACTGGATGCCCGAAACCGGATCGAAGCCGGACGCATCGCCCGGGCGAATGGCTGGCTCTAAGAGGGACGGGAAGGACAGTCCGGAGAACGAAGTCGCTCCCGCAACGCTGCCCGATCATGATAGGATAGCCTGTCATTGCTGGCGGAAGACGTTTACATGCAGCTTCTCGGGCTCGTCTTTGCTTTCGCGAAGTTCATCATCCTTGCGCTTGGAGCCCTGGTCATTCTGGGGATCGTGATGCAGATGATCTCGGGGAAAAAGGATGCAGGAACCACCAACCAGAAAACAGCGGAAGACCCGATCGATGCCCCCC
>NZ_JAERLY010000039.1 GCF_018256155.1 Gluconobacter sp. Dm-62
GGCCAAGTCGGGCCGAGATTAAGGGATCGTTTTTCCAAGAGCTTCTTCGTCTTGAGCTTTTTGAAAGTGCGTTTGAGGGGAAATTTTTGCTCGGTGGCGTCAACTCGTCGAAGGGGACGGGGACCAGGATGCAATGAGATCAAGCCAATCATTCTTGGAGCGTGGCTTTTCAAAGAAAATATCTCTTTGAAAATGAGCTTCGCTGCCGTTTTGGCAGTTAGAAGAAAAATAGAGTTTTCGGCGGGCAAGAGCCTCTTTGAGGCGCTGTGTCGCATAGAGTGCGGCAGCCTTGGCCTGTTCCAGACAGACCAGGATTAGCCGGTAGCGGTTGGGGCCATTCACAACACGTCCTGAGCGCCGCATACGCTGGCGAGTCCGTTCCACCAAGCCAAGACTGTAGGCCGTTTCCAACGCCCGAATGACGGTTCTGGTGCTACATCCGGCGCGGGCGGCAATGCTTTCATGGGATGGGAAGAGACCGCGATGGCCTTCAAAACTGGCGAGGGCCTGAAGGACGAGATGTGTCCTGGCGGTGATCTGACGGGCTTGGGTCAGGGTCCAGATCTGGGAAGCGAAAGAGGTCATGTCCGTCCTTTTCAGACGGCAAGCACTTCCCAAGAAGGAGAACGTTGAACCTTTGAGCGGCTCACGCTATATTCCTTCTATCGGGTGTCGTAGCGGGCTTAGTCGCTTCTTCACCTGCTCGCCGCGCAACAGCGAGATTTTGAAAGGGTCAGCCTGCCAGGGCCGACCCTTTCTTCGTTTCAAAGCATATTGATTGGTTGCAAGCATGTTGTCCAGCAAGGACATGGACTTGCGGTGTGCAACCAGTTCCTCTTCTGGGGACGTCAAAGCATACAATTTTTTCAGACATGCTCTCACTGTCATGCTGAGAAGGTTTAAAATAGAAATTTTAATCATCCAGGGACATTTTTATCATAGACAAAAATGTCCCTGGATGATTTATTCCTTTTCACCAGGAGCGGTTCACCGCAAAATGCCCGCTAACTGGTTTACTGAGAAAAGGAAAATAGAATGTATCCAAAATTTGGTGATCTTCCCAGTCCTATCCGTGGGCCACAAGATCTAGACACGCTCGATATCCTGGCGGATGCCGGAGATGTAAATGAGACGCCTTTCAACGTCTTCATTGGGCATAATCTCGGACACCGCGTCTTCACAATGTCGGTTCCCTTCCGCAAGTTCGCAGATATTTCTGGTGTAGCCAATAATCGCGAAGCGGGGCCCGTTGCTCAGCGCGCACTCGACGAAAATCACGCCAAAAAATTAGCCATATATATGGTTAAAGGCCTAGTATCTGCTGCGAAACTACGTCGTGAAGCAACAGGAAAAGATATTCCTCCCGCTTTTGACACCCTACTACGCTTTTTAGGGGAGCAGCCGTATTTCTCACTACAGCCTTTAGTCTGTAATATCCGTAATGTACCCTTAGGTGGTAACGGACCTGGTGGAATTCGTGGCTTTCGCCTTGAAACTGTTGGCGGGGAAACTGCCGCTTTCAAAGTATTTCTTTCAGAGCGTCATACTCTATGGGTAGTCGATGGACAGCATCGTCGACACGCTACTGATATGGTGATGACTTTCCTGGATTTGGTTCGGCAGACTGGAAAGTATCCGAGTAAAGGAACCGCTTTATTTTCCGAAAAGGGAAGGCAAGTTACAGAAGAAGAAATGCAAGTTTGGAATGAGGCCTATGATGCAGCCCGTTCCTATGCAACCTTAACCGTTGAGGTGCATCTTGGACTAAATATTGATCAAGAACGTCAACTTTTCCATGACCTTAATAGGCTTGGAAAGAAAGTAGATTCATCGCTGGCTTTCCAATTCGATGGATCTAATCCGATTACTCACTTCATCAAACGCAATCTTGCAGGTGATTTGGGTATTGCGGTCACTGAATCTGAAGCAAAAGATTGGTCAGATGACAGCGGCGCCCTTGTTCTTAAAGATCTTGTGGCCGTAAATGCGATAGCATTTCTGAATAAAGGAAATATTTCAGGGGCAACTCCAGCAATTATCGAGCCCAGAGAAAATAAAATCATGGAACTTTGGGAGAAAATTGTCGAAATACCTCATTTTGGTAGCCATAGAGCTAAAGAAAAAACAGTATCCGCTCAACCTGTTGTTCTAAAAGCTCTAGCAAAACTAACATACGATTTAAATTTTAATAATAGACGCCCTGAAAATTCAGATGATCTGTATATTAATATGCTCAATAATTTACCAGATGTCGATTTTTCACATGATAACCCCATGTGGAACTATTATGAAATGACAGAGGGTGAGCGACTTGATGCTGGTCTTGCGGGTCTAGCAGGTTATTTGCCAGATGAAAGCGGGTCCGCCAACCGGGACATTGGTTCGAAGCAAGGTCCTTATATCCGGTTTGGTGCTAAGCATAATGATATCTTTCCGATCCTAGCGGATATGATCCGCTGGTCATTAGGCTTGCCGAGCCGACGCGAAGCCTAAGTAAAATTGCCCCTTTTATTCATAAGGGGCAATTTTTATACAAAGTTATAGATCTTGATTACATCTGGAAATCTTCAATAGAGATTTTTACGGCATATATTAGACTAAAAATAAAACCACTTCCAAAAGGAAGCATAGAAAGCTTGTGCAGAAATTTACGCAGCCATAACCCGACGCACAGCATCTGGCTCACGCCATAGCACCCTAAGCAGGGTCGCTTAGATTAGCCCACGATCGTTCAGAGGTTTCAAAACGTCAAATAACGCACGTAACCGCGATTTCATAAGAGGATCATTGTGCATTGATTTCGTCGCAGCCGTTCGGTCACGCTTAGAGCCATACGCTACTGTTATGGCATCAGTTTGGTTCTCAAACGTGCCCTCTTTTATCTGCACCATGTCGTCACCCTGACCGTAAGCAAGAGCAGTAAGGATCGTGAGGTCAATCACGCGTGGAAGTGGAAGCTCCTCAGATTGGCGAGACCATCTCTGACCAGAGTGACGTACGACTTTAGCCGACAGTTCGTGTTGATCCCATTGTGACCATCCAAGAGTTATAAACTGGGCGTCGGTATCTCCTGCATACCAAGGATCAAGATCAAAATAAGGAACTACATAGACTGGTTTGTGAGAAATTTGGTCCGGGAAATCCGTTTCCTGAGGCATAAAAACCACTCCTTAAAAGCTGATAAAAAGCACATATAAAATCTACTAGTTTTTGTAAATCTACTAATTTTAGTAGATAGGATTTTATTGTGTGCTACACGCTGTTTTTGGAGAGCCAACGCCTTTTCCCCTTCGCTTCCTGTTTAACGTTGCGAGGATTTCAAGCCTCCCTGGTGTCTGAGAATGGGCATTCTCAGACACCAGAATGTGGGTCTCAGACCCACTCGAGCGCACCAGACCCATCATCTCCACCAAACTGAAAAATGACGCGTGTTTGACGTCTCCTTGAAGCGTTCATGACGTGTAAATGACGTAAATGACGTGTTTTTGCAGTGAGTGTGACGTGCGTTTGCCGTGTAAATGGCGTGTGGTCGCTTCGCTCCCAGGATCAGGACGATTTTGAAGGCGTAAGGCGGGGCATGAGGGGCTTTTTCCTGGAATGAAGAACCGGGTTTTCCCTTAATCTGGACTATACACAATACGCAGTCCGGTGGACTGACAAGTATTTGAAAAAGAACGATTTTTTAGAAATTTGGCCCTTTGAGCGTATTACCCAGGTAATACGTATCCTCCATTTTTGGCAGTTTTCTGCGCCCCAATCGTATTACCTCGGTAATACCAACGCTGGCAGATGACCGGTTTGATAACTGGTCCAAGAATTTCCAGCCGTAAGATTGGCACAAGCCCTCCAACAGTTTGCATAGAAATCCGTATCTTCTTATGTTACATGTAACGGAAGGAGAGAAGCCATGACCCCTGTTGCCATCCGCGTCCAGAAGCGTCGCGACACCCTGCGCAAGGCCGGGCTGCGCCCCGTCCAGATCTGGGTGCCCGATACGCGAACCCCGGGATTTGATGCAGAATGCCAGCGCCAGGCGCGTCTGGTGGCCGAGGCCGAGCGGCACGATCCTGCACTGATGTCCTTTCTCGAGACCGCGTCCAGCGATCTCGACGGATGGGACGCATGAATCGAGGAGACTTCGTGACCGTTGCTCTCCAGGGGGATCTGGGCAAACCCCGTCCCGCTCTGATCGTCCAGGCGGACCGCTTCGAAACGACCGCCTCCGTGACCATTCTCCCTGTCACCAGCACCCTCATAGACGCGCCCTTGCTCCGCCTGTCGGTAGCCCCGGACGAGCGGAACGGGCTGCGCAAACCGTCCCAGGTGATGATCGACAAGCCCAGCACGGTCTCCCGAGACAAGATTGGCCCCACTTTCGGGATCGCCAGCGATACCGTCATGCTCTCTGTTAATCGCGCCCTGGCGCTGTTTCTCGGTCTGGCCTGAAAGGCCCGTGACCTTACAACCGCTTTCCGTCGAGACGATCCCACCGGCTCTTCAGGGAGCTTCTGACCATCTGGTTCTAGCCGCCCGCTCTCCCGAGACATTGCGCGCCTATCGCACCGACTGGGGCTCTTTCGTAACTTGGTGCAGCGCCCAGGGCGTCACGGCCTTGCCCGCTCGACCCGAAACTGTCGCCGCCTGGATCGCGTCACGTTTGGAGCAGGGCCGCAAAGCTGCGACGCTGTCCCGTGGGGTGGCCGCCGTATCCTGTGCGCATGAGCTGGCCGGGTTCGAGAGCTTCAGCCGCTCCCGCGTCGTCCAGGACGCGCTCCGGGGCATGCGGCGGACGCTTGGGACCGCCCCAACCCGTAAAGCCCCTGCAACCGTGGACCTCCTGCGCCGGATGCTCGACGTCCAGCCGGATACCCTGATCGGTTGGCGCAACCGGGCACTTCTGGCTCTGGGCTTTGCCGGAGCCTTGCGACGCTCTGAACTGGTGACGCTGGACATCGGGGATCTCGTGCCGCAGGAGGGCGGCGCGCTCTTGACGCTCCGGCGCAGCAAGACCGATCCGGACGGGGCGGGTCAGACGATCGGAATTCTGAACGGCTCCACCATCCGGGCGCTGGATCATCTCGCGGCCTGGTGCGAGGCGGCCGGGATCACGTCCGGTCGGCTGTTCCGGTCCGTAGACCGGCATGGCCGGATCGGCGGGTCGCTGTCAGATCGCTCGGTGGCCCGGATCATCAAGGCCGCCGCCGAGGCCGTAGGGCTCGATCCGGAGCGGTTTTCGGGGCATTCGCTGCGGGCGGGCTTCATCACTTCAGGGGCAGAGGCCGGCGCCGATGCACTGTTGATCGCCGAGACCTCGCGGCATCAGAGCCTCGACGTGCTGCGGAGCTATGTCCGGCGCGCCTCGCTGCTGAAGACTCATGCCGGACACCGGTTCCTGTGATCCCTAGCCGAATGGCCACCACCAGCGACGGCGAGCGTACCCCCCGTACGACCGATTCTGTTCAGGAGGTACGTTCAGGGTAAACACTGGCCTTTGTACAGGGTGAACGTCCGGGGTGTACGTAGGGTGTACGCGTTCACCTTCTATTCGTGCCAGCGTCTCTCTGAGTTGGGCATTTTGCTCCTTAAGAACGGCGTTTTCTTCGCGGTAACCTGAGACTTCTTGGCGTTTCTCGTTCAGTTCAGTTTGGAGAAGAGACATCATGTCCCGCAGGGTGAACAGAGCCGTATTGTCCGGGGTGAACATCCCATTGTGTTCGGGGGTACGTTCATCCTGAACGTCCGGGGCTACGTGTTCAGTCCGTTCAGGGGGCTTGTTCAGGACCAAGACGGGAACAGAAACACGGACAATGCCATGATTGTCCGTGATCTTGAGCCAGCCGCCGCGACGAACGCGTGCGCGTGCAGCTTCAAGGGAAAGTCCAAGCCGGTCAGCTAACTGACGATAGGTCAGATTTTCTGTTTGCTCGGCCATAGATCCTCTTACATCTCAAGACTGAGCTTATATCCGGTCGAGCATGAAATGCGAGTAAGGCTGTCACCCTAGCTAGGGTGACACATCTTGCCTGTTAATGTTTTGTCCGAGACGGCCCGACTTGGCCTTGAATGGCCTCAAGAGAAAGTTTTCAAAGTTTCGGGCTGACTGAGGCCGTCTCGGGCCATTCAGGGCCAAGTCGGGCCGAGATTAAGGGATCGTTTTTCCAAGAGCTTCTTCGTCTTGAGCTTTTTGAAAGTGCGTTTGAG
>NZ_JAERLY010000003.1:0-177551 GCF_018256155.1 Gluconobacter sp. Dm-62
ACAGGGGCCTGAACCGGAGTGGACGGCAGGGGGGCAGGCGTTGCAGGTGCGGCTGCCACAGCAGGAGGGGGCGGTGTCGGGCGGTAGATCACGCCATTCTGCGCGCCGACACGCACGCTACCTTTGCCCGAACGCACCATTGGTCCCGAGACGGCCTCGATATTGACCTCGCCCGTTCCGTTGGCAGCGACAGTTGCAACGGTTGCATGACCCAGAATGGTTGCGCTGGCCTGATCAGCCGTAATCAGCGTGAGGGCATCAATGCTGCCGCCCGAGAGGGTCATGCCCGCATTCTGCGTCAACTGCGCCGAAAGGGCGGCCAGCTGCGCTGTATCGGCCGTCAGCGTCGAGGTTCCGGAGGCCACGACCTGGGCAGCGCGTTCCAGCGACTTGATATGAACGCTGGACGCCCCCTGCATGGTCAGGTCGAGCGACTGCGTGTCATCAATCTCCATGGTGGTGGAATCGAGACTGGCGTCCAGCGAGGCAAGTTTTCCGGTGATGATGAAATGTGTGTCGTGGCTGTCGTGAATCGTCAGGCCGGTGCTTGGGGAGATGCTGATGGTCAGCCGTCCGTCCGGAGCACAGGCTTTTGTGGCGATGGAAATGCGGCTCTCCGCCTCTTCCTTTCCGGTGTGCATCGCGACCTGCGCCATGCTGCTCGAATCAAGTGTCGCCCCGTCTTTCATGGTGGGATCAACCACGACCCTGACCTGTCTGGTGCAGGGGATGGCGAGATCCAGATCTTCTCCGGACAGGGTCATCCGTGCGGCATGGGCTGCAGGCGTCAGCAGGGCAACGCCTGCCAGAAGGGCCAGAAGCGCCGGTCGGGGGCCGGAAAAGAGGACGGGGCGGCGTGTCATCGTGCGTTCCTTGCTCTCCAGCCCGGGATATCCTCATCGAGGATGCGTTCGAGCTGGTCGATCCTTTCTTCCAGACGCGTAGCATGGGCTTCGGCCTGTGTCAGTGCGGCCTGAAGCATGGGGTCCTGCTGTGCGCCACCCTTCGGCGTGGCATTGGCATGTTTGACCATGCTGACGACGGACCAGCAGATGATGGCCGTGATGGGAACAAGGAAGGGGAAGATGGACGAATTCATGCCTTGGGCCTTTCGGTCAGCCTTTTCTCAGCCTGCGTTTTTCTTTTCGGACACACGGCGTTTGAGGGCCTCGAACTCGCTTTCCACGACAGCATCGGTTTCAAGGGCTGCAAGTTCCTCCTGAAGTGTCGGGTGTCCGGTACGGCGGCCCAGATCATACGCCTCGGCCTTGCCTTCAAGCTCATCAAGAGCGCGCTCCACCTGATCGAAGCGGTTCAGCGTGTCGTCGATGCGGGTGTCGTACAGCTTCTCGCGGGTCTTGAGGCGGCCCTGAGCGGTGCGGGCACGGATGGAGAGCGCTTTTTCGCGGGATTTGGCGTCGGCGATCTTGGCCTGAAGCTTGGAGATGTCGTCGTTCTGCTGGTCCAGCCCGTCCGAGATCTGGGCGATCTGCTGTTCCAGAGCCTCGCGGGACTGTTCCACGCTGTGGCGGGCGGCGAGGGCGGCCTTCGCCAGATCGTCACGGTTGCGCTCGATGGCGAGGCCGGCCTTGCGGTGCCATTCGTCTTCCTCGTGCATCATGGTGCGGACGCGGCGTTCGAGCTGCTTGCGCTCGGCGATCGTGCGGACGGCCTGACTGCGGACCTCGACCAGCGTGTCTTCCATTTCCTGAATGACCAGGCGGATCATTTTCTGCGGGTCCTCGGCGGTAGCGAGAATCGCATTGAGATTGGAGTTCACGATGTCGGCGAGGCGAGAGAAAATACCCATGATGCTTTCCTTCCTGATGGAGAGACTTAGGACAGATGCCTGTCCTTGTCAGCGATCCCTTGTCAGTGATGCTGTTTTGAGGGTGTTATGAACTGAAGATCGAAACAGGGGCGTGAGAGACCAGAAAATGGCGAGAAGCACCGATATGGACGAGGTGCCGACCCCGATCGGGCGGGCTCCGGCATTTCTGGGCATGCTGGATCAGGTCTCCCGCCTTGCGCCGCTGCGCCGTCCGGTTCTCGTGATCGGCGAGCGCGGGACCGGCAAGGAACTGGTGGCCGCGCGTCTGGCGTTGCTGTCGGACCGCTGGGACCGGCCGCTGGTGAAGCTCAACTGCGCGGCCCTGCCCGAAGCGCTGCTGGACAGCGAACTGTTCGGTCATGAGGCTGGTGCCTTCACTGGCGCGCAGAAGCGCCGTCTGTCGCGCTTTGAGCGCGCGGACGGGGGCACCATGTTTCTCGACGAGATCGGCACTGCGTCCCAGGCCGTGCAGGAAAAGCTGCTGCGGGTGATCGAATACGGCAGTTTCGAGCGCGTGGGCGGTAGCGAGACCATTCGTGTGGATGTGCGGCTGATCGGGGCGACCAATGCCGATCTGCCCGCCATGGCGCGGGAGGGGCGCTTCCGGGCGGATCTGCTGGACCGGCTGGCCTTCGATGTCGTGAACGTCCCGCCGCTGCGCGCCCGTCCGGAAGATATTTCCCTGCTTGCCGGGCATTTCGCCACCCGCATGAGCGCAGAGCTGGGCCGGAAGGTTTTCGCGGGTTTCACGGACCGGGCGCTGGAGCGTTTGCAGGCTTACGACTGGCCCGGCAACGTGCGCGAACTGCGCAACGTGGTCGAGCGAAGCGTCTATCGGATGGACCGCCCGGAAAAGGCGCTGGACGAGATCGTGCTGGACCCGTTCGTGACGCCGGAATGGCAGGACATGGCTGTACCGGCTGAGAGTAACCCGTTGCCTACTATGCCTGCGGGTAACGGGCTGACGTTCCCGCGCGATTTTGGGGAAGACGTCAGGACGCATGAGCGTGGCCTGCTGGAAGCTGCCCTGCGCGAGGCGCAGTTCAGCCAGCGCCGCGCGGCCGAACTGCTTGGCCTGACCTACTACCAGTTCCGGCACCATCTGCGGTTGCACGGTCTGGCGGACAAGGAAGCCCGCAAGGCGCTGAGTGCAAAAGGGTGAAAGCATGTCCATGAAGTCTGTTGATGCATGAACCGTGCCAGAAGCTTTTCAAAAGGGTTTCTTTTTGTTGGACTGAATTTTTGGAATGGCATGAGTGGCATATCAGGCCACTATATGTCTGATTGAGCCATTTCCATGCGGTTGTGTAGATCTTCCCGGTCCTAACAAGGTTTTGTTGGCGTCTTCCGGGTTTGGGGAGCGTATCTGGCAGGCTCTCTCTCTATTTTCGGTCGTGACAGGTCTTTAAGGGTCCTGATGAACGCAGGCGCAAAGTGATTTAACAACGAAACAAAAAAGTTATATCAAATAAAATAGTTTATTTTTACGGATGATGCGCCTATGTCTCGGGGCGTGCCGCGGAAGTGGCATGACTGATCTGGATACAGGTAGGTGCAGCGCATGCCTCTCTTACGGACGGAATTGGATCACCTTCGCCAGATCCCGGAAGAACGGGTTCTGACGGAGACTCTGGATCTGCTGCGGGGACGCGTGGCCGTTATTTCGTCTTTCGGGGCGGAATCGGCTGTTCTGCTGGATCTTGTTGCGCAGATTGACCCCGCTGTTCCGGTATTCTTTCTGGATACGAAGCGGCACTTCCCGGAAACGCTGGAATATCGTGACAGGCTGTCCCGCAAGCTCGGGCTTTTGAATGTCCGGACCCTGTCGCCTACGCCCAAGGCACTGCATGACCGTGATCCACAGGATCAGCTCGCGGATTTCGATCCCGACGCGTGCTGTGCGTTGCGCAAGGTCGAGCCGCTGGATCTGGTGCTGCCGGATTTCGATGTCTGGATCACGGGGCGCAAGCGCAGCCAGTCCGTGACGCGCACGGCCCTGCCGCTGGTCGATCCGCAGCCTGACGGCAGCGTGAAGCTCAACCCGCTGGCGGGTTGGGGCCCAGGTCAGATTGAGGCGCAGATGCAGCGTCGGGACCTGCCACGGCATCCACTGGTTGCAAAAGGTTACACCTCGATCGGTTGTGCTCCGTGCACAAGGGCGGTCAAGGATGGTGAAGATGGACGGGCGGGCCGCTGGGCCGGTCTGACCAAGACGGAATGCGGCATTCACAGGCCAGCATGACTACGGAGCGGATAATGACGCAAACACGGATCCTGTCGCGGGATCAGTCCACCACAAGTCGGGCTTCTTCTTTGGCGCAGCCGCGTATTATGGATGATCTGGACCAACTCGAGGCCCAGAGCATTTTCATCCTGCGCGAGGCCTATCGCAAGCTGAAGCCCCTGTCTCTGCTGTGGTCGCTGGGCAAGGACAGCAACGTGATGGTGTGGCTGGCGCGCAAGGCGTTCATGGGGCGTGTGCCGTTCCCGGTCATGCATGTCGATACCGAGAAGAAATTCCCGGAAATGTATGCGTTCCGTGACGAATACACCAAGAAATGGGACCTCGATCTGCTGCTGGGCTATTGCCCGCCGGTTGAGGAAATTGACCCCTCGCTTCCGCCTGCCGCCCGCTCTGCCGCCCGCAAGACGGCTGGTCTGGCCGCGATGATCGACAAGCACAAGCTGCGTGGTGTCATTGCGGGTATCCGTCGTGACGAGCAGGCGACGCGTGCGAAAGAGCGCGTGTTCAGCCCGCGCGGTGCGGGGCATCGCTGGGACGTGCGCAACCAGCCGCCCGAGTTCTGGGACCAGTATGCGACGCCGTATGAAGACGGCATGCATATTCGCGTCCATCCGCTGCTGTCCTGGCGCGAGATCGACATCTGGCGCTACATCGAGCGCGAGAACATCCCGCTGGTGGATCTGTATTTTGCAAAGGACGGCAAGCGGTATCGCTCGCTGGGCGATCAGGACATCACCAACCCCATCGAGAGCAATGCGTCCACCGTGGCGGAAGTGATTGCCGAACTGGAAACCAGTCGGACCTCCGAGCGCGCGGGGCGTGCGATGGATCATGAGTCCGAGGACGTGTTCGAGCGTCTGCGTGTAGCGGGATATCTGTGAAAATGGGCGACAACATCGTGACCGAGAGCTTTTCGGAAACCCATCGCGCCGCCGCGACCCCCATCGTCATTGTGGGGCATGTCGATCACGGCAAGTCTTCGCTGATCGGGCGTCTGCTGTACGACACCGACAGTCTCCAGGACGGCAAGCTGGCGCAGATCGTCGAGAGCAGCCGCAAGCGTGGGCTGGCCGTGGAGTGGAGCTTCCTGCTCGATTCCCTTCAGATCGAGCGCGATCAGGGCGTGACAGTCGATTCTACGCGCATTCCGTTCCGTTTGGGGTCGCGGGAATTTGTGATCGTCGATGCGCCGGGCCATCGCCAGTTCCTGCGCAACATGATTACGGGTGCGGCTGATGCGGAAGCCGCCGTGCTGGTCGTCGATGCCAAAGAAGGCGCACAGGAGCAGACGCGGCGTCATGCCATGCTGCTGCGTCTGATCGGCATCCGCCATGTGATCGTGCTGCTCAACAAGTCCGATCTTCTGGAATTCGACGAAGCGAAAATCGTCAAGGTCGAGTCCGACGTGCGCCAGCTTCTGGGTCGTCTGGAAATCGAGGTTGAGGCTGTTGTTCCGGCCTCCGCCCGTGACGGTGACAACATCGCCAGCCGTTCCGAGCGTTCGCTCTGGTACAAGGGCCCGACGCTGGTCGAGGCGCTGGCTAATGTGCCGCCGCCGGCTTCGCGCGCCGCACTGCCGTTCCGGATGCCGGTGCAGGATGTCTATCGCTTTGACGGTATCCGCTATGTGGCAGGCCGGATCGAGCGCGGGACCGTTCGCGCGGGCGACCGTCTGAGCATTGGTGCGCAGGGACAGGTCGCGACTGTAGCGGAAGTCTGCCGCTGGCATGCGCCGGAGCTTCCGGTCGCCGGTGCGGGCGAGTCCATCGCGTTGCGTCTGGAGCCGGATCTGGTGCCGGATCGGGGCGATCTGCTGTTCCCCGCTGATGACAAGGCTGCGGCTCCCGAGCGTTCTGCCCGGATCCGCACGCGCCTGTTCTGGCTGCGTGGTGAACCGCTGCGGGTGGGCGAGAGCTTCACGCTGCGCCTGACCACGGCCGAGCACGACGTGACCGTGGCCTCTATTGATGCCGTGGTCGATCTGGAAGACCTGACCCTTCGTGAGGGCGACAGCGTGCCGCCGGATGGTTTTGCGGAAATCACGCTAGCCGCCTCCCATGCCGTGCTGTTCGATCCGTTCTCCCCGGGCTTTGGTGACGGGCGTGGCGTTCTGGTGGACCGCTACCAGCGTATCGTCGGTGGCGCGCCGCTGATTGGTCCTGCTGAACTTGCGGATGGCGAACATGCCATTCATCCGACGGCCAGCCGCGTTTCCGCCGCCCGTCAGGTCCAGACGCGCGGTCACAAGAGCGGTGTGTTCTGGCTGACGGGTTTGCCGGGGTCCGGCAAGAGCACGGTGGCACGGGCGGCCGAGCTGGCGCTTTCGGAACAGGCGGTCAATGCGACGGTTCTGGATGGGGACACCCTGCGGGCCGGACTGTGCAGCGATCTTGGCTTCTCACCGGAAGACCGTCACGAAAACATCCGCCGTGCGGCTCATGTCGCGAAGATCCTGGCCGAAAGCGGGCAGGTCGTGATCGTGGCGCTGGTATCGCCGCTTCAGGCGGATCGGGCGCAGGCACGGCAGATCGTGGGCGAGAACTTCCATGAAGTCTTCGTCGATACCCCGCTGGAAACCTGTGAAAAGCGGGACCCCAAAGGGCTGTACGCTGCGGCGCGTTCAGGGAAAATCCCGGAATTCACGGGTATCTCCGCACCTTACGAAGCGCCGGTGTCTCCGGAACTGCGTCTGCCTGCGGACCGTCCGGAGCAGGAAGCCATCAATACTCTGACGGCGTTCATTCTGCGGATCGTTCAGCCGTAAGGTAGTGTTTCGTGGTGGCGTAATGTCAGGCCCCCTTTCCGTACGGAAAGGGGGCCTTTTTTGTGCTCTGCATGGAGGCGGACACGAAAAATTTCACGGTAAAAACGAAAATATTCACTTTTGTGATGTTACTTTCTGATAGTGGAGCGTTAAAGCAGGCGAATTGTCTCCAGAACAAAGGCCTGCGGCTTCGCGGCGGAAGGGTTCACGATGCAGAACAGGAATGGGTCCAGAAAGCTGAGCGGACATGCTCTGACGAATTTCATTGCGACGATCTCGGCGACCGGCGGCCTGCTGTTCGGATATGATACCGGCATCATCTCTTCTGCCCTGCTTCAGCTTCGGAACCAGTTTCATCTGGATACGCTTGGCGCGGAAGTCGTGACGTCAGCCATCATTCTGGGTGCGCTGCTCGGGTGCCTGGGGGCCGGCGGTATTTCCGACCGGATCGGACGTCGGCGGACGGTGATGATTGCGGCCGCCCTGTTCCTTGTCGGAACAATCATCGTGGCCTCGGCGCAGAGTGTGTCGGTTCTGATCATTGCCCGTCTGATCCTTGGATTGGCTATTGGTGCGGCGTCCCAGATTGTTCCCATTTACATTGCGGAAATTTCACCTCCCGAGCGTCGGGGGCGCCTGGTCGTGGGTTTCCAGCTGGCGGTGGTTTCCGGCGTTACGATTTCCTTCATTACCGGGTATTTCCTGCGGGATTCCAGCTGGCGGCTGATGTTCGGCATCGGGATGCTTCCGGCGCTGATCCTGTTCGTAGGTATGGCGTTCCTGCCCAACAGTCCGCGCTGGCTGGCCCTGAATGGTCAGACTGAAGAAGCGCGGATGGTTCTGCGGCGTGTGCGTCTGTCCGACGAGATTGCGGACCGGGAACTGGACGAGATCGTTGAGAACCATGATGTACAGGCGCCCTGGTCCGAGCTGGCGAAACCGTGGGTGCGGCCTGCGCTGACAGCGTCTGTGGGGATTGCGCTTCTGTGCCAGTTCACGGGCATCAATGCTGTCATGTATTACGCACCGACGATCTTTGCCGATGCCGGTTTCGGGCAGGATTCCGCTCTGCTGACCTCAGTGGCCGTAGGCGTGGGCATGGTTGTTGCCACGATATTCGGGGGCTGGGCTGTCGATAACTGGGGGCGGCGTACGCTGATGCTGCGGCTGCTGCCAGGAGCCGTGGTCGCTCTTGCGGTTCTGGGCGCCACGTTTGCGATGCACCTGACCGGCGGTGTCGGAGCATGGATCACGGTGGCTGCCGTGATGGCTTATACGGTTTTCAATACGGGAAGTCTGTCGGTTGCCATCTGGCTGGTGGGTGCGGAGGTCTATCCGCTGTCCTGCCGCGGCAAGGGCATGAGCCTCGTGGCCGGAAGCCACTGGGGCGCGGATCTGATCATTTCCTTGACGACGCTGTCGCTGGTGCAGATGCTCGGTGCCGGGTGGACGTTCTGGCTGTTCGCAGGCGTCAATGCCTTCGCATTCTGGTTCGTGCTGCGCTATGTGCCCGAGACAAAGGGACAGTCACTTGAAGAACTGGAGCGGCGTCTGCGGAACGGAACATTTGCGCCTGTGGATCGCGCTGCAGCGCGGGTTGAGGCTCAGGCCCAGTAACGCGTTCCTTCAGGGGCGGCCGATCGAACTGTAGTTGAACCCGGCCTCGCGCATGAGGTCGGGGCTCCAGATGTTTCGCAGGTCTGCGACGGCATTACCGCGCATGGCGCTCTTCAGCCGAACGGGGTCGAGGGCGCGGAACATGTTCCATTCAGTCAGGACGACCACGATATCCGCGTCCTGTGCGGCGGCCAGTGCGTCGTCGCAATAGCGCACGTTCTCTGGCAGCAATGTGCGGGCGGCGTCCATGCCTTCGGGGTCAAAGACCTGAAGGGTCGCGCCGGCGTCATGCAAACGGGCGAGAATGGGCAGGGACGCGGCTTCGCGCATGTCGTCCGTATCGGGTTTGAAGGTCAGGCCGAGGATACCGACCGTTTTGCCCTCAAGGGTGCCCCCTGCCTGCGCGATGATGCGTTCGGCCATGCCTGTTTTGCGCGCTTCGTTGATGGCGACTGTGGCTTCCACAAGTTTCGTGGGGCTGCCGGCGTCCTGTGCGATGGCGGTCAGGGCACGGGTGTCTTTGGGGAAGCAGGAGCCGCCATAACCGGGTCCAGGGCTGAGGAAGCGGCTGCCGATCCGCTGGTCGAGGCCCATGCCGCGGGCAACGTCATGGATGTTGCCACCCACTTTCTCGCACAGATCGGCCATTTCGTTGATGAAGGTGACCTTCATCGCGAGGAAGGCATTGGCGGCGTATTTGGTCAGCTCCGCCGTTTCCAGATCGGTCAGGACGATTGGGGCCTGAATGGCCATGAGGGGGCGATAGAGCTGTTCGATCAGGCTCTGGGCCCGCGCACCTCCATCCGGTCCGGAACGGTCGATCCCGACGATCACGCGATCCGGGCGCATGAAGTCGTCGATCGCGTTGCCTTCGCGCAGGAATTCAGGGTTGGACGCAACATCGAAGGTCAGGTCCGGGCGGGTCTGGCGCAGGATGCGGGCGACTTCGCGGCCTGTGCCGACGGGAACCGTGGATTTGGTGACGACCAGAAGGTCCGTTCGGGCGGCGCGGGCGATTTCTTCGGCTGCGGCGTAAACATAGGTCAGGTCGGCGTGGCCGTCGCCGCGTCGGGTGGGGGTGCCAACAGCGATGAACACGGCATCGGCGTTACTCATGGCAGCACCGAGGTCGTCCCCGAAGGTCAGGCGTCCCGCTTCGACATTGCTGGTGACAAGGGCATCCAGACCCGGCTCATAAATGGGAATGCGCCCGGCATTGAGGGCAGCGAGTTTCTTGGGGTCCCGTTCCACGATGGCGACGTCCGCTCCGAACTCAGCGAAGCACGCCCCTGAGACCAGCCCGACATATCCGCCACCGACCATTGCAATACGCATACCTGGACCCTCTTCTTTACGGTCCGATGTGCATAGCCGGGGGCAGGATGGGGTGCAAATCCGTGTCAGCGGGTGGGGCGTGCACAGGCGTTCGAGGCCGCGAAACCCTGCAGGGCCGGTGGGAGGTTCGTGATCTCGTTTGAATCCGCGAGCATGTTCCGGCCTTCCTTCGACCATCTGGCAAGGGAGAGGATCGGGGCGTCAAACTTTCCACTCACACGGACGGGAACGTCCAGCGCGAAAAAGCTGGTGGAGAAGGGGCGGCTGGCGAAGACGAGATCGAGCCATCTGCGGTTGAGGTCGAAATTCGCCTTGGCTGCGATTGTCCCAGCGCCTGTGCGCAGACGGAGTGGTACGACGGTGCCGTTGCCCTGATGCATCTGAAGGACACCCAGAAGGCAGGTGATGGGGGTGACGCCCTTGGCGTGACGGAAGATCAGACGCAGGTCCATGGATGCGGCTTCGACGATCTCGCGGGCGATCTCGCCCTTCTCCATGCTGACGGCGGCAGTGAGGTCGGCGCGGCTCATGGCTTCGTTGAGGGTATGGACGTTGTTGGCGCTGGCGATGATGCGAAAGCTCAGACTGCCCTGAACGGGAACGGGTGCAAGGCCCGCGACACGGCGCAGGCGGTCGATGTCGCCATGGGTCAGCGCGACTTCGGCGGCGATGCGGGAGGATTTTCCATCCGCTTCGATATGTCCGTTGGCGCTCAGGGAGGCACCGATATAGCCGAGCCGCAAAAGGGGAACGTCGATGCGGTTGGGGATCTGGGAAGCCTGAATCCTGAGACTGGCAAAATCGAGTGTGTTGTAAATGAGCTGGCGGGCGGCAAGATCGAAATGGATCAGCGGGTCAGGATCGGGCGGTGTGATGAGGAGCAGGTCAGCGTGGAGCGTGGACGGGCTCTTTTTGCTGCCTTTCGAGCCGGACGGCGCGAGGATCGGCATCAGGCCGTTGATGTCGAGACGGCCGAAACCGATTTTTGCCGTCACATCGTCGGGTTTGCCGTGACTGCCTTCGATAAGGGTGAAGTCGCCGTCTTCCATCGTGCTGGTCTGGATGGTGCCGTTCGCCTTGCGGAAGTGCCAGTTATTGCCCGAATGGCTGAAGTCGCCGGCCAGGGTCATTTTGACGGGGGCATGATCGCCTTTGATCCCGGCGACGCTGAATAGCGTGTCGGACGTCGGTGTGGTGACGGTGGTGTGACCTTCCACGCCATCAAAATTCGTCGGGTCCGTCAGGGTGCCGGTGAAATCCGAGGTCATGTCGCCGGATGTGACATGAGCCTTGGTGCCGTAGGGGCGCTTCGGGGTTTTGCGGAGGTCGCGGATCGGCTCCATCTCAGCAGAAATTGCGATGGGCGTGTCGTTATAGGCTCCGCTCAGGGTCATGGTGAACGAGCTGGTGTCGCTGGTGGACGCGAAGTCCACTTTCTCAAGCGTGGCCTTGTAGGATGCACCATTGGCCGAACGGTATGTGACGTCGCTGTCGAGGATTGTGACGTTGCGCAGACCCGGAGCATTGCCCAGATCTGGCGGCGCATTGGCTTTGGCCTGTTCCTCGGGCGTGAGCGGAGGACGCGGGTCGTTCTGATGGGGCCCAAAGCGCCAGTTAGGTAAATGCGCCGGGGTGCGTTCGAACAGGCCCGAGAATTTCGAGATGACCACATTGCGGGTTTCGGGCGGCCCCCAGATCAGGGAGGTCATGCGGATCTGTGCGCCGAGATGCCCGAGCGTCATCATCTGCGGGCGGGTGCCGCTGGCAATATTGGCGACCGAAACGTCGTCGGCGTCGATGGTCAGCCATGGTCCGGGGTGGACGTGCAGGGCGCCGATATGGACGGTGCGGCCGAGTTTCTTTTCCAGTCGCGGTGTGGCGAAGGCGGCGAGGTCCTTGTGGTCGATCCAGACCCAGCCTGCGCCGAACAGGGCGAGAAGGAGGACGGTCAGGGACAGGATGGAAACCAGAAACCAGCGCAGCAAGAGGCAGTCTTTCAGGAAGTCTTCATTCGGACCGGACAATACCGGGAAGTTTCTCAAAGGGAAACTCTGCATGAAAGACTGGAGGATTCAGGAATTATTTCAAGAACGGTCTTGGAGATAAAAAAGATCCTGCGTCTTTGATTTCCCGAAAGATGTTGGCGTTACTGGAACTGCGCCCTGAATTTTTCGACAGCATGTAGGGCACAGGCCTCGTCCTTGTCTCCGCCGGGTGCGCCTGACACGCCCAGCCCACCGAGGATCACGTGGTCGCTCGTGCGGCGCAGGGTCACGCCGCCGGGGACGAACAGGACTTCAGGGATGGTGTTCAGGGCACCGTTTGCCGGGCCGGTGACGCCTGCGGCAATCAGCTCGCTGGTAGTATTTTTGTTGAAGGCCAGACCGTAGGAATAGGCCGTGTAGGCTTTGCGGTAGGCGACGGAGAGCGATTGCAGGGGGACGGTATCGCCTTTGATGACGGCCTGTTCATGGCCGGTCGTGTCCACGACCGTGGCGGTGACGGAATAGCCCTGTGCGGCGCAGATACGCACGGCTTCGGAGGCGAGGGCCGCGGCCGTAGACCAGTCGAGCTTCTGGCTGGTGACGATGTGGGAGCTGGCAGCAGGCTGGGCGGACGCGGCGGACCACAGGAGGCTCACTGCGAATGCGGTTGTGGACAGGAGCGGTTTTGCGGTGGGGAGCATCAGCCGGTTCTCTCGTTGTGGAACGGGAATCATGCTGTCTGCGGGGCGTGGGCCGCAATCGGGAAAGCGGGTGTGCACGCAATGGTGTTGGACAGAAGGGTCTCTCCCGGACCGGGGTCCGGGAGAGGGTAACGGGTGTGGTTTAGAACGCGGCCTGGATACGGGCTGCGATCGAGTTGCCCGTGCGGCCGGCCGTGTTGGTGGCCTGCGTGCTGCGGGAGACGATGAAGTGGCTGTAGTCCATCATCAGACGGAAGTGGCGGTTCGGGTACCAGTTCAGGCCGCCGGTCCAGACGGTCTGCTGGCCGCCGCGGATGACGTTCTTGGCATTCGCGTCGTTAAGATTGCTGTTGAGGTCGATGACGCTGTAATGGCCGACGACTTCAAGTGCACCCCACTGGTTGAGGGCCGGGTTGAATTCCTCGGAAGCCTTCACGCCAGGAGCGCCGAATGCGCCTTCCTTGATGTTGTACATGCGCGGATTGCCGAACAGGGTATAGGCGGCGGAACCGTACCAGCCCTGGAAGCTGGCGGATTTCAGGCCCGGTGCCGAGCGCTGGACGCCAACGTGATAGTACTCGCCCTTGACGATCAGGCGGCGCCAGCGAAGGCCGAGTTCCGGACCGGCGGCCCAGACCTGTGAGGCGTTGCTGATGGTACCGGTGGCAGCCAGGTTGGCTTCGCCGATATCGAACTCCGGACGCTGCCCGAAGGACGTCGAGCGGGTGCAGTGGTTGGGGTCGGATCCCGTGTTGCAGGCAACCTTGAACGCGGAGATGGCAGATGCACCGAGGTGCAGGTCCACGTCCTTGGTCACGACCGGACGGCCGGCAACGCGCAGCGTGGCGCCCGTCTGGCTGTCGACCGTGGTGCCGCTGCCGCCACCATAATAGGTGGAGCTCATGTCAGAGGCGTTGCGATGGCCCCATTCCTGGCCCGTGAAGTAACCGGCAACCCACCAGCGCTTCTCGTAATGCAGACCACCGACGCTGAAGCGGGCATCGCCTGCGGCGATGTTACGCACCATATCGGTGATGCTCGGACGCTCGAGCGTGAAGAAGTCGTTGGAGCTTTCGGAATCTTCTTCGGTCACGCGCGGCTGGAAGTAGCCGACGGTCAGGACCGTGTTGTGAAGACCCGTATAGTTCAGGTTGCCCTCATAGAGGCCGACATAACCGTCGTTATGGTTGGCGCCGAAATCAGGCGTGACGGCCGCGACCCAGTTCTTGTAGCGGAACATGAACGGAATACGCAGACGACGCTGGTTGGACGTGAAGCCGTTGAAGGCGCCGCGTGTTTCACCGGCGCGCGGTCCGGAATTGAAGAAGCCGCCGAAGTCTTCATGATAGGCCAGGCCGATCGAGAGGGCATAGGCGCCATCGGAAGACTGGATCGTCGGGCGACCACCCGGGAAGCCGACCTTGATGCCGCCAACGCTGACTTCTTCGTCCTGCGCGGTGGCGCGCTGGAAATCGGCCCAGGAGGAGACGTCTGCGCGGTCTGATGCCGGACGGCCGTCATCGGCACCGGGCTTTGCCGGGCGGACGCTGATCAGGGGCTGCGCTGCTGTGCGCGGCTGGCCGATATAGCGGCCACGCTGGGCATAGGGGTTGTTTTCAGCTTCTTCCCGCTGATGCGCCAGAACAGCACGGGCGCGTTTGATTTCCTCGGCATGCTCTTTCTTCATGCTGGAAAGCTGTGCCTGCATGGCCTGGATCTGCCGTTCCATGATCTGCATCTGGTCGGCGGCCCGGGCATGGCCACAAAGAGGAAGAAGTGAAACCAGGGTCGTCGTGGCCAGGAGGGCCGTGGTTCGGCGGAAAGAGAAAACCATTGCTGCGGTGCGTCCTTGCTGAGGAGGGCGTGTGTTCCGCAGTTCAGGTATCTGATTCGCATTTTGAAATAATGGGAAGGTTTCATGACGGGAACATGACAGTTCCATGACAGTCACGGCGAAAGGTCGCAGAAAACCTCGGGTTTATACTTCCGTGTGTCAGTTTTGTTGCGGAAGTGGCGGGCGGGCGGAGCTTGCGGGGAAAGGGGTGTGACATTTCGGCACTTTCCCGTGTCGGGAGGGTGTCATGAAACTATCACGCATGACCTACTGTTTCTGAGTCTGTGCTGGCGTTACTAAGGGGGCAGTTTTCACGCCCCATATAGGGATTCCCATGATCAAGAGCAGAGCTCCGCTATTCGGTCTTCTCGTCGCCACGGCCCTTGGCACTGCTGCCATGACCCCGTTCGTGTCGTCGGCGCAGGCTGCGGACATCACTGGCGCAGGATCCAGCTTCGCCGCACCGATCTATGGTGCGTGGGGCACGGCCGCCAAGAGCCAGGCCGGTATCGCTGTGAACTACCAGAGCGTGGGTTCCAGTGCTGGCCAGGATCAGGTGATCGCCCGTACCGTCGATTTCGGTGCGTCCGACAAGCCGATGAGCGGTGATCGTCTGGCCAAGGAAAAGCTGTACCAGTTCCCGACGGTCATGAGCGGCATCGTGGTTGTGGCAAACGTGCCGGGTTTGGAACCGGGCCAGCTCCGCCTCGATGGCCCCACGCTGGCTGCGCTGTATGACGGCGAGATCACGACCTGGGACGACGACCGCATCAAGGCCCTGAACCCGGGCCTGAAGCTGCCGGACACGGATGTTGCTCCGATCCACCGTGCTGATGGTTCGGGCACAAGCTTCGTGTTCACGTCCTATCTGTCGCAGGTTTCCCCGACCTGGAAGCAGAAGCTCGGTGCCGGCACGTCCATCGCCTGGCCGGGCGGTTCAGGCGCACGTGGCAATGACGGCATTGCCGCCATGGTGCGTCAGACTGAAGGTGGCATCGGTTATGTCGAGTATTCCTATGCCGCGCAGAACCACCTGAACATCGCCAAGATGAAGAACCACAGCGGTGCTTTCGTGGCCCCGACGCTGGCCAGCTTCACGGAAGCCGCCAAGGCTGCTGATTGGGTGCACGCCGATCACTATGCCGTGAACCTGCTGGACACGGATGGCGCGTCTTCTTGGCCGATCGTGACGGCGACGTTCGTTCTGGTGCCGGTTGATGCAGCCCAGAAGGACTCCGGCAAGGCTGTTCGGGACTTCTTTACATGGGGTTTCCAGCACGGCGACGCGGATAATGCCCGCCTCGACTATGTTGGCCTGCCGCAGAGCGTGAAGACGGACATTCTGGCCAACTGGCCGAAGTAAGGTCTGCGTCCCTGTCCGGAATGACGCGGTGGCCCTGAATTGAGGGCTGGTCAGTCCGGGCAAAAAGGCGTTGAGTATGGAAACGGGCTTCTCCAGCAGGGGAAGCCCGTTTTCGGTTTTATGCTTTGTCTATCCATGGTGCCTGCGTGTCCGCTACGTCACTTTCCGAACAGACGTCCCCGGCGGGGATGAATGCCCTGACCCGTGTGCTGATCGGCGTGATCTTCATTCTGGGACCTGTCTCGACCGACATGTACCTGCCTGCGTTTCCGGCACTGGAGCATGATCTGGGACATGGAGCAGGATCGGCACAGCTGACGCTGACGGCATGGCTGGCGGGGCTTGCGATCGGGCAGTTTACTCTGGGGCCGCTCTGTGACCGCTACGGGCGCAAGCTGCCGTTGCTGTGTGGGCTTGTAGTCTATGCTCTTGCCTCGGTTGGGCTGGCGCTGACGACCAGTTTTCACGTGTTCTGCATACTGCGTTTCGTCGCGGCTCTGGGCGGAGCGATCAGCTCTGTCGCGCCGCGTGCGATGGTGCGGGACGTGGCGACCGGCCCGGCAGGTGTGAAGCTTATGTCCCAGCTGATGCTGATTTTCGGTCTGGGGCCTCTGCTGGCGCCGTCAATCGGCAGCTTCCTGCTGGATCTTGGGAACTGGCGTCTGATTTTCTGGGCGAATGTTGTTTTCGGCGTCGTGATGTTCTTCGGAACGCTGTTTCTGCTGCCTGAGACGCTGCCTCTGGACCGGCGTTTCGCACTGCCGGTCAGTGGTATGGCAGCGCGTTACCGGGACCTGTTGCGCGAACCGCTCTTCTGCTCTGCGGTGATGGTCGTGAGCTTTGGAACGTTCACGATGTTTGCCTATCTGTCCAACGCCCCGGCGCTGTTTGAGAACATCCTGCATTTCTCGCCGCATCTGTTCGCCATTTTCTTTGGACTGAACGGGGTGGGCTTCATTATCGGCTCGCAGGTGAATGCCAAGCTGGCCACCCGCTTCCTGTTCACGCGGGTGATGGAAATCGGGATGCTGGCGGTGCTGGTGTTCTGTGTGCTGGCCGTGTTGGTCTGTCTGAGCGGATTTGCCGGGCCGCAGGACCCGTGGATTCTGTGCGCGCTGATCTGGTGCACGACATTTTCGCTGGGCTTCATAGGGCCGAACGCGGGCATTCTGGCGCTGACGCATCATGGGCATCAGGCGGGTGCGGCTTCGGCACTGATGGGGACGATGAACTGGACGATTGCCGGTCTGGCAGGTGTGATGATGTCGTTTTTGCCGACGCACTGGGTCGGATCAACATCGATCGGAATGCTGGTCGGGATCAGCTGTTGCTGGCTGTGCGATCTGTGGCGCCGCCGACTGGATCCGCAATCCTATCTCTCAGTCCGGCACTGATCGCGATACGCGTCAGCCGGGCGAGGAAAAGCGGGACGCCCGGCACGATGGCCGGGCTTGTCCCGAGATAACTGTGATCAGCTCTCGGAAACGCGGTCGGAAGCAACCGTAGCGATCATCAGGGCGCCGATCATCGGGACGAAGGCAACCATCGAGAACTGTGCGAGCAGGTTGGTGGGGAGGCCGATCAGGTGGATCAGGGTCATGGACGTCATCTGGAAAATCTCCGTGTGGTTCTGTTTGCCGTTTTGCGGCGTGCAGCGGGAGAAACTCCGGAATCGGGGTCGGAAGCAACAAATACAGATGCAGGGTCAGCCCTGCATTATACGCATAAATGCATTTTAAACTTTTGCCTTCTTTCCGGAGACGCGGTTTTTGTTTCCGGCAGGCGCTGATTTCGTTTTTGCCAAAGTAAAACGGGATTCGCGTTCTGGCGCAGCTTTCTTTCGGGAAACAGTACTGTTTTGGGTGGCTTTTGAAATAAAGTTGCGTGGTGGTCTATTCCGCGTCGAGGCTCAGATCGCTGTCACGACGCAGGCCGTGCCAGCTCAGCAGGGTGTCAGCGAGGAAGAACATGAGCGATCCGACGGTGCAGGCGAGAGCTATGCCGAAAAGTGCGAGCAGCCATGCTGACGTGGAAGCGTCCCGGATCGAGCCGACAAACAGCGCCATGGCCGCACCGCAGGTCGACGCGCCACCGATCGCGTTGAGGAGAATCGCAGCGTCCAGAACGAAGACGCGCCGGTGCAGGCGGGTCTGCTGACTTCTGAGGCGTGCGGGGGTGTCGACGGGATCGACCGGCGTGTCGTCGGTTTTCGGGGTGCCGAGTTTCTTGCGCACGTCTTCGAGATGGTCGGCGACGCGGGCCAGACGTGTGTTGAACACGTTGATGAGGGTGCCGATGCCCGACAGCATGAAAACAGGAGTGAGCGCGACCTGAATCAGATGGGCGGCGCTGTCGACGGGATCGGGGTCATAGGAAATCGGGAAAGGCATAGTGTCTTATACTGCATGATCCATTTCCGGAAAGACCGGGGTTTCGGGAACTGCGGCTCTGGAAAAGACCGGGGAAGATGGAGTAGGGAAGGGCAGCCATTGCCAGAGGTGTCCCCGCCCGGATGTTCAACCTGTTTCACCTGTGCCGTCGTGTCGCCCTGTTCTGTGGCGGGATGGGGCTATCTGTCTCGATCGCGCATGCGCAGGGTGTGGTCAGCGACAGCGCGCATTGCACCGGTCTGGCGCTTCAGGCCGAGTTTGCGTGCCGGAGCTGGACCGAGGTGGCGCAGGATGTGAAAGCGGGGACCGATACCGTCATCATTCCTGTCGGCGGGACCGAGCAGAGCGGGCCTTACATGGCGGTCGGCAAGCATAATGTGCGGGCTCAGGTGCTGGCGGATGCTATTGCGGTTCAGGCCGGGCATACGCTGGTGGCGCCTGTTGTGGCGTATGTGCCGGAAGGGTCTACGAGCCCGCGCACGTCCCACATGAAGTTTCCGGGCACGATTTCCGTGCCGCCCGCCGTGTTCGAGGGGCTGCTCAAAGGGGCTGCGGAGAGTTTCCGCGTTCAGGGCTTTAAGCGGATCGTGCTGTTGGGCGATCATGGCGGATACCAGTCTTTCATGGCGCAGGTGGCGCAGGAGCTGAACCGGGCCTGGAAGGGTCAGGCAGCGGTGCTTTATCTGCGTGATTATTATGAAGTCGTTCCTCACCAGTATGCCGAGGCCCTGCGGGCGCAGGGGCATGCGGCCGAGGTGGGGCTTCATGCGGAGCTGAGCGATACGTCGCTGATGCTGGCGGTCGATCCGTCGCTTGTGCGTCAGGATGCATTGCGTACGGCTTCGAAACCGGGTGCGGCCGATGGCGTCTATGGTGGCGATCCACGGCGTGCATCGGCCGGGCTCGGCCGGATCGGCACGGAGATGCAGATCCGGACCGCGGTTGCGGCAATCCAGTCTTTCCAAAGGAGCCATCCATGACATTCAAGACTCCTCTTCTGGTGGCGATGACGCTGCTGGGAGCTGCCGCGGCCCATGCGCAGGAATATTCCCCGAGTGCGCCAATGGTGCCGGTTCCGGCCGATGCCTCCGCGCCTGTCGCCGCAACGCCGCCTGTGGCTGCGTCCGGCATCCAGACCATTCCGGGTATGCCGCCGGTCATTGATCCGAAGAACATCTATAGCGAGACGACTCCGTCCCATATCTCGCCCGCGATCGCGCAGGACCCGGCTCGCGTCTATGTGCCAAACCTGCGCGGGGACAGTGTTTCAGTTATCGATCCGGCGTCCTTTCAGGTCGTGGATACGTTCCGCGTCGGACATTCGCCGCAGCATGTGGTGCCGTCCTGGGATCTGCGGATGCTGTGGGTGACGAATAACAGCGAGGGCCGTCCGGACGGGTCGCTCACGCCGATCAATCCGGCGACGGCCAAGCCGGGCCCGTCCATTGCCGTGGATGATCCGTACAACATGTATTTCACGCCGGACGGCAAATACGCGATCACGGTGGCGGAAGCGCACAAGCGTCTGGACTTCCGCGATCCGCATACGATGGAGCTGAAGGGCTCGGTCGAGACGCCGGAATGCAAGGGCGTCAATCACGCCGATTTCTCCATCGACGGCAAATACGCGATCTTCACCTGCGAGTTCGGCGGCTATGTCGCCAAGGTCGATACGGTGAACCTGAAGATGATCGGGATGCTGAAGCTGTCCAAGGGCGGGATGCCGCAGGACATCCTGACGGCGCCGGATGGTCACAAGTTCTATGTGGCGGACATGATGGCGGACGGCGTGTTCGTCGTGGACGGGGATTCCTTCACGGAGACCGGTTTCATCCCGACGGGCATTGGCACGCATGGCCTGTATCCGAGCCGTGACGGCAAGCTGATGTATGTCGCCAATCGCGGCTCGCATCGTATCCATGGTCCAAAGCATGGGCCGGGTGGCGTGTCGATCATCGATTTCGCGACGGACAAGGTCGTCAAGACCTGGATGATCCCTGGTGGTGGCAGCCCGGACATGGGCAATGTCAGCGCGGACGGCAAGCTGCTCTGGCTTTCGGGCCGGTTCGACGATGTGGTCTATGCGATCGATACCGACACGGGGGCGATGCGCAAGATCCCGGTCGGCGCGGAGCCGCATGGCCTGACGGTCTGGCCGCAGCCGGGACGTTACAGCGTCGGGCACACGGGCATCCTGCGGTAAGGTCTGCGGGATTGATGGATCGGGAAAGGGAGGCAGATATTCTGTCTCCCTTTTTTATTGGGCACGGCTTTACAGGTAATTGGGGCGGCAGACGTCGAGGGCCTGTAGGGCGACCTCTCCGAACTCCTGATTGCTGGCATTGAACGAGGTGTGGAAGACTTTTCCTTCGTTTTCGTTCGTATACCAGGCTGAATGACTGGTTCCTCTGCCTTTTGAAGCGGCAAAGCGCACCTGATCTGTTTGTTCGCACTCCCACTGGATAAAGACCAGGGCTGACTTGGTTTGCGCATCCCGCCAGTCCTTGAAGCCGTATTTTTCCCGAATCCGGCCCCAGAACTCCATGTAGAGCGGGCCGGATTTCTTCTTTTCGGCATCAATCTTGTCTTGTGGCAGGGGGTATTTACCCCATTCTATGAAGAGATCCCGACTTGTCTCGAGGGCTTTGCGGAGATTTTCTCCGATCCATTCCGGTGTGGCGTCCTTGCGGTCAATGAAGGTTGACCATCCGGTGACCGAGAAGAAACTTCCTCCCCGGTTATCCATCGAAATCGCCGCAACGTACTTCCGGGTCCGGATCAGGTGAGCATATCGTGTGATGCCGTTTGCACCTGGAGCAATCATGCTTATCCTCCTGAAATCGGTGACTTTCCCGGTGGCAGAGATACGGCTGTCTGAACAGCCGCTCCGACCCTGCGTGCTTTACGGTCTGTTGGCGCTGGAGGATTCTCTGGAAAAAAGGCGATCGATCGCGGGGCCGATGAAGTAGCCGATGATCCCGGTGATCAGGACGGAAGGCCAGGCCCAGCCGGCATAATCTTTGAAGAAATCCTGATTTTCCAGATAAGTCATGACAGCGATGTCGATCAGGACGAGGGTCCACAATGTCGTGGACAGGAAGGGCTGGAGCCATGCGTGGCGAACGGTACGGGTCATGGGGCCTCTCCTGATTACGAGATCGAGACGTGGAAGACGAAGATCATCCCGCAGATAAAGGCGCCGAGCAGCGGCAGCCAGCAGGTATGCAGGTGATTGTGGTCGTCCATGTAGGAATAGGCCAGCGCGAGTGCGACATAGACATGCGCGAAGACGAGCCCGAGGACCATGCCGATGAAGCGCTTTTTCAGGACCTGCTCTTCCTGACGGTTCTTTTCGGCCAGAACGGTCGGGTCGGGGCGCTCCATCGGTGTTTCGGCGGGGGCGGCCACGGTCGTTTTCTGGGCAGGGTCGGATGAGTCCGATGAGACCAGGACAAGAGACATCGCTGGATTCCTTGGCATGATCCTCGCCGATCGGCGGGCGATGCGGGGCCGCGGAAAGTTCGGGCCGGGAAATCGTCTGCGGGGAACCGGGAGGAGGGTTCTCGATAATGTGGAGGCAGAATGAGCCTGCAAGCGTGTGAACGCAAGACTTTATTTAATTGATTAACAATTATGTGGAAATGCAACGGATGGTGAAACCGGCCCCTGAACGGGGCCGGTCTGAAATCAGCCCGGCGTGCTGCCGTCAGGCTTGCCATTATCCTGCGCCGTTTCTGGCGCTGGCTTCTGGGCAGGCGCCTTTGGCGTGGTGGGAGCGTCGTTGGCTGGGGCTGGCAGGGTGACGTCTGCTGTGATGCGCATGGCATTGCCCGGCGGCGTCGTGAAGTAGGATGTGCCTGTATAGAACTTGACGTTCTCTGCGGCGAGTTGATTGGTGATGCGGCGGTAGAACTCGCGTTTCACCTTCCATTTCATCATCGGCGTCGTGCGGAAGCTGCCAAGGAGCGTGGCCCCCCCGCTATCACTGTTGTCCACACCCAGATCATTATAGTCCGACAGGATCATGGGGCCGAAGACCGGATCGTCGCGCATTTCCTTGAGTGTCTTGGCCATGATGGCCGTGACGCGTGGCAGATTTTCAGAGAGGTCGAGCTGCTGCTTGACGATGACCTGATTGTAACCGCGCGCCGTGTTGGCGATCGAGGAGACGGACGAGAACGGGATGATGTGAAGGTCGCCGTTGATGTCGCGAACCTTCACGGTGCGGATCGAAAGGTTTTCCACCGTTCCCGAGACGCCGCCGGTCGTCACCCAGTCCCCCACCTGGATGGCATCTTCGACGAGCATGAAGAAGCCCGTGATGAAATCCTTGACCAGGCTCTGCGAACCGAAGGCGATGGCGGCACCCATGATGCCCGCGCCGGTGAGCAGTGGCGTGACGTTGATCCCGATCTGCGAGAGCGTCGTGACGGCCACGATGATGATGATGATGGCCAGCAGGACCGTGCGGATGATGGGCAGGACTGTGCGCAGGCGTGTCGCACGGGACATCTGGTCCGACTTCTCGAAGCGTGTGAGCTGCTGGCTGAGGAAAGCGTTGATGATTTCCCAGATCGCAACGGCCACGCTGAGGGCGACCAGCATCGTCAGGACGGCGTCAAGCAGATGACGTCCCACCGCGTTTTTCATGAAGAAACCGAATGTGGGCAGGCCCCAGGCTTCAGTCATGGCGATCAGAGTCAGGAAGAGGATGGCGCCGGTGAGGATCCGGCGGGCAAAAGGGTAATAGCGGTCGGCGCGCTTCTGCAGGTCCGGGAAGCGTTCGGTCAGGACCGGGTTGATGCGGAAGAAGCGGTCCTGAAGTCCGTAAGCCAGCACGGCCAGCAGCCGGGAGGCGACAAGGATACCGATGGTGATGCCGGTGGTGTCGAGGATCCAGCGATAGCCGCCGGGCAGATGGGCGGCCCAGACGATCCAGAGGGACACATCGAGGAACATGGCCGGCACCCACCACAGGCGTGTGATGGCGACGATGAAGGTCCACATCGCGGTGTCAGGGACGGCGCGGGGCTGAAGCGCGCGGCTGACGAGGTGCCGGATGCGCCAGATGAAGACGGCGATCAGGATGTGTTCGATCAGGACCACGCCACGGATCATGGCGTCCGTGCCGCGCGGGGAGAGGTTGAACTGGCTGCCCAGCGTGGAGAGGCAGAAAATGATGGCCGGGGCTGCGACCAGTACGTTCCACCAGCGGGTCAGCAGAAATGCTGTTGCGTCCGTGGCGGGCAGCAGGCGGATGGTGGGAGAGCGTGGCGCAAAGCCGGTTTCGACGAACAGGTACAGGCAGCGCGCCGCGGCGTAGCAGTTGGCGAGCGTCATGATGACGTTATCGGTCTTCTCGCTCCACGGCAGGACCAGAACGGCGAGATAGGCAACGGCCAGAAAAGCGAGGACCGGCACGGCCTTCAGCGCGAAATGACCCAGTGCATAGGGCACGCGGGAGAGGAAGCGCAGGGTTTCGACCTGACGTCGCTGATCCGCGGCGCGCGTTTCGCTGGAGCCGTCGACGATGGGTTCCTGTGGCGCGGTTTCCTCGGCTTCGACGACGTTGTGCTGTTCGCGTTTTTCAGCATTCTGGGTGAGCTGAAGCAGTGGCTTGTGCAGGCTGAGGGCGACGATCCGCTCCAGTGCGATGCCGCAGAGCATGACCACGAGGCCGCCTCCGAAAGCATGCAGGATCGTGGTGCGGGTAGCGGCAGAAGCGAGCGTCGTATGCGCCCAGCGTCCAACGATTCCGAGATCGCTGAACAGGCCAAGGAAGTTGTGCAGGTAACCGAGCGTCTGGATACGGATGCTGCTCAGGCCGGTGTGGATGTCAGGCGGGACTTCAGCGACGGTTTTGGCCGGCGCAGCCTTTGCGGGCGTCACGGCAGGGGCAGCCGGGACCGGGGTCGCTGCCGGAGTTTCGACCTGAAGGCCTCGGGCCATCAGGGACAGGGTGTGGGTAAAGGCGTCCCGCTCTTTGGGATTGTTCAGGACATTGAGGAGCTGCTGTGCTTCCTGCTGGTTCAGTTGCGCGGGTGCTGTGCTGTCTGCGGCTTTTGCCGGGAGCAGGGACGTCAGAACGCCAAGGAGAAGAAAAAGAATGATGCCGGGGACGGTGCGTCCGGTTCGTGCAGGTGACGATGGAGACGGATCGGGACGGGGTATCGACGGCATTGCTCTGGTGAGTCCTTGAGATTACGCGTTCTGGGACGCGGCCTGAGGTCCGCGCCAGGTGGTCCGCCGAGGGCGGTTTGTGAATGCAAACATGGCACAGGGTAGCCGCCCTGTCCTACCCTCTTCATGCGGAGAGATCATTCGGAAGGGGTGACTGCGTCGGAGGTGAGCCGGTCGAGGGCGTCGGCGTTGCGGATGGCCCAGTGATAGAGAAGCTCCACGGGTTCCACGAAAGTCTGTCCGAGTTCCGTCAGGCTGTAATCGACATGGGGCGGCATGATCTGCCGGACATTGCGGCGGATCAGACCCTGCGTTTCAAGCTCGCGCAGGGTCTGCGTCATCATTTTTTTTGACAGGCCGGGGATGCTGCGCTGGAGTTTTCCGGGACGTGCCGTGCCGCCCAGAAGATGCAGCGTGTGCAGGATCATGGTGGTCCATTTTCCGCTGAAAAGCCTCAGGATCCGGCGGGGCGCACAGTCTTCGGCAAAGGGCGCCTGACGGTAGTGATCGGGCAGCGGCGGTGTCATGAGGTGGGAACCTTCTGGTCACCAGGGCACGAAAAGGTGCTATCTGGCGGAAATGGGAATGTCCTATCAGATGTGGAGCAGACCCTGTTTTCTGCAAAGGAAAAATCCCATGACATCTTCTGTTCCTGTTGTGGCACCTACCCGGACTGCCCTTGTTGTCGGGGCGACGGGTATTGTCGGTCAGAACCTTGCGGCGCGTCTCGTGGCCGAGGGGTGGACGGTTCACGGGCTCGCCCGCCGTCCCCGCCATGATGTGGCTGGTGTACTGCCGGTGGCGGCCGATCTTCTGGATCCCCCCTTGCTTGCCGATGCGCTGAAGGATCTGCGGCCGAGCCATGTCTTCTTCTGCTCATGGATGCGTCAGGCGACCGAGGAGGAGAACTGCCGCGTCAATGCGGCGATGGTGCGCAACCTGTTCGCAGCTTTGCCGGAGCCGGGGCTTCTGCTTCACGCTGCGCTGACGACCGGAATGAAGCACTATCTTGGTCCGTTCGAAGCCTATGCGTCGGGAGAGCCGCCTGTGACACCGTTCCGGGAAGAGGTGCCCCGGTTGGATCTGCGGAATTTCTATTACGATCAGGAAGACGCGCTCTATGAAGCCGCCGCACGGCATGACTTTTCGTGGAGTGTCCATCGTCCGCATACCGTCATCGGTTATGCGGTCGGCAACGCGATGAACATGGGCAGTACGCTGGCGGTTTATGCGACGATCTGCCGCGAGACCGGGCGTCCGTTCGTGTTTCCGGGATCGCCTGTGCAGTGGGACGGTCTGACGGATCTGACCGATGCGCGACAGCTTGCGAGGCAGTTGCTCTGGGCGTCCACGAGTGCGGCAGGGCGCAACGAAGCCTTCAATATCGTGAATGGTGATCTGGTACGCTGGAAATGGCTCTGGCCGCGACTGGCGGAATGGTTCGGAATCGAGGCCGCACCGTATCCGGGCCATGCGACGTCGCTTGAAGAAACACTGTCTGGCGATACGGAACTCTGGGAGCAAATTGTCGCGAAATACGGTCTGACAGAGCGTCGGATCGAGCGGCTGGCTTCGGCCTGGCATACGGATGCGGATCTGGGGCGTCCGGTGGAATGTGTGACGGATATGAGCAAAAGCCGCCTCGCGGGGTTTGCGGATTACCAGTACACGCCGGATTCTTTCACCGATCTGTTTGCCCGGCTGCGGGCTGAGAAGCTGATCCCGTAACACGTGGTTTGCGGGGCCTTGCGGTTTCACGACCGGAAAGGTCCTGCTTTCCGTTTCAGTCAGTGGTATGATGAGGGTTGTATTCTGAATCAGTGGAATGAGCCTGCCTTGCATCGAATGTTCAGCATGTCCGCCCTGCTCATGGCAGGGTTTCTGGGTCTGGGATCTGTGTCCGCACGGGCGGCGGAAAGTGCGCCTGTTGCGTCCGCGAATGATACCGCGACGCTTGTTACGGATCGCGATGCGGCCGGACCGGACCAGCATCTGCGGGTCGGGCTGCGGCTTCAGCTCAAGCCGGGCTGGCATACTTACTGGATCAATCCGGGTGATGCCGGGGACACGCCGACGCTGGATGTGACGGCGGATGGTGGGGCAACGGGCAAAGGTGGCCCGATCCACTGGCCGGTGCCGGTGCGGATCAGTGAGGGCGGCCTCATGTCCTATGCTTACGTCAATGAGGTGACGCTGCCGGAGGATCTGGTTCTCAAGGGTTCCGGTAGCACGACGCTTCATGCGCATGCGGAATGGCTTGTCTGTGCGCAGGTCTGCATTCCTGAAAGCGGCGATTTCACGCTGACGCTGCCAGCTGCGGCGGATGCTGTGTCGGCGGGCGGCGCGCAGGCGGCGTTATTCCAGAAGGCGGAGGCGGCCATGCCGGTGGCGTCGCCGTTTGCGGCCAGTGTGTCTGGCGATGGCGTGCTGACGCTTTCGGGCAAGGGGCTGTCTGCGGCGTCCGTGTCGCAGGCGTGGTTCCTGCCGCAGGACGGGGGCGTGATCGATCAGGTTGCGGACCAGCCGTTGCATGTGTCTGACGGCCAACTGACGCTTGGGCTGAAATTCCTGAAATCGGCGCATCGGGACAAGCCGCTTATGGGCGTGGTCGTGCTCAAGGATGCGGCGGGGCAGGAAAGCCCGTTGCAGATTGAGGCACGTCCGGTTGGGGGGGCGGCTGCTGCGGCTCCTGTGCAGGCGGATGCGGCACCGGCTTCAGATGTGCCGACGGGCGCGGGTTGGCTGCGTGTTCTGCTCTTTGCTTTTGTGGGCGGCCTGATTCTGAACCTGATGCCGTGCGTCTTTCCTGTTCTGGCGATGAAGGCGCTGTCTCTGGCGAAAATGGGCGGTGCGGGGCGTGGGGCGCAGCTTCAGAGTGCGCTGTTCTATACGCTGGGCGTGACGGGGGCGTTTGCGGCTCTGGGCATTGTCATGATCGGACTGCGTCTGGCCGGCTCTGCGGCGGGGTGGGGCTTTCAGTTCCAGTCGCCGGGATTTGTGGTCGGGGTGTGCTGGCTGCTGTTCCTGATGGGATTGAATCTGCTCGGCGTGTTTGAAGTCAGCGCCGGGCGTCTGGGTCAGGTTCAGACCGGGGGCGGCCGGAGCGGAGACATGATGACGGGCCTGCTGGCGGTCATCGTGGCGACGCCCTGTACGGCGCCGTTCATGGGTGTTGCCATTGCCGGGGCTCTGGGTGGGCCGCCGGTGATGGGGGTTCTGGTGTTCCTGTCGATGGGGCTGGGGCTGGCGTTTCCGTATATTCTCGTAGCCGGGGTTCCGGGCGTGGCGTCACGGATGCCGAAGCCGGGGGCCTGGATGGGGATTCTCAAGCAGGTTCTGGCATTTCCGCTGTTTGCGACCTGCGTGTGGCTGTTGTGGGTCGCGGTGATCCAGCGTGGCGTGACGTTTGTGGCGCTGACAGCCGGGGGCGTTGTGCTGCTGGGATTTGCGGGCTGGATCTATGGTGTCGGGCAGCGGCGTTCGATGCTGGAAGGGGGCCGTGGGACGGTCGCGTTCTGCCGGATCATGGCCGTGCTGTGTGTTGTGGTCTGCGGGGCTGCGTTGGCGCAGGGACTGCGGGCCGCGCCCGAGCCTGTGGCCGCAGGGGCGCCAGAAGCGGGTGTTGAGCCGTTTTCCGAAGCGCGTCTGGCGGAACTTCGGGCGCAGGGAAAGCCGGTGTTCATCGACATGACAGCGTCCTGGTGCATTACCTGCATGGTCAATGAACGCGTGGCGCTGGATGTGCCGTCCGTTCAGGAGGCTTTCCGGTCTCGTGGGATCGTGTTCCTCAAGGGCGACTGGACGAACCGCAATGCGGCGATTGCGGCGTTCCTCAAGGCTCATGGGCGCGATGGTGTGCCGTTCTATATGTATTTTGCCCCGCATCAGGAGGGCGTTGTGCTGCCGCAGATCCTGACGCCGGGCATCGTGACCGAGACGATCGGGAACTGACTTTGGCGGCGTGAGGCAGGCGCGGGAGGGATGGTCATGACAGCGTGGGTATTTCTTCCGGGACTGTTCTTCGCCGTTCTGGCGCCTGCGTCCTCTATGGCGCAGACGCGTCCGGTCGATCCATTCAGTGCCGTGAAGGTTCTGCCGGACACGATGTTCGAGGCGCAGGGTTCAGGCTCGGACGAGGAAATCCGCGTCAGAGGATATCGGCGCGTCCTTCCCGTTCTGCCCGTTTCCCCATTGTGACTCGGCATTTTGAAGACGGGCATACGGAGAGCCGGGTGACGCTGTGGAAAAGGATGCCCGTGACGGGATCTGGATCATGATCCCGTCACGGGGACCAACACGTTCAGATTTGGCGAGGCCTATGCCGCGTCCTCGCCATTGCTTCCGCGATAGGGCTTAGCGGCCCGTGTTGCGCGGATCGTCCTGCGGGTTGACGTAGGCCATGCTGAAAGGCCCTGTGCCCGAGACCTGAAGCACAGCGCCCTGACTTCCGGCCTTGATGGCATGAGGCACGTTGACCGGCAGGTGCACGAAGCCGCCAGGGCCCAGAGGACGTTGCTGCGTCGTGGAGATGTTTTGTCCCACGTAATGCTGGATATTGCCGCTGATGACGGTCAGCATTTCGTCCAGATTATGGGTGTGGGGCGGAATGAACGATCCCGCAGGCATCATGACGCGCAGGGTGAAGGGGCCGGGTTTGCCAGTATCGCCGGTCAGGACGGCGATTTTCGTTCCGTGCGGAAACATGGGCGGGGCGCCCTGCCATTTCACGGCATCCGAACCCTGAATGATTGTGACGCCGGACTGGTCCTGTGGGGTTTCGGTCGGGACCGGGGCGGCGTAGGCCAGCGGTGTGAGGGCCAGTGCTGCGCCGAGAAGCAGGGCCTGGCGGGTGGATTTTTTTCTGGAAATCATGCCGGGGGGCATATGGGGTTCTCCTCCGTCCCGCAGGGATGTGGGTGCCGTAGTGCGGCAACGCACCGGAGGAGCAATGGTTTGGGGCACGGGATTTTCCCCGCCCCGGATGATCAGAAGGCGGTGGAGACCGTGCCCGTCATGGTGAAGCGCGGGGCGACCATGAAGGAGTTTCCATAGCCGGTGTAGGACGCCATGTTGCCGCTATAGACCGTGCTTGGGTCCTTGGCGCTGTAGACCGCGCCCATGGCGCCGGTGCGAACGACGGAGCCCGTGAGGTTGGTGAAGTTCAGGCGGAAGGTCGGGGACTGCGCGAACATGAACGGCTTGAAGTGATAGCCCATCGAGAGCGTATCGGTGACGTAACCTGGAATGCGCTGGTCGCCGGCAACACTGACCGACTGCGGGCCAGTGTAATGAACGGAACCGTTCGCGAAGAAGCCCTTATAGGTATAGGTCAGGCCGAAATTCGCGATGACATGCGGGGCCATGACGGCCTGCGTGCCTTTGGAACGCAGCATCGTGTTCAGATACGGATCGAAGACGTTGCTGTCCTGAGTGGCGTGCAGGTATTCGACCGAGGCGTAGGGGCTGAAGCCGTGGATGGGGCGTGCGGCAACCATCACGTCAAAGCCGCGCATCTGCTGGCTGCCGATATTGAACGGCTTGTAGCTGTTCATGCCGACATACTGATCCACGATGCGGTTTGTGACGTTGTAGTTGAAGAACGCGACATCCGCGATGATGTGGTCGTCGTGGTAGCGGTAACCGAGTTCTTCCTTGATGGAATACTGGTTCTTGGGGATCGCGACGCTGGTATATAGCCATCCGAGATCGACCGCGCTGGGCTGACGGTAGTCGCCCTCCACGTTTAGGTAGATCTGGCTGTTGTTATTGATGCGATAGCCGATCGAAAGCTGCGGCAGCGGTGCGGTGCGGTTGGCTTCCTGACGGCCGTAGTAATCCTTGTTCCAGATGTTCGTCATAACGAACTTGAAACCGGCATCCACGGTCAGATGATCGTTGAAATACTTGGCCGTGTCATGGACGAACAGCGAGTGGATCTCGTAACCGGCCGTCTGCTTGTCGCCGGCGGAAATCAGATAGGACGCATTGTTCGGGCTCGGCGCATTGCCATCCGGCATCTGGTAACTGGTGGGGTAGGACTGGATCGTTTGGGTGTTTTCATACCAGTAGCCGACCGAGAACGTGTTGTGGCGGTCGATTTCCCAGTTGAGTTTCGCGACCGTTCCGACCGAGCGGTATTCGTTCTGCAGGAAGTAGTTCGTCAGGCCGCGCGTAGCACCTGCGGCATCGGTTGTGGTGCCGCCCGGTGAGGCGTCCCAGCCCTGTCCGAAGCTGAAATACGGATGAATGTCGAGCGACAGGCGCGAGGGCAGCGCGATATGGACCGGAGCCGAGATGAAAATCTGGTTCCAGTGATCGTTGTTGTTGCCCCAGTAGTTGTTGCTCGTCTTGTCGTTCGTGCGACCGTAGCCTTGCCCAGTGTGCTTGTAGCGGAAGAATTGGTCGGAGGTCGGGTAGTTGTCGATGATGAAGTCGGCCGAGTTCCAGGACAGGAAGAACTTGGCGTTGGAGCCGTTCTTCCAGTCTTTCTGGAGGCCGAAATCGATATGTTTGCGCTGGTTGATGCCAGCACCCATCCACGACCGGGCATGTGTGTTGGAGAACGAGAAATAGCCCCGGACGCCACTATGGCCGATCTCGCCGGATTCGAGGCGGATGAACTCGCGCGACAGGTTGTTGGTGCCGTAGGAGAAGTCGATCAGGCCGCCGCGCTTCTGCGCAGGGGTACGGGTTTCCTCGGCCATGACGCCACCGGCGGCTGACATGACGGGCAGATCCGTCGCGGAAGAACCGGGGGTGACGCTGACGCTTTCGAGGTTTTCGGAATCGACGTTCTCGCTGAGATACTTGGCTGCGGCAGCGGGTGCGCCGTCCACCATCAGCCCCATATCGAGATCGGTCAGGCCGCGGGACTGGATCTGTCCACCTTCCATGCCCGACGAATCCGGCGTCGTAACGTTGAGGCTCGGCAGGTTCTGGATCAGGTCGAGCGCCGTGCTGGTCGGCGCGCGCATGTCGATGAATTCTTTCGTGACGGTCTGCACGGCATGGGGCGCGGTTTCGACACGCATCATGCCGCCGCCGCCATTCAGGGCGCGGCGCGAGGACGTGACGGAGACCGTTTCGGCAGCGGAGGCATCAAGCGCATGCGGGCGCGGTTTTACGACCGGGCGGCTCGGCGCTGCGGCGGTGCGTGCCGTGCTGCGGCCGGGGGCATGATGGCGCGAAACGGGGTGTTTCGTAGTCTGCGCGGCGCGGGCGTCTGTGCCGAAAGCAACGAGGACACTGCCGGCGAGACAGGTCACTGCGAGAAGCTGGCGTCGATAGCCCGGTGACCAACGGTTGTCTTTCATGCTGCCGGGCTCCTGTCCTGTGGAAACGAAAGGTTCACTTTGGGAACGGTATTTATTCGAAACGTGGATGTAAAACGGATGGCCTATCTGCATCAAAGATAAAATGCAGGGCAGGCCATTGCCGTTTTTAGAGTGGTGCAAAAATGTGACAGTCTGTGTCTCCCGCTGGCCGCAGGAGATGTGGGTGTGGTTACAGCTTCGTGGCTGGGGAGAGAAACTCCTTTTCAAGCTCGGAAATCACCAGCCGTGCGGCACCGGAAAGCTGGCGTGAGTGGTCGACGCACAAAGCCAGCGTCAGGGGGGCAAGATCGTGATTGGAAATCGGAATGAAGGCCAGCTCACCGCGCGTGACCTCGTCCATGACATCCAGCGCGCTGAGGATTCCGAGGCCGACACCTTCGCGGACCAGGGATTTGATCATCTGGATGTTGTCGGACGTGGCGGCGGCCTGGATGTCCAGATTGCTGTCGATTTCGAGGATTTCGATCTGGCGTTGCAGGGCGAGCGGCGCGCCGGGCATGATCATCGGGTAGTTCATGGCCAGACTGAAACGGGCACTTTTGCGTTCGGCAACGGGATGGTTCGGTAGGCAGACGAAACCGAGCGGAAAGTCCTTGTGGGCGCGCACCAGCAGGCCGCGGGCATGGGTCGGATTAAGCAGGAGCGCGACATCGACCGATCCGTCAATCAGGGTGCTCTGGATGCGGCTGTTGTCGAGAACATGGGTGCAGATCGTGATGCCAGGATGGGTCGTGCGCATGGCGCGGAGCAGGCGCGGCAGAAAGCCGCGGGTCAGGGCGTCAGGAACGGCTATGTCCACCTGCCCCCGGCGCAGGCCGCGCATGTCCTCGATCTGGACGCACATATTGGTCAGGTCCCGCGACCACTGCTTGCCATGCGCATAAAGCAGTTCGCCCGTGGCGGTCAGGCGCAAGCCGGTGGGGAGGCGCTCGAACAGAGGTGTGCCGAGGGACTCTTCGCCTTGCAGAATTTGCCGGTCGATGGCGGAGGCGGCGATGCGCAGATGTTCGGAAGCGCGGCGGATGGAGCCGTGCTGTGCGACGGCGAGGAAGTAGCGCAGGAAGCGTGAGAAAACAGGCATGGAGTAACTGCTCTCTTTTTGAGAACGGGAGGAGCGTTTTTATGGAGTATACGACCTTGAGGCGGTGTGAAACTATCCCGGGCAACAGGTGACCTGTTGTTTTTGATACGGAAAGATACTCCGGAGGCGTCCGGATGCTGCCTTGTCCGTGCCGGTTCTTTGGGATTTGACCACATGACATCCACCGTTTCTCACGTCGATGCTCTGGCTGCGCTTTCAGGGCGTGTGCGGGAGGATCTGGCGAAAATCCGTTATGCGACGGGCAACTGGAGCCTGACGCAGGACCGGGATGGGGAAGCGGTTCTGGATGTGGCGATCATCGGTGCGGGACAGGGGGGCATCACGTCGTGCTTCGGTCTGCGCCGGCAGGGCGTGACCAATGTGGAAGTCTTTGAAAAGGCGTCCAAAGGCGGCGAAGGCCCGTGGGTGACGTTTGCGCGGATGATCACGCTGCGCACGCCCAAGCATGTGACAGGTCCGGATCTCGGGATTCCGAATCTGACGCCGCAGTCCTGGTTCGAGGCGCGCTATGGCGCGAAGGCCTGGGAGGATCTGGACAAGATTTCCCGCCATGACTGGCAGGCCTATCTGGATTGGGTGCGGGAGACGCTCGACATCCCGGTCGTGAACGATCAGGAACTGGTGCATGTCGGTTGGGACAACGGTCTGCTGCGGCTGACATTCCGCAATGCGGCTGGTCAGGAAACGGTGCGTCTGGCGCGGCGAATGGTGCTGGCGACGGGCATCGAAGGCGGCGGGACGTGGCATGTGCCGTCCTTCATTTCCGATACGCTGCCGAAATCCGTTTATGCGCACACCCATGAAGACATTGATTTCGAGGCGCTGAAGGGCAAGCGGATTGGTGTTCTGGGGGCGGGTGCGTCTGCGTTCGACAATGCGGCAACGGCTCTGGAAAAAGGCGCGGGGCGGGTGGACCTGTGCCTGCGTCGGACGAAGATCCCGGCCATCAATCCGTATCGCTGGATGGAAAATGCAGGCTTTCTGGCGCATTTTTCAGAGCTGCCGGATCTGACGCGCTGGCGTTTCATGCGGCAGATTTACAGCCTGAACCAGCCACCGCCGCAGGACACGTTCTGGCGCTGCCGCCGTCATGAGAACTTTGCTTTTCATCCCGGAACGCCTTGGACGGCGACGCGGATGGATGGCGACGAGATCGTGGTGACGACGCCGCAGGGCGAAATGCGCTTTGATTTCCTGATCATCGGGACGGGGTTCACGATTGATCTTTCGCAGCGTCCGGAAACGCGGGATTTTGCGGCGTCTGTCATGCTGTGGCGCGATCATTTCATGCCCCCTGCCGGCGAAGACAGTGCGCTTCTGGGCAGCCATCCTTATCTGGGTGCGCGGTTTCAGTTCCTGCCGAAAGATGTGGCCGATCCGAAGGCGCCGATGCTGGCGGCGATTTACAATTTCACGTTCGGGGCCATGCCGAGCATGGGTCTTTCCGGCGCGTCCATCAGCGGGATGCGTTTTGGCGTGGAGAAGCTGGCGCGGGGGATTGCGCGGGATCTGTTCGTCGAAGACGGCGAGAAACATCTGGCGAGCCTTCTGGCCTATGACACGGAAGAACTCGTCAGTCTCGATCCGCCGGCTCTTTGAAAAGGGACACGCCCATGACGCAGGAAACCTACCCCCGGGACATGATCGGCTATGGCCGCACGCCGCCTGATGCGAAATGGCCGAACGGCGCCCGCATCGCCGTGCAGTTCGTCATCAATTACGAGGAAGGAGCGGAGAATTCGGTTCTGCATGGCGATGCGGGATCGGAAGCATTCCTGTCCGAAATGGTGGGCACGAAATCCATTATCGGGGCGCGCTGTGCGCAGATGGAAAGTCTGTACGAATATGGCAGCCGGGCCGGGTTCTGGCGTTTGCGTCGTCTGTTTGACGAGGCAAGGATGCCGGTCACGGTGTTTGGTGTGGCGAAGGCGCTGGCCCGCAATTCGGATGCAGTGGCGGCCATGAAGGAGAGCGGCTGGGAAATTGCGTCTCACGGTTTGCGCTGGATCGATTATCAGGATTTCCCGGAAGACCTGGAAAGGGCGCATATCCGCGAGGCGATTGCGCTGCATACCGAAGTCACGGGAGAGCGGCCGCTCGGCTGGTATCAGGGGCGCACGAGCCCGAACACCGCACGTCTGGTCGCGGAGGAAGGCGGGTTTGTTTACGACGCTGATTCCTATGCGGATGATCTGCCGTATTATGACCGCTCCAATGGCCGGGCGCAGTTGATCGTGCCCTATACGCTCGATGCGAATGACATGAAGTTCGCCGCGTTGAATGGGTTTACGGAAGGCGAGCAGTTCTTCACCTATCTGCGTGATGCGTTTGACATGCTGTACCGCGAGGGCGGACGGATGATGTCGATCGGGCTGCATTGCCGTCTGGCGGGCAAACCGGCGCGGGCACTGGGACTGCTGAAGTTTCTGGAGCATATCCGCAAGCATGAGGATGTGTGGGTGGCAACGCGGCTGGACATCGCGCGGCACTGGCAGTCTGTGCATCCGGCATGAAGATTTCGGACGTCAATGCGCTGTCGGATGAGGCGTTCGTTGCCCGGTTCGGTGGACTTTACGAACATTCGCCCTGGGTGGCGGAAGGGGCGCTCCAGGCGCGGCCTTTCGTGGATGTGGACGCGATGCTGTCTGTGTTTGCACAGGGTGTGCGCTCTGCGGGCGTGGAGGCACAGCTTGCATTGGTGCGAGCGCATCCGGAGCTGGGGCATCGGGCCGGGATTGATCCGGAGCTGACGGAACATTCCGCCTCGGAACAGGCTTCGGCCGGGCTGGATCGTCTGACACCTGTGGAATATGAGCGTTTCCGGGGGCTGAACGACGCCTATCGCGCACGGTTTTCCATGCCGTTCGTGATCTGTGTGCGTAAAGTGGCCGTACCCGGACAAGCTGCGAAAACCGTCATCATGGATGAAATGGAGCGCCGTCTGGCTGGCACTCCCGAAAAGGAACTGACCGAGGCGCTGATGCAGATTGATGCGATTGCAGCACTTCGTCTGAAGGATCTGGTTACGTCATGAGTTCTCTGTCCACGCATGTTCTTGATACGGTTTCTGGCAAGCCGGCTGCGGGTGTGAGCCTGCGCCTTCTGCAAGGGGAACGTGTCCTGTTCGAAGGGCAGACCAATGCAGATGGGCGTTGTCCGGAACTGCGGGATGTTGCAGTTTCGAAAGGGACGTATTGTCTGGAATTCCGGATTGGGGATTATTTCCGAAAAGGCGGGCAGGTTCTGTCCGATCCGCCGTTTCTGGATGTGGTGCCGATCGTGTTCGGACTGGCGGCGGAGGGCCATGCGCATGTGCCGCTGCTGGCGGCGCCGTTCGGATATTCCACCTATCGCGGAAGCTGAGGGCTTTTCATGACTGCCGAGAACGCCGCGATGACCGGTCTGCATCCCGTTGACGAGAAACTGCCGGTCTGGCGGCTTGGGGCCTATGGGTTGCAGCATGTGCTGGCGTTCTATTCGGCAGCGGTCATTGTCCCGATCCTCGTAGCGGGTGCGCTGCACCTGCCGCGCGAGACGCTGATCCATTTGATCGATGCGGATCTGTTCACGTGCGGGATTGCATCGCTGCTTCAGGCCGTGGGGTTTGGCCCGATCGGGGTGCGTTTGCCGCTGTTGCAGGGCGTGACGTTCACGGCCGTGGGGCCGATGATTGCCATCGGGTCTGCCGTGGGGGGCGGGACGCCGGGGCTGCTGTCCATTTACGGGTCCGTCATCGTGGCGGGGTTCGTGACGTTCCTGATGGCGCGGCATTTTGCCGGGCTGGTGCGGTTTTTCCCGCCGGTCGTGACGGGATCCATCATTCTCATTATCGGTCTGGCGCTGTTGCCGGTCGCGGCGAATGACATCGTTTCGGGCGCCAGTCCGTCCGTCATGCAGGACCATGTTCCGCTGCGGAGCATCTGGTACGGGCTTGGGACACTGGCCTCCATTCTGGTGATCCAGCGGTTGTTTCGCGGGTTTATTGCCACGATTGCCGTGTTGATCGGGCTGGTTCTGGGGACGCTGGTGGCCTGGGTGCTCGGGGATGCGAATTTCGGGGATGTGGCATCCGCGCCGCTTCTGTCCATCACGCACCCGTTCTATTTCGGAACGCCGACATTTCATCCGGTCTCGATCCTGTCGATGGTGATCGTCATGACGATTTCCATGATCGAGACGATCGGCAACGTCTATGCGACCGGTGAAATCGTCGACAAGCCGATCACCTCCGAAGACATTGCCCGCACGCTGCGTGCCGATGGGATCGCGACCATGCTCGGTGGCGTGCTCAATTCCTTTCCCTATACCTGCTTCGCCGAAAATGTCGGTCTGGTGCGGATGACCGGGGTGAAGAGCCGCTGGGTCGTGGCGGCAGCGGCGGTCATCATGATGATGCTCGGTTGTCTGCCGCGTCTGGGTGCGCTGGTGGCTGCGGTGCCGCTGCCGGTTCTGGGTGGTGCGGCGCTTGCGATGTTTGCGACCGTGGCGGTCGTGGGTGTGCAGACGCTGTCACGGGTGGATTTCAACCGGCAGAGCAATGTCATTATTGTGGGCACCAGCATCGGGCTGAGCATGCTGGCGACGGCCCAGCCGCATATCTCCGACACGTTTCCGATGTGGGCGAAGATCGTGTTTGGAAGCGGAATTACGCTCGGCTCGCTGTCAGCGATTTTGCTGCATCTGATCTTTAACGTGAAGCGGACGATTCATGAGGCTGCGCATGCGACGGATGTGCCGCGTGAGGCGCTGATCGATGAGCGGATCCGGGAAGGGTGAAGTTCAGGGCTCTGCCCTGAAACCCGCCAGAGGCCGGGGGCCTGTGGAAATCAATTCATAAAATCAGGGTGCAGGGATCGAGATCCCTGCCGGGCCCGCGCAGAGCCCGGAACGCCCTTTCAGAAGCCGGTCTGTCCGGAAAAATAGAAGCCGGTCTGATTCTTGTACGTCGCAATCGTCCCCAGTGACACATAGGCGAGCGTCACGTTCAGGTGCTTGTTGACGAAATAGCTGGTGTAGACGTCGAACCAGTTGCTTTCGTCGGTGAAGCGCTGGTTGCGCGGCTTGGTGCGGTATTCGACGCCGACAACCAGCCCGGGGATGAAAGACGGCAGATAGCCGAGCGAGCCTTCGAACTGGGCGTGATAGTTGTTGTCCTGATCACCGCCAAAACCGAGGATGCCCCACTGGTTGCCTTTGGTGAAGCGGACGGTGGTGTCGATCAGGATACCGATTTTCGGGAACAGTTTGGTCATGGCGAGATAGGCGTCTCCGCCATCGGTATGCTTTGAGCCAACCATGTGGATGACGCGGCCGTCACTGTCATGCTTGTACATGCCGCCGATGGCGACCTGCGGGATCAGGGTATTGTCGGCGACATGACCGAAGAGGCGGACCTTGGCGCCAGCCACGTCCAGATCGAACTGGTACCCATTGCCGATGCCGAGCTTTGCTCCGGTGCCGCGGGTCTGGAAGAAGTTGTGGGTGTAGGAAATCTCGACGCGGTCGAAGAAGCCCATCGAGGCGCCGACATTCTGGTCCCAGTAACTGGTGAGGTTCACATAGCTGTAGTGCAGGGCCATGCCAGCACTCTTGTCGCTGCCATAGCCGCCGATCGTGGCCCAGCTTGCGATGCCGCCGCCGCTCGCGCCTTCGAGTGAGGACAGGCCGCTGGTGCCGAGCGCGCGCTGTCCGTCAAAGAGGGTGCGGAACATTGATTTTCCGTTGTTGTTTCCGTCATCACCCAGCGTGACCTGAGGTCCGCTGGCCGTGCTGTCGGCGGCATGCGCGGTCTGGCTAACAGCGAATGCACCGAGAGACAGCACGACTGTCAGGGACATCAAGGAACGGAGGTACTGCGCGGAATACGGAAAAGGGTGCATGGTGCCTGCTTTTAAGTCGCGAGCCCGAGGATGAGCCGGAGTATTCTCGCAGATTAAATACCGCCACCAGTATTACCGCTGCGACTCTGAAAAATAGTTAAAATAACTCTAGAGTTCAAAAATTTTTCCGAGTCAAAATAAAATTGGCACCAAGTGCCTATTTTTGAAAAGAGGTGTGTTCCTTTGGCTTCATGCGGCGCTTCGTGTGTGCCGGAGTTGCCCGGCGACATAGGTGGCGGCAATGCTGCGGTCGTCGCCCAGCATGGTGAGGGCGAAAAGACGGTCGGCGAGGGTTTCGGCGGTCTGGGACCGGATGCGACCCAGTGGCGTGGCGGCAGGGTCGAAAACGCAGAGATCGGCGTAGAGGCCGGGTCTGATGCTGCCGATCCTGTCTTCGAGGCCGAGGGACTGCGCGCCGCCAGCCGTGGCGAGCCAGAGCCCCTGTGCGGGATGGAGTTTCGTCTGGAGACCCTGGGCGACCTTGTAGGCGTCCGACAAAACCTGAAGCAGGGACAGGGATGGTCCGGCGCCGATGTCGCTGCCGATACCCACTTTCACGCGGCGTTTGGGATCGAGGGCTTTGAAGAGCGGGAAGGAGCCGCTGCCCAGGAACTGGTTCGAGCCGGGGCAGTGCGCGATGGAGCAGCCCGTATCGTGGCATCGCTGGAAGTCGACTTCTTCGGCATGGACGGCATGAGCGAGAATGGCGCGCGGGCGCAGCAGCCCGGCCTTGTCGTACACGTCCAGATAGGAGCTGCGATCAGGGAAAAGCTCGCGGACCCAGGCGATTTCAGAGCGGTTTTCGAGCAGGTGGGTCTGCATGAACAGGTCGGGTTTCGTGGCGAGGAGGGCGCCTGCGAGGTCGAGCTGTTCGGGGCTGCTGGTGGGGGCAAAACGCGGGGTGACGGCGTAAAGCTGGCGGCCGCGGTTGTGCCAGCGGGCGATGAGTTCGGTGGACTGATCGTAGCCGCTCTGGGCGGTGTCGCGCAGGTTTTCGGGAGCGTTGCGATCCATCAGGACCTTGCCGGCGATCATGCAGGTGTTGAGGCGCTCGGATTCCTCAAAGAACGCGTCCACGGACTGGGGGTGGACCGTGCAGTACACGGCGGCCGTCGTGGTGCCGACGCGCAGGAGTTCGTTCAGGAACTGGCGGGCGATGGTGCGGGCATAGGTAATGTCGCTGTAGCGGGCTTCGGCCGGGAAAACATAGCTTTCAAGCCATTCCAGAAGCTGCTCGCCATAGGAGGCGATAACCGGAAGCTGGGGATAGTGGACGTGGGTGTCGATCATGCCGGCGGAAATCAGCATGTTGGGGTAGTGGTCGACGGGCGTTCCGGCGGGGATTGTGTCGCGCAGGCTGTCCCAGGGGCCGGCGGCGGTAATACGGCCGCTTTCGGTCAGGATCAGGCCATCGGGCTCGTGATGCAGGGCGTCCATGGGATCGGTGGTGAAGGGATCGGCATGGAAGGTCAGGAAGGGGCCGCGGATGGCGCTGATCTGGGTCATGGGAGCACTTTACCGCAGGGATCGTGCCTGTGTCTGCGTCAGATGGGTCTGGCATGACGGCTGTGGCCCTGATATCTGCGGGTTGTCTTTTTCATCCGATCGCGGCTGTGTCTGCGGTCCCGGTAGCCGGATGCCTGCCTCATGTCCGATACTTTCGAGCCGATCCGCATTGTCGCGCTGTATCATTTCACGCCGTTCGCGGACCCCGCTGCATTGCGTGGGCCGTTGCTTGAGCTGTGTGAGCAGGAAGGGATCAAAGGGATCCTGCTTCTGGCGCGCGAGGGGATCAACGGGACGATTGCCGGGACGGATGAAGGCATGGAGCGCGTGATGGCGCATATCCGCGCGCTTCCAGGCTGTGCGGATCTGGAAAGCAAGGATTCCCGCGCGCCTGAACTGCCGTTCCGCCGCATGAAAGTGCGGCTGAAAAAGGAAATCGTCACGATGGGCGAGCCGGATATCGACCCGCTTCAGGGCGTGGGGCGGTATGTGGCGCCGGAAGACTGGAACGCGCTAATTTCTGATCCGGATACGATCCTGATTGATACGCGCAACGATTATGAAGTGGCGATCGGCACGTTCAAAGGCGCGGAAGACCCCAGAACAAAATCCTTTCGCGAATTTCCCGAGTGGTTTCGCAGGCGGCGGCAGGAACTTGAGGCGGAAGGCCGGTTGCCGAAGATTGCGATGTTCTGCACGGGCGGGATCCGCTGCGAGAAATCGACGTCCTTTGCGCGGGCGGAGGGTGTGGACGAGGTTTATCATCTCAAGGGCGGTATCCTGAAATATCTGGAGACCGTGCCGGAAGAAGAAAGCCTGTGGGAAGGCGAGTGCTTCGTGTTCGACCAGCGTGTTTCGGTGAAGCATGGGCTGGAGATCGGGACGCATGATGTCTGCCATGCCTGTCGTCGGCCGCTGAACGAGCATGACAAGGCCTCGCCGCTGTTCGTGCAGGGTGTGTCTTGCCCGCACTGCCATAACGAGCGCACGGAAGAGCAGCGCCATCGTTATGCCGAGCGTGAGCGTCAGGAAGCACTGGCGCAGGCACGTCGCGCCGGGCATCTGGGTGTTCGCCAGAAGTGACAGTGGCCGGCTTGGCATCTGAGGGCGTTCCGCAGGAGCCAAGTGTTGTGGCCCGGCGGATGTTCCGGATTGCGGGGCGTTATGCGCTGATCAATGCCCTGATCGCCATTCCTCTGCATCTTCTGATTAATGCAGCGGGATTTGGGGCCACTGGAACGTGGAAGCCGGGGGCCATGGCCTCCGTCGCTCTCGGCGTTCTGCTTGCGCCCGTCATGGAAACGTTTCTGTTTTTCTGGCTGCCGATCGTGTTGGTACGGAAGGTGCTGGGGCAGCGGGCCGTGACGCCGTTTGTGGCGTGGCTCGTTTGCGTGGGGCCGTTTTCCTTCACTCATTACGGCGGCAGTTTGGGGCGAAGTGCTCTGACTGCGCTCTGTACCGGGCTGGTGGGCGGAAGCTGTTTCTATTTCTGTTTCCGGACTGCCGAGAAGGATGTGGGGATCAGTCCATTCTGGACGACAGCTCTGTGCCATGCCCTGTTCAACGGCGCGGTTCTGGGCGCGTTTGGGGTGGCTTATGTTCTGGGGTTTGTGTCCTGAAGAGGGGCTGCCTCTTCAGGACACGACTGGGGTCAAGTTTTTGTCTTGTTGCGTGACCCGGCGGGGCGGCCTCTGGGATTCTTTTCTGTAGCTTTTTCCGCTGCTTTCTCTTTAGCCGCCTTTGCCTTTTTCGCGGCTGTGCGTTCGGCTTTTGGCGGTGGTAGACTGGCTGCGAGCATGGCCTGCGTAACCTTGGTGGTTGTGACCTTGCGGGGTTGTCTCGCACCCGGTGCATCCAGCAATGGGGCGAGGAAGCGGCCGGTATGGCTGGCCTTGCAGGCGGCGATGTCTTCCGGTGTTCCCGCCGCAACGACTTGACCGCCGCCGTCCCCGCCCTCGGGACCGATATCGATCAGCCAGTCAGCCGTCTTGATGACTTCGAGATTATGCTCGATCACCAGCACGGTGTTGCCCTGATCGACGAGGGTGTGGAGCACTTCAAGCAGCTTGCGGACGTCTTCCGTGTGCAGGCCGGTCGTGGGTTCGTCGAGAATATAGACCGTTCGGCCGGTTGCGCGCTTGGCCAGTTCTTTCGACAGCTTGACGCGCTGGGCCTCACCGCCCGAAAGCGTGGTGGCCTGCTGGCCGAGGGCGACATAGCCCAGCCCGACCTGTTGCAGGATGGCGAGACGGTCGCGGATCTTGGAGGCGGCCTGAAAATACGGCAGAGCCTCGTCCACGGTCATGGCCAGCACGTCCGCGATGGATTTTCCGCGGAACTTCACGTCCAGCGTTTCGCGGTTGTAGCGCGCGCCCTTGCAGGTGTCGCAGGTCACGTACACGTCCGGCAGAAAGTGCATCTCGATCTTGAGAACACCGTCACCCTGACAGGCCTCGCAGCGGCCGCCCTTCACGTTGAAGGAGAAGCGGCCGGGTTTGTAGCCGCGCGCTTTGGACTCGGGCAGTTCGGCGAACCAGTCGCGGATCGGGGCAAACAGATCCGTATAGGTCGCCGGGTTGGAGCGCGGGGTCCGGCCGATCGGGGACTGGTCGATCTCGATGATCTTGTCGAGATTGTCCACACCTTCCAGACGGTCATAGGGCAGCGGCGTCTGGCTCGATTTCATGAGCTGGCGGGATAGCGCCTTGTACAGAGTGTCGATAACCAGCGTGGATTTGCCGCCACCCGAAACACCCGTGACGGCGATGAAGGTGCCAAGCGGGAAATCGACCGTTAGATCCTTGAGGTTGTTGCCGCGTGCGCCGTGCAGGGTCAGCATGCCGCTAGGCTTGCGGCGTTCGGTCGGGACGGGAATGACCTTGCGGCCTGACAGATAGGCGCCGGTGATGCTGTTGGGGTTTTGGGCGACTTCGGCCGGGGTGCCGACGGCGATGACTTCGCCGCCGAGCTTGCCCGCGCCCGGTCCCATATCGATCAGGTAATCGGCGGCGCGGATGGCGTCCTCGTCATGCTCGACGACGATAACAGTATTACCAAGGCGCTTGAGGCGTTCGAGCGTGCCGAGCAGGCGTTCGTTGTCGCGCTGGTGCAGGCCGATGGAAGGCTCATCCAGCACATACAGCACACCGGTCAGGCCCGAACCGATCTGCGATGCCAGACGGATGCGCTGGCTTTCGCCGCCGGACAGGGTCGCGGAGCCGCGCGAGAGGGTGAGGTAGTCCAGCCCGACATCGTCGAGGAAGTGCAGGCGATCCGTGATTTCGCGCAGGATGCGGCGGGCGATCTCGGCGCGCTGGGGCGTGAGGGTCTCTTCCACGCCGGAGAACCAGTCGAGCGCCTTGCGGATGGGCATGTCCGAGGCTTCGGCGATGTTGAGGTCCTTGACCTTCACGCACAGGGCTTCGGGCTTGAGGCGCGCGCCGTGGCAGGCATGGCACGGCTTGTCGGACTGGTAGCGGGAGAGTTCCTCGCGCACCCACATGCTGTCCGTCTGGGCCATGCGACGGCGCAGGTTTTTCAGCACGCCTTCGAACGGCTTGGTGATGATATGGACCTTCCCGCCATCGCTGTAGGGAATGTCGATCGGTTCTTTCGAGCCGTTGATGATGAGATCCTGCGTCGCGGGCTGAAGCTCGGACCAGGGCGTGTTCATGTCATCGCCGCAATGGCGGGCGAGAGCGGCGAGCGTCTGGTCGTACCAGTCCGTGCTCGCGCCCTTCCACGGGGCAATCGCGCCTTCTGCCAGTGTTAGGCTGTCATCCGGGACGATCAGGTCGGCGTCGAAATGCGTCTCGGTGCCGATGCCGTCACAGACCGGGCAGGCGCCCATCGGGGCGTTGAAGGAGAACAGGCGCGGCTCGATCTCTTCGATCGTGAAGCCGGAGACGGGGCAGGCGAAGCGCGACGAGAACACGACATGCGCCGGGGCTTCCTTTTCGCCGGCGCGTTTGACTTCCTCGGCATAGGCCAGACCGTCAGAGAGTTCGAGCGCGGTCTCGAAACTGTCGGCGAGGCGGGATTCGAGCCCTTCCTTGACGACAATCCGGTCCACCACGACTTCGACGGTATGGCGCGTCTTGCGGTTCAGTTCCGGGGCTTCGGCGATTTCATACAGTTCGCCGTCGATCTTCACGCGGGTGAAGCCCTTGCGCGTCAGGTCGGCGAGTTCGCGTTTGCAGTCGCCCTTGCGGTCCCTCACGACAGGGGCGAGCAGCATCAGGCGCATGCCGTCGGGCATGGCCATGACGCGGTCCACCATCTGGCTGACGGTCTGCGCCTCGATCGGCAGGCCGGTCGCAGGGGAATACGGAATGCCGACACGCGCCCAGAGCAGGCGCATATAGTCGTGGATTTCCGTGATCGTGCCCACGGTCGAACGCGGGTTTTTGGATGTGGTTTTTTGTTCGATCGAGATGGCCGGGGAGAGGCCTTCGATGGAGTCCACATCCGGCTTGCCCATCAGTTCCAGGAACTGGCGCGCATAGGCGGACAGGCTTTCCACATAGCGCCGCTGGCCCTCGGCATAGATCGTGTCGAAAGCCAGCGAGGATTTTCCGGAGCCCGAGAGGCCCGTGATAATCGTCAGGGAATCCCTCGGGATCGTGGCGTCGATATTCTTGAGGTTATGGGCGCGGGCCCCACGGACGCGGATCGAATGATTGTCTGGAAAGCTCACGGAGACCCCGGAATGTGGAGAAAAGGCGATTGTGAAACCGGAACGCCCTTGAAGGACGCTGGATCAATTATAGATGGGCGTTTAGGATAGGATGAAAAGAACAATTCGAGAAAATTGGTTGGGACGGGAATGGCAGGCAGCGTCAACAAGGTGATTCTGGTCGGGAATCTGGGCAAGGATCCGGAAGTCCGCAACACGCAGTCGGGTGGCAAGATCGTCAACCTGACCGTTGCGACGTCCGACACCTGGAACGACAAGCAGTCGGGCGAGCGCAAGGAGCGCACCGAATGGCACCGTGTGGTGATCTTCAACGAGCGTACGGCCGATGTGGCAGAGCGTTATCTGCGCAAGGGCCGCAAGGTCTATATCGAGGGTGAACTCCGCACCCGGAAGTGGACCGACCAGTCCGGTCAGGAAAAATACACGACTGAAGTCGTGATCGACCGGTTCCGTGGTGATCTGGTTCTGATCGACAGCAATCGCGGCGGTGGCGATGATGGCGGTTTTGACAACGGCGGCGGCTATGGCGGGGGCGGCAATGGTGGCGGCTTCGGCGGTGGTAGCCGCGGCGGCGCTAGTGGCGGGTCGGGCGGTGGCTTCGGTGGCGGTGCCCGTGGGAACGCTGGTGGTGCAACTGGCGGCGGCAATCGCTCAGGTGGCAGCAACGGTGGCTGGGATGCCCCGCCGGATAACGATCTGGACGACGAAATCCCGTTCTGAGCCGTCCAGAAGAGAAGCGGTAGAAAACAGGCATGGCGGATGTCAGTCGACATCCGCCATGCCCGGGTTGTTTGTAGTCTTAAATAAAAATTAGAAAATTGCCCGGTCGGGAATAGTATCCGCATCCGGTGTCATGACTGCAATCGTGTTGGCGAAATGACTTCGACCATCCGTACCATGGACGGTAGCACTCGAGCATGCGGACAGGGTCAGGGCGCAGGACAGTAAGACTGCGTCGAATACCAGAGCTGATTTTCTGATCATCATTTTTATTCTTCCTTTTCTGATCGTGATGACCATACGATCGGCAAAAAGAAGAGTGAAATCTTATGTTTCTATCTTTTCATAAGCGCTGCTTATGATGTGCGTTTTTGAAAAACGGCATTAAAAAAGCCGGCGCATTGCTGCACCGGCTTTCGCAGTATTCCGCGTTTCAGCGGAAATCAGGCTTCGACGTAAGCCTTGACGATGGTGTCGGGATCCTTGACCACGCCGCCAGCGCCCGAACCGCGCTTCAGCTGGTCCACATACTCCATGCCTTCCGTGACCTGACCAACGATCGTGTACTGACCGTTCAGATGCGGGCTGGCGGCAAACATGATGAAGAACTGGCTGTTAGCGGAGTTCGGCGCCATCGTGCGGGCCATGCCCACCGTGCCACGCTCGAACTTGGCTTCCTTGCTGAATTCGGCCTTGAGGTCCGGATAGGAGCTGCCGCTCGTGCCGGTTCCCGTCGGATCGCCGCCCTGGGCCATGAAGCCCTCGATCACGCGATGGAACGCCACGCCGTCATAGAACCCTTCGGTGGCCAGCAGCTTGAGGCGTTCAGCAGCCAGAGGCGCCAGGTCAGGGCGCAGCTCGATGACGACCTTGCCAGTCTTGAGCTCGAAAACCAGCTTGTTGCCGTCGGGCACTGCAGTATCGGACATCTTGGAACCTTCCAGAAATCGTTGAAGGTTCCTATGTCGGGCCTCGGCCCAGTTTCGACAAGACGATATGTGCAACATCTTCGCTGACGAAGGGCGAAATATCTCCGCCCAGCCGTGCGATTTCCTTCACGATCCTGCTGGCCGTGCTGCGGTGTTCTTCGGAAGACAGCAGGAAAACCGTCTCGATTTCCGGGGCCAGACGACGCAATGCGCCGGAAAGCTGGCTCTCGTAATCGAAATCGCCCCCGGATCGCAGGCCGCGCACGACCGTGCCGGCGCCCGTCTGACGGACGGCATCGACCAGCAGTGTATCAAAGCCGACAACCTCGATGCGCTCCCCGTGTGGCAGCTTGTCCACTTCATGCCGCAGCGCAGTAAGCCGCGCATCCAGATCCAGAAGCGGCTGCTTGCCTTCATTGACCGCCACGCCAACCAGCAGACGGTCGAACAGGGCGGAGGCCCGATGGATAATGTCGAGATGCCCGAACGTGACCGGATCGAACGTGCCGGGATAAAACCCGACACGTGGATCGGTCGGCACGTCAGGCTTCAGGTGCAGCATCGTCACCAGCAGCGGGTGCCTCGGAAGCGGCCTCGCCAATCACTTTGGCACCGGCTTCGGAGCCTTCGTCGGTGTCGCCCTCTTCTGTGTCGTCTTCCAGAACCGGGAACACACAGATGACCGTCTCGCTGTCATTCAGGCGGAACAGTGTCACACCGCTGGCTTGACGGGCCATGACGCGAACCTGCGACACCGGCAGACGGATCAGACGCCCCGTATCCGTGACCAGCATGACGTCCGTGCCATCGAGCGTCGGAAGCGTGCCCACCACTTCCTTGCCACGGCGGTTCGCGGAGAAGGTCATGTTGGTGATGCCCTGACCGCCACGGCCCGACACACGATAATCATAAGCGGAGGAGCGACGGCCATAACCGCCATCGGTAACGGTCAGAAGGATTTCCTCCTGCTGCTCCAGTTCCTCGAAACGCTCCTGTGTCAGGTCGCCCGCGACTTCGACGGTTTCCTCGTCGCCGGACACGGTCTCGTCCTCGGCACTGTCATCCAGGGCCGCATTTTCGGCGCGGCGCTTGGCATTGGCCATCCGCAGATACGCCGAACGTTCCTCGACACTGGCATCCACATGGTTGAGGATGCAGAGCGAAATCACCGCATCGCCGTCACCCAGACGGATGCCGCGGACGCCCGTGCTGCCACGACCGGCAAACACGCGCAGTGTATCGTCGGTGATCTGGAAGCGGATGCAGCGCGCGTTCTTCGTTGCGAGGAACACGTCCTGGCCTTCACGGCAGGTCGCCACACCGATGAGGGAATCCCCTTCATCCAGCTTCATGGCGATCAGGCCGGAAGCGCGGATGTTGCGGAAATCGCTCAGACGGTTCCGGCGCACATTGCCGCTGGCCGTCGCGAAAGCGAGGTGCAGGTCGTCCCACAGCTCCTCATCCTGCGGCAGCGGCAGAACGGCCGTGATGGAATCCGTTCCCAGTTCCGGCAGCAGATTGACGAGCGCACGGCCCTTGGCGGTCGGCGCGGCTTCCGGCAGATGCCAGACCTTCATCCGGTAGGCCTTGCCGCCCGAGGAGAAGAACATCACCCACTGATGGGTGTGCGCATTGAAGCTGCGGATGATCACGTCATCGCCACGGCGTCCGGAGGCTGTCCGGCCACGGCCACCACGGTTCTGGGAGCGGAAAATTTCAAGCGGGGTGCGCTTGATGAAACCGTCGCGCGTGATGGTGACAACCATCTGGCCCGGCTCAATCAGGCTTTCGTCGGTCTGATCCCCCAGTGCATCGGAAATTTCCGTTGCACGCGGGGTCGCAACTTCTGCACGGGCCGCCAGAAGTTCCTCGCGCATGACTTCCATCCGGCGCGGACGGCTCTCGATGATCTTGAGCAGCTCGCCGATCTTGTGGGCGACTTCACCGAGTTCGCCTTGGATCTTCTCGCGTTCCAGACCCGTCAGGCGTTGCAGGCGCAGCTCAAGAATGCCGCGCGCCTGTGCTTCCGTGAGGCGGACCTTGCCATCGATGATGACATTGCCTTCGTCGTGGATCAGTTCCAGCAGCGGGATGACTTCCGCAGCATCCCACTCGCGCGCCATCAGCGCTTCACGCGCCGTTGCGGCATCCGGGGCCGCGCGGATCAGCGCGATGACCTCGTCGATATTGGCAACCGCCAGAACGAGGCCGACCAGCAGATGCCCACGGTCACGCGCCTTGTTCAGGTCAAAGCGGGCGCGGCGCAGGATGACTTCTTCGCGGAAGCGCAGGAAGGCTTCCAGAATGTCCTTGAGGCCCATCGTGCGCGGCTTGCCATCGTCCAGCGCGAGCATGTTGGCACTGAAGGACGTCTGAAGCTGCGTGAAACGATAGAGCTGGTTCAGAACCACATCCGGCGTCGCATCGCGCTTGAGTTCGATGACAACACGCATGCCCGAGCGATCGGACTCGTCACGGATGTCGGAAATGCCTTCGATTTCCTTGGCCCGGACCAGATCCGCGATCTTTTCCTGCAACGTGGCCTTGTTCACCTGATACGGAATCTCGGTGATGATGATGGCCTGGCGATCCTTGCGGATCTCCTCGATCTCGGCGCGTGCACGAACCGGAATGGACCCGCGGCCCGTCTCATAGGCGCGACGGATGCCGCTGCGGCCCATGATGATGCTGCCTGTCGGGAAGTCCGGACCCGGGATGATCTGCATCAGCTCATCGAGTTCGATGGCCGGGTTGGCGATCATGGCCAGCGTGGCGTCAATGACTTCGCCCGGATTATGGGGCGGAATATTGGTCGCCATGCCGACGGCGATACCGGCCGCACCGTTGACGAGCAGGTTCGGGAAGACGGCCGGAAGAACCTTCGGCTCGCTCTCGCTTTCGTCGTAGTTCGGCTGGAAATCGACGGTATCGCGGTCGATGTCGTCCAGAAGGAAGGACGACGCCTTGGCCAGACGGGCCTCGGTATAACGCATGGCGGCCGGGCTATCGCCATCGACCGAGCCGAAATTACCCTGACCGTCGATCAGCTTGACGCGCATCGACCAGTGCTGCGCCATCCGGACCATGGCGTCATAAATCGAGCTGTCACCATGCGGATGGTATTTACCCATCACGTCACCGACCGCACGTGCCGACTTGCGATACGGCTTGTCGGCCGTGAAGCCGCTCTCGCGCATGGCGTACAGGATACGGCGATGAACCGGCTTCAGACCATCCCGCACATCCGGCAGAGCACGCGATACGATCACGGACATCGCATAGGCCAGATAGGAGGAGCGCATTTCCTCCTCGATCGTCACAGGAAGACGGCCGGAAGGGGTTAGATCAGTCGGCTCGGTCAGCTCGGTCAAGACAGGTCACCACACTAGAATTCAGTTGCCCCAGCATACCGCATGCGTCGCTGTCACGCCACACCCGGCACCCAATGAGGCATTCCACATGCAGGGGTCTCATTTGGCAGGCGGACAGATAGCCAATTAGCGAGCAATTAACGAAATAGTCTGAAATATCACATTCCGTTTGCATATTATTAACTTGTGACCGCTGATAAAAATCGTTAGCAGTCCGCAAACATATTCCGGCGAGCCTGTGCCGGAAATTTTTTTTTGAAAGATCCCAGCATGGCCGACCCGACTGGCGAAAATGACGACACCGTCCCCTATAACAGCAGCGAAACCAGCTTCCATCAGCATGACTATGCGTGGCGCTGGGTAGGCCCGGATGCGGGTGGGGACTGGTCTGATGCCAGCAACTGGGTTCTGACCGATGCGGGAAATCCGGTCGACACAACAGGCAGTTCCTTCAATGGAGACGCCATTCCCCAGAGCGAACAGAACGCTGACGTGAATGTTGGCTACTACGGCGACGGTGCGCCGAGCGTCGTTGTTTCCAATGCCGTACTCTATAACCAGATCCGCAGCCTCAGTGTCTGGCAGAACGGCATCTTGAAGATCACTGCACAGGGCGGAAACGGTAATGTTTTCGCAACGGCAGGTATGGAAAATGATGGCACCGTCATCATCGACACGCCGTCCAAGGTCGAACTCGGTGGGGTTACGTCAGGTAATGGCACCCTGACCATCATGAACAACGACGGCAACGTCACGTTCGACGACTCTTATCTGAACAACGGCACGCTGAATCTGGTCAACGCGACCCTTGGCACGCTTGCATCACCTGTCAGCATTGCCGGTGGCACGATCAACCTGCAGCAGAACAGCACACTTTTTGCGAACCTCTATGGTGCTGGCGCGACGGTGAATGTTGATCCCGCGACCGTAAACACCCTTTACGTGAACGACCGTTACGACAACGACAGCGGCTCCGTGCAGAACACCGTTATTAACGGCGTTTCTGAAAACACGCATTTCGGCATCCTAAATGGGTCTTCGCAGCCCACTTCGGCTACATATGCAGCCAACAGTGATGGCTCTTACACCCTTACGATCACGCTCGAAAACGGTCGCTCCATCACCTATCCGACAGTCAATGTCGCAGATGGCTTCAAGCCCGCTGCTCAGGCGACGATTGTTCAGGACGGCTCGAACGGCTGGCTGATCGAAGACGCCGGGACCGAAACGGCTCCGGCTTCTTACGCCAGCAGTAACCTGCATCAGCAGCTTGCCGATACGGCCGCCGCCGCTGCCAGCGCCGGGGGGGATACCTCGCAGTACAGCAATAATGCCGCGAGCTTCCATCAGCATGACAATATATGGCGCTGGACCGGCCCTGAGTCGGGTGGTGACTGGTATGATCCTAGCAACTGGACGCTGTATGACGGCCAGGGCAACCCAATCGATACAACGGGTAGTTCCTACAGTGGAAATGCCGTTCCCCAGAGTGAGCAGAATGCTGACGTCAATGTCGGTTATTCCGGTAGCACTACGCCGAATATCGTTGTCGCCAATGCGCCGTCTTATAACCAGATCCGCAGCCTGAGTGTCTGGCAGAACAGCACACTGGAGATCACGGCGCAGGGTGGCAGCAACTATAATGGCTATGTCTTCGCCACCGCTGGTTTCGAAAACGATGGCACGATCCTGATCAACACGCTGTCGAAGGTCGAACTCGGCGGCGTTACAATGAACCGTGCTGATGGCACGATCACAATCATCAACAACGACAACAACGTCGTGTTCGATGATAACACCGTTAACAATGGCGGCACGATCAACCTGCTCGGCTCCACGCTGGGTACGGCGTCCGATCCGATCTGGATCAACGGCGGTATCGTCAACCTGCAGCAGGGCAGCACGCTGTTCCTCAATCCGCTCGAAACCATCAACACCATCAATGTTGATCCTTCGACGGTGAATACGGTCTATGTCGAGGCCAATGGCTTCCTGCATGGCGACTCAACCAACACACAGAGTATTGTCGTCAACGGTGTGTCCGCCAACACGCATTTCGGTATTTCTGGAGTCACTTCTGCTCCGGTTGCCGCAACGTACACACCGAACACGGACGGGTCTTATACCCTTCAGATTACACTGGATGACGGTCGCGTTTTGACCTTTGGCGACGTCAACACGGCAGAGGGCTTTACGCCGGCTTCCCAGGCGACGATCGTTCAGGACGGGGCGAATGGCTGGATCGTCGAAGACAATGGTACTACGACCTGCTTCCTTGCCGGCAGCATGATCCGTACACCGGAAGGTGATGTCGCTGTCGAGACCCTGCGTCTGGGCAGCACGGTTCTGGCCTTCGTAAACGGTGAAGCCGTGGAGCGGACCGTGACCTGGGCTGGTCGTGCACGTATGGTCGCCAAGCCGGGGCTGTCGGATGCCGAATCTGGTTATCCGGTTCGTATCCTGAAAAATGCGCTCGCCGAGGGCGTGCCTTACAAGGATATGCTGGTCACCCCAGAACATTGCCTGTTCCTGAAGGGTGGTTTTGTCCCGGCCCGTATGCTCGTGAACGGTCGCTCCGTGATTTATGATCGTAACATGCCAGCTTACGATTATTTCCATGTGGAAACCGCAGAGCATTCGGTCATCATGGCTGACGGTATGCTGACGGAAAGCTATCTCGATACCGGAAACCGTCACACGTTCCGTCAGAGCGGTACCGTTGTTTCTCTGGGTGGACGGGCGCGAACCTGGAATGACGATGCAGCAGCTCCGCTGACTGTCAGCCGCGATGTGGTCGAGCCGATCTTCCGTGTGATCGAAGCCCGTGCCATCGAAGCCGGTCTTGAAAGCGGCATTGAGGCTCCGGTCCTGACCGAAGACTCCGGTTTGCATCTCGTCGCCAACACGGGACAGACGATCCATCAGGTCCGTGAGGCCAATGGTCGTATGATGTTCATGATCCCGTCCGACGTTACCGATGTCCGTCTCGTGTCCCGGACGTCCCGCCCGAGCGAGACAGTCGGGCCGTTCGTGGATGACCGTCGTCATCTCGGTGTTCTGGTTGGTGAAGTCACATTGTTTGACTCGGGCAATACGATCCGTATTGACCAGCATCTGACTGATGCCAACATCTGCGGCTGGGATGTGCTGGAAGATACAGCCGTACGCTGGACCAACGGCAATGCCACGCTGCCGCTGACGGCTCGTCAGCCTAACAGCTTCGGCATGCTGGCCATCCAGGTTCTGGCTAGCGGCCCTTATCTGCTGACCTCCGAGGGTGAAGCCGAAACAGCCCGGACGGCCTGAGCCCAATTGGTCTGAGTTGGAAAGATCCTCATCCCTTCAAGGGGTGAGGATTTTTTTTGCCTGTTTTCCAGTGGTTGCGACGCTGAGTGAGGATGGGATTCAGGCAAGGCATTCTACAGATGCAAGGACGGTGTTCGTTTGGATGATCCGTCTTTTTCTCTCAGCCGCTGTCCTGTCTGTGGCTTATGCGTGGATTCAAAGAAAAAGCGCCCCTTTGATGGGGCGCCTCTCTTCGTTGGTCAGTCAGGAAAACAGTTTTAGAAATTGGCGTTGATGCGGCCGTAGTAATAACCGCCGGTGATGGGCACCTGCAGCGAGAACTGGTCGTAGATCTGGGCGCCGCGGGAGCTGTTGATGGGTTGGACGCGACGGGGGCGGACGTTGAAGATGTTGTTCGCGCCGATGGCCAGATGCCAGTTGCTGTTGAAGCGGTATCCGACTTCGATGTCCGTCAGCCAGCGCGGCGTATTCTTGAACTGCGAGAAGCAGCTGTTGGAATAGGCCAGTCCCTTCCCATCCAGCGGGCAGGGCAACGTCTTGTCCGTCCAGTCATAGTAGGTCAGCATCGACGTGGTTTCGCCGTAACGCGTCTGGCGAACATTGAAGTCCCATTTTCCGACTGTATACAGCGCGTTCAGGATGATCTTGCTGCGCGGATAGGCCGTCGTGATGTAGGCGATGTTCTGCGCGTTCAGCAGCGGATTGCCGTTGGTGTCGGTGCCGTTGTGATGCAGGCGCGTGCGGTTCAGGTCCAGCGCCATGCTGAGGTTCAGGTTGCCGGCATTGTGGAAGCGGATCATGTAGTCCGCCTTGATATCCAGACCCTGCGTGCGGGTGCTGGCACCGTTGGTCATGTAGTAGGCGGAGACGTTGTCGGGCGTGATGCTGTTGAGCGGCAGGGAATATCCCATGGCTTCAATGGCACTGATTGCTGCATCGCCATTGACGGTACCTCCACCCACAATGCGATCCCGCAGATTAATCTGATAGACATCTGCTTCGACGTGGAAGTTCTTCACGGGTTCCACGACAATGCCTCCACTGGCACTGACGGAGCGCTCCGGTTTCAGGGCGCTGGCGCCGAGGATGCGGGCAGCCGTGGAATTGACGGGGAGGAGGCCGGAGGCTCCGGTCGGATCCACGTTCATGGCGCTGTAGTGCTGCTCGGCCAGCGTCGGCGCGCGGAAGCCCGTGCTGATCGTGCCACGAAGCGCAATCTTGCTGGTCAGGTCATAACGGGTCGAGACCTTGCCATTCTCGGTGTTGCCGACATCGGTGTAGTGCTCGAAGCGGCCTGCGAAATCGAGATCCCAGTGCTTGAGCGGGTGGAAGTCGCCATCAATATAGGCTGCCCAGATGTCACGGCTCCAGTTGCCGGCACTGTTCGGACCCAGACCGGCATAGCCCTGCGTGCCGCCAAGCTCATAGGACGGCGGGGTGCCAGCCTTGATCTGATAGGTTTCGAGGCGATGTTCGCCACCAAAGGCCAGCGTCATGGGGACGGTGTGGGCGATGTTGAACTGGCGGCGGAAGTCTAGGTTGTTGGTCCACTGCGCCATACGATAAGTTTCGGCGCGCGTCGTATTGGGCGACCAGCCGCAGCCATCGGTCGAATAATAGGATGAGCTCGGATTGGTCGAACAGGTGCTGGCGAGCATGCCGGTATTCGCGGTGTTCTTGTTGCCGATCTTATTGCCATCCGCACCGTAAGTGGTGCTCAGATCCCAGTCGAAGCCCAGGAAATTGTCGCCCTTGAGGCCCAGCGTGGCGGCGTAATCGTTTTCTTCCGATGTTTCGAGCGGGGAGAAGCCGGCCGGGTACATCGTGGGGGCGATATTGGGTGTGCGGTAGTTTTCATACGCTTCGCCATGGCGGTGCATATAGGTAACCAGGCCGTAGAAATTCACGCCTTCGGTAATGGTTTTGCCGAAGTCGATGGCGAGGCTCTCGCGGGTTTCTTCGGGCGTACTCATGATTTTGTTGGAATCGGCGGGCACGTTCATCGCGTTCGGAACAACACCGGTATAGTAACCCGTCGTGGTGGCATTGGTGGGCCAGCTGCCGATCAGGCGGTGGTCGCGGGCGCCAACGACCATGTGGTCGGTATGGTAGACTTCGCCGCTGATGTGCAGATAACCGTCATTACCCCATTTTACGCCGCCATCGGCATCGACCTTGTACTGCCAGCCGTCACCGTTATAGGCGTTCGCGCCGGTCTGCACGGAGGTGTGCATGCCGTGGGCCTGCTTTTTGGTGATGATGTTCACTACGCCGGCGATGGCGTCGGAGCCGTACATCGCGGCCGCGCCGTCTTCGAGTACCTCGATATGATCGATGGCGCTGGCAGGGATCGTATTCAGGTCGGCACCGGTGGAGCCGAACTGCGGACCGGCATCGGCCGTAATGTTTGCCGTGTTGTGGCGGCGCTTGCCGTCAACCAGCACCAGGACTTCGTTCGGGCCGAGGCCGCGCATCTGGATGGATGAGGTCAGGGCGGAGGAATCCGCACCCATGGCCTGTACGTTGATGGAAGCATAGGTCCGGGTCAGGGCATCTGCGACGTTCATCATGCCGGAATGACGCAGTGTTGCGGCAGAGATCACGCTGACAGGGGACGAGCTTTCACGGGCCTTGCGGTTGGTCGCATGGGTGCCAGTGGTGACGTTGATCGTCTCGGCTTCGCCCGCAAAGTTGACGTCAGTCTTTTTCTTGCGCGGCGCTGCAACCGCAGGCTTTGCAGACACAGCAGCAGGGTGCGTAGCGGCGTGGGTCGCGTTGCTGGATTTCGCACTGTGATGACGTGCAACAGGATATGTCGTGGTGGTTGCAGCTACGGCAGACATGCAGGGCATGACGGAAACTGCCGTCGTCACGAGCAGGGAGATACGATGCCGGGATTTCATTACTACTATCTATACCTCCGTGAGACGCCGCTCTTGGGTTCAGAGGGGGTTACACAAGAGTAATGATAAAAACTCGTTACATGAAAGTAGCAAAAATGATTCGTGTAACAGATTTTCATCCTGTTGCAGGATAGCAACAAAAATCCGTTTCACGGGAGTGGATAGGAAGGAAATTCTGCCTGATGGATGCGTGGCGAAACATATTTCCATGAAGGCTGGAGAGGGTAAGATGATAAGCCATCTCCAGAATTCTCCTGTTATTTCAGAGTATCGAAATTTCGGTAGAGCGTGCGGCTGTCTGCGCCAATTCCCGTCCGGAATGGCGCTATCAGTCGTCCAGACGGACTGAACGGTTGCGCTTGATGCCGGCTCTATGGGATTTTCCGTCGAGACGCCGTTGCCGGGCCGCTTTGCCGGGGCGGGTAGCAACACGAAAGGCAGGGCGATGTGCGGCTTGCCTGATCAGCTCTGCCAAACGGCCAATGACATCCTCGCGGTTTCGCTGTTGGGTACGAAAGCGACGACCGGTGATGATGATTTCACCATTCTGGGTAGCACGGCTGCCCGCAAGTTCGATTAGGCGCGTCCGGATACGGTCCGACAGGGCACGCGAACGTCCAGCGTCAAACCGAAGCTGCGCTGCAGTCGCCACTTTGTTGACGTTTTGCCCACCAGGGCCGGACGCCAGAATATAAGTGACCTTCAGCTCGTCCTCTTCCAGCGAAAGATTGGGAAGGATCTGGATGGAAATCTGTCTCTTCCTTTCTGGGGTGCAGATGAGCCGTCAGCTTCTGCAAGCTAAACCTATAGCTGTCCATAACGCCTTTCAGTGCAGGCAGTCATGTATGGATGTGTTCAGCCTGCGGGAACTGTAACATTGGTCTTTGTTTTTCAGGCCTATGAGGTTGACGCCCTTATGGGTTGTGGGGTAGCCAGCGTGCGGATGAACCGGTAGCTCAGTTGGTAGAGCATTCGACTTTTAATCGAATGGTCCTGGGTTCGAGTCCCAGCCGGTTCACCATTTTCCCTAAAATTTCGATGTCGTCGTGGCGCCTGCCCGCAAGCCGTCTGTGGCTTATGGTGTTTTGGGGGCGTAAGATGGCGTTGTGGAACGATATAAGAGGGAAGCGCAGATGACGCGTATTCGGATTGGGGTGGCGCTTGCGCTGCTGGCGGCTCTGGCGGCCTGTGGGCCGGATTATGGTGGGCAGGGGTCGCGGCAGTTTCGTGGTGACAGTTATGGCAACGTCGGTGCGGGCCGTAGCAGTTATGGCTATCAGGGCGGCCCGACCTGAGTTTTTCCCCTGTTGGTGTGGTTCAGGACAGGGCGTCCTGAACCAGTTTTTGCTGCTGGGCAGCATGGACGCCCGGTAGCCCGGTTGCGGGTGAGGCGGCGCTGTCGCGGCCTGCATAGTCCGGGCGCTGAACCCGATGTCCGCAGGCGCGCAGGGCGCGTTCTATGCGACGATCTACGAAAATCCATGCCCCGTTGTTGAGTGGCTCTTCCTGACACCACAGGACCTGTTCGGCATCCGGATGGCGTGCGAGCTGATCCATCAGGGCGTGATGCGGGAACGGGTAGAGCTGTTCCATGCAGATGATGGCGACGTCGTTACGGTTTTGGCGTGTGCGTTCGGCGACGAGGTCGTAATAGACCTTGCCGGTGCACAGGATGACGCGACGGGCGCCTTCTTCCTTGGCCGGGTCTGCAATGACGGGCTGAAAGCGGGTGTGCGGCCCCACCTCGTCCAGCATGGAGACCGCATCCTTGTTGCGCAGCAGGGACTTTGGCGTGAAGACGACCAGCGGCTTGCGGCAGCGGCGCGCGATCTGGCGGCGCAGGGCGTGGAAGTAATTCGCTGGTGTGGTGATGTTGCACACGCGCATGTTGTTTTCGGCGCAGAGCTGAAGAATGCGCTCGGGGCGGGCTGAGGAATGTTCCGGGCCACCACCTTCATAGCCGTGCGGCAGAAGCAGGGTCAGGCCGGACGTCCGCAGCCATTTGGTCTCGCCCGAGGCGATGAACTGGTCGAGGATGATCTGTGCGCCGTTGGTGAAATCGCCGAACTGCGCTTCCCACAGAACCAGCGCTTCGGGATTGCCGAGGGAGTAGCCATATTCGAAGCCGAGCACCGCATATTCCGAAAGGGGCGAATTCCAGATGTTCAGCGGGGCTTGATGGGGGGCGATATGGGTCAGGGGCGTGTCTTCGCGGCCTATGTCCTGATCGAACAGCACGGCGTGCCGCTGGCTGAATGTGCCGCGGCGGCTGTCCTGTCCCGAGAGGCGAACGGGGTGGCCATCCATGGACAGGGTGCCGAAGGCGAGGGCCTCGGCGGTCGCCCAGTCGAGCGGGCCACCTTCGGCGACGGCCTTTCCGCGCGCCACGATCTGCCGGGCCAGACGCGGATGGACAGCCAGCCCTTCGGGAATGGTGCCGATCGCGTCGCCGACTTCTTGCAGGCGCTTGAGGGGCACGCCGGTCATGGGCTGGATGCGGTCCTGCTCGTCCTGCAGGCGTGTGGGGTCTTCGGGGCCGTCCAGCCAGTCCGTGCCATCGGGCTGATAGGTTTTGGACGTCTCGAACTGTTCTTCCAGCCGGCGCTGGAAATGGGCCCACATTTCCTCGACTTCGGCTTCGGTCATGATTCCGGTGCGGATCAGGTGATCGGCATAGAGGCTGCGGGTCGTGGCGCGGGACTGGATGGCGTGGACCATTGCGGGCTGCGTGAAGGCGGGCTCGTCGGCTTCGTTATGGCCGTGACGGCGATAGCAGACCACATCCAGCACGATGTCGGACTGGAAGGTGTGGCGCCATTCATGCGCCAGAAAGGCACAGCGGGAGACAGCTTCGGGGTCGTCGCCGTTGACGTGCAGGATCGGGGCCTGAACGGATTTGGCGATATCGGTGTTGTGCAAGCCAGAATGGGCGTCGGACTGGACGGTGGTGAAGCCGATCTGGTTGTTGATGATGACGTGAACCGTCCCACCCGTCCTGTAGCCTTCCAGCTTTGACAGGCTGAGAGTTTCGTACACGACGCCCTGACCGGCGAAGGCGGCATCGCCATGGACGAGAATGCCCAGATGATGCTGCCGGTCGTGATCTTTTTCGCGATCCTGATCGGCGCGGACGCGGCCGAGCACGACCGGGTCCACCGCTTCCAGATGCGAGGGGTTGGGCAGGAGCGAGATACGGACGGTGTGTCCCGCATGTTCGAGCGTCGTGGCCGTACCAAGATGGTACTTCACATCGCCCGAACCCTCGATGGTGTCGGGCTTGAAGGACGCGCCTGCGAATTCACTGAAGATGGCGGCGAAGGGCTTGCGCAGGATGTTGGCCATCACGTTCAGGCGGCCACGATGGGGCATGCCGAGCGAGACGGAGCGTACGTCGTCCTGTGCGGCGGCATCAATCAAGGTGCGCAGGGCGACGATGACGCTTTCACCGCCTTCGAGGCCGAAACGGCGCATGCCCATGAAGCGCTTCTGGCAGAACTGCTCGAAACCCTCGGCGCGGGTCAGGGCGAGGAGAATACGCTTCTGGTCCAGCGGCGGACCGGGTGCTGGGTTTTCCAGACGGTCGATCCACCATTGACGCTGGGCCTGATCCTGAAGATGCATGAACTCGACCGCTGTCGTGCCGCAATAGGCGCGGCGCAGGCGGGCGATCAAATCCCGGTCTGCGCCCGGCGGAGACAGTTCAGGAATATCGGGTGTGGGGGCGAGGCCGAGCGGATCCAGCGAGGCGATGGAATGTCCGCGCAGGCGATAGGCGAATTTCAGGCTCTCGGCGCTGGCGTCGGCCGTGCTGTCAGTCTGGAGCGTTGTGTCCGGGTCGGCCAGACGCTCGGAGCCGAGGGTTTCGAACAGGGAGGCGAAGGCCGGGTCCACGGAGGTCGGGTCGTGCTGCCAGCGTGTGTGCAGCTCCGCCAGATAGACGGTGTTTTCGCCGTTGATGGCGTCCCGGTCATCGCGATGGTCGCCCATGAACTCGTCTCCTGTGTCCCCGGTGCCGGGCTTCTGTGGCGCGCACGGGTCCGGGGTCCTGTCTTATGGCCGCGCACTTTAACGGATTGGCTGAACAGGGCCAATCTCCGTCTGCTCCGCTCCCTGCGTGGTCAGAGACCGAAGCCGCGTTTCATGGCGTCGATCCGGCGTGCGATGGAGCGGGTGGCGACCGGTGTGTCTGTCTGGTCGAAGATATGGCAGGCGCCGGGTACGATTTCCAGCTCTACCGAAATGCCCTGATGGATCAGGCGCTGCGCGTAGGCGAGATCTTCATCCAGAAACAGGTCCAGCGCGCCAACGGACAGATAGACCGGGGGCAGATCGACCAGGTCGGTTGCGCGGGCAGGGGCAGCATAAGGCGAGACATCGGCCGAACCGGGCGCTACGGGATTGAGGAGGGCCGTCCACATAAAGGTGTTGCTGGTGCGGGTCCACAGGAACTCGCCTCCGACGGGGGACGCGTCAGGCTGACCCGTCGTCGTGCGGTCGTCGAGCACGGGGTAGATGAGGTTCTGGAACAGGAGCGTCGGTCCTTCCCGGTCCCGGGTCAGGAGGGCCAGTCCCGCGGCGAGGCCCCCGCCCGCGCTTTCGCCGGTCAGGCCGATGCGGGCGGGATCAATCCCGAGCGTATCGGCATTGCGCGTGATCCAGCATAGCGTCGTGTAGGCGTCCTCGATTGCGGCCGGGAACGGGTGTTCGGGGGTGAGGCGGTAATCGGGGGAGATGACCACGCAGTCCAGCTCCTGTGCGAACTGGCAGAGCTGGGTCGTGGTGAATTCGGGCTGGCCGGCGAAATAGCCGCCGCCATGCAGGTGCAGCAGGGCCGGGCGCGGGTTTGCAGCATTTTTGCGGGGACGAACGGTCAGGAGACGGATCGCGGGTGCGGTGTCCGTAGCGGGAATGGTCAGGCGTTCGAGCGTGACGGGGTAGTCTTCGGCTTGCAGGAAGGACTGTCCGGCGGACTGTTCCAGCCCTTCGCGGAAAGCGGGGAGGGACTCTGGCGAAAGATCGACGGTGGGGAACTCATCAAGAAGGGGCAGAAGTTCCGGGAGGACGAGAGACCGTGTGTTCATGGGATGTCGCCTTGCGCTGGAGAGGGCAGGAAAAACAAGTGTAGGCCCAGTGGTCGGGCCGCTTGAAGGCAAAAATCTGTTCGTCCCGCCACAAAGTTGCCGCAACTTTTAATGCTCGAGAGTCGTCTTGATCCCTGACCGGTCCTGAGCCGGCCTTGCTGGGATGGGAGTTCCGCTGATGCGTGCTCTGCTGTTTCTTGCGGTTCTGACGGGAAGTGGTCTTGCTTTGACGGGTCTGTCGGCAGGGGCGCAGGACCTGCGTCGGGGCGATCTGTCTGTCCATTCCGTTCTGGCGGATGATGTGGGTCAGTCCGGGGTGGATCATCGGCGGCTGGAATGCCGGACGGATCCGCGTCTTCTCCATACGGTCTGGGACGGGCGCCTCTCGTCTCTGCCCGGGCCGCATGTCTGCACGGGGGGTGCGAACCGCCTGGGGGCAGGATATGTCCGCTATCTGGCGACGAGCAGGATGGTCAGGGTGCATAAGCCGCTGCGGGGGTAATATTCTTTCGCAAAAGGCAGGTCTCACATGTGTGGAATAGGCCTTGTCGCCGGCGTGGGCCGCGTCTAGCCTTCCGCGCCATGAGCAGGATTTCCCTTGATTATGATGCGTTTGAGAGCACGCCCGTTGCGGAAAAGCCGTTTCCGCATATGGTGGTGCCGCATTTCATCGGCAATGATGACCTGAAGGCGGTTGTGTCCGATCTGCCGGAAATGAAATCTGGCGGCTCTTTTCCGCCGGAAGCCCTGAAGCTGACGCCGCGTGTTGCGGGCATGATTGCGGAATTGCAGGGGCCGAAGCTCAAGGCGCTGGTGGCGGAGAAATTCGGGCTGGATCTGGCGAATGCGCCGACCATGCTGACGGTGCGCGGGCGCACTCGGGAAAAAGACGGGCGCATCCATCGGGATTCGGAGGCCAAGCTGGTCACGATCCTGCTGTATCTCAATCCGCGCGGTGAGGACTGGGCGTCACGCGATGGCTGTCTGCGGCTGCTGAACGGGCCGGATGATGTCGAGGATTTCGATGTTGAGGTGACGCCGGCGGAAGGGACGCTGCTGGTGTTTCCGAACGGTCCGGCAACCTGGCACGGGCACCGGCAGTTCGTGGGAACACGCTATGCCATCCAGCTCAACTATATGGCGACGGGGCGCAAGGCCCGCTACGAACTGCGGCGGCACCGTCTGTCGGCGCTTTTAAAGCGTCTGCCCTTTTCGGGCTGATTTTCAGGAAACGGGAAAAGATCATGGGTTATCGGGTTGCGGTTGTTGGCGCTACGGGTGCGGTCGGGCGTGAACTGCTGCGAATTCTGGCGGAGCGGGAGTTTCCGGTCGATGAAGTTGTGGCGCTGGCATCGCCGCGCTCCACGGGACGCGAGATTTCCTTCGGGGACAAGAAAGTCCTGAAGGTCCAGAATCTCGAGACGTTCGATTTCAAGGGCTGGGACATTGCACTGTTCTCGCCGGGTGGTTCGGTTTCGGCCGTTTATGCGCCGAAGGCTGCGGCTGCGGGATGTGTGGTGATCGACAACACGTCGCATTTCCGCATGGAGCCGGGCGTGCCCCTGATCGTGCCGGAAGTGAATGCGGCGGCGATTGGCAAGGCGAGCCGTGGCATCATCGCCAACCCGAACTGCTCGACCGCGCAGATGCTCGTGGCGCTCAAGCCGCTGCATGACCTATTCCGGATCAAGCGCATCGTGGTCTCGACCTATCAGGCGGTGTCGGGCGCCGGCAAGGACGGGATGGACGAGCTGTTTTCTCAGACCAAGGGCACGTTCGTTAACGATCAGCCGACGGTGGCGCAGTTCACCAAGCAGATTGCCTTCAATGTCATTCCCCATATCGACCGTTTCATGGACGACGGTGCGACCAAGGAAGAATGGAAGATGGCTGTCGAAACCCGCAAGATCATGGACCCGGACATCAAGGTTCTGGCGACCTGCGTGCGCGTTCCGGTGTTCATCGGGCATTCGGAAGCAATCAGCATCGAGTGTGAGAAGCCGGTTGATCTGAAGAAGGCGCGTGAGGCGCTGCGCAAGGCGCCGGGCGTGATCCTACGCGATGAGCGCGAAGACGGTGGCTATGTGACGCCGATCGAATGTGTGGGCGAGGATGCGACGTATGTGTCCCGTCTGCGGATTGATCCGTCGGTCGAGAACGGTCTGGCGCTGTGGTGTGTGTCTGACAATCTGCGCAAGGGTGCGGCCCTCAATGCGGTTCAGATTGCGGAAAGCATCGTGAAGCAGGGACTTCTGAAGGACGGGCAGCTTTTCCGTCGTAATGAAGTGCCGGATGAAGACGAAGACTGAGCGATCAACAGAGAAGGGTGGTGTCATGACGGCGTCCCGAACGGAGACGGTTCTTGCGGCCAATGAGGACATCGAGCGCCTGCCGCTCGATGCTCTGCTGGGTCGGCTTCTGACGTCGCAGAAGGCGGCTCTGGATCGGGTCGGGGAGGCATTGCCGTCCATCGAACGGGCCGTCGAGGCTGCTGTGCCCCGGCTTCAGGCCGGGGGGCGGCTGGTCTATGCGGGGGCCGGGACGTCCGGGCGGATCGGATTGCAGGACGGTGTTGAACTGACGCCGACCTTTGGTGTGGCGCCGGAAAAGCTGGTTCTGCTGCTGGCCGGTGGAGCCGGGGCGACGACCCAGGCCGCGGAAGGCGCAGAAGACCGGGAAGATCAGGCGCGGCTTGATCTGATGGACTATCACCCGACTGCGCAGGACGTGGTGATCGGCGTCGCGGCGAGCGGCAATACGCCTTACACATGTGCGGTCGTTCAGCTCGGACGGGAGGTCGGGGCGCTGACGATCGGTGTCAGCGGTAATCCGGAATCGCGTCTGCTGCGGGAAGCTGAATTCGGGATCTGTATTCCAACCGGGGCCGAGGTTCTGGCGGGTTCGACGCGGATGGCAGCGGGAACTGCACAGAAAGTCACGCTGAACCTGTTTTCCACAGCCCTGATGACGCGTCTTGGGCATGTCTATCGCGGACGTATGGTGGACATGCGTATCAGCAACGACAAGCTTCAGATTCGTGCGGAACGCATGGTCATGGAACTGGCTGGCGGAACGGCCGAAGAGGCGCGCGATGCACTGAGCCTTGTGCAGGGGAATACGAAGCGGGCCGTTCTGTTGCGGCGAGGTGTGGCTCTGGCGGAGATCGAGCCGCTTCTGGAGCGGTGTCAGGGCAACCTGCATCTGGCGCTCGCCCGGCTTTGAGTGCGGTGAAGCCTGCAGATGCGCCCGGGATGGTCTGGGCGCTCGGGTTGATGAGCGGGACGTCTCTGGACGGGGTGGATGCCGCCCTGATCGAGACGGATGGCGTGCGGATCGGGCGTATGGGGCCATCCCTGACGCTGCCGTATAGTCCGGAACTTCGTGCCCGCACGCGGGCTTTGCTGGATCGTGCAGCTGGTTTGCCGGACGATGACAACGAAGTTCAGGCAGTCGCCCGCGATCTGACACTGCGGCATGTGGAGGCGGTGCGTCTGTTGCGGGAGCAGGCGCCGGATCTGGAGCCTGCTGTCATCGGGTTTCACGGTCAGACCATTCTGCACCAGCCTGAACGGGGTTGGAGCTGGCAGATCGGGGATGCCCGACTGCTTCAGGACCTTTGCGATGTGCCGGTCGTGTATGATTTCAGGACGCGGGATCTGGAAAACGGGGGCGAAGGCGCACCGCTCGTGCCGGTGTTTCATGCTGCCCTGCTTCAGCGCGATCCGCGTTCCGTCGCTATGCTCAACATTGGTGGCGTGGCGAATGTGACGGTGCTGGGGCCACAGGACGCGCAGGGGGAGCGGGGCGTCTGGGCCTGTGATACAGGGCCGGGCAATGCCCTTCTGGACGACTGGGCGTTACAGCATACGGGCCAGCCCTGTGATTTTGGGGGTGCACTGGCAGCGTCAGGGACGGTCTGTCAGGACGTTCTGGAAGATCTTCTGGCGATTCCGTATTTCGCGCGGCCTATGCCCAAGTCGCTCGACAGGCTGAGCTTTCACCCTGAGGCGATGGCGCGTGTGCGGGATCTGTCTGCGGAAGACGGGGCTGCGACGCTGGCGGCTTTTACGGTTGAATCCGTCGCACGGACGCCGTTTCCGGTACGGCCGGAGATGTGGTTTGTCGCGGGCGGAGGCCGTCACAATCCGGTGCTGATGGATAGACTGAACCAGCGTTTGGGGAATGTGGCATCCGTGGATGTCCTTGGCTGGGACGGGGATGCCCTGGAAGCGCAGTGTTTCGGGCTTCTGGCCGTGCGCTGCCTGCGCGGGCTGCCGTCATCCTGGCCGGGAACGACCGGGGTGAGGCAGGCCTGCATTGCGGGAAAGGCCGTCTGAGGATCTTCCCGCAAGTCTGATTGAACTCAGACGGAAGCGAGTTCGGACCAGCCGGTTTCCGGACGGTCGAGATGCTTCAGCAGATCATGGTCCGGCGTATTGACCAGATCCTTGACCAGCGTCTTAAACAGCTTCTTGCTCGTCGGCTTGTCGAGGTGTTCGCGGATTTCGTGAGATGCCTGAGCCGGCGCGATCAGCAGGATGCCTTCGACGTCGCTGCTCTGTGCGGCCTTGTTGATATGGCCAGCCAGATCGCGGGTGAAGTGTTCCTTGAGCTGCTCATGCGGATTTTCGCGCGGTGCCTTGATGGATGCGACGTCCTTTTCCGCGCTGGAACCCTTGTGCAGGTCGAAGCTTGCGATGGTGCGGAGCTGCGCGCCTTCAAGACGCAGGAAACGGGCTTTTTCGCCGTCGGCGACAACGTAAATGACGGGATCCTGTGTAGCCATGTCGGGAAATCCTTAAATTTGAAATCGGATGATGTGTCTGTAACAACATTGAGATGGGATGGTTGCCTGAAGTCGGCAAGGTGACGCAGAGTCGTATTCGCCTAAGGCATTGAAAATAGGAAAATATTTCATTTCCTTGAATGTTTTTTGAAGAATTCCGAATTTTTTTGTTGAAACGAGCTGAAGATGTGCTCACTCTCTGAATTGAGCCTGCCAGAAAATCTTTTCCAAAGGCTCAAAGGAGGCAAGTATGGCTCTGACGAATACTCTTCTGCCGTATGTTGGTCCCATGACCGTCGCCGTTGCGGTGTTTGCCTATACTTTGCTGCAAGGGACGCGGAAACCGGATGTTTCCTATGCGAAAGTAAGACACCGACGATAGCGTCCCGTAAGGGACGCGTATCCCCAGGCGTTTTCCCTCTTTCCTAAGTCCGTGCCTGGTTCCACAGTAGAGGGTACCATGGCATTTTTACACAAAACTCCCCGTATTGCCCCTCCGCCAGAAGGCCGGACAGGCGTTCTTCTTATCAATCTGGGAACGCCTGATGACACAGGCTACTTCTCGGTAAGAAGATACCTCAGCGAGTTTCTCTCTGACCGTCGCGTCATCGAGAGTTCTCCCCTGTTCTGGCAACCGATCCTTCAGGGCATCATCCTCACAAAGCGTCCTTTTGCCAGCGGCGCAAATTATGCGCGGATCTGGCACAAGGAAGAAAATGCCTCGCCATTGCGCGTCTATACGCGCAGGCAGGCTGAAGGACTGGCCGAGCGGCTTCGTGCTGATGGTGTGCCGGTCGAATGGGGGATGCGCTACGGGCGCCCCTCTGTTGCGAAATCCCTTGAAAGTCTGATGGATCAGGGCTGTGACCGGATCGTCAGCATTGCGCTTTATCCGCAATATTCCGCAACCACGACCGCAACTGCCAATGACCAGCTTTTCCGCGTGCTTATGCGTCTGCGTCGTCAGCCAGCGGTTCTGACGGTTCCGTCATTCCCGGATCACCCTGCTTTCATACGCGCGCTTGAGACGTCCGTTCAGGATACGTTGGCGGGTCTGAGCTTCAAGCCGCAGCAGATCGTTGCGTCGTTTCATGGTCTCCCCAAAACCTGTATCGAAAAGGGCGACACATATCGGGACGAGTGTGAGCGCACGATTGCCGGGCTTCGGGTGGCTCTGGGGCTGAGCGAAGAGCAGATGCCCCTGACGTTCCAGTCCCGCTTTGGGCCGCTGGAATGGATTCAGCCCTACACGGCGCCTTTCGTCAAAGCTCTTCCGGCGCAGGGAATCACGAAGATTGCCGTCATCATGCCCGGCTTCATGACGGACTGCATTGAGACGCTGGATGAAATCGGCAACGAGCTTCGGGAAGAATTCGTGGAAGCGGGGGGCGAGGAGTTTGCCCTGGTGCCCTGTCTGAACGACTCGAAAGAAGCGATTGATCTTCTGGAAGAGCTCTCACGCTCCGCGCTGGCTGGCTTTCAGCGCGGCTGAGCACTGCAGCCTTTAAAGCCTGCTCAAAACCCACCCGGCGACGGGTGGGTTTCTTTGTGGATGGACCCGTCAAAAGATAAGCGGAAATTTTCTGCTTGCATTGCGCGCATGTTTTTCCTATAACTGTGGCACTGAGCCATAAAACATAATTAATAAATGGTTCGAAGCACCATTTCAGATCAAGAAATTTTCAAAAGGCCGTTTCCGAAAGGATCGGCCTTTTTTGTTGCTCAATTTTAGAAGCAAGACATGTTTCTCGGTATGGAAATTACGGCTCAGTACAGGATTTAATCCTTTTGTTCAGACGTTAATCCAGTAACCGGAAATGAAAAATATTCCGGTTACTGGGATGCGTCAGGTTCTTCTCTTTTCAGCTACAGGAAAAATCATGAACGCTGTTTCCAGCATGCAGAGCGCTACCCAGTCGGGTTCGCGCTGGACGATCGCTGACGCGATGAAGATCCGTACCGATGATCCGACGACGACCATGCCGGTCATCGACTATGCATTCCCGGTCATCGATTCCGATGTATGGCAGTGGGACACCTGGCTGCTGCGCGACATCCACGGCAAGACCGTAACTTTCAAGGGCTGGTACATCATGTTCGCCCTTGTCGCCGATCGTTCCGCAACGGGCGATACGGTCGATGGCTGGCACAGCCGCAACAACTATTCTTATATCGGTTACTACTATAGCCGCACCGGCAACGGTGCAGACTGGAAGTTCGGTGGCCGCGTCATCAAGGAAGGCGCCAATTCCCGCAGCTGGGAATGGTCCGGTTGTGCCGTCATGCGCGAAAACAGCGCCAACACGGTCGATCTGTTCTACACGTCCGTCAACGATTCCCCGTCCGAGTCCGTTCCGTCCTACACGACGGGCCAGGTCATGGCAGATGCGACCGGCGTGTGGTTCGAAGGTTTCGATGTCTGCACGGATATGTTCCAGGCGGACGGCGTGAACTACGCCAATATCGTCGAAGACGCCTACTGGGACTTCCGCGATCCGCACATCTTCCGCAATCCGGACGACAACGAGATCTATGCGCTGTTCGAGGGCAATGTGCCCGGCATGCGTGGCGACTTCACCATTGATTCCGACGAGATGGGCTTTGTTCCGCCTGCCACGACCGTACCGGCCGGTGCGCAGTATGGTGCCGCCGCCATCGGCATTGCCCGCCTGACATCCGACGCCAAGAAAGGCGATTTCTCGCAGTGGGAAATGCTGCCTGCGCTGGTGACGGCTCTGGGCGTGAATGACCAGACGGAACGTCCGCATGTCGTGTTCCAGGATGGTCTGACCTATCTGTTCACGATCTCCCATCACTCCACCTTCACCGGCAACAGCACGGGTCCGGACGGTGTGTATGGCTTTGTTTCGCGCAACGGCATCTTCGGTCCGTATGTTCCGCTGAACGGATCGGGTCTCGTGCTCGGCAATCCGTCCGCCGCTCCGTACGAAACCTATTCGCACTTCGTCGATCCTGCCGGTTACGTGCAGTCCTTCATCGATACCCTGCCGCAGCCGGGTTCGGCTGATCCGCAGGATCCGGCGACCTATCGCATCGGCGGCACGCTGGCCCCGACTGTGAAGATCGTTCTTGAAGGCGAGCGGACCTTCCTGACGGAAGTCCATGCTTATGGTCAGGTCTACGCCCAAGGCGTCTGGCCGATCTCTTCGGCCTGGGACAAGCGTTCCTGAAGCCATTTTGCCCTCTCCCGAGGGGAGGGCATTTTTCTGCGTTTAAGGCGCAGTCATGCTCTGGCCTAAGGCCCGAAAACTGCTTTAGCGATTTCTGGAAAAATTAGTCGGCTGGTCGGAGTGAGAGGATTCGAACCTCCGGCCCCTGCGTCCCGAACACAGTGCTCTACCAGGCTGAGCTACACTCCGGCCGACGGCGCTTCTCCTACAGGTGTTAACGTTTTACCGCAAGAGGGGCTGGGCGAAAAATCAAAGAACGAGAGCTGTTCTGCAGATATCCCGCCACGACCACAGGACGGCACGGGCCTGTCCCTGAAGGTTCCAGAGCGGCAGAAGTCCGACGCCTCCATCCGCAACGCTCACCCGCGAGTCGGCGGAGTTGTCGCGGTTGTCGCCCATGACGAACAGGTGGTTTGCGGGAACGGTGAACGGGGCAACCGTGTCGAGTTCCCCGTCCTGCGACATTTTGAGAATGTCATGATGCACGTTTCCCGGCAGGATTTCTTCATAGCGTTCTGCGGGGTGCCAGACATTTTTGCGGCTTTCCTCGCGCGCAGGCCCCATGTCTTTCCATGGAAGCTCGGCTCCATTCAGGATAACGCGGCCGTGCACCAGTGCGACCGTGTCTCCGGGAAGGCCGATCACGCGTTTGACCCAGGTTTGTTGAAGATTGGCGGGTGCGCGGAACACGACCACGTCGCCGCGATGGGGGAGGCGCCCGAAGACGCGGGTGCCCGTTTCGGATGTGGGTTTCAGCAAAGTCCCGAACGGCAGATTGGCTGTGCTGAGACCATAGGACGGCACAACCACCCCAATCTGGTCGCCAATCATCAGCGTGGGCTCCATCGAAGCTGAGGGCACGATGTAAGCAGCCGCAAGGGCGGTGTGAATGGTCAGGGCGCCCAGAATGATGGGCAGGCAGGACAGGATGTCCCGGATGAACTTGCGCAGGGTCATGATGAGGGTCTCCGTGTCCTGAAGAGTGCCTCATGGGGCTCACAGAGCCAGTTAAACCTGCGTCAGGTCCTGTCATGAAAAAAGGGGCGTCCCGTCATGGGGCGCCCCTTTTTTGTCGTTTCAGCGAAAGAGCGCCTTACAGCGCTTTTTCGAGTTCCGGCAGGACTTCAAACAGATCGCCCACGATGCCGTAATCGGCGACCTTGAAGATCGGCGCTTCGGGATCGGCGTTGATCGCCACGATCACGCGGCTGTCCTTCATGCCGGCCAGATGCTGGATCGCACCCGACAGGCCCACGGCGATATAGAGTTCCGGCGCCACGATCTTGCCGGTCTGGCCGACCTGCATCTCGTTGGGGGCAAAGCCGGAATCCACGGCCGCACGCGAGGCGCCGATAGCGGCGTTCAGCTTGTCGGCGATGGGCTCGAGCAGCTTGAAGTTCGCTGCATCCTTCATGCCCTTGCCGCCGGAAATCACCACGCGGGCAGATTCCAGTTCCGGACGATCGGATGCGGAAAGCTCGACCTTCACAAAGACGGATTTTTCGCTGGCCGGAGCCTCGATTGTCTCAATGGCGGCCGAGCCACCTTCAGCGGCGACCGGTTCGAAATTGGAGCCGCGGACCGTCAGTACCTTGATGCTGTCAGCAGAGCGGACCGTTGCCAGCGCATTACCGGCATAGATCGGGCGCACGAACGTGTCGGCGTCCTTGATCTCGACCACATCCGGAATGGGCTGCACGTCCAGCAGGCCCGCCAGACGCGGCAGGATGTTCTTGCCGGTGGCGGAAGCTGCGGCCACGATGTGGCTGTAGTCCTTTGCGCGAGCGGCCAGCAGATCGGCAGCAGGCTCGGCCAGATCATTGACCAGACCCGGCACGCTGAGAACGCGCGTCACACCCGGCAGGGCGGCAGCGGCCTGTGCGCCGTCTCCGAACACGATGGCGTCGACGGCACCGAAGCGCGAGGCCGCGGCAACAGCCGAACGGGAAGCCTGACGGACTGCGCCGTTCTCGACTTCAACCAGAACAAGAGCGGTCATCAGATCACCTTCGCTTCTGTCTTGAGCTTCTCGACCAGTTCGGCCGCGCTGTTCACTTTCACGCCTTCCTTGCGCTCCAGCGGTTCGGCCACGGAGACCACCGTCAGGCGCGACGCCGTATCGACGCCAAGGCTGTCGATCTCGACCGTCTCAAGCGGCTTCTTGCGGGCCTTCATGATGTTCGGCAGGGAGGCATAGCGCGGTTCGTTGAGGCGCAGATCCGCCGTCACTACGGCCGGGAGCGTGAGGGACACGACTTCCGTGCCGCCATCGATTTCGCGGGCAACTTCGATACGGCCATCGGCAACCGTCACAGCGCTGGCGAACGTGCCCTGCGGCCAGCCGAGCTTCGCGGCCAGGATCTGGCCCGTGGCGTTCATGTCGTCGTCGATCGCCTGCTTGCCCATGCAGATCAGGCCGGCTTCCTCGCGCGTGGCGATGGCCTTGAGCACATTGGCCACGGCGCGCGGCTCAAGCGTGTCGTCCGTCCGCACGAGAATGGCGCGATCCGCACCCATGGCCATGGCCGTGCGCAGTACGTCCTGCGCGGCCTGTGCGCCGACGGTCACGACCACGACTTCCTTGGCAGCGCCTTTTTCACGCAGGCGCACTGCTTCTTCGACTGCGATTTCGTCGAACGGATTCATGGACATTTTCACGCCCTGCGTTTCGACACCGCTGCCATCGGCCGCTACACGTACCTTGACGTTGTAATCGACCACCCGTTTGACTGGGACCAGAACTTTCATCGTCATCTTTCGCTGCTGTCGACGCCACAAAAACGGGCGTCACCGTAGCGGGACTGCCCGGAAAAGTCACATCCCGCTCCGGATGATCCCGTCTGCGGGAAGAAATTCACATCCCGACGGGATAGTTCGGACCGCCGCCACCTTCAGGCGTGCACCAGTCGATGTTCTGCGTCGGGTCCTTGATGTCGCAGGTCTTGCAGTGCACGCAGTTCTGGGCGTTGATCCGGAGCTGCCAGGCGTTTTCGCCCGTCTGTTCCTGTTCATAGACGCCAGCGGGGCAGTAACGGCTTTCGGGCGAATCGAACACGTCGTGATTGACGGTCTGCCAGATCGCCTCGTTGCGCAGCTTGAGGTGAACCGGCTGGTTTTCCTCGTGATTCGTGCTGCTCAGGAAGACCGAACTGACGCGATCGAAAGTGATCTTTCCGTCAGGCTTGGGATACTCGATTTTCGTGCACAGCGAAGCCGGGCGCAGCGTCTCGTTATCGGCATGCGGGTGATGCAGCGTCCAGGGCGCACGGCCGCGCAGGATCATGCTGTCGATGCCAGCATAGATCGCGCCGAGCTTCATGCCCCATTTCGCGAAAGCCGGGCGGATATTGCGGACGTCACGCAGTTCGGACCACAGCCAGGACTGGCGGACGCGCGCCGTCATGCTGGCGGCTTCCTTCTTGTCTTTTTCCAGAGCCTCGGCCACGGCTTCAGCCGCGATCATGCCGGACTTCATGGCCGTATGCGTGCCCTTGATCTTGGGGACGTTCAGGAAGCCCGCGGAATCGCCAGCCAGAACGCCGCCGGGGAAGGTCAGGCGCGGAATGGACTGGAAGCCACCCTCGGACAGGGCGCGTGCGCCGTAGATCAGGCGCTTGCCGCCCTCGAAATGTTCCCGGAACGCCGGGTGCAGCTTGGTGCGCTGCATTTCCTCGAAAGGCGACAGATAGGTGTTGGCGTAATCGAGGCCGGTCACGAACCCAAAGCTGACCAGATTTTCCCCGAAATGATAGAGCCACGCCCCGCCATAGGTGTGATCGTCGAGCGGCCAGCCGAAGCTGTGCTGCACGAGGCCCGGGCGATGCTTTTCCGCCGGGATTTCCCAGACTTCCTTGACGCCGAGACCATAGGTCTGCGGATCGACGCCCTTGCGCAGGCCGAAACGCTTCATGGCGTGCCCCGTGAGGGAGCCGCGTGCGCCCTCGGTCAGGATGGTCTGCTTCGCGCGCAGGATCATGCCGGGCGTGAAGTTCGGCCCGTGTTCGCCGTCGCGCTCGATGCCCATGTCGCCCGTAATCACACCGGCGACACGGTCGTTCTCGATGAACAGTTCCGCGCCCGAAAAGCCTGGATAGATTTCCACGCCCAGAGCCTCGGCCTGCTCGCCAAGCCAGCGGCAGACTTCCCCGAGCGAGACGACATAGTTCCCGTGATTGGCCATCTGCGGCATCACACGGTCCAGATACGGAACCTCGAAAGAACGCGTTTCGGTGAGGAACAGCATCCGCTCTTCCGTCACCTGTGTGCGCAGCGGGGCATCCAGATCGCGCCAGTTCGGTAGAAGCTCGTCGAGCGTGCGCGGCTCGATGACGGCGCCCGAGACGATATGGGCGCCGATCTCGCTGCCCTTTTCGATCAGGCAGATGCCCGCGTCCGGCATCAGCTGTTTCAGGCGGATCGCGGCGGACAGACCGGCGGGACCGCCACCGACCACCACGACATCGAATTCCATTTCTTCGCGTTCGATCTGGGTCATGATGTCAGGAAACTCGCTGAATAACTGAGATAAGGGTTTCAGGGACGGCGCGTGAAAGTCCAGTAGAACGGCACGCGCCCTTCGCGGAAGGCCTTGGCCTCATAGCGCGTGGGCGACCAGCCTTCGGGACGTTCTTTCGCCGGGGGCGGCGCATCGAACAGGTCCTGCTTGCCCATCACGTCCGTGACCCACTCCTGATAGACGGGATGGTCACTGGCGACGCGCCAGATGGCGCCGGGTTTCAGGACACGATGCATCTGTTTGATATTTTCCGGATGCACGAAGCGGCGCTTGGCGTGCCGGGCCTTGGGCCACGGATCCGGGAACATCAGATACGCCCGGTCCAGGCATGCATCAGGCATGTCCTTGAGCAGCAGGCGGGCGTCTTCGGCCCAGATGCGGAAATGGGGAGGCGGCGTTGCCGTGTCTTCCTCGCCTTCGGGCACGAGGCGCGAAAGCAGCGAGCACAGGCCGTTCTCGAAAACCTCGGAGGCGATATAGCCGACATCCGGGTTCAGTTCGGACTGGCCGATGGCATGTTCGCCACCGCCGAAACCGATTTCGAGAAAGACGCGCGAGACCGCATCGGAGAATCCCGCAGCGGGATTTTCCGGTGAAGTAAAGGAAAGCCGGGGCAGCGCCTTCTCAAGAAGGTGCTGCTGCCGGGCCCGGAGCGGATGGCCGCGTTGACGGCCATAAAGCCGCTCCGGCTGGGGTTTGAGAGACTCGACCAGGGGTTTTCTGCCAGATTACCGGTTCAGGGCGCCACGCAGCGTGGTGACCAGATCGGTCTGTTCCCAGGTGAAGTTGTCCAGAACCGGGTCCGGCGCACGGCCGAAATGGCCGTAAGCGGAGGTCGGAACATAGATCGGACGGTTCAGACGCAGATGCTTGCGGATGCCGCGCGGGGACAGGTCCACAACCTCGTTGAGGATTGCACCCAGACGGGCTTCGTCCACGTCCTTGCCCGTGCCGTCGAGGTCAACATAGACCGAGAGCGGCTTGGACACGCCGATGGCGTAGCTGAGCTGGATCGTGCAGCGGTCGGCAAGGCCGGCGGCCACGACGTTCTTGGCGAGGTAACGTGCGGCATAGGCTGCCGAACGGTCCACCTTCGTGGGATCCTTGCCGGAGAATGCGCCACCACCATGCGGGGCTGCGCCACCATAGGTGTCGACGATGATCTTGCGACCCGTCAGGCCGGCGTCGCCGTCCGGTCCACCGATGACGAAGTTGCCGGTCGGGTTCACGTAGAACTCGTCTTCCGGGCAGGTCCAGCCTTCCGGCAGGATGCCGTTGACCACGTCGCGAAGCGTCTCGCGGATCGTGTTCTGGCTCATGCCTTCGACATGCTGCGTGGAAATCACGACGGACGTGACGCCAACGGGCTTGCCATCGACATAACGCAGCGTGACCTGGCTCTTGGCATCCGGCAGAAGGCCGACGCCACGGGCGTCACCGTTCTTGCGGTAGTCGCGGATGCGCTCGAGGATCGTCTGCGCATAGAACAGTGGCGCAGGCATCAGGTGTTCGGTTTCGCGCGTGGCGTAGCCGAACATGATGCCCTGGTCACCAGCGCCCTCGTCCTTGTCGCTGCCGCTGTCAACGCCCTGGGCGATGTCGGCGGACTGTGCGTGCAGGTAAGAGGTGATTTCGGCCTTCTTCCAGGAAAAACCTTCCTGGTCGTAGCCGATGTCCTTGATGGCTTCACGGGCGCGGTCGATCAGCGTGTCTTCGACCTCTTTGGGGCCGCGGACTTCACCGGCCAGGATGACGCGGTTGGTGGTGACCAGCGTCTCACAAGCAACACGCGCTTCCGGATCGGCCTGCAGATAGGCGTCCAGAACGGTATCGGAAATGCGGTCCGCCACCTTGTCGGGATGGCCCTCGGAAACGGACTCGGACGTGAAAAGGAAATCGCCGTGATTGCGCACTCAGGGACCTCGCAGGGAATGAGTGGTGAGAAGGGCCACAGCGTGCCTTGGCAGGCGGACTGTGGCATTCAGGGAGGGGACGGCTTGGCGGAATTGGGCGCAAGGGTCAAGGGGCTGTATGGGGTCCGAACGCGGTTTTCTGCGGAAAAGTGCGGAAAACCGGCCTCAGATCACAAAAAAGAGAGCGTGGCCACCCGTTTCATTTTTCAACGACACCGTCCATGCTGCGTTCGTATTCCCGGAACCATCAGTGCCCGCCATGAGGGCACCTCAGGAAAAACAGAGAGTTTGAGGCATTCGCAATGTCGAATCAGTTTAGCGGTAAAGTCTGTCTGGTCACCGGCGCAGGTGGCAATATCGGTCTCGCGACCGCCCTCCGTCTGGCCGGGGAAGGGACGGCCATCGCCCTGCTGGACATGAACCGCGAGGCTCTGGAAAAGGCGGAAGCCGCCGTCCGGGCAAAGGACGTCGAAGCCCGCTCCTATGTCTGTGACGTCACGTCCGAAGACGCCGTGACTGAAACCGTGGACGCCGTGGTCCGGGACTTCGGCAGGATCGACTTCCTGTTCAACAATGCCGGTTATCAGGGCGCCTTCGCCCCGGTGCAGGACTACCCGTCCGAGGATTTCGCGCGCGTGCTGACGATCAACGTCACCGGCGCGTTCCACGTCCTCAAGGCCGTCACGCGCCAGATGATCACGCAGAACTACGGTCGCGTCGTCAACACTGCCAGCATGGCCGGTGTTAAGGGGCCGCCGAACATGGCCGCCTATGGTGCCTCCAAGGGCGCCATTATCGCCCTGACCGAAACGGCCGCGCTCGATCTTGCCCCCTACAACATCCGCGTAAACGCCATCAGCCCCGGCTACATGGGCCCCGGCTTCATGTGGGAGCGTCAGGTCGAGCTTCAGGCCAAGGTCGGAAGCCAGTATTTCTCCACCGACCCCAAGGTGGTGTCCGAGCAGATGATCGGCAGTGTCCCGATGCGCCGCTATGGCGACATCAACGAGATCCCCGGCGTGGTGGCGTTCCTGCTTGGGGATGATTCCAGCTTCATGACGGGTGTGAACCTGCCTATTGCTGGCGGTTGATCGGGGGAGTCCGGGCTCTGCCCGGGCCCGGCAGGGATCTTGATCCCCGCACCCTGTTTTTGGTTAGCGTTTTAAGGCGTCGGCCATTGTGTAAAGGCCGGGCTGGCGGCTTGCGAGCCATTTTGCGGCCAGTAGCGCGCCTCTTGCGAAAACCCTGCGGTCCAGTGCGCGGTGGGACAGGGTGATCTGTTCGTCCGCGGCCATCAGAACAAGGTCATGCTCGCCCACGATCTGTCCGCCGCGCAGCGAGGCGAATCCGATCGCCCCGTCCGGTCTGAGACCGTTCTGATCGGTCCGTGCCACGTCTTCCAGACTGACCCCACGTCCTTCCGCTACAGCCCGGCCAATCGCCAGCGCCGTGCCGGACGGGGCATCTAGCTTCTGGCGGTGATGAACCTCAAGGATTTCCGCATCGTAATCCGGCAGGCCCGCGCCAAGCTGTCGCGCGAGTTCCAGAAACAGCGTCAGCGCCGGTGAGAAATTGGCGGCCTGAAGGACGGGAATGTGCTGCGCCGCCGCATTCACGGCATCCTGCGCGCCCTGATCAAGCCCCGTCGTTCCCAGAACCCAGGCGCATCCGGCTTGCGCGAAGGCCGCCGCGTGAGCCGGGACGGTCGCGGCGTGGCTGACATCAATCACCACATCGCAGCTTTTCGCGAGCGTGGCAGGATCGGTTGTGATGTTGCGCTGGGCATCTGCAGTGCGCGAAAGTCCGCCAACGAGGGCGTTGCCTGCTTCTTCGGCGCAGAGCGTTCCAAGCCGGCCCGTAATGCCGGCGATACCAATGCGGGGAGCGGAAATCAGGGTCATAGTCGGTCCATCAGAACGGAAAAATCAGGTGTTGGCGTCAAGCCGGGCGTCAAAACGGGTGCGGGCCGCCTCGATTTCGGGACGGTTGGACAGCGCCCACTGACCGAAGGCCTCCGTCAGCGTCCACAGCGACTCCCCGAGCGTCGTGAGTTCATAATCGACGCGCGGCGGAGTCGTCGGGGTGACGGTCCGCAAAACGAGGCCGTCGCGTTCCAGATTGCGCAGGGTGAGCGTCAGCATCCGCTGTGAAATTCCGTCGATCGCGCGGCGCAGTTCGCTGAACCGGTGCGGCCCGCGTCCGAGCGATTTGACGATCAGGATGCTCCACTTGTCCGTCGTGCGCGCCAGAATAGAGCGGATAACCGCGCAGGCGTCGCTGCTATGTGTGTCGTCAGTCGGGGCCGCAGCCTGCACTGTGGCCGGCTTAGGGAGAGGGGCGGTTTCACTGACGCGAACATCCATGTGCCTATGGCTCCGGAATGTGCCTTCTTGCGGCGGGGTTCAAAGGTTCCTTATCTGGTGCTGGTTACGATCAGGAACCGGAAAGATCAAAATGAAACTTCTCCACATCGATTCCAGCATCCTCGGTGACAGCTCCGCCAGCCGTCAGGTCAGTGCCGCCGCTGTCGCCCAGTTCCGCAAGAAAGACCCGTCCGTCGAGGTCATTTCCCTCGATCTCGCCAGCGATCCGCTGCCGCATCTGGACGTTGAAGCCCTGTCCTGGCTCGGCAAGGAGCTGACGCCGGACGTCTCCGGCCGTCCCGAACTGATTGCTGGCGCAAATGCCCTGAAGACCTTCCAGGCCGCTGACGTCGTCGTCATCGGCGTGCCGATGTACAATCTGTCGATTCCCAGCCAGCTTAAATCCTGGATCGACCGCATCATGGTGGCGGGCCAGACCTTCCGCTACGGCGCAAACGGGATCGAAGGTCTCGCCAAGGGCAAGAAGGTCGTGCTCGCCGTGGCGCGTGGCGGTCTCTATGGCGAGGGCTCTCCGGCAGCATCCTTCGAGCATCAGCTCAGCTATCTGAAGTCCGTTTTCGCCATGATCGGCATCACGGACCTCACCGTGATCGAGGCCGAGGGCCTCGCCACGAATGGTGGCGCCGACCGTGCCCGTATCCTGTCGGACGCGGAACAGAAGGCCAGCGCGCTTTAATCAGTCCGTTACCCCGGTATCCGGTCCGAACGTCTCGTAACGCAGGCGCTCGGCTGGAATCCCGGCGTCCGGCAGGCTGTGCACCATGTCACGCATGAAGCCTGTCGGACCACACAGATAGGTCGAGACGCCGACGGGGAGATGCCCGGCAACCCACGCGGCGGTCGGGCGACCCTCCGTGGCCGTCAGGCATGTCGCGATCCGGATGCGCCCCGCTGAACTGCGGGAGAGTTCCGCGAGACGCTCCGCAAATGGCGCGGTCTCTGCGGAATGGGCAATCTGTACGACATGTACGGGTGTTGTGACGCCGGGCTGGGCCAGCGCTTCCAGCATCCCGATCATCGGCGTGATCCCGATTCCGGCGCAGACGAACGCCAGCGGTCCTTCGACCCTCTCCGGCAGCACGAAGTTGCCAGCAGGCGGAGACAGCAGAACCTCCGTGCCCTCAGAGTTTCCGCTGTTCAGCCAGCCTGAAACAGTACCGTTCGGCACATGACGAACACTGATGCGATAGCCCTTCTGGTTCGGGCGGGAGGTGATGCTGTAATTGCGGCGCGTCCGCCCATGACCCGGAATGTCCAGATCCACACCCAGATACTGCCCCGGAACGGCGCTGATGACCGGCTTTCCGTCCACTGGTTCCAGCTCGAGGGACGTGACATTCGCACATTCCGGCACGGCACGGACAATGCGGAACAGACGCCAACCGGTCCAGCCGCCTTCAGCATGGGCACTGCTATCGTAAAGCTGATGCTCACGGCCGATCAGGATATCGGCCAGCGCCCAGTAGGCTTTGCCCCAGGCGTCAAGGATTTCCGGCGTTGCGGCATCCCCCAGAACGGCCGAAATCGCGCCGAGCAGGGCCGTGGCGACATGTGGATAATGCTCGGGCTGGATTTCGAGGCTGGCATGTTTCTGCGCGATCCGTTCGACCGCACCACCCATCACACCCAGATTGTCGATGTTCTTCGCATAGGCCAGCACGGCCATCGCCAGCGCCCGGGGCTGCGTCCCGGTGGACTGGTGCGTGGGGTCGAACATTTCCGCAATCGCGTGATCGGCCAGAAGGCGGCGGTACATTTCGGACGTGATCGTCACGCCATGGGCTTCGAGCGCCGGGATGGTCGCCTTGATGATGGCGATGGTCTCGGGCGTGAGGCTGCGGTCGGCTGAAGTGGACATGAGTGGTCCCTTTAAAGGTGCATTTAAAATACATCTTTAAAAACGTGACCTGCGCCTGTCAATCTGGCAGAGGAGTCGCCATGCGCCTGACACTGCACACCGATTACGCCCTGCGCGTGTTGATCCATCTTGGAGTTCACCATCTGGGGCCCTGTTCGACACGCCGCATCTCCATCCGCGAGATCGCGCAGGCTTATCGCATTTCCGAAAACCATCTGGTGAAGGTCGTGCACCGTCTGGGGCAGGGTGGTTTCGTCACCACCGTTCGCGGACGTGGTGGCGGGCTGGAACTCGCGCGCCCGGCTTCAGAGATCAATGTGGGCGCAGTCGTCCGCTTCACGGAAGACGATATGGCGCTGGTGGACTGCGAAGGCCGCAACAGCACGGACGGACGGCCCTGCGTTCTCTCCCCGGCCTGCGTATTGCGCGGTGTGCTGGGTGATGCACTGAGCGCGTTTCTGGCGGTGCTGGACGGCTATACGCTGGCCGATCTGCTGACGGGGCGTGAGGCAGCGCTTCTGGGCCTGACCGCTCCTCCCGGAGACTGAGCCAGAAAACCGAGATTTCCGGAATGTGAATGGACCTTCTGCGCTCCCGTGCGTCATCTCGGATGAGCCTACGACACGCAGAAATCCGAAGAGCCTCACATGTGCCAGCAGAATTTCCGCAGCACCCTGACCGGATCGTTCTCGACGCCATGCGATGACAATCCCACTGTCGCCATGATCGAGGCCGCATACCAGCACCATGACATCGATGCGCGTTACACCAAATGTGACGTCAAAGCAGACGGCCTGAAAGATCCTGTGGCAGGTGCGGGGGCCGTGGAATGAGTCGGGGTCAACTGTTCCTTGCTGCTCAAGGTCGAGACCCTGCGACAAAGAAGGATTGATCGTTGCCAATGCCATTCCGAAGCAGCCCAGAACGTGGCTGCGCCGTGAAGCGGAAGGCAAGGGCTGCACCGTGCTGGACAAGACGCTGGATGCCGGGGTTATGGAAAAGATCCCAAAGGATATTTTCGACGCGGCCTGACATAAAAAACCCGGTGGCTCCGAAGAGGCCACCGGGCTTTTTGTAATCCTGAAAAGATCAGCGTCCGTCGAAGAAGTCGCGGACCTTGGCAAAGAAGCCGCTGTTTTCGGGGCTGCCCTTGGCGTGGTCGTCCCCGGCTTCCTTCTCGAATTCTTCAAGAAGCTCGCGCTGGCGCTTCGTCAGATGGCTCGGCGTCTCAACCGAGACCTGAATATACATGTCGCCGCGGGCCGAAGAGCGCAGGACCGAGAAACCCTTGCCGCGCAGACGGAACGTCTCGCCCGTCTGTGTGCCCGCAGGGATGCGGACCTTGGTGCGGCCACCATCCACAACCGGAACTTCGACTTCCGTCCCAAGTGCGGCCTGCGTCATGCGCAGCGGAACGCGGCAATAGATGTTCGCCCCGTCGCGCTGGAAAATGTCATGCGACAGGACGGAGATGTGCACATACAGATCGCCCGGCTGCACACCTTCGCCACCGGCCTCACCCTTGCCCGCCATGCGGATGCGCGTGCCATCCTCGACGCCGGCCGGGATGTCGATGCTGATGGTTTCCGTTTTCGCTTCCGTGCCCGTCCCATGACAGACCTTGCACGGATTGCTGACGGTGCGTCCCGAACCATGGCAGGTCGGGCAGGGGCGCTCCACGAGGAAGAAGCCCTGCTGCGCCCGGACCTTGCCCGCACCATGACAGGTCGGACACGTGCTGCTGCCGGCATTGGGATCGGCCGAGCCTGAACCATGACAGGAGCTGCACGCCACGCGGGTGCGGACCTCAACGTCCTTCTTCACGCCCGTGAAGGCTTCCATCAGCGTGATTTCGACCTGAACCTGAACATCCGCCCCGGTCCGGCGTCCACCACCCCGACGGCCACCCATCATGTCCCCGAACATCTGGTCGAAGATGTCGCCCAGACCGCCAGCACCGGCAAAACCACCGCCGAAGCCGCCGCCCATTCCACCCATGCCACCTTCAAAGGCGTCATGGCCGTACTGGTCATAGGCAGCACGCTTCTGCGCGTCCTTCAGGACATCATAGGCTTCGTTGATTTCCTTGAATTTCTGCTCGGCAGCGTCATCACCCGGATTGCGATCGGGGTGAAAGCGCATGGCCTGCTTGCGGAAAGCTTTCTTCAGCTCGTCCGGCGAGGCCGTGCGGGAGACTTCAAGGGATTCGTAATAGTCGATTCTGGTGGCCATGGTCGGTCCTTGGGGCGTTCCGGAAGGCGGTCCCTGTTATGGGCCGGAAAAACAAGAATGGCGCCCACCCCCTTGCGGGAACGGGCGCCCTCGGAAAACAAGGTCAGACGGGGTGTTCAGCCCCGTCCGGGAAAGTCACCCGATCAGTGCTTCTTGTGGTCGTCTTCGAGGTCTTCGAAGTCGGCATCAACGACGTTGTCGTCCTTCTTTTCCGCTTCCGGAGCAGCAGCACCTTCAGCGCCCTGACCGGCCTGATACACAGCCTGACCAACCTTCATGGCAGCCTGCGTCAGCTTTTCGCTGGCAGCCTTCAGGGCGTCGAGGTTTTCGCCACCCAGAGCTTCGCGGGCTTCGGCAATGGCCGCTTCAGCTTCGGACTTGTCAGCCGCCGGAACCTTGTCGCCACCTTCGGTGATGGACTTCTCGGTCTGGTGGATGAGGCCTTCCGTGCTGTTGCGCAGCTCGACCAGTTCACGCTTGGCCTTGTCGGCAGAAGCATTGGCTTCAGCGTCCTTGACCATGCGGTCGATGTCGGAGTCAGACAGACCGCCAGACGCCTGGATCTTGATCTGCTGTTCCTTGTTCGTGGCTTTGTCCTTGGCGGACACGTTCACGATGCCGTTGGCGTCGATGTCGAAGGTGACTTCGATCTGCGGCATGCCGCGCGGCGCGGGGGCAATGCCCTGAAGGTCGAAGTTGCCCAGCAGCTTGTTATCAGCCGCCATCTCACGCTCGCCCTGATAGACCTTGATGGTCACGGCGTTCTGGTTGTCTTCAGCCGTGGAGAAGGTCTGGCTCTTCTTGGTCGGGATCGTCGTGTTGCGGTCGATCAGACGGGTGAACACGCCACCCAGCGTCTCGATACCCAGCGACAGCGGCGTCACGTCGAGCAGCAGGACGTCCTTGACGTCACCCTTCAGGACAGCGCCCTGAACGGCGGCACCGATGGCGACCACTTCGTCAGGATTGACGTTGCGGGCCGGTTCCTTGCCGAAGAATTCCTTAACCGTTTCAATGACCTTCGGCATACGGGTCATGCCGCCAACGAGGATGACTTCGTCGATCTCGCTCGGGGAGACGGACGCATCCTTGATGGCTGCACGGCACGGGCCGAGCGTCCGCTGCACCAGATCATCGACCAGGCTTTCCAGCTTGGCGCGGGACAGCTTGACGACGAGGTGCTTCGGGCCGGAAGCATCAGCCGTGATGAACGGCAGGTTGATCTCGGTCTCCTTGGAGGAGGACAGCTCGATCTTGGCCTTCTCGGCGGCTTCCTTCAGGCGCTGCAGAGCGAGTTTGTCGCCACGCAGGTCGATGCCCTGGTCCTTCTTGAACTCGTCGGCCAGGAACCCGATGATGCGGTTGTCAAAGTCTTCACCGCCCAGGAACGTATCACCGTTCGTGGACTTCACTTCGATCACGCCGTCGGAGATCTCGAGGATGGAAACGTCGAACGTGCCACCACCAAGGTCATACACGGCCACCGTGCCGGAATCGCGCTTGCCAAGGCCATAGGCGAGGGCTGCTGCGGTCGGCTCGTTGATGATGCGCAGGACTTCGAGACCGGCAATCTTGCCGGCGTCACGGGTTGCCTGACGCTGGGCGTCGTTGAAGTAGGCAGGAACCGTGATGACGGCCTGAGAAACGGCTTCACCAAGATAACTCTCGGCGGTTTCCTTCATCTTGCCCAGAACATAGGCTGCGATCTGCGACGGAGCGTACTTCTCGCCGCGTGCTTCAACCCATGCATCGCCATTGTCGCCACGGACGATGCCGTAAGGCACCATTTCCTTGTCCTTCTGAACGGTCGGATCGTCGTAACGACGGCCGATCAGACGCTTGACGGCGTACAGGGTGTTGGACGGGTTGGTCACAGCCTGACGCTTCGCGGCCTGTCCGACGAGACGCTCACCATTATCGGTGAAAGCGACCATGGACGGCGTCGTGCGGGCGCCTTCGCTGTTTTCGATCACCTTGGTTTCGTCACCCTCGCGCACTGCAACGCAGGAGTTGGTGGTACCAAGGTCAATGCCAATGACTTTGCTCATGTAAATCAGTCCTCTCAGCGGCCCGTCCCGGCCCTGTGAGGCACCGGATCGAACCCTATTGACGTATCCAGACCCTCACGGGCCTGTGTTCCGACTCATGATCTAGGCAACGCCGCAAGGTCTTTCAAGCACTTGGACGACACATTTCGTCGAGAATGTTCGCTCTGCGGAGCATGAAGGGGAAGATGGCTGTTTCAGATATGGGCATCCCCCTCTAGTAAGGTTGTGTCTTCCGCTTTGCCTGCCAATGGGACAGTCTTCATACAGCCATGCCGAATCATCCTTACTTTCGTGCCACGCTGCTGGCTGCCTTGGCCTGTTTTTCCGCAACTGGTCTCTCCGCCTGTGGCCCGATGGGCCCCGGAAAACTGCGGAACGACCAGCTCGAATACTCCCGTGCGCTGGGCGATACGCAGAAGCACGAGATGCTGCTGAACATTGTCCGTCTGCGTTATGCTGACCCACCAACCTTCCTCGATACGACGCAGGTGATTGCAGGCTACAGCGTATCCAAGAGCATCAGCGGCGGCTTTTACGCCTATCCGGCGACCGCGGTAGGGAACTACCTGTTCGGCACGGGGACGATGTCTCTCGGGGAAAACCCGACCTTTACCTACCAGCCGGTGACGGGCCAGCAATATGCTGAAAACGTGGTCCGTCCGATCTCGCCCACTGTTATCATGCCCCTCAGTCTTGGTGGCCTGCCGATCGATACATTGCTGCGTCTGACGGCACAGTCGATTGATGGCCTGTCCAATGTCCGCGGGCTTGGTGCGGGCCCGTTCGGGGGCGGGTCCGTGCGGTTTTATCTGCTTCTGCACGACCTGCGACAGCTTCAGATTGCGGGGGCCATGACCATCCGCATCACTACCGAAAGCGCCACGCCACCCGACCCCAAAAAGAATGGCGGAAAATCCGACAGCAACGGCGGCAATGGCGGCGGGGCGGAACGGTCCTATCTCGTCCTGACTTCCACGTCGGACAGCAACCTGCTGGCAATCCAGGCGGAAGTGCGCCGTCTGCTGCATCTTGATCCGACTGCGGAAGAGGCGGAGATCGTCTACGGCCCTTATCCGAAGCACTCAGGACAGATTGCCATTCTGACCCGGTCGATGCTCGCGATGCTGACGCAGCTCGCCTACGAAGTCGAAGTCCCGGAAGATGATATCAAGACCGGGCGTACGCCCCCCACGATCGGACAGGTCGGGATCGAGAACCGACCGGAAGTGGTGATTCATTCGGGCAAGGAAGAACCCGATGCGCGTTATGCTGCCGTAAGTTACAACGATACCTGGTTCTGGATCAGTGACAGGGATTTTCAGAGCAAACTGGCCTTTACGATGGTGCAGGTTCTTGCAGCTCTTGCAGCGACCAATCATACAGGCGGTGCTGTCGTGACTATCCCGGCCGGGTAATAAAGATAACGTTCATTTGAATTCACCGAAGTGAAACTGTATTCGAACACGGTTTTGTTAGAGTGGAATTCAACAATATTGGAAAAGAGCCATAGCTTTCCTGAAAGTCTGGAATTACCGTCCGGGCTATCAGTTCAGGAGGCTTTCACCAATGCCAAATACTTATGGCAACAGGACCCTGACCGAGTGGCTCACACTGGTCCTTGGGGTCGTTATCATTCTGGTGGGGCTGTTCTTCGTTATCGGCGGGGCTGACCTCGCGATGCTGGGCGGCTCTGTCTATTACGTTCTCTGTGGCATCCTGTTGGTCGCCAGTGGTGTTTTCATGGTCATGGGACGCACGCTGGGCGCATTCCTCTATCTGGGTGCGCTGGGCTACACATGGATCTGGTCGCTGTGGGAAGTGGGCTTAAGCCCCGTTGATCTTCTCCCGCGTGATTTCGGCCCGACGCTGCTGGGTATCCTTGTCGCCCTCACCATTCCGGTTCTTCGCCGGATGGAAACCCGTCGTACCCTGAGGGGAGCCGTCTGATGCGCAGATCCCATCTTCTTGCCACCGCCGCCTGTGCCACGCTGGCCTGCGCTCCGCTGGTCGCCAATGCCCAGTTCGCCCCTGCAGGGAGCGGCGGTTCGCCGACCTCCACAGTGCCTGGCCCCGGCAATGGCAATTCCTTCGAGCCGACCGAAAACGCTCCGTCTGCGACGAGCCGCTTTTCCGGCCCTTCGCCATATGCGCCTCAGGCCCCTGGTGTGAACGCCGCCAATCTGCCGGATATCGGGTCCATGGATCCGAACGAGGTCCCGCAGATGGCCCCGCAGCAGAGTGCCAGTCCGGCCTCTGGTGACTGGGCCGCCTACGGTCATGACGACAGCCAGATGCGCTATTCGCCGCTGTCCGAGATCACGCCGCAGAATGCCGATCAGCTCAAGGTCGCCTTCGTTTACCATACCGGCAGTTATCCGCGTCCGGGACAGGTGAACAAATGGGCTGCTGAAACCACACCGATCAAGGTGGGTGACGGCCTCTATATGTGTTCGGCTCAGAACGACATCATGAAGCTTGACCCGGCAACGGGTAAGGAAATCTGGCGTCACAACATCAACGAGAAATACGAATCCATTCCCTACACCGCCGCGTGTAAGGGCGTGACGTATTTCACGTCGTCGCAGGTGCCTGAAGGCCAGCCCTGTCATAACCGTATCCTTGAAGGCACGCTCGACATGCGCCTGATCGCGGTTGATGCCGCGACCGGTAATCTGTGCGAGGGCTTCGGCAATGGCGGCCAGGTCAATCTGATGCAGGGCCTTGGCGAATCCGTTCCAGGTTTCGTGTCCATGACGACGCCGCCGCCGATCGTGAACGGCGTGGCCGTGGTCAACCACGAAGTTCTCGATGGCCAGCGCCGCTGGGCCCCGTCCGGTGTGATCCGTGGTTATGACGCCGAAAGCGGCAAGTTCCTGTGGGCCTGGGACGTGAATCGTCCCGACGACCACAGTCAGCCAACCGGCAACAACCACTACAGCCGTGGAACGCCAAACTCCTGGGCTGCGATGACCGGCGATAACGCGCTGGGCCTCGTTTACGTCCCGACAGGCAACTCGGCCTCTGACTATTACAGTGCGCTGCGCAGCGAAGCGGAGAACAAGGTTTCTTCCGCAGTCGTTGCTCTGGATGTGAAGACGGGTGCACCGCGCTGGGTCTTCCAGACCGTTCACAAGGACGTCTGGGATTACGATATCGGTTCTCAGGCCACGCTGATGGACATGCCCGGTCCGGATGGTCAGCCTGTCCCTGCGCTCATTATGCCGACCAAGCGCGGCCAGACCTTCGTGCTCGACCGTCGTGACGGCAAGCCGATCCTGCCGGTCGAGGAGCGTCCCGCTCCGTCGCCAGGCGTGATCCCGGGCGATCCGCGCTCGCCGACACAGCCCTGGTCCACGGGGTTCCCGGCCCTGCGCGTGCCGGATCTGAAAGAGACGGACATGTGGGGTATGTCCCCCCTCGATCAGCTCTTCTGCCGTATCAAGTTCCGCCGCGCGAACTATACGGGCGAGTTCACGCCGCCGAGCGTCGACAAGCCCTGGATCGAATATCCGGGCTATAACGGTGGCAGCGACTGGGGCTCCATGTCCTATGACCCGCAGAGCGGCATCCTGATCGCGAACTGGAACATCACCCCGATGTACGACCAGCTCGTGACCCGCAAGAAGGCTGACCAGCTTGGCCTGATGCCGATCGACGACCCGAACTACAAGCCGGGTGGTGGCGGAGCCGAGGGTAACGGCGCCATGGACGGCACGCCTTACGGCATCGTCGTGACCCCGTTCTGGGATCAGTACACGGGTATGATGTGCAACCGTCCGCCCTACGGCATGATCACGGCCATCGACATGAAGCACGGTCAGAAGGTGCTTTGGCAGCACCCGCTCGGAACGGCCCGTGCCAACGGTCCGTGGGGTCTGCCGACAGGTCTGCCCTGGGAAATCGGCACACCGAACAATGGTGGTTCGGTCGTGACGGCAGGTGGTCTGGTGTTCATCGGTGCGGCTACGGATAACCAGATCCGCGCCATCGACGAGCACACCGGCAAGGTAGTCTGGAGCGCGGTCCTTCCGGGCGGCGGACAGGCTAACCCGATGACCTATGAAGCCAATGGTCACCAGTACGTTGCCATCATGGCGGGTGGACATCACTTCATGATGACGCCGGTCAGCGATCAGCTGGTGGTTTATGCTCTGCCCGATCACAAGGGCTGAAAGCAGGGAATGAAAAACCGGGGGCTTAAAGCTTCCAGCTGACAGGAGGGGTGGTTTTCGTGCCGGAAATGGCACGGGAACTGCCCCTTCGTCGTTTATGGCAGCCGTTTTTCCATTTTTCGGCTGGGAAGGGGATGCAGACCCGGCTACAGGCTGTTTTCGTCTGAAAATGCTTCTTCCGGAACAGGCCCCGCAGAACCACCATGACCGACCGCTCTCCCGTCATTCTTCAGGTTCTTCCGGCGCTGGGCACCGGCGGTCTGGAGCGCGGGGCTGTCGAGATTGTGGCGGCAATCACGCAAGGCGGCGGCACGGCACTGGTTGCGTCGCGCCCCGGTCGGCTTCTGGTGCAGCTTCGTCATGCGGGCGGGCGGCATATCGAGCTCGACCTGAAGACAAAATCACCTTTCTCCGTTTTGCGCCGGGCGCGGGATCTTCAGGCCATCATCCGCCGCGAAGGCGTGGATCTGGTCCATGCGCGCTCCCGGATTCCGGCCTGGGCGGCGTGGATTGCCTGTCGCCGCGAAAACATCCCGCTCGTGACGACGTGGCACGGCGTGCATGAGGCGAAATGGCAGGGCAAGAAACTCTATAATTCCGTACTGGCGCGCGGCGCGCGGGTCATCGCCATTTCGGAGTTCATCGCCCGCCGCCTGCGCAGCGAATACGCCGTACCGGAGAGTCGTCTGCGGGTCATTCCACGCGGGGCGGATCTGCGGGAGTTCACACCCGGCGCAATCTCCGGCGAGCGCGTGCAGAAACTGGCCGATGCCTGGCGCGTGCCTGTGGAGGCAAAGATTATCCTCATGCCCGCGCGGCTGACGGCATGGAAAGGTCAGGGCGTTCTGCTCGAGGCGCTGGGCCTGCTGCGCTCGAAGATGGGCACGGGATGGATCTGCGTTCTGGCGGGCCCGGAAAACGACCGGAAGTTTTCCCGCAGGCTGCAACAGCGGGTGCGGGAACTCGGGCTTGAAGACCATGTCCGGTTCGCCGGAACCTGCACCGACATGCCTGCGGCCTGCGAACTGGCCAGCGTTGTCGTGGCGCCCTCGCTCCGGCCCGAACCGTTCGGACGCACACTGGTGGAAGCGCAGATGATGGGCTGCCCGGTGATCGGCACGGCGCAGGGCGCGATGATGGAAACGATCCTGCCCGGCGAGACGGGGCTGGTCGTGCCGCCGGATGATGCGGGCGCTCTGGCGGATGCGCTGAAAAGCGTTCTGGAAACAGGCGAAGACGCGCTGGACTGGCTGGCTGAAAAGGCGCGTGCCCATGCCATCGCCAACTATACGACGACGCTGATGCAGGCCCGCACGCTGGGCGTTTACGACGAGCTTCTGGGCACCCGTCTACGGACGACATTCGAGGAACACAGCTATGACCAGTAAGGACGGAAAACCAACCGAGCAGATCATTCGAGACCGCGCTGCGGCTGCGAAGGAAGATCGCGAAAGCCGGGAGGCCAAGGCGCTCCGGGCCAATCTGATGCGCCGCAAACAGCAGCAGCGCGCCCGCCCCCAGGACGAGCCGGCCTCATCCTCTACCGATGACCGCTGAGATTCTGTGAAACGCAGTTTTCCCCTTCCCACGCCGCAGGAACTGGCGCTGACAGGCGTGACGGTTCTGTGGGGCGGGACGTTCCTGGTGCTGCATATCGCCATGCAGCATTGCGGGCCGCGCTTTTTCGTTTTCGTCCGCTTCATGATGGCGGCGGTGTTCGTCGGGTTGCTGGCCGGGCGGAAACTGCTGGATTTCAACTGGCGCGAAGTGCGCGCTGGCACACTGATCGGGATTGCGCTGGCGACCGGTTATGTGTTGCAGAGCGCGGGCCTTCACGACATCACCAGCAGCCGCTCCGCTTTCATCACGGCGCTTTATGTGCCGCTGGTGCCGATCTTCCAGTGGGCGTTCCTGCGCAAACCGCCGCATCTGATGAGCTGGCTCGGAATTGGACTGGCCTTTGCGGGTCTGGTCTGTCTGGCGGGTCCGGCGGCGCTGTCATTGTCTTTCGGGCGCGGGGATCTGCTGACGCTGTTTGCGGCGATCGCCATTGCGGTCGAGATCGTTCTGATCAGCCTCTATGCGCGGGGCGTGGACAGTCTGCGCGTGACGGTTATGCAGCTTCTGGCCGGAAGCCTGTTTGCCGGGCTGATGGTCCCGGTTTCGGGGGAGGCGCTTCCGGCGTTCTCATGGGTCTGGTTCGGCTGCGCACTGGCGCTGGGTGGGCTGAGCGCACTGGTGCAGGTGGTGATGAACTGGGCGCAGAAATCCGTCGCGCCGACCAAGGCGGCGGTGATCTATGCCGGAGAGCCGGTCTGGGGCGGGCTTGTCGGCTGGCTTGCGGGGGACAGTCTGCCACCGGCGACGCTGCTGGGGGCCATGCTGATCGTGGGTGGCGTGCTGACCAGCGAACTGCGTCCGCAATGGCTGGAAGCCCTGCTGGGACGTTCGCAACAGACGCTCACGAAAAATGACTGATCCGACACATTGCGTGATCGCCCATCGCTCGCTAGAGCAGGTGGGTTAGACGCACAGGGCGCTTTGTGCCGCCCTCGTTCAGGAGTGCCCTCATGCCCATCATGCCCGACACATGGATCCGCCAGATGGCCCGGGAAAAAGGCATGATCGAGCCGTTCGTGGAGGCCCAGAAGCGCGAAGGCGTCATTTCCTACGGCCTGTCGTCTTACGGCTATGACGCGCGTGTAGCATCGGACTTCAAGATCTTCACCGATGTGGACAGCGCCATCGTCGACCCGAAGAACTTCGCCACCAACAGCTTCGTGACCCGCACCGGCGACATCACCATCCCGCCGAACAGCTTCGCGCTGGCGCATACGGTCGAATATTTCCGTATCCCGCGTGACACGCTGGTGGTGTGCCTCGGCAAGTCCACCTATGCGCGCTGCGGCATCATCGTGAACGTCACGCCGCTTGAGCCGGAATGGGAAGGCCAGGTCACGATCGAGATCAGCAACACCACGCCGCTGCCCGCGCGAATCTACGCGAACGAAGGCATCTGCCAGTTCCTGTTTTTCCAGGGTGCCAGCCCCTGTGAGGTCAGCTACGCCGACCGTGCTGGAAAATACATGCGCCAGTCCGGCGTCACCACGCCCCGCCTCTAAAGCCCAGCTCTCAAGGCCCGCTTCTCAAGGATCGCACCATGGACCGTTTCATCATTCGCGGTGGCCGCCGCCTGACAGGCGAAATCGAGATCGGGGGGGCGAAGAACTCCGGCCTCAAGCTCATGGTGGCAGGGCTTCTGACGTCCGAGCGGCTGGTCCTGTCCAATGTGCCGGGCATTGCCGACATCAAGACGATGCGCGATCTGCTGGTGGGTCTGGGCATCACGGTTGAGGATGCTGGGCCGCGCACGCTGTCCATCGGTGGGGAGATCGGCTCTGTTGAGGCGCCGTATGACATCGTCTCCAAGATGCGCGCCTCCATTCTGGTCCTTGGCCCGCTTCTGGCGCGTGCCCGTGAGGCGAAAGTGTCGCTGCCGGGCGGTTGCGCCATCGGCACGCGCCCCGTGGACATGCATCTAAAGGGGCTTGAGACGCTGGGTGCCGTGATCCGGCTGGAAAACGGCTATATCAATGCGACCGCGCCGGACGGGCTGAAGGGTGACCGGATCATCCTGCCGTTCGCCAGCGTGGGCGCGACCGAGAACCTGCTGATGGCCGCGACGCTGGCGAAGGGGCGCACCCATATCGTCAACGCCGCGCGCGAGCCGGAAATCAGCGATCTGGTGCACTGCCTTAACGCCATGGGCGCGCAGATCACGGGCGAAGGCTCGGGCACGCTGGTCATTGACGGTGTGGAGAAGCTGCACGGCGCGCATTACGCCGTCATGCCGGACCGCATCGAGTGCGGCACCTATGCCTGCGCGGCTGGCATTACGGGCGGCGATCTGCTGCTCGTGGGCGGACGGGCCGATGATCTGGGCGCCGTGATCCGCACGCTTGAAGAAACGGGCGTCGAGGTTGTGGAAGAGGCGCGCGGTCTGCGCGTCCGTCGCAGCGGGACGTTGCAGGGCGTGGACATCATGACCGAGCCGTATCCCGGCTTCCCGACGGACATGCAGGCGCAGTTCATGGCGATGCTGTCCGTGGCGGAAGGGGCGTCCATGATTACCGAGACGATCTTCGAGAACCGCTTCATGCATGTTCCGGAGCTCAACCGCATGGGCGCGCGCGTGAACGTGCATGGCCGCTCGGCCATCATCCGGGGTGTGTCGAAGCTGTCGGGTGCGCCAGTCATGGCGACCGATCTGCGGGCGTCCTTCTCGCTGATCCTCGCGGGTCTGGCAGCGGAAGGCGAGACGCAGCTCAGCCGCATCTATCATCTGGACCGGGGCTATGAAGGCGTTGACCGCAAGCTCGCCGCCTGCGGTGCCGATATCGCCCGCGTTTCAGACTGATATGTCTAAAAGTTTTTGGTGAAGCTTTTTCCAAAAAGCTTCAGGTCTCTCCGCCTTTTTGAAAAAAGGCGGAACCCAAAAACTTTTAGACGTTTGTGACCAGATCCTTCAGGACGGCAGCCGTGCCGTGCGTTTTCAGGTCTTCGCGGGTCTGGATGAAGCGTGTGAGGAACTCGGCGGAGTCCTCAAGTCCCCATCCGGCGAACACGCTCATCTCCAGCGCTCTGGCGGGGTTGGCATCCAGCGCCAGCGCGCGGTCATCGGCGCTGAGACGCGGTTCCGTGACGGCGAAACTGGCCTGAAGGTCATCGCGGCCCACCAGATAGGCGCAATAGCAGGCGAGGACGAAGGCGATCCGGCGCGGGTTTTGAGCCTTTTTCAGCACGTCCTCGGCCGTGGCGCGCAGGAAGACCGGCAGCTTGGACGTGCTGTCGGAAGTGATGCGCAGAAGCTGGTCGCTGACGGCATGGTTGCGGAACCGCTCCAGAAGCTGGGCCGCATAATCCGGCAGGCTGATACCCGGAGGGGCGGTGAGCTGCGGTGAGACATCGTGGCGCAGGAACTGCTCCAGCAGGGCGGCCAGATGCTCGTCGCCCATAGCTTCATCGACAAGCCGGTACCCCATCAGCACACCCGGCAGGGCCAGTGTGGAATGCGATGCGTTCAGCATCCGCAGCTTGACCTGCTCGTAGGGCTCGACGTCGTCCGTGAACAACACGCCGGCCTGCTCCCAGGCGGGACGTCCACCGGAGAAATTGTCTTCCACCACCCACTGGATGAAGTCCTCGCAGAACACGGGCACCCGGTCCTCTACGCCGCTCTGCGCATCCAGACGCGCCACGTCGGCGGGGTGGACGGCTGGAGTGATGCGATCAACCATGCAGGACGGGAAGGCGACTTCGGCCTCGATCCATTCCGCCACTTCCGCGTCCCGCAGGCGTGCGAAGGACAGCACGGCATTGCGCGCGACATCACCGTTTGCGGGGACGTTGTCGCAGGACAAGATGGTGAAGGGCGCAACCCCGGCATCCCGGCGCTGGCGCAGGGCCTCGGTCATCATGCCGAACGCCGTGTGCGGGACCGGGCGATGCAGGTCTTCGGCGATGGTGGGATGCTCGGTCATGAAGCGGCCTGCTTCATCCATGTAATAGCCGCCTTCGGTCACCGTCATGCTGACGATACGAATGGCAGGATCCGTCAGGCGCTTCAGCGCGGCTTCACGATCGGCAGGAGCGTGGATGTATTCGACCAGAGACTTCACGACCCGGACCGTATCGGGGCGGTTCGGCGGACACTCGCGCAGGGTGTAGAGCCCGTCCTGCGCGTGCAGGGCTTCGGCCTTCGCCACTTCCGCCGGAAGGTCCATCAGACCCATCCCGACAATGCCCCAGCCGGACTGGCCCGGCAGCGCCAGCGCGCGGTCCGTGTAGACGGCCTGATGGGCACGGTGAAAATTGCCGACGCTGAGATGGACAATACCGGCCGTCACCGAATCCCGGTCATAGGGCGATGTCAGGATGGAGTCCGGGAGGGTGGGTAGGGTCTGGGAAGTCAGGATCATGGAAAAGATCTTTCAGACGAAAGGACCGGCTTCTTTTAGAAGTCTCCAACGTCGAGGAAACTGTTTTTGTATTTTGTGAATAATTTCTAATAATTCTCCCGGACCCGCGAGCATTACGGAAAACGAACACTTTCCATTAAAAACGGCGCGCTTTTCCGTTTTTTCCGATCTGCCGTATAATTGACGGACCTATCGCCCGTTTTTGCAGGACTGTTTTTGCATGAGTGCTCCCATCCATCGTCTGAGCGTGGACGAGCTTGTTCCGATGGTCCGGTCCGTCCTTCAGACCGAGCCGGACATGATCGCCAACATGGCCAATATCGCCGCCCTGCTGTTCGAGGCCCTGCCGCAGATCAACTGGGCCGGGTTCTATCTGTGGAAAGAGGCGGACGGACAGCTTGTGCTGGGGCCGTTTCAGGGGCGTCTGGCCTGCACGCGGATTCCGCTGGGTCGCGGCGTCTGCGGGACCGTCGCGCAGAACCGCGAGACGCTCGTGGTGCCAGACGTGCATGCGTTTCCGGGCCATATCGCCTGCGATGCGGCTTCGGAATCGGAAATCGTGCTGCCGGTTGTGGCCAAGGGCGCGCTCGTGGGCGTGCTGGATATCGACAGCCCGGTGAAAGACCGGTTTTCCGACGCTGATCGCATACGTCTGGAAGAAGTGGTCAGCCTGCTCGTGGCAACGCTGGAAAACTGAGCGGGGACCAGCCCCGCTCTTTTCAACGTCAGGCCGGAACGCTGACGGAGAGCTGCTGCATCAGGGCCGGGACATCCTCGACGACCGTGAACAGTTTGCGGGCCGACGGGTCTGCAAACCCCTGATCGACGGCATCATTGAGCGTGTTGACCAGCGACGTGGCCCAGCCGCCGATATTGACGATGTAGATCGGCTCCTGATGCAGGCCGAGCTGCTTCCAGGTCATGATTTCCATCAGCTCGTCGAACGTGCCGAGGCCGCCGGGAATGATGGCGTATGCGTCGGACAGTTCGAACATGCGGGCCTTGCGGGTGTGCATGTCCGGCGTGACTTCAAGCTGCGTCACACCCTTGTGCATGACTTCGCGGGCATGGAGGAATTCGGGAATGATGCCGATGACCTTGCCGCCCGCCTGAAGCGCCGCATCCGCCACCGTGCCCATCAGCCCGACATGCCCGCCGCCATAGACCAGTGTGATTCCGTGTCGCGCCAGGGCCGTTCCGATTTCTTTTGCACCTTCGGCATAAACGGGGGAGTTGCCGAAGCGGGAGCCACAGAAGACGGCGCAGGAACGAATGGTCATGTCGGGTCCGTGTATGTTGAAACGAGGATCTGTCACGCGGTCCGGCGGCCCAGGGAACGGCTGATCAGCACACCGCCCAGACAGCAGATGGCGGTGGTGGCGAACATCGTCCTGTAACCCGCGAACTCGATGACCTGTCCAAGAAACAGCCCCGAGCACGCGATGGCAAGGTCAATGAAGATGGAATACGCGCCCAGAGCCGCCCCGCGGTTCTCCGGACCTGCACTGTTAACGGCCAGAACGCCGAGCGCCGGGAAGAGCAGCGAGAAGCCCGCCCCTGTCAGCGCGGCTCCTACGAGGGCCGCGGATGGCGCCTGGAACACGCAGAGCGTGGCGAGTCCGAGCGCTTCCACCAGCAGAGAGACGATTGCTACGAACACGCCGCCCCGTTTTGCGATCTGTGACGCGAAGAAAAACCGGATGACGACGAAGGTGAAACCAAAAACTGCCAGTGCCGTCGCAGCCCCGTCCCAATGCAGGACCGAATAATACAGCGCAAGGAACGACGAGATCGCCCCGAAGCCAATGGACCCGGCCGCCAGTGCCGAGCCATGTGGCAGGACGAGTCGGAGTGCACGGGCGAAGGGAATGGGCTGGTTGGCCGAAGGAATGGGTTTGACGGCCGGATAGAACCCGATGATCGCCAGACCAAACAGCGGCAGAGCGGCCGAAAGAATGCCCACCGAAACCAGCCCGCCATAAGGCGCAGCCAGCATGGAGAGTTTGGCCCCGATCGGCGCGCCGAGCGCGATCCCGCCATAGGAGCAGATGCCGTTCCATGAAATGGCGATGGCGGTGTTTTCCGCACCGGCACGGCGGATGTTCCAGACGATCACACCGGTCGCGGCCCAGCTTTCCGCCCAGCCCAGCAACAGGCGGCTGAGCAGCAGCACACCCAGCGACAGTAGCGGCGTGGCGGCCAGAAGCCCCGATCCCGCAATCAGAAGACCGGAAAGCAGGCAGGTCACCAGACCGCCGATGACCACCGGTTTGGGGCCGATCCGGTCCACCAGCCGCCCGGCGGAAGGGCGTGCCGCGAAGGTCGCGAAATACTGCAGTGAGAATGTTATGCCCGCGACGGTCGTGCTGTAACCCAGGCCCTGATGGACGAAAATCGTCAGAACGGCGTTGGGCAGGCCGATCACGATATAGACGAGAAGATTGAACAGGACGACGGCAAGAACGCGTTTCGTCGGTGAGTCCGCCGGCGTGTCTTGCGCGGTCATGGGTCTGCTCTCCTGAGGCCTGGCTGTAAAAAAGATCCCTCATGGCATAGGCCAGATGACGGAAGCCGTCACGAGGGCGCGCCTGCCTTTCCTTCACAATCCCGAGTGAAACCGGCCGGAATGAATGCCTAGACGGGCTGTCGGAGACGGGATGCTACGGAGGTGCAGACGGTCTGTCGCAGGGGCTTGGGCATGGACGGCAGGGCATATTGTTCGCGCTCTCCCGTCCGGCGACTGAGAGCCTGAAGAATGCCCTGTTTCCCGGCATTATAGGCCATGTCGTCTGTGACAGCAGCAACTGGTGGCACGCCACCTGCGTCCTTCAGTGTCATGTTCTGCAGGCAGTAATGCAGCGTCCCGGCAAGGTTCGCGGGATGGGCTGTGGACAGGTCCGGCTCCCCTTGAAACGCAATAGAATTGCGGGCTCCGGAAAATGGATGCCCCTGCTGATTGTGGGACAGGGTTTTCTCGAACCCCGGCGACAGCGAGGCTTTGGATGCACAGCCGCCCATTATCAGAAGAGGCGCCAGCAGGGCGGTGGCCGGGAGTGTGGGGCGGGGCATGCAGCGGTCCATGCGATGAAAGACGACCCGTTCAGGACAGGCTGTCCCCCAACGCATCAGGCAGCGGAAAGAATGCCGGAATTTGTTTCAATCCTGCCCTAAAAGAGCAGCTCCATCTGATCGCAAGACGCAGTTTCCGCTGCATGAAAGCCCGAGAGCGTGAGCCCCAGCAGGCGTACGCCGGGCACGAACGGAAACAGGGGCGCCATGAGGCTCTGACCCGTTTCGAGCAGAACGCCTTCGGACGGGACAGGAGCAGGCAGGGTGCGGGCGCGGGTGATCTGACGGAAATCGGCGTATTTGACCTTCAGGGTCACGGTCCGGGCCTGAAGCTGTCGGCGTTCCGCGCCTGCCCACAGCTTTGCTGCGATCTGCGTCAGGGCCAGATGCGCGTCGGCTTCGGAGGTCAGGTCCTGAAGATAGGTCTGTTCGGTGCCGAGGGATTTGCGCTCGCGGTTTACGACGACAGGGCGATGATCGATGCCGCGGGAAATGCCGTAATAAAACGCCGCTGCCTTGCCAAAATGCCGAGTCAGCGTCTCGATATCCCGCTCCCGCAGGTCTGCGCCCGTTTCAATGCCCAGCGCTCGCATTTTCCGGGCCGTGGCCGGGCCGATGCCGTGAAACGCATCCACGGGCAGGGTGGACACGAAGTCCGGCCCCATGGCGGGCGTGATGACGAACAGTCCGTCCGGCTTGCGGTAATCCGAGGCCAGTTTGGCCAGAAAGCGGTTGTAGGACACGCCGGCGGAGGCGGTCAGCCCGGTTTCGGCGTGGATGTCCGCGCGGATGCGGTCCGCGACCAGCGTGGCGGACCCATAGGCCCCCAGATGATCCGTCAGGTCCAGATAGGCTTCATCCAGCGACAGCGGCTGGATCAGGGGTGTGTAGCGCGAAAAGATGTCGTGGATCTGGGCCGAGACGCTGCGATAGACGTCAAAGCGCGCGGGCACGAATACCAGATCCGGACACATGCGTCTGGCCGTGACCGACGGCATGGCCGAGCGGACACCGAAGCGCCGGGCCTCGTAGCTTGCGGCGGCCACTACGCCCCGTGCCTCGCCCCGTCCGACCGCGAGCGGACGGCCGCGCAGGAAAGGGTCGTCCCGCTGTTCGACAGACGCGTAAAATGCGTCCATGTCGATATGCACGATCCGGCGTTGCTCCATGATGCGAGTTTCGCCGATTCGGAAGAACGAAACAAGATCAGGATCCGTCCATGAGCTCCGAAAAAACTCTCGAAGACGCCCGCAGGGACGCCGGTTTCCAGACAATTTCGACCCGGCTGGCCTACAGCAACCCCTGGACCGCCCTGCGCGAGGACATCATCGTCCATCCCAACGGAAAACAGGGCCTGTATGGCATCGTGGAGCGGGGCGAGTTCGTCGTGATCCTACCGCTGCATGCTGACGGGAAGGTGACGCTGATCCAGCAGTTCCGCTATCCGGTCGGTGAACGGCTGTGGGAGCTGCCGATGGGCATGTGGGAGACGAAAGAGAACGTCGATCCGATCGAACTCGCGCTGGGCGAACTGCGGGAGGAAACCGGACTGCGTGCCGGCGAGATGATCCATGTTGGCAGCATGTATCAGGGCGCGGGTTATTCGAACCAGAAGGGACATGTCTTTCTGGCCCGCAATCTGAGCCGTGGTGAGACGGATCTGGAAGCCACAGAAGAGGACATCACCTGCCACGACATGACGCTTGAAACATTCGAGACCATGATCCGTGAGGGGGAGCTGAAATGCATGGTGTCATTGGCTGCCTTCGCCCTCATTCGGGCAAAAGGCCTGATCTGACAGGTTTTTCCTGAAAGGACGGAACCTGGGACGTATCCGGGGCGCTATCGCTGATCGAGAACGTCATGAAGGTTCCGATGGTCAACACCGCATCGCCGTCCCCTGATACCAACCAGATCATCGCGCGCGGGCATCCGACCGATAATGAGCTTCTTGCTTTTTATCGCTCGGAAATCCGGTTTGAGACCGAAGTCGTGAATGGTCGCCTTCAGGCTCTTCTGGGATCGCAGGCGTTTCTGGTCATCGCTTATGCGACGGCCATGACAGGCTCCACAAAGCGCTGGGGCGACAGCATGGTGCTTCTGCTGCCGCCCCTGTTTTCACTTCTGGGTTTCGTGCTGGCGCTCATGGCGTTGCCGGGCATCCGCGCCGCCTACGCCGCGATCGGAAAGTGGGAGGGCAAACAGCGCCATCTGCACACCCAGAGCCCGGACCTGACCGAGTTTACTCTGGCGCCGAACGAGGACGAAACCCGCGACATGATGCGCCGTGCCCAGCGTGGGGCACTGTTCGCCCATCAGGCCCCGTTCATTTTTATGATCGCCTGGGCGATTTTCGGGTTCATCCCGTTTTATCTGTATCTGAAATAAAGATCAGGTCACGACATCCAGAAACACGACCTGCGAGCCACCCCCTTCGACCAGCGGCGTGATCGTCTGGTTGAAGACCCTGCCATGCTCGGTGGCCATGTGGGCCGCAAAGGCCGCGTCGTCCCGGTAGGTTTCTTCCACATGAAACAGGTCGGGGTCGGAGGCGAGCGTATAGACTTTGAAGCGTTCGCAGCCAGGTTCGGCGCGGACGTCTTTTGCCAGCGCCGTTAGCAGAACGCGCAGGGTCTCGCGCTGTCCGGGCAGAGCCTTAAGCGTGGCGTAAAGGGTTTTTGGCATGACGCGGAACCTTGTTCTGGTTGGAGCTGCGTCATCATTGAGCCTCCGAAGCCAGCCCGCAAAGCCACAGCTGCGTGAAGCCTACGACTTTTCCAGCAGCGTTTTGCAGCGCATCCAGGACATGCGGTCCCGGAAGATGAACAGGACATAGTAGTCCAGCTCGCGGCTGCGGGTTTTCGTGGTGCGGGTATAGAAGGGATAGACGTCGAACGGCCCCTGAAGCCCGGCCGGGACGGGGTCTGACGGCAGGATGCAGGTGACCCGGAACAGCGGCATGTAAACCGCATCGTCTCCGGGATTGCGCCGCACATGCCACAGGTTCCGTCGGAACTTCTTCAGCCGTTCAGGCAGAAGAAAGACCATCGATTTCTCGATGAATCCTTCTCCGAAATGCTCCGGCCGGTAATACCGCATATCCTCGGGCATGTTGCAGAAATGGGGATGGTCCTGAACGATCATGGACCATCCTTTACGGCATTGCGCCGGTCCTTGGGAGAGGTGCCCTGGTGCCCCCGGCCTTATTCGGCCGGAGCATTTTCCGAAGACGTTTCACCGGAAGCCGGGCCTGCGATCTCCGCTGCGGCGCGGTTCAGGATCGCCACAATCCGGCGCAGTTCGTCCGCATCCGCGCCACGACGGGACTTCAGGGCAGCCTTCAGCGCAAAGCGCGCATCATGGAATGCCTGTCCCAGTGTGGGGTCGAGGTCGTTGACGCCGCTGAACGCCTCGCGGACATCCGCCATGCGGGCACCGATACGGCTCAGGATGTCGAGGATGCGGGCGGCTTCTTCCTTATGGGCGTCGTGATGTGCCTTTCCTTCTTCCGTCAGGCTGTAGAGCTTGCGGTTGCCTTCCTGGGTGACGGCGGCGAGGCCGGTTTCCTCAAGATAGGTGAGGGACGGATAGATCACGCCGGGGCTGGGCTTGTAGAATCCGCCCGAACGCTCTTCGAGACGCCGGATCAGCTCATAGCCGTGGGCAGGGGCCTCTCCGAGCAGGGCGAGGATGACGAGCTGAAGCTCATCGGCCGTCAGCTTGCGACCGCGAGAGAAGCCTTCGCTTCCCAGATCGCCGCCAAAACCCTTGCCGAACCGGCCACCAAAGCGTCCACCGCCCATTCCGCCTCCGGGGCCACCGCGTCCGCCATGTCGACGGCCGAAACCGCCTTCACCACGCTCCATACCCCGATGACGCCCGCCCCGTCCTTCCTCACGACCCCGACCCTTGTCGGAGTCTTCACCTTCCGCGACGGGACGTCCCATGCCGAAAAAGCCGCGGCGATGGCCGCGATGTGACCGGTGTCCGCCATCCGGGAGGTCTGTGTTGAAACGGTCAGTCTTGTGTTTGAACATTATGTTCTCCTATTCGATATATCGAACGATATAGTATCTTAAGATATATCTTCAAGAGAAAAATACGGTCGAATGATTTTTTCCCGGGACAGTCGGCCTGCGGCACGGACGCCAGCATGAACTCGTGTTTACGCTCCAGCCCATAGCCGCCGCGGCCTGCGGCTGGTATCGGGCAGGGATGGGTAGCCCGATTTCTCTTCCTCCCGATCCGGAACTGCGTCGCACGCTGCGGCAGCTTGTGCCCTGGCGCGCGGCATTGACGATTGGTGCCATGCTGGTGCTGGTGGCGGCCCTTCAGCGCCTGCCGTTCATTCATCATCTTCTGGAAAATGCGCCGCACTGGCACGAAACCCCGGGCGCGCCGCTGTGGTTCCTGCTGCTGGCCATTCCTTACAGCGCGTGTGGACTGCCGCGTCAGGCGCTCTGTGTGGCGGCCGGTCTCGCATTTGGTCTGTGTGGCGGCCTTGTTCTGTGTTCGCTGGCTTATATGCTGGGGGCTGCTCTGGCATATGGATGGGCGCGGGTGCTTGCTCCGGCAGCCTTCAGGGCGCGGCTGCATGACAGGCTGGAAGCGGATTATGCCGCTCTGGCCCGAACGCTCCACGCGAAGCCCTTCCGGGCGGTTCTGACGCTGCGGCTGATGCCGGTGGGGTCCGCACTGCTGGTCTCGACGGCGGCGGGGCTTTTTGAACTGCCGCTGTTACCGTTTTCGGTTGCAACGTTTCTGGGTGGCCTGCCGCAGACACTGATTTTCGTCCTGGTCGGGTCCGGAACACGGATCGGGCACGTTCTTCAGTTGGGGCTTGCGGGAATCCTGTTCGTCGTGTCGGGTGTGCTGGGGGCCATTCTACTCCGGCAGCATGGCCAGACTGCCCCGGATAATAAAACAGACACTCCGGCGCCCTGAAGAGCTTTACACTCCGGAACGACCCGGACCATACCGGGCCATCAGAGATCATCGATCCGCAACCTGAAGTGAACAGGCAGACGCGCATGACAGACCAGAACATGACATTCAGACGGGGAGATCCCCTGCCCGCATGGCTGCCGGTTCTGCTGGGGATTTTTACGGCTGTCGGGCCGGTCTCGACGGATGTCTATCTTCCGGCGCTGCCTGAAATGGAGCGTCAGCTCCATACGGCCGCAGGGTCGGGCAGTGCGACCATGGCGGCCTGGGTGATCGGGCTTGCGATCGGGCAAATCAGTATCGGCCCGATTTCGGACCGGTTTGGCCGCCGCTGGCCACTGCTGATCGGGATGCTGGGCTATACGCTGGGCGAGATCGGCTGTGCGCTGGCGCCGAGCATGACGTTCCTGTGCATCTGCCGTGTTTTCTCCGCCATTATGGCCTCTGCCGGACTTGTGGTGCCGAACGCGTGCATCCGGGATCTGACAGAGGGGGATGCGTCGTCGAAAATGATGTCCCGTCTGATCGTCATTCAAGGAACCGTGCCGATTCTGGCGCCGATGCTTGGCGGATTTGCGCTGAAATTCGTGGACTGGCGTGTCATCTTCTGGGTGACGGCCGCCTATGGCGGGATCTGTACCCTCCTGCTCATGACTATTTTCCCGGAAACACTGGCCCCGCAGGACCGCCGTGACCTGCGGCCCGTCTCCATTATCGAACGCTATGTCTATATTCTGCGGACCCGCAGTTTCATCACGAATGGTCTGGTCTGGAGTTTCCTAGGCTTTGTCACCTTCACCTATCTGACGGCCGCGCCCATGCTTTTCGAAGAAGTCTTCGGCATGTCACCCTTTCATTACGGTATGCTGTTCGGGTTGTTTGCGATCTGCATGATTGCGGCGTCTGCCATCAATGGACAGCTCGTGGGCCGGGTGAATACGGGTAAGATGCTGTTCTCGGCGCTGGGTGTCAGTCTGGCAGGGTGCGCAATCCTGTTTCTGCTCGCGCTTGTCTCAGGCTATGATGTTGATCCGCAGGGACACATCAAGGCGATATTTCTGTGGCCACTCATCATTGCACTCATCATTACCCTGGCGCCGACAGGGATTATCGGTCCGAATTCCATGGTGGGTATCCTGTCCGAACAGTCTGATCGTGCCGGTTCGGCCTCTGCACTGGCGGGGACAATGCAGTATCTTTTCGGAGCAGTTGCCAGCGCCCTTTTCGGACTTGTGCCATCAGGGACAGCCGTTCCCATGGCAGTTTTCCTCTCTTTTGCCTTTGTCGCGGCCATGGGCTTCGCCCTGCTCCGTCCAACCCTGCCTGCCGTGGCGGAACCGCCGCGTCAGTCGTAAGGAAATATCCTTCATGAAGGCCCTCCTTGTCGAAGATGACGCCGCCATCGCACTGGTGGTCGAGACGGTGCTCCAGCGTGAAGGCTGGACGGTCCGGCATGTTCTGGAGGGTGTCTCGGCTCTGGAAGGGGACGAGGCGCCGGATCTTCTAGTGACGGACCTCAACCTGCCCGGCGCTCGGAACGGATTGGAAATTGCCCACCTGCTGCGGGAGCGCCGTCCGCAGATGGCGGTGGTGCTCATGTCGGGCGATTATGAAGAGAGCGACATGGCGCCGCAGGGCATGGCCGTGCTGCCCAAACCGTTCCGCAGGGCAGGGCTTCTGGCAGCCATTGCGCAGGCCCGTAATGAGGCTCCGGGCGCAATCCGGACTTGAGGCCGGGGGTTGAGTTGGGGGGGAGACTCCCCTACATGCCGCGCTGTTTGCCATGTCCAGATGAAAGCAGTGCCGCCATGTCGTTTCAGGATCCCCACCCGCTCGATCTCAAGAGTTACATCCGCGAGATCCCGGATTTTCCGAAACCCGGCATCCTGTTCTATGACATCTCGACCCTGATCCGCTCGCCGGATGCCTGGCAGGTCGCGACCGCCCGTCTGGCCCGCGCGATCGCCGCCTGGCAGCCGGACATGCTGGCCGGAATCGAGAGCCGCGGCTTTCTGACGGCCGCACCGCTGGCGCTGCGTCTGGGCTGTGGCTTCACGATGCTGCGCAAGCCGGGCAAGCTGCCGGGCAAAACCATTTCCCTGAAATACGGCCTCGAATATGGCGAGGACGAGCTTCACATTCAGGCAGACGCCATCAAGCCGGGTCAGCGCGTTGTGGTGCTGGACGACCTTCTGGCAACGGGTGGTACCCTGGCGGCGTCTGTTGATCTTCTGCGCAAGGTCGGCGCCGAAGTCGTGGGTGCATCCGTGCTCATCGAACTGGCGGATCTGAAGGGGCGTGAGAAACTGGACGTGCCGCTGAACGCTCTGATGACTTACGACGAATAAGGAAACACCACATGTCGGGCACCTCTTCCGTCAGTTCTTCCGCGCTATGGCAGACACGGTACCGCACAGCGGCGCCGGAAAACCTGCCGGATAATGCGGTGCTCGACCTGCTGCTGTCGCATCACTCGGTCCGGGCCTATCTGCCCGACGCCCTGCCCGAAGGTACGCTGGAAGCCGGTATCGCCGCGGCCTCCTCGGCAGCCACGTCCAGCAATCTTCAGGTCTGGTCCGTCGTGGCCGTCGAAAACCCGGAGACGCGCGCCAGACTTGCGGAGCTGTGCGGGGGCCAGAAGCATATCGAGGTCGCGCCCCTGTTTCTGGCCTGGATCGTCGATCTGGCCCGGCTGGAGCGGATCGCCGAACGGGCCGGGATGGGGCACGAGGCGCTCGACTATCAGGAGACGTTCCTCATGGCGACGCTCGATACCGGGATCGCCGCCCAGAACGCCGTCACCGCGTTCGAATCCCTTGGTCTGGGCACGGTCTATATTGGCGGCTTGCGCAATCATCCCGAAGAAGTCGCCAGTCTTCTGTCCCTTCCGCCGCGCTCGGTCGCGGTCGTGGGGCTCTGTGTCGGCAAACCTGATCCGGCGGCCCAGAACGGCCACAAGCCCCGTCTGGGACAGGACGTGGTCCTGCACCACGAGCGTTACAGCACGGAGAACGAGGCCGAAGGCATCGCGGCCTATGACCGCATCGCGGACGACTACCAGAAGGAACAGGGCCTGACGTCGCGGGCATGGTCGGAAACGGTCGCCAAGCGGGTGGACAGCTTCAAGGGCCTGAGCGGGCGACATGTCATGCGTTCGGTCCTGCACAAGCTCGGCTTTGCGCTCCGGTAAAAGTGATTTTCGGACTTGCGGAAGAAATTCTTTCCGGTCTGAAAGTCTTTAAAGAGATTTAAAGCTCTCGTTTTTCAGGGCTTTGACGCGGATACTGGTTCTGAAAAATAAACCTGTCCGATAAAAACTTCCCTGATGAACTCTGCGGGGTGGGTTTTATTTTGAACTTGCTCCTGCGGGATTTTTGCAGGCATATTCAGGGTGCAGCTGTTTTTCTGGCTGGAGAATATCGCCCTGCGTTGATGCGCATGGCCTTCCCCCTCTGAAAAAACTGATCACGTGAATGTTTGCGCGTGAAGCTGCGTTATCAAAGGAGACCTGCAATGGCGACAGGTACAGTAAAGTGGTTCAACGCCACGAAGGGCTTCGGTTTCATCCAGCCCAGCGATGGCACCACAGACGTTTTCGTTCACATTTCTGCTCTCGAAAAAGCCGGGCTGCAGAACCTGGACGAAGGCCAGCAGGTCTCTTACGAGATTGAAGATGGCCGCAACGGACGCAAGTCCGCAGGGAGCCTCAAGGCGCTCTGACGAAATGGTGGCTTCGGCCACCATTTTTCGTTTCAGGGGCTTTTGGCCGCCATCGCTTTCGCGCCTGCTCAGGCTATAACAGGGCATCTGCCCTGCCGTGCCGGAGCCGCGTCCTGACCTTTATCCTTCCTCCCGAACTTCCCGTCACGGCCATTCTGCCGGAGCTTCTGGCGACGTTGCAGACGCAGCCCAACGCCGTCCTCGTGGCACCTCCGGGTGCGGGCAAGACGACGCTGACGCCGCTTGCGCTGCTGGACGCGCCCTGGCTCGGGACGCAGCGCCTCATTCTCGTGGAGCCCCGCCGCGTGGCGGTTCGTGGTGCGGCCTTGCGCATGGCATCCTCGCTGGGTGAAAAGCCGGGTGGCATCGTGGGGTTCCGCACCCGCACCGATTCCGCCATGTCCGCCAGAACGCGCATTGAGGTGGTCACGGAAGGGCTGCTCCTGCGTCGCCTGCTGACCGATCCGCTGCTGGATGGCGTGGGCGCGGTGCTGTTCGATGAAGTGCATGAGCGCTCGCTGGATCTGGACGCGGCGCTGGCGTTCTGTCTGGACATGCAGCGCGAAATGCGGCCGGATCTGCGGATTCTGGCCATGTCCGCCACGCCGGATGGTCGCGCTTTCACGACGCTGATGAACGCCCCGCTGATTGAGAGCGAAGGCCGACAGTTCCCCATCGACATCCGCCACACCCGCGACATTCCCCATCTGCGCGACCTCCCCGAAGCCTGCGCCCGCGCGATCCGTCAGGCACTGGCGGAAGAAGACGGCGATATCCTCGCTTTCCTGCCCGGCGTCGGCGAAATCCGTCGCACACAGGCGCTGCTGGACGGCACGGTCCCGGTTTTTCCACTGCACGGCGAACAGACGACCGAGGATCAGGACCGCGCCATCGCCCCCTCCGACACGCGCCGCGTCGTGTTGGCAACGTCCATTGCCGAAACCTCCGTCACCGTCTCGGGCGTGCGGATCGTTGTGGATGGCGGCCTGCGCCGGGCCCCGCGCCTTGACCCGAATACCGGCCTGTCGCGGCTGGAAACGCTGAAAATCTCCCGCGCCACCGCCACCCAGCGCGCCGGCCGTGCGGGGCGGCAGTCTCCGGGCATTGCCATCCGCCTGTGGTCGGAGATGACGCAGCGCAGCCTGCGCCCGCAGGACGCGCCGGAAATTCTCGTGGCCGATCTGACGGATTTCGCGCTCGTCACCGCTGCCTGGCAGGAGGTCATGGGAACGGCTCCGGACAGTCTGCCGCTGCTGGACATGCCCCCTTCCGGCGTTCTGGCGGGCGGGCGCGAATTGCTGCGTGAACTTGGCGCGCTGGATGATGCCAACCGCATTACGGCGCTTGGTACACGCATGGCGTCTCTTGGCACACATCCGCGTCTGGCGGCGATGCTCTGCGCCGCCCGTACACTGCCGGAGCGTGTGACGGCGGCCTGTCTGGCGGCGCTTTTGGAAGAGCGTGATCCGCTTCGTCCACGTCCGAACCGTCCGTCCGGCCCTGCGCCAGGAGCCGATATCCGCGTACGCTTCGCCCTGTTCGAGTGTGACGACCCGCGCGCGGACCGCGCCAGCCTGTTCCATATGCGCCAGTCCGCCAAACGCTTCCTGCGCCGCATGGGCGAGCGGGATGTGCCACTGATGCCGCTGCCGGATCACGCAGGCGCTCTGCTTGCCGCCGGTTTCCCGGATCGTGTCGCACAGGCGGCGGGTGGACTTGGGCGCTTCCGCCTCGCAGGCGGGGGGAGTGCCCGCGTTTCAGCCAATGATCCACTGGCGCGCGAGAAGCTGCTGGCTGGGGCGGCGTTCCATACGCGGACCTCAACGGAAATTACGCTCGCCGCCCCGCTGGACGCCGAAAACCTGCCCCCAACCCTTCTGGACCGGACCCGTGAGCAGGTCGAGACGACGCTGGACGGGACATCCGGCCGCATCATCGCCCGTCGCAGGCTCCGTCTGGGGGCGCTGGTCCTGCGGGATCGCAACGGCGAAATCAGCCCCGAGGAAGCACAGGGCCTTCTCGTGCAACAGATCGCCGCGAATCTGGCGCAGGCCCTCACATGGACGGAGGCGGGGCGCCAGTTTCAGGCCCGCGTGGCCCATGCCCGCGCGACCTTTGCGCCGCATCTGCCGGATATGTCCGATGAGGGGCTGGCAGCCTCGCTCGACTGGCTGGAGGCGTATCTGGCGGGGTGTGACCGGCTGTCTCAGGTCAAGGCGCTGGACTTGCTGTCCATCCTCCGTGCCCGTCTGGACTATGTCGATCTCGCCGCGCTGGACCGCAAACTCCCGCCGCGCCTGACGCTCAAGGCCAGCACGCACGACATCGACTATACCGGCGCGGTTCCCACGGTCTCGGCCCGGGCGCAGGCTTTCTATGGCACGGCCCAGACGCCGCAGCTCGCGGACGGGCAACTCGCCCTGCAATGCGCGCTGCTGTCCCCGGCCGGTCGCCCGCAGGCGATCACGGCTGATCTGGCAGGGTTCTGGAAAGGAAGCTGGGCGGACATGCGCCGGGATATGCGCGGGCGCTATCCGCGCCATGACTGGCCGGAAGATCCCGCCACCGCAGAGCCTTCCAAACCGCGCCCGAGGCGTTGAAACGCCATGATCTTAGGATGTGGAACAATTCTGTGTTAGCAGCTTTGATATGACGATGTTCCTGTCCTGTTTCCCATGAACCGCACCCTGCAGGCTGCTGCGATCGGTGCCGGAACGGCCACTGTCGTGACGGTGGGGCTGATGCTGGCCTTGCGTGGCCATGGGAATAGTGTGCAGCCCGTCTCGCACGCCGTGGAGCGGCCGCAGCAGCCTCTCGTCATGCAGGCGCCCGCGCCGAAAATGCTCCCGACCATCATTCCTGATCGCATGATCGCGGGAGAAAATACGGATGCGCAGGGCATTCCCACACAACCCGCCGTCGTCCCGGCACCCGCGCCCGCCCTGCCGCCGCTTCTAGTCAAATACGGCCCGCTGAGCTTTGCCCCGCTGGTTCGGCAGGTCATCCCGGCCGTCGTCAACATCGCCATCACCCAGAACAGCCCGGACGGACACGACCACATTCCGCCGCAGATCCGAGGCACACCGCTGGAAAAGCGCTACCGGGACCGGATGAAGCGTCAGCAGGAAGAAATGGTCGGCGCCGGATCGGGCTTCATCGTTGATCCTTCCGGCATCATCGTCACGAACCGACACGTCGTAGGTGGAGCGGATAAGGTCGTGGTCTCGCTGTCCAACGGGCATGAAATGCCGGCGCGGCTTCTGGGCGCCGATCCGCTGACGGATATCGCCGTCATCAAGGTTGATAGTCCCGAACCGCTTCCGCATGTCACGTGGGGCGACAGTCAGCAGACCGATATCGGGGACTGGATTCTCGTTGCGGGCAATCCGTTCGGGTTCGGGTCATCCGTAACGGCAGGCATTGTCTCGGCAGTCGGGCGCGATCTGGGGATCGGCTCGCTCGACGACTTCATCCAGCTCGACGCCCCGATCAATCCCGGCAATTCGGGCGGTCCGGCCTTCAATATGCGCGGACAGGTCGTGGCCGTGAACGCCGCCATCGTGACCCCGGCTGGCGGCTCGGTCGGGATCGGCTTCGGTATCCCGTCCGAAATCGTGGCCCCCATCGTCGCGGAAATCGAGGCGACCGGCCACGCCGAACATGGCTGGCTCGGCATCACGCTCGATGACGGTGACACTGCGATCGGCATTGCCGGTGTCGATAATGGCGGGCCGGCCCAGAAAGGCGGTCTGCGGCGCGGGGACATCGTGACGCAGGTGGATAATGTGCCCGTCACCAGCGCGCGGATGCTCCTGCGCAGTATCGCTGCGGCCCGTCCTGGCATGACCCTGTCTTTCCGCATCCAGCGCGGCAAGCAGTCCCTGACGCTCCCCATCCATATCGGCCCGCGTCCGCAGGATGCGGATGACTGAGCCCCCGTCCGGCAGAACGATCCGCCTCGGCCTGTGCGGTATTGTCCTGCTGGGCGCTCTTGCAGGATGCAGCCCCGTTCCTCCCTCGCATTACCGTAGCGGTTACCGGGACGGACTTTCTGAGGCATCTCCGTTCTCATGGGGCCCCATCAGCGCATCCTCCCTGCGTGACGCGCAGCAGGACGATTTCGACAACGCAATCCCCCGCTAGAGATCCCTTTTTGTAACGGCTGCCTTTGACGGCAACTCTCAAGCCGGTATTCTTCCCAGCAGGAACGGCAAGACTGCGTTCGGAAGGAAGAAAGACAACGATGCGTATCCTGCTGGTCGAGGACGATCCTACTGTCCGTGCTTTCGTGCTCAAGGGGCTGCGGGAAGCCGGGCATGTCGTGGATGAGGCGGATAACGGCAAGGACGGCCTGTTTCTGGCTGTCAGCGAGAATTATGACGTCGTGATCCTGGACCGGATGTTGCCGGGCGGTATTGACGGATTGCGGATTCTGGAAACCCTGCGCGGGCAGAAGAACGCAACGCCGGTCCTGCTGCTCTCGGCGCTGGCGGATGTGGACGAGCGTGTGGCTGGCCTCAAGGCCGGCGGCGACGACTACATGACCAAGCCCTTCGCTTTTTCCGAACTTCTGGCGCGCGTCGAGGCGCTGGGCCGTCGTGGCCGCCCCGAAAGCGCGCCGCAGACGCGGCTTGTGGTTGGCGATCTGGAAATGGATCTGCTGTCACGCACCGTCAAACGGGGCGGCGAGAAGATCGACCTTCAGCCGCGCGAGTTCCGTCTGCTGGAGTTCCTGATCCGTCATGCCGGGCAGGTCGTGACCCGCACCATGCTGCTCGAACGCGTGTGGGACTATCATTTCGACCCGCAGACCAACGTGATCGACGTGCATGTCTCCCGCCTGCGTCAGAAAGTGGACAAACCGTTCGACAAGCCCATGATCCACACGATCCGCAACGCCGGCTACATCCTGCGGGCGGACTGATTGCGCATGCTGCTGCGTAAGGTCCGCTGTTTCGGGCCGCTCCTGAAACGGCGCCTGCGCTGGCCGATCCGTTCGGCCGGGCTGAATTTCGCGCTGGCCTATGGGCTGGTGTTCGTGATCTCGGCCGGGGCGTTCCTGTCCTTCATCTGGTGGAATACGACAGGCCAGCTCGACCATCAGGTCGAGGTCGCGGTGCAGGTCGATGCCCTTGATCTGTCCCATCGCTGGGCGCAGGGGGGACCATCTGCGCTCAGCCTCGCCATTCAGGACCGGCTGGACCAGAACGTCGATGATGACGAACTGTATCTCCTGGTAGGCCCGGATGGTCGCAAATTCGCCGGAAACCTGCCCGGCTGGCCCGTCGTCATCACCCGGACGGACGAGTTCTACGAACTGGCCATCAAGCGCGACGGCTTCCGCACCAACGCCAAAATGCACGCCTACCCCCTGACGCAGGGATTCCGGATGATCGTCGGGCGCGATGTCCGTGGGCGACAGCTCGTTCGCCACGTCTTGACCGATACGCTGATCTGGGCCTGGATCATGGTCTCGCTGCTGGCGGCGGGCGGGGCGCTCGCCATCCGGCGCATCTTCCGGCAGGTCGTCCGCTCCATCGCCCGCACCACAGCGGCCGTAGCGCAGGGCGATCTGAGCCAGCGTATTCCGCTGACCGGCAATGAAACCGATCTGGTGGGCCAGACCGTCAATACCATGCTCGAGCGGATCAACCGCCTGATGGATGGCGTCAAGCAGGTCTCCAACGCCATCGCCCACGACCTGCGCACGCCAATCGCCCGGGCCCGCGCGCGTCTGGAAGATGCCAACCGCACCGCTACGTCCGCCGAGGAACTTCACGCCGCCATCGACCGTGCGGTCATGGATCTCGACCGGGTGACGTCGATTTTCGAGGCCCTGCTGAGAATCGCCCAGCTTGAAGCCGGGGCCAGACGGGCCGCCTTCACGGTTCTGGACATGCGCCCGCTGCTGGAAGGGCTGAGCGAGCTCTACGAGGCCTCCGTCGAGGATGCTGGCCTGCAACTGGACTTCAGGGCAGGGGCGGTCCAGCCGGTCAATGGCGATCCGCATTTGCTGCAACAGGCCGTGGCCAATCTGCTGGACAACGCCATCAAGTTCGCCCCCCCCGGAACCACCATTACCCTCTCGGTCGGAATGGAGGGCGAACGTCTGGCCATCACCGTCGCGGATCAGGGCCCCGGCATGAGCGAGGACGATCTGAGCCGGGCTTCAGAGCGCTTTTTCCGTGCCGAGACGGCCCGCAACACGCCGGGTGCCGGGCTGGGTCTTTCGCTGGTTCAGGCCGTGATGAGCCTGCATGGCGGTTCGCTGGAACTGAAAGCCGGGCAGCCGGGCCTGTTCGCGACGCTCCTGCTGCCGGTCGTGCCTGCTGTTTCACGAAAGGGATGACGGAAGTTTCATCCAGGCCCCACCCTGCGCTTAGCTGGAATGGGCTACAGAGTCCGTGATGCGCTTCTCCCTGTCTTCACCGACCGTTCTTCCGGCCTTCTGTTTGCTCGGCTGTCTGGCCGCGGCGCCGGTCCTGCGCCCGGTGCAGCATTTGCCGCCGGGACATTCGGACGATGCCATTACGGTGACGTCAGAGAACGCGGAATACTGCGCCCGACTGCGCAAAAATGTGGACACGCGACTGGCCGCTCCTCCCGCCGCCATCCCGCTGGGAACCATGGAAGACGCCCGTCACCTGCGCGCGCAGGGAGACCTGCTCTGCTCGCAGGGGCATGTCCGCGCGGGGATCGAACGCCTGCGCCGGGCGTTGGTCCTGCTGAAACACGCTCCGGAACCGCGCTGACCCTATTCCGGACGTCCCCCGACACCTGTTTTTCAGGAGATCCGATGACCCGTTTTTCCCTGACCCGCTCCATGACGCGCTCTGGCCCGCTTCTGGCCGCCGCTCTGGTCCTTTCACCCGTTGCCCTGTCCGGCACGGGAGCCTTTTCCACCGCACAGGCAGCCGACATGCAGCAGGATACGACGACCCAGCTTGATTTCAGCGTCATGGGAACCGCTCATGCGGTCCCAACGGAACTGACGGTCCGTCTCTCCGTCCGCTCCGACAGCCCGTCCGCCGCAACGGCCCAGAAGGACGTGAACGCCCGGATGGCTGCTGCAATGAAACTGGCTGGCGGGCAGGATGGAATCGTGGCGAAGGCGGGGGGATATTCCATCTACGAAAATACGCCCGAACATGGCCCCAAGAGCTGGACGGTCCGGCAGGAGCTGGAACTCAGCGGGCAGGATTCCGTGCGGCTCCTGGGTCTGGCGGGGCAGCTTCAGTCGCAGTCCCTGATGATGGAAGGTCTCGACTGGTCTTTGGACGACGCCACTCGGGACCGGTTGCTGCAGGAAGCGCGGACGGAAGCCCTGAAGAAAGTCCGGCCGCAGGCAGAACAGAGCGCACAGACTCTTGGTCTGCACCTCGCGCGCCTGAAAGAAATCCGGATTTCCTATCAGGAGCCTGGCCCGCGCCCCATGATGCTCATGGCAGCGCGCATGGCCGACTCCGCGCCGCCACAGCGCAGCCCGGACGAGCAGACCCTCCGTGTGAATGTCTCCGTGCAGGCTGAACTGTCGCCATGACGCGCTCTCTGCCGGGGCGTTGCCGGACATGGTGACGGTCTGGTTCGACGGGGGATGCCCATTATGTCGGCGTGAGATCGCCCTGATGAGACGTCTTGATCGTCGCGGCGCCATTCGCTTCATCAATCTGGAAACGGCTCAGGCGTGTCCGCTGGATCGGGCCACCCTGCTGGCCCGGTTCCATGCTGAAGAGGACGGGCAGCTCTATGAAGGTGCTGCCGCATTCGCCGCTATGTGGCGGGCCATTCCCCTGCTGCGGCCGTTGGGTCTGGCCGCGCGGAATCCGGCTGTGCTGGCCGTACTGCAATGGGGGTACGGAAAATTCCTGCGGATGCGGCCTCTTTTGCAACGGCTGACCCGAAATCTGGAACGTTGAGACGCAGGTAGGGGCAAAAAAACGGAAGAATTTAAGGGTTTCTTAGGGAGCGTCCGCTACCACGGAAAAAAAGGAGCCTTCATGCCCAACTCTTTCCGTTTGCTGGCGCAGGATATTCTCGCTCTTGCCGATGCGAATGACATCTCCGGCGCGATTGAAAAGCTGCATGAAGGTGTCCGGGACCTGCCTCAGGATGCTCATTCCACGTTTCTGGCGGGATGTCTGTATGAACGTCTCAGGGACTGGGCACAGGCCCGACACTTTTATCTTCAAAGCCTGCATCTGGACGTCAATGCCCCGCGTATCTGGCACCGTCTGGGTATCGTGAGTCTCGAAAGCGGAGATCTGGACGGCGCGGAACGAGCCCTGAAGGTCGCGACCCAGCAGCAGCCTTCAAACGCCCATTACCACGTCGATCTCAGTATGGTTCTGGCCAGAAAGGGAGCGTTCGACATGGCTCTTGAGAGCGCCATGACCGGTGAGGCGCTTAGTCCCGATCATGTGCCGGCTCTCAACAATATTGGTCATGTCCTTCAGGGCCTGGGGCGCAGTGCAGAATCGCTGCCATATTACGACCGGGCCATAAGCCTTGATCCTGAAAATGGTGTCTGTCGTTTCGGGCGGGCCGTCAGTCTGCTGAAGATGGGCGATTTCGAGCCCGGATGGGGTGAATATGAGTGGCGGTGGCGGTGTTCCCAGACACCGCGTACAGATCTTGCCATCCCACAATGGGAAGGTGAGGATCTGCAGGGCAAGACCATTCTGATCCATCACGAGCAGGGCTATGGAGATACGCTTCAGTTCATTCGTCTCGCCCCCCTGCTCAAAATGCGTGGAGCTACAGTCGTAGTGCAGGTCCCCATTCCTCTTGTCCGCATTCTGGAGCGGGTTGAAGGAATCGATCAGGTCGTCTCGACGCTCGACCCAGTGTTACATCTGGATGTGCACTGTCCGATGGTCGGCCTGCCACTGCGACTGAAAATAACGCCGACCACGGCGCCGGGCTGTCCATATCTGTCCGTTTCCACTGAAGAACAGGAGCGGCAGGGCGGAGCGCTGCGGCGGAGTCTGCTGGAAAACATGCAGCAGCCTGACCTGATTGTCGGTCTGGTCTGGAGTGGAGATCCACGGCCCCATGACCCTGTTGCTACTCAGGTGGATCGACGCCGGAGTGTGAAGCTGGAAAAGCTCGCACCTCTGATGGATGTGGACGGTATTCGGTTCGTCAGCTTCCAGCTTGGCATGCCTCGACATCAGATTGCCGAGACAGGATTACCGGTGATCGAAGTGACGGACGGAATCGTGGATTTCGCCGATACGGCCGCACGACTGTATGGCGTGGACCTGTTGATCAGCGTTGATACGTCCATGGTTCATCTGGCGGGAGGGCTTGGTCTGCCGGTCTGGATGCTCTCGCGTTACGATGCCTGCTGGCGTTGGGGAGAAAACGGTACGACGACTCCCTGGTATCCGAGTATGCGGATTTTCCGTCAGTCGGGTCTGGGAGACTGGGACACCCCGGTCGCCGAGATCGCGGGTATGCTGAGGCAGTTTGTAGCTCTTTACCGGGCAAACCTTGAAGCTGAAGCGGCCTGAGGCACAAGCCATAAAAAAAACCGGCCGCTTCCCGAAAAGGGGGCGGCCGGTTTTTCAGGTGCAAGATGAAAGCACCCCTTAGCGGGGAGCAATCACCATCAGCATCTGGCGGTTTTCAAGGCGGGGCATCTGCTCCACCTTCGCCTTTTCTTCGACTTCCTGTCGGATACGCTCAAGCATCTTGATACCGAGCTCCTGATGGGCCATTTCGCGGCCCTTGAAGCGCAGGGAAATCTTGACCTTGTCGCCTTCGTCAAGAAAGCTGTGAATGGCCTTGAGCTTGGTCTGGAAGTCATGCTCGCCCGTACCGGGACGAACCTTCACTTCCTTGATCTCAATGACCTTCTGCTTCTTGCGGGCTTCGTTCTTCTTCTTCTGCTGCTCATACTTGAACTTGCCGTAGTCGAGAATCTTCACGACAGGAGGAACAGCGGTCGGGCTGATTTCCAGAAGGTCGAGACCTACCGAAAAAGCGCGCATCAGGGCATCCCGGGTCGTCATGACGCCCTGCATTTCGCCTTCTTCGTCAATCAGACGAACCTGCGGAACACGGATTTCCTCGTTGACGCGCGGTCCTTCACGGGTTGGCGCGGCCTGCATCGGCGGTCTAGCTATGGTCAGCTCCTGTCATCAGTTTCGTTCGGGTCCGGCACTCTGTATCCGCCTTCATGAAGAAAGGCGGGATACGGCCATTTCCGATCCCGGTCCTTCTGCACATAGTCCTGCCTTACGCCCGGTGCAAGGGGATTACGTTCAATCCTTTGCAGCACGTGCGATGTCAGGGGCCTGAGCTTCCTTCGTGAGAGCCGAAACGGCCTCGTCGAGGGACAGGATCTCCTGTGCTGCGCCGCCCAGACGCCGCATGGCAACCTTGCGCTCCTCGGCTTCACGACGACCCAGCACAAGGATGACCGGAACGCGTGCCAGGCTGTGTTCGCGGATCTTGGCGTTAATCTTGTCGCTGCGGATGTCGGTCTCGACCTGGAGTCCCGCGGCCTTGAGTGTCGCGGCCACTTCGTTGGCGTAATCGCCGGCATCGGAGACGATGGACGCCACGACAACCTGCGTCGGCGCCAGCCAGAGCGGGAACTTGCCGGCATACTGCTCGATCAGGATGCCGATGAAGCGCTCGAAACTGCCAAGAATCGCGCGGTGCAGCATGACCGGGCGATGACGGTTGCTGTCCTCACCGATATAGGACGCATCCAGACGTTCCGGCAGAACGTAATCCACCTGAAGCGTGCCGCACTGCCAGTCACGGCCGATGGCATCGGTCAGCACGAATTCGAGCTTCGGACCGTAGAACGCGCCTTCGCCCGGATTGTACTCGTATTCGACGCCCGCGATCTCGCAGGCCTTCTTGAGCGAACCTTCCGCCCGGTCCCAGACCTCATCCGAGCCCGCACGCGTTTCCGGACGGTCGGAGAACTTCACGCGGAAACTCTCAAATCCGAGATCCGTGTAAACTTCGGCCAGCATCTTTACGAACTTCGCGGTTTCGTCTGCGATCTGCTCGTCCGTGCAGAAGATATGGGCGTCGTCCTGCGTGAAGCCGCGGACGCGCATGATGCCGTGCAGGGCACCAGACGGCTCGTAACGGTGACACGCGCCGAACTCAGCCATCCGCAGCGGCAGCTCACGATAGGAGCGCAGGCCATGACGGAAGATCTGCACATGGCACGGGCAGTTCATCGGCTTGAGTGCGAGGGTCTTGTCCTCGTCCTCGACGGTCGCGATGAACATGTTCTCGCGATACTTGTCCCAGTGGCCAGAAGCTTCCCACAGAGCGCGGTCCACGAGCTGCGGGGTGCGGACTTCCTCGTAGTTGTTCCGCTCCTGCGCGCGACGCATGTAGTCCTGCAGGACTGTGTAGAGGCGCCAGCCCTTGCGGTGCCAGAAGATCTGGCCGACGGCTTCTTCCTGAATGTGGAAGAGGTCCATTTCGCGCCCGATGCGACGATGATCGCGCTTTTCGGCTTCCTCAAGGCGCAGGAGATGGGCGTCCAGCTCCTTCTTGTCGCGCCATGCGGTGCCGTAAATGCGGGTGAGCATGGGGTTGCGGTGATCGCCACGCCAGTAGGCCCCGGCCACGCGCATCAGCTTGAACGCCGTGCCGACATCGCCGGTGGTGCGCAGATGCGGGCCACGACACAGGTCGAGCCACTCGCCCTGACGATAGATCGAGATCTGCTCGGTTTCCGGCAGGTCCTGAATGAGCTGTGCCTTGAAGTCCTCGCCCTTCTCCTCAAAGAAGCGGATGGCCTCGTCCCGGTCCCAGACCTCGCGGACGAACGGCGTGTTGGCCGCCACGATCTCGCGCATCTTCTCTTCGATGGCTGGGAAGTCTTCAGGCGTGAATGGCTTCTCGCGGGAGAAATCGTAGTAGAACCCGTCCTTGATGCTCGGCCCGATCGTGACCTGCGTTTCAGGCCACAGGGACTGCACGGCTTCGGCCAGAACATGCGCCGCGTCATGGCGGATCATTTCCAGCGCGTCCTCATCCTTGCGGGTGACGAACTTTACGGACGCGTCACTGCTGATTTCGGTGCTAATATCGACGGGGTTGCCGTCCACTTCCATCGCCATGGCGGCCTTGGCGAGACCTGGCCCGATGGAGGCCGCGATCGTCGTGCCCGTCACCGTCCCGTCGAATGTGCGGACGCTTCCGTCGGGGAGTGTGATGGCGGGCATGGAGATCGCTCCTGTGCGAGTGGGAACGGCAGATCGCTCTGCCGAAAAATGAACCGGTAAATGGCCTTAATCCCCGTCAGGCCGCAACCCCCAGACGGGCAGACGGACTGTTTTCAGGTCGCTTTGTCCATCCGAAGCACAAGAGGAGGGGCGTCCTGAGCAGCGGGCGCCCGCCCTTCGTCCCATCCGAGCGTGACATAATGGATGAGGGGCCAGATCCCGTAATAGGGGTCCTGCGTCACGTCCGGGTTGCTCCGGGCATAATACAGTGGATCGAAAAGCCGATATTCGTGCTGCTGCCCGTCATCGCGTGCCCGATGCGCCACAAAGCCGGACGGGATGCTGAGGGGAGGGTGCGGAACGCTTTCGCCGGTGCCCAGCAGGATGTCCGGATCGACGCCCAGATCCCGGAAGCGCTGCGCGATCATGGGCGCATACAGATCCGGCGTCAGGCTGTAGCTGGCGAGGAAGTCCTGATAGCTGGCGTTGAAATAATAATGCAGATGTGTGCCGTCTTTGGGGTGTTCCGGTTGTGCGCCGGTGTCCGTGGCGGCCAGTTTCTGGTGGGCGAAACGACGGATGTCTTCGTAGTCCGGCCGGTTGTGCAGATGCAGATACACGAAAGGCGTGCGGACATAACGGTTGGGGTAAATGCTCTGCGGATTGTGAAATCCGCGGTCCAGACTGACGATCGTCTGTGCCTTGAACAGACCGCGCCGGACGATCTGGGGTCGGTAATAATCCGGCGCTTCCGGTACGTTCAGCAGCAGGCGTTCGGTGATGAAAGTCGCATTTTCCTGCATCAGATAGTCGAACTGCCGCCGGATGACCTCAGGGTCGAGCGAAAGCTGGTCCAGAAAAACCGTCAGGAACTCGTCACAATCCAGCGGGACGGCAAAATCGCAGGCATTTTCCGCATCCCACTGGCGGATAATGCCCGCGATGACGTCGCCCTTGTGCAGGAAATCATTGTGCGACGCATGATTGCGGACGATCCGCACGCCTTTTTTTTCATACCGGGTCTGGATGTCCAGAACGGCGGGATCGGTCGAGCCGTTGTCGATCACCGTCAGGTTTGAGAAGCCGAAAATCGCCGCGTGCCACAGAACCCACGGCTCCAGCAGGGTCGCCTCGTTCTTCTGCATCATGACGCAACGGATTTGGGTCATCGGGTAAGCATGGCCTCGATGCAGGTCTCGACCCGGGACGCGGGCAGCATCGCCAGATCGGGCACCACGATCAGATCCGTTCGTCCGGCCGTGGGCGTGAGGGGGGCTGTCAGGCGCGGATCGCTGTCCGGGCCGAAAAGTGTGAGGCAGGGTGTGTCCATTGCGGCGGCGAGATGCATCGGGCCGGTGTCGTTGCCTATCACAAGTGTTGCGCGGTCGAGGACGCCTGCCAGTTCCACCATGGTGGTCTGGCCCGTTAAATCGAGGGCCGTTGGGCAGGCGTGCAGGATGTTCTGGGCCAGAGGCGCTTCGGCCTGCGTTCCCACGATGACCGGGCGGATGCCTTTGGCCACGAGGGCCTTGGCGATCTCGGCAAAGCGCGACGAAGGCCAGCGTTTCTGCGGGCGGTGGAACGCCGCACCCGGCACCAGAACGGCATAGGGCGTCGCAATTTCAGGCCCGTGCCCTTCAAGCCAGTGCGGAACGCTGCGGGGCAGGGGCGTGACCCCGGCGTCATGAAGCTGATCGTCCAGCCGGGCCAGCGTGTGCATGGCGTTGCGCGAGGGATTGCCGTGTGGATGGCAGCAGCCGTCGGAAATGCCGGACCAGTTCGCGGGCTGTCCGGCGAGACGGAAATAGGTTTTCGAACGCCCCGAGGTCTGAAGATCGAAAACCCGGTCATAGCCGCGCAGTTTTCGCGACAGGCGCCACAGCCCCGGCAGATTGCCCATCGAGGGGCGATCATCCGTCAGGATTTCGTCGAACCACGGCGCAGCGCGCGCCAGATCCACGAAGGGTGCGGTTGTCAGAAGGGTCAGTGTGGTGTGTGGAAACGCGGCCCGGATAGACGCGAAAGCTCCGAATGCCTGAACGAAATCGCCCAGGGCGCCGAGCTTTATGACAAGAATGCGACTCATGAGCCGACTTTAGCAGGGTGTTGCGGAACGCCAACCGTTCCCGGTCGCCGTTCCGCAAAGAAAATCCGCCCTGACAGATCAGGCTGTGGTGTTCACGCCCTGCGGTGCCGCAGCCGGCTCGCCCTTGGCGACCACGACCATGGCTGGCTTCAGCAGGCGGCCCTTGAGCAGCCATGCCGGCGTCCAGGACTGCATGACATGGCCCGACGGGTGCTGGTCGGACGGCTGTTCCGCCATGGCCTGATGCAGATTGGCGTCGAACGGCTTGCCGGTCGGGTCTTCGCAGGTGATGCCGTGGCGCTCGAGAATGTTGATGAAGGACCGCTCGGTGCCTTCGATTCCTTCACGCAGCTTGGTGATGAGGACGTCCTCGCCTTCCGTCTTGGCAGGCAGGGAGGCCAGACCGCGCTGGAGGTTCTCGGCCGCCTCGACCACGTCGCGGGCGAATTTCTGGATGGCGTACTGGCGCGCATCCTCAATGTCGCGCTTGGCGCGGGTGCGGATGTTCTGGCTTTCGGCTTCGGAACGGACCCAGCGATCCTTCAGTTCGGCAACCTGTGCTTCAAGAGCCTCGATCCGGGCTTCTGGCGTGGTCTCTTCCAGCGTTTCACCGCCGGTTTCGTTCATGCCCGGCGTTTCGTGGCCAGAGGTCTCGACGCCCTGTTCAGGCACGTCATGGGCCGTTTCCGGCGAGGCGTTGTGGTCTGTCATGTCACGACCTTCTTTGGTGGGACGGGCCATCATGCGGCCCCGTTCATCTTCAGGAGATAACGCTGATTGTCTCAAAGACAAGGGTTGCGCTGTCGCATAGCGACGCATCATGTCACTGAAAAGCCTATTTTCCGCCATCATGGATCATGGGTTATAGGTAAAAAGCCGCAACAGTTCTCAGCAGACGGACCCCTCATGGAGACGCCCCGAACCCCCTACGCGCCGCCCGCGCCTGCCTCGCAGACGCCGCCCGGAGCTTCCGCCGCGCCGATCATCGCGCTGGTGGACGATGACCGGAACATTCTTGCGTCCGTCCAGATGACGCTCGAAGCCGAAGGATTTACCGTCCACACCTATACCGATGGCGAAAGCGCGCTGCAGGGCATCACCTCGCGGCCTGTCAGCCTTGCGGTGCTGGATGTGAAGATGCCGCGCATGGACGGCATGGAACTGCTTCAGCGCCTGCGCTCGCGCTCCAACCTGCCGGTCATTTTCCTGACGTCCAAGGACGAAGAGCTGGACCAGCTCATGGGCCTGCGTCTGGGCGCGGATGACTACATCACCAAGCCGTTCTCCCAGCGTCTGCTGATCGAGCGCATCCGTGCCCTGCTGCGCCGTCAGGATGCCAGCCGGGCCGAGGCCACGGGCGTTGCGGCTGTTGGCTCCGCCATCGTGCGCGGCCAGCTTTCGCTGGACGAGACGCGTCACCAGTGCCTGTGGGGCGGACAGGACATCGCGCTGACGGTCACGGAGTTCCTGCTGGTCAAGGCACTCGCTTTGCGTCCGGGCATGGTGAAGTCGCGCGATCAGCTCATCGATGCGGCTTATGGCGACAATATCTATGTCGACGACCGCACGATCGACAGCCATATCAAGCGCGTCCGCAAGAAGTTCCGGCAGGTGGACGACGAGTTCAACCAGATCGAGACGTTGTACGGCATCGGCTACCGTTACCGGGACGAGTAAGCACGCGTGGACGAGGACTTCGCTTCCTTCCCGACAGGTCAGGCGCTCGACGCCGACCGGCTCGAACAGGGCCGGGACCGCCAGCGTGCCGAATCGGCTCGCGCGGGGCTGGGCGAGTCCCTGAGGAACGTCGGGGCAAAAATCCTGAAGCGTCTGCGGCCCCGTCAGGCATCGGAGATGTCTCTGTCGCGCAGGCGCCTGGCCTCGCCGCTTCTGGTGCGGATCCTGCTGCTCAATGCCTTGCCGCTCGCCCTTCTGGCGGTCACGCTGCTGTTTCTGGACCAGTTCCAGAACGGCCTGCTGGAAACCGACGTCAACGCCCTGCGCGAGCAGGCCCATATCTACGCCGGAGCCCTCGGCCAGTCCGCCGTCCGGGTGAGTGCCCATGCCTCCGGCCATCCTGCTCCCGGCGGCAATCTGGAGCTGGATGTCGCGCAGGCCCGCCCGCTGCTGGCCCGCCTGACCGAGCCGAGTCCCAACGCCCATGCCCTGCTGTTCGACCCCGACGGAAAGCTCGTCGTGGACAGTCGCACAGCCTCGCACGGTAAGCAGGATCATGCTGGCCCCGATCCGGTGGATGGTGGCTCGTGGCAGCCGCCCCGGAACAATTTCCTTGAAAGCTTCTATGACTGGCTGTTGTCGCTCCTGCCGCTGACCTCCAGCGAGGAAGTGACACTCGATACCAACGACACCGCCATGGACGGCCCGCATGATGCCCAGCCGTTCCATTCCCAGGCGGAGCTGCCGCCTTTCATCCGCCGCACCAAAGACCATCAGCTTGTCGTGACGGTCGTGGAGCCGGTTGTGCGCGACGGCGTAACGGTTGGCGAGATCCAGCTCACCCGTCACGCGCCGGAAGTGGACCGCACGCTCTTTGCCGTCCGGTCCTCGATCCTGTCGCTGGTTCTGGCGGCCCTCGTCGTGACGGTCCTGCTGTCCTGGTATCTGTCGCTGACGATTGCCCGTCCGCTGCTGACGCTGGCGCGCGCGTCCAACGACATGCGCGAGACGGATGGCCGCAAGGATCTTGTGCCCGAGCGGCTGCTGGCGCGGCGTGACGAAATCGGCGTGCTGGCCCGCTCGCTTCGCGGCAGTGCGCTGGCGCTCTGGGCGCGGATGGATGACATCGAACGCTTCGCCGCCGATGTCAGCCACGAGATCAAGAACCCGCTCTCCTCCATCCGCTCCGCAATCGAGACGCTCCCGCGCATCCAGATTGCTGAACGGCGCGAGAGACTGCTCGGCATCATCAACAGCGATGTCAAACGGCTGGACCGCCTCATTACCGACATTTCCGACGCCAGCCGGATCGACGCGGAGCTTTCCCGCGTGCGCCCCGAACCTGTCTCGGTTGTGGCACTACTCTCCATTCTCGCGGAAATGCACCAGACGACGCGCCGCGAAAACGATCCCGTGCTCCGGCTGGATGTCCGCGATCAGGACCCACCGCTGAAGGCGTTGGCCGTGGAAGACCGTCTGGTTCAAGTCCTGCGCAATCTGATCGGCAATGCAGTGTCGTTCTCGCCGCCGAAGGGCATCATCGCCCTGCATGCCAGCGCGCGTGACATTGCCGGGAGCGGCCCCGGAACGGGGAGCGTGGTGGAAATCACCATTACCGATCAGGGTCCCGGCATTCCGCCCGGAAAACTCGACAGCATTTTTGACCGCTTCTATTCAGAACGACCCCAGACCGAGAACTTCGGCCAGCATTCCGGCCTCGGCCTCGCGATCAGCCGGCAGATCATTCACGCCCTGCGCGGCAATCTGTTCGCCGAGAATCGGATGGATGCGTCCGGTGCGATCCGGGGTGCCTGTTTCGTGGTGCGTCTCCCCCGCGCGTCCTGACGCGGGCATCCGGACCGGTGTCAGAATGGTTATGGACGGCCCCGTTGACAGCCCGTCGATCACGCCTGGCACAAGTGTCGCTGCGAAGGGTAATGCGAGGATCAGAACCGGAAAGACATGCCGGGACATGGCCTTTACTGTCCCGTGGAAAGGGCGAGGATCACATGTCCACTCTGATGTGCGCCCTTCTGTTCACTGCGCAGTTCAAAGAGGTTGTCCCGGGCGTTGGTGAACGCATCCTGTTCGCACTCGCTCACGTCGTTTCCCATCTGCCAGCCTTCTCTGGAGAGCTGCTGGCAGAGGGTGTGTGATGCCAGGGCGACCCGCTGTGTGGCGGTGTGCCAGTCCTGAGTGGAATTGAGATCCAGGGCAGAAAGGTCAATTTTTGTGCTGGCGGTGCCGGTCCCGGCAGACTGGGCCTGAGCGGCCTGGAACGGAAGAGCGATGCTGGTAACGGAAAATGCGCAGAGCAGAAGGGCAGAAAAACGGATCATGGCACGAAGCTCCTGAAGAAAAATCCGACGCTCCTGGCGTCTGGAAATCTTCAATGCATCAAGCGTGCCAGTTTTGATTTTCTGCGTAAAAAATCTGCTCCTGACGGTCTGTTAAAGCAGTTTTTCTGGGAAAATGGTATTTCAGGCCACAAATTGGCGTCTGATGCCGTTATTCATGTGGTGTGGCGGTCAGACTCAGTGCAATGCGTTGTTCGGGAAGAGGGAAGCGCTGTACGATCCGCAGGGTCAGTGCAGGTTTTGCCGCGGCGAGAGCTTCATTCAAGGCTGCCTGGCACTGGCTGAAGGTCTGTCCTTCGCGGATCATGGCGGCAACGTGCCGGGTGTGGCCAAGAGTCAGGCCATGGTCGGCAAGGGCCAGCGAAATGGCCGAAAGGGCCGCCTGACATTCATCTGCCAGCCGACCGGGGCGTTCCCCTTCGGGGCTGAACCCGCTGAAATCAGTGCAGGTGACCTCGTCTCCATGTACGGTGACGGTTTGGTGAAGGGAGGATGCGCCCATAGCGGTTCGTAGTCCTGATCCATGTCAGAGGTCCGTCATGCCCCTGTCCGACCCAAGGTCTTAGTCCGCTCCCGTGGAGGTCGCAATCCATCATGTCCGTCCTGTCATGCCCGTCTGAAGGCTCGGTCCATGCCTGCTGTGTGGCGTGGAAGGGGAAGGGGGTTCTGATTTCGGGGCCCCCGGGTTCCGGGAAATCCGAGCTTGCCCTGAGGCTGATGGATGCGGGTTTTGATCTTGTGGCAGATGACCGGGTTCTGCTGGATGGGACAGTCGCGTCCGCCCCTGACCGCATTGCGGGACTGATTGAAATCCGGGGGGTAGGAATTCTTCGGACACCTTTTGTCATAAAGGCCACGGTCCGCCTGAGGGTCTGTTTGGGCGAGGGGCAACCCCGTCTGCCGGAACCCTGCCGAGACCCCTGGACGGGGGCAGTCATGTTGCATCTGGAGCCCGGTTTTCCGGGAACGGTGGCACGGATCAGGGCGGCCCTCAAAGCCTGCTGCGGCCCCTATGAATGGATCGCCGGAGCAGGGGGCGATGTTGCAAAAACGTGAAGGTGCGAAATAGTTCCGCACAAAAAGAAAAACGGCTAGAGTGTGGCATATGGCATCGGCGAACCATCCCGAGTCTGGCTCCTTATCCGAATACGGTCATGGCTCCCGTCGGATCCTGATCGTGACGGGTCTGTCCGGAGCGGGAAAATCATCCATATTGCGGGTTCTGGAAGATCTGGGTCATGAGGTCGTGGATAACCCACCCCTGAACCTGATCCAGGCGCTTGCTTCACGGGCCGGGCAGAATCTGGCCATCGGGATCGACGTCCGCAGTCGCGGGTTCGAAGCCTCCCGTGTGCTGGAAGAGCTCGAACGCCTGCGGCTCCTGCCTGACTGCTCGGTGCAGCTTCTTTACGCCACGGCCGAGCCTGAAATTCTCCTGCGTCGCTTTACCGCCACGCGTCGCCGCCATCCACTGGTAACCAGCGGCACCATTCTTCCCGGAATCGAACAGGAAACCGCCCTTTTGGCCCCTCTGCGGGCCAATGCGGACCTGGTCATCGACACGTCCGACCTGCCATCCCCGGAACTCCGCCAGCTGATCGAGACGCGCTTTGGCAGCACGGGCGGGGAAGGGCTGACGGTGGCCTTGATGTCCTTCGCCTATCCGTCCGGTCTGCCCCGCGAGGCGGACATGGTTTTTGATGCGCGCTTCCTGCGCAATCCGCATTATGATCCTGCACTCCAGCCCATGACCGGGCTGGATGAGGCAGTGGTGCAGTACGTGAAGTCAGACCCGGCCTATCCCGCGTTTTTCGGCCATATCCAGAGCCTTCTGGAACTCGTGCTTCCCCGTTTCGTCGCGGAAGGCAAGAAATACGCGACCATTGCCATCGGGTGCAGTGGCGGGCGTCATCGTTCGGTGACGATCGTGGAAGAGCTGGCCCGTATCCTCCCGAAAACAATGCCGGTCGGACCGATGATGGTTCTGCACCGCGAACTCGCCCGCAAAGGTCTGGCGTCCTGGCGCTGGGCCGTTCCCCCTCAGGACCCTTCACAGGACAGAACAGTATGATCGGACTGATGCTGGTAACGCATGGACGTCTTGGCGATGTCCTGCTGGAAACGCTGGTGCATGTCGTGGGTCCGCAGACGCAGGTGGGTGTGGTGGGCGTGGCGGATGACGACGATCCGGCGGTGCTGCGACCGGCCGCCGAACGTCTTCTCCAGAAACTCGATACCGGTGAGGGCGTGCTGCTGTTGACGGATATTTTTGGAAGTTCGCCGTCCAATCTGGCGCTTTCGTTGCGCGAGCCGGGTCATGTCGAAGTCGTGTCGGGCGTGAATGTGCCGATGCTGGTCAAGCTGGCGAAAACGCGGCCGGATCTGGATCTTGCAGGCTGCGTCGAAAAGGCCACAATGGCGGGGCGGAAGTATATCGCCGTGGCGTCACAGCTTCCCGCCCCCTGTCTCCATGGCGGGCCGCGTGCCTGTACGCTGCCGGTTCACTGAGTTGAGTTCACTGAATGAGCGATACGACCCTTTCTGTTCCGCCGCGTACTGTCAGCATCGTCAATCATCTGGGCCTCCATGCCCGCCCCGCCGCCAAGATCGTGACCACTGCCGAGCGTTTTGACGCCGAGGCCACGATTGCGCACGGCACCAATGTCGTCTCCGCCCTGTCGATCATGGGGCTGATGATGCTGGGTGCGGGCGAAGGGCAGGACGTGACCCTCCGTGCCCACGGGCCTCAGGCCAAAGAAGCGCTCGATGCGCTACAGGCCCTGATCGCGGACGGATTTGGCGAGCGTGACTGAAACGCCGCCCCGACCGGCCCGCAGCCGCTCTCCCCGAACGTCCCGACGCAGCACGCGCTCCGGTGTTTTTCTTCAGGGCAAGGCCATCACGCCGGGCATGGCGCTCGGTCCGGCAGGGCGCGTCGAAGAACTCCCTCTTCCGGACATCACCGAGCGCTACAGCGCCATCGGGCCGGAGGCAGAGACTGTCCGGCTGGACGAAGCGATTGCCCGCGCCTTCCACCAGATCGAAAAAATGCGGGACCGGCTGGTTGGTTTGCCGGAAGAGGGACGCGAGGAAATTGCCTCCCTCCTGACGGTCTATGAACGCATGCTCGGTCCGTCGCGGCTGGTGCGTCAGGTGCGGGGCCGGATTGCCGATGACGGGCTCTGTGCCGAGGCCGCTGTCTCGGAAGTCACGCATGAACTGGCGTTGCAGGTCTCGCGCATGGCCGAGGCTGTGGCGCGCGAGAACAACACGCAGGAAGCCGATGCCAATCTGCGCCTTGCGGGAGAGTTCGAGGAAATCGGGCGCCGTCTGGTGCGGAACCTGACCGGCATTTCCTATCGCGCGTTTTCCAGTCTGCCTCCGGGGTCCGTTCTGGTCGCCGAGCAGCTTCGTCCGGCGGATGTCGCGATGATCGATCCCGCCCGTGTTGCGGCGGTCGTCACGCAGGGCGGCGGTGGTGCGGACCACACGGCCATTCTTCTGCGAGCCCTCGATATTCCCGCTATCCTCGCCGTGCCAAACCTCATGGCGCAGGTGCAGGAAGGCGAGATGCTGGTCGTGGACGGGCATCTCGGCACCGTCACGCTCTCTCCCAATGAGAGCGAACTGCGTCTGGCCGCAGAATCCGCACAGCGCGAAGTCAAGGAAAAGCGGGCTTTCGGGCGCCTCAAGCGCCTGCCTGCCCAGCTTCAGAGCGGCGAGGACATCGAGCTTTCGGCCAATCTGGAACTGCCGGCGGAAATGCCGATGCTCCTGCGCAATGGCGCGAAGGGCATTGGCCTGCTGCGCAGCGAGTTCCTGTTTGGCGAACGTGAGGATCTGCCCGACGAAGACGGCCAGACGGAGGCCTATCGCGCCATTGTGCAAGCCATGGACGGCCGGCCTGTGACGATCCGCGTGCTGGACTGGGGCGGCGAGAAGGGCCGCGCCTGCATGCGCAGGCTGGGTCTGGCGGAGCAGGTCGCGGACGGAGACAATCCCGCGCTGGGTCTGCGGGGCGTGCGGCTTCTGCTTCGCGTGCCGGAGGTTCTGGAAACGCAGTTCGCGGCCATCCTCCGCGCCGCCGAGCCTGCGCAGGGTTGTCCCCCCGGTCGGGTGCGGATCTTGCTGCCGATGGTCACGTCGTCGGACGAAATTGTGGATGCACGCGAGATTTACGACCGCGTGGTGCGCCGCCTTAAACGCAAGGGACACAAACTCCCCGATCCGCTGCCCCCGCTGGGAATCATGGTCGAGACCCCGGCTGCGGCGCTCACGGTGGACACGCTGGCCCGACACGCCGATTTCATGGCGCTCGGCACCAATGACCTGACGATGTACACGCTCGCTGTGGACCGCGCGGATTCCATGGTGGCGGACCGATACAGCCCGCTGCATCCGGGTGTGTTACGTCTGATCGCAGCGGCTGCAGATTCGGCGCTGCGGGCGCGCCGTCCGATTTCCGTCTGTGGTGAAATGGCGTCTGATCCCCGGGTGGTGGCGCTGCTGATCGGTCTGGGTCTGCGCGCTTTTTCCATGAATTCCGCCTCTCTGCCACGCGTGAAGAGGCTGATCCGCACCCTGACGCTCGAAGACTGTGACCAGCTCCGGCGGCAGGTCATGCTGGAAACCGATCCGGTCGTGATCCGCGATCTGGTGCGGCAGTTCGCGACCTGACCTGATGTTTGCGTACGGGTCTCTCGGCAAAGCGTGACGGGGATGCCATATTGAGCACCATGCCGGATTCTTCTGCCATCGCTGATGCGCTCACCTTTTCGCCCGAGGTCACCCAACGCCTCGATCACACGGCCGACTGGTGCCAGCGCAACGGACAGCGCCTGACCGAAACGCGCCGTCAGGTGCTGGGTCTGATCCTGTCCAGCGAAAAGCCCTCTGGCGCCTACGACCTTCTGGCCCGACTGCGCCCCGCTCATCCGAAAGCCGCTCCGCCGACGGTATACCGGGCGCTGGATTTCCTGCTGGAACACAGCCTGATCCATCGTCTGGAGCGGCTGAGCGCCTTTGTGGGCTGCTCGCACGCCGTGGAATGTCCGCATGGCTGCAACCATCATGACGAAGGCGGGATGCACCGCGCGCAGTTCCTGATCTGCCGGGGCTGTGACCGGGCCTGGGAGCTGGAGCAGGAAACGATCGCCCCGATCCTGACGCGTGCGGCACAGGGCATGGGATTCCGCGCCGAGGCCGCGACCGTTGAAATCGAAGGCCTGTGTGCGGCCTGCCAGAAAGCTGGTGTCACGCCGGTGCGGCGTCCGAAAACCGCAGCGGGCTGAGACATCATGGGCCGCCGTTCCCCGTTCCCGGCGTCCCTGTTCGAGAAGCTGCCGAAGATCCGTCGCGAGCGCCCGGTCCGTTTATCGCCAAGTAGCCCCATGGATGGAGCGCAACAGCCGGACCTGCTGGACTGGACTCCACCACTGATCCATCTGGCGGCTGAGGATGTCGAGGCCTGCTTTCTGGATCCGGGCAGCTTCCGGCCTCCGGCAGGCGCGGCATTCCTGTATCATCTGACGGATGCCGAAACCGCCCGGAGTTTCGTGGCAAACGGATTGTCCCTGACGGACAGTCTCATGTTCCGCACCGCAGCCCATCTGGCCGAAGACCTCGCAGACATTCCGACGACAGGAGACATGGGCGTGGTGCGGGTGCGACGGCGCCTGATCCAGCCCTGGATGACCCCCGATCGCCAGGACGGCCGTCCGTGCTATGTGCTCGGGCCACAAACGTCCTGACAAACACCATGAGAGGCAGGGAGAGTAATCATATGGCAGCACAGTCGGGCCTTCTGGCCGAAGTCACGCGCGGCGGGCGTGTGGAATCCCACCATCTGGGCCGGGCGGTCGTCGTCGATGCCGATGGCGGCGTGGTCTGGTCCTGCGGCGATGTGGATGCCGCTGTCTTCCCGCGTTCGACCGTGAAATCCCTGCTGGCGATCGAACTGGTAGAGAGCGGCGCGGCCGACCGTCTCGGTCTGAGCCCGGATGCGCTAGCTCTCGCCTGCGCCTCGCATGGTGGTGAGAAGGCCCATGCCGAAATGGCCGCCACGATGCTGGCGTCGGTCGGGCGGGATGTGACGGCGCTGGAATGCGGCACGCACTGGCCGACCTATGAACCCGCAGGCCGGGCTCTGGCGGCGGCGCATCAGGCCGCCTGTCCGCTGCACAACAACTGCTCGGGCAAGCACGCGGGCATGGTGTGTCTGTCCTGCGATCAGGGGATTGATCCGTCCGGCTACATTGATCCGTCCCATGAGATCCAGCGCCGCGTGACAGATGTTCTCGCCGCCCTGATGGATACGCCGCATGACGACAGCAATCGCGGCATGGATGGGTGCTCCATGCCGACCTATGCCGTGCCGCTTAAAGCGCTCGCGAAAGGTTTTGCAAGATTTGGCGCGGGAACCGGACTGTCCGAAGGGCGTTTCCGTGCGGCCACACGTCTTCGTGAGGCTGTGGCGGCCAATCCGTTCATGGTCGCGGGGACGGGGCGCTATGACACGAAAATCATGGATCAGTTCGGCACACGGGCCTTTGTGAAAATGGGCGCGGAAGGCGTGATGATCGCCTCCCTGCCAGAGCTGGGGCTGGGTCTGGCCATCAAAACCGATGACGGCGCCAACCGTGCCGCAGAGGTCGCAATGTCCGATATGATGCGGCGCTTCGGCGGCGATATTTTGTGTGTGGATGAGACTGACCGCGACATTCTGGACGCAACATCGGTTCAGACGCTGCGGAACTGGAACGGGTTCACGGTTGGCGAAATCCGCTCCGCCCTCCCGCGATAAGCGATTTTGTGTTATAGGTAACGTATATGACACCTCGGTTAAAGATTGGTGTCGTTTTATGACTGAGTGAGAGGAACGCACTGCCACATGAATGATCAGGTCGGAATGACAGGGACCCCATCGTCGCAGGATGACAGCAGCACATCCATTTTTGATCCAACACGCTTCAAGATCATCGCGATCGGCGTGATTGCGGCACTGGCGGGCCTTATGTCCGGACTTGATATCGGTGTGGTTGCAGGCGCGCTGGATCTTTTCGGCAAGGAATATCACGCCTCCACCATCGCGCTGGAATGGGTCGTCAGCTCCATGATGGCCGGTGCGGCGGCCGGTGCGCTGAGCGCAGGGTGGATGTCCAAGGCGCTTGGTCGCAAACATTCCCTGATCGTGGGCGGTGCGATTTTCGTGGTCGGAACCATCGGCTGCGCGATGAGCTGGTCGGTCCCCTCCATGATTTCCTTCCGCGTCGTCATGGGCATCGCGGTCGGTATTTCCGCCTTTACGGCCCCGCTGTACCTGTCCGAAATCGCCAGCGAGGATGCGCGCGGGGCGATGGTTTCGACCTATCAGCTCATGGTGACGGTCGGCATTTTCATCGCCTTCCTGTCCGACACGTATTTCTCCTATAGCGGCAACTGGCGCTGGATGTTTGGTGTTGCGGGCATTCCGGCCGTGCTGTTCCTGATTGGTGTTCTGTTCCTGCCTTACAGCCCGCGCTGGCTGATGGCCCAGGGACGTCACAAGGAAGCCCGGCAGATCCTGCTCGACCTGCGCGACGATCCACTGGAGGCCGCCAAGGAAATCCGTGCGATCCGCGAACAGCTTGAGACGAAACAGGAAGGCTTCAAGCTCTTCCGCACCAACTCCAATTTCCGCCGGTCGGTAGCGCTGGGCGTGATGCTTCAGATGACGCAGCAGCTCGCGGGCATCAACATCGTCATGTATTACGCGCCCAACATTCTTGCGGCCGCGCATTTCGATCAGCAGTCCCAGATGTGGTGCACGGCCATCATCGGTCTGGTGAACATGCTGGCGACTTTCGTGGCCGTGGGTCTGGTTGACCGCTGGGGCCGCAAGCCGATCCTCTATGCGGGTTTCACGGTCATGGCGCTGGGCATGGGCGTTCTGGCCATGCTGCTCCAGACGGGCATGACCACGCAGTCCTCCCAGATCGCGGCCGTCTTCCTGCTGATGATCTTCTGCGCCGGGTTCGCCATGTCCGCAGGGCCGCTGATGTGGGTGCTGTGTTCCGAGATCCAGCCGCTTGGCGGACGTGATTTTGGGATCGCCATCTCGACCTTCACCAACTGGATGACCAATCTTCTGGTGGGTGTCAGCTTTCTGACCCTCATGCAGACCATGGGAACGGCGGGTACGTTCTGGCTCTTCGCCGGGCTGAACGCGCTGTTCCTGCTGCTCACGATCCTCTTCGTCCCCGAGACGCGGGGCATGTCCCTTGCTGTCATCGAAAAACGGCTCATGTCGGGAGTGAAACTCCGCAAACTGGGCCGCTAGAGTTTTCCGGGCATCACCATCGAGTGACCATGCGCCCGGCCTCTCTGGTCGGGCGTTTTCGTTTAAACCTTTCCTAAGGAAACGCGCTTGAGCGAATTTTCCCCATCCTTTCGTGACATCAACCGCGGCGGCGTCCTGCTTGTCTACGCGCTCTATATCGCCCGCTTCTTCACAGGCATCAGTCTTCTGGCGGGTGTCATCCTTGCTTACCTGTTGCGCAGATCAAGCGTTGGGGTAGAGCGGATGCATCTGAACTGGCTGGTGCGCCTGTTCTGGTATGACGTGGCCTTCATCATCGGCACTGCCGCCCTGTTCCTGGCCTGCTTCCTGAGCGAGCCGCCCGGAAGCTCCGGCCCAGGTCAACTTCTTTTTCTGTTGCCGATCAGTATTTTCGTCGTGTGGAATATTGTTCTGCTGGTCTCGCTGGTTCTGGGGCTGCGCGGCTTTCTGGCCGGGCGCGGCCCGCTTCCGGAACGATTCCGGGCGCTGGCAGAATAACTGTTCGCCAGAACTGGTGTAATTCGCCAGTTTTTGGATTCCTGGACTGGCCGTAAACGCTACAGGTCTCGAAAAAGCGGTTCTGGCACGGTTCATGCATCAAGGTTTCTGTCGAGTTTTTCTCAGAGGAATCTTCCCTCATGTACGCATCTTACGCCCCTTATGAACCTGCAAACCGCTACAGCCGCGGAAATGACGCGGAAACCGGGCGCGATCTGGTTCTGCTGATCTATGCTTTATACATTGCCGGTTTCTTCACAGGTGTGACGGCTCTGATTGGTGTAATAATTGCGCATAAGAGTCGCCGGACCGCTATGGGACTGAAACGCGCGCAGCTGGACTGGCAGATCCGGATGTTCTGGTACGGCGCACTGGCCCTGACGGTCATCGGGATGATCCATCTCATGGTCGCAGGCCTGGGCGCCATCACGGGCGGTCTAGGACTGGTGTTCATGGTGGTGCCGTGGGGGCTGACGCTCGCCTGGGGAATTCTCACGGTCTGGGCCATCGCACGGGGCGTTCATGCCGCGCTGCTCAACCGTCCCGTGGCCTCTGTACAGTTCTGAAGCCGGAAAGATATTCTCCCCATGAACCGTTTCACGATCTTCCTTCCTGTTCTCGCCCTGGGCACCGCGCTGGCCTTTCCCGTCTGTGCTGCACCACTGAGCCAGTCCTCGATTTCGGATGATATTTCCCAGTCCACCCTGCCTGAAGGTGGAAAATTCTCCACCGTCAGCGGAGACGTGACCGTCGGAACATCCGACGGACCCCTTTCCGTCCGGACTGTCAGCGGCGACATTCATGTCGAGCAGTCCAAAGGTCCGCTCGATGTCCATACAGTCAGCGGGACGCTGGACGTGGATCACGCTGCCGGTGCGGTCGAAATCCGCAGTGCAAGCGGCAACGTCACGCTGGACCATTCCGATGGAGCCGTTTCCATCCGCACCATGAGCGGCGATACGACCCTCTCCCACGTATCCCGCGACGTCATGATCCGCAGTGTCAGCGGGGATACGAGCCTGACGCTCGATGCCGCCCCCCAGATGCGCACGGTCAATATCGGCACGGTCAGCGGCGGCATGACGCTTCATTTGCCGCATGGCTTTGGCGGGACGTTCGACATCATCCTGAAACAGCGTCGCTCGGACACAACGCTCCCGCTTCAGCAGTCTCTCGGTCTTACGGTGCAGCTCGGGGACTGGAAGAAAGAATCGGGCAGTTCAGAAGACGTCCGGACGATCACGGCCACCGGCAAGGTCGGTGATGGCCGCGATCACATCATTGTCCGCAGCGTGGTCGGAACTCTGAAACTCGTTCAGGACTGAGCCGCACTTCCACAACCCATCGCCCGCAGCGTCTTCGCCATGAACTCCGGCGGAGGCGCCTGCGCGCTGAGCGTGTCGGATGGCAGGTTCAGCTCCAGATTGCGCGCCAGAAGATGCAGTCCGGGCATATTTGAATGATTCGGAGCAGGGGTGCCGTAAACCGGATCACCAAGGATCGGTGCCCCCAGTTCCGCGCAATGGATGCGCGCCTGATGCGTCCGCCCCGTGAGCAGTTCCAGCTCCACCCAGCACAGACCCTTGCTACGCCCCAGAACCCGCCAGCACGTCCGGGCTTCATCGCCTTTCGGGTCCACAACCATACGCCAGCCCGAGGCGTTAGACCGACGCAGAAGTGGCGCGTTGATCTCGCCACTGTCCTGCGGAAGATCTCCCACGACAACGGCCCAGTAGAGCTTGCGGACCTGCCGCTCCTGAAACGCCTTCTGCGCCTCGATCAGCGCCGTCTTGCGTCGTGCAATCAGCAGACAGCCGGACGTATCCGCATCCAGCCGATGCACCAGCCATGGCCCCCCGCGCGGATGCGAGACCAGCCGTGTTTCAACGGAATCCTGTGTGGAGGGGCCGGGATGAACGGCCAGACCGACCGGCTTGTCCAGAATCAGGAAGCGCGGGGTTTCCAGCAGGATGGGGAGGTCCATCCCGAGATGAAACGGCGTGCGGGGGCCTTCCGGAGCGTCGGGGGGGGCCTGTTCTGGCAGGCGGCGGGGTTTGTGTGAACTGCGTGCGGCTTTTGCACGTCGGATCCGGTCTTTCCGGTCAGTCTTCATGTTCTTCCTTGCGGCGGACAAGGATCTCGCGTTTGCCCACATGGTTTGCGGCACCGATGATGCCTTCCTTTTCCATCTGGTCGATCAGCTTGGCCGCGCGGTTATATCCGATGGAAAGATGGCGCTGGATAAAGCTGGTGGAGGCCCGGCCTTCGCGCATGACGATGTCCACAGCCTGATCGAACAGGCTGCCTTCCCCGTCACCGCCCGAATTGGCCCCTGCCATCAGACCACCGGCACTGTCGTCGTCCTGTCCTGAAACCACGTCGTCGTTATAGATCGGATCTCCCTTGGAGCGCAGATCTGCCACGACGGCTTCGACTTCATCATCGGCCACGAACGGGCCGTGGACACGCGTGATGCGGCCACCGCCCTGCATGAACAGCATGTCACCCTGACCCAGAAGCTGCTCTGCGCCCTGTTCCTGAAGGATGGTGCGGCTGTCGAACTTGCTGATGACCTGGAAGGAAATCCGGGTTGGGAAGTTTGCCTTGATGGTGCCGGTGATGACGTCAACGGACGGACGCTGCGTGGCCATGATGACGTGAATGCCGGCTGCACGGGCTTTCTGGGCCAGACGCTGCACCGCTGTCTCGATTTCCTTGCCCGCGACCATCATCAGGTCGGCCATTTCGTCGATGACGACGACGATATAGGGCAGGTTTTCCGTGGCGACCTGCTGTTCGTCGAACACCGGGCGGCCCGTTTCGGGGTCGAAGCCGGTCTGCACCCGTTTGGTGACCATCTCGCCCGAGGCGCGAAGCTGGTTCACGCGCTCGTTGTAGCCGTTGATGTTGCGGACTTGAAGCTGCGCCATCAGGCGATAGCGGCGGTCCATTTCCTGCACGGTCCATTTGAGCGCGCTGACGGCCTTGGCAGGCTCGGTCACGACCGGCGTCAGGAGATGCGGAATGCCGTCATAGATCGACAGTTCGAGGATCTTGGGATCGATCATGATCAGGCGGCACTCTTCCGGGCTGAGTCGGTAGAGCAGCGACAGGATCATGGCGTTCACGCCGACCGACTTACCTGAACCCGTCGTACCCGCGACGAGCAGATGCGGCATTTTCGCGAGGTCCGTATAGACCGGCACGCCGGCGATATCCTTGCCGAGTGCGATCTGGAGGCGGCCGGTGCCGTTCAGCCATTCCGGCGTGCGGAGAAGTTCGGAGAAATAGACCGTTTCGCGCTTGGCGTTGGGAACCTCGATGCCGATCACGTTGCGCCCCGGGACCGTCGCGATACGCACGCTCAGGACCGAAAGGGAGCGCGCCACGTCATCGGCAAGTCCGATCACGCGGGACGAACGGATGCCCGGTGCGGGTTCGAGTTCATACAGCGTGACGACCGGACCGGCATGGATGTCACCGATCGTGCCCTGCACGCCATAATCGGCCAGAACGCTTTCCAGCAGGCGCGCATTGGACTGAAGCGTTTCCTGCGACGGGCCGGTTACGGCATGGGGGGGCGGCGGGTTCAGCAGGCCTAGCGGCGGCAGTTCCCAGCCGGTTGTGACAGCATTGCGCGGCGCGGCAGGGCGTGCCGGCACGGGCTCTGGCGGGCGTTCGGGGCGGCGCATTCCGAACAGGCCACGCTTCTGGGGCTCGGGTTCGGGCGGCGTGTCAATGCTGCTCTGGGGCAGTTCTTCGTCCATTTCGTCGTCCATCTGGCGACGGACGGGCGGCACCGGCGTGTCGCGCTGACGGGCGATCTGGGCCAGACGCTCGGCATAGGGGTTGGACGGTGCCTCTTCCTCTTCCGCGGGTGTGGTCTGGCGAGCGCGGACGGCTGCGGCTTCCGTTCGGCTGACCGGGCGCGTTTCTGCCGTGGGCTGGCTGTAGGGATCGTCCTGCGTGTCCATCGGGGGCTGCATCCAGCCAGTATTCTGGGGCACGAAGGGCGCGGGACGGGACTGTGGATCGCTCTTGCCGAAGCTGCGGCGCAGGAAGGACAGCGGCGCGGCATCCGCGGCCGGGGCGCCACCGGCGGGGCTCGGCTGGAACTCGTACATGCGCGGGTCGGGCGCGGGTCGGTCGGAAGTCTGCGGGCCGTTCATGCGCTTGGCGAGCGAGAAGGGCTGGCGGCCCAGCAGCATGAGCGTCTGACCGAGCGCGCGCCATTCGCGGGCTTCAAGACCCATCGCAAGCGGCATCAGCAGGCCCATCAGCAGCAGGACGAGAATGACGGCAATTGCGTTTCCGGCGGCGCCGGCTTCGGCATGGGCTGCGCCCAGCAGACGCTGCGCGCAGGAGACGCCCATTTCGCCGCCCAGACCGCTGGCGGTTGGCCAATCGACCTGAAGGCCGGGAATGAGAAGCTGGAGCGTGCCGATGAAGGTGGCGCTGGCGGGGAGAAGGGCGAGGGCAGCCACGATCCGCAGGATCGGCAGGCTCATGCCGTGATGGCGGACCATGCGCCAGGCCCAGGCGAGCAGAATGACGATCGGCATACCGCTGCCAAGGCCGAGCCACTGGATCAGACCATCGGAGATGGTCGCGCCCGTACGGCCCAGCAGGTTCGTCGGCTGCGTTCCCGTCGAGGTGTTGAAGGATGGATCGTGCGGATTGAAGCTCCACAGGGCGATCCCGACTGCCACCGCGAAGATCAGCAGGACCAGCCCGAGAAGCTCCATGCAGCGTGCGCGCAGGGCACTGCGCAGTTTTGGTGTCATGTGCCGGTCATGCGCGTCGCGGACGATGTTGCGCACTGTACTGGTCGATCGGCTGAACGCGGCCAAGTCTCGTCACCCCGTCGGTTTTCTGGATTGCGGCTTGTAAAATTCACTCTGAACTATAGCCGACAGGGTACTGAATACAGAGGGAAAATTAAGGAAAAGTGGAGGAATGCTTCCAGATCGTCACCTTCGCCGCGCCAAAACGACGCTCACAGAGGATTTCTGGCGTCAATGTGGGCATAAAGTGTTCGGAAGGTGGCATGATCGGGGTAAATTCTTCCGTGGCGCCGGTTTCGGTCACGACCAGCGCGCCCTGCGCCAGCCAGCCGTTCCGCGCCAGCGCCCGCAGACCCGATTCGACCAGTCCCTTGCCATAAGGCGGGTCCAGGAAAACCAGCGTGTAGGGCTCCGTGGCCTTGGGCGGATGCGTGACGCTACAACTCAGCACGCGGGAGCGGTCCCGGGCCTTGCAGATGTCCAGATTGATGCGCAGGGCTGCCAGTGCATTGCGGTCACGCTCGATGAACGCGGCTTTTTCGGCGCCGCGGGACAGGGCTTCAAGCCCCATCGCGCCGGTTCCGGCATAGCAGTCCAGCACGAGGGCCTGTTCCAGCTCTTCCTGCCCGTACCAGGGTGCGTGGGCGAGCATGTCGAAAATCGCCTGTCGCGTGCGGTCTGATGTGGGGCGCGTGCTGGTTCCCGACGGCGCGGTCAGGGCGCGGCCCTTGTTGTCTCCTCCAACAATCCGCATCGATCAGCGCGTCCGCTGACGCTTTGGGGCGGGGAGGTCCGGCATCTGCTCGCGCAGGGTCTTGCCCGGGACTTCCTCCAGTTCGCGCGCCTTGAGCGAGCCGAGCTGGAACGGGCCGTAGGACAGGCGGATCAGGCGGCTGACATGCAGGTTCAGACCTTCCATGACGCGACGGATCTCGCGGTTCTTGCCTTCGCGCAGACTGACCGTCAGCCAGGCGTTATCGCCCTTTTTCGAATCCAGAGCTGCTTCGATGGAGCCGTAACGCACGCCGTCATAGTCGAAACCGTCGATCAGCGAGGCCAGACGCTTTTCGTCCACGACGCCGAAGACGCGCACGCGATAGCGCCGGATCCAGGCATTGCCGGGAAGTTCAAGGCGGCGGGCCAGTTCGCCGTCATTGGTCAGCAGCAGCAGACCTTCGGAATTGATATCCAGACGGCCCACGCTGATGACGCGCGGCAGGCCTTCGGGCAGCGTGTCGAACACGGTCTTGCGGCCTTCGGGGTCCTTGTGGGTCGTCATCAGGCCGTCGGGCTTGTGATACCGCCACAGGCGCGTGCGCTCGGGGGAGTCCACGGGTTTGCCGTCCACCAGCATGATGTCGCCCGGATGCACGAATGTGGCCGGATGCGTGACGACCTGTCCGCCCAGCTTGATGCGTCCGCCTTCGATCATGCGTTCGATATCGCGGCGGCTGGCCACGCCGGCGCGGGCCAGCGCCTTGGCGATGCGCTCGCCTTTCGGGGCCGGTGCGTCCGTTTCAGGCGCAGTGCCCTCGTGCAGGTCAGAGATTTCGGGCATCTCGGGGGCGGTGTTTTCGGTGTTGTCGTCGGTCATCGTGCAGTCTCCACAAGCGCCGCATACAGGCGACGGTCGCCGGGGTCGAGGGAGAATTCGGGATGCCACTGTACGCCAATGGCAAAACCGGGGCCATCAAGCTCGATCGCTTCGATCGTTCCATCCGGCGCGCGGGCGCAGATTTTGGCGCGTCCGGGGTCCCGCACAGCCTGATGATGCGAGGAGTTCACTGTCATACGCTCCGCCCCCACGATCTGCGCGAGTTTCGTGCCGGGGACGATGGCGATGTCATGGCCGGGTTCGTGGCGGGGGTTGGGCTGTTCGTGTTGCAATTCTTCCGGCAGGTGCTGGATCAGCGTTCCCCCGGCCTCCACGGCCAGAAGCTGCATTCCGCCGCAGATGCCCAGAACCGGCTTGCCCTGCGCCAGCGCCGCCCGCAGGAGCGCCAGTTCGGCGGACGTCCGGGCCGGGCGCGGGCTGGTCAGCGGATGGGGCGCCTCACCATAAAGCGTCGGATCGACATCGAAGGCGCCGCCCGTGACGATCAGCCCGTCCAGCCGCGCCATCAGCGCCTCGGCATCGCAGTCATAGCCCAGACAGACCGGCATCCCGCCCGCATCACTCACGGCCGTCAGATAATTTTCCCGCAGCGCATGGAACGGATAGCGTGAGAATTGCCCCACGCCGCCGGGTTCATGATCCAGCGTCAGGCCGATCAGCGGCGAACGCTGTGAAGGGGATGGACGGGGGAGGGTCATGGGCCGCATCATCGCATCATGATTCAGGGTGAGACAAGGATTCAGACCGATATTGGTCCGGCGATGCAGACGGCGCTACAGGCCGCGCGGGAAGCTGCGGCGTGCGGGGAAGTGCCGGTGGGTGCCGTCGTGCTGGGGCCGGACGGGCGAGTTCTGGCGGTTGCGTGCAATCATGTGGAGGGCGCGCATGATGCGTCGGCCCATGCCGAGCTTCTTGCGATGCGGGACGCTGCCGCCCGTCTGCAAAGCCCCCGCCTGACGGACTGCACGCTGGTTGTGACGCTGGAGCCGTGTCCGATGTGTGCGGCCGCGATCGTGCATTTCCGGATCGGGCGCGTCGTGTTCGGGGCTTATGATCCCAAGGGCGGGGGCGTGGAGCATGGGCCGCGCATTTTCGAGCGTCCGTCCTGTCTGCACCGCCCCGAGGTCATCGGCGGTGTGTGTGAACGCGAGGCGTCGGAGTTGTTAAAGGATTTTTTCCGCAGGCTCCGCAGTCCCGTGCAGAAGAGCCTTTCGGGCCCCTGAATTCACAGTCCGTCATGAACTTACGGATGTTTCACGCGCAGGTCAGCTTGCGGAACGGGAACGGGGTCCATAGTTCAACGCTATAGCCACGATGTTTTCGTAACCAGTCGGGATTGACATGACCTCACGTTTTCGCGCGTCCCTCTCCGCCCTCGCTGCAACGACCATGTTGGTCTCGGCTCCGTTCGCTTTCGCGGACACCACGCCTGCGGCCGCCCCTCAGGCCGGTGCCACGACCGCCCCCAGCGGAGCCATCAAGCCGCAGACGGGCGTTCAGACGCTCCCCAATTTCGTCAATCTCGTCAAACAGGTGAAGCCGGCTGTCGTCTCCATCACGGCGCACATCAAGACGGATGTGGCCGAGGAAGAGGAAAACGGCCCGGGTGGTGGTGGCGGTGGACAGGGCGGCGGCATGCCGTTTCCGTTCCCCTTCCCGTTCCAGATGGCACCGCAGCAGCAGCCCAACCGTACGGTCGAGGCGCGTGGCTCGGGGTTCATCATCTCGTCTGACGGCTATGTCGTGACCAACAACCACGTCGTGAACGGTGCGACCAAGGTGACGGTCACGCTCGATGACGGCACGACGCTGCCCGCCAAGATCATCGGCCGTGACCCCAAGACGGACGTCGCTCTCCTGCGCGTCAAGCCGACCGGCAAGCTGCCGTTCATCGAGCTGGGCGATTCCGACGAGGTCCAGCCGGGTGAATGGGTCATTGCCGTAGGCAATCCCTATGGTCTGGGCGGCACGGTGACGGCGGGTATCGTTTCCGCGCTGGGCCGTGATCTGCATTCGGGCGCCTATAACGACTTCATCCAGGTTGATGCGCCGATCAATCACGGCAACTCGGGCGGCCCGCTGTTCACGCAGGACGGCAAGGTTGTGGGCATCAATTCCATGATCATCTCGCCCAATGGCGGTGGCTCGATCGGCATTGGTTTCGCCATCCCGTCCGACACCGTCCGATCCGTCGTGAGCCAGCTTGAAAAGACCGGTCATGTCACGCGTGGCTATCTCGGCATCGAGGGGCAGGACATCTCGCCTACCATGGCGCAGGCGCTGAACCTCCAGTCTTCCGAACCCGGTGCCCCGCCGCGCGGAACGCTGGTGGCATCTGTTTCCAAGGGCAGCCCGGCCGAGAAGGCCGGTATCAAGAGCGGCGACGTTGTTACCACGCTGAACGGCAAGCCGATCAAGAACGGTCACGATCTGGCGGTGAAGGTCGTCTCCATCGCTCCGGGAACCGCCGCGACGCTGAGCCTGCTGCGTGACGGCAAGCCGATGACCATGAACTTCACGGTCGGCAACCTGTCTGCTCAGGATCATGCTTCGGGTGATGCCACTGACACCGCACAGTCCGGCGCGGGTAAGCTCGGTGTCTCGCTGGCGTCCCTGACGCCGCGGGCCCGTCAGGAACTGGGTCTGGATGACAGCGTGCAAGGTGCGGTCGTGGCTGATGTCGTGCAGGGCTCTCCGGCCGATCAGTCCGGCATCCGTCCGGGCGATATCATCGTCGCCGTCGGCAGCCATGTGACGCCGTCGCCCAAGGCGGTCGTGGCGCAGGTACATGACGCGCTGGGCCGCAAGCAGCCGCCGCTTCTGCGGATCCTGCGTGACGGCCAGCAGCTTTTCGTCGCCGTCTCCCCGAATGGATCGGACGACGACAGCTCCGAGGACGCCCAGTAAGTCAGGCAGTTCCAACAGAAGCGGCCTTCAAAGGCGGGAAGGATTACTCTTCCCGCCTTTTTTCATGCCTGTGTCCGACTACCAGACAAACGCTCAGGCTTTCGATTTGCCAATGCGGTCGTAGAAGAACCAGACGCCCAGGATCTGTGAGAGCAGAATGGTCGCATTGCACACCGCCGTCGACAGACAGGCCCCGGCCAGCCCGAAATGCCGGGTGAGGACATAGAGCGCCGGGAAATAGACCGCCATGACGGCCGTACGGTTGGCCATGAGGAACTTCACATGCCCCACGACGATCAGCAGCGGCTCCAGCGGGATGACCAGCAGGCTGAACACCGCCGCCAAGAGCATGATGGAAATATACAGCGACGTGTGATGCACATGGACGTGCAGCAGGAAGCGGAAGATCGTCGATCCGAAGAACGCCGACAGCAGCAGAAGCGCGAGTGACAGCCCGCTCAGGACGCCGAACATTTTCCAGGTCACGCGCTTGAGGCCCCGCCAGTCCTGCCGGTCCCGCATGCGGACCAGTTCGGGATAAAGTACGGGGGAGATGAGCTGCGCGGGGGTGACAATCCCGTCCGCAATCTGGCGGCAGACGCGGAAGACCGCGGCCTCGGCCGGTCCCAGCCCGTTTCCGACCAGCAGCGTCGCGACATGACCCGAAATATTGCCCAGTGTCTGGTTGACGCTGGCGGCGCGCGTGAACTGCCACATGCCCGGAAGCTGCCAGCGCCAGTGCCGGAAGGCCCGGAAATACTGGAAGCGGAATTTCCGTCGCAGGATGTCCAGTGCGTAGTGGATGTAGAAGCCATAATCGATGACGATCGTCATGGCCCAGACGAACAGGAAATATCCGAGCTTGAGATGCAGCACATAGCCCAGAAGAACGCCGAATGTCTTGGCGAGGGCCGCGCAGCTGTCGATGATCGGGACGAGATGGAACTTTCCCGCCATCCGCAGGATGCCGTTCGCCCAACCTGAATACATCAGTGGACTGACGAAGACGTACAGATCCGCCAGAAACCGTACATGCGCGGACCAGTGCGCAGTGTGTCCGTAAATCTGCACACCTGCCAGGCCGAACACGATGGCGAACGCGGCCGAGAGCGTATCGAGGCGGATACAGAAATGAATGACCCTGTGCAGGGCGTCCGTGTCCCCGCTGCCGAAGCTCTCACTGCCGAAACGGATCAGCGTTTGCCAGGACTGGAGCCGGGACAGGACCGAACTGGTCGAGGCCAGCGAATGGATCAGGATCAGCAGGCCGAAATCGGACAGGCCCAGCGCGCGGACCGCCACGGCAATATAGATGAAACTGCACAGCGCATTGGCAATGCGGCCAAGTGTGAGAACGCTGACGCTTTTAAAAATGGATCTGAAAACGGAGCGCTCGCCGGACATGCGGGCCTTACTGACCACAAAGCCCCCGGAGTGTCCATGCCGCAGGCGGAATGTCACGGGCGATGAAGTTCCTTGACAGGGTGTGGGCAGGGATTATGAAGAAAATATTACATATATCGTTGTCAGGGTTTCTGCAGACAGGATCTGGCGGCGATCCGTCTTCTGCTGAAGGCCCCAATCCGGAAAACGCAGGTTTCAGCCTGCTATTTCAGGCAGGACGCAACTGATCAGTCATGAAAATTGCCTTCATCTATATTGCTGAACCGTATCAGTGTTATCACACCGCGTCTGTCGCCAGCGCACTGGCCGCAATTCCCGGTTATGACGTGGTCGAATATTACAGTTTCCCGGAAACGGTGGAGCACCTCGCTCGGATCCGTCGCGCGCTGGAGGTTCCGTCCCTGCCTCTGAAGGCTTTTCCCAAGTCCCTGAAGGCCCGTATTCTGAAGCGCGCAAGACGGCTTGATAGCGAGCGGCTTCTGGTGCTGCGCGAAAACATTGCCGAGTTGAACCAGTATGATGCGGTCGTGGCCACCGAATATACGGGAGGTGTGCTCAGGAACATGGGATTGTCCGGTCCGAAACTCATCCTGCTCATGCATGGTGCCGGGGACCGCTACGTCAATGACGAGCATCTGGTCCGTGAGTTTGATCTGACGCTCGTTTCCGGTCCCAAGATCGCCAGCTATTTTCAGGACAAGGGACTGCTGCGCGAGGACACCACACGGGTTGTCGGCTATCCGAAGTTCGATGTCTTCGAAGCCGTGCAGCGGGAAAATTCTGTCTCGTTCAGCAATGGGCGCCCGTTCGCGCTTTATAATCCACACTATCAGCGCAAACTGACGTCGGCTTCAGGCTGGATGATGCCGTTGATTCAGGGGTTCAAGGCGCAGAGCGACTACAATCTGGTCGTTGCCCCTCATATCAAGACTTTCCACAGGGGCTTCGGCATCCGCGAACGTCAGCTCAGACAACAGCGCAGCCCCGAAGTGCTGGTTGATACGGGGTCGTCTGCCATGCTGGACATGACCTATACGTCTCAGGCCGCGCTTTATATCGGCGATGTGAGCAGCCAAGTTTACGAATTTCTGGCCATTCCGCGCCCCTGCGTGTTCCTGAATCCACGCAAACTGCCCTGGCAGGACGATCCGTATTTTCTGCACTGGACGCTCGGAGAGGTGGTCGAGGATATCGACGATCTCATGCCCGCCATCTCGCGCGCGCAGGAGCAGCATGCAACCTACCGTCCAGCGCAGGAAGCCCTGTTCCACGAAACCTTTGGCGAGCCGCTGCTGGGCGCGTCGCAGCGTGCTGCCGATGCGATTGCGCAGTTCATGATCGCGGCCTGAACGCTCTCAGCACCATACCATCAGCATTCGGGAAAGTTGACCGCCAGCCCGCCGAGGGATGTTTCCTTGTAGCGGTGGTTCATGTCGCGGCCCGTCTCGGCCATCGTGCGGATGACCTGATCGAGCGACACGTGATGGGCGCCATCGCCGTGCATGGCGAGGGAGGCCGCGTTGATGGCCTTGATTGCGCCGAACGCATTGCGCTCGATGCAGGGGATCTGCACCAGCCCGGCCACCGGGTCGCAGGTCATGCCAAGGTGGTGCTCCATCCCGATTTCGGCGGCGTTCTCCACCTGAAGCGGGGTTGCGCCCAGTGCCGCTGCCAGTCCGGCAGCGGCCATTGAGGACGCAACGCCCACTTCGCCCTGACACCCGACTTCCGCGCCCGAAATCGATGCATTTAGCTTGAACAGACCGCCAATGGCCGCAGCCGTCAGCAGGAAACGGCGCTGTCCATCGAGCGAATATTCGGGGCAGAACTCCCGGTAATAGCGCAGCACGGCCGGGATCACGCCCGAGGCGCCATTGGTGGGGGCCGTGACGACGCGGCCACCGGCAGCGTTTTCCTCGTTCACGGCAATGGCGAACAGGCTGATCCAGTCCATGATGCCGTGCGCGGAGGGCTGGTTGCTGCGGCTCTGGTCCTTGAGCCGTTCATACAGCGCGGCGGCCCGTCTGCGGACGTTCAGCCGACCCGGCAGCGTGCCGGAGCGGTGCAGCCCGGCGTCCACGCAGTCCATCATCACGGCGACGATCCGGTCCAGATACGCCTCAACCTCGGCGCGGGGTCGCAGCACGCTTTCATTCGCCAGAACGACGCCTGCGATATCGAGTGCCGTGTCCTGCGTGCGTTTCAGAAGTTCCGCGCCGCTGGTGAAGTCATACGGCATGTCGGGCTGGGCGTAGGTCGCGGTTTCGGTTGCCTGTTCATGGACGATGAACCCGCCGCCCACTGAGCAGAACCGCGCCGTTGCGAGCACATGGCCCTGTGCGTCGAACGCCTCAAACTGGAGCGTGTTGGGATGAACCGGCGGGATGGTTTTCGTGTCGAGAACGATGTCCGTGTCCGGGTTGAACGGCGTTGGGTGGCCGTTGAACGGCATCAGATGTGTTTGTGTCACGGACTGCACGATGCCGTCTGCGAGCATGGGGTCCATCGTGTCGGGTTTTTCGCCCGCCAGCCCCAGAATGACGGCCCGGTCCGTGCCATGTCCGCGTGCGGTCCAGGCGAGGGAGCCATAGAGCGTGACGCACAGGCGCGCCACGTCCTGTGTGTGGGGCAGGGAGTCTGCAAAGCGGGCCGCTGCGCGCATGGGGCCGACGGTATGGGACGAGGATGGCCCGATGCCGACCTTGAACAGATCAAACAGGCTGATCATTCAGGCGGAAATTTCGGCCAGCAGCGCATCGACGTCTTCGATGCGTGTGTGGAAACTTGGCACGAGGCGGATGAGCGTGCCCGATACACCTTCCGGTGTGGGCCAGCGATAAAATCCATATCCCGCCGCTTCCAGCTCTTTGACGAGAAGGTCAGGCAGAATGACGAAGACTTCATTGCCCTGCGTCTCGAACGGAAGCTGGGCACCGGCATGACGGCGCAGGCCTTCGACGATCCGCTGTGCCATCTCGTTGGCATGGGCGCTGTTTTTCAGCCACAGTCCATCTTCCAGCAGCGCCAGAAGCTGCGCGCTCAGGAAGCGCGCCTTGGACCACAGATGCCCGCTGCGCTTGATGCGCCGCTCGAAATCCTTCAGCACCGGGCGCGTGCGCTCATTGACGAAAAATACAACCGCTTCCGCAGCCAGTGCCCCGCATTTCGTGCCGCCGAAGGACAAAACGTCGACCCCGGCCTTCCATGTGGCTTCGGCTGGCGTGCAGCCCAGATGCGCAACGGCATTGCTCAGCCGGGAGCCATCCAGATGGACGGGCAGGTCATGCTCATGCGCGATGGCACAGAGCGCTGCCAGATTCTTCAGCGCATAGACCGTACCCCATTCGGTCGCCTGCGTCAGGGACAGGGCCTGGATGGGGGGCTTGAGAATTCCGCCTTCCGCATTGGTCCGCAGACCCGTCCGCAGGCCCTCGGGGTCCATCCGGCCGTCGGCGGAGGGCAGCGTGACGAGCTTGGCACCATGCATGAAGAACTCGGGCGCGCCGCCCTCGTCATTGCTGATATGCGCACTCTGGTCACACAGGACCGCGCCATAGGGTGCCACGAGCGAGGACAGTGCAAGGCTGTTGGCCGCAGTCCCCGTCACAACCGGGAAAACTGCAACTTCTGTCTCGAAAACTTCCCCGAACCGTGCGTTCAGGGTTCGGCTCAGCATATCGTTGCCATAGGACCCGACGCAGCCTTCATTGGTGCGCAGCATGGCCTCCATGACAGCGGGGCATGCGGGGGAAACATTGTCACTGGCGAAGTTCTTGCGTATTTCGTCGGTCACGAGACCATCCTCAATTCCTGCGACCGTTACGGCCCGTCGGTGAGCGTAACTGAAACGTCCGCCTGTTGTCATCCGGAGAGCCCATGAGCCCGTTGTCCCCCGAGAAGCCTTCCGATCCGGTATCCCATATCATTGATGGCAAGATCATCGACGGCAAAGGTATTGCCCGCGCCCTGACCGATCAGGTGGGCCGCGAAGTGGCAAAATTCGTCGAGCAGGGCAATACGATTCCCGGCCTGGCCGTTGTTCTGGTGGGAAATGACCCGGCGTCGGAAGTCTATGTGAAGAACAAGGCGATCCAGACCCATCGCGTGGGCATGCGCTCCTTCATGCACATGCTGCCGCAGAGCACATCGCAGGACGAACTGCTGGACCTGATCGCGCAGCTCAACGCCAACCCGAAGATCCATGGCATTCTGGTGCAGCTCCCGCTCCCGGTCCAGATCGATCCGGTCAAGGTGACGAACGCCATTGCGCCTCACAAGGATGTGGACGGTCTGGGCGAGGTTAACGCCGGCCGCCTGTCGCTCGGGATCGATGGCATCGTGCCCTGCACGCCGCTGGGTTGCCTGATGCTGCTCCAGTCTGTTCACAAGGACATGACCGGCAAACATGCGGTGGTGATTGGTGCGTCCAACCTTGTCGGCAAGCCGATGGCGCAGCTCCTTCTCAAGGAAAACTGCACGGTGACGGTTGCGCATATCCATACGCGCAACACGAAAGAACTGGCCCGGGAAGCAGATATTCTGGTTGTTGCGACCGGCAAGAACGGTCTGGTGCGTGGTGACTGGATCAAGCCTGGGGCGACCGTCATTGATGTCGGCATTACCCGTATTCCGGCGGAAAACGGCAAGACCCGTCTGGTTGGTGACGTGGCATTCGACGAAGCCCTTCCGGTCGCCGGTTACATCACGCCGGTTCCGGGCGGCGTGGGCCCGATGACGATCGCCTGCCTGCTGCACAATACGCTTCAGGCCGCCCGTGCCACACAGGCGGCCGCCGAGGCTTCTTCATGACGCGCGTTTCAGTCGAACTGGTTCCGCGCTCCACAGAGGCTGTGCTGGCGGACGTCCAGACCGTACGCGATGTCCTGCCGCAGGTCAGCACGCTGAATGTTCCGGATCTGATGCGTTTTGATCTGCGCAGCCATGATGCTGCCTCGCTGGTCACGAAACAGGCCCCGTTCGAGGTTATCCCGCATATCCGCGCGGTCGATATCGCACCGGGGGTGCCGCTGCCGGGTGCGGACCGTCCGGAGTTGACCTCCATTCTTGTGGTTGCCGGTGATCCGCCAGCCGAAGGGAGCGACTGGAAGGTCTACCCCAATACTTCCGCGCAGATCATCGAACGCTATCGCCGCGAGGCGCCGCATCTGAAGGTCTATGCGGTGTTCGACCCCTATCGCCGGGCACCGTATCAGGAACTTGAAGATATTGCCCGCAAGCGCGATGCCGGGGCCTGTGGATTCTTCACGCAGCCACTCTTCGATATTCCGATGCTCGAATACTGCATGGACTGGCTCCGTGACGACACAGTGTTCTGGGGCATTTCCCCGGTTCTGGGTGATCGCTCGCGCCGGTACTGGGAGCGCGTCAACCACGTGGTTTTTCCGCGCGATTATGACGGTACGCTCGAGGGGAACGTCGCTTTCGCACGCAGGATGCTGGGCGTTATCCGCGAGAAAAACGATAATGCGTACCTGATGCCGCTGAAAGTTGATCTGGCATCCTATCTGGGAGCGCTCGGCGACATTATAACGGGATAACATCGAACCACCGAATGGAGGGTCCGCCCCGGATGTCTGTGCGCCTTTTTCTGCTTTCCCTGCTGGGAGGCGTGCTCGTTCCCGCCGCCCTGCTGCCCGAGACCGTCTCCGCGAAGACCTTCGCTGATCCCAAAGCGGTCTTCGCCCCTCTGACGCTCCCCGATGCCCCGAATGCCTATCGGTCAGGATCAGGTCTTCCCGGGCCGCAATACTGGCAGAACCGCACGGATTACGTCATCCATTCCCGGATCGACACACAGGCTCATGTGCTCCACGGCTCTGAAACCGTGACTTACAGCAACAACAGCCCTGAGACGCTGGATGTCCTGTGGGTCCAGCTCGACCAGAACATCTATCGTGCCGACACCCGGGGCGAGGTCGGGGCGATCCCCGGCAGTCACATGATGACGGGCAATCACACCGATGGCATGGCGATCGAACACGTCTCGGTCATTCAGGGTGGCCGGGAGGTGGACGTTACGCCCCTGATCTCCGATACGCGGATGCAGCTCAAGCTGCCGCGCTCGCTGGATCCGCATGGCGTGGCTTTCGTAAAGATCGACTGGCACTACACTGTGCCCGGCCCATGGGGCGGCCGTACCGCTGTCACACCCGCGCGGGAAGGCGACATCTATGAAATTGCGCAGTGGTACCCGCGTCTGAGCGTTTATGATGACCGCCGTGGCTGGAACACGCTGCCCTATCTGGGGCAGGAGTTCTTTCTGGAATACGGTAGCTTCGACTACAGCGTGACAGTGCCGTGGAACTATACGCTGGTCGGTTCGGGTGCGCTGCTCAATCCCGAACAGGTTCTGACCCCCGTCGAGCGCAACCGTCTTGCGCAGGCGGCGCAGAGCGATACGCGTGTCCTGATCCGAACACTCGATGACATCACCGACCCGAAAAGTCACCTGAAGCAGAGCGGCGAAGTCACCTGGCATTACGGCATGCGCAACACGCGTGACGTGGCGTTTGCAGCGTCACCGGCCTTTGTGTGGGACGCCTCACGGATCAATCTGCCGCCCATCGTTCCCTGGACGAACTATCGCGCCGTGCCCCGGCTTGCGATGTCAGTCTATCCGCGTGAAGGGATCGGGCCGCATGGCTGGGATCGCTCGACGGACTACGTCAAACACGCCATCGAATATTTCTCGTCGCAGTGGTTCGAATACCCCTGGCCGAACGCCATTAATCTGGGCGGTCATGGCGCAGGGATGGAATATCCGGGCATTGTTTTCGACGGCATGAGCGACCGTGACCCGGAGCTGTTCTGGATTACAACGCACGAACTGGGCCACGGCTGGTTCCCGATGATCGTGGGCACGGACGAACGCCGCAATGCCTTCATGGATGAGGGCTTCAACACGTTCATCGACGTCTATGCGTCCGATCACTTCAATAACGGCGAGTTTGCCCCGAAACGCGATTCCGAGTTTGCTCCCAAAACCGGCAATCCCGCGCAGGACATCGTTCCGGTGTTGACCGATCCTGAGGCGCCCGTGCTCATGACGGCCGCCGATGGCGTGTCCGAAAAATACCGCCATAGCGTGACGTATTTTAAAGGTGCCTATGGACTGAAACTGCTGCGCGAACAGATCCTGGGCCCGGTCCGGTTTGACGCTGCCTTCCGGCGCTATATTTCCGAATGGTCGTTCAAACACCCGTCGCCGTCGGATTTCTTCCGCCTGATGAGCAGCGAAGCGGGTGAGGATCTGGGATGGTTCTGGCGTGGCTGGTACTTTACCAATGCTGCCCCGGATTACGCACTGGGAGACGTCCATCATGACGCCGGAAAGCCCGTAACCGTACAGGTCCGCAATTACGGAGCACTTCCACTCCCTGTGCTACTGCGTGCCGATTATACAGATGGTAAATCGGAAGAACTCCGTATCCCGACGGAAGCCTGGCGTCAGAGCAGCGATATCGTTGTTTCACTGCCGGCCCATGATGGCCTCAAGGCCGTCACGCTGGACCCGGATCATGTCATCCCGGATATTGATCGTTCCGATAACCGGCTTGCGATCACGCCTTGAGACTCTCGAAGAAGTGCGAGGCTCAAAATGCCTCGTACTTCTTCGCCACTGAATAAAAAAAGGGCGCTTGGCCAAGCCAGCGCCCTGAATATTCCCGATCCCGGGTTTCTGTATGGATCGGAAGAACCCGTCTCCTGAAGCGGCCTGTCTCTTCAGCCAACCAGTTCCAGAGATGACGTCTGGGCCGATCCGGAATAAGCCTGCGGGGCTGCGGCCATGGCATAAGGCGCGGGTTCCACGGACAGGCCTTCGATCATGTCATTGTTGACGTCAATCAGGGGCTGCAGGTCCTTCGGCGCATTGAGGGCCGCGTTGGAATAGCGCATCGACCACAGGCCAACCTTGATGATGTCATCCCGCAAAACGGGCGGAAGAGGGCTGTCGACCCGCTCGACACTCATCGACAGGAGGCTCCAGAGTTTCAAATTGGCAGCCAGAGCAGCCACCTTTTTCGGGTGATCCTTGGCCTGTGACAGCAGGGAATTGACATGCCGGAAGGCCATGACCTCGATTTCCCGGGAGGAAAGGTAGCTTCCGGACTGTTTCTGGTACTGTGAGGATGCGTAAGTCACGAAGGCAAACTCCTTTCAGGAAGACTGTTTCAAAAGCCGCTGCGGAATATCAACAGCAGGCGTCTGAAGCAGTCCCGCGCGGGGCAGGGGCCTGAAGGGCACCGGAAAACCGGTACCCTCCAGAAACCTGATCAGCCGCGGAAGAGGCTGAGCAGGGTGGAAGACTGCGAGTTCGCAATCGAGAGCGACTGAACGGCCAGCTGCTGCTTCGTCTGAAGCGAGGTCAGCTTGGCGCTTTCCGCTGCCAGATCGGCGTCCGTCAGGGCGCCCACACCCGTCGTCAGGGCATCGGACAGCGAGCTGGTGGCCGTCTGAAGCTGGGTCACGGTGTTGGCGGAAACGCCGAAGCCCGCAGAGATCTGGTTGACCTTGGTCAGAGCGGCACTGACCGCAAGCTGTACCACGGCTGTGCCGGAGGTTGTGCCGACAGTGGGTTTTGCTTTCGAGGCAGTGATGCTGGTACTTGGCGTCACATTGGAAGCGGCTGTATCGAGCGTGTATGTCGAGTCGGTCCCAGCTGTAAGACCTGCTGTTGTTGCGAGGCTTGACGTCCAGGATGTTTTGTCCGTACCGGAAAAGAACTTGTATGTGGTCGAATTTCCGGAGCTGTCCGTGAGAGTAAGGCCGCTGGAAGCATTCCCGGTTGCGGTCCATGAGGTTGCTGCAGTACCGCCAAGTGAAACAGAGCCGTCAGCGCCAACGGTAATGTCTGCAGCGGTAGAATCGCCTGTAAGGGTTTCAAGCGTGCTCTGCAGAGCTGACTTTGCACCACTGCTTAGAGCAGAAGTTGTAGAAGAGGCCGAATCGAGGGCAACGTAGGCTGTTGAAGTGGTGCCGTCTTTGACCGTCAGGGCTGTTCCACCGTCTGTGAAAGTTGCGCCCGACATATCCAGTGAAGTGCCTTCGGCAATATTGCTTGTTGTAACACTCCCTGTTGCAGTGGAAAGATTGCCACCAGCCAGCGTCAGGGTGCCATCATTAGCGCGAGAGACGCCAAATCCGGCATTGCTCATGGCTGTCATAAGCGTCGTGGTACGGTCGGTGTTCTGCTGCGTCGCATCCGTTGTGTTGGTTGCGGCTGTGCTCGTGTTGACGTCCACGACTTTCGCCAGGCTGGTGGCATTGCCATTGCTGTCGGTAGCCGTCGTGACGCTGTAGGTGAGATTGCCGCTGGCATCAGCCTTGGCGGTAATGCTCTTGCCGTTCGTCATCGTATAGGTTGTGGTGCCGTCGGACGTCGTGACTGGTGCATTGCTGCCGAAAGCCGAGGATGTCAGGGTTCCATCAGTGCCGACCGTTACGGTAGCAGTGCTTCCGAGAGCTGTTGAAACGGCATTGGACAGTGCGGTGCCAATGGTTGCCGTGGACGACAGGCCACTTGTGTTGTCGTCAAGGACAAACTCGGTCGTGGTGGCGGGGCTCGTGGCCGTGCCGCTGCCGTTTGCCGCTGCCTGATTTTTCAGGGTAATCGTGGATGCGGCTGCCGTGTTTCCGGTGTCAGCTGCAGTGTAGGTCGCGCCTCCCAGATCGAGCGTTGCACCCTTCATGGTGGTGCTCAGGCCTTCAAGGCCTAGGCCGGATGCCGTGGCATTGGCGCCGTTCTGAACGAACAGGTTGCCGTTGATGTCCTGTGCGGCCGAGACGGACGTGTAGGACACGCCGCTACCCGTGGCGCCGGACAGCAGGTTGACGCCCTGGAAGGTGGCGCTGTTGGCGCTGGCGTCGATCTGGGAAGCCAGGCTGGAGAGCTGGGAGTTCAGCGTATCCTGATCTTCGGCGTTGTTGGCGGCGTTCGTGACCGTTGTGGACACGCTGCTCAGCAGGCCGGAAATCGTGGAAGCCTGTGTGCTTGCCGTGGAGAGAACCTGCCCGGCGAAGCTCAGACCGGTCGAAACGCCGGACAGGCCTGAAATCTGGGAGTTCATCGACTGGGCGATGGAATAGATGGCCGGATTGTCAGACGCGCTGTTGACGGACTTGCCGGTGGAGACGGCATTTTCGGTCTTGTTCAGATCGGTCGTCGTCTGGTTAAGGCTCTGGAGTGCGGCCATTGCCGCGGTATTCGTATTAATTGACAATGACATTGAATTCGTTCTCCGTCGGTGCAGGTTTGCGTCCTCAGGATAGGGGGGAGTGGTTAACGGAAGCTGAATCGGTTCCGTTAAAAAAAGTCCTTCAAAAATAACGGAAAACCGGGAAAAAACTGGTTAATTTCACGGTTTCTCTTGCGCTCCATACTCTGGAACGAAATAAGAACACAGTATGAAAAAAACACTCTCCCAGAGACTGGCGATTCTCTCCGATGCGGCGAAATACGATGCGTCCTGCGCATCGAGCGGCTCCACGCACAGGGATTCTGAAAAGAACGGAGGGCTGGGGTCCACGACCGGGAACGGGATCTGTCATTCCTATACGCCGGATGGGCGCTGCGTGTCGCTGCTCAAGATCCTGCTGACCAATTTCTGCGTTTATGACTGCGCCTATTGCATCAACCGGTCGTCTTCGAATGTGGAGCGTGCGCGCTTTACGCCCGAGGAAGTTGTGTGGCTGACGCTGGAGTTCTATCGGCGCAACTGCATCGAGGGGCTGTTCCTGTCCTCGGGCATTATCCGCTCGTCCGATCACACGATGGAGCAACTCGTGCAGGTGGCGCGGGATCTACGGCTGAAGCATGGGTTCCGGGGGTATATCCATCTCAAGACCATCCCCGATGCCTCGCCGCGTCTGCTGGAAGAGGCGGGGCGCTATGCGGACCGGCTCTCGATTAATGTGGAAATGCCGACCGTCGCCGGGCTGGAGCAGTATGCGCCGCAGAAAAAGGCCGGGGGTATCCGCCAGGCGATGGGAGAGATGCGGCTGAAGATCGATGCGGGCAAGGAACGCAGTCATACCGGGCGCCGGGCCGAGCGGTTTTCGCCGGGCGGGCAGAGCACGCAGATGATCGTGGGGGCCGATGCGGCGTCCGATCAGGATATCCTTGCCAGCAGCGCCAATCTTTACGGCTCTTACGGGCTGCGTCGCGTCTATTATTCTGCCTTCAGTCCTATTCCCGATGCGTCCGCCCTGCTGCCGGCGACAAGTCCGCCGCTTCAGCGCGAACACCGGCTCTATCAGGCGGACTGGCTGTTCCGGTTCTACGGCTTTGCTTTCGGCGAGCTGACGGCAGGTCGCGCGGATGGAATGCTGGATCTGGAACTGGACCCCAAACTGGCCTGGGCGCTGGATAACCGGGCGCTGTTTCCGGTGGATCTGAACCGGGCGTCGAAGGAGATGCTGCTGCGGGTGCCGGGGCTGGGGGTGAAGGCTGTGGCCTCCATTCTCAGGGCGCGGCGGCATCAAGCCGTGCGGCTGGAGGATCTGGCGCGGCTGAATGTGTCCATCCGCAAGGTCCGGCCCTTTGTGCAGACGCCGGGCTGGAGCCCGGCCCGTCTGACGGACCGGCATGATCTGCGCAGTCTGTTCAGCCCCGCACCCCAGCAGATGAGTCTTCTGTGACGCGCTACGTCCTGAGTGTTGAGGATAGCGCGGTATTCGAGCCCTGGCGGGAGATGGCCCGCGCGGCATTACAGCGCGATCTTCCGCCTCAGGCCATCGACTGGCGCATCCGGGGTGGGGAGATGGATCTGTTCGGGCAGCAGACCAATGACAGTGACGGCATGGTGGCGCTGACGGAGGCGCCGGTTCTGAAAAGCGTGACGCTGCGTGCGTCCTGTATCGCGCTGTTGCGGGACATGCTGTGCCATTCCGATCCGGGCCGGTTCGCGCTCGCTTACCGGATCGCCTGGAGGGTGCAGGGCAATCCGCATCTGCTGGATGTGGCGACGGATGCCGATATCGCAAAAGCGCGGATCATGGTGCGGCAGAACCGGCAGGACTGTCACAAGATGATGGCCTTCGTCCGGTTTCGCGAGCAGCCTGTGCAGGGGGAAGGGGCGGGTCGGCGGCGGTTCCTCGCATGGTTCGAGCCGCAGCATCATATTCTTGAACGCATTGCGCCGTTTTTCTCGAAGCGCTTCACGGACATGGACTGGATCATCCTGACTCCGCGCGGTTCGATCTGCTGGGACGGGAAGGATCTGGCCTACTCCTCCGAACCCTGCGAACAGCCGGAACTGGATGACGGGTTCGGGGATCTGTGGAACACCTATTATGCGTCCACCTTCAATCCCGCGCGCGTTCGCACGAAGGCCATGCGCCGTGAGATGCCCGGCCGCTATTGGAAAAACCTGCCTGAAACGCGCCTGATCCCGCAGCTTGTCTCCGGGGCTGAAGCGCGCGTCCGGACGATGGCGGAGCAGGAGCTTCTGCCAGCGCCCACCTTCCACGACCGGCTGCGAGCCCGTGACAGTCTGCCGGTTGAGCCGCTGCCGGATACTCTGGAGGCTCTGGCCGCAAAGGTCCGGACTTGCACGGCCTGTCCCCTGCACTGTGAAGCGACACAGGCTGTTGTCGGGGAAGGGCCCGCCCATGCGCGGATTATGGTGGTTGGAGAACAGCCGGGCGATCAGGAAGATCTGGCCGGGCGTCCCTTTGTTGGGCCTGCGGGGCAGCTTCTGCATGAGGCGCTTGGGGCAGCCGGGGTTGATCGCAGTGCGCTGTATCTGACCAATGCCGTCAAGCATTTCCGTTTCCGCCTTCAGGGGCGTCGTCGCATTCATCAGACTCCGGATGCCGGACATATGGTGGCCTGCCGTCCCTGGCTGGAGCAGGAAATCGCATTGATCCGGCCGAAGCTCATCGTCTCTCTGGGAGCTACGGCGCTCAGGGCGCTGGATGGTCCAGGCATGGCGATGGCGGATGTGCGCGGAACGTCGTGGAGGGTGGGAAGCGGTGAAACCGCCGTTCAGCGACTGGCGCTCGCCCATCCGTCCTGGCTGCTGCGATTGGGGGATGGAGCACAGGGCGACAGCGAGAGACAGCGTTTCGCTGAAGGTCTTTCGCGCGTGCGTGAGTTTCTGCATCAGCCGGGGTCGTGAGGGAGAGAATGGAAACGGATCAGTTTTTTCCCGCTTGAAGCCCATGAGACGATATGTCATGGATGACCGAACCGATCGGTCAGTAGAGGGTTTTCAGGCCCCGCACAGCACATCCGGTCATGATCTGACAGACCTGTTTTCAAAGCGAGACAAACATTATGGCGCAAGGCGATCAGGCCGATCACGCGCAGGGTGACACGACATCCGACAAGAACGGAAAGCCGCAGAAAAAGCGTCATCCCCTTGTCCGGATCGCGCTGATCCTGCTGGTGGTTCTGGTTCTCGTGGGTATCGGGGCTTATCTTTTCCTGACCCGCAACAACATCGAGACGGATGACGCCTACACGGCAGGTCGCAAGATCGCCATTGCGCCCCACGTCAACGGTTACGTCACGCAGCTTCTGGTGAACGACAACCAGTTCGTCCACACGGGCGATCTGCTCCTGCGGATCGACAGCCGCGACTATGCAGCGTCGCTGAACAAGGCCGAAGCCGCCGTCTCGCAGGCGAAAGCCAATATTGATGCGTACCAGCTCATGCTGGCCGTGGCGCACAAGAACTTCCCGGGACAGCTCGTTACCGCGCAGGGCAATCTTGCCGCCGCGCAGGCGCAGCTCGTCAAGGCTGAAGCCGATTATCGCCGTCAGCGTTCTGTGGCCCGTGCCGCCACCTCGCAGCAGGATATCGACTACGCCCGCGCCGCACTGGATCAGGCGAAAGCCCGCGTTCTTCAGGCTCAGGGTCAGCTGACGCAGGCCGAACCGGTCAAGGAAAACGTGGCCAATGCCGATGCCCGCGTCACGCAGGAACAGGCTTCTCTTGCTTCGGCCAATGCGGATCTGACCCAGGCCCGCCTGAACCTCGAATGGACGGAAGTCCGTGCCCCGCATGATGGCTGGATTTCCCAGCGTAACGTCGAACGCGGCAATTTCGTGCAGGCCGGTCAGCAGATGTTTTCCATCGTCGAGCCGGAAGTCTGGATTGTGGCGAACTACAAGGAAACGCAGCTCACTCACATGCGTCCGGGCCAGAAGGTGGACGTCGAGATTGATGCCTACCCGCAGCTCGAACTGCATGGGCATGTGGATTCCATCCAGCTTGGCTCGGGCGAATCCTTCAGCGCATTTCCTCCGGAAAACGCGACCGGAAACTTCGTGAAGACGGTACAGCGTATCCCGGTGAAGATCGTGCTGGACAGCGGCCTTGATCCGAATCTTCCGCTGGCGCTTGGCCTGTCTGTCGTGCCGACGGTTTATGTGAAATGAGCGATACTGCCGGGCATCAGGACTGGAAACCCAGTCACAATCCGTGGCTTGTGGCCGTCACGGTCACGCTGGCGGCCTTCATGGAGGTGCTGGACACCACCATCGTCAACGTGGCGCTGCCGCATATCGCGGGATCGCTCGGCAGTTCGTATGATGACGCCACCTGGGCGCTGACGTCCTATCTGGTGGCGAACGGAATCGTTCTGACGATTTCGGGCTGGCTGTCGCGGCTGTTTGGTCGCAAACGCTACTTCCTGATCTGCATCACGATGTTTACCGTCTCGTCCTTTCTGTGCGGACTGGCGACGTCGCTGCCGATGCTGGTGGTATTCCGGCTCATGCAGGGCTTCTTCGGAGGCGGCCTGCAACCGAGCCAGCAGTCCATCATTCTCGACACGTTCCCGCCTGAAAAGCGCGGAGCGGCGTTCGGCCTGACCGCCATCGCCACCATCGTCGGCCCGGTTCTCGGCCCGATGCTGGGCGGCTACCTGACGGATAATTTCTCCTGGCGCTGGATTTTCTTCGTCAACGTGCCTTTCGGTATCCTGACGGTCATGGCCGTGACGGCCTTCGTTGAAGATCCGCCGTGGGAGCGCAAGAAGCGTGAGAAGGTGGATGTGATTGGCATCAGCCTGATTACGCTGGGCCTAGGCTGTCTTGAAGTCATGTGCGATCGTGGCGAGGACGACGACTGGTTCGGCTCGCCCTTCATCGTCACGATGGGCATTCTGGGCGCCATTGGTGTTATCGGGGCGATCGTCTGGCTGTGCTATGCCAAGAACCCGCTGGTTCGCCTGTCCGTGCTCAAGGATCGTAATTTCGCGACCGGCATGCTGCTGATCTCTATGGTCGGCGCGACGCTCTATGCCTCCGCCATCGTCGTTCCGCAGTTCGCCCAGCAGGTGCTCGGCTATACCGCGACGAATTCCGGCCTACTGCTTGCCCCCGGCGGTGTGGCGGTGATCTGCCTGATCCCGATCGTGGGCCGGCTGATGAAGTTCATCCAGATGCGCTACATCATCGCATTCGGGTTCTTCGCGATGGGCATGGCCATGTTCCAGGCATCGAATCTCTATGCCGCGGTCGATTTCAGGCATCTGATGCTCTACCGCATCAGCCAGACGGCCTCGCTGGCCTTCCTGTTCGTGCCGATCTCGACAATTGCGTATTCGACCCTGCCGCGTGAGCTGAACTCCGATGCCTCGGCCCTGTTCTCGATGGCGCGAAACTATATCGGCTCACTGGCCATCTCGCTCGCCACAGCGGCGATCATCGAGACCCGTCAGCGCCATCAGGGCTACGTCGCCGATCACATGACTCCGGCCAATCCGGAGTTCAACGCCTACATTGCCAACGCGCAGCAGGCTGCACAGGCGCACGGGATGCCCGCCGCGCAGGCACATAATTTCGCGATTTACCGGCTGTTCCAGGAGTTCACCTCGCAGGTCGCCATGCTGGCCTATAACGAGGTCTTCGACTGGATCGGTGTGATTGCGCTGTTCGTCGTGCCGCTGTGCTTCCTGCTGTCACCCAACGGCAAGAAGGCAGCCCAGGCCTCGGGCGGCGGTCACTGATGGCGCGGTTCGTAGATCTTCAGGAAGCTGTCGGCCGTGAAGGCGGCAAATTCCGCGATGGCGGCGTCGCTGTCATCGACTGGCAGGCCAAATCGCCGGCGCTGGATGATGCGGGCCTGGCACATGAGCATGAACTGCTCGGCCGAGAGGCGCGGATCAGCGATCTCCAGCTCTCCGCGGGCCACGCTGCGCGTCAGGTATTCCGTCAGGTTGCCAAGCGTACGGTCGAAGCCGTAGCGCCAGAACGTGTCGGCCAGATTGGGGAATTTATCGACCTCCCCGACAATGATGCGATACAGCCCCAGAGCCATGGGCGAGACAAGCAGATGAACGGTCATTTCCGCGAACCGCACCAGCGTCACGCGGACGGACTGTCCGTCACTGCGCGAAAGCGCCTCGATCGGTGCGAGCCGGCAGCGGGCCTGCTCTTCGAAGAACGCGGAGAACAGGGACGCCTTGCCATCGAAATGGTTGTAGAGCGTCCCTTTGGACACGCCCGCCATCTGCGCGATCTGGGACATGGACGCCCCTTCATACCCGTTTGCCAGAAAGATCGTTCCGGCACCTTTCAGGATCTGTTCGCGCTTGGCGCATCCCGCAGGATCGGTGCCCCCGGCTCCGTCGGGAGTGCCCGCGTTGCCGTCGTCCATGATGCCCGTCATGTGAGCGAAAGGTCCTTCTGTCCGTCAGGTCGAGTTCCTGACATGCTGACCGAACCGGTCGGTCACCGCAAGATCATTTCCGCCTCAGGAGTTTCTTTGTGAGCGCAGCCTTCACTTCCCGCGCGCTGCTTTGCGGCTGCGCCCTGTTCACCCTGTCCGGCTGCCTCATGGTGGGACCTGAGTATCACGCGCCCAAGCCCTGGTCGCCGGCGCATTACACCGATCATATGGCCGGCGCGCCTGACAGTATCGTCAGCGAAATGAAGGCTGACAGTCATTGGTGGCAGGTCTTCCATGACCCTGAGCTGACGTCGCTGGAAGACCGTCTGGTCAACCAGAACCTGTCTTTCCGCCTCGCAACCGCCAATCTGGCGCAGAGCCGCGCGCAGCTCATCATGGCGGGTGCTGAACGCTTCCCGGCCCTGAGTGCCTCGGGCTCGTACCAGCGCAGCCAGTACAGCACCAAGCAGCTGCAGGAAATCATCGGTCACGTCGCAGGCGGTATCGCGAAATCCGAGGGCGGTTCGATCGGCAGCACGGTCGGTCCGATGCTCCAGAGTTCGGCTGGCGGGGCGACCATCCCGCTGCTGAACCAGTGGCGCAGCGCGATCGACGCGACTTACGAAATCGATCTGTGGGGCCGTGTGGCGCATCAGTATGATGCCGCCAAGGCCGACCTTCAGGCCACGGATGAAGAACGCCGTTCGGTCCTCATCGCGCAGCAGGCCGATATGGCGCATGGCTATATGAGCCTGCGTGGTGACCAGCAGCGTCTGAAGATCCTGCGCGACAACCTCAGCATCCTCACGCAGATCACCTCCATTGCGCAGGAGCGCTATCGCGGCGGTCTGGTGACGGAGCTAGACGTGGATTCCGCACAGGCCCGCCTGCATGACACGCAGGGTCAGGAAGCGCAGCTCGAACAGGCCGTGGCGCAGGAAGAAAACGCCCTCGCCCTGCTTCTGGGCGCCCCGCCGGAAAGCCTGAACACTGAGCTGGAAAAGAACGCCGGCGTTCCCGTCGTTCCGCCGGTCGTGCCCGTGGGTATTCCGTCCGAACTGGCCCATCGCCGCCCCGATATCCGCGAGGCCGAAGCCCGTCTGCGCGGTGCGGTCGCCGAAGTGGGCGAGGCGACGGCGGATTTCTATCCGAAGGTCACGATCAATGCCGATTTCGGCTTCCAGACTCTGTCCTTCCGGGATCTGGGCTTCTGGAATGCCCGTGCGTGGAATGTTGGCCCGTCCATTTCCCTGCCGATCTTCCAGGGTGGCCGTCTGTACGGCCAGCTTGAACTGAAGAAATACGCGCAGAAGGCGGCCGCGATTTCCTATCAGCAGACGGTCATCAAGGCCTGGCATGATGTGGATAACGCGCTGATCGCCTATCGGGACGAGCAGCTGCATCGTCAGGGGCTACAGAACGCCGTCAACGACAACGGCAAGGCACTGGCACTGGCGCAGAGCCAGTATCGTAGCGGCCTGACGAACTACCTGAACGTCCTGAACGCACAGGCGCAGCTCCAGTCTGCCCAGCTTGACCTCGCCAACAGCGACGCCACGCTGGCGACCAATCTGACGCGCCTTTACAACGCGCTCGGCGGCGGCTGGGAAGATGCACTTCCCGACAGCCGGGACGTGGCCAAGGCCCAGCTCGCTTCCGCCACACCCGGCCCCTGATTCCACAGACCCATTCAGGAGGCCGGAGCCTCCTGAATTCCGGTCCCGTCAGGATTTACGGGCGATGGACCGGCCTTTGGAGCCAAGGATCTCGAAGGCTTCATCTAGACGTTCGACAATGGATTTTTCGCCCACGCGCAGCCATTTGCGCGGGTCATAGAGCGATTTCATCGGCTTGTCGGTGCCGGGTTCGATCTGGTGCTGGAAGGCCACCGGATGCTCTAGAACATAGCTGCCCACGCCATGCGCGAACGCGAACTGGATGTCGGTATCGAGGTTCATCTTGAACACGCCGTAGGACACGGCCTCGTCGATTTCCGCGATCGTCGAGCCCGACCCGCCATGGAACACCAGCGGCAGCGGCTTGGGGCCGCTCTGTGTCGCCTTCTGCACCGCATCCTGCGAATTCTTCAGGATTTCGGGGCGAAGCTGCACATTGCCCGGCTTGTAAACGCCATGAACATTGCCGAAAGACGCGGCGATCGACACGGTTCCGATCGGGGAGAGCAGGTTCCACGCCGTCAGCACGTCTTCCGGCTGCGTATAGAGATGCGCGTTGTCCGCCCCTTCTTCGAGGTCATGGCCGATGCCATCTTCCTCACCGCCCGTGACCCCCAGCTCGATTTCCAGACCCATGCCCAGAGGGGCCAGCCGCTTCAGCATGGCGGCCGAGGTCCCAAGGTTTTCTTCCAGCGGCTCCGTAGAGAGGTCGAGCATGTGGGAGGTGAACAGCGGCGTGCCGGTCGCCTTGAACTCATCCTCGCTCAACGTGATCAGATCATTCAGCCAGGGGATCAGCTTGCGATCGGCATGATCGGTATGAAGGATAACGGCAATCCCGTATTCCTTGGCCAGAAGATGGACATGCCGTGCCATCGAAGCTGCGCCGAGAACGCGGGCACGATGGGCATCCGGCAGCCCCTCACCGGCATAAAACCGCGCACCGCCGTTGGAAACCTGGATGACAACATCCGATCCATTGCGGGCCGCCGCTTCCAGAACCGCGTTGACGCTGTCGGTGCCGACGACATTGATGGCGGGAAGGGCATAGCCCCCTTCATGGCAGGCCTTGATCAGGGCCGTATAACTGGCGCCACTGACGACGCCGGGTGAAACTCTTGACATTGGCGGCTCCAACTGAACGCATGAAACAGGCCAGCAAAACGGGCATGGCCATGATGCGTTGTACTGTACGATGCTAATCCGGTTTCGTCATGAGCGTTCAAATCACGCGAACAGTAGCTGTCAGGATTTGTTGCTTGTGATGCCCGCCCTGTGGAGACTATGGAAAAGACATGGTGCCAAATCTTTCCGACCCTGATCTTCCCGCCCGTATCCTCGTTGTCGAAGATGACGCCGGTATGCGGACCCTCATTCTCCGTGCCCTTCAGGGGGGCGGCTTCCGTGCGCGGGGTGTTGCCTGTGGAGATGAGATGTGGGCCGCGCTTGAAGTGGCGCCCGTCGATCTCATCATCATGGACATCATGCTGCCCGGTAAAAGCGGCATTGAACTCTGCCGCGCCCTGCGCAGCGGACAGGGTGCCTCGCATGAAAACGAGACCCCACCCGCGCAGGTGCCGATCATCATGGTCTCGGCCCGTGGCGAGGAACGTGATCGCGTGAACGGTCTCGAATCGGGCGCGGACGACTATGTGCCCAAGCCCTTTGGCCAGCGCGAACTGCTGGCGCGTGTGCGGGCCGTGCTGCGTCGTGGGATTGCCACCACCGGTGCTCCGCAGGAGCGTGTGCGTCGTGAAACGCTGCGTTTTGCCGGCTGGACACTGGACCTGCGCCGTCGCGAACTGACGGACCCAACGGGGGCCACGGTCGATATTTCCGGCGCGGAACACGATCTGCTGACCAGTTTTCTGGACAATCCGCAGCGGGTTATCGCCCGTGACCGGCTTCTGGAACTGTCGCGGACCCGTCTGGGCGATGTGTCGGACCGCAGCATCGACGTGCTTGTCAGCCGTCTACGCCGCAAACTGGGGTCTGATGCCGATCAGCTGATCCGCACCGTGCGCGGTCTGGGTTACATCTTCGTTGCCGAGGTTGAACGGGTCTGAACATTCAGAATCGCATTCTGCTATGGCCGCTGGGGCTGGTCGGGCGCGTCTGCGTCGTCCTGACCGTCGCAGTGACTTTGGTGTTCCTGACGAACGCCATTTTCTACGGTCAGGCAGAAACCTATATCGTTGATGACGTGCGCATCGCCCAGCTGGGCGAGGCGCTGAGCACGGATCTGCGTGTGCTTGCCGCCGCCCCCGTCAGCCAGAGATCTTTTCTGGCCGTCATGCTCTCGGGCAGCGAACTCAGCGTGGCGTGGCAACCGGCCTCCATCACACCCGTGCTGCCGGGACACCATCCGGTTGCGCTGACACAACTTGTCAGGCGTCTGACGGCAGACGATCCCATTCTTGAACAGGCCCATCTGGACCTTTACACGCTGGGACCGGGAAGCGCGGATGTGCTGGGCTCCCAGCGTCTGCCGGACGGCAGCTTCATTCATTTCCGTGTGCCAGGGATGCTCGGCCATCACCGCGTCACGCGCGGTCTGGCTTCGGCGGCCATCGCGGCTGGTGCCGTGGCCATTGCTGCGACCATGCTGATCCGGGGCCTCAGCATGCCGCTTCGGGCGCTCGTCTCGGTGGCGGACCGCATTGGCTCCAGCGAGAAATGGGTCCCTCTGGCCGAGCGTGGACCGCCTGAAGTGCGCGGTCTCGCCCATGCCATCAATGCCATGCAGGACCGGATCCAGAGCCTCATCAACGACCGCACGCAGGCTCTGGCGGCCGTCTCGCATGATCTGCGTACGCCGCTGACGCGCCTGCGCCTGCGCTGCGGCTTCCTCAATGACGGGGAGGCCCAGACCGCCATTGAGGCCGATCTGGACGAGATGGAAGCCATGGTGAATGGCATTCTCGCCTATCTGGCCGGCGCGGATGATCCGGAAGTCCCGCGCACCATCAATATCGTCGCCACGCTCGAAACCCTTGTGGACGACCATGTCGATCGCGGGCACGAGGCCCGTTACGAAGGACCGGACCGCGCGCTGGTCCATGTCCGTCCGCTGGCCATGAAGCGCGTCCTGTCGAACCTGATCGAAAACGCCATCAACTACGGCGGCAACGTGCTCGCCACGTTGCGGACCCGGGAAGACGGCGCGCTGGAAATCGCCATCAACGATAGCGGCCCTGGTATTCCGGAAAGCGAATACGAACGCGTGCTGACCCCGTTCTATCGTCTGGAAGGTTCGCGTTCGCGGGCCACGGGGGGAATCGGGCTGGGACTGGCCATCGTCCAGCGCGAAATTTCCCGTGAAGGCGGGACGCTGGTGCTGGGACGCGGAGATGCGTCAAAAGGCTATGGAGGCCTGCGTGCCACTATCATCCTGCCCAAGGGACTCCCGTCTCCGTCAAGGAAAACCGAGGGTCAGGGCGAGCAGGTCTGAAAAGACGCGGTCTGCCGTTAAAAACACGGGAAGTCGGACCAATGCAGTCCCGACACTTGCACCTTGGGACGAAGTGGCACATGTCAGGGCGGACTGGAACGCAAGGACATGATCACGATGTTCATCGAGACCGAAGACACTCCCAACCCCGCTACCCTGAAATTCCTGCCCGGCCGCAGCGTGACCGGCGATGCCCGACCCGTTGATTTCGGCGATGCGGATGTTGCCGCCGGACACTCCGAACTGGCGACGGCATTGTTCGACCAGCCGAACGTGCGCCGCGTCTTCCTCGGCGGCGATTTCGTCTCCGTCACCAAGTCCGACGATATCAGCTGGGGCGACCTCAAGCCCGTCGTGCTGGGCACGATCACAACGTTCTTCGAAAGCGGCCGTCCGGTTCTTTCTGGTACGCAGTCCGCTCCGGAGCATGATGTTTCCCCTGAGGACATCGAAGTCGTCAGCCGTATTCAGGACCTGCTCGACACGCGCGTGCGTCCTGCCGTGGCCGGTGACGGCGGCGACATCGCATTCCGCGGATACAAGGACGGCGTTGTCTATCTGGCCATGCAGGGCGCATGCTCTGGCTGCCCGTCGTCCCGCGCGACCCTGAAGCACGGCGTCGAGAACATGCTGCGGCACTATGTTCCCGAAGTCGTCTCGGTCGAACAGGTCGAGGACTGAACGATGGACGGCCAGACATACCCAGACTGCGCACCGGTTCCGGGCGCAGAAGCCCTGTTCACGCAGGCCCGGACCCCGCGCAGCTTCTCGCCGCGCCCGGTCGGGGAGGATGTCCTGCGCCGTCTGTACGATCTGGTGAAGCTGGGGCCGACCTCCGGCAACTGCTCGCCGGGTCGCTTCGTTTTCCTGACAACGCAGGATGCCCGCGAGCGTATCCGCCCGGCCCTGTCGCCAGGAAACGTGGCCCGCGCCATGGCCGCTCCTGTTCTGGCGGTCGTTTGTCATGATCCGCTGTTTTTCGAAGCGCTGCCCCGTCTGAACCCGCAGGAGGGTCTGCGCGACTGGTTCGCAGCCGATGTGGGTCTGTCCGACGAGACCGCGTTCCGCAACGGCACGCTGGAGGGGGGCTATCTCATCATGGCTGCCCGGATGCTGGGCCTGTCTGCCATGCCGATGTCCGGCTTCGACAGTTATATGGTCGAGGACACGCTGCTGAACGCCACCGGCTGGCGCGTAAACTTTCTTGTCGGGCTCGGTTATCCGGCGGAAAACGAACCCGCGCCAGATCATGCTGAACCCCGCGCCGCGCGTCTGGACTTTGGCGAGGCGTGTCTGTGTCTGTAAAGGCAAGTCCTGTCAGGACAGTGGTCTTCAACGGGGCAGGGGCGGGAGCCGGCCTGACCAGCCTCGTGGCGCTGATCGAAGACGGGCATGTTGTTGCTGAAAAGCTCATGGCCGGTCGCGGCGCTTCAGAGCATTTTGCGCCTGCCATCCGCGATCTTCTGACGCAGAACGGCTGGACCACGTCGCCTGATCGTGTCGTCGCCGTGGTCGGGCCGGGATCGTTCACCGGCCTGCGTTCTTCCCTGTCACTCGCGGCAGGACTGGCGGCAGGCTGGAACTGCCCGACAATCGGCGTCACGCTGGGGGCGGCCATCCGCGCCACGCTCGGCCGCCCGGATGCCGTCTGTGTCAGCATCGCCCGTCGCGGACGCGTCTTCGTGGACCCACCACAAGGCCCCGTCGTCGCCAGCCAGACCGTAGACCTCGATCCAGCGGACTGGGCCTGTGTGAGCGGGGATGCCGTCGGCGAAAAGACCGACTGGCCCTGTCCCGTCCTGCCCTGCGAGGCTTCTTATGCCCTGGGTATCGTGCAGGCCGCGGAAAGCGCGCAGCCCGGGCCGCTCATGCCTCTTTATGTCGATCCGCCAGAAGCGAAGCCCCCCGCAGCGGGTCTGAGGCCTGCGCCACTGTGAGCAGTCCTGAAAAGGATTTCCAGTTACAGGCAATGGGTCCCGAATGTGCATCTCTTCTCGCGGCGTTGCATGAAGTCACGTTTCGCGGCGGTGAAGTCTGGGATGCAACTTCCTTTAAGTCTTTGCTTTCAGTGACGGGAACAGAGGCAACTATTGCGCTGGTAGACAACTGCCCTGCCGGTTTCATTCTTTCCCGCACCGTTCTCGATGAGACGGAAATCCTGACTCTGGCCGTTCATCCGGATTTCTGCCGCAGAGGTATCGGACAGTCTCTGGTGCAAAACGTTCTGCGCAAAGGGAAAGTATTTCTGGAAGTCGCAGTCTGTAACAATCCGGCGATTGCGCTTTACAGGAAGTGCGGTTTTGTAAAAGCGGGCATCCGCCGCCGTTATTACAGGGATGGAAGTGACGCCCAAGTGCTTGTTTCTAGCGATGTTTAACGTTCAGGCAGTAAAGATCCGCCTCTTCAGCAACAGGTGAATCCGCCAGAATTGTATGCCCTAGTGCCTGCACGGAGGCCCGGACGTTCTTCCGTGTTTCTGTTCCACGCAGCCTCACTTCAAGTCTCTGCCCCGAAGTCATGGCATCGAGTTTGGCGCGCACATATACTGTCGTCATGGGGCATTTTTTTTCAGTTATATCTATGAAAAATGTTTCATTTTCTGTCACGCACATGTTTCTTTCTTTTTATGCTTGAACGCAGCAATTTATGACTGCTACATGCTCACTCGCTCAAGGATGAAGGACTTAACTACAATGTCGCAAGAGACAAATGCTCCCGAACTGCATCAGCTGACCGCGCAGATCGTTACTGCTTACGTATCGAACAACGATATTCCGGCTGACGCTCTTCCCGCCCTGATCCGGTCCGTTCATGAATCTCTTGCAACGGTGAACGTTCCGGAAGAGGCGCCTGTTGAAAAGCCGGTTCCGGCCGTTTCACCTCGCAAGTCGGTTTTCCCGGACTACATCATCTGCCTGGAAGACGGAAAGAAGCTGAAGCTGCTCCGCCGTCACCTCAAGACCGCATACAACATGACGCCGCAGGAATACCGCGAGCGCTGGGGCCTGCCGCCGGAATACCCGATGGTTGCTCCCAACTATGCGAACCACCGTTCGTCTCTCGCCCGCAAGATCGGCCTCGGCCGTCGTCGCGAAGACTGAGAGCCTCTTTTTTCTGCCGCCGGTTTCTTCATCCCGGCGGCAGGGAAAGCCTGACAGGCTCCACAAAGTGGACAACACGCCTGTTTTTCGGCTAGGCCGCAGATATGGTCGCAGATACGAAAACCGCTGAGAGACGCGCCAGCCCAGGGAATCGGAAGGCCCCTTCTTCCCCTGTGCCGGATGATTCGCACATTGCCCGCCTCTGTGTGGAAAGCGGTCTGAAAATGACCGGCCAGAGACGTGTGATTGCCCACGTCCTGTCCGTTGCCGACGATCACCCCGACGTCGAAGAACTCTATCGCCGCGCATCCGAGATCGACAGCCGCATTTCCGTTGCGACAGTCTACCGGACTGTTCGTCTGCTGGAAGAAAAAGGCATTCTCGAGCGCCGCGATTTTGGTGGCGGCCGGGCACGTTACGAAGCCAGTGACAGCGGCAATCACTACCACCTGATTGATGTGGACAGTGGTCGCGTCATCGAGTTCGAGGACGAGGAACCGGTGCGTCTTCTGGCCCAGCTGGCCGAGCGTCTGGGTTTCGATCTTGTCTCCCACCGTATCGAGCTGTTCGGCCGTCGGGCCGAGCCTGATGACAGGAAGAAATCTCCTTCAGAAAACAGGAACAAGAGCGGATCATGACCACCAAACCGGCTGGCACGCCCCTTTCCGCTCCGGCAGACGACACAGTCGCTCCAGTCTTGGCTCCGGCCTCGCATACATTGACCAGTAGCGAAGAAACCCTGCGACAGATGGAGACGCTCTCCACCCTGGCGCTGAATCGCGATGGTGGTTTTCAGGAGCTGCGGGGCGGTACACTGGGTGTGCGGATTGCCGAGACGGCCGAAGAACGCGACGCCGCGCAGGCCCTGCGCTACCGCGTCTTCTTCGAAGAACTCGGTGCCCATCCCGATGAGCGCGCCTTCCGCACCAAGCGTGACGTAGATGAATTCGACGAAGCCGCCGATCACCTTCTGGTCATCGACCACTCCAAGGGCCCCGGCGCCGCTGGTGTTGTCGGCACTTACCGTCTCCTGCGTTCCGACGCCGCCGAGAAGGTTGGCCGTTTCTACACGGCTTCCGAATACGACATCTCGGTTCTGACGGAATTTCCCGGCCGTCTGCTCGAAGTCGGTCGGTCCTGTGTGGCCAAGGAATATCGCGGCCGCTCCGCAATGCAGCTGCTGTGGCGCGGTATTGCGTCCTACATCTTCCTGCACCGCATCGACGTGCTGTTCGGCTGCGGCAGCCTGCCGGGCACAGACCCGGACGCTCTGGCCGACCAGCTCACCTACATGCATCACAACCATCTGGCGCCTCCGGCCCTACGCATCCGCGCGCTTCCGGACCGTTATGTGGAAATGCAGCGGACTGACCCGCATGTGCTGGATCATCGCGCCTGCCTCAACAAGCTGCCCCCGCTGATCAAGGGCTATCTGCGTCTCGGTGGCTATGTGGGTGACGGTGCCGTGGTGGACGAACAGTTCAATACTACGGATGTCGCTGTTCTGGTGAAAAGCGAACTTCTGGCGGACAAGTATTACCGCCATTATGAACGCCGCCTGCGCGACGCCCTCGACTGAGCCTTCCCGCAGCCGGATCCTTTCGATCCGGCTGTTTTTCTGTTTCAGCCCTTTCGTCAGCCGGACGGTCCTTTCATGATTTCGACGCTCCCTGTCCGCGGCTGGCGCCTTGCTGGACTGATGCTGCTCGCCGGAGCGCTGGCAGCTCTCTCTCTGCCGCCCGTCAATTTCCTGTTCCTGCTGCCCGTGGGTCTGATGATCCTCTACCGCGTGGCAGAAGATGCGCGCACATGGAAACAGGCGGCCTGGTGCGGCTTCCTGTTCGGTATGGGCTTTCATACGGTCGGGCTCTACTGGCTGACCAACGCAATCCTTACCCGCGTCCATGAATTCTGGTGGGTCGTGCCCTTCGCATCCCCCGGCGTGGCGCTTTTGATCGCCCCGTTCATCTGCGTCCCGGCGATGCTGTGTCGCGTGGTGCGTCCCGGCTGGCGGCGCGTGCTGATGTTCGCGGGAAGCTGGACTGTCATGGACATGGGGCGCGTCTTCATGTTCTCGGGCTTTCCGTGGAACCCGCTGGGAAGTGACCTCGAATTTCCGGGGCTCGCCGGCGATATTATGATCCAGCCGGCTGCCGGTCTGGGTGTGGATGGCCTGTCGCTTGCTCTTGTTTTGGGCTCACTCACCCTGTTTCGCGGCAGATGCGCGGCGCTGGCCGTGCTGGCCGTGTCGGTTCTCTGGATCGGCTTCGGCACATGGCGCCTGTCGTCTGCAGCGCCCCTGAACATCACCAATCCCCGCGCCGTTCTGGTGCAGGGCAACGTGCCCGAAGCCGAAGTCATCAGCCATGCGGACGCCGTCGGCAATTTCCGCCGCTATCTGAGCCTGACCGCGCAGGGCGCTCAGAAGGCCTTCGCGCAGGGTGGCCGTCCGCCCGTGGTGATCTGGCCGGAATCCGGCTTCCCCGGCCTGCTGGACGAAGATACGCTTGCCCGGCAGATGATCGCCCGCGCGGCCGAGGGCGCTCCGGCGCTGGTCGGCTCGGATCGTGAATCCGGCAAGGACTGGTTCAACAGCCTGATCGCCGTTGCCCCCGATGGCAGCATTGCCGCGATCTATGACAAGAGCCGTCTGGTCCCGTTCGGCGAATATCAGCCCTGGATCCTGCCGTTCAACGTGCTTCCCGGCGTCCTGACGCCAGGGCCGGGCCTGAAGACATGGGATCTGCCGGGACTGGGCCGCGTGGGTCCGATGGTCTGTTACGAGATCATTTTCTCAGGCTCCGTCACGGCTCGCAATGACCGTCCGGACTGGCTCGTTACGATCTCGAATGACGCCTGGTATGGCAACAGCGCCGGCCCCCGCCAGCATCTGGCGACCGGACGGATGCGTGCGGTGGAAGAAGGGCTGCCGGTCGTTTTCGCCAATAATACCGGGATTTCCGCCATCTATGATGCAACCGGGCACGAAACTGCCCGTCTGGGCTGGGGGAGGGCCGACGTGCTGGTCAGTGACATCCCGTCGCCGCTTCCCCCGACCTTTTTTTCCCGCTTCGGCCGCGCCACGCCACTTGCGCTTTCGATCCTGTGCATGGTTCTGGCGCTCGTTCCCACGGAACGAAAGAAGCGAGACTGGGACCTTGGGGTGTATAAAGGTTAACATTGACAATCTAGGGTTGTTTTATTAACCATTTTTAGGTGTCAGAAAAAGAAGCCCCACAGGATCGCGCTCGTCCCGAATCCCGCAGTTCTGCTGCGGCGGGGCCTGTGGATGTCCATGTCGGCAACCGCATCCGGTTGCGCCGGACACTTATGGGGCTCTCGCAGGAAAAACTGGGCGAGGCTCTGGGACTGACCTTCCAGCAGATCCAGAAATACGAGCGCGGCGCCAACCGCGTGGGCGCCAGCCGCCTGTACGATCTGGCGCAGGTGCTGGATGTGCCGATCGGCTTTTTCTTCGATGACATGCACGAGCCGCAGGCGAGCCGCCCGTCCGCGCAATCCTGCACGCTCCGGCCGGTTTCTGCTCCCGCGTCAGCTTTCAATCCGGCCTTCGGCCAGCCGCAGCCCACTCAGGCGCCCGTCATGGGGTTCGCCGAGACGCAGTCGGCGTTCGGTGCCGCACCGCCCCGTACCCCTGCCGCGCCACCGCCGCGTCTGTTCGATTTGCCTGTAGATGAGGCCGCCCTGTTCAGCCGCCGTGAGACGGTTGATCTGGTGCGTTCCTATTACCGCATCCCGGACCCCGCGGTTCGCAAGCGGATGCTGGATCTGATCCGCTCCCTCGGCCCGCTGGACACAAAGGCAGACTGAGCCTTATTCCCGGCGCAGAATACTGTCGTTCACGAAAGAAGCCAGCTTTCCGGCCTTGAAGTCCGCCCGCAGACGGTCCTCGTCATACTCGTCCCGCACCCAGTCCATGAACGGCAGACGTCCTTCCGCTTCTTTTTGGTAGCGCAGGAAAAACGCGTCGAGGATGCCGGTGCGCGAGCGGTTGAAATGCCCGAAGCGCCAGTGCAACTGCCCCAGCGCGTCCTGCGCCGTGCCGCCTTCAAACATCAGCACCAGCCCCGAAGCCAGCCCCGCACGATCCGCGCCGGACTTGCAGTGCATGAGCATGGGGAAGGCGAGCGTCTGGTACATGTCGTAAAAGCGCAGGATACGGTCGCGATGCGGCGCCCCCCGGCTCTCAAAGGCCATGTCCAGATGGGCCAGCCCCAGTTTTGCACTGGCGCCACGGGACAGCGCATCGGAGCCGCATTTGCGGTGCCCGCGCAGGTTCACCAAAGTCTTCAGGTGCAGGCGCCGCTTCAGGCTCCGCAGCCGCGAGGGTGTGGGATGGTTGCAACGCCAGACTTTGCCCGGCACGACGGGTGCGAGATTGGTCCAGCCCAGCCGGAAGATGGAGTGGTCCACGAACAGACTGTCCCACCAGACGCGACGACGCGCGGCGGGGGATGTGATCCGGCCTTCGAACATGGAGAATGCATCCTTGCTGGACATGCCGCGGGAGAGAAGGGCGGCGGTGAGAACGCGCTGTGTCCCATCCCGCAAAGGGATGCGTCAACCGCTGAAAAGTGCTATATTGCGTCTCATGCGCTTCGTTTCCCCTTTCCTCATGCTGTCGTTTCTCGCCATGACGGGATGTGGCTCCATGTTCAGCGGTCCTTCGCCGGACATGGCCGCTCTGCCACCGCCGGGTGCGGCCCCCGGTCACGGTTCGCACGCCCATGGCAGTACCCATCACCGTCAGGGCAGCGGCGTGTCTTACGCCGATGACGCACCTGTGATGGCCATGCCGCCTGGGGCGGATAGTTCTTCGCCGTCCTCGCATGAATCCGCAGGCGGCTCTTCTCCCGGAACCATGTCCTTCGGCGGACAGGGAGGCAGTGTGGACATCGCACCTCATCCCGCAACGCCTGATACTGAAGTCTCTTACGGGCAGAACAATACGCCTAACTGACCTCCGGTCCGCTGGTCTGTCTTCATGATTGCGTAACTCTTGGTGTGGTAGGGGCTTTGCCTTGAACATTGCGCCAAATCCACGCTCTGGAGACCCCGACTATGATTGAGCAGGTCAAGGCAGACATTGCCGAGCGGCTGCTTTTTCTTGGCATAGGTGCAGCCGAGAAAGCCCATCTGGCCAGAATCCGCCCGCAGGCTCTGAGGGTTCTGGGCTCCGCGTTGGATCGTTTCTATGGTCGGATTCTCCAGACTCCGACCCTGAACCGCTTTTTTGCCAACGAGCAGCATCGTACCGGCGCCCGAAGCCAGCAGGAAAAGCACTGGCGACGAATTCTCGATGGCGACTTCGGTCCCGATTACGTCGAGAGTACCCGTGCGATCGGCAATACCCATGCCCGCATCGGCCTCAAGCCCCAGTGGTATGTCGGCGGCTACGCGCTCCTGATCGAAGGCATGGTGACGGATCTGCTCCGCCAGTATTGGCCGGAACCGCATCGCAGCTTTCTGGACCGTCTCCTGCGACGCCCGGCTCGGGGGACTTCGGCCGAGGAAGCTGCCGCGCAGATCGGCCTGCTGATCCGCTGTGGTCTGCTGGATATGGAACTCGGGCTGGAAACCTACACCCAGAATCTGGACGTCCGTGAGCGCTCGCGAGCAGAAGGCGAGCGGATCCAGAGCCTTGCCGCACTTTCAGACGCGCTGGCAGATGCGCTGGACCGTATGGCAGGTGGTGATCTGGTACAGCAGATCGATCCGGCGCTGGAAAACGGTTCAACCCGCATGAGCGGCGCTTTTCATCGGGCCTGCGAAGGGCTGGGGCGCATTGTCCATGCCGTCCGTGAAACATCCGGTGTCGTGGAACAGCGGGCCCGGGAAATCAGCGGGTCAACGGAAGACATTACCTGCCGCATCGCCGAACAGGTCGATGCGCTGGCAGCCGTTGCGCGCAATATTACGGAACTGACGTCTTCGGTGAAGGAAGTCGCCGATGAGGCGCGTCAGGCCGATACGACCGTGGCCGACTGCTGTCAGGAAACCGAACAGGGACGCGACATCGTGGCCAAGACGGTCGAGGCGATGGCGAAGATCTCATCTTCCTCTAACCGGATCGTCCAGATCATTGGCGTCATCGACGAAATCGCCTTCCAGACCAATCTTCTGGCGCTGAATGCGGGTGTGGAAGCGGCTCATGCCGGGGATGCAGGGCGCGGCTTTGCGGTCGTGGCGCAGGAAATCCGGGCACTGGCCCAGCGTTCGGCTACGGCCGCCAAGGAAATCAAGTCCCTGATCGCCAGCAGCATGGAAGACGTGCAGCGCGGTGTGCAGATGGTTGATGAGACCGGTACGGCTCTGGGCAACATCAGCACGTCCGTGGAACGTCTGGGTACAGCCGTGGGGCAGATCGCCTCGGGAGCCGAAGCGCAGGCCCAGCGCATCATGGACATCAACGCCAGCACGACACAGCTCGAAGGCGTAACCAAGAGCAACGCCTCGATCGTTCACCAGACCAGCAGCGCCAGTCAGAAACTGGTCGGTGATGCCGGTGAACTGACGCGCGTGGTGCGGAACTTCAAGGTCCGAAAAACCCCACCCCGCCCATCACAGCGTAGCGCAGCAATGCAGCCCGTTCAGAAAGCGCGCTCTCTGAACGGCGCTGCGGAAAAAATCTGAGCGCCCCTGCCGGATCAGTTTTCGATCTGGCGTGCTTCGTCGGGCAGCATGATGGGGATCCCGTCCCGGATCGGGAAAGCCAGCTTGGCCCGGGGGCTGATGAGCTCCTGGGTCTCGCGGTCATAGGTCAGGGGACCCTTGGTGACCGGGCAGACCAGAAGGGACAGGAGGCGTGGATCGAGTTCTGTAGTCATGACTATTCCATGCCCCTCTCAAGCAGATCCAGCAAGAGCCCCGCGCGCTCATCCAGTGTCATGGCTTCCAGAAGGGACTGTTTTTCCACCGGGGTGAACGGGACGAGCATCGGCAGGACGACCAGCAGCGTCTCATCGTCCATATCCTCGATCAACTGCCAGCTTGCCTGAAGGTCGCGGGATTCGAGATAGGTTTTCAGGCCGCTTAACAGCAGATCACGGTTGATCGGCAGCGGGTCTTCCTCGACGAGATCGGCTGCAAAAGGCGTCGCATCAATGACCCCCTCGCGCCAGCCGCGATCTGTCGGGGTCTCCCGGATCAGGCGGAAGCGGGAGATGCCGAGCAGGGTTACGGTGAACGTACCATCCACATGCTCGGCAAATTCCGTGATGCGACCGAGCGTCCCGGTCCGGTAAAGCAGGGGGTGTTCGTCTGTATCCGGGTCCATGAGGGGCTGGATGACGCCGATCATCCGGCGCCCTGCCAATGCGTCTTCAAGAAGCGCCACATACGGCGGCTCAAAGACCAGAAGCGGCAGATGGCCGCCGGGCAGAAGCAAAGCACCTGAAAGGGGAAACAGCCCGACGCGTGGCGGAATGTCCGCAAGCGTCAGTTCCGTCAGGGGTGGTGCGCGACGGGGAAGCTCGTCGGACGAAAAGTCGGGCGTTTCGGTCATCGGCTCACGAAAACAGAAGAGAGGAGAGTTTGCGTCTTGCGGCCAGCGTATCAGGATCCGTGTGTCCCCAGGCCTCGAAAAATCGCAGCAGTTCTGTTTTCGCTGCCCCGTCGTTCCAGTTGCGGTCCTTGCGAAGGATTTCCAGAAGGGTGTTGGCCGCTTCCGCCCGCTGACCTGCACCGTTGAGGGCGGCGGCCAGTTTGAGGCGCAACTCGAAATCGTCTGGTGCGGCAGCGCTCTGCTGGTGAAGCGTCTCCAGCTCGGAGGCAGCTTTTGTGCCTTCGGCATGAAGCGCCAGCGCGGCCCGGGCGCCGGTAATTTCGGGATGGTTGTCCAGCTTCGCCGGGACCTGCACAGAAGCATCCTCAGCAGCTTCGGGTTCGTTCAGGGCGATAAGCGCGCGGATCATGCCGCCCCAGGCTTCCGGGCTTTCGGGGTCGGTTTCGAGAAGCTGTGAAAAAAGTCCGGCTGCCTGATCGGCCTGTCCGTCTGCCAGAGCCTGACGGGCCGCCGTCAGAATTTCTGTTGCAGGCATGACGTCCCCTGCCTGTTTGAGCAGAGACTCCACGAAACGGCGGATTTCGCTCTCGGGCTGGGCGCCCTGAAAAAGATCCAGCACCTGACCTTTCCAGAAAGCCACCACTACGGGGATCGACTGAAGCGGGAGGCCCAGCTGTTCAAGCTGTGCGGCAAGGGCCTTGTTGGCTTCCACATCGACCTTGACGAGCCTGACCCGTCCTCCGGCAGCGCGGACAACTTTTTCCAGAACAGGCGTAAGCTGTTTGCACGGGCCGCACCAGGGGGCCCAGAAATCGACCAGAACCGGCAGTGTCCGGCTGGCTTCCACGACATCTGCCATGAAACTGGACTGATCGGCGTCAATGATGGTGGCGGCTCCGGTGGCAGACGCGCCTGCAGGAGACTGGCCAATCAGGTGTTCGTCGAATGTGCTGCTCATGGGGTGGGAACCGTTCGCTGGGAAGACAAGTTCCCTGAAAGATCGGATGTGACTGGCCCGGGTGCAAGTCCACACCATGCCGCAGTTGGCCGGGATGTGGATATTGCGACGGAATTGAAAAATCCCTCTTGCGCGATGGCTTTGATTCGGTCATAAGCCCCTCCACGGAGTGCGGGCGTAGCTCAGGGGTAGAGCACAACCTTGCCAAGGTTGGGGTCGTGGGTTCGAATCCCATCGCCCGCTCCATCGAAAACAGGCACCTTCGGGTGCCTTTTTTCGTTTCTGGTATTCTCGCCGGAAAACCTTTCATTTTCCCGTCTGAAATGTGCTTTCGATCCTGCGTATCCCCTCTTGCGCGCCGTTCGGGATTCGGTCATAAGCCCTCCCACGGAGTGCGGGCGTAGCTCAGGGGTAGAGCACAACCTTGCCAAGGTTGGGGTCGTGGGTTCGAATCCCATCGCCCGCTCCA
>NZ_JAERLY010000003.1:177559-283443 GCF_018256155.1 Gluconobacter sp. Dm-62
GAGTGCGGGCGTAGCTCAGGGGTAGAGCACAACCTTGCCAAGGTTGGGGTCGTGGGTTCGAATCCCATCGCCCGCTCCAGAAATTTTCCTAAAAGATGAGAAATTACTGTTCGTCGCCTGTTTCGGGCGATGGATTTCTGCGTTCGGTCAGCGCTTTCGAGAGCGTCTGTTACGAAACGTCCCGCTCAGTTGCCTGCGTTTCGGCCATGCTTCCCTGGCGATCCTGTGGAGAAAAACGGCAGCATGTCCCCTTCAGACCGGCCTCTCATTGCCATTATCGGAGGCGGGGCCAGCGGAACGTTGCTCGCCTGGAACCTGAGCCGGCTGCAGGCTCAGGCGCGGGTCGTCGTCATCGATCCTGCCGACCGTCCTGCGGTCGGGTTGGCCTATTCCACGCTGTCTCCGTGCCATTTCCTGAATGTTCCTGCGGCCGGCATGAGTGCGGATGCCAATGATCCGGAGCATTTCCTGCGCTGGCTCCGCGTGCATCATGATCCGGAAGTCACGCCCGCTCAGTTCATGCCCCGCGCCGTGTTCGGGCAGTATCTGTCCAGCCTCTGGGCCGAGATGCGCCCGGAATGGCGACAGACACGGGTTCTGTCGTACCAGCGTGTCGCCGGACGGCTGGAACTTGCGCTTGGGGACGGAGACATTCTGCGGGCGGATCAGGTTGTGCTGGCCACCGGGAATTTCGGACCTGCGCCAGTGGCCCCTGTGACGCCGGCCCTTGTTTCAAGCGGGCGGTATCATCCGTCGGGCTGGGATAACGGGTTTTATGATGCGATCACGCCCGAGGAGTCTGTTATCCTGATTGGAACGGGGCTGACCTCCCTCGATGTCCTGATGCGATTGCGGGAAAATGGCCATCGCGGGAACGTTGTGGCGCTGTCCCGTCATGGCTGGTGTCCGGAGCGTCATGCGTCGTCCGTTCCCGCGAAAACGGAAATCATTCCAGTCGGCACGCCTGCGACGGCGCGGGCATATTTTAGGGCGTTCCGGGACAGTCTGGCTGATGGAACAGACTGGCGCAGTGCAGTCGATGCGCTGCGTCCGCGGATCAATCCATTATGGCAGGCGCTGGATCTGGCGGAGAAGAAGCGCTTCCGGCGGCATCTTCAGAGACGCTGGGATATCGTGCGGCATCGCATAGCGCCTGAAGTGGCGGATTTCATGGTGGCAGAACTGGAAAGCGGGACGCTGGACTGCCGGCGGGGGCAGGTGACGCGTCTGAGGCTGCATGACGGCCAGGTGAGGCTTGAAGCGCGCACGAAAGCCGGATTGTTCGCTCTGTCGGCGGATCATGTGGTGAACTGCACGGGACCGAGCCGGGCCTATCGGCAGATGCAGGATGCCCTTCCCCGCAGACTTCTCGAAGACGGGGAGGTGCGGGAGACCGCACTGGGTGGTCTGCACTGCCTTGAGGATGGGTCCCTGACGGACGCGTCCGGGCATTGCTCCGGAGATCTGTTCGCGATTGGGCCCATGCGCTGGGGCACATTGTTCGAAACGACGGCTATTCCGGAAATCCGGAAGCAGGCGGCGGATCTGGCTGTTTTGTTGAGAGATCGCTGCATCCGTGATGTCCGGGAAGCCTCGTGTAAAACGGCGCTTCCCGGATAACGGCAGGGCTTAGAAGAACTGGATGTGGCTCTTGAAGCCGAGCATCGCCGCGTCTTTCAGGGCCTTCTGCGCGCCTGGGCGGAAGAAGTACTGGAAGTCAGGCGCGAAGGTGATGCCGCGCATCACATGGATGCGGTAGGTCGCTTCGAGTACCTCACCAAATGTCTGCGGCGTCAGCGAGCTGGCCATGAGAGGAAGTCCATACATGGCCTGCAGACGTTCCGTTGCCGTGGCGTTCTTGGCGACGCGGACATAGGTAAAGTTGACACCAATCGTATCCAGCGGACGCGCTGCCCAGAATCCGCTGTCGATCAGACCTGCGGAATACTGCTGCGCTCTGAGCTGGGTGCGGGGGCTGTTGGCATACATACCTCCCAGCAGGATCAGGCCTGCATCGGCATTGCCCTTGACGTGATGGCGCAGAACCATCTGATCCGCCAGAGCCCAGGCCGACCAGGAATAGTTTACGGTACGGGCAGCCAGACCGCTGATGGCGTAGGGCTGACCATTTACATCGTAGTAGTTGTCCTTGTGGGGCGCATTGTCGATCGCATAACCGACCTTATAGTGGCCGGGCAGCTTGTCTTTGCCGAACAGCGGTTCCCAGCCTGCTTCCACGGGAATGGCTTCGCCATGGATGTCCGCGCCGTTGAACTTGAAGCCCGTACGGTACTGTGTGTTGGCGTAAATGCCGGCCTGCGAGAAATAGACGCCCGTCTGGATGTAGGTGCTGGTGGTCGGGCGTGTTCGCACGCGGAAAGCCCAGCTTGCATCCGGATAGGATGAATGGGTGATATTGTCGGAAGATGCTTTCGGGTTTCCGCAGAACGCGTTGTTCTGGAAGGTGCAGTACAGCGGGCTGGCCGAGAAATCGTTCAGCAGTGGAATACGACCGCCCGCCAGATCCACGCGGCCTTTGGCAATCGTCTCTTCCGCATAGACATAGACGAGATGGACGACCACGTTGCCACCGGCGCCGTAGATTTCGGAGCTCGGGTTGAGGTTGTCACCGAACATGCGGCTGCCGGGGATGCCGTACCGGCCTACGACGAGTGCATGGGTCGAGAAGCCGCGCACATTGGCAAGCTTTTCCCAGTCGATATCGTTCTCAAGGCTGTACTGGCCAGCATTGCTGCTGCCCTGACGCAGGCCATAGCCCTTGGTCGGGCTGGTGATGGCGCCCGAGAACTCGTTGGTCGTATCCATCATGATGGCCACCCCCCGGTCCCGCAGCCAGGTGTTCCAGCCGAACGGATCGGTCAGGATAGCTTCGGGGTGCGGCAGGGGTGGGACCCATTCATTGCCGAAATAGATCTGGTTCAGGGGCGTGTTGACGCGCTCGCTGGGGAGTTCCGAGTTTTCGGAAGGCCAGACGACTGGCGGATTGGCCTGCTGGGGTGCGGTGACCTGGATCTGCGTGACCTTCTTGGCTGGACTATAGGTCTGGGCCGTTGTGGGCATCAGGCTCACACTTGAACCGGTGCCGGAGGTTGATGAGGTCCGTGCGGTGCTCTCCTGAGCTGTGGTGCTTGTGGCTCCAAGGCTCTGGGCAAGTGCGCAGGAGGGAAGAACTGTGGCCAGGCAGAAAACTGCGTGGAGGTGGACTCGAGACAAGCCGCTGATTCCTTGGAAAGCAGGTTAGCATTGTCGAGATAACACGCATTTAGCGTTAAAGATCATGAAATAATGTTACTTGTATCATTAAATCTGACAAATATATGTGATATTGAACGAGGAAACCCCTGTTTCCGTGGGGAAACAGGGGTTTTCTGAAGCGAGCCATCAGGACTTCGGCCAGAGCAGGCGCGAAAGGGCGCCTCTAGACCGGGGCCGGGGCTTACTTTGCGGCGGCGACGGATGCCATGATGACTTCGCCAGCTGCAGCCTTGTCAGCCCAGCCCGTGACCTTGACCCACTTGTTGGGTTCCAGATCCTTGTAGCGCTCGAAGAAATGCGTGATCGCCTTCTTCGTGATTTCCGGCAGGTCGTCCACGGAATGGACGTTGGTGAACTGCGGATGCACCTTGTCGTGCGGGACGCAGATGATCTTCTCGTCCTGTCCGCTTTCGTCTTCCATCTTCAGCATACCGATCGGACGGGCACGGATCACGGCACCCGGGACGACAGCGGACGGCGTCAGGACAAGGGCGTCAGCCGGGTCGCCATCGGCGGCCAGCGTGCCCGGAATGAAGCCGTAGGCAGCCGGATAGGCCATCGGCGTGAAGAGGAAACGGTCAACGACGAGGGCGCCGCTGTCCTTGTCCACTTCGTACTTCACCTGCGAACCCTGCGGGATTTCGATGACGACATTGATGTCGTTGGGCAGGTCCTTGCCGGGCGAGATCTTGGAAACGTCCATGATGTTCATGTCCTGAACTGTTTGGAGAGGCGGGGATATTACCGGCGCCCGGGGGCTCTGCCCAGTGCGGAAAGGCAGAAGTGCGGTCCGGCGATATATGGTGGCCATAAAAAAGCTCCCCATACCGTCGGGTATGGGGAGCCTCTGAAGCTCCGTGTCCTGTAAACCAGGACTCAGAGCATCGGCTGTGCGGCCTTGACGGCGGCGTGACAGGCAGCACGGCGGTCGTCTTCATTCGTGTAGGCCACGAGGTAGTAGCGCTTGCCGTTGCTGTCAAAATAGCCAGCGCTGCCAAGGGCATAGTCGGGACTGCCGACCGTCTGCTCGGTGGCCTTGTACTTATCGCTCAACCCGTAAAGGACAGGGTTGCCTTCATCGTAGGACACATACTGCAGTTCGATGCAGTAGTTCATGATGCCTGCAAGGTTGGCGGGCGAAACGCCCGTGAAGTCCTTGCCGGGCGTACCCTGCACGGCCGGCGGGGGCGGGGGGGACTGTTCCTGTGCCATGGCAGCCTGGGAAGCCAGACCCAGCCCGAGGGCGAGGCCGAGGACGGGCACGATACGACGAAACATCACGGTATCCTTAGTTCTGAAACCCTGTCGTCCGCGGTCACCCGCGGCTGAAAACGAACAATTCCTCCGTTTCCCGCAAAAGGGAAGTGTGTTGCAGAACATTTCTTCGTGATCAGTTCGTGAGGATTGTGTCAGGTGGGGTTTATCCGGTGGATTCAATCTCGGCAGACTGCACGGAAGGATCGAAATACGGGCTGCTGGCGTCAAAGAAGATGCGGTTTGTGTCCAGCTCCGTGGCGATGACGTCCAGACTGGTCAGGGCGGCGATCAGCACGAAGCGCTCGCGGGGGCGGTCTTCGTCGCGTTCACAGGTCCGCAGCCGCAGAATCGCGAGTTTCGTGGCCCGGAGCGTGCGGCCGTAATGTCCGTGATAGCGGCCGCTGAAATGGCTCATGCGGCCCATGACGAGTGCAAGCGCCTGTCTGGCATCGACGCCCAGTCGCGTGTCACGGCGAATGGCCTGAAGGCGCAACAGATTGAGCATCACGCGCATCCCCGACAGGATGCCGGTCAGATAGGCCTGAATGACGGGTGACGGCGTCGAGCCGGAATTGGTCATAAGGCGGACGAAGCGGTCCACGTTTCGCGACACCACACTATCTACTGTTTCCTGCGCCTGTCCGTTTGCGATGCGATGCAGGTCCCGCAGGATGTTCTCGCGCATGGTCCAGCGCTGATGGGCCGGATCGTAGGGCAGGAACACCCGGTACATCCACGAAGCGTAAAGCAGACCCAGAACCAGCGGCAGGGCCGTGTTGAAATAGACGATTTCGTCGGTTTTCGCCTGATTGGACGGGCCGATCAGGATGGGCAGGAACAGGTTGTAGGACACGGCCGGAAGCGTCAGGGGCGGATAGGCAAAGGCCAGACCGCCGATCATCATCGCAAGGCCCGACCACATGCCGAGCATCTCGAAAGTGGTGGATTTGCCCATCAGGGCCAGATTCAGGATGCCCGCCGCGACGACTGCACAGCATGCGCCGCGCAGGAACGCCTGTGTGGCCAGCGCCGGGCGTTCCAGTGTGGAGAACAGGCTGCACACGATGCAGACGAACATGATGAAGGTCAGTCCGCTGGGCCAGGCGGTGCAGATCCAGATCAGTCCGGCGCCAAAAACCGTGACGGAAGAGCGCAGGCTGTTGGTGATGGCCTGCTGCCAGTCGCGGTAGGAGCGGATCGGCGCATGGAAATGGTCGTGCGGCTGCGGGTGGCGGCTGGCTTCGAACTGGGTCAGGGCCATGCGGAGGGCGTCGATCAGTTCGACGAGGGCCTGCTGGAGCATCCCGTGGCGCAGGACGGCTTCGCGCGCGGCGTCGTCCGGCTGGATGGTGCTGAAATCGAGGACCACTTTCTGGCGGCACTGACGGCGCAGGGCCAGCAGATCGGCCAGAATGGCGCTCATGCTCTCCGTCCCTTCCAGCCGGGCCGGAAGTTTCACGAACACATCGCGAATGGCTTCCGCTTCGCGATGGAACATGTCGTCCTGACTGAGGGGCAGGCGCATAAGGGTCGCGAGATCGAGCGCGCGGGCCAGAAGGACCGCGATGTCTGCCAGTGCGGCACGGGCATGGTCTCCGGCATGGTCACGGCGGCCAAGTTCGACTTCGGCGAACTCCACCTGATCGCCGAGTGTCGTGATCTGGGTGAAGATGGTCTGCACGTTCTGCATCGCCCCTTCCTTGCCGACAAGGATACCGGCAATGGCGGTCAGGGCAGGTTTGAGCGTGTCTTCAAATGTGCTGGCGAGCTGATGGCGCGTGCGTTTGGTCAGGCCGAGCTGGAACAGTCCGGAAATCGAGGCTTCGAGCACGATCCCCAGCAGGATATACGTGGCGCGGGACATCGCGATGGCGAAGATGTGGTGCGGGTCCGCGATGCCGTCGAGCGAGACAATGGCGTAGGTGAAGCCTGAGGCCCGCATGCCGTGGATGCGGTAGTTCGTCATCGACGCCGGGCCCGGCATGAACGTGCCGATCATGCAGAACGCGCCGATCCCCCCTGCGAGCAGGAGGATGAACATGAGCGGCGCCTGCGGAAAGGCTGCGACCAGTGTAATGCCGCTGATGACGCCGACCACCATGCCGAACAGATGCCACTTGGCTTTCGCAAGGCTGCGTCCGCGGGTGCCCTGCGCGACCATCCAGACGGTCAGGGCGGCCCATTGCGGGCTGCCCAGTTCCATCCACAGGGCAATGCCAAGCGCAAGGAGAGAGGTGCAGGTGGTCCGGAGCGCATATCCGGCCATGACCGGATCGGGAGCGTAGAGCCATCGCAGTTTGCGAATAAGCGCGACCGGCCCGGCCAGTATCATGTCAGATGGGTACTGCTGGGTATTTTCGCGGTATGTGCAGGCATCGGACATCCCTTCGGGCAATACGGACCAGTGAGGCCATCTCGCAACGGCAGCAAAGGTCGCCTGAACGGCCTTTAGGGAACGGGAAGGCGTGACACACTAACTTAAAAAGACACATTCCACCATGTCGGCCCTTGCAAAAAGACCCGAGTTGGGCGATTTCGGACTGCACCCGCGCGCCTGTAGCTCAATTGGTTAGAGCCGGCCGCTCATAACGGCTTGGTTGGGGGTTCGAGTCCCTCCGGGCGCACGGTGTGCCAATCTGATTTCTGCGGGACATCTGTTCTGCTTCTTCCCCGCCCATCCACCGATTGAGGAGACCTCCCATGGCCGCCTACCAGTACGTCTATGTCATGAAGGACCTTACCAAATCCTATCCGGGTGGGCGTGAAGTCTTCAAGGGCATTACCCTGTCCTTCCTGCCGGGTGTGAAGATCGGTGTGCTGGGTGTGAACGGCGCGGGTAAGTCCACGCTGCTCAAGATCATGGCCGGCATCGAGAAGGAATATGGCGGTGAAGCCTGGGCCGCCGAAGGCGCGCGCATTGGCTATCTCGAACAGGAGCCCAAGCTCGACGAGACCCTGACGGTCGGCGAGAACGTGGCTCTGGGTTTCGGTGAGCTGAAGAGGGCCGTGGACCGCTTCAACGAGATCTCGATGAAGTTCGCCGAGCCGATGTCCGACGACGAGATGACGGCCCTTCTGGCCGAGCAGGCCGATCTTCAGGAGAAGATCGATGCCGGCGACGGCTGGGAGCTGGACCGCAAGCTCGAAATCGCGCTCGACGCCCTGCGCTGCCCGTCCGCCGACAGCCCGGTGACGAACCTCTCGGGTGGTGAAAAGCGCCGCGTGGCCCTGTGCCGCCTGCTGCTTGAAAAGCCTGAAATTCTGCTGCTTGATGAGCCGACCAACCATCTCGACGCCGAGAGTGTGAGCTGGCTCGAAAAGACGCTGCGTGACTACGCCGGGACCGTCATGGTCATCACCCATGATCGTTACTTCCTGGACAACGTCACCAACTGGATCCTCGAAATCGAGCGTGGCCGTGGCTATCCGTTCGAAGGCAACTACTCGTCCTGGCTGACCCAGAAGCGCAAGCGTCTGGCCCAGGAAGAGAAGGAAGAAAGCTCCCGCCAGCGTGCCCTCGCGGCCGAGCAGGAGTGGATTTCCAGCTCGCCCAAGGCACGTCAGGCCAAGAGCAAGGCCCGTATCACGAAGTATGAGGAAATGCTGGCCGCCAATGCCGAGCGCGCAGGCGGCACGGCGGATATCGTCATTACGCCGGGCCCGCGTCTGGGTGGCACGGTCATTGAAGCCGAGAACCTCAGCAAGGGGTATGGCGATCGTCTGCTGATCGACAACCTGAACTTCAAGCTGCCGCCAGGTGGCATCGTGGGCGTCATCGGGCCGAACGGCGCGGGTAAGTCCACGCTGTTCAAGATGATCACGGGCGATGACACGCCTGATGGCGGCTCGCTCAAGATCGGCGAGACGGTGAAGCTGGGTTACGTTGACCAGTCCCGCAACACGCTCGATGACAACAAGACCGTCTGGGAAGAAATTTCCGGCGGTACGGACGTCATCCAGCTTGGCAAGCGCACGGTTCCGTCCCGCGCTTATGTGGGCGCGTTCAACTTCAAGGGCTCCGACCAGCAGAAGCGCGTTGGCATCCTGTCGGGTGGTGAGCGTAACCGCGTCCATCTGGCCAAGATGCTCAAGAAAGACAGCAACGTCATTCTGCTCGATGAGCCGACCAACGATCTTGACGTCGATACGCTGCGTGCCCTCGAAGACGCTCTGGCGGATTTCGCAGGCTGCGCCGTGATCATCACCCATGATCGCTGGTTCCTTGACCGTCTGGCCACGCATATCCTCGCGTTCGAGGGTGACAGCCATGTCGAGTGGTTCGAAGGCAACTTTCAGGATTACGAAGCCGACAAGCGCCGTCGTCTGGGCCCGGATGCCACCGAACCCGGCCGCATCAAGTACCGCCCGCTGGCCCGCTGATCCGGCCTTTTCCGTTCAGCGGACGGGTATAATGCCCGCCTGCTGAACGCGTGTGCTGAAGGCCCGGGGAGAGCTGCGTGCTGGGGCGTGAAATCCGAACCGCCCGGCTTGTCCTGACTCCGGTCAACTGGCCGGACCTTGAAGACATGATTTCGCTCAAGGGCGATGCAGGTGCGTTTGCCAAAATGCTTGGCGGCGTGCGCAACCGGACCACGACCGAACAGGAAATGGCGGAAGACGTCAGCTTCTGGGCCCGGCGTGGCGTGGGTATTTTTGCCATCCGTGAAAATGGCCGCTTTGTCGGCATAACCGGCGTTCACGATCGTCCCGACGGGCGCGGCCTTGGGCTGCGCTTTTCCATTTTCCCCTGGGCTGCCGGGCGCGGAATCGCCCGTGAAGCAGCTGCGGCCGCTCTGCGCTATGTTCTGGATACGGGCGAGAAGCGGATCGTAGCCGTTGCGCGGGAAGACAATCTGGCATCCCGTACGGTTCTGGGCAGCATTGGCCTGCATCCTGCTGAGACGTTCCAGCGGGATGGCGATACGATGCTTCTGTACGAGATCACTGCTGACTGACGCGCGCCCGCGGATGCCCCTTACGGTTGTCTTCGCGGAATTGCGCGACTATTCCTGACAAATCGAAACGGTATGTCATAATCAGGACAGGGAATTTCTCGTGAAGCTTGCGAATATCTGCTCATGCGCTTTAGGGCTGGGCGTCCTGATTTCGGCGCCCCAGGCTTCGGCCGAGATTTCAAAGCCTGTGGAAAGTGTTGTCAACGGCATGCATGTCGTGGACAGGATGATCGTGCTTCAGGTTGGGGGCAGCGAAATCGCGGCACTTCCGCCGAATGTGCAGTCAGCTTCCACATCCGTTCCAGATGTTCTGAGCATCAACCTCGTTTCCCATCAGGTGGCAGAGATCATGGCTCGGAAGGAAGGGCGAACGGACGTTCTGTTCAGTGGCCGCGACACCATTTACCGGTATCACGTTACGGTCCAGCGCCCACAACACTGATGGAAGACGCAGGACCGGCGTGACCGGCGGTCCTGCGTTCTGGATTTACTGGTGGTGGTTGAGCTGACGCTCGAGTGCCGCGTTCAGTGCGTCCACATCACCGTTATGACGGGCGAGGTAGGAGCTGTAATCGCCGCGCTGGTTCATGCGCAGGCTGGCTCCTTCGCCATACATGTCCACGACCTTGGGCGGGTTGCCGCCGATGATCAGCTGCATGTTGACTTCCGGCTGGCCCGGACGGTCGATCAGCGCATTGACGCGCTCGCCTTCCGGCGTGGCCGTCGTCGTCGTGACGCGGAAGCTCACACCCTGATAGTTGCCGATCTGGTCCGTGATGGTGTTCACCAGCACCTGATCGAACAGGGAGATGTACTTGTCACGCTGGGCCTGGGTTGCCGTCCGCCAGTACTTGCCGAGGCAGTAGCGGCCGATCCCGGTGATGTCGACATTCTCCTTGAGCAGCGGGAGAACCTCTTTTTTCTTTTCGTCCAGCGACTTGCCCGAGTTGACGACGCCGGCCAGACGCCCACCGAAGGAGTTCACGAAATCCGTCGCCGTGCTGGCGTGAGCGGCCCCTGTTGCAACGGCGAGGGAGACGACGGCACCAAGAACAGTGCGGCGCGAAAATACGTTGAACATGTCGTTGTCCTCAGTTGTACCAGTCGGGAGTGGTTGCGCGGTCATCGCCCTTGATGGTGTCGATCTGGCTCTGACGGTTCTGCTGCCACGCGCTCCGGATATAGGAGTACGGGTCCAGACTGTCCTGTTCAAGATGGTCGATCTGGTCGATGGAGCTGGCGTAGCCTTCCATGGTCCCGGCCACGTTGTAAGCCCAGTTGAAGGTTAGCAGATCATAGCCGCGGGGCACATAGTTGATCGGCGTCAGACCCTGGCTGATGCCGTAACCGATGCCATCGCGGATATTGGTCGGCCCGACGAACGGCACGAACAGGTAGGGACCACCCGCCACGCCCCAGGTGCCCAGCGTCAGGCCCGGATCGGTTTCATGCTGCTTGTAGCCCACGAGGCCGGCTACATCGAAGAAGCCACCCACACCAGCGCTCATGTTGATGGCAAAGCGCATGAAGGCGTCTCCGGCGCGGCGCGGCTTGCCCGCACCGACATCGGAAAAGAACACCGCAGGCTCGCGCCAGGTTTCATTCACGTTCGCAATGGAATGACGCACGGGCTTGGGAACGGCCCAGATCCAGGCCTTGCCCACCGGGCGCAGAACCTTGTGATAGGCCCACATCTGGATGTTGTACATCTTGCGGTTTGCGGGCTCGTAGGGGTCGTTGGCGGCTTTGTAATCCGCTAGGTCGTCCGGATCTGTCGGGGGAGGATTGCGCAGCGAACCGCAGGCTCCCAGCGTCAGCAGGGCAAGCGCGCCTGCGAGAGCCCGGCCACGCCGTGACACACGACGCGTGCGCGTCTCCCGGATTTCGTTGTCGTCCTGCCGAAAGTCCATAACCATCCCCAAAATACCCTCCCCGGCCCAGTGCTCACGAAGAAGTCACCGGAAAACGGAAATTTTCGTAATCCGTTCCCTGCAGGACTCCATGAACCCCAATTGGCCACGCGCCATCCGTCGCGGAAAACTGCGGAGGGGCGTAGTCATAACGTATCCTCCGATAGCGTGCATCCCTGTATGTCTGCAAATGCTGGCCGTTTGAAGAGGACGTGCGCTTTAACGATCCAGTTGGTCTTCCGCCGCTTTCCGGGCTTTGACCCCTTGGGATTTTTGGGATCAGTGTGGCCTCAACTCAACACCCGGGAGGTTTTCAATGTCCAGATTCTTCGGTTCAAGGAGCGCTCTTCTCGCGACTGTCGCAGCACTTTCCGTAAGCGCTGGCGTGGCACAGGCGCATCCCACTGTTGCAAGCCAGCCCTGGGGCAGCACGCCGGACGGCAAACCCGTGCGGATCGTAACCCTGAAAAACGGTCTCGGCACGACGGCCCGCGTCATCACCTATGGCGGCATCATCCAGTCCGTCGAGACGCCGGACCGTGAGGGGCATGTCCAGGACGTGGTTCTCGGGTTCGACAACCTGAAGGGCTACACGGTCGATAGCGCGAAGGGTGGTTTGTTCTTTGGCGCCATTATCGGCCGCTATGCCAACCGTCTGGCGGCCGGGACTTTCCCCGTTGAAGGCAAGACGTACCATACGGACATCACTGCCCCGCCCAACGCGCTGCATGGTGGCAAGAAGGGCTTCGACAAGAACGCCTGGACGATCGAAAAGACCGGCACCAACGCCAATGGCGCGTATCTGACGCTCAAGCTCGTCAGTCATGACGGTGATCAGGGCTTCCCCGGCACGCTGACGACGCATGTGACCTACACGCTGGGTACGGATAATGCCCTGTCGCTGCATTATGTCGCCACGACCGATGCGCCGACGGTTCTGAACCTGACGAATCACAGCTACTGGAACCTGAACGGTGAGGGTTCGGGCTCCATCGAGCCGGAAATCCTTCAGATCAACGCTGATGGCTTCACGCCGGCCGACGCCACGTCCATCCCGACCGGCCAGATCGCCCCTGTCGCCGGCACGCCGCTGGACTTCAGCAAGCCGACCGTTATCGGGGATCGTCTGCGCAGCAACGATCAGCAGATGATGTATGCGCGTGGCTATGACATGAACTGGGTCGTCAACGGGCCGTATGGTCAGACGCCGCGTCTGGCTGGCAAGGTCTATGATCCGCGTTCGGGCCGCAGCATGGAGATCCTGACGAACCAGCCGGGGCTTCAGGTCTATACGTCCAATTCGCTGGATGGTGGGTATGCCGGGGTGTCCGGTCATGCCTATCGTCAGGGCGATGCGATTGCGTTCGAGGCCGAGCACTACCCCGACAGCCCGAACCACCCGTCTTTCCCGACGACCGAGCTCAAGCCGGGCCAGACGTTCGATTACACAACGACGTTCAAGTTTTCGAACAAGTAAGACACAACAGGGTCCAGGGCGTAGGCCCCGGACCCTGTTTTTTCTTTAAGCCAGGCCTTCAGGCTGGCCGGGGCGTGCTGCCCACAATCCGTGCCGGATTGCCGACCGCTGTGGAATAGGCCGGGATGTCTTCCAGCACTACAGAGGCCGCGCCGATCCGGGCATATTCCCCAATGACGAGACGCCCGAGGATGCGTGCGCCTGCGCCGATCATGGCGCCGCGACGCACGATGGGGTGACGGTTGCCGCTCAGCTTGCCCGTACCACCCAGCGTAACATCCTGAAACAGCGAAACATCGTCTTCGACGATGCTGGTTTCGCCAATGACGATGCCTGTTCCATGATCAATGCTCAGCCGCCGTCCCAGACGGGCCGCGGGGTGAATGTCGATGGCGAACAGCTCGTTGATCCGGCTCTGGAAATGATGGGCCAGATGCTGGCGACCCTTCGTCCAGAGATGGTGCGAAATCCGGTAGGCCTGAAGCGCCTGCCATCCCTTGAAGAACAGGAAGGGTGTGACGAGGTCCGGACAGGCCGGGTCGCGGTCATAGGTCGCGAGAATGTCCGCCGCCGCTGCTTCCGCAATGTCGGGATCGGCACTCAGGATCGAGGCGACGAGACGGGTAATGCTGGTCGCCGGGATGGAGCGGTCCGCGAGTTTGGTGCCCAGCAGGGACGCCAGCGCGGACGGGAAGTCCGGATGATCACCGATATTGGTGGAAAAGACGTCCTGGATCAGCGGGTCATGGCAACTGCAGGCCTGGGACTGCATGTCCTTCCAGAAGGCTGTGAGATCCGACGTTCGGTCCATTCTGGATATCTCTTCGGCTACTCCTGTCATACGCCCATGGCCTTCTGCACAAACGCCCGGCGCAGGGCAGGGAAACGCTGAACGCCCGCGATACCGATATCGCGCAAGCGGCGCAGAATGGGATTGTCGTTTCCGAACAGGCGCTCAAGTGCATCCGTTGCGGCGAGCATGGCCATGTTGCCGGGGCGGGTGTTGCGCTGATAGCGGACCAGAAGCTCGCGGCTTCCCATGTCCCTGCGATTGCGATGGGCCTCGATCAGCAGCTCGGCGAGTGAAATCACGTCCCGGAAGCCGATGTTCAGGCCTTGCCCTGCGATCGGATGAATGCCGTGTGCTGCATCGCCTGCGAGCGCTAAGCGCGGGCCGATATAGCTCTGGGCGTACTGGGCTGAGAGCGGATAGATCCAGCGACGGCCGGTCGGGGTGATCTCGCCCAGATCCTCGTCCGCCATGCGGGCCTTGATTTCGCGGGCAAAAATTTCGTCCGGGAGGTCATGGAAGCGCTGCGCGCGGCCTTCGCCTTCGGCCCAGACGATGGCGGAGCGATGCGGGTGTTCGGCCGTGCCGGGCATGGGCAGGCGCGCGAACGGACCTTCGGGCAGGAAGTGCTCGAGGGCCACGCCGTGATGCGGCTTTTCATGCGCGATCGTCGCGACGATGCCGTATTCATTATAGGGGATTTTGGTCAGGCCGATCCGTGCCTGACGGCGCAGTGGGGAACGACGTCCTTCCGCGGCCACGGCGAGCTTTGCCGTAACGGTTTTGCCCGAGGCCAGACGGATGGAGACATGATCCGGATGGAACGTAAAATTCCCCAGATCCGGTGCCAGCACATCGAGGCTGTCATACTGCCTCAGCGTCTGGTTAATCGCCAGCCGAAGGTCCCGCGCTTCGACCATCCAGCCGAAGCTCTGGCCTTCGGGGGCGTCTTCTGGGCCGAAATGCAGTGTCAGCGGGGAGGGCGCTTCATGGGGGCGTCCGTCCGCAACCCGGATCTCATGGATCGGCTGGGCCACGTTGGGCAGATTGTCCCAGATTCCGGCGTCGGCCAGCATCCGTCGGGAGCCTTCCGCAATGGCATAGGCCCGGCCGTCCAGAGCGGGATCTTCCATGCCGGGCAGGGCGCTGCGGTCGATGAGCAGGACGCGCACGCCCTCTGCCGCCAGACGACACGCCAGCGTGGCGCCCACAGGGCCGGCGCCGTTGATGCAGAGGTCGTAATGGGTTTTTTTCATCGTACTCATCTCCCTGCCCCTGTCCTACTCCCGCGGCGGTGTGAGCGGAAGGGGGCGCGCGCGTTACGATCCGCAGCGCGCCTGCCGCAACTGAACCAGCGCCAGAGCGGCCCGATGAAACAGCCGGTCCGGATGGTCCTGGCAATATTGCACAAGAAAAATCTGATCTTCCCTGACGAATTCTGGTGTCAGGGAAAACGTCATGACCGGCTTGCCGTCCTGGTATCGGACGGCATTTATGGCTGTGACCAGCCCAAGATACCACTGGTAGAACATGAGCCCATCCTGCGTTCCAGAAGCCGCCATGGCCTTCGTGAAGTTTGCGCAGGGATTGCAGCCAATGCCGTAGGCCACTGCTCCCGGCTGGGGAGCAGGGCCGCTTTCGTCTACGACCAGCTTCCCATGTTCATCCAGATCATAACGTTCGCCGTTGTCGCCTATGACGATTGCGTTCAGCTTGCGGCTGATCTGGACCATTTTGAGCATCTGGTGTTCGTCCGGATACTTGTAGATGATGTTGCCACCGCACCACGAGAAAAACGTCCCATGCGGGGCCTTTTCAGGGTGGGGATGGGCCAGCCATTCGCCGTCACAGGAGGGGTACTTCCGGGGATCTGCCGAGGGGACGAAACAGAGCTCGTCATCGCGCTGGATGACGTCAAACCATTCCTCCAGCGTCAGGCCGCGGCCTGGACGTCCTGTCCAGACGGAATCTCGGGTAATACTGAGGTCATAGCCCATGAATGCTCCTGAAGTCCGCAAACTATAGCGTTAAAGAAAGACAAGGAGATGCGTGTCCCCCAAAGTCAATCGAGATACTGAAAACGTTCCTGGCTGGAAAATTTCACTCAGGCTGCCATCGTTGTGCTTTACTGTCATCCGTCGAAAGAGAATTTTCTTTCGATAATTTCGTATGACTGCCGGATGGCAGGGAACAATTCATTCCCGGTGATGTTCTGTCCTGCGTCATCGTGATCATCCGCGGGAAAAGGCGGATTCTGAATACGCAGGGGAAAGGGAACCGCAGGCCGTATGATTGAACATTCCTACGTCAATTCCATGAGCCGGGTCGGGCATCTGCTGGACTGGCTGCCCGCGCCGCTGGGCTCGATCCTGCTGCTGATGCTGGCTGCCGGGATTGCGATGCTGTTCAGCCGGGTCATTACGGACGCCCTGCCGCGCCTGCCGGGTCTGCGCCGCATCCAGTTCATTCACGCCATCATCGCGCGCCTGCGCACGACCATCCGCAATTTCCTGATCATCATTGCCGTCAGTGCCGCCCTTCAGGCCACGACCGGCTTTACCGATGCGACGACTGCCTTTCTCGAACAGATGTTCCTGTGCCTGTTCATTCTCAATCTTGGCTTCGGCATCATCAAGACGTTCCGTCTGCTGACGGACCAGTACCTCAACCGGATCAGCGCCAAGGAACATACGGACGACATCACCGCCCGCTCCCATCAGACGCAGATCCGCGTCCTGCGTCGCCTGATCGAGATTTCGTTCGGTGTGCTGACGGTCGCATCCTCCCTGATGGTGTTCCATTCGGTCCAGAAATTCGGCGTCTCGCTGTTTGCTTCGGCCGGTGCGGCCTCCCTGATCGTTGGTCTGTCCGCACGACCGGCTCTGACGAACCTTCTGGCCGGCATCCAGATCGCCGTCACCCAGCCGATCCGCATGGAGGACATGCTGATCCTGAACGGCGACTGGGCGTGGGTTGAGGAAATCAATGCGACCTATGTTGTCCTTCGCACATGGGATCGCCGCCGCTACATCGTGCCGATCTCGTACTTCCTCGAGAACCCGTTCCAGAACTGGACGCACAGTTCGCCGTCCCTGATCTGTTCGCTGTTCCTGTGGCTGGATTACCAGACGCCGGTCGAGCGTCTGCGGGAGATCTATTTCGAGGAACTGGCCAAGTGCCCCGACTGGGATCAGGACAAGACCTCCATCGGCTGTCAGATTGCGGACAGCAATGCGCAGGTCATTTCCATCCGTCTGATCGCGGGTGCCGCGGATGCGAACGGGATGTGGAATCTGGGCTGCGACATCCGCGAGCGCATGCTGCGCCGTCTGCGCACCGAAATGCCGGAATGTCTGCCGCGTGGCCGTACCGCCATCGTCTCCGGCACGCCGGACCAGAATCCCTGGCCGGACAACCTGGTCTCGCCGCCGGTCAATCGCCCGCAGGATGGTCCCTATCGCGGCCCGGATATGCCTGCGACCCCACCCGCTGTCCCTCCCGGCGGGATGCCCGGGCGTCCCTGAGACGAAGCGTTTGGGCAACAGCCCCGTTCGTTCAGGGAAATTTCAGTGAAAACGGCACGAACGGACTGCCAATATCATTATGAGACTGGCATGATCTGGGGCATACTCTGATACAGATTGCCAGACCGCAACGAGGATATGCCGTTCGTGAAGCTCGTTACTGCCATCATCAAACCGTTCAAGCTTGATGACGTCCGCGAAGCCCTGACCCCGCTTGGGGTGCAGGGTCTGACTGTTACCGAGGTCAAGGGTTTTGGCCGCCAGAAAGGCCAGACCGAGATCTATCGTGGCGCCGAGTATCACGTCAGCTTCCTGCCCAAGCTCAAGATCGAGGTCGCCGTTTCCGACACGATCGCCGAGGACGTGATCGAAGCCATCATGACCGCAGCCCGCACCGGCAAGATCGGTGACGGCAAGATCATGGTGTCCAGCCTCGATCAGCTCATCCGTATCCGTACGGGAGAAACCGGCGAGGGCGCTCTCTGATGGCCGGCTGTGCGCTGAAGCGCTCCGCATTTTCCATCGCAGCGGGCACCGCCATCCTCCCTGCAATCGCCCACGCCGCACCTGCCGCTGCCCCCATCGATACGGGCGATACGGCCTGGATGCTCGTCAGCACGGCTTTCGTGCTGATGATGACCATCCCGGGTCTGGCGCTGTTCTATGGCGGCATGGTCCGCAAGAAGAACGTGCTGGCGACGCTGATCCAGTCTTTCATGATCTGCTGCATCGGCAGTCTGGTCTGGATGATCGCCGGATACAGTCTGGCGTTCTCGACCGGTTCGCCGTGGATCGGGGACCTGTCGCGCGCCATGCTGCGTGGTGTTGCGGACAATTTCCATGAGGGTGTCGATTCCGCCTTCACGCTCGGTGCAGGCACGCCTGCCGCCGTGCCGATGACGATCCCCGAGAGCGTCTACATGATGTTCCAGATGACGTTCGCCGTCATCACTCCTGCCCTCATCACGGGTGCCTATGCCGAGCGCATGAAGTTCTCTTCCATGTGCCTCTTTACGGTAGCCTGGCTGCTGCTCGTCTATGCCCCGGTTGCACACTGGGTCTGGAGCCCGACCGGCTGGGTCGCGGGGCTTGGCGCGGTGGATTTTGCGGGTGGTACGGTCGTGCACATCAATTCCGGTGTGGCCGGTCTGGTCTGCGCGATCATTCTCGGTCGGCGCAAAGGCGTTGGCACGGAAGACCTGTCTCCGTTCAATCTGACCTACGCCATTATTGGCGCATCGCTGCTCTGGGTTGGCTGGTTTGGCTTCAATGCCGGGTCCGCGCTGGGCGCCAATGGCCGCGCGGGCATGGCCATGTTGACGACGCAGGTGGCAGCCGCCGCGGGCGGCGTGGCTTGGATGGTTGTCGAATGGGCCCGTACGGGCAAGCCGACGGCTCTGGGCATCATTTCGGGTGCGGTGGCCGGTCTGGTCGCCATCACGCCGGCCGCAGGTTTTGTCCTGCCGGGCAGCGCCGTTCTCATCGGCCTGATCGCCGGTGCGGGATGCTTCTGGAGCGCCACCTGGCTCAAGCATCGCTTCGGGTATGACGACAGCCTCGATGCGTTCGGCGTTCACGGAACGGGCGGCATCATCGGTGCGATCCTGACCGGCGCATTCGCCTATGGTCCGCTTTCGGCGACAGCGTCCAACCCGGCCGGGACGGTCGCCAGTGTCCATCAGGTCGTGGCGCAGGCCGAGGCCGTGGGTGTGACGGTGGTCTGGTGTGTTATCATGACGACGGTGATTCTGAAGGTTCTGGATCTGGTGATGGGCCTGCGGGTCTCGCCGGAAGAGGAACTTGAAGGTCTCGATACGGTTCTGCACGGTGAGCGCATCAACTGAGTGCGCGTATCCGGCGGTCAAGCTGCGGGGGGCTGTCATCTCCCGCCGATTTCAGAATGAAGGTTCTTTCTGCATGACGTTTACAAAAGCCTTTTCGGGCCTTTCCCTCGCGGCACTTCTGGCCGCCGGTCTGAGCGTTGCTCCCGCCCATGCCATGACCGCCAAGGAATGCCATGCCGCGTTCAAGACGGCCAAGCAGAACGGCTCCCTGAACGGCCAGTCCTACAAGTCGTTCAAGGCCGCGAGCTGTGGTGACACGTCCAACGCTGCTGCCCCGGCGGCCGCATCCGGCGCAACCCCGACGACCACGGCAACGCCTGCGGCTCCCGCAACGGCCGCAGGACCGGATTCCTCTCCGGCCGGGACAAAGGCGCCGATCGCTCCGAAGGCTTCCGTTGCGTCTTCAGGCAACGTCGTGTTCCCGACGGCCATCTCGCCGGAGTTCAGCAAGCTCTCCGCCGGCAAGGCCCGTCAGAAGACCTGCGTAGCCCAGTACAACGCTAACAAGGCCAATGGCGGAAACGGTTCGCTGAAATGGATCCAGAAGGGCGGCGGCTACTGGTCGCAGTGCAATTCACGTCTCAAGGGTGAATGAGCATCGCTTTTCAGAAAAGGCTCCTTCCTTCGGGAAGGGGCCTTTTTTATTTGATCATTTTTCCTGCAGGCATGATTATTTTTGCAGTAACCACAATTTTCTGTCGCTTGAAAATTAATAGTTTCTTAATCAACACGTTCGCACGGCCAAGTATGATGTGAAGAGAGAGAGTCGTCAGATATATTTAGTCTTAGGCGGTAACGCGTGCCTACGGCGCTCTCTTTAATGGTCTTTGGGCATCGTTTGATCGGTACAGTCGTATTCAATCCTTGGCCTGGGCAAGCCTTGACTTCGTTTCCGTGGGCACCAGCGTGTACCTCGACCAGATATTGTTGATGCTTATCGTGACCGCCTTTCTCCAGACTTTGATCGGGAATAAAGGTGAGTGCACAAGGCACACGCATCATGTCTAGGCGTTGCATATTGCGCATCAGGCTAATCTTTGAAAACAAGGGGAGATTGTCCGAGTGCGCTGCAGGGTTTTTATGGGTTATGATCCCGAAAACGACCCTAAAATCATAATGGTCAAACGGTTTATGATAGATTGCCTGATCGTTCGCACCCAGCCGATCGGTCACAAGCTGCTTCATTTTGTTGCGTGATGTTTCCTCCAATTTGATTAGCTCAATGGAATTCACGCCTCGATTGAACAAATGGCTCAAATGAGAGGAGCGTGTTGAAATTTTGATATGGTATAGTGAGGCCCGATAATCGCTCATCGCCTCCACGTCGACTGAGACGCTGTAGAGATCGCACGGTTCGATATTCGTGCTACCCGCAGGGTTAATATCTGTCTGATCGAGACAGATAAAGCGGCTTTGCCAGCTAGGAACTGCTGCATTGTAGTTGCCCTCGCTATAAACTGCTTTTCTGTCTTTCACTCCGTCATGGTTATATGAACAAAGATCAGTAGCTTCACACTTCGCATCTAGATAAGTCTTGAGTCGCTCGACGAAGCTAATCTGGGCTTTGAACCAGTCTCCTTCGTTGAAATGGTAAAGCACCTGCATATCGCTTGGGTGTACATCGAAAATAAGGCTGCGATAGAAGCCATAGGAACGTCCGAGCACGCCTTCTACATCGGTTAGCACCATGCGGAAAGATTTCAACTGCTCTAGTGTGAGTGCTTCGAAATCGAAGTCATCGCCAAGGTAATCGTAGAACGCCTGCAGTGAGATGTCAGGGTAAATGTCACTTTGTCCTACAGGTCCATTAAACATACAGCAAGTGTTGTCTCGATAATCGACGATATCGGGAACTGCTAGCGTCGTGTTTCCATCGCGTTTTTTAATCGAATCCAGAAGCAGCGCATCAAGCTTATCTATCTCCGTTGGATCCTTTATCGGCACAATATTTTGAATATTTGGAAATGAAGACTTGTAGTCGTCGCTCTCATAAAGCGCCAGAAGCGTCTCACAACGTGTCGTCAGTTCACTTGGAGCGATCTTCATACTGATCTTCAGGCTCGCTGAGCCAGTAGCTGTAGTGAAAAGTTCTTTGTACTCCTTCCGCACCTTGCCTGTCAGACTCTTGATGATTTCGCTGTTACCGTCGAAATCTAGATAGGTTAGCTCGGTGGATATCGGTACTTGTGTGCGCTTGCGACGTGCTGGCCCCGGTTCGATCATGTCCGCGCTTTTTAATTCTTGAGGATCAAGACTGTTCAGCGTTACGCGCAGCCCAAAGTCATACTCGTAGGCTTCATCTTTTAGGTAATGGAATACGTGCCCAAACGATAAAGCGAAGCAACGCTCTTCGACAGGCAGGAAGAGCAAGGCACCCTTGAACTGTTGCCACAGATCTTCTTGCACACCGAAATAATCACGCCACCAAGGCTGTTTGCGCTGTGCGTCTAGAATGTACAGTTTTGATCCTACAGGCAGCTTTGTCGCCCCGTCTGCCTCTATCAGATTGTGACTGTCCGTCAAAGCATTCGTGCAATCGAAATTCTCCTTTAGCAAATAGATGGAGAACGAGCGTGTCTTCTCACTCATAAATCCTCTTTTGTCGACTTTTGCAAAATTCAATGGGTAGTATGTACGAAATCAAATGTTTTGATTGGAAAGTGACATTAGCATTCAATAGGTGTTTCGACCATTTTTTTGAATTGAAAATTATTTCCGTTTCATTTGAATTGGTTAGGGTTCAGTATGCCCCTTAAAAATTTCAAATGAAACGTCTGTCTAACTCTTGGAAGATGGGCGATACCAGTCGTGTTTGCGGTCAGCATGGTCTCTCCTGCACCTAACGGAAGAAAAGCTGCTTCGTGGCGTAGGACAGCCAGATTTCGTGATGGGCGAACCAGTCCGAGCCCAGAAGCATGTCGGCCTGATCGTGGACCGGGGCGACAGTCAGGACGGGGCGGGTCCAAGCCGTGCCACCCAGTTCAAAGCGTTTGAAATGATGCCAGTGATACTGGCGCTCCCGCAGATCCACGCCTGAGGTCATGCCGCCCGGATCGAGGGCAAGCTCGTCGTCCGTCAGGCCGAGGCGATGGGCGAAATCCGTGCTGACGATATGCGAGCGCGCGCCGCTGTCCAGCAGGGCCGTGCCGCTCAGCCCGTCCAGCGTGAAGGGCACGGTCAGGCGGCCTGAGATCCGGTGGACCGGGATGGTCGTCCAGTGCCCGATCCAAGCGGGTGGCTGCTGGCATACGTGGGAGCCCAGATGGACGTGCCACAAGATCAGGCGCTGGTGCGGGACGTCGAATTCCAGATCGTAATCCGCCAGCACATCTGCCCCGAGCAGACCGAAAACGGGCGGTGTGATCATGGGCGAGCCGGGCAGAACCCCGACAGCCATTGTTCCTGCGCCGAGCGGGAGTTTGCCCAAGTGATGCGTACCGAGCCTCAGGTCCTGAATCCGGATGTTTGGCACAAGCCGCGGGCTGCCGTTGGGGCCCTGCATCATCGTCCGGTGTTCGGGGTCGGGTGGCAGGTGCAGGGCTGCGACGCCGCCCGGTGTCATGAGGCTGCCTTCGGAGCCCGTATCCACGATCATGGATGCGTTCTGGCCGTTCACCGTCACCGGCACGCTCAGATAGCCGCCATCATCGCGCAGTGGCAGCACGACCGCACGGGTCATTTCGCAGACGGGCGCTGCATGGAGCATGGGTGTGCAAAGGCCCAGAATCAGGGCTGCGACGAGGGCGCGCTTCACGAGCCCTGATCCGCGCGGGGATGGGCCTTGCGCCACACATCCAGCAGGTGCTTTTCGTCGGCCAGCGTATAGGCCTGTGTCGTCGAGAGGCTGGCGTGGCCCATGAGTTCCTGAATAGTGCGCAAATCCGCCCCGCCTTCCATCAGATGAGTGGCGAAGGAATGGCGCAGGGCATGGGGCGTGGCGGAATCGGGCAGGCCTTCGCCTTTGCGCCAGTTCCGCATGGCGCGCTGGGCCACGCCGGGATTGAGCCGACCGCCCCGCACGCCGCAGAACAGGGGCGCATCGGGCGCGGGGGAGGGATGGGCCGCCTTCCAGCTTTCCAGAGCCGTAATGACCGCCGGAAGCAGGGGCACGAGCCGCTCCTTGCCACCTTTGCCAACCACGCGAAGCATGTCCTGCCCTGCATTCGTTAGGTCCCGGATGTCGAGCGAGAGCGCCTCGCCTATCCGCAGTCCTGTGCCGTAAAGCAGGGTGAACAGTGCCCGGTCGCGCAGGGCCGCCTGACTGGTTTCCGCGTCGTCGGAAATGCCATCGGCCGCGGCCAGCGCCGCTTCCTGCCCCAGAGGACGTGGCAAGCGCTTTTTCATGCGCGGCGTGGCGAGTAATGAGGGAGCGGGATTGGACAGATCATGCCGCAGCGCCAGATACCGGAAGAACGACCGGAGCGCGGAGACATGCCGCGCCCGGGAGCATGCCCGCGAGTCGGCGCTGGTGGCGCGACGGGTTGGCTTTTCGCTGCGGGCCGTTTCATGGGCGAGCCAGGCGCGCAGGTCGGCAAGCGACAGCTTTCCCAGATCGGCCAGCGTGACTTCCCCGCCCAGATGCTGCTGAAAGAACGTGAGCGCCAGAAGGATGTCGTGCCGATACGCCTCGACCGTGCGCAGGCTGGAGCGCCGTTCATGCGTCAGCCATTCGGTCCAGTCGCGCAGAGCGTCGATCGCCATCAGTGATGATGCGGTCATGGCATTTCGGAGCGGGGGAGGTTAGACACGGTCATGGCATCCAGCAGCCTATCCAAGCCTGATCCCCGGCGAAAGCCACCTTCCACCGGAACGCGCGTTTCGGTGCTTGTGCCGCTGCCGTTTCCGGGGCCGCTCGACTATCTGGCCCCCGAACCGCTTCAGCCGGGAGACCTCGTGACGGTCCCGCTGGGACGCCGAGAAACCGTGGGCTGCGTTTGGGAAACCGATCGCACGCTGCCTGCCGATTTTGCTTTGCCGGTGGGGCGTGAACTTCCGCTTGAACGTCTGCGGCCCGTTGTCGGAAAAATGGACGTGCGCCCGCTCCCGCAGAGCCTGCGCCGTTTCATCGACTGGGTCGCGGCCTATACGCTCACGCCGCCGGGTCTGGTGCTGGCGATGGCGACGCGCATCCATCTGAAGGATGCGCCCAAACCCACTCTGGGCTGGGTGCGGACGGCAGAGCCCGAAGGGGATCTGCGCATCACGCCTGCCCGTCGCTCGGTGCTGAATTTTGCGTCTTCCACGCCCATGAGCACTGCCGAACTTGGAGATCGCAGCGGGGCGAGTGCCGCCGTCATCCGAGGCCTTGCCACGGTCGGTCTGCTGCGTGAGGCCGTTATCGCCCCCGCCGCCCCGTTCGGACTGCCGGACCCAACGCATGGTGCGCCAAAGCTCTCCGAAGAACAGGCCGAAGTCGCGCAGGAACTCTGCGGGCCTGTTGAGGCCGGGCGGTTTCAGGTCACGCTGCTGGAAGGCGTGACCGGATCGGGCAAGACGGAAGTCTATTTTGAGGCCGTGGCGGCCTGTCTGGCCAAGGGAAAGCAGGTTCTGGTTCTGCTGCCGGAAATTGCGCTTTCCGCTCAGTGGACGGACCGTTTCATCCGGCGCTTTGGAGCTGAACCCGCCATCTGGCATTCCGATCTCGGGGCCAAGCGCCGACGTGAGACATGGCGCGCGGTGGCAGAAGGCAGCGCCCGCGTTGTGGTCGGCGCCCGCTCGGCGCTGTTCCTGCCATTTGCCAATCTGGGCCTCGTCGTGGTGGACGAGGAGCATGAGAGCGCCTTCAAGCAGGAAGAGGGCGTCATGTATCATGGCCGCGACATGGCAGTTGTTCGCGCCCGTCTGGCGGATGCGCCCGCGATTCTTGTCTCCGCCACACCGTCGCTCGAAACGCTCGCGAATGTGGAGAGCGGCCGCTACCGGCATGAACTCCTGACCGCGCGGCATGGCGGGGCAACCCTGCCGGATGTTTCACTGGTGGATATGCGGGCCGATCCGCCGGAGCGGGGGCTGTTTCTCTCGCCCAAACTCTGTACCGCCATTGATGAGACGCTGGAGAAAGAGGAGCAGGCCATGCTGTTCCTCAACCGGCGCGGCTATGCGCCCCTGACGCTGTGTCGGGCGTGCGGGCACCGGATGCAGTGTCCCAACTGTTCGGCCTGGCTGGTGGAGCATCGGGCGCGGGGCATCCTGACCTGTCATCACTGCGGGCATAACGAGCGGATTCCCAAGGACTGCCCGGAATGTCATGCCGAGAACTCGCTCGTGCCAATCGGGCCGGGAATTGAGCGCATTACGGAAGAGGCGAAGCTGCGTTTTCCGGACGCGAAACTGCTGGTGATGTCCTCCGATACGCTCGGCTCCCCGGCCGCTACGGCGGAGGCGGTCCGGAAGATTTCGGACGGGGAGGTCAACCTCATCATCGGCACGCAGATCGTCGCCAAGGGCTGGCATTTCCCGAAACTGACGCTCGTGGGTGTTGTGGATGCCGATCTGGGTCTGGGCGGCGGCGATCTGCGCGCTGCGGAGCGGACCGTGCAGCTTCTGCATCAGGTCGCGGGGCGTGCGGGTCGTGCGGAACATCGGGGCCGCGTGCTGCTTCAGAGCTATGTGGGGGAGCATCCGGTGATGACGGCGCTGGTCTCCAACGATTTCCAGACCTTCATGGAGCAGGAAGCCGAGCAGAGGCGCCCGTCATTCTGGCCGCCTTATGGACGGCTGGCCGCACTGATCGTGAGCGCGCCGAGTGCGGACGCCGCGGATGCGCTGGCGCGGGAGATTGCGCTCTCCGCGCCGGAGCGGGAAGGGGTGCAGGTTCTGGGGCCTGCCCCGGCACCGCTTGCCGTCCTGCGCGGACGGCACCGGCGCAGACTGCTGCTACGGACCATGCGGGGCATCGCCGTGCAGCCGATTCTGCGTCAGTGGCTTAGGGATATCAAGCCTGTGGGTGGAGCAAAGGTCGATATTGATATCGACCCTATTTCCTTCCTTTAGGGCTGGAAAATCAGCCCTTGCGCTTGCGGAAGAACTCGACCGAAGCGGTCACGACCGCGATGACGGCCAGAATCTGCTGGAAATACGGACGGAAGCGCTTGGGTCCGAACGTCGCCATGGCGGTCATGCCGGCGAGGCCGATTTCACGGGCGCGCGTGGCTTTCTGACAGCAGGTCTTCATCTTGGAGCAGCAGCTCTTCTTGGCGTCAGCTTCGGGAAGAGCGGTTGCATGGGCGGGGGACTGCTTTGTCATATGAAATCTCCTGAAAAAGGGAATCAGGGGATCAACACACGACATTACAAGGGGTTGCCGGAGCAACAGGGAAGAGGCGCTGTTGGTAGCGTCAGTCCTGCTGGCCGTCGCGGGCCTGTTCCAGCGTTTTGAGCTGTTTGTCGGAATCGGGCGATTTCGGATTCAGCAGCAGCATCTGATGGAAGGCCTGAAGGGCGGCTTCGGGTTCATGCCGATCATGTTCGGCGTCCGCGAGCATGCCCCAGGCCATCGGATCGCCGGGATCGGCCTGGAGTTCGACGCCCAGATCGGCAATCGCGCCATTGCTGTCGCCCGCAGCCAGCCGGATGGCGGCGCGCTGGCGATAGAGCACGGACTGGTCGGGCTGGATCGTGATGGCGGCGGTCAGATCGTCCTGCGCCTGTTGGAAATCATGTTTCTCCAGCGAATCATGCGAATCGCTGATGAGCATCTGCACGCTGCCGGTCAAAGCGCGGCTGCGGAGACCTTCCGCGCGGTCGGAAATCTCGCCAGCCTGCTTTTCATTACCCGCCTTGGCGAGCGCTTTTTCCGCCTCCACGAGGCGATCATGGAGCGTTTTGCGTGGCGGATGGGGGGAAGATGCAGGGGGCGTGGCCTTCGCGGGTCCCGCAGGGGAGCCGGGCAAGGCAGGCGGTGTAACAGACGTGGCAGCCGAAGGGGCTGCAGGGCCGGGCGCGGCCTGAACTGGCAGAAAAGTCAGGGCCGGGCTACAAAGCAGAACGGCGCCAGCCATCAGCCAGCGCCGCCCGTCCGTCATCCGGCAGACCAAGGGGTTCAGCCCTGGCGAGCCTTCATGCGCGGGTTCTTCTTGTTGATGATGTAGACGCGGCCGCGACGGCGGACAACGCGGCAATCCTTGTCACGAAGCTTGGCGGACTTCAGGCTGTTGCGGATCTTCATGGTGATCAGGCTCTCGACGGGTAAGGCCCTTGCGGACCGGACAGCGGGCCGGAACGCCCGCGAAAGAATGGCCCCGATTACCCATCCCGCCTTCCAGAGTCAAGCTGACAAGCCATGCAGACGGCGGAATTCCTTGCGGATGTCTATTTGCAACAACCTGCAACAGTCTCGTTCAGGGTCTTTGTCAGGGTGGCGTTTTCTCCTAACCTGTATTTCATGATCAAGCGCCATTCCCGTCCCGCCCTGCTGCTGGCCCTTCTTCCTCTCGCCGTCGCTCTGGCCGCGCCTGTCACGGCCTGGTCCGATGATGGCCAAGCCAAGACCAATGACGACGATCCCACGATCAATCAGCAGGGTTTCGCCATCAATAAAATTCTTCGGGTCCTGCAGATCAACCCGGATGCCGCGAGCGACTCCTGCATCAGTTCGCTCAAGGAGATGCATCAGGCCCAGACGGCCTTGGGCAAGGAAGAAGGTGGGGACCCCGAGCACAATCAGGATATTGGTGTCGCGCGTGACGTGGTGTCTTCTGCAATGGAGGATGTCACGAATATGTGTGGTGCCGATGCGCGGACATACTGCCGCAAGGCAACGGCACATCCGGATCCCAAGTTCACTGCGGCCTGTAACGGCCTGCCCGCAGAAGAAGACTAGCCCTCAGACAGACACATCCGTGCATGGATGTGTCTGTCAAAACATGTCCAGATGATTCGAGGACTAACTTTTCAGGACAAGCGCTCCTAAGGTTTGAAGTCTGATTCTGGTAACGAGGGCCGTGGGACTGTTTCTGATGAAGTCTGTGCCGGACGGGGAGCATTGCTCTTGACCGCAGCACTACAGTCAGTCTTTCGCCCGGGGTGGCTCCAGTTCAGTCTCAGGACATGGTTTGCACTTGTCCTGGCATTGGGAACAGCCTTCTGGTCGCAGCTTGATTCGCCAGCGAGCGCGGGCGTGACTGTCATGATCCTTGCGCAGCCTCTGCGCGGTCAGGCGCTGTCCAAGGCGTTCTATCGCCTTGCCGGGACCGTGCTTGGCGTAAGTGTCTCCATTATTCTCGTGGCGATGTTCAATGAAGAACGTGCCCTCTCCCTCGGCGGTGCGGCGCTCTGGATTGCAGCCTGCGCCTTTGTGGGCTCGCTGGAGCGAGACTTCCGCTCCTATGGCGCGCTTCTGGCGGGCTATACGGTTGCGCTCGTGGCCATTCCCACCATGGATGATCCGCAGAACATCTATCCCGTCAGTATCGCGCGCGCCTCCGACATTGCGATCGGCGTGGCATCCATTGCTGTCGTCAATATTCTGTCCGGGTCTCCCGAAGCCTGGCGCAAGCTGTCCAAGGCGATGGAAACATTGTCCCATCGCGTGCGGCAGACCGGCAAGTCCGCCATCATGGGTGAGCCGATCGCAACGCCGGAGCAGATGATCGGGCTGAGCGGTGAAATCCTCGCGCTCATGACCCAGATTTCTTACGCACGGACAGAAGTCGAGCGCGGGCGTCTGCGGATGGCGGGCGCGCGGCTGGGCATCATCGGCATGCTTACGGTCCTGACCACAAGCCGTGCGATTGCGTGGCTGCTGGAAACCGGTGGTATTTCCGACGTCCTGATCCGTCACATCCGCGCCTGGCATGAACGGTCCGAGGACGGCACGACCCGTCTCGAGACAATGGATACGATTCTGGATGAAATCCGCATGGAAGACCCGGATTTCGTCCCCTCAGCGCGGGAAGCCTGGTTTCTGGAGCGCTGTGCGACATTGCTCAGCAACCGCCTGCATATCCGCACCGGGATGAATACGCTTCTGCGTGCGACACCGGCGGGCGATGCGCTCAAACTGGCGCAGCTTGAGAGTAATCCGGACTATGTGACGGCGTTCATCAACGCGATGCGCGTTCTGCTGGGATTCAGTGTGGCGGCGGCATTATGCCTGGGGTCCAGCATTCCGGCATCCGTCACGGCTCTGTCCCAAACGGCCCTTGTCCTGACGCTGGCGTCCACAGCCATCGATACCGCACAGTTCGGCAAGGGCGCCATCATAGGCATGCCGGCTGGCATTCTCGTGGCGGCATGGCTGGATTTCATGATCCTGCCGCATGTGGAAAGCATGCTGAGCCTCGCCCTTGTGCTCCTGCCGCAGACCGTCATTTCCTGTCTGCTGCTGATGAACCCGAAAACCAGCGCTATCGGGTTCAATTACGGCGTGTTCTTTCTGGTGTTCATTGGGCTCGGCAATCACCACAACTACGATCCGCTGGCCTTCATCACGCGCAATACGTTCTATGCGATGGCGGCCGTGCTGTCCTTTGTGCTGCTGGTGCTTCTCTGGCCACCTACGGCGCGGCGGCACCGGTTCCGGCTGGCCGTGTCCATTGCCTATGATCTGGAAACCCAGCTTGCCGGGCATGGTGAGCGGATGGGGCCGCCGCTTCTCAGCCGGAAATACGAGCGCCTCAGCCAGTTTCTGATGTGGACGGAACGACTGCATGATCCGGGCCTGCGTTCGCGACGGGTTTTTAACCGTTTCGTGGCGCTGGAGGATTTTTCCAGTACGATCGCACGCGTGCGGCACTATCTCGATCAGGCCGGGCATCTTCAGGGTCTCAGACCCATGGTGCGCCATGTGCGGCGTCTGCTGGCCCATGACAGGCTTGGTCTGCTGGAAGCCGAAATCCCCGAGCTTCAGGCCATGTTTTTCGAACGGCTTTCCGAAGGAATCCGCGAAGAACAGTCCATGATCATCAACTGTATCGGCGGTCTGGAAGCAGTCCGCACCATGGTGCGGCTGAACCGTTCCGCCGTGCATCACTACGGAATAGGACGCAAGCGATGGTGATGACACAGGTCGTGGACCTTGATGGCGTGCTGGTGTCGGCATTCGTCATCAATCTGGCACTGGCTCTGGTCACGCTCGGCATCCTGCGCTGGATGATGGGCTGGTTCGATTTGTGGCGCTTTGTCTGGGATCCGCCCCTGGCGCAGTTTGGCATCCTGATTTGCCTCATCGGCCTCTACACCCTGATTCTCTGAGCTTTTTCCCTATCTGAACCCAAGGTGACCGTCCCGTGCTTTCCAGTGCCCATCGCCTGATCCGCTTTACCATCACGCTCTGCATTCTCGTGGTGGCGGCTCTCGTGGTCGTCATCCTGTGGGATTACTACACAGCCTCTCCCTGGACCCGGAACGGGCAGGTGCGTGCGCAGGTCGCCAATATCGCCCCTCGTGTATCGGGACAGATCCTCGAAGTGCGCGTGAAGGATAACCAGTTCGTCCATAAGGGGGACGTGCTCTATGTCATCGATCCATTCGACTTCAAGGTAGCGCTCGATACGGCCAAGGCCCGTGTGGCGGAGCGCAAGGCCGATCTGGAATTCCGTGTCGTTCAGGCTCAGTGGCGCAAGGCCATCCCCGGCACCGCCGTCTCAGTCGAAGAAAAGCGGCAGTATGAAGCTCTCTCACAACAGATGCAGGCCCAGTACGATGCGGCGCAGGCCGCTGAACGTCAGGCTGCGATCAACCTTGAGCGAACGGAAGTCCGCAGTTCCATCGACGGTATCGTGACCAACCTCATCATGCGGCCCGGCGACTTTGCAACAGCTGGTGTGGTCAACATCCACATCATCGATACCAGTTCCTACTGGGTGGACGGCTATTTCGAGGAAACCAAGGTCCATGATCTCGATGAGGGTGATCTCGTTCGCATGGATCTGATGGGCTATCACGACCCGCTGTTCGGGCATGTTGAAAGCATCACCCGGGGTATCGCCAGCAACAACGCGCAGGTGAACAAGCAGGGTCTGCCGGAAGTGGATCCGGTTTATACCTGGGTGCGTCTGGCACAGCGCATCCCGGTGCGCGTGAAGATCGACAAGATCCCCGATGATCTGACGCTGGCTGCGGGCATGACGGCAACCGTGACCGTCGTGTCAGAAGAAGGCAACCGCCGTCACCGCTCTACCCACGCCGCCTTCCAGCACTTTGGCGACGACATCCGGCATCTGTTCGGGCATCGATAAGGATTTTGGAATAAAAGTTTTTGGTGAAGCTTTTTTCAAAAAGCTTCGGCGTTCTCCGCCTTTTTGAAAAAAGGCGGAACCCAAAAACTTTTATTCACTGGTTCTTTTTCAAGTCCGGTCGATGGCCCAGATGGCGAAGGCCTGTACCAGAGCGACTTCTTCCAGTCTTTTGAAGCGGCCGGATGAGCCGCCGTGGCCGGCTTCCATGTTGATGCGGCACAGGAATGGGCCGCCGGACGTGACTTCGCGCAGTTTGGCGATCCATTTCGCGGGCTCCCAGTAGGTCACACGCGGGTCGGACAGGCCGCCCATTGCCAGAACCGGGGGATAGGTTTTGGCGGCGATGTTGTCATAGGGTGAGTAGCTGGCGATCAGGTCATAAGCGGCGGGGTCTTCTAGCGGGTTGCCCCATTCCGGCCATTCGGGCGGTGTCAGCGGCAAGGAGACGTCCGACATGGTGTTAAGCATGTCCACGAACGGCACCTGCGCGGCAATGCCCGCGAAAAGCTCGGGCGCCATGTTCGTGATCGCGCCCATCAGCAGACCACCGGCCGAACCGCCCTGCGCGACGATGCGCCCGGCCGAACCGTAGCCTTCGGACACGAGATGTCGGGCGCAGGCGATGAAATCAATGAAGGTGTTGGGCTTCTTCGTCCCGCGGCCGTCCAGAAACCAGTTCCAGCCCTTTTCGGAGCCACCGCGCACATGGGCGACGGCATGGATCCAGCCCCGGTCCACCAGACTGAACACGGTCGTGGAGAAATCGGCGTCCATTGCGATGCCGTAGGAGCCATATCCATACAGAAGCAGCGGCGCAGAGCCGTCCAGAACCTGACCTTTTCGCATCAGAACCGTGATGGGCACCTGTGCACCATCGGGGGATGTCGCAAACAGACGGCGTGTCTCATAGCGGCTCGCATCATGGCCGGACGGGACTTCGCGGATTTTGCGCAGAACGCGCTCGCCGCTCGCCATATCGTAATCGTACCAGTGTGCCGGGTTGGTGGGTGACTGGTAGATGTAACGCAGGACCGGAGCGTCATATTCCAGCGTGCCCAGCATCGTCAGGTCATAGGCCGCTTCGTCCATGCCGATGGCCTTGGCCTGCGTGCGGATATCGCCTTGCGTGCCTTCGGGAACCACGAGAATATGGATGTTCCCGTCCCGCCGCTCGGCCCAGGCGAGATGCCCGCGCGAAGCGCTGGCCCCCAGCAGGTAATGCCCTTCCCGGTACGGCACGAAGGGCGTCCAGTTCTCGCGTCCCATGGCCGTGTCCGGCGTTTGCATGAGCTGGAAATCCACCGCGCCGCCAGCATTGGTCAGGATGATGAAGCGGTCGTTCCAGTGCGTCAGGGAGTAGCGCTCGCCCCGTACCAGAGGTGCCGCCACGACAGGCAGGGCCGTGGGATCTGAGGCCGGGATGAGCAGCGTCTCGTTGGTATCATGGTCGCCGCGTTCGATGACAATCCATTTGCGGGATGCGCTGACACCGATGCTCAGGAAGAACCCCGGATCGGTCTCGTCGAACACCAGAACATCTTCGCCTCCCGTCAGCGGACGGCGATAGATCTTCGACGGGCGGCCATTATCGTCGCGGTAAATCCAGAACAGCCACTGGCTGTCCGGAGAAATAGCGAAGCTGCCTGTGGTGCTGGGGACCGGTTCGGCACAGAGAGTGCCTGTTTCCAGATCCTCGACCTGAATGCGATAGACCTCGGAGCCCTGAATGTCCTCCGCATAGACGAAATAGCGGTGGTCGGGCGAGTGGTCCGTCTGCGAGAGCGCGTAATAGTCATGCTGCTTGGCCAGCGCATCGGCATCGAGCAGAACCTGCTCCGCTCCGCCGCCACGTGGGGAACGGACCCGCAGCGGATGTTGGGCACCATCCTCGAAGCGGACGTAATACTCCCACGGCCCATCCGGAACCGGCACTGAGGATTCCGCTGGTGGAACGCGGCCGATCATTTCCTGAAGCAGCGTTTCGCGCAGCGGCTCCATGCCTGCCAGCACGGCCTCCGCATAGGCGTTCTCCGCTTTCAGGTGCGTGGCGATGTCTTCGCGCAGGGCAGACGGGTCCCGCAGGACCTGCTGCCAGTTCTCGTCCTTCATCCAGGCGTAGGAATCCGTGCGCGTGCGGCCCAGCTGCGTGGTGGTCAGCGGCTCGCGGCGGGCGACGGGAGGAACGGGTACGGCGGAGGGGGCATCGGGGCTTTGTGACATGGGCAAACTGTGACGCAGAAACTGCTGCCGTTCAATCCGCTCTTCTGCGGAAACGCATTGCTCTGGCAGGCACGTTAAAACGTGATGATCCAAGAGTTCCCGCATGCCCGCTATGAGGAAAAAGGACCCCTTCCAAGAAACCGCGTCTGATTTCAAGTGTTACTCAAGGCAACGGAGCATCCTTCAAGATGTTCCAGACCGGATGATTTCTGCTCGGCCTTTCAAACAGATCGCGCAGAGCATCCTGTATACGGAAAGAAGAGTGCCATGATTTCGAATAAATATTTCGCTGTTCTTGCTGCTGCCGCTCTGACCATTTCGGGCGCGGCTGTTGCGCAGACGGTACCCCCCATCCCGCAGAGCAGCCCCGTCCCGACGATTCCGGCTGGTACGCAGGCCACTCTGCCGTCCGCCAATCTTCAGGCGGTCTCTGGCGGAAAGAGCATCCTGACGGCCGCAGCGCCAGGCACGCTGGGTGCGGATGGCGTTCCGTCCATTGAGAACGCACAGGCAGGGAACGTCGCCGGACTGACCTACTACTGTGTGCATCACAAGCTGGTGCTCGGCACGTCGCCGATCGTGGCGTCCCGGAAGCTGGCCAAACGTCCCGACGTGCAGAGTGATCAGTTCTATTCGCTCGGTGGCAAGGGCCTGCTCCAGACGGCTGGTGGGAACGTTTTCGATATCAGCACGCTGCCCAAGGACAAGCGCGTCATGACGTGTAACGACCTCGTCAAGAAGGCCCAGTCGCTCGGCCACTAAGCCGTCACTGACGTCTGAAACAAAAAACGCCCCGGCTGTCATGGCCGGGGCGTTTTTTTATGCTTGGAAGCTGCGAGGCTTTCAGGTCCGGAGCTGTTCCATAAGCTGAATACCTTCGGGATTTCCCAGAACAGCGGCCTTTTCCTGCCGGGAGAGGCGTTCCAGCGCAACCTGAAGAGAGGGCGCCTCCCTCAGTTTGACCAGCCCGACAAGAAGATGGGCATCGATCGGGCTGCCGGCCTTTCGCACCGGGGGTAAGGCGCCTTCATGCGCGGCACGCAGCGCAGGGCTCAGACGGAGTGCGGCAAAAGCCTCTTCCGGCGGCGCATCGGGGGCATGAGCAGCACGCTCGCGTGCGGCATCATTGGCAGCGGCCAATTTGAGGATCGGAGGTGGTGCGGTTTCTTCTTCGATCAGCAGAAGCCCGGCCCGACGCAGACCCAGCCCGACGTCCCGGCTTGCTGCCAGCGCAGCCAGCGGAATGGCAAGGATCAGACCCAGCAGCACCGGCGTCATCCACAGGAACAGTGCCTGTGAGACCGACCATGCCGCAATGGTCAGAAGAATCCCGAATACGGTGTAAATCCAGTAACCGTGCGCCACTTCCTTGAGCGAGACGCGGCCGTCGTCGCGGTTCTGTGCGTTCCATCCGGAATCCCGCCCAAGCAGGATGGAAATGACGCCGGAGGTCTGGATCAGCATCGCGATCGGCGCGATCAGGCCGCCGATAAGCGTTTCCAGCAGGATGGAGACTGCCAGCCGGAATGCGCCGCCCGAACCCTTCAGGGCCGCGCGGTCGAACATCATGGCTATGAAAGCGAGCGCTTTCGGAGCCAGCAGGATTCCCATTGTCCCGATGAAGACGAGCTTGGCCTGTACGGGATCGACGCGCGGCCAGTGCGGATAGAGCGTCGGCTTCGAGCCGAAATATTCGGGGTGATAGAAATGCGACTGGAGCGAGATCAGGATGCCGAACAGAAGGAACAGCAGCCACAGCGGCGACATGACATAAGAGCCGATGCCCGTCAGCATATGGACGCGACTGACCCAGTGCATGCCCTTCGTGCCGAGGATCTTGCTGTGTTGCAGGTTCCCCTGACACCAGCGGCGGTCGCGAATGGCGACATCCGTCAGCGACGGCGGGCTTTCTTCATAGGAGCCGAACAGGCCGGGCACCATGTGAATGGCCCAGCCGCCGCGGCGCATGAGCGCGGCTTCCACGAAGTCATGGCTCAGGATATGGCCGCCAAATGGTGCACGACCCTTCAGGTGCGGCAGACCGGCCTGTTCGGCAAAGGCCTGCGTGCGGATGATGGCGTTATGGCCCCAGTAATTACCTTCCGAACCGTGCCACCAGGCAATGCCATGCGCGATCAGCGGTCCGTACACTCGGCCTGCGAACTGCTGCATCCGGGCAAAAAGCGTGCGGCCACCAACAATGACTGGAAGGGTCTGGATCAGGCCCACGCCGTCATGCTGTTCCATGGCTGCCGTGATACGGACGATCAGGCTGCCATCCATGACGCTGTCGGCATCGAGCGTCAGCATCTGCTGATAGGATGAGCCAAAACGCGTCACCCAGTCGCCCAGATTGCCGGCTTTGCGGTCTGTATTCTTATGGCGTCGGCGATAGAAGACGCGTTTTTCGCCGTTCGTCGCCTTCCGGAATTCCAGAAAGGCCCGCTCTTCCTGTACCCAGACGTCCGGATTGGTCGTATCGGACAGAATGAAGAAATCGAAGGCGTCGATCTGTCCCGTGGCCAGAATGCTGTCATGAATGGCGCGTAGACCTGCGAGAACGCGCGTCGGGTCCTCGTTGTAGGTCGGCATCAGGACGGCCGTGCGGTTTTTCAGTTCCGGCAGCGGCCCGGACCGTTGAATGCCCAGTCCCAGACCGCCCCGCAGCATCAGCGAGAAGAAGCCGCCAAGGCAGGACATGAAAGACAGGGCGATCCAGAAAGCGAGAATGGCGAACAGGATCAGGATGATGACGCCAAGCGCGGAGACGCCGAGCGAGTTAAAGACCTGATTGATCCTGTAGATGCCATAGCCCGTCAGCAGCATCGCGCCGCCGAAGACGAACAGGCGCCGCATCCACAGGAATGAGGGCGTGGTGGGCAGGGAATAAAAAGGCCTGCCGTGCCGGTCCGGCTGCTGATGAAGGTTCTGTGGCTTCATCTCCAGCGGCGCCTCGTGTGGCAGGAACGGGGCGGAGGCCGGATCAGCGGAAGGGGAGATTTCGGTCACGGCGTCCAACGATACATCCATTTTTCTGAAATCGGACCCTGATCGCCGGCAAGCTGGGCCTGAAGTTCACACATCTTGGCATCACCGGGCACGAATTCGAACGTCGTGCGCCAGCCCTGGATTTCGGGGTTCGGCTCGACGACGACGTTGCGGATCGTCCCCGGCGAGGACTGCGAAATCAGATGGAAATTCGTGCCCTGCGGCACGCTCTGGAACGGCGCGCCCGTAAAATCGATCGCGAAGAACCGTGCATCCGGATGGTCGGTCGCCCCGCCAATCCGCGTTGCGGCAACGCGGGCCAGCTGCGTCGGCCAAGGCGTGTCCCAGCCCCAGTACATCCGGTAGATATAGCTGTATTCCTGCCCGCCCTTCATGGGCTGCCGCGGCCGCCAGAAGGAAACGATGTTGTCGTTCACCTCGTTGGGCGTCGGAATTTCCACTAGATCGACGGCACCATCGCCCCAGTTGCCGATGGGCTCGATCCAGAGCGACGGTCGCTTCTGGTAATTGAGCGCCAGATCCTCGTAGTCGTGGAAGGACCGCTTGCGCTGCATCAGGCCGAAACCATGCGGGCTGCTGTCCTCGAACGCCGAGAACTGGAGGTCGGTCGGGTTGATGAGCGGGCGATAAAGCTGTTGTCCCGCACCCGTCCAGATCTGAAGCGCCTCACTGTCATGTGCGGCAGGACGCCAGTCATCGACGTGATTGCGCTCGTTTGCGTCGAAATAGAACATGCCCGTCAGCGGAGCGATGCCCGATTCCGTAATGTCCTGACGTGGGAACAGCGAGGACTGGACGTCGAAGACGGTTGTGTCGCCCGGACGGATGGTGAAGCGGAATGAGCCGGTCAGGGACGGGCTGTCGAGCAGCGCGTGAATGACGATCGATTCTACGCCTGGCTCCGGCTTTTCAAGCCAGAACTCCCGGAACAGCGCAAATTCCTCGCCCTTCGGATTGCCGGTACCATCTGCAAAGGCACGGGCGGACAGTCCGTAATTCTGCCCTTTGGCCACGGCGCGGAAATAGGATGCGCCGAGGAAAACCGCGCATTCTTCCATCACACCCGGCGTGTTGATCGCATAGCGCAGGCGCAGGCCGGAAAAGCCGAGATCGTCCGTAACGCGCAGAACGGGGTTGGAATAGGTGAAGACGTCGGGATCGTATGCAATGGGCGTGGACTGTCCGCCCGTGACCTCGTTCATGCCGATCCGCGGCTTGTACAGGAAGCCACGCGGGAAAAACTCTACGTCGAATGCCAGGTTCTGACCGTGCCACAGGGCCTTCTCGGGATTGAAGGCAATGCTGCGGAACTGGTCGAAATCCATGTTCGCAATGGCACTGGGCAGCGTCGGAGACGGCGGGGAATAAGGCTTTTTCGACAGACGCTGCGCCAGAATCCGGACCGTGCCGTCATCAAAGGGCGTTGGTTGCGGAGCAGGGGTCGCAGCGGGTGGAGACGCAGCTGCGGGTGTGGCTGTGGACTGGGCATGGGCCATACGGGAGGCTGTTCCCATAAGGGTCAGTCCGGCCCCAAGCTTGACCAGATCACGGCGCAGGATACTCATACTTTTCCCAATATCCCAGTTTCTGTCGGCGTCTCCGAAACGAAGACCGAGTTTCCAGCGATACGCCGGAAGCCTTTCGTTGCGAAGAGCCCTTCTATGATGAGGATGCCATTTCACAAGGGCTGACGCGGCCTTTTTATGGCACGCGTCCCAGATGACACATTATTGTGAAATCTGTTGCTGCAAGACATCAAGTAACGGAACGTTACCGGATAATCCGGAGACAACAGTTTCCGTTATCTCGTCAAGCTGAGGAACCCGGAACAGGATACGCGTTTTGCCAAAGCGTGCGATGTCGCGTTCGTTGCCGGGATTTGGCGGCCCAACGGGTACGATGCCGAGCACAGGAATGCCGCGCCGCCGCAGAGCTTCGAGGCTCAGAAGCGTGTGGTTGATCGTGCCAAGTCCGCTGCGTGTCACCAGAACAACCGGCAGGCCGAGAGTTTCGATCAGGTCCACGATCATCACGTCATCGCGGACCGGCACCATCAGCCCGCCCGCGCCTTCCACGACGAGCGGTCCGCCAACCTGCGGCAGGACGAGCCGCCCCGGATTGACGGTTACGTTTTCCAGATTGCCCGCTGCTAGAGGAGCAAGCGGTGCCTGAAAAGCATAGGCTGGGGGAATGATCCGCGAGGGCGCGAGGCCAGCGAGCGTCCTGACTGTGGGCGTATCGCCATCCTCATCCGCAAGACCGGTCTGAAGGGGCTTCCAGTAGGTGGCGGTCCACGCACGGCACAGAATGGCGCTGACCAGCGTCTTGCCGATTCCGGTATCCGTTCCCGTGACGAAAACGCCGCGTTGCCCGTGTGTCGAGATGTCTCTCATGACCGTGTTCCTTCTCCGGATTTCACAAACGTCCCGATGCCGATCTGGTAGGTCACGCTGGAATGTGTCCGGTCAAAATGCTGCATGGACCGGCGCAGAGCCGCAGTGCTGGCGGGTGTGCTGTCGTGCCGCGGCAGGGACGCCCCGATCTGCCGCAGACCCCGCAGGAATGCGCGCGCGCTGTCCACGGGATCGTGCAGGGTCAGCACTTCCCACGACCCCACGCCGCTCATGGGCCACTCGGTTTCCACGGTCTGAGCAGACGGATAATCCGGCACGCCGCAGGGAGCATTTTCTGCCAGACAGGCTTGCTTCCATTCTTCCAGACTGCCTTGCAGCAGCGTCGTGACCATGAGCCGCCCCTGTGGTGCCAGCAGGTTGCAGAGTCGTTTCAATCCGTCGCGTCGGCTGGAAAACCATTGCAGGCACAGGCTGGATGCAATCAGGTCAAACGGACCGGAGATATCCGGATGTTCGGCGTCCATGACGTGAAAGCGGATGGCCTTTTCGGCAAGGTGCTGCTTTGCACGCCCAATCATGCCCGGTGCCAGATCGGTCGCGAGCAGGCTGGCCTCCGGGAAATGATCCGCCAGCCGTGCTGTCAGAAAGCCTGTGCCGCAGCCAAACTCCAGAATGGATGCGGGCGGATGGTCTGCCGTGGCGGTGCGGATGCGCTCCATCAGTGCCGTGGCGCAGCGGCGCTGGATATGGGCGGCCGCGTCATAGCTTTCTGCGGCGTCAAAGCGCGTGGCGATGCTGTTCCGGCGCAGGATGTTTTCGGGGGCGTCAGCTCCGGTCATCAAGCCTCCGCCGGATAAAGGCCGCACAGAGCTCGGGCTGGGTCAGCGGCAGAAGATGGCCACCTTCAACCTTTTCTCCGGGGGGCGCAAAACCCGCCTTAGTCGCACCGAACGGATCATCCGTGCCCGTTATCCAGTGCAGCCTGTCGCTCCACTCCGTAGCCTGCGCGCGATGGTCCAAAGTCTGAAGCGCCTCCATCCCCCGGTCCAGTAGGTCCACATCCGGCGTGCCGGGTAGAGGGGCACTCGTTCCGCAAAGGGCACGGAAATCGTGCAGAACGGCGGCCGGATAACGCTTCAGGCGCGCCCGCATCCGGGTCAGGACCCGCTCGGGCGTGCCATCCGGAAAGTCTGGGGCAGCTGTAAAACGTGGGAAGCCGTTGAAAAAGATCAGCCCCTCACATCCCGGCAGGTCCTGCCCGAGCAGGGCCAGCGATCCGGCCGAATGTCCGACGGCCAGATAAGGCGTCTGCGGCAGTGCCGGGCGATGTTCCGGGCCGAAATATCCGCACTCCACGACCTGCGCGCTCACATCCGGCAGATGCGCCAGCATCAGTGCCCAGAAGGACGCATCGAACCCCCAGCCATGCACAAGATAGAGCGCCCGTGTCATGCGATATCTCTTGTCAGGCTGATGACTGCCTGTCCCAGACGATCAATCTCCGCATCGCTCAGCCCAGCATGGAGCGCCAGACGCAGCCGCGCGGTTCCGGTTGGCACCGTGGGTGGGCGGATGGCGACCGTCAGGAAGCCAGCCTCCTCAAGCCCGGCCGCTACGGACATGGCGCGTTCGGATTCCCCGATCAGGACAGGGACGATCTGCGTTGTGGAGTCCGCCGTGGACAGCCCGGCGCCGTGCAGCATGGTCCGGAGCCGTTCCGCCTGTCCGAGTAGCCGGGTGCGCTCTGCGTCCAGACCGGGGACGACATCCAGCGCCGCATCAATCGCACCCAGAACCGCAGGGGGCAGGGCCGTGCTGTAGATGAAGCCCGATGCATGGTTCACCAGATAGTCGCAGAGGGGTTTCGAGCCCGCGATATACGCGCCCATCCCGCCCAGCGCCTTGCTGCACGTTCCCATCGTTAGATCGGCCATTCCGCAGGACAGGCCGCGACCTTTTGGTCCCAGCACGCCGGTCGCATGGGCCTCGTCAATATAAAGGAACGCGCCCGCCCGGTCCGCCAGCGCCCTTAGGGCCGGAACGTCCGCCCGGTCTCCGTCCATGGAGAACACGCTCTCCGTTACGATCATCCGCAGGCCGGGTTTTTCGGCCTCGCGGGACAGCAGGGTTTCCAGATGGGACAGATCATTGTGCCGGAAGCGGATCTGCCGGACGCCTGCTGCCGCGCAGCCATGATGCAGGCTGGCATGGTTCAGACGGTCCGAAAACACCAGCATCGGCGCGCCCGTCCGGGCCACGGACAGCGCACACAAAGCGGGCATGACGGACGCATTGGCCTGCCAGCCCGACGCAAACAGGATCGCGTCCTCACAGCCCTTGAAGGCGGCCATTTTCGTCTCGACCTGCCTGTGCAGGTCCAGCGTTCCGCTAACCAGCCGTGAGGCCCGCGCACCCGTCCCGAAGCGCAGCGCCCAGTCAGCAGCGTGTTCGCGCAGCATTGGGTGATCCGCCAGCCCCAGATAGTCGTTGGACGACACATCCAGCATCCGCCGCCCGTCGCGGACGATCATTCCGTCCTGCCGGACCACAGGGCGCAGGCTCCGGCGCGTTCCGGCGGTTTCACGTTCGGTCAGGGCGGCTGTGAAATGGCTGTCGAACAGGCTCATGCGCCCTCCTGCAACACGTTTGTGATGGCCGTTGTCAGGCGTGTGAGCTCTTCGGGCGTGATCGTGAAGGCGGGCGTCAGATAGACGATGTTGCGGAAGGGCCGGATCCAGACGCCACGTTCCACGAAGGCACGGCGCAGGGCGTCCGGATTGTCCAGCGTCTCAAGCTCCACCACGCCGATCGCGCCGAGGACGCGCACATCCTTCACGCCGGGCAGCGTGCGGCAGGGCTCCAGTTCCCGCGCAAGCTGGGCCGAGATCGCCGCGACCTGCTCCAGTCGCGGCTCGGATTCAAACAGGTCCAGCGACGCATTGGCGACCGCGCAGGCCAGCGGATTGGCCATGAAAGTCGGCCCGTGCATCAGGGCGTGACCGGCGCTGTCGGACAGGAACGCCTCGAAGACATGCCGCCGGGCCACGGTGGCGGCCAAGGCCATGGTGCCGCCCGTCAGGGCTTTGGAAAGGGCCACGATATCCGGCACGATCCCGGCCTGCTCGCAGGCGAACATCGTGCCGGTGCGTCCGAAGCCTGTGAAGATTTCGTCCAGGATCAGCAGGATGCCATGATGGTCGCACAATTCGCGCAGGCGGCGCAGAACCTTCGGGTCATGGAACAGCATCCCGCCCGCGCCCTGAACCAGAGGCTCCGTGACCATGGCTGCGATGCTGTCGCCGCGTTCCGACAGCAGGGCTTCAAGCCGCGCCAGACTGTCCGCATCCACGGGCAGATCGGCCAGAACCTGTTCGGGCAGGACGCCTGCGAACAGGCTGTGCATGCCCTCCTCAGGGTCACAGATGGACATCATGCCCAGCGTATCTCCGTGATATCCGCCCCGGAAGGACAGGATTTTTGTCCGGCCTTCAGTGCCCCGGTTGATGTGGTACTGCACTGCCATCTTGATCGCGACTTCCATCGCGACCGACCCGGAATCGGTGAAGAACACGCGCTCCAGATCCCCCGGCAGCATCGCCGCCAGCCGCGCGGCCAGACGGATGGCGGGTTCATGTACCATCCCGCCGAACATCACATGCGGCATCTGACCGGCCTGACGGACCAGTGCTTCATGGATGTGCGGATGGCTGTAGCCGTGACACGCCGTCCACCAGGCCGCTACCCCGTCCACAAGCTCGCGGCCGTCCGCAAGCGTGATCCGGCTGCCGGAGGTGCTGACGGCTTCTATGGGAAAAGACGCGGTCTGCATCTGGGTGTAGGGCAGCCACAGATGGGCCAGGTCAGCGGCAGTGTGGGGGGCGGAGGGAGCGTTGCGAGACATGATTTGCGTTTTCCCGCATGGCTGGGGGTGAGTCCATCCCCCGCCCCTTATGGAGCCTCGGGGAAGGGGCAGGATCGTTCCGCAGACGGCACGCCGTATCATAAAAAGGTCACGTTTTGTCAGGCAACGATGTGGCATCACCCCCGTTAGTGGAGCGTTCCTGACTAGTGGAACCCTGAGCCGGGGTAAGTGTGGAACGTGGAAACATTTTGAGCTCCCGACGCGGGAGCCATAACGAGGTTGAAGACCAATGCTGAGTTCCAAGGTCATTCATGTTGATGGCGTCTTTCTGGGAACGGCCATCATGAGTGGAAGCCTGAACACCCTGCGTTTCTATGCCACCCATGAAAGCGTCCGTGCCCTGCACAATGCCTGCATGCCCGATTTCGGTGCGCTTTATGCTCAGGTGAGAAGCCTGTTCAATCGCAGCCGCCTGCTGACGCCGCAGGTCGCCTGATTTTTTCTTTGCGGCGCGTCAGGTGCCGCAGAATGTGTTCATCACCTTTTCATGGGGCGCCGGTGGTGCCTCCAGCCCGTCCGCGGCGTCCTCAAATGGATGCGAAAGCGCCTCGGTCAGCCGATGGAACGGGGCGTAGTCGCCTGCCACTGCCGACTGGATCATCTCTTCGATTCGGTGATTGCGTGGAATGAGGCGTGGATTCGTGGCCTGCATGTCCGTGTAACAGGCCTCCACAGATCGCTCTTCCCGGCCCAGCCGCGTCTGCCAGTCTCCGATCCAGCCTTCAATTTTTGAGTCTGGCCCGAACAGCGACACGAGATTTTCCGTTCGTCCCGTGCGAACCACTTCTCCAAGCTGGCGGAATGTCAGCGTGAAATCAGCCTCTCCCCGCTGCATGGCCGTCAGCAGCCGCCCTGCCAGTCGGGCATCTCCGTCTTCTTCCAGCGCCAGACCCAGCTTGCGGCGCCAGCCCCCGAGATAGGCCACGTTGAACACGTCATCGAAGCGCATCAGCGCGCTCTTGGCCTGTGCGACCGCCTTCTCGCGATCAGTATCGAGCAGTGGCAGCAGCGTTTCGGCCAGCCGTCCGAGGTTCCACAGAGCCATATCGGGCTGGTTCCCGTAGGCGTAGCGCCCGTTCTGGTCGATGAAGCTGAAGACCTTTGCCGGATCATAGGTGTCCAGAAATGCACAGGGACCGAAATCGATGGTCTCGCCCGCGATGGACATGTTGTCCGTGTTCATGACGCCGTGAATGAACCCGACCAGCATCCAGCGCGCCACCAGATCAGCCTGTCGGGTTGTGACGGCTTGCAGCAGGGCCAGATAGGGATTTTCGGCATCCGCCACTTCCGGATACAGCCGCCCGATTACATGATCCGCAAGAATGCGGACCCCTTCAATATCGCCTTGTGCCGCGAAATACTGGAACGTCCCGACCCGTACATGACTGGAGGCGACCCGCACGATGACGCCACCGGGCTGCATCGTCTCGCGGGCGACGCTCTCGCCTGTCGTCAGGGCGGCAAGGGCGCGCGTTGTGGGAATCCCAAGTGCATGCATGGCTTCACTGACCACATATTCGCGCAGGACCGGTCCCAGAGCCGCGCGCCCGTCTCCACGCCGGGAAAATGGCGTCGGCCCGGAGCCCTTGAGATGAATGTCCCGCAAACGTCCCGACTGGTCCGTCAATTCACCCACCAGCATCGCGCGTCCGTCCCCGAGGCTCGGGACGAAATGCCCGAACTGATGCCCCGCATAGGCCATGGCGACGGGTGCGGATCCGTCCGGTCGGGTGCCCTGACTCAGGAACGCGATCCCCGCCGGGCTGCGCAGCCAGTCCGGGTCCATCCCCAGTTCACGTGCCAGAGGCTCGTTCAGCGCGACGATCTGGGGATCGCGAAATGGTGCCGGGGTGAGGGGGGCGAAGAAACGCCCGGGCAGGGACGCGTAGATGCGGGAGAGCTGCATCGGAGATCCAATCAGGACTGAAGAGGTCTCCCTTCAGATGGGCCATTGGCTTTCAAAAGGGAAGGGCATCATTGGGAAAGCAGTGTTCGTTCAGCAGATCCGTCAGCCAGTCCGTAAAGACTTCCAGCCGCCGGGAAAGATGCTTGCGGTGGGGATAGAGCAGCGTCATGGGAAGCGAAGCCGGACGCCATTGCGGCAGAACGTTCACAAGCTCGCCAGTGCGGATATGGGGCAATACGTCATAAGCGGGAAGCTGTGCCAGTCCCAGCCCCGCAAGGCAGCATGCGACCGCGCCTTCCGCGCTATTGACCGTAACCCGTCCCGAAAGTGGCAGGTTTTCCTCTCGTCCATCCACGTTCCATTCCCATTCCTCGATCCTTCCCGTGGAAGGAGACGCATAGAGAACAGCCTGATGGGCCGCGAGGTCCTCCAGCGTCCGGGGCATACCATGCCGCTCCAGATAGGCCGGACTGGCCACATTGAGAACCGGAAGTACCCCCAGTCTGCGCCCGATCAGGCTGGAATCGCGTAGCGGACCGACGCGCAGCACACAGTCTGTGCCTTCTTCAGCCAGATTGATGCTGCGATCAGTCATACCAAGCTCGATATCCAGCCCCGGATGTCGTGTCAGAAATTCCGGCAGGGCTGGCGCTACGATTAATCGACCGATTCTTCCTGGCAGATTAACCTTCACATGGCCTTGCGTTTCTTCCCGCCGAAGACGGAACTGGTTTTCGGCGTCTTCAAAATCGGCCAGAAGGCGCAGCGCATTCTGATGGAATAGCCTCCCGTCCTCCGTAAGCCGCACGGAACGTGTCGTGCGGGTCAGGAGCTGGGTGCCCAGCCGGTTTTCCAGCTCCTGCACGGCGGTCGAGACAGTGGAGCGCGGCATCTGAAGCGTATCAGCGGCGTGCGTGAAGCTGCCGCTTTCCGCGACCCGTACGAAAACGCGGAACAGGTCTATGCGGTCCATCAGGCCTCCGAAATCAGCAGATCCGGTTTGTTCGGATTTCCTGACAGATAATATCAGAACTTCGCTCTTTTTGCAGATTTTTTGACAAATCATAGTTGTGGTCGTCATCCATCAGCGCAAGGAGGTCACCCTCATGGCCGATCACAGCATCAAGGGAAAAACCGTTCTCATCACAGGGGGCGCCAAGAATCTCGGTGGCCTGATCGCCCGCGATCTCGCATCACAGGGCGCGGTGGCCATCGCCATCCACTACAACAGCGCCGCAACACAGGCCGATGCGGATGCGACGGTCTCCGCTCTGAAAATGCAGGGCGTCAAAGCACAGGCCTTTCAGGGAGACCTGACGAGTGCCGCTGCCAATACCAGACTCTTCGAAGAGGTCGTGGCAGTCTTTGGGAAGCCGGACATCGCCATCAATACGGTGGGAAAGGTTCTCAAGAAGCCAATCCTCGAAACCTCCGAGGAAGAATATGACGGGATGTTCGCGGTCAACGCGAAGGCTGCCTATTTTTTCATCAAGGAAGCTGGCCGGCATCTGAATGACAACGGCAAGATCCTGACCATCGTCACATCCCTGCTGGGCGCTTATACGCCCTTCTATTCAACCTATGCGGGTTCAAAGGCTGCCGTGGAGCATGTAACGCGTGCGGCCTCCAGGGAATTCGGTGCGCGCGGTATTTCCGTCAATGCAATCGGCCCAGGTCCGATGGACACGCCGTTCTTCTATGGTCAGGAAGCGCCGGAAGCCGTGGCCTATCACAAGACCGCCGCTGCTCTTTCAGCGTTTAGCCGTACGGGTCTTACCGATATCGAGGACATCGTACCCGTTGTGCGTTGCCTGGTGTCAGATGGCTGGTGGACGACCGGACAGACCATTCTGGTTAATGGTGGCTATACAACAAAGTAGTGGTTTTCGGGGGTTTGCGAAAGGAAAGCCAACCCTCTCCAAAAGCAGCAAACGGCATGATGGAAGCAGCAGAGACAAAAAATCCTGCTCAGGAATAACCCGATACGGGATATGATTTTTCTGTTCATATCCCGTATTTTCAAGAAAACGGCCCTGTGATGAAGGTGTCTATGCTTGAAGCCGTTAATGAGTTTTTGATCACTCGGAACTATGCTGGCGTCAGGTATTTTTCAGTTCTCGCCTGCAGAGGTGGTGACGGAAAAGAGAGTCTTCTCTATTCATGAGAAAATAAACTGGCGTTCCTACCTTTGGTGCCGCCTGCGCGCGACAACAGCATAGAGGACATTTCGTGGAGCATACCCAGAGCTTGTCAGGCCCGGACGGAAGAGTCAGTCCGACTGTCATTCGACTTTATGCTGTCCTGGCCGCAGCCCGCTATCATGGCCTTGAGCTGGATATCCGCGATTTTGCGGCAGAGCCAGGTGAGGATTCGCCGTCTCCCGCAACCCTCGCAAGATGGCTGAACGAGCAGGGGGGGGTGGCCAAGGGCATGCGCCTTCGGTGGCGTTACCTCGTCAAGATCCGCAATGCGCCGCCTGTTGTCCTGATGTTCAAGGACGGGTCGGCCGGTCTGATGGTGCGTGCCGATGCCGAAAAAGGCGTGGTATGGCTTCGTGATCCCATGGGCGGCGAAGGGGACGCTCCCGTTCCGGTGGACGAGCTGCGCCTCATGCAGGTCTGGACCGGAGATGTTCTGCTGGTCAAACGTCGTCGCGACGAATCCGAGGCAGACGCGAAGTTCGATCTGCTCTGGTTCGCGAAAATGGTGCTTCGCGAAAAAAAGGTGCTGCGGGATATCGCCTTTGCGTCGCTGATCCTGAGTGTATTGCAGATTTTCCCTGCGCTGATCGTCATGCAGGTCATCGACCGGGTGGTGAACTACCATTCAATGGCAACGCTGATCTCATTGAGTGGCTTTGTCGTCATTCTCTCTTTTTACGAGATCCTGCTGACCTATGCCCGTCGTGAGCTTTCACTGATCCTGTCCACCCGTCTGGATGCCCGGATTTCGCTCCACGCCTTCAATAGGCTTCTCGCTCTGCCGCTGGAATTCTATGAGCGTGAACAGACAGGCGAAGTCCTGGGGCGTTTCATGGCCGTCTTCAAGGTCCGGGACTTTCTGACCGGCCAGCTGATGAGCACCATGCTGGATCTCTTCACGCTCGTTGTGGTGCTCCCGGTACTGTTCATACTGAGCTCAACCCTTGCATGGATGACGCTGGCCGGAGCGGGTTGCATCGGTCTTATCGTGGTACTCTTTCTGCCCCCGGTCACCCGTGTCATCGGCCAGCAGGTTGTTGCGGAGATGAAGCGTGGCTCCGTTCTTTATGAAACGGTTGCCGGGATCAGAACGGTCAAGACGCTTGCTCTGGAAGCGACGCGCCGGGAGATCTGGGACGAGCGGACGGCAGAAGTGGTGCGGTGGAAGCTCGCGGCCGGACGGATGGTCAACTGGCCCCAGACGCTGGTCATGCCGTTTGAAATCTTCATCAATCGCGGCATTATCCTGGTAGGTGCTTACCTGATCCTGACGAACAGCAGTTCCATGCAGCCGGGTGCTCTTATGGGTTTCATGATGCTCGGTGGACGTGTCGCCGGTCCGCTTGTCAACCTTGCCAAGCTGATGGAAGCCTTCAACGAAGTCAGTGTCTCTCTGAGTGAAGCGGGCAGGGTTCTGAACCAGCCCACGGAAACCAAGGCTCTGACCACTGGAATGCGTCCTGTGGTCAAGGGTGCGCTGTCTTTCGTCAATGTCGATTTCTGTTATCCCGGCTCGACGACCAAGGCTCTGAATGACGTTACGTTTGAGATTCCGGCGGGAACAATGCTGGGTCTTGTCGGCCGGTCCGGGTCGGGTAAATCGACAGTAACGCGTCTTCTTCAGGGTGTGAGCCGTAATTATACGGGCTATCTGCGTCTGGACGGTGTGGATCTGCGTGAAATCAATCTTACCCATCTGCGCCGTTCTTTCGGTGTGGTGCTTCAGGACAACTTCCTGTTTCGTGGGACTATTCGCGACAACATTACAGCTGGCCGTCCTGGCCTGACGATTGACGATGCAATCCGGGCTGCGCGCCTGGCCGGTGCAGAAGAATTCATCGAGCGTATGCCAGCAGGTTACGATACCTGGATTGAAGAGGGCTCAACCAACATCTCGGGTGGGCAGCGTCAGCGCCTCGCGATCGCGCGTGCGGTTATCAGTGATCCAAAGCTGATGATTCTGGATGAGGCGACATCGGCTCTCGATCCGGAGTCCGAAGCTCTGGTGAACGCCAATCTGCAGCGTATTGGCAAGGGCCGGACGATGGTGATTGTTTCCCATCGTCTGTCGTCTCTGGTAAACTGTCACCAGATCGCGGTCATGGACCAGGGCAAGCTGATCGATATTGCGCCCCACAGAGTTCTGCTGGAACGGTGTGAGATCTACCGTATGCTGTGGTTGCAGCAGAACCGGCACATGACAGATAAAGATGTTCCCCGCGACGCCGGGCAACTGACGGAAGGAGAGTAATCATGAGCTCTTCCGACATGATTCCTCAGGACGACAATTCGCCACCTCAGTCCGATGAAGATTTCACCCAGCATGTTCCGCGGACTGCTACGGATCCTTTCGCACCCAATGACATGCCATTGGCCCTGCTTGAGTTCCACTCGCCCACGGCGGGGCTTGTCAATCTTCCGGCAACTCCATCTGCCCGGTACATCACCTGGCTGATCGGTGGCCTGTTTCTGGCCTGCGTGGCTGCAATGGCGCTTTTCCCGATCAATCGCGTTGTTTCGACGCCGGGCCGGCTGATTTCCACGCAGCCAACCATCGTCGTGCAGCCGCTTGAGACAGCCATCATCCGCTCAATTGACGTCCGGGTTGGCGACTTCGTGAAAAAGGGTGATGTCCTCGCGCATCTCGACCCGACAATCACGGAAGCTGACATCACGAATATGCGTGTGCAGCGGGATGCCTACCAGGCGGAATATGATCGTCTGAAAGCCGAGGCCGCGGGGCAGGATTATCATGTCAATCTGAATGATCCGGCATCAGTGGAACAGGGAGCGGCTTTCCTGCGCCGCAAGACTGAATATCAGGCTCATGTCGAGAATTACGCCCAGCAGATCGCTGGTCTTGAAAGCGACATCCAGGGCTACCGGGCAAACGCAGCCATGTATGGCAGCAAGATGCGTGTTGCTTCCGAAGTCCTGCAGATGCGGCAGCGTGAGCAGGCCGATCAGGTTGGTTCGCGTCTTTCGACCCTTGGTGCCCAGACCGAACTGATGGAAGCCGAGCGGGCAGAAATCTCTTCTCAGCAGAGTGCAAACTCTGCCGAGAAGAAGCTGGCTGCCATGAAGGCCGAGCGTGATGGGTATGTTGGGAACTGGCAAGCCAAGATCTATTCGGAACTGACCGAAGCCGGGCATCATGTCGCGGAATATCGCAGTTCTTTTGAAAAGGCGCAGCTTCGTCAGGACCTTGTTCTGCTGCGGGCGCCTGAAGACGGTGTCGTCCTGACCATTGCACAAGGATCTGTCGGATCTGTTCTTCAGTCTGCCGGGCAGTTCATCACGCTTGTTCCTACGGGTTTTGGACTTGAAATGGAGGCCGTCATGCGTTCGCAGGACGTTGGCTTCGTTCAGGTGGGAGACCATGCGCTCCTGAAATTCGCTACCTTCCCTTACGATCAGTATGGGGGTGCTGAAGCGACAGTTCGCGTCATCAGTGCGGACGCCTTCACGCCTTCTTCGCAGGGTGGGGGCGCAAATGGAGGAGGAAGCGGCGGTGCGACTTCTGAGGACACGGCTTCAACTGGCATCTATCGTGTCCGTCTGCGGATCGATCGTTACACGCTCCACGGTCAGCCCTCTTTCTTCCATCCAATGCCGGGTATGTCTGTGACTGCCGATGTTGATGTCGGAAAACGGACTGTCCTGCAGTACCTGTTTAACAAGCTGACCCCTGCGCTCACCGATGGCATGAGGGAGCCATAACAGAAATACGGAGCGTCCTTGGAACGCTCAAAGGAACGCCCGGCAAAGTCCGGGCGTTTTCATGTGACAGTCATTGAGGACCCAACCTGCTCATGTCGGTTAAACATCGTCTTGCCGCTCTTTTTTCTTCGCGTGGAAAGCTGGAATATGCGATCCAGCTTACGGAAACAGGCAAGGCTGTTCAGGGGTTTGCGCTTCTCAGCCGCCTTGCAGCAGCAGGGGATACAGAGGCGGCTTTTCGGGTTGGCCGGGCCTATCTGGACGGACTTGGCGTTCCGCCCAGTCTGGAAGATGGCGCCAGATGGATTTTTCTTGCCGCCGAAGCAGGGCATATCGAAGCGGCCTTTGTCCTGGCGACACTTTATACGATAGGTCTGCCAGAAGGCTTCGAGATAAGGGCTTCCGGCAAAGCACTGGATCTTTCACATACTCCCGCAGCAGGCCCAAGACATCCGGATTTCCATCTGGGAATTCATTGGGCGAGGATTGCGGCCGAAGGTGGATCTCCGGATGGGCAGGCCCTTCTGGGATATATCCTGACGAGCGGCCCCGAAGACCTGCGTGATCCGCTACAGGCCCGGTCCTGGTATGACCGGTCTGCCGCAGCAGGGTGTTCACAGGGTCATCTCGGGGTGGCGCTCTCTATCCTTCAGAATGCTAACACAGGCGAAGAACTCGCGTCTGCGGCCAGACATCTGACGGAAGCGACGAAAGGTGGTCTGGGTACTGCGTTCGACATTCTGGGGCGTATGTATGAATCCGGGTCGGGTGTTCCTCGAGATCTTGGAAAAGCGGCTGGTTATTTCCGTGAAGCTGCAGAGCGGAATGTTGTAACGGCACAGGCCCGGTATGGCGTGATGCTGCTGGAAGGAATCGGCACGCCCCGCCATTATGGGCGTGCGGAAACCTGGCTGAAGCGGGCTGCGACGAATGGCGATACCCAATCGGCGGCACTGATCGGGGATCTGTGTGCCAATGGTGGAGATCTGCCGCCAAATCTTATGGAGGCGGCCAAATGGTACCGGCTTGCGGCAGAGCAGAAACATGCCGGGGCGGCCCGTGCTCTGGGTCTGCTTTATCTGACCGGGAACGGTGTCCATCAGGATCCGGATGTCGCAGCACACTGGTTCAAGGTAGCATCGGAAGCGGGCGATGCTCATGCAGACGCCGATTTTGGCAACCTGATTCTTGCGGGTGCCTCGGCTACTCCAGATGAAAAGCAGGCTCTGCACGCGCGTTTTGAAAAAGCGGCGGAAAAGGGTGATCTGGTTGGAGCCTATAATCTTGGCGTATGTTTTGCCGAAGGCGTGACGGGCGCGCAGAACGGGCGTGAAGCGGCCCGCTGGATGCAAAAGGCCGCTGATGGCGTCGTCAACGCCCAGTATCACTATGGCAAAATGCTGCTTGAGGGACGGGGTGTGCAGCCTGACCCCACTCAGGCCCTGTACTGGATGGAAAAGGCGGCAGACGCAGGCATGGCCGATGCTCAGGTGGCTGTGGCTGGTCTGCTTGTTGATGGACGAATCAATGGTCGCCGGGATCATGAAAAAGCCCTGACGTTCTATCGGAACGCTGCCGAGAGTGGAAATGTCGATGCCATGTTCTCGCTGGCTGCGATGTATGGCGGGGGACATGACGTGCCTGAAAACCGTCCGCAGGCACAGTTGTGGTTCCGCAAGGCTGCCCAACGCGGAAACGGCCTCGCCCAGATGATGCTGGGGCGCTACCTCATTCGTGGACTGGGAGGTGTCACGGATCCGGTAGAGGGACGTATCTGGCTGGAACGGGCGAAAGCACAGAATATCAAGGATGCTGACGCGGAACTGTCTCTTCTGAATGAAGCACAGCCGGATGACGATGATTGACCTCTGTGTCCTCTGACCGTTCTTCCAGGCCCGTAAAATCCAGCGCGGCGTTTGCGGGCTTTGGCCGGGCTGTGAGCGATGAAGACCGCGCCCGCTGGCGAGATGCCATGAGCCGCAGGGCCCAGGAAGCGTTTTCCAGAGGGCAGGCTGCTCTTCAAAACGGCAACGCCAGTTTGGGCCTCTTCTGGCTTGAGCGCGCGGAACGGATGTCCCGGCATAATCCCAACCTGAAATGGTCAGTCGGATTGGCCTGTCTTTCTGTCGGACGGATTACGGACTGTCTGCTCCGTATGGAAACCCTGCGGCGGGATTTCGGCCTCCGGGAAGCCGCATTTCTTGAAGTGATCTGCCTGGTGCGGCTCCAGCGCATGGAAGAGGCTACAAGCCGGATGCAGGCTGCCCTTGCGCGCTTTCACGCAACACCGGAAACATATCGTCTGGCTGAGCAGATTGCAGCCGCTGCCGGGCTGCCCGGGTGGATGACCGCGTCCAATGCAGGCACTGTTTTTGTCGGGGCATCCTCCGGTCTGCCCCGGCTGTTTCTGGACGGGCAGGAAATCGCGCGCAGCACGACGCATGACGGTGTCTATGGGCTTCCGAAAGGCTGGCGCGCGGCTCGCAAGCTGGAGGTCCGTGTTGGGAGACGGCATGTTCTGGGCAGTCCAATGGATCTTGCCGCTCTCACCCGATGTGAATCCTTTGTTGAAGCAACCACCGATGGGTTGAAAGGCTGGATCTGGACCCCGGCCGAACCAGAACACACACCTCTGCTCACCCTGTGGGACGGCTCCTCTTTTCGCGTTGAGGCCTTTGCCGAGGACGTGGATAGTGACGTGCCGCTGGCGCGAAACCGGACATTTCACGTGCCTGCCACGCGCTGTCCGGAAGGCGACACAGGCCCTGTTGCTCTGTGGGACGAAAACGGGCGTCTTCTGACCGGAGCTCCGGTCGATCCCATGGTTGGAAGGCTGTTTTCAGGACGCGTTCGGGCGCTACCGGCACGATTGCGTCCCGTGAGGGTCAAAGCCGGAGACAGACGTCCGCATCATTCACGCATAAGCCCCGGCTGCGCGGTTGTTATCCCGGTCTATGCCGACCGCATCCGGACAATGGCCTGCCTCAGGACGGTACTGGCGACATGTCCGACGGATATTCCGGTAATTGTCGTGGATGATGCGACCCCTGAACCGCTTCTGGCTCAGGCGCTCGATCAACTGGTGGAAGCGGGTCGTATTACCCTGATCCGCCATGAGCAGAACCGGGGTTTTCCGGTTTCCGCCAATGCCGGCATGCGCGCGGCAGAAGGCTTGGATATCCTGCTGCTCAACAGTGACACGCTTGTCCCTGCGGGGTGGGTTGAACGGTTGCGGGCCAGACTCGCTTTTTCGGATGTCGGCACGGTAACGCCGCTTTCAAATGACGCGACCATCCTGTCCTATCCGTCTACGCAAACGCCCAATCCGGTTCCGTCACTCGCAGAAATGCGGGCACTGGACCGTCTGTGCCGGGAGACTGCGGAGACGGGTATTCGTGACGAGATCGATCTGCCAACTGCCCATGGCTTCTGCATGGCGATCTCCGCAGATTGCCTGACAGAGATCGGCCTGTTCCGGGAAGACCTGTTTGCACAGGGCTATGGAGAGGAAAACGATTTCTGTCTCAGGGCTTCGGCAAGAGGCTTCCGGCATCTGGCAGCATCGGAGCTTTTTGTGGCCCATGTGGGATCTGCGTCTTTCGGAACAGCGCGGAAGTCCCTTGGTGTGCGGAATCTGGAAATTCTCAATGCCATGCATCCGGGTTACGATCTGCTTGTAAGGCGCTTCATTGATGCTGATCCGTTGCATGCGACCCGGCGCAGGCTGGATGCCGCAGCCCTGACCCGGCTGGCTGCAGGCAGGCCGGCCATTCTGATGGTCCAGCATGATGCTGGCGGCGGCGTCGGGCGTGTGGTGCGCGAACGCTCGGAGGCGCTCGAAGCTGACGGGGTTTTTGCACTTGCACTTCGTCCGCATGAGCGTGGATGCCAGCTAGAATACGCCCTGAACAGCAAGCGTTTTCCCAATCTCACATTCCGCCTTCCTGACGAGCTGCCCTTTCTGCTCGATCTGCTCAAAGGTCTTCGGGTGGATGCGGTGGAATGGCATCATCTGATCGGTCATGCGCCCTGCATCCGGACGCTACATGAGGCACTTGGTGTTCCGTATGACGTCTTTATTCATGACCATGTCTGGTTCTGCCCGCGAATCTCGCTCTGTGACGGGGAGGGGCGTTACTGCGGCGAACCTGACCCGGCGGGGTGTGAACTTTGTATTACACGCTGGGGAAGTTATCTTGGTGAAGACCTTTCGGTCTCCGAACTTCTGGTGCGCTCTGATCGGGAGCTGTCAGGTGCACGCCGCCTCATGGCGCCTTCGGACGACACGGTACGGCGGATCCGGAGGCATTTTCCTGGCCTGACAATCGATGCGGTCGCCCTAGAGAACGATGCTGCGCTTTGCGAAGCCATTCGCCCCGGCCGGCATGCAGCATATGGGCAGCCATTGCGGGTCTGCGTTGTGGGAGGGATCAGCCAGTGGAAGGGCTATGATGTCCTGCTGGCTCTGGCGGCTGAAATCCAGACCCATCGCCTTCCGATCGAACTGTCACTGGTGGGGCACACACATGACGATGACGCCCTGATCTCACTGGGAGTCCGGGTCACGGGAGAATACCGGGAAGAAGAAGTTCTGACCCTGATCCGGCAGCAGCAGCCGGATGTCGGGCTGATTCCGTCCATTGCGCCTGAAACATGGTGTTATGCCCTGGGGCAGATCTGGCGCAGCGGTCTGGAGGCTGTCTGTTTTGATCTGGGCGCGCAGGGAGAGCGGGTGAGAAGAAGCATGACAGGGCTGGCAGTGCCCCTTGGGGCCCCGCCTTATCAGCTTGCGACGCTTCTGCTGCGGCGATGGGGTGCACCCGGGTGAATAGCGGTTTACCTTTTCCATTGAAAGAGGCCACTATTATGCGAAAACAGAAGCCTGTTTTAACACATCGTCGGGATGCCGCTCATAACTGTGATGACCACTCGTGACAGTTCATGAAACATGCCAGTATTATTGCCAGCAAGAACAGACGCAATTGGGAGTAGGGAATGTCTAACGCCGCCGAAGCACCGCGACAGAACCGGGTCATCGACCTCAAGGCTGGTGCACATATGATGGTGCTGGATGCAGGGATTTTCTGTATTTTCCATGCTGCTGGTCAGGCTCCCGCTGGCCCGACCGGACTGCCGGGCGTCAGGATTTCCTGTGCGCCTGGGACGCCGCCGGGGATCGTGACGGTCAGCACGTTCGAGGAAGATGGCTGGATTGGCGGCTCCAACGGAGCTGCGCTGGTTCGGATCATGCGGGGACCAGCCGCTGTTCTGGTGACGACGTATCAGGAACCTGACAGCCCCCACGCCGCGCCGCGTCTTCAGGTTGCCCAGCTTGCAGGCCCTGTGACCACAGCGCCCGCCCAGTCCCCCGTTCCAGCGGCCGCGCCGGCACCTGCTCCGGCTTCAGCCGCAGCGGTCGAGGCGGCTGAAGCTGCAGTGGAGACTGCTGCAGAAAAGATTTCGAAAGATATCTCTGCTCATATCCAGCGTCGTGGCGACGTCACCACAGGGGTCGGACACTGGATGGGCGTTCCGGGAAGCCAGAGCTGGATTGAAGGCTTCAGCATCGCCCCCCAAACGGGCGTTCCTGCTTCGGACATCGAGTATCAGGCTGTTCTCGGCAAGGGCTGGCTCTCTCCCTGGGCTGAAGGCGGGCAGTATTGCGGCTCCCGTGGCATGGCACTCCCTATCCTGGGACTTCGCGTCCGGCTGAAAGGCGAGTCTGCGAAGACACACAAGGTGCGGCTGACGGCAACATTCACGGATGGGACGCGCCTTGGCCCTGTGGACGGCTCCGAGGCCCTTGAAGCAGAAAGCCTGGCTCCGCTGGAAGCTTTCCTGCTGGAAGTTGTCCCCGAGGGAGAGGAAACCCCGGTTTCCAAGCCTGCGTCGAAGCCCGCGGCAAAGCCCCGTGCGGCAAAGTCGTCTGAAACGCCTGCCAAGCCGCTTTCTCCCAGAAAGCGCAAATCCACCCCAGCCTCCTGAATAAGTAACTGGAGAAGGAGTTTTCCTTCTCCAGACTTTTTCTGATTTTACCTGCCGTCCGCTGTCCTCTCCGTGCGCGAACAGGAAACCGCGGAGGCTTCCAGCCGCTCCGGAGATGATGTTGCGCTACCTATTCGTTCACCAGAATTTTCCAGGACAGTTTCTGCATTTTGTTCGCCATCTTCAGGAGCAGGGTCATGAAATTGTCTTCATCTCCGAAGCGAACAACAATCATATTCCCGGTGTCCGGCGTGCCATCTATCGCGTACCGCGTCTGCCTTCGATGGACACCCACCGTAATCTGAGAGAATTCGAATACGGCCTTCTCCGCGCTGAAGCAGTCGCAACAGCGGCTCGGACGCTCAAGGGCCTTGGGTATGAGCCTGACATCATTGTCGGTCATCACGGATGGGGCGAACTGCTTAATCTGGGCGATGTGTTTCCGGAGTGCCCGATCCTCGGATATTTCGAGTTCTTTTATCATGCCGAACAGAATGACGTTGGTTTCGACCCTGAATTCCCGCCATCTCCGGAACTTGCCGCTGCCGTCAGGGTCAAGAACGCGATCAATCTGCAGGCGCTCTGCCTGACAAATGGATATGGCCAGAGCCCTACGCAATTCCAGCTCGGAACATATCCGGTCTGGGCGCAGGAGAAAATTTCCCTGCTGAGGGAAGGTGTCAATCTTGAGTTCTGCTGTCCGGAGCCGCAGGCCCGGCGGCGTAATCTCGTCATCAAGGACGTCAGGATTACACCCAAGCAGCCGCTCATTACCTATGTTGCCCGCGATCTCGAGCCATATCGCGGATTTCACGTCCTCATGCGGGCGCTTCCCCGCATCCTTTCCAAACGCAAGGATGCGCATGTCATTATTGTTGGCGGAGACAAGGTCAGCTACGGAACACTGCCTCCAGACGGAGGGAGCTGGCGAGAGGTTATGCTGCGCGAAGTCGGGGACAGGCTCGATCTCGATCGGGTGCATTTCGTTGGCAAGATCGAATACGATGATTTTCGGGCTCTTCTGCGCCGGTCAGATGCCCATCTGTACCTGACCTACCCCTTCGTGGCGTCCTGGTCCCTGCGCGAAGCGATGGCAACGGGATGTCCGATTGTCGGAAGCGATACGGCCCCGGTCAGGGAATTCATTACGCATGATGTGACCGGTCTGCTGGTGCCGTTTCTGGACCCTGAAAAAATTGCCGAAACCACCCTGACGCTTCTGGGGGATCGTAAAATGGCGCGCCGTCTGGGGCAGGATGCCAGACGTTACGCTGAGGCCGAGCTCTGTCTGAACGATTATCTGGAGCGCTATGACAATCTGGTCAGCCGGATTATCGAAACGTATCGCTCCTGAAACGGGTTGGCCCTCACTTGAATGGGACTTTCCACAAGACCAGCAAGGAACACAGGGATGGGTAGTGAAATAATGTCAGAACTTAAAACACTGCTGGGGCAGTGGATCTGCAAGAAGGATGCCTCTACCCATCCAGGCCTCCTCACAGACTCTGATATCCACAATATTGCTGTGGCCATACAGGAAGGGATTTCCGAGACGGTTTCTGCCGACGGGCATAGGGAATGGGGAAAGCTGAGAGATCTGACCAGAGGCTGGCTGGTCCAGCAGAAGCCTGGTACGGAGCCTGGGCCATTACAGACGCATGACTTCGAACGGCTGGGATCGCTCGTTGTAACGGAGACTCCCGAGCCAACGCCGTCTCATGATGTTTCCGAAGCTCCTGCTACGGTGCCTGACACGGAAAATGTTCCTCCACTCCAGGTAGATGCCAAAAATGATGCGGCACTCTTCTTTGCCCGGGAACACCTGGAACGCTGCCTCTGAAATGCACAACGCCCCGCAGAAGACCTGCGGGGCGTTGTATGACCTGTGTAGGTAAGAGCGGGTTATTAGCCCCGGCTACCCTTGTGATCACCATCACGCATCTGGCCGGTTGGTTCCTGCACATGTGCTTCCAGGAACCAAAGATGCTTGTCGAGACCACGGGAAACCTCCGTGAAGACATCAGCCGTATCATCATCCCCGGCTTCGTCCGTCACCTTGATGGACTCACGCATGTTGTTGGCAACCGTGGCGTAGCGGTCGATCAACGCGGCAATATGATCTGCAACGCGGTAGATATTGTTGGGATACGGGGTGCAGGCACTGTTTTTGGAGACGTCCTGCACAGTTCCCAAGGCCGTACCACCAAGCTGGACAGCGCGTTCTGCAACCGTATCTGAAAAACCATCGATGCTGGAGCGGAAGCCATCGAGCATTTCATGCACGCCGATGAACTGCGGTCCCTTGAGGTTCCAGTGGGCCTGCTTGGTGATGAGCGCCAGATCGATCAGATCGGAAAGTCGGGCGTTCAGTGTCTCGATGGAAACATTCTTGGTGTTGTCTGCAGTGTTGTTCTGCGTGACGTGGCGATCGGTTCTGGAAACCATGAGGATACTCCTGATCATCGGCATGCAACCCGAAGACGGAATTCAGGTCACTGAAATGTCTTGCTGCCCGCCTGTGATGCGGGGCTGTCACTCTCCCAAACGTGTTATTCGTGCCACGGTTCCTTTCTGAACCTTCATCATTTCCGACGCGTCCATGCTCTGGTCCGGAAGGACGCATCTGGCCTCTCTGATAAAGGATCAGGACGGCAGTTGACCGCCGTTCCGGGTGGGGATGACTTAAATCTTTCATCCAGTGTCGTTCCTGTTCCGGTTGTCCTTCCATGGCAGGACGGCTAATGCACTGATGTGGTGGCTGCGGCTGCCGGATAATGCCCGTTTTTCAAGTCAGAGCTTCTCACGCATGACCCTTGCCACAGCCACGCAGACCGAAAAGGCCCGCGACAAGGCCGGTGTTTCCCCGAACGGAAGCCGCCGCAGCGGGCCTGACACCGCATTCCATCTTCTGGTAGCCGCTTCGGCGCTTCTGGTTCTGGTGGTGCTTGGCGGTCTCGTGGTCCTGATGGGCGTCGGTGGCAGTCAGGCTTTCCGCACGTTCGGACTCGGATTTGCCTTTCACGATGTATGGAACCCTGTTGCAGACCTGTACGGAGCCTGGGCGCCGCTGTTCGGGACGATCGTCAGTACGCTGATCGGCGTGGCCATTGCGCTCCCGCTGGCCTTCGGAACGGCGTTCTGGCTGACGGCGATGGCGCCCCCCCGGATCGCAGCAATCGTTGGAACGGCCGTGCAGCTTCTGGCCGCGGTGCCGTCGATCATTTTCGGAATGTGGGGCTTTTTCACAATCGTCCCCTTCATGGCGCGAACAGTTCAGCCTTTCCTCACCCATCATTTCAAACACGTCCCCGGCATCAGATTCATTATTCATGGCGCGCCGTTTGGAACGGGCCTTATGACGGCGGGGCTGGTACTCGCCGTGATGATCGCCCCTTTCATGACCGCCGTGATGCGCGACGTGTTTGCTGCCATGCCCAACATGCTGCGTGAGAGTGCCTACGGTCTTGGCGCCACGCGTTGGGACGTGATGTGGAAAGTCGTGGTGCCCTGGTCCCGCTCGGGCATGATTGGCGCGATCGTTCTCGGCATGGGGCGCGCACTGGGCGAGACCATGGCCGTGACCTTTGTGATTGGTAACGTCACTGCTGTCGGCTGGTCGCTGTTTGCGCCGCGTAGCACGGTCGCGTCCCTGATCGCCCTTCAGTTTCCTGAAAGTCCGGCCGGCTCGCTGCGTCTGTCCGCGTTGCTGGCGCTGGGCTTTATCCTGATGCTGCTGTCCTTCGCCAGCCTTGCGCTTGCGCGGATGCTGCGGGGAGACACGAAATGAGCGATACAACCGTTCCCACAACCGGCTGGAAGCCCAATCCCCGCGCTGCCCGCCGTCGGAGTGCCGATCATGTGGCGACGGCGTTTGGCATGGTCATGGCGGGCATTCTTGTGCTGGTTCTGGCCTCGATTCTGTGGACGCTGCTCTCCAGAGGGCTCGCCGGTCTGTCGGCTGCCGCGATCATGAAGCCCATGGGGCCCCCCGGTTCATCCTCGGGGCTTGCCAATGCGATTGTCGGCAGTCTGATCCAGACCTTCATCGCCCTGCTGATGGCGACGCCCCTTGGGCTGGGATGCGGCATCTATCTTTCGGAATACGGTGCGGAAACCAACAGGTTCGCGTCATGCGTCCGCTTCGTGTCTGACGTGCTGATGTCGGTCCCCTCCATTCTGGTGGGTCTGTTTGTTTATCAGGTCATGGTTGCTCCCTTTGGGCATTTTTCGGCACTGGCCGGTTCTGTTGCGCTCGCGATCCTGGCCGTGCCGATCATCGTCCGCACGACGGAGGACATGCTTCGGCTTGTCCCGACATCCATGCGCGAGGCAGGTGCGGCTCTGGGTGCGACGCGCTGGCGGGTGACGCTGTCGCTGTGTCTGCGCTCCGCCAAGACAGGCGTGCTGACGGGCATTCTGCTCGCCCTGGCGCGTGTAAGCGGTGAGACGGCACCGCTGCTGTTCACATCGCTGGGCAATCAGAACTGGTCTTTCAGTCTCAACAAGCCGATGGCGAGCCTGCCGGTGACGATCTACCAGTATGCCGGCGCGTCCTATGAAGACTGGGTGCAGCTGGCCTGGGCCGGTGCGCTGCTGGTGACGATGGGTGTGCTGGCCATCAATATTGCCGTCCGCGTCTCGGCACGACGCGGATGACCCCGGGAACAATGCAGGGGATGATACAGGATTCCATGATGACCGAGACTGATCCGCAGGTGGCGAAAAGCCCTGAAGTGGCCCTGGCTGTCCGCAACCTGAATTTCTATTACGGCGAAAACCACGCCCTGCACGACATTTCGGTGGATTTCCCGGCACGTCGGGTCACGGCCATGATCGGGCCGAGCGGCTGCGGCAAATCGACGCTGCTGCGGGTCTTTAACCGCATGTATGATCTGTATCCCGGTCAGCGCGCCACGGGCGAAGTGATCTTCGACGGACGCAATGTTCTCGATCGTGACCTAGACCTGAATATTCTGCGCGCACGCGTTGGGATGGTGTTCCAGAAGCCGACGCCGTTTCCGATGTCCATTTATGACAACATCGCCTTTGGCGTGCGTCTGCATGAAAAGATGAACAAGGCCGACATGGACGCCCGTGTTCAGGACGTGCTGACGCGCGTGGCGCTTTGGAACGAAGTCCGCGACCGTCTGAATGCTCCAGCTTCTGGTCTTTCGGGTGGCCAGCAGCAGCGTCTGTGCATCGCTCGTTCGATTGCGACGCGGCCTGAAGTCCTGCTGCTCGATGAACCAACCTCGGCGCTGGATCCGATTTCTACGGCGCGTATCGAGGAGCTTCTCGACGAGCTCAAGGAAGAGTTCACGATCGCAATCGTGACGCATAACATGCAGCAGGCTGCGCGCTGTGCGGATCAGGTCGCCTTCTTTTACATGGGGCGTCTGATCGAAGTGGACAGCGCTGACCGGATGTTCACCAATCCGAAGCAGCAGCAGACCCAGGACTACATCACCGGCAGGTTTGGATAACGCGTCATGGCTGACAGATCCCACATCGTCAAAAGCTACGAGCAGGAGCTGGGTCAGCTCCGGTCCATGATGGCGCAGATGGGCGGCATTGTGGAAAACCAGGTGGCCCTCGCGCTGTCCGCCATCGCGGACCGCAACGAGGAAGCCGCCGATGCTGCCGCGCGGCAGGACCCGGAAGTGGACCAGCTCGAGCGTGAGGTCGAAAGCCTCGCAATCCGTCTTCTGGCGCTGCGAAGCCCCATGGCGGGCGATCTGCGCGAGATCGTGGCGGCCCTGAAAATTACGGGTGATCTGGAGCGGATTGGCGATTACGCGTCTTCCATCGCGCGGCGTTCGCTGCGGATCCGGATGCCGGAAAACCAGATCTCGCTCTCGGGTCTGCGGAGCATGGGCCGTCTGGTGCAGGAGAACCTGCGTCGTTCGATCGATGCGATCACGCAGCAGGATTCCAACCGCGCCATGGAAGTCTGGCATTCGGACCGTGCGGTGGACGAGTATTACACGGCCCTGTTCCGTGAACTCGTGACCTACATGATGGAAGACGCCCGCAATATCCGCGCCTGCACGGAACTGCTCTTCATCGCCAAGAATCTTGAACGGATCGGCGATCATGCGACCAACATTGCCGAGCGCGTTTTTTATGCCGTAACGGGCGATAACCTGCCGTCCCTGCGTCCGCGCGGTGGTCCCGCCTCCGCCCTGACAGTGGCAGAGACGATGCAGGAGCCCGACGTCCGGTGAAGGGCCCTTCACCGGCGCGTGCCAAGGGGCTCGTTCTTCTGGTCGAAGACGATCCCGCCCTTCTGCTGATGACCTGCTACAATCTCGAACAGCGGGGATACCGCGTCGAGACGGCCGAAACCGGAGAGGCAGCCCTGCTGGCTCTGGAAACGTCCCGCCCGGATGCAGTGGTTCTGGACTGGATGCTTCCCGAGCTCTCCGGCCTTGATGTCTGTCGCCGCATCCGCGCCAATCCCGCGCTGCGGGATGTTCCCGTACTTCTCCTGACGGCGCGTTCAGCAGAGCAGGACGCGATCCGGGGGCTGGATACGGGGGCGGATGACTATCTGATGAAGCCCTGCAGTATCGATACACTCGATGCACGTCTGCGGGCGCTTTTGCGGCGGCACCAGTCCTCCTACGATCGTCTGTCTTTCGCCGATATCACGCTGGACCCTGAAACGCATCGCGTGGAGCGGGGCGGGCGGATGCTGTCTCTCGGTCCAACAGAATATCGCCTTCTGGACCTGCTGATCCGCAATCCGCGCAAGGTATTCTCCCGTGAGGATCTGCTGCGGCGGATCTGGGGCCAGAACATCCATGTCGAGATCCGGACGATCGACGTCCATATCCGGCGTCTGCGCAAGGCCATTAACGGGCCGGGTGAGATCGATCTGGTGCGGACCGTGCGTGCAGCCGGTTATGCACTGGATGACGGCCCGACGACGGACGGCGCCTGACAGGTGCCGCCGGGGGGACTCTCGCCTGCAGCGGACACGCTGCCATTGCAGGTGGGCATGGTCCTCGTCTGCGTGGCATTGGCCGGCTGGGTGCTGGCGGTATGGCTTCTGCTCCGCCAGCCCCGTGTTCCGACATCTCCGCCGGATGATTATCTGAAACCCGTGTCTCCGGCCGATCTGCCGGTCGATCCGCTTCCTGCCTGCGCCGTGGTGCTCGATGGGCTCGGGGCGATCGTGCAGGTCAACGAGGAGGCTGCCTCCCAGTTCGGGGAAACAGTCGGGGCAATCCTGCGTCATCCGGCAGCCCGCTCGGCACTTTCCGCGGCCTTGCGAGTCCCGGTCCCAGGAAGTCATGCGGGAAGCAGTAACCGGGGAGACCTGCCGCCAGTCTGCTCTACGACATTCACACTTGATGTGCCGGTTCCGCGCACCCTTCATCTGATGCTGCGTCGGCTTCCGGGGGGAAAGGGGCAGGACAAGCGTGTTCTGGTTGTCCTGAACGATCGCAGTGAAGCGCAGGCTGCCGACCGGATGCGCATGGATTTCGTGGCTCATGCCAGTCACGAGCTGCGCACGCCGCTGGCGTCCCTGAGCGGGTTCATCGATGCGTTGCAAGGGGCAGCCGGAGAAAGCCCCGTCATGCGACAGCAGTTCCTCGACATCATGCGACAGCAGTCCGAGCGGCTGAAACGGCTGATCGACCGGTTACTCTATCTGTCGCGTGTTCAGGCGCATGAGCACCAGCGTCCGCGTGATCTGGTAGATGTGGCAGATCTCATGGCGGTGGTGCTTGGTGAAGTGGCGCCACGTTTTGAGCAGGAAGGGCGTACTCTCAAGCTTGAGATCGAGGACGATCTGATGGTCCGGGCGGATGAGGACGAGATGGTCCAGGTTCTGCTTAACCTGATCGAAAATGCCCTTCGTTATGGTGCCCGCGAAGGTGACCCGCTGACCATTACTCTTTCTGCACGCCGCGCAGTGACCCCGGATGATCGCTGGCCTGCCGATGGGGGTGTCATTCTTGGCATCGAGGACAATGGCTGCGGGATGGAAGCGCATCATCTGCCCCGCCTGACGGAGCGTTTCTATCGTGTCGGGGCGCCCACTGATGGTGCCGGTCAGGGGACGGGCCTTGGTCTGTCTATTGTCCGGCATATTCTGGACCGGCATGGCGGTCGGTTGCGGATTGCCAGTGCGCCGGGCAGAGGAACGACCTGCCTGGTCTGGCTTCCGGCCGCCGGGGCATCTCTTGCGGTTTCGCCACTGGAATGACAGGCTTTCCCTGAAATCATCAGGGGTCTTGCTACTGTGACAGTTTTCCGGAGTTTTCGCCGTGCCGGGCTGGCGGCCCTGCTGACGGGCAGCATATTCACACCGCTCCATGCCGCCGATGTGCCCGACACCATTCCGGCATGGCTGAGCGATATCAATGGCGCGCAGGCCATGGCGTGGGTGAAGGCGCAGAATGACCGGACCCTGCGTCTTCTGGGACATGGGCCGCTTTATCAGGACCTGTATGATAAATCCCTGAAGCTGCTTCAGACGCATGACCGTCTGGCATCGCCCATCCAGATTGACGGGATGATCTATAATTTCTGGCGTGATGACCGGCATCTGCGCGGCATCCTGCGCCGGACAACGCCGGATTCCTATGCGACTGATCACCCGGAATGGACGATCGCGCTGGATCTCGATGCGCTGGCGGCCAGGGAAAAGCGCAACTGGGTCTATGAGGGCGTGGACTGTCTGCACAGCCAGCAGAATCTCTGCCTGCTTCATCTTTCTGACGGGGGCGAGGACGCCAGAACCTTGCGGGAATTCGATCTGCGGACGGGGAAATTCGTCGAAGGTGGCTTCACCTTGCCTCACGCCAAGCAGGATTCGAGCTGGCTGGACCGTGACACGCTTCTGGTCAGCTACCCCTGGACAGATGCCGATCTGACGGAATCCTCCTACCCGTATATCGTGAAACTGCTCAAGCGCGGCCAGTCGCTGGCTGAGGCGCAGACGGTCTTTACCGGCAACCGCAAGGATGTCGAGGTCGGGCCGGAAGTCCTGCATGACGGGGCGGGGCATCAGGTCGCGCTGATCCGCGAAGGGCTGGATGCGTTTTCATCGAAGCTGTTCCTGTATCGCGACGGTCAGGTGACGCCGGTTGCCATTCCTCTGAAGGCGGACGTCGCGGGGCTGTTCAATGGCCGTCTGGTCGTTCAGCTGAAGGAAGACTGGAAGGTCGGAGCGCAGACCTTCCCGCAGGGCAGCGTGGTGCTGGTCGATCCGGCCGCCGCAACCATTGCGCCCCAGCTTCTGGTTGCGCCGACAGGGCGCCAGATGATCGAGGAAGTGTCCACGAGCCACAGCCATCTGATCGTCACGCTGTACGACAATGTGCGTGGCAAGATCTCGATCTACACGCCCACGGGATCGGCCTTCACGCATCACGATCTGCCCCTGCCGGAGAACATGTCGGTGGAACTGGCCAGCAACGATGAGGAAAACCCGGTCGCCTATGCGGTCTCAACCGGCTTCCTGAGCCCGACCACATTGTGGGAAATCAACAGTGACACGGCTTCAGTCCAGAAACTTCATACGCTGCCAGCCCAGTTCGATGCCTCGAACATGGCTGTGGAACAGCAGGAGGTTCGCTCGACGGACGGGACCAGCATTCCGTATTTCATCGTGCATCGCCGCGACATGAAGCTCGATGGCGCTAACCCGACGCTGCTTTATGCGTATGGCGGGTTTGAAGTGCCGCTTTTCCCGTTCTATTCGGCCGGGATCGGCAATAACTGGCTGTCGCGTGGTGGCGTCTATGTTCTGGCGAATATCCGCGGTGGCGGCGAGTTCGGGCCGGCCTGGCACGATGCGGGGCTGAAGACGCATCGCCAACGGATCTATGACGACTTTGCTTCCGTGGCGAAGGACCTGATGGACCGCAAGGTGACGTCCCCGCAGCATCTGGCGATCCAGGGGGGCTCCAATGGCGGTCTGCTGATGGGCGTCGAGTTCACGCAGCATCCGGATTTCTGGAAGGCCGTCGATATCGAAGTGCCGCTGCTGGATATGATGAATTACGAGCATATGTCGGCTGGTGCATCGTGGGTCGGCGAGTACGGAACGGTCTCCATTCCGGAGCAGAAGGCGTTCCTGCGCGGGATTTCCCCGCTTCAGAACCTGAAGCCGGATGTGAAATACCCCGTGCCGTTCATTGAGACGACCACCAAGGATGACCGGGTTGGTCCCGTTCATGCCCGTCGTTTTGCATGGCGCATGAGCGAGTTGAAGCTGCCGTATTATTACTGGGAGCAGGTGGCAGGCGGTCATGGCTTTGGGGCGAGCCAGAAGGAAATTGCCCAGACGCAGGCGCTCAGCTATGCCTATCTGTGGTCCGAACTGGGCCGGACGCATTGAGGCTTTGCGTCATGTGGACATAAAAAAGGGCGCTTTTCGGAGCGCCCTTTTTTTGTGCTGGAAAGGTCAGGATCAGCCGTGGCGGCGACGGCGGTCCAGCAGGCACCAGCCGCCGATCAGTACGGCGCCGATCAGGGGGATGGCGCCGATCGTGATCGTACCATCCGGGTAGTCGAAGGCCATCATGACCAGCACAAAGCCCAGAAAGCCGAGGGTTGCCCACGTCGTGTAGGGCGCGCCCGGCATGTTGAAGCCCGTCGGCATGATGTCCCCGCGGTTGATCGCAGCCCGCAGACGCAACTGGCACAGCAGGATGAAGCCCCAAGTACTGATGATGCCCAGCGCCGAAAAGTTGAGGACGATTTCGAACACGCGCGATGGGATGAGATAGTTCAGCATCACGCCAACCAGATAGACGGCCAGTGTGGTGAGAATGCCGACATAGGGAACGGAGCTCTTGTTCAGCTTGCTCAGTGCGCGCGGCCCGGAGCCACCAAGCGACAGGGCACGCAGGACGCGGCCAGTCGAATACAGGCCGGAATTCAGGCTGGAGAGGGCGGCTGTCAGGACCACGATGTTCATGACCGTGCCGATGCCCGGAATGCCCAGCGCCTGAAAGAATGTTACGAACGGGCTGGTGCCGGCGTGATACTCGGTCCAGGGCAGCAGGCAGACCAGCAGGATGACCGAGCCCACATAGAACAGGGCAATCCGCCAGATCACGCTGTTGATGGCGCGGGGAAGAATTTCGCGGGCGTCCTCGCACTCACCTGCCGCCGTGCCCAGAAGTTCGATGCCGGAATAGGCAAACACCACGCCTTGAAGCAGCATGAGCGCCGAAAACAGTCCGTGCGGGAAGATGCCGCCATTTTCTGTAATCAGGTGAAAGCCGGTTGTGTGACCGGCCACCGGCATGCGTGTGCCCAGAATGAGAGCGCCTGCAATGAGGAAAAGCGCCAGCGCCACGACCTTGATAAGAGAGAACCAGAACTCCATCTCGCCAAAATAGCGTACGCCGATCATGTTCATGGTGCCGACGATCGCCAGTGCTACCAGCGCGAAAGCCCATTGCGGAACCGGCAGGAAAACCGCCCAGTAATGCATGTAGAGGGCGACGGCCGTGATATCGACAATGCCGGTCATGGCCCAGTTCAGAAAGGACAGCCAGCCGGCCATGTAGGCGGCCCGTTCGCCGAGGAACTCGCGGGCGTAGGTCACGAAGCTGCCGCTGGTCGGGCGGTACATGACCAGTTCGCCCAGTGCCCGCAGGATCAGGAATGAGAAGACGCCGCAGATTGCATAGATGATCGCAAGGGACGGGCCGGCAACCTGAAGGCGCGAGCCTGCTCCCAGAAACAGTCCTGTACCGATGGCGCCACCGATGGCGATCATCTGCACATGACGGCGTCCAAGGTCCTTGTGATAGCCTTCCTCGCTGATGGCCCCTGCATGGGTGGGGGTGTGATCGGGAGCCGGGCTTGTCGTCATCTGCGCGTCCTGGGAAGTCGTCGGGAAGAAGGGTCGATAAAGCTGAAAGGGCATGACAAGGGTAAGGCCGTTACGGGCCTACACTTCATGCGCGTCAGCTATGTGTGGCATGCATGGGAACATAGGCGAAAGTGACCACATTGCCAACGCGGATTGCTTCTGACGCCGAAACTGTTCCCTGACTGTGCCTTCAATGTCCCGGCGGCACGGCCATGCAGGCCATTCCCTGCCCGGAAAGGGTTGAGCAGGCCTGCGCTGCTCCGATGCGGCTAATCCCCGTTAGCCGAGCGCGCCAGACCGTGGCGCCATGGCTTGGCGTGGGATGTACTTCGATTCGGGCAGACTGAAGCGACGTAAAGGCCGCCTGTCGCGCCATGGTGGCCGCGAACTTTGCCTGTCCGATGCTGCCAAAGGCGCCCACCTGTACGGCCCAGGGGCCGTAGCTTCCAGGACGGCGGTATCCAACCACCATGGTGGTTGATTCCGTCGGGGCTGCGTGCAGCGTATGGGGCGTCGGGATTGAGGGCGCAGAAGGGAGTGCCTGCTCAGAGACCGGTTGCTGAAAGGTGAGCGTATCGCCAGCAGGTCGGGAAACGAGGGGAGCGGCAGGAGCCGCGAGCTGTGGTGTGCTGACTGGTTGAACAGCACAGGGCACATCCGGGTCATAGGCATCGTCAGGGTTACACGGTACAGCGCTGGGCGCCGCAATTGGCATCTGCGCGGCAGCACTCGTGACATGGCGGCTGGCCCAGACCTGTCCGACACTGCGGGATGCGGTCATCACCGGTGCCGAAGCGGTCTGGATGGGAGTCAGGCGCCCCCCGGACTGCGAGGCATTCAGCTGATCGGCGCTGGCATAGGCGGCCAGTGGTCCTGTCATGGCGACCTGCGTGCCAAGATGGGGTGTGATGCTCGCAACGTAATTGACGGTTTCGTTAGGAAGCTGCCGTCCTTCTGAAAGATAGTCCTCAAGTCGCTGGGGACCCGCGTTGTACGCCGCCAGAAACGCGGGAGCACCATATTTGCGGGCAAGGATGCTGATATAGCCGGTGCCCGCCATGATGTTGTCATGCGGTTCATAGGGATCTGCCCGCAGACCGTAGCGCGAACGCATGTCGGCATAGGTCTGGGGCATGAGCTGCATCAGGCCCATGGCACCGGAATGGGAGGTAATGGGGCGCCCATCGAGAAACTGGTGCCCCCCCGATTCCTGATGGATAACGGCACGGATCCAGTCCTGTGGAATCGAGAATCGGCTGGCGGCCTGCAGGATGTAGGGCCCCCACGGATCGCTGGCTGAACCCGGAGCGCGATACGCCCCGCTTGAGGAATAATAGCGGTTGTATGGAGAACGCTGGGACGCGCAGCCCGCAAGCGCTGCAAGGCTCAGGATGATGGTTCCCGTCTGAAGGAAGACTCGCCTTTTCCTGCTCATCATAAACCCACTGTTAATCTTTTATGCCGATGATGAGCACTGTCCGAAAGAGAAGGCAGACGAACGGTGACGACGGAGACTCCGGAAAACGAAACCCCGGTCAAGAAGGGGGGTAAGCGCAAGATCATCATCCTTGCAGTGCTGGCATGCCTGCTTCTGGCCGGCGGTGGAGCCTTTGCATGGAAGCATTTTCATCATGCGGCAACCCCGGCCACCAGGACTGCCTCTGACAAGCCAGTCAAATGGACGACGATCACCATCCCGACCATTCTCTCCAATCTCGATTCAGGTACGGATCGCACACGGTATGTCCGGATTGGTGCGCGACTTGAAGTCGAGGATGGCAAAAATGCAGAAAACATTGCCGCCCTGATGCCGCAGATCCAGGACGCCTTCCAGACTTGTCTGCACGGGATGCAACCGTCGGAGCTTTCCGGCAGTGGCATCTACAGGCTGCGGGAAACGATGCTGGCCCAGATCACCAATATCGTGGCGCCCCTTCGCGTGAAGGATCTCTTTTTCGTAGAGGTGCTGGTGCAGTGAGCGACGATCGACAGGCCGACAATGCTTTCGCGGACCCTGACGATGGGATGCCGGCCGCGGCCTTTCCACTGGCTGGAAACGGCATGAACGGGTTTGAAGCTGGCAACGCTCAGGACCACGTTCTCAGTCAGGCCGAGATCGACAGCTTCTTTGGTAACGATTCTGCCGTCGCCGGGCCTTCGAACAGTAGCGGTATCGAGCGCGTGGTCAGTACCTCGGGCGTGTCCTCTGAACGGCTGCCCATGCTCGAAGTGGTCTTTGATCGTTTCACCCGAATTCTGACGACGAGCCTGCGTAATTTTACCAGCGATAATGTTGAAGCCTCAATGGATCGCCTTGGTTCGCAGCGCTTTGGAGACTACCTCGAGAACGTGCCGGGACAGGCCATGTTCGCAGTCTTCAAGGCAGAGGAATGGGATAACTACGGCATCGTCGTGCTGAGCTCCCCTCTGATCTACAGCATTGTCGATGCCCTGCTGGGAGGGCATGTTCGCAGCGATGGCCCGACCAGCCGTGAGACAGGGCGGCATCACACAGCCATTGAGCGTGCACTGATCGAACCAATGGTCAGGATCATTCTTGATGATTTGGAAACAAGCTTCAGTCCGCTGTGTGCCGTCAATTTTCATTTCGAACGGCTGGAAATGAATTCGCGTTTCGCGATGATCTGCCGTGCCGGAAACGGCGTGGTTACGGCCCGTTTCGGCATCGATATGGAAGGCCGGGGTGGGGATGTGGATATCGTGTTGCCGCATGCCACGCTTGAGCCTGTGAGAGACATCCTGCTTCAGCAGTTCATGGGCGAAAAATTCGGTCATGACGGCATGTGGGAAACCCACCTTGCCCAGGAGCTCTGGCAAACAGACCTGACGCTGGAGGCCGTTCTGGAAGAGCAAACTGTGAATCTGAAAGATATCATGAAGCTCGCTCCGGGCGATCAGCTGATCCTGCGTCGTAATTCGGACGCGCCCGTCAGTCTGCGCTGTGGGGAACACACCCTTTTCACGGGGCGTGTCGGTCGGAGGCAGGGGCAGGTGGCCGTCAAAATTGAAGAAGTCCTCAACCAGAAAACCGGCACAGACCGTGTCACATCCTATAGCTGAGCGGAGCATATTTCATGGACAGATTTCAGCTTGGGATCGAGATCGCGCTTTCAGTGCTGCTGCTGGTGACTATTTTCTACAGTCTCTATCTGGGGCGTGCCCTATCTGTCCTGAGGCGTGACCGCGGACAGCTCGATGCACTGATCGCCAGCCTCCAATCCAGCAGTGCACAGGCCCAGTCTGGCATCGACCACTTGCGTCAGACGACAGAACTCGTTGGCCGAGCCCTGGGGAAGACCGTCGAATCAGGCAAGAGCCTCAAACGGGATCTTGCGATGCTGTGTGACCGCTCCGAGACTCTGGCCCAGCAGCTGGAATCTCTTCTGCCAGCTGGTCGGGTTGCCACAGCGGGTGCGAAGGCTGCTCCCCGAGCGGAAGAGCGACCTGAAGAAACCACATTCCGTTCTGCGCTTCGGCTCAAGCCGGATGAAGTACGAACGATGAAACCCAGCGGTAGCAAGAGCGCCGCTGAGCGGGAGCTGCTGCGTGCACTCCGTCAGAAGCAGGGATAAGGAACATGTTTTTCCGCATTCTGCATCTGGCCTGTGGTCTCATGATCGTTCTTCTTGGGGTCAAGATTTACGCGATTGCTGGTGATCTGATGGGCGATACGGATCCGACAGCTTCGTCTCTGACAACAGTCGCCATGGCCCAGCCTCAGCCCCAGCCCGATGCAGCAGCAGGTCCCGTGCCGCCGGCGCAGGCTGCTGCCCCCCCCGAAACTCTGCCGGCGGCCAAAGTGGCTGTTCCCAAGACCGATGACCTCTGTGCCCGTGGTGGCTGCAAAGGGCCAGCGCCGATAGCGTCGACCTCCCCGCTCCAGCCCACGGACCCCGCGCTTGCTGAACAGCTTGCCAGTCGTGAAAAGGAACTGGATCGCAGAAATGCAGCGCTGAATGATCGTCAACGCCTTGTTGATGCGGCCGAAGAAGAGCTGCAGCGACGGATGACTGCGCTGGAGAATTCCCGAACAGCGCTCGAGACAAGTGAACAGCATACGGATGCGCTTCGGAATGATGATGCAGATCGGCTCGTCAAAATCTATCAGGCCATGAAACCTGAAGATGCAGCGGCGATTTTCAATATTCTAGACCTGCGTGTCGGTGTGGCGCTGCTCAACAGGATGAACCCGCGCAAAGCCTCGGCGATCATGGAGGCAATGTCCCCGCAACGGGCCATTCTCGCGACGCAACTCCTCGTAAATTCCCACGCCCGGCCTGCCACCCGGATTGGTGGCAACGGATGAGACAGGCGTTTCCGGCTACGGTGCTGTGCCTGTCGTTGCTTGGAACGGCTGCTGCTTCACCGTCTGAGGGCAAAGCTTCTGCGTCAAAATCCAGGATAGAGGCAGCTCCTCCCGGCAGGGAAGTGGATGGGAAGCTGTTACCGGCTGGATGGTCTTTTCTGAACGATCCGTCTCCGCTTTTTCCACATCCTGAAAAAGCCGTGCAGGAAAGGCAGCCTTCTAACGGAAAATCTTTGCCACTCGGAGGGCGGCCCCAGATTACGGTGTCTCCACCTGCCGTAGCGCCGGTCCAAATTCCGGCAGCGACGGGATTATGGTTGCCTCTGGGGGAATTAACACCTGTGGTGGCCTTCCGGGACGGGCAGAATATCGTGGTCGTGGCTGCGGGACAGCATGTTCTCGATACGGCGGGTCTGGCCGGGATTGGGCCTTTTACGTCGGTTTCCAGTCGTTTGCTGCCAGATGTCACGGTAATTACCATTGGTTTGTCTGATGGACGCGATCCTGTTCTGCGCCCGGTTGGAGCCGGCTGGACTGTGTCAGTCGCCGCAGACGTGAAGCCGCAGGCCGACATGCTTCTGGGACAGGACGGAAATGCACTGACCTTTATGCCCCCCCTCGAAGAGGGGCTGCCGCAGGTTGTCGCGCTTGACGATCCTGCCTCAGGTCGGCGGCTTCTGTTGGGAATGACACGTTCGGGACGCATCCAGCAGCCCATGCGCCGTACGGGAACCGGTTTTTCCGTTCGAAGCAGTCTGATAGGGGTCGTGGTTGCGGCTGATTCCGACACTCTGGAATTGCGTCAGACGGCAGGAAAACTGGTTCTGGATACAACGGGTCCGGACAGCTATCCGCTTATGGCCTCCAACCGGCTTCAGCCTTATGGCTCGTCCCTGAGCGGGGTCAGCCTGGGAACGGGAAAACCAGAAGAGCTGCGGGAGGCTCTTCGACGTAGCGTAAACTCTGCAGCGCTGGCCTCATCAGGCGACCGTTTCGATGCACGTATGCGCGTTGCACAGGCGGCGGCCCGGGCCGGAAACGGGCCACTTCTTGGCGAGGTCCTGCAGGTTGCCCTGCAGGACTGGCCGGAAGGTGTTGAAAAGCCGGATGCGCGTCGGCTGCAACAGATATCGGCGGTGCTGAACGCGCGGATCGGCTCTTCGAATCTGGCGGAAGACGGAGGAAATACTCCGGAAGACCAGCTCTGGCGTGGCATGATGCGGATGCTCACACCACCTGATACCCGGGTCGGGCAGGTGGCATCAGGGTCTGCGGAAAGTGATCGTCTTCATACTGCGGATCTGATCGCAACGGGCCTGCCTGTTCTGGAGGCTTATGCAAAGCCTTTGCGGGATCGGCTGTTGCCGTCTGCCGCCCAGTGGGTTGCCCGCTACGGAGATGAGGGCGCTACGAAAGTGCTTGATCAGTTTGCAGATGGCCCACAGGTCGCGCTGGCGAAGGCGCTTCTGGCGGCCCGTCGGAATGCACCGGATGCCGAAGCAATGCTTTCCATACTATCGCATGATCCATCGCCGTTAGTCTGGCCGGTGGCGAAGGAAGCCTCTCTCCGGCTGGCATTCAAGAAGAAGACGCTTAACCCGCAAGCCGTCGCTGAACAGATAGATGGTATTTTGCCTGCTCTACGGATTGCGAAACGGGAAAGCGAAGGTCGTCTTTTACAAATTGATGCCCTGATGGAAGGTAATAACCTCGAAGGTGCCGCTGCTGCCGTTCAGGAGTGGGAACGCCTGTATCCTGACGATGCGGCGGCAGTTGAACCGCAAAGAGCAGATATTATTCATCGTATGGCCCAGTCTGCCTCTCCCACTGGGCGGCAGAACATGAATGAAGTCGCATTTCTGAAGGATGCGTTGGCCAAGGCGCCGGTTGATGCTCTGCGGCGAGATATTCTTGATGCTCTGGCTCGCCGCTACGAGGCGTTGGGCCTGCCGGATCAGGAGCGGGAAGCTTTGCGCAACCTTCTTGGCTCCCAGAATGATGCGCAAGATATGAATGTCCGCATCCGACTGGCAAAACTTGAGCTTGATATGGGCGACCTGAAGGCAGCACGACAGGATCTCGCAGGGTTTGCCGAAGGATCGCCTGATGCCGCGCAGGCTCTTCCGGGAGGTAGCAGCAGTCAATCCGTAGAAGTGGCACTTTTGAAGGCGCGTATTGCCCTTGCGGATCATCATTCGGATGAGGCAGCGGGACAACTTGCGACCATCCGCGATCCCCGAGCATGGGATCTGCGGGCTCAGATGGCTGAAAAAGCTGGGGAATGGCCGCGCGCAGTCGAGGCGCTTTTACCGCTTCTGGACGGACTGCCAGCAGGTCAGGACGCCACGAAGGCAGTACTGTCGCCAGAGCAGCAGGCACTTGTTTTCCGAATTGGAGGGGATGCCTCCCGGGCTCAGGATCAGCAGACCCTTAAAAACCTGCAAACCCGATTCGGGGCACTGATGAAGGGTACGCCTTCAGAAAGTGTTTTCCATCTGCTTGTCGGAAGCCGTGAAGAGGCATCATCGCCAGTTTCTGCTGGCGGGTGATTGTGGGTCAGTCTTGAAGGGCCGGACGATGGCCCTCAAGGAAAACCCGGATACCATACGCCATGAACTCTTCGAGTTTTTCTTTTGAACGGTTTGGTTTGCAGTGAGTGAGCTGTCCCAGCATGGGGCCGCCGAGGGTCATGCCAAAGAGCAGGTCCGAAGCTTCGGTGATGTCAGGAATATCCAGCCTGCCGGCTTCGGACTGCGTCGCCAGCCAGTGCTGGATTGGCAGCACCCGGCCCGAAAGCTGAAAAAGATCTGCGACAAGCTGCCGGACTGCAGGGTTGCGGCTGGTTTCCGTGATGACGGAGCGCAGCAGACTCAGGCGTTCGTCACAGAACATGCACGCTGCGATACAGGTCATCAGGCCCAGGAGCTGTTTTTCCATGGGATCCGTGGGGACCGGCGTATAGGTGATGGGGGCGAACAGCCGCTCGAGGATCAGGGTTTCGAAAAGAATCTGTTTGGAGTCGAAAAACTGATAGAGGGTTTTCTTGGACATTCCCGAGCATGAAGCGATGCTGTCCATGGATGCGGCGTGATAGCCGTGTGTGGTCAGGACCGAGCTTGCGGCGTCCAGAATCCGGATTCGTCTTTCCGCTTCATCGAGCTGCGCGGGACGGCCACAGCAAGGCTGTTTCCGGTCTTCGGACTGGCTGCTCGACTGACTGTTCAAGATTAACTCCGATATTATTTCACAGACTGAATTGACGTCTGTCAAAGAAACCCGCTAGTTTCCGTCCTCGCAGGAAACTAGCGGGTTTCTGTATCACAGGATAGCGGCCGTATCATGCCTTCTTTTCAGAAAATGTCTTTGAATTCTTCTGCTGCCCTGTCTCCGGTCGGTCCGTGGGGCGGGAGGGGTGCGCTTCTGGTGCCGCTTCTGGCGCTCCCGCTGCTGGTGGCGGGGTGTCAGAAAAAAGCTCCCCCTCCGCAAATGCCGCCCCAGCCTGTCGATGTGGTGACACTGAAGACGCAGCCTGTCACGCTTGAGACGTCCCTTCCGGGGCGGACGGATGCCTATGAACAGGCACAGATCCGGCCACAGGTGAATGGTGTCATTGTCTCGCGTGACTTCGAGCAGGGAGCGGACGTCAAGGTCGGGCAGCAGCTCTTCCAGATCTATATCGCGCCCTATCAGGCCGCTTACGACCAGGCAAAGGCGCAGCTTCTGAACGCCCAGGCCGCAGCGTCACGGGCAGCAGGGCAGCTGAAGCGGTATCGTCCACTTGTGGCAGCCCATGCCGTGAGTTCACAGGACTACGACAACACTCTGGCGACGTCGCGTGAAGCTGAAGCCCAGGTTGCACAGGCGAAGGCAGCTGTTGAAGCCGCGGCCGTCAACCTGAACTATACGCATGTGCGTGCACCCATCAGCGGGCGCATTGGTCGTACACTGTATACACCGGGTGCGCTGCTGACAGCGGGCCAGACCCAGCCGATCGCGGTCGTGACGCGGCTTGATCCGATTTATGTGGACGTCAATCTGGCAGCCTCTGACATGCTGCGTCTGAAGCGCGAACTGGCGAATGGTCAGGTCGAGCGTAATGGGGCGGATGCGGCGGCAGTCAGCCTGAAGCTGGAAGACAGCTCCGATTATCCGGCACGCGGCAAGCTCCAGCTTTCCGAAGTCACGGTGGACCCGTCGACCGGAACGCTCGTCATGCGGGCCGTTTTCCCCAACCCCGATCACCTGCTGCTGCCGGGCATGTTCGTGCATGCGCATATTCAGGAAGGCATTGATCCGAACGGTCTGCTGGTGCCGCAGGTCGCGGTTGCCCGGGATGCCAAGGGCAATCCTTACGTCATGATCGTGGATGGTGAGAACAAGGTCGGCCAGCGTTCCATTCAGGTCTCGCGGACGGTCGGTGAGTCCTGGCTTGTTTCTGATGGTCTGAAGGTCGGCGACAGGGTGATCGTGAACGGTCTGCAGAAAGTCCAGCCAGGTGCGAAGGTGGTGCCTCATGATGTGCCCGCCGAAGTCCCCGCGGGAAAGGCGGAGTAACCCCGCATGTCATTGTCCCGCTTCTTTATTGACCGGCCCATCTTTGCATGGGTTATCGGTCTGATCGTTATGCTCGTCGGTGCTGTTGCGATTACGCGCATGCCGATCGCGCAGTATCCGAACATCGCGCCGCCCCAGATCGCCATTTCGGTCATGTATCCGGGTGCGTCTGCCGAGACGGTGAACAACACGGTTGTTCGGCCGATCCTTCAGCAGATGTATGGTCTGGATCATCTCGAATATCTGTCAGCCTCGTCCTATGCGAGCGGACAGATGGAGATCGACCTGACGTTCGAGCAGGGCACAAACCCTGACATCGCGCAGGTTCAGGTTCAGAACAAGCTCCAGCTGGCGCAGCCGCGTCTGCCGACGGAAGTGACGGCTCAGGGTCTGAGCATCACGAAGGCCACCAAGAACTTCATGATGGTTCTGGCCTTCATTTCCGAAGACGGCAGCATGTCCGGTCAGGACATTGCGGATTACGTGGCATCCAACATTTCCGATCCGCTGTCGCGTGTGTCGGGTGTGGGCGATCACACGCTGTTCGGCTCCGAATATGCGATGCGCGTCTGGCTGGATCCGTCGAAGCTGTACAATTTCGGCCTGACGGTCGGGGATGTGCAGGCGGCGATTTCCGCACAGAATATTCAGGTCTCGTCTGGTGAACTCGGCGGTCTGCCGGCCAAGAAGGGCATTGGTTTCGATGCCACGATCATTGGTCCGACGCGTCTGAGCACACCGGACCAGTTCAAGGAAATTCTGCTGAAAGTGCAGCAGGATGGCAGCCAGGTGCGTCTGAAGGACGTGGCACGGGTTGAACTTGGCGCGCAGAGCTATGCGCTGGGATCGTCCTATAACAACCACCCTGCCGCCGCGATGGCGCTCAAGCTGGCGCCCGGTGCGAACCAGTTGACGACCGAAGCTGCGGTCCGCACACGTCTGAACGAACTGAGCCGGTATTTCCCGCAGGGCTTGAAGCTCGTCTATCCGCTGGACACCGAGCCGTTCATTACGCTTTCCATCCATGAAGTGGTTGAAACGCTGATCGAGGCCATTGTCCTCGTGTTCATCGTGATGCTGATCTTCCTGCAGAACTTCCGCGCAACGCTGATCCCGACGATTGCGGTGCCGGTGGTGCTGCTGGGAACGTTCGGGCTGATGTCCCTTCTGGGCTACAGCATCAACACGCTGACTATGCTGGCCATGGTTCTGGCCGTCGGTCTGCTGGTCGATGACGCAATTGTCGTGGTTGAGAACGTCGAACGTGTGATGACGGACAAGGGGCTGTCACCGAAGGAAGCGGCCCGCGTCTCCATGGACGAGATTTCGGGTGCGCTTGTGGGCATCGTGCTGGTGCTGACGGCTGTGTTCCTGCCGATGGCAGCGTTCGGCGGCTCGACGGGCGTGATTTACCGCCAGTTCTCCATCACGATCGTTGCGGCCATGTGGCTGTCGGTTCTGGTGGCGATGGTCATGACGCCTGCACTTTGCGCCTCCATGCTCAAGCCGACGCATAAGGGCCATGAGCGTGGTCCTGCCGCCTGGTTCAACCGGACGTTTGATCGCCTGACGAACGGCTATATCGGCGGTGTAAAGTGGCTGATCCGCGTTCCGGTCATCAGCATGATCGGATTTGTCCTGCTGACGGCGCTGGTCGGGTTCCTGTTCATGCGGGTGCCTGGCGGGTTCCTGCCGGACGAGGATCAGGGGATCATCTTCGGTCAGGTCACGATGCGCAACGGTGCAACCGAAGCGCAGACGGCGGCCGTCAACCGCAAGATTACCGACTACGTTCTCAAGACCTATGGCCAGTATGTTGAATCCGTCTTCACCATGACGGGCTTCAGCTTCGCGGGTCAGGGACAGAGTGCGGGTGCGTTCTTCATCCGTATGAAGCCGTGGGATCAGCGTCCGGGCTCGAAACATACGACCATGACGGTGTCGCGCGAAATCATGATGCATTTCTGGATGGATCCGGAAGCACAGATCTTCGCCGTTAATCCGCCGGCCGTGATGGAACTGGGCAATGCGACCGGCTTCGATCTGGAACTGGAAGACACCGGACATCTGGGTCATGACGCCCTGCTGGCCGCGCGAAACCAGATCCTGCGTGAAGCGGCTCAGAATCCGGTTCTGATGGCCGTGCGACCGCTGGGCATGGAAGACGCGCCGCAGTTCAGTCTCGACATCAACCGTGAGCGCGCCAATGCGCTGGGGCTGACCAATACGGACATCAACACGACGCTCGAAGGCGCTCTGGGCTCCATCTATGTCAACCAGTTCATGCGCAATGACCGCGTCAAGCAGGTCTATATCCAGGGCGAGCCCTGGGCGCGTATGACGCCGGAGGATCTGAACCGCTGGTATGTCCGCAATGCGATCGGGACGATGGTGCCGTTCAATGCCTTCGCAACGGGGCACTGGGTCAATGGTCCGCAGAAGGTCGAGGACTATAACGGTCTGAACTCCTACGAAATTCAGGGTCAGCCGGCTGTGGGCGCAAGCTCGGGGCAGGCCATGGCGGAAATGGAGAAGCTTCTGGCCAAGTTGCCGCGCGGCATTGGTTATGAGTGGACGGGTCTGTCGTTCGAGCAGCTTGCTTCGGGTGGCTCGACCGCACCGCTTTATGGTCTGGCCGTTGTGGTCATCATGTTCTGTCTGGCCGCGCTTTATGAAAGCTGGGCCATTCCGTTCGCGGTGCTGCTGGTGCTGCCGCTGGGTGTGCTCGGTGCCATTGCCGCGACGCTGGGGCGTGGGTTGTCCAATGACGTCTACTTCCAGGTGGGTCTGCTGACGACGGTGGGGCTTTCGGTGAAGAACGCGATCCTGATCGTGGAATTTGCCAAGGCCTTCTTTGAAAGCGGCGAAAGTCTGGAAGACTCGGTTCTGGAAGCCGGGCGTGAGCGTCTGCGTCCAATCCTCATGACCTCGATCGCGTTCGTCTGCGGTGTGTTTCCGCTGGCGATTGCAACGGGTGCGGGATCGGCGGCGCGTGTAGCGATCGGCACCTGCGTGGTGGGCGGAATGGTCTCCGCCACGCTGCTGGCGATCTATTTCGTGCCGGTCTTCTTCGTGGTGGTGCTGCGCCTGTTCCGTGTCACGCGTGCCCGTGACCGCAAGGACCCGTACGCCCATCTGGACAACAAGGCGGCGCCTGTCGCCGAAGGGGAGCACGGCGCATGAAGGCCCGTCTCGGACTCACTCTGGGTTTTCCCGGACTGCTGCTGGTGTCGGGGTGCAATATGGCCCCGACCTATCATCAGCCGACCCAGGCCACACAGAACAGCTATCCTGCCGATACGGGCGCGAAGAACGTGGCGTCCGCGGCCAAGGTGGCCGATCTGGGCTGGGAGGATTTCTATACCGATCCGCGTCTGAAGGCGCTGGTACAGCTTGCCCTGCGCAACAACCGTGACCTCGCAGCGCAGGCTGCGGCCGTGACGGTGTCGCGCGGGCAGTATGAAATCCAGAACGCGTCCCTGTTCCCGATCATTTCGAGCGGCGGCCAGGGCATGTTCCTCGGCCCGTCTGACACGGCGGGTTTCTCGTTTGCACCAGGGCTGGGCACGAATATTTCGACACTGCGTCTGTATCAGACGTCGATCGGTTTTTCGTCCTACGAAGTCGATCTGTGGGGGCGTATCCGGAACCTGACGCAGCAGCAGAAAGAAACCGTCCTCAACAGTGTTGAGAATACGCGCAATGTTCTGCTCACAACGGTTTCGCAGATCGGCACGACCTACATCCAGTGGCTCGCGGACCGTGAAGAACTTCGGGTGACGCGTGACACGCTGAAATCCGAAAACGACACGCTGCGCCTGACCCAGCTTGCGTATGACAACGGCGAAACGGATGCGCTGACGCTGGCGCAGGTCAAGACGCAGGTCGAGCAGGCTTCCGCTTACGAAGCGCAGTATCTGCGCGCAGTCGCGGATGACGAGCATGGGTTGCAGCTTCTGGTCGGCACGCCACTGCCTGCAACGCTGCCCGATCCAGCCCCGTTCGGCGCGCAGACCATGATCAGCGATCTGCCTGAGGGCCTGCCGTCCGATCTTCTGGCGCAGCGTCCCGACATCCGGGCCGCCGAGCATACGCTGATCGGTGCGAATGCGAATGTCGGCGCGGCGCGTGCGGCGTTCTTCCCGAAAGTCACGCTGACGGCGTCAGAAGGCACGAGCTCGCTCCAGTTCCGCAAGCTCTTCACGCCGGGAGCCGAAACCTGGACGGTCTCGCCGTCGATCAGCCTGCCGATTTTCACCTGGGGCCAGAGCGAGGGTAACCTCCTGATGGCGAAGGGGCAGAAACTCCAATACGCCGCGCAGTACGAAAAAGCCGTGCAGACGGCGTTCCGCGAGGTGTCCGACGCCCTGACGGCGCGGGAGACCTATACAGCACAGGACCGCCATATGGTGGCGCTGGTCGAGCAGTCCCAGAAGGCGTTCGATCTGGCCAACATGCGGTATCGGGCTGGAATCGACAGCTATCTGACGACCCTGACACAGCAGCGCACGCTGTTTCAGGCGCAGCAGAACGCCATCACGGTCAAGGCAGCGCGGTTCCAGAATCTTGTGACATTGTATCGCGCGCTCGGTGGTGGGTGGAGCCAGAAGACGGTTTCGCCTAAGGTGCCCCCACAAACGCACTGACCGGAGAGCATCATGCGCAGGTTGATTGTCCCAGTACTGGCCGTCCTTGCCGTTTCAGGCGCGGTCCTCGGCACGGCTGTGGCGCAGGATGCGGGCGACGAAGGCGGCCCGAAAAAGCCCAGTATGCATGACCTGTATCACAACTCGTCGCTACCCAAGAGCCATGCCGATTTCAGCCGTTACCGGTATCGGCCGCCAGGGGACAAGGTGATTGAGCAGCCGGATGCGTTCCGGCTGCTGTTCCAGACCAGGGACGGCCAGCCGGACGGCTATGCCGAGCGGCGCGGAACGTCGGTCTTCTATTATGACCGCTATGGCAAGCTGCGCCAGATCCAGCCTCTGCCGGAAGACGCCAGCGTCAACTGATCTTTGTTGCTCGAAAAAGACAAAACCCGCCCGGATTAATCCGGGCGGGTTTTTTGTATGGGTCGGGATTAACTGTTTTTGCGGGCCAATCAGGATTACTATTCTGCTTCGATGACGTTCTGAAAATGAAATATATTTTGGGAATAGAAATACTGAAAAGAGTTAAAGGCACGAATACTACATAAAATTTTCGGATATATCATTTAATATTGGATTAATATTTAATAAAATTCCAAATAAGGAATTTTGTTTCTTCGGGTATTGGTATTTTTGTTGCTGATTGGATATCAAATTTTATTTTTCAGCACTCGATTTTGGTGAAGGTAGAGTATTATTTGAGGCAGGCATCTGAATTTTTGAGAAGGTGTCGATATGTAACCTCTTATGTCTCACAGTTATGGAGCGTGAGAAAAAATAATATGTTAATCTAAAGTTAATTCATAATTGACTATATAACGATCTAAGCATAGAACAAAAAACTCACTCCATATCTATGGAGTGAGTATTGGTTTTATCGGAACGATTCAGGCGTAATGTCTGCATAGATTCCGTAATTGAAGGGAATACTGCAGTGTCGTCTCTGACTTCCAGTTCGTTGACTTGGGAACAGGTTATCGAAAATGGTGATGAATCCCACAGCACAGTTACGCTTGATTCAAGTAACAACGCGATTTCGGTAAGCGGAACTGTTCAGGGGCAATGGGGAAGTTCCGATAATTCCATTAGCGGACTGACCATTACAGGCAGCAATGCCGTGAGCCTTGCTGGCTCCGGAAGTCTGACGGTAACCGGCGCAGTGACATTCAATGCCGCAACGACCATCAGCGGCATGACGATCAATGCAAATTCCAGTGTCACTGGCGGCACCGTCACTATCGCGGATGGCGGCACACTGATTGCCCAGAGCGTAAGCTCCACCATCAATTTTGGCAGTACGTCCCCGACCGTTACCAATACGGTCCAGTTGAACACGAGCAGCGCCTCGCTGACGACTATTACCAATCTGGCTCCTGGCGATGTCATCGAGTTTGTTGGAAATACCTGGGATAAAACTTTCACCTGGGTTGAGAACAGCGACGGCACTTACAAGGTGGAAGGCAGCACAGGCGATACGCTGATCTCCTCTGTAAGCTTCGCAAAGAAGGCAGATGGTTCCTCCTATACGCCGGCGGATTTCACATCGTCTCAGACCACAGTGAACTATAATGGCAGCTCAAGCGCTCTGACCCTGAGCTGTTTCCTGCCGGGCACCCTGATCCGGACCCCGTCCGGTGACTGTGCTGTCGAAGATCTGGAAATCGGTGACGAGGTTGTCGCTTATCAGGACGGCGTCGAGGAAATCCGCGCCATCACCTGGGCTGGCAGAAAATCCATCACTGTTCTGCAGAACATTTACGATGATGAAGCAGGCTATCTGGTCCGAATCCTGAAGAATGCCATCAGCGAGAATGTTCCGTTCAAGGATCTGCTCGTAACCCCCGAGCACTGTCTGTTCCTTGACGGAAAATTTGTGCCTGCCCGTATGCTGGTCAATGGACGCTCAATTTTCTACGACCGTTCGATCACCACTTACGAATATTACCACATCGAGACCTTTCCTCACTCAGTCATCATGGCCGATGGCATGCTGACTGAGAGCTATCTGGATACGGGTAATAGCCAGACATTCCAGCAGGACGGAAAGGTGGTCCGTATTGGCTGCCGTTACGTCCGGACCTGGGAACAGGATGTTGCAGCGCCTCTGTCTGTCGCTTCCGAAACCGTTGCACCGATGTTCCAGCGTCTGCTGAGCCGTGCAGAAGTTCTTGACCTGCCTGTCATGACGCCTCTGTGCCCGACCACGCATGATGCGGATCTGCATCTGGTCTCTGCTGACGGTCAGATCATTCGCAAACTCCGGGAGACCGAGGGACACACGATGTTCATGATCCCGCCCGGGATTGAGACGGTCTATGTGATGTCCAACACGTTCCGCCCATGTGATGAAGCCGGATCTTGTGTTGATGACCGTCGCCATCTCGGTGTTCTCGTTCAGGAACTCAGGTTCTTTGACGCAGGCAAGACGCAGTCCATCGACGGCTTTCTGACGCAGCATGGTCTTGAAGGATGGGCAGAGCCCGAAGCATCTCCGGTCTGCCGCTGGACAACAGGGCGGGCCCGTCTCGACCTTGGAGCGCGTTATCCGGATGAATTCGGAATGCTGGCTGTCCAGTCCAAAGCTGCCAGTGCCTATCCTGTGGCTGCAACACAGGCAGAAACCATCCGCCACGTCGGCTGAGTTCTGTCATCCCCGTTCCGGTTATTCCGGAACGGGGTGCACCCCCCCCTTATCAAGCCCCGGGTTTCGGCCAGGGGCATGGACTTAAGAACCGGTCGAAGTGTCCGGCTTCCAGAGCCGATATCCATTGGCGGCCAACAGAACGAAGCCGGCATATAATATTGCGGTTGGATAAAGGCCGCGGCTGATGAGCAGACCGACATAGGCGCTGTCCACCACGATCCACAGAAGCCATGTCTCGCGATAGCGCATGGTATCCCAGCACTGGGCGAGGATGCTGTAAGCCGTGAGAGTGGCGTCTGTTATGGGCGTAGGGTCGTTGGTAAAGCGGGCAAGGACGAAAGCCCAGACTGCGCTTCCCACTGCGCCACAGACGAGCCCGCTCAGAAGGCTGCGCAAAGCCGGTCTACGGACACGGATCCGACCGTCGGGCTTTTCCATCTGGCGCCAGTGCTGCCACCCGTAGATGACGTACAGGCAGAATGCGATCTGAAGCCCGGCATCGGCGTAGAGCCGGGCTTTAAAGAAAACCCAGCAGTAAAGCGCTGCGGCGGTCAGAGAAACGGGCCAGCAGATCATGCTGCGCCGTGATGTCAGCCAGACGGAGAGCGCGCTCAGGACTGCGCCCAGGATCTCAATCAGGGACATGATGGCGCCTGAAGGATCTGTGTCAGCCAGCGCAGGAACTGTTGTCCGGCGGGCGCGGCGAACCAGTGCGCATGGCCCAGAAGATAGTCCGTATAGGCCGCTTTCATGCCAGCCCTGTCATGAACCAGAGTCTCGTAATAGGCGACTTCGGACAGGGCGTATTCCACATGTACGAGCGGCAGGAAGAGCGGCACCAGGCGGCGTTCTGCGACCGAAAGGACATATTGCGCCAGATAACCCGACAGGAAGGCTTCAAGGCGCTCATGAATGACGGGGCAGTCGTTTTCGGGGTCCAGCCACGCGATGGACGTGCGTTCGATAGCAACCGCGAGGTCATAGGCGGCGCAGGTCCGGTCCGACATGCCGAAATCGAGAATGCCACAGGCCTGCGCATCGGCTCCCGTCCCTGTCCAGAACAGGTTGGAGGGGTGCCAGTCGCCATGGCCCCAGCGGGGCTGAATGGTGTCGAGATGGGGCTTCAGCCGTTCATGAAACGGTAGCAGGGCGGCGGGGATATCCTCGCGCCAGGGGTGAAGAGTCAGGGCGTCTGCCAGTCCGGCCTGCTGCGGGATCCAACGCTCCAGCCCGGCCATCAGGTCCGGGGATGTGATGGCTTCGAATGTGGAGAGCAGCGGGCGACATGACGGGCGGGCAGGGGCGTCGAAACTTCTGGCTGCATCATGAAGCCGTCCCAGATGCAGTCCGCCGGAAAAGGCGTGTTTGACGTTGTGAAACGGCTCCCAGGACTGCACGGTTTCGTACAAGTCGTGGCCGGGCATGATGGAAAAGACCTCATACGCTGATCCATTCAGATCGAGTGCGGCCTGACCGGTTTTCGTGCGCCATGTCTGGCCAACCGGAACGCCCCGTTCAGCCAGATGCGTGATGAAGCGGTGTTCTTCTGCAAGGGCCGTGGCATCGCGCAGGCAATGATCGTGACGTTTGAGGAAAACCCGGCTTCCGTCTTCCAGCAAAACTACGCCTGTGGAGGAAAAAGGGCGGCGTCCGTGCCAGACCACGTGTCGGGCAGGGGCCGGGAGCGGAAAGTGGGACAGGACCTCGCAGGCTTCGGCATCCGACAGTTCTGGCCAGTCCCGCCTGTTTTCGGGACCGTTGACGCCGAACTGTCCGGAAGTCTCCGCCATGCTCAGAACCCCGTTGAAGCGGTGAACAGGGCTGCAAAGCCGCCGCCGATGAAGTAGCTCGGGGCACTTCCGGCGATGGTTGTGCCATAGACGCCGGTCGTATCCTTCGCATTCAGGGTGGGGCTCGCCACGCCGGAAAGATAGTGCTCGTTCGTGATGTTGATGAAGTTCATCCGCAGGGTCGGCTGATGCAGATGGATGTGATCCGAAAAGCGGTAGCCGATGGCGAGATCGCCCGTCGTATGATCCGAGACGCGCTCGTCATTCATGAACGTGGCGTACTGGTGGCCGGTGTAATGCACGGTGGCGACGCCAAAGAGATGTCCGTCATCATAACTCAGCCCGGCTGCGGCCTGAAGGGTCGGGCTGCGGACGGCGATCTTGCCACGGGTGCGCAGAAGGTCCCCGCCGGACATCAGATCGTTGTCGATGGTGGCGTGCAGATACTCACCCGACACATAGGGGCTGAAATGATGCCAGGGGCGCAGGCCAATTTCCACGTCCACACCGCGTGAGGTCTGGCCACCTGCATTCATGGTCGTGGTGACGATGGACCCGTTCTGCACGGCCTGCGTGGAGATCTGGCGGTTGGTGAAGTTGTAGTTGAACAGTGTCAGGCTGCCGATGATCCAGCGTCCCGTGCGGCGATATCCCAGTTCTTCGGAAATGGAATATTCGTTGCGGACATCCGTCGAGCCCGTGCCGTACATTTCGCCCGAAGACGGATCGTAAGTATTGTAAAGCGCGGTCTGATCGGGTGCGCGGAAATTGGTCGTGGCGTTGAAGAAAAGCTGGTTTTCACCGTCAATCCGCCAGCGCACGCCAAGACGGGGCAGGGGCTCCATGCTGTTGGAGGCCACACGATATTGTGGGCCGGGCAGGTTGTTCGTTCCATCGCGGCTCATCATGACGGCCTTGAAGCCGAGATCAATCGCCAGATGGTCATGCAGCAACGACATGTGATCGCCGATGAACAGAGCGTTGGTCTGCGAGATCGTATGGAAGCTGCCGCCCAGCAGTTTCTGCCCGTTCGACAGGCGGATCAGGTCCTTGCCGTTTTCGGCCCAGATATCGGCGGCAGACCCGTTGGTCTGGACTGCCGTGAAGGGCTGCTGCTCGTTGTCGTCGCCGTAATCGTACCAGTAGCCAAAAACGAAATCGTTCCAGTTCGTCTTGTAATGCAGGGCGCTCGTAAAGCCGGACCGGTAGCTACGCTGGGTGTAATCCGCGCGGACCACGCCAACGCCATCCTGCGCGCCGGGCAGGTTCAGCGTGTCGGACAGGGCCTGCGTGCCCTGATAGAGCCCGCTTGTGGACATGGGGCTGCCACCGGGCCAGTTGCCATAAGCGAACTGCGCATAGGGCGTAACGTCCAGACTGAGGCGGTCCGTCAGGCTTAGATGGACGGGGGCGCCGCCATACAGCGTGCGTTCCGCATCGCGCCACAGCCGCCAGTAATTGGCGCCGTTATCGGGATTGGTGCTGTCATAGCGAGCGAGAAGGTTGTTCTGACCTTTGATCCCATCCGACTTCCATGTGTCCATGGTGGGTTCGGGATACCAGCTTGTGATGGTCGTATTAAAAGAGCCCACGAGGCTGGCGCGGTTGCCCTGTCCCCACTCCTTGAGGAACTTGAAATCGACGTGCTGCTTCTCGTCGCGTCCGGGGCCGCGCCAGTTGTCGGTGGCGCCATGGGAATAGGAAATGAAGCCGCGAATGCCGGTATGGGCGATATCGCCGGTATCGAGGCGGATGAATTCGCGGTTGGTGTTGTAGGAGCCGTAAGACACGCTGGCATCCCCGCCGGCTTTTTTGGCCGGGTCACGGAATGTCAGGTTCATCAGGCCACCCGCAGCGTTCAGGACCGGGCTGTCGAGATCGGCTGATCCCTGCGCCAGGGCGATTTCCTGATAGTTTTCGCTGTCCGCGAACTGGCTGGGTGTGCCTGAATAATAAGCCACGTCATTCAGCGGCATGCCTTCGAGCACATAGCCGATGGCACTGTTATCGAGACCACGGACGGTAATGTTCGTATTGGGGGAAAATCCCATCGGATCGGACGAGGCAACATTGGCGCCGGGCAGCACGGAGGCCAGCTGGAAGGCCGTTGCCATCGGGGCCTGTTTGGAAATGAAATCCTGACTGACCGTACTGACGGATTTCACTCCGTCCTGCAGATGGATCAATCCGCCACCGGGCTGGCTGCCCGGCGCGCTGTCCGAAAGTCGATGCACGATGATGTGCTCGGCCTTGGGGGGCTGTGCAGCATGCGTCTGCGGAGCGGTCTGCTGGACGGCTGGCTTGTTTGTGGCCGGTGTGTCGGCGGCACGCGCAACCGAAAAGCACACTGTTGTGCCGATCAGGACGGGCAGAAGGCTGTGGTACCGCGAACGGCAGACAGGAGGCGTGGGCGCCTCCCGGTGTGTAGGGCCATAGGGTCTGACAGGCGCTGGGGCCCGGTCGTGTCTGTGTGCCATGATGAGAGACTCCTCGCCTGCAAGCAACGAGATCTCAGCTCTGACAGGAAAGGTTCAAGCTGCTGGCTGCAATGTGCATGAACATGCGTCGGGCAGACAGCGACCACCATCCCTCCGCCAGTATGAACTGGATCAGGTTCAATGGGTCACTGCGCCGCATGGCTTTTGAGTGCCACACCAGCAGAGTCTCAGCCCCATGCCAGGGCCCCCCACGGTGAAGCGCCACCAATCCTCCGTGTACGAAAGATTGTCAATATGACGTGGCCATCACATGTGCTGACGGAAATGTGTTGCAAACAATTTCGAGAGCAGTCTTCATTTTTTATTAATAACGACATGTATAATTTCACAAAATCTCACGTACGCTCATGAACATGACGTGAGGCCAGAGGTCAAAAGGCGCTCATGTTGAACTGGATTGAAAAAACCGCCTACGTCCGTCAGAAGATTAAGGCGCTCTTTGCTGCTCTTGTTGTTATTTCTGTGGTCCAGTTTTTGGTTGAGCAGTTTTGTGAGCACCTTTTTATTAAATACAGCCATGAACAGATCCTGTCTCAGGGCATAGGTCTGTTTTTCCAGATTGGCCTGACACTGCTGATCGGCCGGTTTGCCATTCATGTCATTGCCGTTCCATTCGAACAGATCACGATGGCGACTGAAAAGGTCGCGGGTGGGGCCCTCAATATTACCATCCCCTGCCTCCATCATCAGGACTGTGCGGGGCGTCTGGCACGGTCGCTTCAGATGTTCCGGGAAACCAGCCAGAATCAGTTGAAGATGCAGGAAAACTCTGCGGAAGAAGCGCGTGAGGCTGCGCGGATCCAGAAGGACCTTTCCGGCAGGAGTGAGCGGATCCGCCAGTTGCAGGACGATACGATCGGGACGATCTGTGCGGGAATGGAAATCGTGAAGGAAGGAGATCTGACCTTCACGTTCCGCGAGGATTTTCAGGACAGGTTCGAAGAATTCCGCCAGAACTTCAATACGCTGATCCAGATCTACCGCACCGCAATCGCCAAGATTTCTGACGCGACCTCCGTCATTGCCAATGGCACGTCCGAAATCGCATCGGCTTCCGGAGAGCTGAGCGAGCGTACGGAGCGGCAGGCGGTCAATCTTGCCCAGTCCGCCGTGTCCATCAACAGCATCACCCAGACTGTCGGAAAAACTGCGCGTTCCGCAGTTAAAGCGCGTGAGACGGTTTTGGAAACGCGGGGGCAGACGGTTGTGATCTCGGAGATCATGCACTCCGCCAACGCGGCCATGGGCGAAATCCGGACATCCTCGCGGCAGGTGGAGAGCATTCTGGGCCTGATCGAGGAAATCGCCTTCCAGACCAATCTTCTCTCGCTCAATGCAGGAATTGAAGCCGCGCGGGCCGGTGAGGCAGGGCGGGGTTTTGACGTGGTGGCCAAGGAAATTCGCGCTCTTGCGCAGCGTTCGGCCAAGTCGGCCCAGGACATCCGCAATATCATCACGTCTTCGGGGCGGCAGGTGGAAGAAGGCGTCCAGCTTGTTGGCGAAGCAGACCGGTCGATGAAGGTCATCAGCCAGCATGTGGACGGGATCACATCGCTGCTTGAAGATATTTCCCTTTCCACGACCGGGGAGGCCGAAAGCCTTGAGACGATCAACAAAGCCATCAACGAAATGGACCAGATGACCCAGCGGAATGCCGCGATGGTGGAAGAGGTCAATGTGGCATGCCGGAACCTGAGCAATGAGGCGAAAGACCTTTTTGCCGAACTGTCCAGATTCCGTTTTGATGCGCCACAATCCACTGGCAGACGCCTGGCGCCTGCGCCACGGGGGCTGGCATCGGCTGATCTCTGAGAGGGAGCTGATTTCCCATAAAGTTCTTAGGAAAGTGAAAGGGGCATTTTCCAGACATGTCTCGACATCGGGCTGGATATTCCCGACACTGCGCCCATGTCCGTCGGTCCGTTCTGTTTCCCTGTCCTGAATGAAGGACGCTGCCCATGATGGGGCATGCCTTCCGGTCTCTGGGAAGGCGCAACTACCGCGTCTGGGCGATGGGGGCTCTGGTTTCGAACATCGGAACCTGGATGCAGATGACGACGCAGGACTGGCTGGTCCTGACGGAACTGACGCGGCATGATGCAACCGCCGTGGGGATCGTCACGGCGCTTCAGCTTGCGCCGCCGCTTCTGCTGATTTTCTGGACCGGGAAAATTGCCGACCGGGTGGAAAAACATCGCTTTCTGCTCCTGACGCAGGCCGCGCTTGGAACCCTGGCCATCGGGCTTGGCGCTCTGGTTGTGACGGGTATGGTCCGGCTGTGGGAGGTAGACCTGTTCGCGTTCCTGAGTGGATGCGTGGCAGCGTTCGACAGTCCCGTGCGGCAGATTTTTGCGGGTGAACTCGTTGGTGAAGCGGATCTCGCCAATGCCGTGGCGCTTAATTCCGTGTCCTACAATGCTGGTCGCATGATTGGGCCGGCCGTGGCGGGATTCTGTATTGCGGAACTGGGTTCGGGCTGGTCGTTCATTCTGAACGGATTGTCTTTTTATGGCGTTCTAATGTCGCTCCTGTCCCTGCGGGCGCAGGAACTGCATCGTCTTGCACCAGCAAAACCGGAGAACGCGCATCAGGAGAAACAGGATCTGCTGACAGGTGTGCGATATGTCTGGAAGCGCGATGATCTGCGGACCATCCTGTTCATGCTGTTTCTGCTCGGGGCCTTCGGGCTCAATTTCCCGATTTATATTTCAACCATGGCCGTCAGCGTTTTCCATGTCGGGGCGCATGGTTATGGTGTCCTGAACTCAGCCATGGCGGTCGGGACGATTGCGGGCGCGCTTTTTGCCGCCAGTCGCAAAACCATGCAATTTTCGGCCCTGCCGCAGGGCGCCGTGGTGTTCAGCCTTGCCTGTCTGCTGGGGGCTCTGGCCCCGGGATACTGGGCTTTTGCGGTGACGCTGGTCATGGCGGGTATGGCGTCGCTGACCTTCACGGCGGTGAGCAACAGCTACATGCAACTCGCGACGGATCCAGGGATGCGGGGGCGTGTGGTGTCGATCCGTTTTGCAGTCTTTGCCGGATCATCGCCGCTTGGCGCGCCACTGGTAGGGATGGTTGCTAATTCCCTGGGGCCACGCTGGGCGCTGGGTGTGGGGTCGCTCTCTGGAATTCTGGCGGCCGGGGTTGCGCTGCTCTACCTTCAGCGATCGCGGGCAGGAAAGGAAACCTGTTCCTGATGCGGCATGAGTTCTGGCAGCACGGGATCATTAAAGTGCTGGGCACGGGGGCAATCCTGATTGCAGTATTACTGTTCTGGATGGGTTTCGTGGGCTTCAGAGGCGTCTCGGCTGTGCCGGTCCGTTCAGAAATGGCGGTGATTTTTGGCACGGCGGTGACGAGCACGGGGCGGCCCCGTCCCGCACTGGAGGAACGGCTGGAAGAAGGACTGCGTCTGTGGCGCGCAGGCCTCGTCCGGACGCTCATGGTGAGCGGGGCGATTGAAAGCGGAAATCATCAGGATGAGGCCCGGATCATGGCGGACTGGCTGATGGGTCGGGGTGTCCCGGCCTCATCAATCGTCGTGGACTCACATGGGAACAACACCTGGTTAACGGCCCTGCATGTCGCAAGCCTGCATCCGGGAGGGGCAGTGGTCGTAACGCAGTGGTTTCATGTCCTGCGGTCGGAATGGGCGCTGCGCCGGGCGGGAGTGACGCAGGTCTCGGGGGCTGCGCCGTCCCGGTTTCGGGCGACGGAACTCTGGTATCTGTTTCGGGATTCTGTGGCGCTTCCGGTCTATGTGATGACGAAAGCGCCATAAGGCTTAGCGATCAGTACGGGACGCCGATCTGTTCAATGGCGGTGGCAAGGGACGGGGCCAGCGGCATCATGGGAGCAAGCGTGGACTGATAGGCGTGATACAGGTCGCCTTTTCCTTTGTAGATCGTCTCGGTTGGCTCGCCTTCGGGGCTGACTTCATTGAACCAGCTGCCGAAATCGCGGTCGATCAGGGTCGTATCGATGTAATCCCAGATCATGCGGTACCAGTGTTCGTAATGGGAATTGCCGGTCCGCTTGTACAGATTGATGGCGGCCGTCAGGGCTTCGGCCTGCGCCCAGTGGATGCGGCTACGGTTGTGCGGGCCGTGCTCCCAGTTGATCGTATAGAGCATGCCCGGGCGACCATCGGCGTTCCACCCGGTGTTCATCCCGGTCTCGAACAGGGCCTGCGCGTCGTGCAGCATCCATTCCGGCGTTGCGAGGCCGTGACGCAGCAGGGCGGCTTCAAGCTTCAGGGTCAGATGGGCCCATTCCACGAAATGCCCGGGCGTCATACCATAGGGCCGCAGGTCATCATTGGGTTTGTCTGCGTGGTAGTCGCGCATAAGAGTCCAGTTGCGGTTGAAATGCTCCGGCATTGCGAATCCTTCCGCGGCGGCCAGTTCATGCACGAAGCGTGTCACAATGCGCCGGGCGCGATGCAGCCATTTCACGTCTCCGGTGACGTCCGCCAGTGCCATGAAGGCCTCGGTGGAGTGCATGTTGCTGTTGGCGCCGCGATAGTCTTCCTCGTCTGACCAGTCCGGCGCGAAGCTCTCGCGCATGACGCCTTCGTCTTCGCTCCAGAAATGGGTTTCGATCTGGTGGATGGCGTCCTTGAGCAGATCACCCGCGCCCTCAGCGCCAATCAGGACGGCTGAAGACGCCGCAAGAGCTACGAAGGCATGCAGATAAGCCTGTTTGCGGTCGTTGTCCTTGTCCGCAAAATGCTGCCAGCCGCCATGAGCGTCATCGCGGAAGTTCGTGCGCAGGGCGTGGATTCCGTGCGCAACGAGGGGTGCGCTTCCGGGCAGCCCCTGAAGTTCGGCCACGGCATAGGCGTGGACGCAGCGCGCCGTCAGCGTGGCTTCGGGTTTTGCGTTTTCGGGGAGTGTGCCTTCCAGGTCCAGTCCGGTAAAACCACCGTCAACGCATCCGCCCTTGCTGAAATCGAGAAGACGCCGACCCTGCATTTCCAGCCAGGCCCGGTGGGAGGGGCGGCGGATCCAGCTGTCGCGGCTGAGAAGGGTCGGGGAAAGGCGATCAGTCATGAGGCACTCCGGGCAGGTCGACAGATGTGGCTATCAGGACGTTTCAGGAGCAGCGGGGTTCCTGTGGGGACTGCGCGCAGACATGAACCTCACGAAGATGCGCACGGATGCGGATGTGGCTTGCGTCACGCGATGTGTTTGCCGATACATGACAGTATGACTGACCGTCCTTCGATCATCGTCGCTCCCAGCCTTCTGGCTGCTGATTTTTCCCGCCTTGGGGAAGATATTGCCTCCATTGCGCGTGCGCCCTGGCTTCATCTTGATGTGATGGACGGGCATTTCGTGCCGAACATTTCCTTCGGGCCTCCGGTGATTGCCGCACTTCGCAAACATACGGATGCGAAGTTCGATGTGCATCTGATGATTGATCCGGTGGACCCGTATCTGGAGGCAACTGCAAAGGCAGGGGCCGATCACATTACGGTGCATGTCGAGAATGCGCCCCATCTGCACCGTTCGCTTCAGACAATCCGCGCCCTGGGCTGTCGTCCGGGTGTTGCGATCTGTCCGGCAACGCCTGCCGGAGCGCTGTCAGAAGTCATGGATCTGGTGGACATCATCCTTGTCATGACCGTTAATCCGGGATTTGGCGGCCAGAGCTTCCTCGACAGCCAGCTTTCCAAGATCAGGACGCTGGCGGAAATGATTCGTGAGAGCGGCCGTGACATCATCCTCGCGGTGGATGGCGGGATCGATCCCCGGACGGCGCCGCTTGTCGTGGACGCAGGCGCGACCATGCTGGTGGCAGGGTCGGCAGTCTTCGGCAAAGAAGACCGGGACGCTGCGATCCGGGCGCTTGAAGGACCGTTCGTGGAACAGATGACCTGATGACAGGCAGTCGCTGGCTTCGCGGTCTCCGTCTTTCCCTTGCCCGTTTGCCATTTGGTGGGTCCACCTCCGAAGGACCCGTGCATGCGTTTCGTGATCCCTGGAAGGGTGATCCGGAGCAGGGTGCGCGCCTGATTGGCGGGCATTTCCGCTTCGACCGACAGGACTATCCGTTACCGAGCGGGAACTGGGAGCGGGGTCCCTGGCCGGAGCCGGCGCGGGAATGGCTGCATGGGTTCAGCTGGCTGCGGGACCTGCGGACACTCGGTAGCGACAGGGCCCGTCTGACCGCGCGGGGACTTGTGAGTGACTGGCTGTCGCATCCGCCGACGGACCCGCTGGTTCGGGATGCCTGCGTTACGGGGTCGCGTCTGGCATCATGGCTGTCGAATCATGAGTTCTGCCTGGCATCTGCCGATCCGCGGCTGCAGCAGCGCCTGATGGAGCGGATGCTTGTAGAGGCCCGCACAATTGCAGCTCTTCTGCCTCTCTCTCCACAGGGTGTGCGCAGCCTGATGGCGTTCCGGGGGCTGTTGGCCGCTGCGATGGCAATGCCGGAGCATACCGGGTTCATGTCCCGCTTCCTGCGGTATTTTCCGGGGGAACTTGAGCGTCTGATCCTTGCGGATGGCACCGTGACTGAGCACAGCCCTGAAGCGCAGTTTCTGGCGGCGCGTGAGCTGGCGGAGATGTCCGTCATGTTCCGCACAGCCCATGCCAGTGTTCCGCCTTTCATCGATCGGGCCCTGGATAAGGTCTGTCCCGTCCTGCGCGCGATGCGGCATGGAGATGGTGGGCTTGCGGTCTTCAACGGGGCGAATGAGCGGCACAGTGCAGCGGTGGAAGACGTTCTGGCGCAGGGATCGCGGCAAAAGCTGATTGCACCGGCCATGCCGCAGGGGAAATTTACGCGGCTCGTACTGGGAAAATCATTGCTGATCGTGGATAGCGGACCGCCCGCTCCGGCAGGTTTTGACGCCACCGCACACGCCGGAACGCTGTCTTTCGAGTTCTCGCACCAGCGTCACAGGCTGTTCGTCAATTGCGGGAGCGCAGTGGTTGGGGCCTGGCGGGATGCCATGCGGAGCAGTGCCGCCCATACGGTTCTGGTGGCGGATGGTCTGTCTTCCGCTGATTTCGGGGCGGATGGTGGCATGACGCGTCGCCCCGTCACCGTGTCCTGCGATCATCAGACGGATGGTGCCGCGCACTGGCTGGAACTGGCGCATGACGGCTACCATGCGCCGCTTGGGGCGAAATGGACGCGCCGTCTGTATTTCGGCTCTGATGGTGAGGATCTGCGCGGTCAGGAACTCATCGACGGAGAGCGCAATATTGATTTTGCCATCCGGTTTCATATCCATCCGGATGTGAAGGTGACGCAGGATGATGAAGACATCATTCTTCAGGTTGGCGGGACGATCTGGCGTTTCAGGCAGCGTGACGGCGTTGTGCGGCTTGAGAACGACGTTTATCTGGGGCGTGGAAAACGCGAAGTCTGCAAACAGATTATCATTACGCCGCTGGCGATGCCGGAACCGGCCGCGCCTGACACAGAAAGCCCTGCCGAGGACGGTAAACCTGCTGCAGAGAAACCGGTCAGGCGTACCCATCAGAGTGTGACCTGGCTGCTCGAACGCATTCCGGAATAGGCACGCTTCGTGCCTGGGGTCATGCCATGAAGATACTTGAAATCACGAATGTGGATTTTGCGCTCAGGCAGTTCCTTTTGCCGCTGATGCGGGAACTGCGTGAGGCAGGGCATGACGTGCACGGGGCATGTGCCGAAGGCGCGCATCTGAAAGCTGTGCGGGACGAAGGCTTTACCGTGCACGCCGTTCCTATGGCGCGATCGCTGTCTCCGGTGGCACAGTATCGGGCCTTCATGGCTCTGGTACGGCTGATCCGGCGGGAAAAGCCTGATCTGGTGCATGGGCATATGCCGATCAGTGGCGTTCTGGCGCGCTTTGCTGCACGGCTCTGCGGGGTGCGGGTTGTGGCCTATACCTGTCACGGTTTCCTGTTCAACCAGCCCGGGTCATGGCGTCGTCGACTACTTTCCGTAGCTTTGGAATGGGCGGCGGGACGGATCACCGATCTGTACATGACAGTCTCTCGCGAGGAGGCACGGGATGCGCGTCGACTGCATCTGAACCGTAATCCAGTTGCAGTGGGCAACGGGCGTGATCCGGCACGCTATCATCCTGATCCGGCAACACGCGCGCGATTGCGTCACGAACTGGGTGTGCCGGAAGACCGGCCGGTCGTGATCGTGGTGTCGCGTCTTGTACGGCACAAAGGCCATCCCGAGCTGCTGCGTGCCATGGAAGATGTGCCTGATGCCGAGCTCTGGGTGGTCGGGGAACGCCTGCCTTCAGATCACGGCGCGGACCTGACTGAGGCGTTCGAGCGCGCACGGGAGCGCCTTGGCCCGCGTCTGCGGATGCTTGGTTATCGGGAAGATGTGGCTGAACTTCTGATGGCAGCGGATGTGTTTGCGCTTCCCAGTCATTTTGAGGGCCTGCCCATGTCAGTCATCGAAGCGATGCTGACGGGCCTGCCGGTTGTGGCGACAGACGTTCGCGGGCCGAGAGAACAGGTTCTGGATGGGAAGACGGGCTTTCTGGTTCCACCGGGTCTGTCCGCCCCGCTTGCGCGGGCCTTGCGCGCTTTGACGCAGGATGCGGTGTTACGACGGGAGATGGGTGCGGCTGGAAGACAGGTTGCACTTGAGGAATACGACGAGCGGCATATCCTGACGCATGTCGTAGGGCTTATGGAGAAAGCCTGCCCTCACCAGACTGTCAGCCCTGGAAAAGTTTGAGGATCATTGAGGACTGGCCGTTCATGATCGAGAGGGACTGTACGGCGAGCTGCTGTTTGGTCTGAGCCGACAGAAGCAGAACGCTCTGCTGCGCCAGATCGGCATCGGTCAGGGCGGAAATGCCGGTTATGATGGCATCCTGCTGTGCGGCCGTGGTCTTCGTAAGCTGCGAAATGAGATCGGTGCTGGTTCCAAGGGATGCGTTAATGGACGACATTTTTGAAACGGCAGCAGTGACGGCGCCGATCGCGACCTGATAGCCACTGACCTGTTGACCGGAGACCGTATTGCCCGAAAAATTTCTGCTGTTTGCAACAAGCAGAAAGCTGTTGGCCGGAACAGATTCATAGACCGGGAGACGGGTATACATCGTGCTGTCAGAGGGGTGCTGGATATTGTTGAAGACAGACGGTATTCCCGGTGTTGCCCATACAGGTGTTCCATCATCGGCTGTGACCGTGCCGGGAGGAATGGATCCCGCGATGTTTGAACCACTTGCAACGATCGAGAGCGTCGTGGCGCCGATGCTGCTGGTCGCCGTATTGATGCCCAGAGAGTCCAGCGTGGCGATGATCGGGGTATAAAGACTGTTTTGATAGGTGCTCTGTGATGTCATATCGGCTGTAACGTTTACGGCTACGATATTCTGTGTCTCTCCCTGCGGAAAGTCGGAGGATGCCGAGACGGCATAGGTCAGGTTTCCGGTGTCGGCGTCTTTTTCAAGGCTGACATACATGGGGGTACCGGATGCGGTTGTGGAAATCTTAAAGACCGTTTTGCCATTGCCCTGCGAAATGACCTGTGACGGCGCAGGAGTACCAGTGCTGGAATCAATGCTGATTTCTGGTGTGCTGTCGACCAAAGTCTGGACGCTGCTGGCGATTGTTTTTGAGCTGGAGAGTGTTCCGTCGCTGGTCGTCTGGTTCAGGATAAGCTGATAGCCATCCTTTCCGGCTGCGGCGCCGTTCGTATTGAAATCCATACGGGTTGCTATGGGGTCAGAAAGGCTTGCATTGGCAGTCGTCAGGCTGATCTGCTGGCCATATGAGGAGATGAAGCTGTCCGTAGTGGGAACGGTTTCGATGTTTCCGTTATCGTCATACGCCAGGCTTCCGTCGTCATTTCTCTTGGCTACGGGAACAGTTTTGGTATCACTCGACACGGCAACAAAGGAGCCGGAAAACGGGGCGGTATTGATGACGTTCGTAAGAGCGGAAACATCCGGGCTGGAAGAAGAAGGCGGGGCATAGATGTTTCCGCCGCTGATGGTCAGTGTGCCGTCAGTGCTGCTGCGGTCGACATGAAATCCCTGTCCGGAGATAGCCGCCATGAACGTATCGGAAATGCCCTGGTCGTCCATTTTTCCGGAACCAGCCGCATTGATCGTGACAGGCGTAATCACGCTTTGTGCGGTAGGGTTTCCCAGTGCATCGAATGCCGAGCTCACCGTATAGACAGGGCTGTCGTTGGCGCCCTGAGAAACCTGAATGGCCTCGCCGGAATTCAGCGTATAGAATTTTACACCGTTTGGATCAGTGTACTGGGACGTAATGACCGTACTGGCGCCGGATGTCAGATCGCCGGTGCTCGGGTCCCACTGGAGATCAGAACCCGTCCCCACGGCGGCATTGATTGTGGAGAGGGTGGAATTGCCCGGATTATTGGTCCCGGTGTTGGCTTCCTCGGCGACAAACTGATACTGGACGGCCGGATTCTGGGCTGTGCCGGTGTTCATGGCCTGTGCGATGTTGTGTAAGGTCAAGACGGTGGTTTGGGGCCCGGCAATGACCAGGTTTTCCGGGTCGAGTGGAATGGTCACACCTGCCTGATCAACGGTAAGGCCCGACAGGCCGAGCCCGCTGGACGTGGCGTTGCTTCCGGCAATTTTGAGTGTGCCGCCATAAGTGTCCAGAGCCGTTAATGCAGTATTGTAGTTGACGCCGCTGACAAGCGCGCCAGCCAGCAGATTGACGCCATTGAATGTGGCAGACGACGCCATGGAGTCGATCTGGCTCAATGTCTTGGAGATCTGGGTATTGATGGTGCTGCTGTCGATGCCGTTGTTCTGTCCCTCGCTGATGTTTGCGGCGAGGGACGTCAGGGTGTCGTTGATGAGTGTGCCCTGACTGCTGGCAGTCTGAACGACCTGTCCAAGAATATTCAGGCCCTGCGAGACACCGCTCAGGGCCGAAGACTGGGCCTGCATTGAGTTGGCGATGGAATAGATCGCGGGATTATCCGAGGCGGTGGAAACAGCTTTTCCTGTTGAGACGGCCGTTTCCGCCTTGTTCAGTGCCGTGGTGGCTTGGGAGAGGACCTGAAGACCGGATAAAATGGAAGAATTGTTCACACTCAACACGGACCTGCACTTCTCAGAAAGCGTAAGAGGCTGTCAGAATGTCAGTCGCTATATAATTTTTCGTTAATGACAGAAAAGCCTATTTTCCTGATCGGGAATATTTCTTCCAGATATGATGCCAGGAACGGAGAAAGTGTTGCAGCAGGAATTTTAATTCTGCGTTTTGAGAACATATTTTCAATAATTATGAGTAAAATTAAAATGATTCACGTATGTATACATCATAATTCACTATTATAATCCGGTGTTATTATCAGGACTAGAATACTCTTATTATTTTGACTTTAATTATCCCGTAAACTTGTCTTTCGTTTTTGCGTTATTTTCATAAGATTGTTTCTACACGCGATGACTGAAGACAAAGGTATTCCCCATGAAGGTCGGTCTGTTTGTTCCCTGTTATGTGGACATGTTTCACCCCGAGACGGGGATCGCGACTCTGGAACTGCTGGAGCGTTTCGGGCTGTCCGTTGAGTATCCCGTTGACCAGACATGCTGCGGGCAGCCCATGACCAATACGGGCTGTGAGCGGGAAGCGGCCAAGACGGAAGAGTTGTTCGTCCGCAATTTCGAAAAATACGATTACGTCGTCACGCCGTCCGGAAGCTGCACCAATCAGGTGCGCAACAATATGACGGCCATTGATCAGACTGACGCGGTAAAACACGTTCGCAGCCGCACCTATGAACTGGTCGAGTTCCTGCACGACGTTCTCAAGATCGATGCATTCCCCTGGGCCGAGTTTCCGCATCGTGTTGCGCTTCACAATAACTGCAACACGCTGCGGAACCTGCGGATTGCCAGCATGAGCGAACGTCGGGAAGAGTCGTTTTCCAAGCCGAAAGCATTGCTGAAAATGGTCAGGGGCATCGAATTCGCTGATCTGACGCGGCCTGATGAATGCTGCGGGTTTGGCGGAACGTTTTCGGTATTCGAGGAAGGTGTTTCGGCCAAGATGGGGCAGGACAAGGTCACGGACCAGCTTAAATCCGGGGCGGAATACGTCACGTCTTCCGACAGTTCCTGCATGATGCATCAGGAAGGCTGTGCCCGGCGGATGGGCGCCAATCTCAAGTACATCCACATCGCCCAGATCCTGAATGGAGCACGCGCATGACTGCTGAACTGCATGAAGAACTGACCGATCCGCATGCCGATCCGCATGCCGATCAGCTGGATCATGGGGCGGCGTCCTCCCGGCCGCTGAAATCCCGCATTTCAGAACCGCAACCCCGTGGCGCGAAGATCCGTGGGAACCGGCCCGTTGACCAGTCCGAAGCCGCGAACCGCTTCATGGCCGCGACCGAACACGAAGCCATGCATGACGCGCGTCTGTGGGACCTGCGTCAGAAGCGCGACAAGGAAATGCATGGGATTGAGGAATGGGAAGAGCTCCGGAACCTCGCCTCGGGCATCAAGGAACACACGCTTTCGAAGCTCGATTACTATCTTGAATTGTTCGAAAAAAACGCGACGGCCAACGGGATCAAGGTCCATTGGGCGAAGGACGGAGCCGAGCATAACGCCATCGTGCTGGAAATCCTGCGCAGCAAGGGCGTCGAACGGCTGATCAAGAGCAAGTCCATGCTCACGGAAGAATGTGGCTTCCGGGAGTTCATGGCCCACAACAATGTCGAGGTCATCGAAACGGATCTTGGCGAGCGTATCCAGCAGCTTGACGACGAGGCGCCCAGCCATGTTGTCGTGCCCGCCGTGCATAAACTGCGGACCGATGTTGCCAGCGTTTTTGCCAAAACGATTGGTTCCGACCCTGACAATGCGGATGCCCATTACCTCACGGAATGTCAGCGCGAGGCCACGCGCCCGCTGATCCTGTCGGCGCAGGCGGGCATGACGGGGGGGAACTTCGTGGTCGCGGAGACGGGAACGTTTGTTGTCTGCACCAATGAGGGCAACGCTGATCTCTCCGCCAATACGCCGCCGCTGCATATTGCGTCCATCGGGATCGAGAAGCTGATCCCCGGGCTGGACGATCTGGCGGTCTTTATCCGCCTGCTGTCACGCAGTGCGCTGGGGTCACCGATCACGCAGTATACGTCCCATTTCCGTGGCCCGCGTGAGGGAGGCGAGATGCATGTCGTGCTCGTGGATAACGGACGCTCCGAGCGGCTCGGGATGGAAAAATTCTGGCCGGGGCTGAAATGCATCCGTTGTGGCGCTTGCATGAACACCTGCCCGGTTTTCCGGCGCAGTGGTGGCCTGAGTTATGGGGCGACCTATGCTGGCCCGATCGGGCTGATCATCGATCCGACCTTCAACGTCCATAAATACCGCAACCTGCCGTATTCCTCGACGATGAATGGCAGTTGCACCAATGTCTGTCCGGTGAAGATCAATATTCACGAACAGATCGCCGACTGGCGTAAAACGTTGGCGGGCGACGGGGAAATTTCCCCGGTCAAGAAAGTCATGATGAAAGCGGCTGGCGAGGTTCTGGCGTCGCCGGTGGTTTATCGCGCAAGCCTACCTCTGGGCCGCAGCGCGCTGCGGCATCTTCCGCATTTCATGCTCTACAACAAGCTCAATACCTGGGGCCGCAAGCGCGACATCCCCGAGACGCCCAAACAGACGTTCAATGAATGGTATCGCAAGAACCGCAAGCAGCAGGGCGAAGGGGAAAAATCATGAGCGGCTCACGCGAAGCCATTCTGGGGGCGATCCGGAAAAACCATGTGCAGAGCGAGCGTGCCCGTCCGCCCGTGCCGCTGTTCGATCAGGCGGCACCGTCCGATCTGAGGGAAATGTTCCAGAAGTCCCTGGAGCGCATGGGTGGGAAAATGCTGACCCCGGATGCGGTTGATCCGATGGCCCCTGTGCGGCAGGCCATCGTCAAGCCGGGGCCTGTCGTGTCCTGCGTGCCGGAATTTCAGGGGGACATGCAGATCACGCCCCAGACGAAGCCGACGGATATTGCGCCGGTTGAATATGCTGTTCTGCGCGCGGCGTTCGGGGTGGCGGAGACCGGATCGCTCTGCTTCACGGAAAAGCAGTTGCATGTAAACACGACGGGTTTTCTGCCGCAGCATCTGGTGATCCTGCTGGACCCGGCGCAGATCGTCTACAATCTGCATAATGCCTATCAGCGTCCGGAATGGACGCAGGCGCATTATGCCGTGTTCCAGAGCGGTCCGTCAGCGACAGCGGATATTGAAGGCGTGCTCGTGCATGGTGCGCAGGGTGTGCGGTCTCTGAGCGTATTGTTTCACCCGGTGTCCTGAGATCCGGGGTGAACGTAGCGGCGGAGGAACGGGGCTGTGACGCTGTGTTCCGAAGCCGCGACGGTCTCGGGTGTTCCTGCTGCCACGATCCGGCCGCCCTTGCGTCCCGCACCGGGGCCGAGATCGACGATCCAGTCGCTCGCGGCGGCTACGCGCATGTCATGCTCGGCCAGAACGACGGTGTTGCCCTGATCGACCAGCGCCTGAAGCTGGAGCATCAGCCGGTCTACGTCGGCCGGGTGCAGGCCCGTTGTGGGTTCGTCCAGAACATAGAGGATGTGTCCGTTACGCTGCTTCTGAAGTTCGGTCGCAAGTTTGATGCGCTGCGCTTCGCCGCCTGAGAGTTCGGTGGCGGGCTGTCCGAGACGGAGATAGCCCAGTCCGCCGCGACGCAGGGTGTCGAAGCCGTGCGCCAGAACGGGCACATCCGCGAAGACGTCACAGGCATCGTCAATGCTCAGTCCCAGCACATCCGCGATGCTGTGCCCGTTCCACTGGACTTCCAGAACCTCGGGTTTGTAGCGGCTGCCGTGACAGACGGGGCAGGGCGTCTGCACGGTTGGCAGGAACAGAAGCTCTACATCGACCGTCCCTACGCCTTCGCAGCGCGGGCAGCGTCCCTTGGCGACATTGAAAGAGAACCAGCCCGCATCGAAATGGCGCGTTTTTGCGTCCGGCGTTTCCGCGAACAGGCGGCGGATCGTGTCGAACAGGCCGGTATAGGTGGCGGGGTTGGAGCGCGGGGTGCGTCCGATCGGTTTCTGGTCGATCATGACCATGCGTTTGATCGGGCCGGTTCCGCCCGAAACGTTCCCCTTGGGCTCGCGATGTTCGGGGGGCGGGGCCTCATCCGTGCTGTCGTCGTCGGGGTCGATGTCCACTTTCTGGCCCAGAGCACGGGCCATGATGGAGACGAGGGCCTGCCCGACGAGGCTGGATTTCCCGGAGCCTGACACGCCTGTCACCGAAACCAGCACCCCGAGCGGGAGCGTCAGGGCCAGATGGTCCAGATTGTTCCAGCAGATATCGGTCAGCTCCAGCGTGCCGGTTGGTTTGCGGACCGGGGTCGTGCGGGGCTGGACTGCGCCAAACAGATAGGGGCGTGTGCGGGAGTCCTTTACGTCCCGCAGTCTGTCAGGCAGGCCGCTGTAGAGAATGCGGCCGCCCCGTTCGCCGGCATCCGGACCGACATCCACCAGCCATTCGGCGCGGCGGATCACGTCCGGGTTATGCTCGACGACGATCAGCGAATTGCCCGCGTCGCGCAGCCCGGAACTGGGTTCGTCCAGCACATAGACCACGCCGAACAGGTTCGAGCGGATTTGTGTGCCGAGCTTCAGGCGCTGGTATTCGCCGGGCGAGAGTGTCTGCACGCTTCGGTCGAGCTGGAGATAGCCCAGCCCCAGATCCAGCAGCACGTCGATGCGCTCGATCATGGCGTCGACCATGCCACGCGCGGCTACGGCCGTGGCGTCCTTGCCGTTCGCAAGGGTTTTGGCGGATGTGCGGAGTGAGGCGGCGATGTCTTCGAGGGTGCGCTTCGAGAAGTCGGCGATGTTCAGTCCGTCGAATGTCACGCGCAGAGCATCGGGGTTCAGGCGCTGTCCGTGGCAGACCGGGCAGGGGGCGGAGACCATGAAGGAGGCTGCCCGCTTGCGCATTTTCTCGCTCTGCGACTGCGTGAAGGTGTGCAGGACATAGCGCCGTGCGCCGCTGAAGGTGCCGTTGTAATCAGACGGAATGCCGCGCTTGATGGCGTCCATGACCTGAGCGTGGGTGCGGCCGGGATAGACGGGCTCGGTCGGTGTTTCTTCCGTGTAGAGGATCCAGTCGCGGGTCTTTTTCGGCAGGTCGCGCCAGGGGCAGTCCACATCCACGCCACGGGTGATGAGAATGTCCCGGAAGTTCTGTCCCTGCCAGGCCGTGGGCCAGGCCGCGACGGCGCGGTCACGGATGCTCAGGCTGTCATCGGGAACGAGCGTCTGTTCCGTCACGTCATAGATGCGGCCCAGTCCGTGACATTTCGGGCAGGCGCCCATGGGGGTGTTGGGCGAAAAGGACTCTGCCTCCAGCCGTGAGAGGCCGGGGGGATAGGTGCCTGCGCGGGAATAGAGCATCCGCAGCAGGTTCGAGAGTGTCGTCAGGCTGCCGACGCTGGAGCGGCTGCTGCTTCCGCCGCGCTGCTGCTGAAGGGCGACTGCTGGCGGCAGTCCGTCGATGGAGGCCACGACCGGGACCGGCATCTGGTCGAACAGGCGTCTGGCATAGGGGGAGACGGAATCCAGATAGCGCCGCTGCGCCTCGGCATAGATGGTCCCGAAGGCCAGCGAGGACTTGCCGGACCCGGAAACCCCTGTGACGACGACGAGCCGGTCACGCGGCAGGTCCACATCCACGTTTTCCAGATTGTGTTCCCGCGCCCCTCTGACGCGGATCATCTCATGGGGCGAGGGCGTCTGGGACATGGGGCACTCCTGATGATGTCCGCAGGAGTGTAGACCCGCCAGACATCAGAGTACACAAACCACGCCTCAGAAGCGGCGGCTGAGGCGGGCTTCCTGAAAGGCGGCGTTGATGATCTGTGTTTCGCGCATCGCCAGTTCGCGGATTTTTTCTCCCATCGCGCTGACCTTGTCCGGGTGGTACTGCCGGATCAGATCACGATAGGCGCGCTTGATGTCGTCGGGTGATGCGAACTCGCTGACGCCGAGGACTTCGAACCACGTCCGGTCCGCGGGGGGGGG